>NZ_JAGDDV010000002.1:0-1461077 GCF_040148675.1 Marinobacter sp. NFXS11 | reverse complement strand
AACTCAATTTCGACGAGTCACTGTCCTGATATTTCATATCCGAAATACCTCGGCCAGCGCCCACACGAATTACTTGGTCAACTTTTTAAAGAGCGTTTGAGCTGTTGCTCAATCAAGGCCGCGTATTCTACATCGTAGCGCCGCCTTGTCAACCGTTTATTTTTCGATGTTTTCCGTCTCCGGAAAGCGCCGAAAAATGACCCGGCTTACTGCTTGTTTCGAGGTGCGCATTCTACAGTGAATCGCTTGCCTGTCAACCGCTTTCTGAAGAATCTTGAAACTCATTTTCTTCAGCGCTTTCAAACAGTTATCTTTCGATTTCTGAGCCGCCTCAGCGGTGCTCCCCTCGAAAGAGATGCGCATTCTACAGACCTGCCCGAAGGTGTCAACGGCGATTCTGAAAAAAACTCAAAATCGCCCAAAATCGATCAGACAGTAATCAGAACCCGGGCAATCTTCTTCTTGCCAGCCTGGATGACGCAATCATCGCCTTCCACAAACATCCGGTCGCCCTCGAATTTCTGGCCATCGACAAATACCGCACCACGCCCCAGGACATCCCGGGCTGCCGCGCCGTTCTTTACCAAACCGGCCAAACGAAGCACCGCCGCCATCGGAATCTCGGACTGCCCCTCCAAAGGCACTTCAACAGTCGGTACATTGTCCGGGATCTCACCGAGCGCCACTCGGTTGCCGGCGGACTTGTGAGCGGTCCGGGCCGCCTCTTCATCATGGAAGCGGGCAATGATCTCTTCCGCGAGCAGCTTTTTATAATCCTGGGGGTTTGCACCACCGGCAACTGCGTTACGGAACTCGTCCACCTCGGCAAGCGGCCGGAAGCTCAGAAGTTCGAAGTAGCGCCACAGGAGATCATCCGGCATGGAGAGCAGCTTGGTGTACATTTCGCCAGGCGAATCGTTGACGCCGACATAGTTTCCCAGAGACTTGGACATCTTCTGGACACCATCGAGCCCTTCCAGAATTGGCATGGTGAGGATCACCTGGGGCGACTGGCCGTATTGCTTCTGCAGAATACGCCCCATCAGGAGATTGAACTTCTGATCGGTACCGCCCAGCTCAACATCCGCCTCCATGGCCACTGAGTCATACCCCTGGACCAGCGGGTAGAGAAACTCGTGAATCGCAATCGCCTGCTCGGCACGGTAGCGCTTGGTGAAGTCATCCCGCTCCAACATGCGCGCAACGGTGTATTGTCCCGCCAGCTTGATCATATCGGCGGCGCTCATCTTGCCCATCCAGTCGGAATTGAACATGACGCGCGTTTTCGCGGGATCAAGGATCTTGAACACCTGCTCTTTATAGCTGACCGCGTTCTCGGCGACCTGCTGCTCGGTTAGAGGAGGACGTGTGGCGCTTTTACCGGTGGGATCACCGATCATTCCGGTGAAATCTCCAATCAGAAACATCACCTCGTGACCAAGATCCTGAAACTGCCGCAGCTTGTTAATAAGAACGGTGTGCCCAAGATGAAGGTCCGGCGCAGTGGGGTCGAAACCCGCCTTAATCCGCAGCGGACGACCTTCCTTCAATTTTTCGATGAGCTCATCTTCCGGAATGAGTTCGTCTACGCCTCGCTTGATTATCGCCAACGCTTCATCAATGGATGCCATGAACAACACGTCCCCGCTTTGATCTTGGAAAGATTCTGTCAGTTACAGAGTTCAACAAAAGAAATCTGTGAGTTACCTGTTCCCCTGCTACAGTATGCTGACCAGAATTTGACCAACACCGACTTTGCAGGGCGGCGTATTATAACAACGCTGTCAAAAGAAATCCGGAGGATGGAGCAGCAACCGTAATGTTCCACGCTGTCCCGCATGCATTTTATACGGTAATCTGTTGGACTATACTTGAACAACAGCTTTAATTAGGTAGTACAAGCTGCCGTAATACCGATTAAAACGGGTGCGATACGTGCTGAAAATGTTTCCTAAAACTCACATTACCATTGCTGCCGCGGTTACCGTTGTTGTTACCGCTGCCATTCTTATGAGCCCCAGCAGCAACGTTGAAGCCAAACGGATGTCCTATGCCCTGGACCTGGAGCAAGGCACCGTTTCCGAAACCGGTGCAGCGCCTGAGCAAGCAGCGCCGACAGAGGCTCCCGTTGCGGACACCCAGCCGGAAGCGCCTGAATCCGATGTCGCGACAGAGGCCACGCAGCAGGCGAGCCTTTCTACTCCCGCGCAACCTGTTGCTCCCAGGCTGCCGGAACTCCAATGGCAAACCTTCGCGATCAAGCCTGGTGACACGCTCTCCTCTTTGTTCAAGAAAGCTGGCTTTAATGACGGCATAATGCTCTCGGTTATTCACGGCGACGGTGAGGCCGAAAAACTTCAGCGCCTGTACGCCGGCGAGACCATTCGTTTTGCGACAACCGAAGACGGCGGGCTTGCTGCCATCGACTTGCAGAGAAACCGCCTGGAAACCCTGAAGATTACCAAAGAGGGCGAAAGCTTTACCGGCGAAACCGAAGTTCGCGAACCGGAAGCTCGGCCAGCCTTTGCATCAGGTACCATCGACGGCTCCCTCTATCTTGCGGCGCGCGAAGCGGGCCTTAACGACAGCCTGACCATGGAACTGGCAGGCATCTTCGGCTGGGATATCGACTTTGTTTACGACGTCCGGAAGGGCGACCAGTTCGAAGTGGTTTACGAAGAACTTTACCTGGACGGCGAAAAGTTCGACACGGGTCGGATCCTGTCTGCACGATTTGTTAACCGCGGCGAAGAAAACCTTGCACTGCTTTATACCGACAGCAATGGCGACAGCGATTACTACGCCCCCGATGGCAAAAGCATGCGCAAGGCATTCCTGCGAACCCCCATCAATGCCCGGATTTCTTCTCCGTTCAACCTTCAGCGCCGCCATCCCGTCCTGGACGTTGTACGTCCGCATGAAGGCACCGATTACGCAGCGCCTCCCGGCACTCCCATCAAGGCGGCAGGTTCCGGTCGGGTGAAATTTGCCGGCTGGAAGGGTGGTTACGGACGAACCGTCATCCTCCAGCACGGCGACAACATCACCACGCTGTATGCGCACATGAGCCGCTTGGGCAAAGGCATCAAGAATGGGACCCGAGTCAAGCAGGGCCAGACCATCGGGCATGTTGGTTCATCGGGCATGGTTACCGGACCTCATCTGCACTACGAGTTCAGGCTGAACGGGTCGCCGCGTAACTCCCGCACGGTCAAGTTACCGGACGCCAAGCCCATTCCGTCTTCCGAGATGGCCCGATTCAAACAATTCACCGAACAGCGAATCGCGCAGTTTGACGTGTTCCGCGAGAGCTATCAGCAACTCGCACTGGCTTCAGACGACTGAGCGACAAATGGAAGCCTGGATTGGATTGATGTCAGGCACCAGCATGGATGGCATTGATGCCGTGCTGGTGTCTTTCAGTCACAGCGCCATAAAGATCCACGCATCGCACACGATCCCCTACCCCGATCAGATTCGCCACCGACTCATTGCCGCCAGCCAGAACCAGGCCGAACCCGACGAAATCGGCGAACTGGACACTCTGGTCGGCACACTGTTTGCCCAGGCCGCCGACGCGGTCATCCAAAGGTCGGTATTCGAGCGGGCAAAGATTCGGGGCATTGGCAGCCATGGACAAACCATTCGGCACCAGCCGTCCGGCACCGCACCTTTCTCCATACAGATCGGCAACCCTTCCGTGCTGTCCGAAGCCACCAACATCACAACAGTTGCGGATTTCAGACGACGGGATATGGCCGCCGGAGGTCAGGGCGCGCCGCTGGTCCCAGCCTTCCACAAGGCCTTTTTCAGCTCAGATGAGGAGAACCGCTGCATTCTCAACCTCGGGGGAATCGCCAACATTACCTGGCTCCCCGCCAGTGACGAGATACCGGCAACCGGTTTTGACACGGGCCCTGCCAATGCGCTGATGGATGCCTGGTGCCTCGACCAGACCGGGCTGCCTTTCGACAGCGACGGTCATTGGGCCATGGAGGGCTCGATTAACCAGGAACTTCTTGATGACATGCTTTCCGATGCCTATTTTTCGAAGGCACCCCCTAAAAGCACGGGCAAAGAGCGGTTCAATCTTGATTGGGTAAAAACACTGGTAAGCCGCCACCGGGACATTCCAGCCGAAGATATTCAGAGGACCTTACTGGAATTAACCGTCAAAAGCGTCGTTCAGCAACTGCCCGAGATCTCGGATCTCAGGATTTATGTGTGCGGTGGCGGAGCACGCAATCCGCTGCTAATGGATGCGTTCGCCAAAGAACTGCCCGGCGTTTCGCTTTCACTCACAACGGAACTGGGATTAGACCCTCAACTGGTGGAACCTGTTGCCTTTGCCTGGCTGGCAAAGCAGGCACTGGAAGGAAAGCCCGGCAACCTGCCGGACGTGACCGGGGCAGCTGGCCCTCGTATTCTGGGTGCCATTTACCCGGCCTGAAAGCCACTGCCGATCAGATGGAGAAGGAGCTACCACACCCGCAAGTGGAGCTTGCATTGGGATTCTGGACCACGAACTGCGAGCCTTGCAGGCCTTCCTGATAATCAATGGTAGCACCCACCAGATACTGGTAACTCATCGGATCCACCAGAAGAGAAACGCCGTCACGCTCGATGACGGTGTCCTCCTCATCCTGGCTTTCATCAAACGAGAAGCCGTACTGAAATCCGGAGCAGCCTCCGCCCGTCACAAAGACGCGGAGTTTGAGTTCGGGATTCTCTTCTTCCTCAATCAACTCACGTACTTTGGCAACGGCACTGTCACTGAAGAACAGCGGCGTAGCTATTTGTTGCTGAACTGCACTCAAGTTCGCCTCCGGATTATTATGAACAACTCAGGCGATTATGGTATTCCTGACTAAAACAATCAACTATTCGGACTTTCCACCATCGTCAGCACCGCCGGGCTCCGCTGCCGAATCGCCAGCAGAAGCCTGCTTGTCGCCGGATCCGGCGGATTTGGAATCCTGGGAGAGCAACCCGACCGGCTCCCGCTGATGCACCAGATTACCGTTTACAGACGCTCCCATCGCCATTTCAATGAGATTGTAGTAAACGCTTCCATTGATAGAGGCTTTTTCCGCCAGTTCAAGATGTGCCGAGGCGTAAACATCACCATTCACGGTTCCGTTGATAATGACGTGGGGCGCATTGATATCACCCGTCACTTCGCCAACTTCTGAAATCCTCAGTACCGCGTCGGTGCCCTCATCGGCAACGACCTTGCCTCGAATCCGGCCATCCACATGAAGCCCGCCGCTGAAATGCACATCGCCTTCAACCGTCGTGCGGGAAGAGATCAAGGTGTCAAAATGGCCCGTGGGCCGGCGCGGCTTCTGCTTTTTCTTGCCAAGCATGTCAGTTCTCCGTTAAATCGTCCCAGTTAAAGGTGCGCTCGGCTTGCGAGGATTTTTTTCCCTCTGCCTGGGCAACCACCTGGATCTCAAGCGGCTCAAATTGTTCCGGCAGTTTCAGGGAGCCTTCGACATCCTGAAAGTACCGGAAACGGAATTTCACACCGAGATCGGCTATGTCCTCCGAGAGGTCACGCAAGGCGATGACCTCTTTTTCCTCATCACGCAAACCAATGACATTGACTGCCACCACACCGGAAATGTAGCTCTTGTTGTTGCCGACCTGGGTCAGCACCAGCTTGAAGTCATAACTGTCCTGATTGCGAGCCCGAACCAGTGAAAAGCTGTCTACCTGAAGCCCCTTGCTGGTTTCCGACGGAGCCATGATGTTTTTATAGAAAGTCAGGTCCGATTGCAGTGACACAATACGGGTTTCCAGATCCACAATGGTTTTTCGCGCCTGGTTCAAGGCCTGCTCGTCAATCGCCTGCCCACGCTCAAGGTTGATCAGCTGCTGCCGGGCCTTGCGATAATCATCCCGGAGTTTCTCGACCTCGTTTTCCAGCACCTGGTTTGACTCCTCGGCACTGGAAAAACGGAAACCGCCCTGGGCAAGCCCGGTGGCATACCCCACAACCACAGCCACCACGGTAAAAACCAGAAGGATGGCTGTTCTGCGCAGGCGATAACCCGGTCGATGCCGGATGACCACATACTCTTCAGCCGGCTTTCGCTGTTCGCTCACAATCTTCCCTTGGGTATCAAGGCAAAAGCGCCGGGGCCTCAAGCCCCATGGTTTCTTTCAGGCCAAACATGATGTTCATATTCTGGACCGCCTGCCCCGCTGCACCTTTAACCAGGTTATCGATGACGGAAGAAACAATAACAATGTTGCTCTGCTCCTGCCTATGCAGCGCCATGCGACACTGGTTCGCCCCACGCACGCTCCGGGTTTCCGGATGGCTGCCGAAAGGCATCACATCGACAAAAGGCTCGTCATTAAAACGCTGTTCGAACAGAGCCTGGAGCCGATCAAAGTCCGCCGGGTTCTTGAGCTCGGCGTAAAGCGTCGCCTCGATGCCGCGGATCATCGGAATCAGGTGGGGCACGAACGTCACACCCACATCCCCGCCGGCAGCAGCGCACAAACCCTGGCGGATTTCCGGCAGATGACGATGACCCGAGGCGCCGTAGGCCTTGAAGCTTTCACCGATCTCCCCGTGGAGCATACCGATCTTGCCCTGCCTGCCCGCGCCGCTGGCGCCGGATTTGGCATCGGCGATCAGGCGCTTGGGATCCACCAGCCCCTGCTCCAGCAACGGAAGGAATCCCAGCTGAACTGCGGTCGGATAGCAACCCGGGTTGGCAACCAGTTGAGCAGTGCGGATTTCATCCCGCACCACTTCCGGCAACCCGTAAACCGCCTTCTCGGCCCATTCCGGGCTCTCATGGGCCATGCCATACCAGTTGGCCCAGACATCCAGATCTTTAAGACGGAAATCGGCGGACAGATCCACCACACGCACGCCGGCGGCCATCAGTTCCGGCACCATTCTCATGGCCACGCCATGGGGCGTGGCGAAGAACACCAGATCGCAATCCCCAAGCACATTAACGTCCGGCTCTGAAAACGCGAGGTCATAATGGCCTCGCAAATTGGGGTACATATCCGCGACCGGCATGCCCGCCTCGGAACGGGAGGTAATGCAACTGACCGAAACTTCAGGGTGAACCGCAAGAATTCTCAGCAGTTCCACACCGGTGTAGCCGGTGCCACCAACGATGCCTACTTTAATCACCATTTTCTCCAGCGACGTCGTATCAAAATTAAGAGCTTTAACGCCGTAGTCTACCATGATAAACCAATGACTTATTGCAGCCCTCAGGGCGACCGTTACAATGTTGTCAGAATCCTTCTGGCAGTCCATTCAAATCCACCGGAACTCTGGCCTCATGCAGAAAATCTGGCACCAGATTACCGAGCATCTGATTCCTGTTTTCCGGCGCCGACTATCCGGTGTTGATGCTTTGCCGCAACTGGCCGTGCTCGGCCTGCTGTCCGGATTGATAACCGGGGGCGTGATCCTGGTTTTTCGGCTGGCTATCGAATGGCCGCTTGAGCACTTCCTGCCCGGAGATGGCTCCGAATCCTTCGAACAACTGGACCTGATTACCCGCGGATTCCTGCCCCTGGCTGGCGCCCTCGGTCTGGGGCTGCTGATGCACCGTCTGGCCACCCACGACCGCAAGGTCGGGATTGTGCACGTGATGGAGCGTCTGAATTACCACCAGGGCTACATTTCCGTACGCAGCGCGATCGTGCAGTTCATCTCGGGCGTTGCCACCGTGGTCAGTGGTCAGTCGGCCGGTCGTGAGGGGCCTGCCGTGCACCTGGGCGCGGCTTTTTCCAGCCTGATGGGCCAGTGGATGCGGCTTCCGAACAATAGCATCCGGACACTGGTGGCTTGCGGTTGTGCGGCCGCCATTTCAGCCTCTTTCAACACGCCGATCTCCGGCGTCATCTTCGCCATGGAAGTGGTGATGATGGAATATACCATTGCGGGTTTTACACCGATCATCCTGGCCTCTGTCAGCGCTGCCATTGTTACCCAGGCGGTTTATGGCACAGAGCCGGCCTTTAACGTGCCGGCGCTGACCATGAACTCGTTAACGGAAATCCCCTGGATACTCGCAATAGCGGTGATTATCGGCATTTCGGCCGCGCTGTTTATCCAGCTGGTTGACACCATGGGCAAGCACCACCACCGCCCAGTTCTGTTGCGCATCACGTTTGCGGGCCTTCTGATGGTGCCATTCGCCATTTTTATTCCGGAAACCATGGGTATCGGTTACGACACCGTCAACGAAACCATTAACGGCGAACTCGGGTTCTGGCTCCTGCTCGGTGCCGGCGCCGCGAAACTGGTTATTACATCGCTCTCCATAGGGCTGGGCATGCCAAGTGGCGTGATCGGCCCAACCCTGTTTATGGGGGCAACCCTGGGCGGCGCCATGGGGCTGATTGGCGCCCAGATCATGCCGGAACAGGCGTCCTCTGTCGGCTTCTACGCCATGCTCGGCATGGGAGCCATGATGGGGGCCGTACTTCAGGCGCCACTCGCGGCCCTGATGGCATTGATGGAGCTCACGCGTAACCCCAACATCATCCTCCCGGGCATGCTGATCATCACCACCTCAAGCCTGGTGACCAGCGAAGCCTTCGGCAAGAAATCACTGTTCCTTACTATCCTCAAAAATCAGGGGCTGAGCTACCAGAACTCACCGGTCATCCAGGCCCTGCGGCGGGTGTCGGTTGGCGCCATCATGGACCGCAGCATACTGCGCACCGAACGGCACCTGACGGTGGAAGAAGCGAGAAAAGTACTGAAATCCGAGCCAAAGTGGCTTGTGGTTGAAGGCAGCAGCGGGCCGACCGCCCTGTTGCCGGCCGTGGATCTCGCCAGATACCTGGAGGACACCGAGAAGCTGGTGTCCGAGGAAGAGATCGAACCGCCGGAGGCCATTGACCTTATGGACATACCTGCGAACCGTCGCGACGTGGCCCCCGTGCAATATCAGGCCACCCTGGAGGAGGCATTAAACGAGTTCGATGCAACCAATGCCGAGGCACTGTACGTACAACGTCACGTGGCCCCGATGATTCAACGGGTTTATGGCGTGGTACTGAAATCCGATATCGAAAGTTACTACCAATACCGACGGAGTTGACGAATGCTGTGGGTGAAAGCCTTCCATATTATTTCACTGGTGTGCTGGTTCGCCGGCATTTTCTATCTGCCCAGACTGTTCGTCTACCACGCGGCTTGCGAGGACGAGCCCGGTCGTGAGCGCTTCAAGATCATGGAACGCAAGCTGTACCGCGGCATTACCACCCCTTCAATGGTCGCCACCGTCGTCTTCGGTGTCTGGCTGATCAGTTACAATGCCTCCGGCTATTTCAGCCAGGGCTGGATGCATGCCAAGCTGTTTCTGGTGGCCATTCTGATCGTTTACCATTTCTACTGCGGGCACCTTGTAAAGGTCTTCCGGGACGACCGGAACACCAGAAGTCACGTGTTTTACCGCTGGTTCAACGAACTGCCGGTGCTGATCCTTCTGGCCGTTGTTATCCTGGCTGTTGTCAAACCGTTTTGAGGAGCTGAGTCATCAAACGCTATACCCGACCACAGGTTCTGATTCTTTCCGGTCTTGATCCGTCCGGCGGCGCCGGCATTCAGGCCGATATCCAGGCCGTCACCTCCCTTGGCTGTCATCCCTTGCCGGTTCTTACCTGCCTTACCGTGCAGGACACCCGCAACGTGTATGGCGCCGAGCCCGTATCGGCTGACCTGATCCGAAAGCAACTCCAGTGTCTCGCCGATGATTCCCCGATTCATGCCATCAAAACCGGTGCCCTGGGCAATGCTGCGGTGGTGGATGTGCTCGTGGATTTCATCCGTGAACATCCGAGCATTCCCGTGATTACCGACCCGGTGATCAAGGCCGCAGGCGGCGGTGATCTGGCCGACGACGAACTGGTCAACGCCATGAAGGAGAAGCTCTTTCCCGTGGCCGAAATGATCACGCCCAACGGCGTCGAACTGGCCATGCTCGGCAACAGTGAAAACGCCGATCAGGCCGCCGACAATCTGCTGAAGGGCGGCTGCGAATCCGTGCTGGCCACCGGTGGACACGGTACCGGCGTTCACATTATCAACACGCTCTATAACCACGCCCCTGAGCCCATGCGCTGGGAAGTTGAACGAATCGGTGGTGAGTACCATGGCACCGGCTGCACTCTGGCAGCAGCCATTTCTGCCGGCAGGGCCTCCGGGCTGTCTCCCCGCGCCGCCATTTCCCAGGCCCAGAACTACGTCCATCGAGCCATACTCCACGCTCTGGAAGTCGGTAAAGGCCAGCCGGTCCCGGATCGAGGTATTTTGTGGGAGCGATGAGTAAAGGGCTGCGCCCGGGGCTCTACGCCATTACCGACAGCGTACTGACACCACCCGTAACACTGATCGAATCGGTAGAGGCTGCGCTTCGGGGCGGCGCGGTCATGGTACAATACCGCGAAAAGAGCGCGCCGATGGCCGAAAGGGTTTCCCAAGCGGCCAGTTTGCAGGCTGTATGCCGAAATGCGGGCGTTCCGTTGCTGATCAATGACGACCCAGATCTCGCGAAACGGGTCGGGGCTGCCGGCGTACACATGGGTCAGACGGACGGCTCAGTGACTGAGGCCCGCCGCCTTCTCGGTGATGAGGCCATAATCGGCATAACCTGTCACGCCGATCTCGCGCTTGCACAGGCTGCACTGGGGGCGGGCGCGGACTATCTGGCGTTCGGGCGAATTTATACGTCGTCGACCAAACCCGGCGCCCCGGCAGCGCCTCCCGGTGTCCTGACCAAAGCGAAGCATTTCGGCCTCCCAATCACCGCTATTGGCGGGGTGACCACAGACAACGGCGAACCTCTTATCCGTGCCGGCGCCGACATGCTCGCCGTGGTAGGCGGTCTGTTTGGCGGCGACACAAACGACATTGAGATGCGAGCCAAAGCGTTTGAGCGCCTGTTCGCAAGCCATCACCCACTTTTTTCACTTCCGGAATAACAGGAGCCCAGATCCATGACGCACTCCGAAACCCTGTTCGAGCAGGCCCAGAAATACATCCCCGGTGGCGTGAACTCTCCGGTCCGGGCCTTTCGAGGCGTTGGCGGCACGCCGATCTTCTTCAAGCACGCCCAGGGCGCCTATCTTTACGACGAAGACGATCAGCGCTACATCGATTACATCGGTTCCTGGGGCCCCATGATTCTTGGCCACGGTGACCAACGCATCAAAGACGCCCTGCATGCGCAGGTTGATCTGGGCGTTGGCTATGGTGCGCCGACCGCCCTAGAAACCGAGATGGCCAAGAAAGTGTGCGAACTGGTGCCATCCATCGAACTGGTCCGCATGGTGAATTCGGGTACCGAGGCCACCATGAGCACTGTCCGCCTGGCGAGGGGCTACACCGGTCGCGACAAGATCGTGAAGTTCGAGGGCTGCTACCACGGCCACGTGGATTCACTGCTGGTCAAAGCAGGCTCCGGGGCCCTCACCCTGGGGGTGCCGAATTCCCCGGGCATCCCCGCCAGCCTGGCTGAGCACACCATCACGCTGACCTACAACGACATGGACAGCGTTCGCGAATGCTTCCGGGAGATGGGCGACCAGATCGCCGCGATTATCGTAGAGCCGGTCGCTGGCAATATGAACTGCATTCCACCGGTCCCCGGCTTCCTCGAGGGGTTGCGGGAAGTGTGCGACGAGCACGGCACCGTGCTGATCTTTGACGAAGTAATGACCGGGTTCCGGGTTTCCCTCGGCGGCGCGCAGGGGCTGTATGGCGTAACCCCGGACCTCACCGCACTTGGCAAGGTGATTGGTGGCGGACTTCCGGTCGGCGCCTTTGGCGGCAAACGGGAAATCATGGAACACATCTCACCACTGGGACCGGTTTACCAGGCAGGCACCCTGAGCGGTAACCCCCTGGCCATGTGTGCCGGCCTGACGACACTGAACGCAATCTCCGAGCCCGGTTTCCACGACCGGCTGACCGAGAAAACCAATGCCGTTCGCGACGGTCTGAAAGAAGCCGCTGACGCCACTGGCATCCCGTTGACGGTCCAGGGTGCCGGGGCCATGTTCGGATTCTTCTTCACCGAGGAAAGCTCTGTTACCCGCTTTGACCAGGTGATGGGCTGCGATGTCGAACGCTTCAAGAAGTTCTTCCAGGGCATGCTTAAAGAAGGCGTATATCTGGCACCATCCGCCTTTGAGGCTGGCTTTACGACAGCGGCACTGTCCGAACGGGACATCGCCGATACGGTAGCGGCGGCCAAAAAGGTCATGGCCACGCTCTGATATTTCCGCTGTCCCCATCGCTGCCCCGCAGGTCGGAACATGTCCTGCGGGGCCACCGATGTGATGGGCATCACAGTTCCACGGCGAACACCCCTACCTGGCCTCTTGTGCCGTTGACTTACCATCCCGACTGATCAAATGTTGATCTAATCTCTACCGAGATGCTCTGACGGCACCAATCTAACAAGCACAAAAATCAAGTCAGCGCACGGAAGCACTCGGTCTGCCGACAGGCAGATGCAGTACGAGCAGGAAGTCTCTGGAGCAACCCGTTAGGTTGAGCCGCAGTTTGAATAACAAACACAACATCAAACTGTAGGAACGACAATGAAACTCTGGATCCAAGCAATGGCCCTGGCCCTGACCGTGGCCTGGTCGGCCCCCTCTGCCGCCTGGTGGTGGGACTCTACCCCTTCAAACTATACGGATACTCGTTACCCGGTTGTGCTGGTGCATGGCATGTTCGGCTTTGATTCCATTGCCGGCGTGGATTACTGGTACGGCGTCGCCGAGGATCTCCGCAAATACGGCGCCGATGTCTACACCACTCAGGTGCCCGCCCTGGACAGCACCATTGCTCGCGGTGAAGCGCTGCTGCCGCAGGTACAGGCCATCGCCGCGGTGCACGGCAAGGTCAATCTGATTGGCCACAGCCACGGGGGCCCCACGGCCCGTTACATCGCCAGGGTGCGGCCGGATCTGGTCGCCTCGGTAACATCCGTCGGCTCGCCCCATAAAGGCTCGCCGGTCGCCGACCTTATCTACGGCTCCCCAGCCGAAAGCCTGGCAGCCAGTCTGGGTAATGCATTGGGTGGGCTGATCGACCTGCTGTCCGGTGGCGGTTATAACCAGGACCTGCGGTCAAGCCTGGAATCCCTCACAACTCAGGGCAGCGCCGAATTCAACAACTTTGCCCCTGCCGGGATTCCAACCACCGCTTGCGGTGAAGGCGCCTACTCGGCAAATGGTGTCCGCTTCTACTCCTGGGGTGGCACCGGTGTTCTGACCAACGTACTGGATCCGTCCGACGCGTTGTTGGGCACCACCAGCCTCGCCTTCGGCTTCAGCCAGAACGACGGTCTGGTAGGCCGCTGCAGCAGCCGGTTTGGCAAGGTTATCCGGGATAATTACTTCATGAACCATCTGGATGAAGTAAATCAAGCATTGGGGCTGCACAGCCTGTTCGAGACAGACCCGAAAGCGGTTTTCAAGCAACACGCCAACCGCCTGAGAAACGCTGGACTGTAAAAGGTAGCCGGCCTTCTGGCTTTGCCTTGCAGAGCTAGAAGGCCCCTTCGAGGGTGAACATCAGCGTCTGGCGCTGATAGTCATACTGCGACAGACTGCTTCTGTTATCCCGAACCAGCCACTCCCCCCGGACCAACCAAAGGCTGTCCAGGGACTTCTCCGCCAGCAATCCGATCTCCAGACGGCTATCTGTTCTGCGCCCGCTCTCGCCTTCCCCGGACACCAACTGATGGGCGTCCCGGTATCGACTGTGGCGAACAGAGCCCGTTGTTCCGAATACGATATCTGGCCGCCACCGGTAGCGACCGGCAACCTCCAGTGTGTGGTGGGTGGGTGAGACACTGATGAACTCATTGGTTGTTTGCAGATCCCGCCGGTCATTGATTTCCAGTGAGTATTCGCCGTCCAATAGCCAGGGTCCCAGGTACTTCCGCGCATGAATGCGTGCCCGATACCACTGTCCGTCATAGGCCTCGAAGCCTGAACCACCATTCACGGTAGCCGCCGCCAGGGCGATTCCGCACTGATCCGGGGCTACGGGTAGCGAACACTCACGCCAACGATAAAACCCCTCGATGCCGTATCGGGTTTCAAGGGATTGGCTGTCAAACCAGGACTTCACCAACGACACCAGAGCGCCCCGATCACCTGCAGCGAGGGTCTCAGACCAGGCCAGTCGTCCCTGCAACACCTGAGTGTCGTATTCGTCATCGGACGGATGTTCCCGGGAATAGGCGGCAGCATCGAGGGAAAGCCGTGAGCGGGTGCCGATTGGCCGTTCGTAGGTTCCGGCAGCCAGCGCTTCGAGGAAGCCCCCGCCCTCACTGGACGCCGTATCCTCGGGCAGGCCGGCAATATTGGAATCGTAACCGCCGGAGATACCCAGATAGCCGCGAACCGAAGGCTCGCTGGCCGACAGCGGGACTCCGCCGGCCAGTTTATTCAGCTGCGCTCGGGCCAATGTTCGGATTTTATCCGGCGAGCTCTCGGCCGAGGCCTGCTCGAACCAGCGACGGGCTTCGGCAGACTCCTCCCTGGCCAGCGCCACCAGACCGAGGTTATAACGCGCCAGGGCGCCATTGGAGCCGTCCAGCAATGAACGGAAGGCCGATTCAGCGGCGACATAATCGCCCAACTGATAGCAGACAACACCGAGGTTGTAGAAAAGCGAGGGGGATCTCAGGCCATCATCGACGGCCCTCTGGAAGCGCTGTTTCGCGGCGTCCAGGTCTCCTGCTTCAAAGGCTTCAACGCCGGCACGGAAATCCTCCATGCCGGCTTCCGTTTCAGCCGCCTGGAGAATCATCGTGGGCATTAACAACAGGATCAGGGACAGGGCGCGCCAAAATACCAGCAAACAGGTTTCTCCGGATTAATCCACGCGGGGCAGGACCGGTTATTTATCCGGCTTCAGCGATCCAGCCCTGGTGCATCCGGCAGCTCTGGGCGTTCCGGCCGCTCCGGCAACTCAGGCTTACCCTTGATCAGCTCCCGGGATTGCCTGGCTTTTTCGGACATGGACTCACCAAACTCGCGCCCCCTTTCTCGGGCTTCACTCGCCGCATCCAGCCCGCGAGAGCCAGACTCACCCGGATTTTCGGGTTTTCCGATAGCGCGAGGCAGCTCGATTTCCCGCACGACCGAATCGGTGAGTTCTGCGTCGTCAGTCACCATGCGCATGGTAACATCCAGATCATCATTAGCCAGTGTTGTCGCCGGGACCCAAAACCCCAACATCAGCAATCCAACCAGCCTGGCGCTCAATACGAACCTGCAACCTGTCATGATTCGGGATCCTCGACCGGGCGTTGTGGGTATTCGGGAATCGGGGCCCGAAAGGTTTTCTGGCGATCTCCGGTGTCGAGTCGGGCCACCAACTCACCGGCACCGGGAAAGAGGAGCTTCAGGGGCAGCGACAGGACGTTCTCCCCGGCATTCAGGCTCACCTGCCAGCTAAGCTCCCGATGCCCTGGCCAGGAAGCCAGTTCCACATTGGGTGGCAGCTCCAGGGTCAGCGTAACGTTTTCCAGGGCTTCACCCGAACGGAAGGCAAGGCGCACGGTTTTCTCAACGGGTTCGGCAATCCCGGATGCCAAGTTTTCAGTGGCATTTTCCGACGACACAACAACAGGCCGGCCGCTGTCAGTCACACGATCCGGCTGAAACAGAAAACCCAGGCCGATACCGAGCGCCAGAGCCGCCGCAATGGCGCCACCCAGTGCCCCATGACTCCATCCGGACTCCGGTTTGGCTTCGCCTCGCGCCGAGGACAAAACACGGCTGTGGAAATCAGGGGAAGGCTCAGGAACGCTGAATTGCTCCTGCAACGCCCGGTTCAGAGCGCGCTCCGAGGCAAGCCACTCACTGCATGCCGGGCAGACAGCAATGTGCCCCTGCACCCGATCACGGGCAAGCGCGGAAAGCTCATTATTGATGTAGGCGGGCAGATCCACCCGGATTTCGTTGCAGGACATTGTCTTCACCTCACTCCCCCACACGTCCAGCCGGCTCGGTTGGTTCCAGCTCCCGCTGCAATTTCTTTCGCAGGGCGGCCCGACACCTGTGCAATCGCGATTTCACGGTTCCCAACGGGATGTCCAGCACCTCCGCGATGTCTTCCTGGCGCCAGCCGTCCACATCATGAAGCAACAAAAGAGTTCGCTGATCGGGCGTCAGAGTCATCATGACCCGATCCAACGCCGGTCCAAGGCGCGACTGCTCCAGTTGCAGATCCGGGCCAACGCTGTCGGATTCGAGGCTGTCCAGCCAATCGGCCTGGCTTTCAGTACCGACCAGCTCCGTCAACGGGCGGTCACTCTGCCGGTTCTTGCGCCGAACCTGGTCGATAAACTGCCTGTAGAGCACACGGTTTAACCAGGGCCTTAGCTGGTCAACGCTTTCCAGTTCATCCAGCTTTGGGAATAGCTTGACCACGACATCCTGAACCAGATCCTCGGCATCCTGTTGCTGACCCGCCAGACGGTAAGCAAACCGGTACATCGCATCCAGATGGGGCCGCACCAGAGCGTCAAAACGCCGGGACTTCGAGGGCTTGAAAGGAAAAATTGCCAAAGCCGTTGTTTACCTGCGTGGGTTCATGCCAGCGGCGCAGTCTATATCAAATGGCCGGACTGATGCATTTGCCAGTGTCTCAGAATGTTCTGCCAGATGGCCCGACCTCATTAAGACACGTTAACAAAAAGTCGGGAACTATGCTGCCCGGGCACTCGTGATAGTGGTGTTAGGTGGCATTTCAACTCGCTACAAATATACCGAATAAACCTTGGAGGTTTATATGAAACGCTCGATCCGCCTTTTCACCGTATCCGCTCTGGCTGCCGGCATTGCCGCGTGTGGCGGGGGTAGTGACGGCACAGGTACCACCGATTCTACAGGCACGGTTAACGTAGGCTTAACCGATGCGCCCGTCGATAGCGCGCAAGAGGTGAACATAGAGGTCGAGGCATTGGTACTGCAACACTCCGATGGTGAGCGAAGCCGGTTCGAGTTCGACATGGCAGAACCGGTGAACTTGTTGAGCCTTACCGGTGGAACCGTGATGTCTCTGTTGGCCGATGAAGAGGTAGCTGCAGGGGACTATTCCTGGATGCGCTTGGAGCTCGGCGATGGAAACACAATTGTCATTGACGGCGGAGAATACGTCCTGACAACTCCCTCAGCGCGAGGAGTCCAAACTAGCGGATTTATTGTGCCGGCAGGCGGTGAGATCAACCTGACCATCGACTTCGACGTCAGGAAATCTATTGTAAATCCCCAGAACAATCCTGACGTTTACAGACTGAAACCGGTGATTCGTCTGGTCGACAACTCTGAAGTAGGCACCATCGCAGGCACAGTCTCTGGAGAAGTTATCGCAAATCAATGCAGTGAAGAGAACGCGGGCTCAGTCGACACTTTCAATGGCAGCGTCTACATCCATGAGGGCTTCGATGTTACGCCTGATGACATCGGCAGCGACCAAGAGCCCCTAGTTGCCGTGCCGGTCAACTACGAGAACGACCAGTATGTTTACACTGCGGCATTCATACCTGAGGGTGAATACACTGTCTCATATACTTGTGACAATGATGAGATCGAAACTGCAGAAGGCGAACCATCCGATGACGAGCTCACGTTCATCACTGGCGACAGTCAGGTTGAAGTAGTCAGCGGCGAGACTTCTACAGTCAATTTCGAAGCATCAACTCCGGAATGACAAGACAAAAAAAGAGGGGCATCAGCCCCTCTTTTTATTACCAAATTTATAACGCCGCAGCCCTCGCTTCCGCCTGATCCGCACCCGCCACATTACCTCGAGCCCGGCGAATATCCGCCAGCAACAGCCAACCGGCTCTCTGCAGCCGAATATCACTTCCCGCCAGGGACAACCCCTTCAGGGTGAACTGCTCCGCTGAGCCCAACTGATTACCTGCCACATAGGCCTCGGACAATTTGAAATACACCTCCGCAGATCGGGGGGCGATCCGCTGTGCCCGTTCGAGGCGTGCGATAGCGCCAGAGACGTTACCTTGGGCCAACAGCTGATCGGCCTCACGTACCAGGCTGAGCGCCGCCGGTGAGAGCCCATCCCCGGTTTCCCGATAGCTAGGGGAGCTGGACCGGGCCGATTCCCGGGTTTCCGGAGCCGCCTCTGGCTGTTCGCTCTTGCGCCACACGGGGGCTTCGCTCTCTTCGCTATCAGTGCTGGTTCTGGGTGGTTCGGGCGCCTGGGCCGGCTCACTGCCGATCGGCACGTAGATTCCGCCTCCTGGCCCGGAAGCACAACCGGCCACGGACAGCAGCGTGGCGATCAGGGCAGCCCTTAACGAAAGTCGGTCAATCATTGAAACAGTCCTTCAAACCAACCCCGGATTCGACGTTCCAGAGTTCCGGAGCATGAAATTGTCTGCGTGGGTTCACTGCCAGCAATGTAGGGCAGCAGACGGGCATTGTCGCAGTATTCGTCTGTGAGTGCCTGCCGCTCCGAATTCACCCAGTGATAACTGACTCCGTCGGGTACCACCGGCGAGAAGCCGTGCTGGGGAACCTGCGCCATAAACCTCGACCACACCGGCAGAGCGCCACTGGCCCCGGTCAGTGAAGTTGGCCCGTTATCATCCCGCCCAACCCAGGCCACCGCAAGCAGGTCACCACTGAACCCGGCAAACCAGGAGTCCCGACCATCATCGGTGGTGCCGGTCTTGCCGGCAAGACTGAGCTCTTCAGGCACAGTGTAATAGGCAGAGCGTCCTGTCCCCTCCTGCATGGTTTCCTGCATGGCGTATTGCACCAGGTGCACGGCGGCGGGATCGGCCACTTGCTCAACTTCAAGACTGTAACGGGATAGCGCCTCACCGCCGGCGTCCGTGACTTCACGGATCGTGCGCAGCGGCGTATTGAAGCCGGATGTCGCCAGCCCCTGATAGATCTGCGCCACGGTCACCGGGCTCATGGAAACCGAGCCCAGAAGCATCGACGGGTAACGGGAAATCGGGCTATCGACTCCGAACGCTGTCAGCGTCTCCTGCACCCGATCCACTCCGATATCCAGCCCGACACGCACGGCAGGCAGGTTGTAAGAGTGGGACAGGGCCTTGTGCAGGGGTACTTCGCCCCGCTCCTCGCCATCGTAGTTCTTGGGCTGCCAGCGTTTGCCATCGTCGAATTCCAGGGTAAAGCTCTTATCCAGCACCGGTGTGGTCAGGGTATACCTCTCCGGCTCCTGCAACGCCGACAGATAGATAAACGGCTTGATCAACGACCCGATGGGACGGTTGGCATCCAGTGCCCGGTTGAATCCAGCAAATTGCGGGTCCCGGCCACCAACAAGCGCCAGCACTTCCCCGGAATCCTTCGCAGTGACTACCAGGGTGGCTTCCAGCGCCTCGGCATTCTGCCCGCCGCCCAGCCTCGGGAGGGTATCGGTTACCGCATACTCTGCCGCGTACTGGATCGCCGGGTTCAGGGTCGTGAAAATCCGCAAACCTTCACTGCGCAGATCCTCTTCCTTGTAATCGCGGGCAAGGTGTCGCCGGACTAGATCGATATAGGCCGGGTACCGATTTTCCGAATATGACGGTCGCTCACTGACGCCCAGCGGCAATCCACGAGCCCTGGAAGCGCGCCCCGGCTCAATTAGGCCGGCCTGTTCCATTTCAGAAATCACCAGATTCCGCCGCTCGGTTGCACGCTCCGGGTGGCGGCGCGGATTGTAGTAACTGGGGCCTTTGACCATGCCCACCAGCAACGCGATCTGGTGCACATCCAGATCCTTGAGGGATTCGCCAAAATAGAACTGGCTGGCAAGACCGAAACCGTGAATGCTGCGTGTTCCGGCTTGTCCGAGGTAGACCTCGTTCAGATAGGTTTCGAGGATATCGTCTTTTTCATAGTGCAACTCCAGGAGCACCGACATCAGGGCCTCGTTGGCCTTTCTCACCAGCGTCTGCTCCCGAGTCAGGAAGAAGTTTTTCACCAGTTGTTGGGTCAGCGTGCTGCCACCCTGAACGATGCGCCCGGCCTGGATGTTGGCAAGCATGGCCCGGCCAATAGAAAGTGGCGCGATGCCGAAATGGTCGTAGAAATTACGATCCTCCACCGACATCAGAGTGGTGGGCAACAGGGCCGGCACTTCGTCCAGCTGGACCAGCACCCGGTCCTCCTTGTGCGCCGGGTAGATGCCGCCAATCTGCGCCGGCTCAAGCCGCACAATTGGGGCATTATCGCCTTCAATTACCGAAAAGCCCTGAACCCGATCGCCAGATATCATCAATGAGATCCTGCGCCTGGGTTCATCGCCGTCCGGGAACGAAAAGCCCCGGGTACTGATCACAAAGCGATTGCCCGTGCGCTGGTAACTGCCGGATTTCCTGCCGTCACCCTTACGGAAACCGGAGAGGCTCAGTTCCCTCTCCAGGGCACCGGCACTGACGCTGGCACCGTCGAAAAGCTCCAGCGGGCGCGCATAAACCCGGGACGGAACCTCGAAACGCCGGCCTTCGAAACGGGAGGTCACCACGGCATCGAGGTAAACCATCCAGCCAGCCAGCAAAACGAGACCGATGGCACATAACCGGAACATGAAACGCCAGAACCACGGCCGGCGACCGTTGTTGGAGGAACGTCGGGAGGGCTTTCGCCTGGGGCTGGAAGATGCTTTGGATTTTTTCATGCCGCGATTATAACGAAGGGAGCGGTGAGGAAGGCAGGCCATCCGTGTGTTATTTCTGTAATCTGCCCGTTATGATAGAGCAAGAAAAATCAATGGGTTCAGGGAACGCGAGGAGAGCACGGTGAGTGAGACATCCCCAGGCAATCTGATTCTGGCCATGCAGAATCCAGACCTGTACGACCATCCTGTCGATGGTTTCCAGGTTATCGAAACTCACATCTCACAGGTGATCCTGACCGGTGACTACGCCTACAAGATCAAGAAGCCCATGGATTTCGGCTTCCTGAATTTCTCCACCCTCGATCGCCGAAAGCATTTCTGCGAGGAGGAGCTCAGGCTCAATCGGCGACTGGCCGAAAAACTGTATCTGGAAGTGGTGCCCATCACTGGCACGCCGGAAAATCCGGCCCTGGGTGGCGAGGGCGAAGCCTTCGAATACGCCATCAAGATGCGTCAGTTCGGTCAGGACCAGCTTTTCGATCGCCTGCAGGAACAGGGGGAGCTAACCCCCGAACCGCTCACGGACCTGGCGCGTCAGGTCGCTGCATTTCATGAGCAACTGCCGCCTGTACCGGATGACAAACCGCTGGGAACGCCGGAGGCGGTGTTTGCCGCCATGCAGGAGAATTTTGACCAGATCCGTCCGCTGATTGACGATTCGGACCTGCTCATGCAGCTGGACAACCTCCAGGCCTGGACCGAATCCACCTTCGAGCGCCACCGGGAGCTGATTGCCCGTCGTCGCGACAGCGGCATGGTGCGGGAGTGCCATGGCGACCTCCATCTCGCCAATATCACCCGCTTCGAGGATGCGGTAACGGTTTTCGACTGCATTGAATTCAACGAACCGTTCCGCTGGATCGATGTGATCAACGATCTCGCGTTCCTGCTGATGGATCTGGAGTCCCGGGGGGAAAGCGCCCTTGCCAACCAGGTGCTCAATACGTACCTGGAATATCGCGACGACTTCGAAGCCCTGCCTTTGTTGCCGCTTTATAAGGCATACCGGGCTATGGTGCGCGCCAAGATTGCCCTGTTTACCATGGGGAACCCGGGGCTCACCGATGTTGAAAAAGCCGACCTGATGCAGCGCTATCGAGACTACGCCCAGTTGGCAGAGGATTACGGAACTATTCCGAATCACTATCTGCTGGCAACCACCGGGCTGTCCGCGAGCGGCAAGACCTGCGTCAGCGCCGCCATGGCCAATGAACTGGGGCTGATACGCCTGCGCTCCGATGTCGAGCGCAAGCGCCTGCACGGACTGGCCCCACTCGACAGCTCCCGCTCACCGACCGGTGGCGATCTGTACACAGAGGAAGCGACAGAGAAAACCTATCAGCGGCTGGCGGAGCTTGCCAGTCACGTTCTGGCCGCCGGTTTCCCGGTGATTGTGGACGCCGCCAGCCTGAAACAGAAAGAGCGGGCCCTGCTGGCATCGATAGCCGAAGATCAGGGTGTGCCCTTTGCCCTGATCCATTGCGAGGCGCCGGAAGATCTGCGCCGGGAGTGGATCCGAAATCGCAAGGGCGATGCCTCCGAGGCAACCGAGGAATTGCTGGACGCCCAGCAAACCTGGTTTGAACCGTTAACCGCGGAGGAGAAGAGCCACACCATCCACCTGCACACTGACCAGGAGCATGTGGCAGAGGCGGTGGCCGACCGGATCCGCCAACATCTGGGTATCCCCGGCGGAAAGGCCGACTAAGAACAACAACTGGCTCCCACTGGCGAGCGCGAGGTTCGATATGGACGATAAAAGCGAACACGAAGTACATCAGATCAGTCACCCGCTCTACGATATTCTTCGTAGCGAAGACATGCAGGCGTTCAATTCTGAAAAGGCGAAGCTTGCAGAGTTACCCAGTTTCGCCCATGGCGATTTCCGGGGTCTGGATCTTAGGGGAATGGATGCCAAGGGGCTGGATTTCCGCCACGCCTACTTCCGGGGCGCCGACCTGCGAGGTATCGACTTCTCGAAATCCCGGATGGAGGGCTCCAGTATTGCCAGCGCCAAGATTTCCGGCTGCTATTTTCCGCATCGCCTGGACGCCGATGAGATCGTCATGTCCCTGAATCACGGGACCCGCATGCGATACACGATCTTGCCGAAATGAGCAGCTTCCCGCATTCCTGGCAGCCCGTCTGTCCGGCCTCCGAGCTGACACAAGGCCAATTCGTGGAATTCCGGCTCCGGGAGAAGGCCCGGGAGCCGGCAGGCATGCCGCTGACCGGGTTCCTGTTTCTGGACGGTGGCACGCCCCGCGCCTATCTGAACATCTGCCCGCATCTGGGCGTTGAACTGAACTGGATGCCCGGCCGGTTCATGGATTCCGACAACCTGTTTATCCAGTGTTCCACCCACGGCGCCCTGTTCAAGCCCTCAGACGGCGAATGCATTGCCGGGCCCTGCCAGGGCGATGCGCTCACCCAGCTGGACCTGCGGGAGCGGGACGGCCAGATTGAGGTCAGACTTCCAGAATAACGGGCACCGATTCGGTCAGGGTCAACACACCTGTTGGCGTGCCGTCGCTCTCGCTCAGATCGGCACGATAGGCAATCACTTCCACGCCAGCATCGCAGGCCTCCCGCAGTAACTCACCGTATTTTCGATCAATATGGTCCGCCGGGCGAACGGTTTGAATGCCGGTGTGATTAACCACGAAAAACAGCACCGCGCGATCGCCCTGCTCAACCTGGGCAATCAGCTCCCGCAGATGCTTCTGGCCGCGCTCGGTCACCGCATCGGGGAAAAAACCCTGAGCATCGTCCGCCAGCGTGACATTCTTGACCTCCACCCAGGCATCGGCCGCGGTGTCATGGCCGGAAAGCAGCAGGTCGATCCGGCTCTTCTCCGAACCATACTTAACCTCAGCGCGGCACTCGGAATAGCCGGCCAGCTCCACCACGGTGCCGGCTTGCACGGCCGCCCGGGCCTGGCTGTTCGGCCGGGCGGTGTTCACGCAGGCCAGTTGCCCGGGCGAGGTTTCCACCAACTCCCAGGTGTATTGGAGTTTGCGCTTGGGGTTATCACTCTGGCTGAGCCAGACCCGAGCATCCTCTGGCTGACAGCCCAGCATGGAGCCGGTGTTCGGGCAGTGGGCGGTTACCTCCGAACCATCCGGCAGCCGCACGTCTGCCAGAAAGCGTTTGTAGCGGCGGATAAGCCGGCCTTCAACCAGCGGTTCTGGAAACTTCATGTGATCTCCGTACAAAAGTCGATGTCACAAGGCTGGCACCCCCGTGACTAATCTGCTATTTTCCGCAAATTCCCGTTTCAGGACGAATGCTTCATCCAGGGTATAACCGCGCAGCCACGGGGGCTCACGCGGAGGGAAGCAAACCGTTCTTGTGAAGTACAAACAAGAGGCCGGGTTCAATGGCAACTACTGCAGAACAACCACGCGAACGTTTTACCAACTTCACCCCCTATGAAATGAAGAAGGGTGAAGAGTACATGAGTGCGGAAATGCTCCAGCACTTCAAAGATCTGCTGCTGCAATGGAAGCAGGAGCTGATGGAAGAAGTCGACCGCACCATGCACCACATGCAGGAAGACGCCGCAAATTACGCGGATCCCAGCGATCGCGCAACCCAGGAGGAAGAATTCAGCCTGGAGCTGCGTACCCGCGACCGGGAGCGGAAGCTGATCAAGAAGATTGACCAGACCATCGACCGCATCGACAAAGACGACTATGGTTTCTGCGATCAGTGTGGCGTGGAAATCGGTATCCGCCGTCTGGAAGCACGACCGACAGCCACCCTGTGCATCGATTGCAAGACACTGGCCGAGATTCGCGAACGCCAGACAGGCATCTGAGCCTACTACTCAACAGCTGCCGGCCTGGGCTTTTTCCAGCCCTGCCGGCTGACTGACAGCCATGAACAACCCTCATTACCGGGGCCGGTTTGCGCCCTCTCCGACAGGCCCGTTGCATTTCGGCTCCCTCGTTACCGCACTTGCCAGCTTTCTGGAAGCCCGCAGTCAGGGCGGCCAGTGGTTTATCCGCATTGAAGACCTGGATCCACTGAGAGAGCCGCCGGAAGCGACCGGCCAGATCATTGCCAGCCTTGACGCCCACGGGCTGTTTCCCGACGAGCCGGTACGCTTTCAATCCAGACGTCACGACGCCTATCAGCAAGCCGTTAACCGGCTGCTTGAAAGCGGCTACGCGTATCGTTGCCAGTGCTCGCGCAAGGAATTGCAGGCCAACGAGGGGCGCCACCCGAACCAGTGCCGAACTCGCACAGAAATCGACGGTGACCGGCCATTCGCAATCCGCTTTGCCCTCGAAGACCAGGACTGCCACTGGCAGGACCAGCTGCTGGGGCCACAACACCAGACGGTGCAAGCAGAGCTTGACGATCCGGTCATCCTCCGCAAGGAGGGGTTCTACGCCTATCAGTTGGCGGTGGTGGTCGATGACATTGATCAGGGAATCACGGACGTGGTGCGTGGCTCGGATCTGCTGGACATGACGGCGCAGCAGCAACAGATTTATCGGGCCTTGGGCGCTCTTCCTCCACGCTGGCTCCATATCCCGGTCATACTCAACGAGCAGGGTCAGAAACTCAGCAAGCAGACTCATGCACCAGCTCTTGATGATGACAAACCTGTAGACAACCTGTTCATGGCGCTCGTTGCCCTTGGCCAGAACCCGCCTGCCGATCTTGCCAGCGGTTCGCTGGATTCGCTGCTGGAGTGGGGCCGGAGGAACTGGCGACGGGGCGCCATCCACCTGACATCCCGGTGAGGGACATGGTATAAAGCCCTTCTCACACCTCAGCGCGGATAGCATGCCTGATGTATATCTACCGTCTGGTCTTCCTGTTGGTACTGGCCATCTATATCTTTTCGCCCAACATCCTTGACTGGTGGACTTCGCCGGGAAACGTCTGGTACAGCCCCTACATTATCTGGGCCGGCCTGATTGCCATCGGTTTCTGGCTTGAGTGGCGGCGGGACCCCAATGAGTTTTAGTCCCTCCGGCCTGCTGCTCGCCAGCCTCCTGTATCTGATTCTGCTGTTCGGAATTGCCTGGTTTACCGAAAAGGGCATGGTCCCCCGGCGCTGGGTTCGCCACCCCCTGATTTATGTGCTCAGCCTGGGCGTCTATGCCGGCATATGGGCGGTCTACGGCGCGGTTGGTATGGCCGCCGAATCCGGCTACGGCTTTCTGGCCTACTATCTCGGCATCAGCGGCGCTTTCCTGCTGGCGCCCGTGCTTCTGAACCCGGTCATGAGGATCGGACGCGCCTATCAGCTCACGTCCCTCGCCGATCTGTTTGCCTATCGCTACCGAAGCCAGTGGGCTGGCACCCTGGTCACCCTCTGCTCCGGCGGGGCCATTCTGGCCTTGCTGAGCATGCAGATACAGGCCGTCGCCACCTCTGCCAGCATTCTTGCGCCGGACACATCGCCTGCGGTAATCAGCGTGATGTTCAGCTTGATCGTGGTGCTTTTCGCCATGCTATTCGGGGCAAGGCGCGACCAGAACTCGGAAAACCATCAGGGGCTGGTGCTGGCCATCGCCTTTGATTCGCTCGTAAAACTTGTGGCATTGCTGGTGCTCGGGGGCGTCATTCTCTTCGGGGTCTTTGACGGCATGAGCGGACTGGAAAGCTGGCTGGACAACCGAACGTCGCCAGCCACTACCATGACCCTGAGCATTGACGACGGCAGTTGGCGGGCACTGATGCTGATGTCCTTTGCCGGCGCCCTGGTGCTGCCACACATGTACCACATGACCTTCAGCGAAAACCCCTCCCCCAAGGCACTGGCCAAAGCCAGCTGGGGCCTGCCACTTTACCTGTTGCTGCTCGGCCTGCCGGTGCCCCTGATTCTCTGGGGCGGCCAGGAGCTGGCGGTGACCACAGGGCCCGGATTCTTTGCCATCGGGGCAGCCCAGGCTATGGAAAGCCCCGCACTTACACTGCTGATGTATATTGCCGGCCTGTCAGCGGCCAGCGGCCTGATGATCGTCAGCACCCTGGCACTGGCGGGCATGGCACTGAACCACGTGGTGTTGCCCCTGAAAACCCCGAAAGACCAGGGTGATATCTATCGGTGGCTACAGTGGATCAAGCGCCTGCTCATCGCCGTGATCATTTTCCTGGCGCTGCTGTTTCATGAAGTTGTCGGCAAAAACCTCGACCTGTCCATTCTCGGCGCCATTTCCCTTTCCGGCACTTTGCAACTGCTGCCCGGCGCCCTGGGCGTGATTTACTGGCCCGAGGGCAATCGCCGCGGCCTGATCGCCGGTCTTGTTGTCGGGCTGGCCATCTGGGTGGTGACGCTCGTGCTGCCGTTCTCGCACACGGCCAATCTGCTGGCCTGGCTGGATGCGCCACTGATACCGGACTACAGCAACTGGCATATCTTCACGTTCGTCAGCCTGACCGCCAACATTACCGTGTTTGCGCTGATTTCCATTCTCAGCACCAGCACCAGTGAGGAAAACAGCGCGGCCCAAGCCTGTTCACTGGGCGCCCTGTCCCGCCCGCAACGCCGTGAATTGCTGGCCACCTCCTCCAGTGACTTTGTTCGGCAGTTGGCCGAGCCCCTTGGCTATGGTGTCGCACGACGGGAAGTTGAGCGGGCACTGGGCCAGCTGAAGCTGCCCAATGTGGAGTATCGCCCCTACCAGCTCAGGCGACTGCGGGACCAGGTGGAAATAAACCTGTCCGGCCTGCTTGGCCCCTCCGTAGCCCGGGACATGGTCAAGCGCCATCTCGGCTTCAAGCCCATGGCCCAGGGCGGCACCGCCCAGGACATCCGCTATGTGGAGCGCGCCCTCGGCGATTACCAGAACCGGCTAACCGGGCTGGCCGGCGAACTCGACAACTTGCGCCGGCATTACCGGCAAACGTTGCAGAATCTGCCCATTCCCGCCTGCTCGGTTGGCGAGGACGGCGAGATTCTGATGTGGAATCACGCCATGGAAGCGCTAACGGAGATTACCGCCGACGATGTAGTCGGTGCCCGACTGATGGCCTTGCCCGAGCACTGGCACCTGCTGCTGGACGATTTCAATATGGGTGAGGATCTGCATCGTTACAAACACCGACTGGACCTTCGCGGCAAGCCTCACTGGCTGAATCTTCACAAAGCCGCTCTTAGCGGACCGGACCACACCGAAGGTGGCAGCATTATCCTGGTGGAGGACCAGACCGAGACCCGGCTGCTCGAGGACGAATTGATGCACAGCGAACGGCTGGCATCGGTGGGAAGGCTCGCGGCCGGTGTCGCCCACGAGATCGGGAACCCGGTCACCGGTATCTCTTCCCTGGCCCAGAACCTGAAACTGGAAACCGACAACCCGGACATCCTGGACACCGCTGACCAGATCCAACAGCAGACACGCCGCATCTCTACCATCCTGCAGTCGCTGATGAACTTTGCCCGCAGCGGCAATCATGCCCAGGCCAACCGGTACGAGCCGGTAGCGATTCATCGCTGTGTTGAAGAATCGATCAACCTGCTGTCGCTCAGCGACAAGGGGCTGGGCATTCACTATGTCAACGACTGCCCGCCCTCTTTGCAGGTGCTGGGAGATGAGCAGCGTCTGGTCCAGGTATTCGTCAACCTGCTGGCCAACGCCCGCGACGCGTCACCGGAAGGCGGCACCATCCGGGTCAGTGGAAAGGGCGATGGCTACTCCGCTATCATCGAGGTGGTTGATGAGGGCTCCGGTATTCCCGGGGATCAACTCGATCATATCTTCGAGCCGTTTTACACCACCAAGGCCCCCAACAAGGGAACCGGTCTTGGCCTGTCGCTGGTGTACAGCATTATTGAAGAGCACTATGGCAACGTTCAGGTGGAAAGCCCGGCTTCTGCCGACACTGGCCGCGGAACCTGCGTGAGGCTGAGATTGCCAGCCTACGAACCGGAAACCGGCACCATTGCCATCAGCCAGAACCAAAGGTCTTGAGACTGTTATGCCTCGCATTCTGATCGTGGAAGACGAAGACATTATTCGCTCGGCAGTGCGCAAACTGTTGCTGCATGCCGGCTATGAGGTCGCCGATGCGGCCTCCGTTGAGGAAGCCGAACAGAACCACGAACCCGATCAGTTCGATCTGATCATTTCCGACCTGCGCCTACCGGGCGCAGCGGGCACCGAACTGATCAATCGCGCACCCAACACGCCGGTGCTGATCATGACCAGCTACGCCAGCCTGCGATCAGCGGTGGACTCCATGAAAATGGGCGCCGTTGAGTACATCGCCAAACCGTTTGATCACGATGAAATGCTGGCCGCGGTCGAAAACATTCTGGCCCGGAAACCCGCCGGCCGGAACTCGGGTGACGAATCGACACCAGCCCTGGAAACGCCGGAAAGCAGCGATCCTGCCAACATCATGTTCGGCCAGTGTGAGCCAATGCAGCGGGTGTTCACGCTGATCCGGAAAGTGGCACCGACAGAAACCACTGTTCTGATTCAGGGCGAATCAGGAACCGGCAAAGAGTTGGCGGCTCGTGCCCTGCACCTGCTCAGCCCCCGCGCTGCCAAGCCACTGATTTCGGTGAACTGCGCGGCTATCCCCGAAAGCCTGATTGAATCGGAACTGTTCGGCCATGAAAAAGGCGCTTTCACCGGTGCGGTATCAGCAAGGACCGGCCTGATCGAGGCCGCCGATGGCGGCAGCCTGTTTCTGGATGAAATCGGCGAACTGCCGGCCGAAGCCCAGGCACGTCTGCTGCGGGTTCTGCAAGAAAGCGAAATTCGGAAAGTCGGCTCCACCCAGAGCCGCACCGTCAACGTGCGGATGATTGCCGCCACCCACCGAAACCTCAAGGCCATGACGCGCACCGGGGAATTCCGTGAAGACCTGTACTACCGGTTGAACGTTATGCAGATCCGGATCCCGCCCTTACGTGAACGTTTGAGCGATATTCTCGGCCTCGCTCGCCGTTTCCTGAAACGACAGGGCGAGAAAATGGGCAAGCCCAATCTCAATCTCAGCCCCGAGGCCATGCGCGCCCTCGAACGCCATCGCTGGCCGGGAAACGTACGGGAACTGGAGAACGCCATTGAGCGCGCAACCATCCTGTGTGACGGGGACGTGATCACGCCCTCATTGCTGGACCTGGACAGCGAAGGCAGCGACGAATACATCCCCGAGACTCTCGTGGACGGTAATAACGAGCAGACACAGACCAGGGAAGTGGACGCGTCCAACGATCTCTCCCTCGAAGATTACTTCCAGCATTTTGTTCTCGAGAACCAGGACCGCATGAGCGAGACGGAACTGGCCCAGAAACTGGGCATCAGCCGAAAATCGCTCTGGGAACGTCGCCAGCGTCTAGGCATCCCCCGGAAAAAATCCTCTGGCAACTGAGCCCGGCATAGTATGAACCCGCGCTCAGTTGTTACCCCATGTTCCTGTCGGTAACACTCCTCACGAAAGTAACGTGATCTCAGTAACACTTAGGTTGAATACGGGGTAACACTTATGGCCTACAAAATCGTAAGACCCTGTTAATAAAAGAAATCTAAAAACTGGCACATGGACTGCAACCTATTTGGCGCACAACAACAAAAACAAGAGTGACAAAGCAGCGCAAACAACAAGAACAAAAAGCTGCGGAATGCGTTCGGTAACAAAAACAACAACAGAACGTAAGCGAACTGAGTGTTTTGGGTACTTTGCTTTTTAGTGGTTCCACGGCACGTGCGAGTTGTAGATGTAGAGAAGAATCGCCTCAGAGGTGACGCTACAGCTACTCCAGACCCGCTCGATGTCTCTGACCGCTCTGTGTATTCAAAGCTTTCCGTTTGCACTGCTGAGATGCCCCTTAATGGGGATATGCAGTGGGGTACAAAAACCAAGAAAAATCCCGGCAAAAACAAAAACAATGCAGATCGTCAACGCTTTGAGGGCGGATTCGTGAGAACGGATCCGCCTTTTGATTATCTGGGCTCCGGAACGGTAATCCACGGCAAACGTGTGCAAATCCTGCTCAAACCGTTAAACTCTCGGTTTTTGCTCATCGCAACCACGGATTTCAATGCCTAAACGACTCGTCGACAAACTCCGTTCCTTCATGCCCGGCAACGGAAAAAAGAAAGCCCGCACCTACCAGCGACGGGAAATCCCCAGGGACCAGCACAACGTCTCCCGCTCGGTAATCAGCGAACCTGCCAAGAAAGTTTTGCATCGCCTGAACAAGTCAGGCTATGAGGCTTACCTGGTGGGAGGTGGTGTCAGAGATATCCTGCTGGGCGGAAAGCCCAAGGATTTTGACATTGCAACCAATGCCACACCGGAAGAAGTTCACGACCTGTTCCGCAATTCCCGTTTGATCGGACGGCGGTTCCGGATTGTCCATGTGGTGTTTGGCCGCGAAGTGATCGAAGTGACTACTTTCCGGGGCAACGCCGCGGAAGCCGATACCGACACCGATGATGACGATCGCAGGACCAGTGAACACGGCCTGCTGCTGCGAGACAATGTCTACGGCAACCAGGAAGAGGACGCACTACGTCGCGACTTCACCGTCAATGCGCTGTACTACTGTATCCGCGATTTTACCGTGATCGATTTTGCCAATGGCATCGAGGATCTTCGCAACCGCCAGCTGCGCCTCATTGGCGACCCGGAAACCCGCTATCGGGAAGACCCGGTACGGATGCTTCGCGCTATCCGCTTTGCGACCAAACTCGGCTTTGACATCGAACCCGAGACCGAAGCTCCGATCGGGGAATTGGCTCCCTTGTTAACCCATATCCCTCCGGCCCGTCTGTTTGAAGAAGTGCTCAAGCTGTTTTCAGCCGGCCATGGTGAGGCAACCTACGATCTGCTCAACCGTTATGACCTTCTTGAGCCACTGTTTCCGGAGACCGCCCGGGCTATCGAGAACGGAGAACCGGATGAGCTGATTCGCCAGGCTCTCAGAAACACAGACGCCCGTATTGCCCAGGGCAAGTCGGTCACACCTTACTTCCTGTTTGCCGCCATGCTCTGGCCGGCACTCCAGGCGGAGTGGCATCGCAGGCAGGATAACGGTGACCCGGTCCAGCCGGCACTGCACGGCGCCATCGGAAAGGTGATTGGCCGCCAGGTGCAGGCAACCTCGATTCCGAAACGTTTCTCCGGCCCCATGAAGGAAATCTGGGAACTCCAGATGCGCCTGCCCCGCCGACAGGGCAAACGGGCCTTTGCCACCATGACTCATCCACGGTTCCGCGCGGCTTACGATTTCCTGCTGGTTCGCGAGGCGTCTGGCGAGATTGAACCCGGGCTTGGCCAATGGTGGACCGAGTTCCAGCAGGAGGACGAGCGGGGCCAGGAGCGAATGCTCTCGGAACTAAGCACCGATGCGCCCAAGAAGCGGCGCCGCCGCCGCAAGCCGGTCAAACGCCCGGCTCAGTAACGATGGCAGACGTCTTTATTGGTCTTGGCAGCAACCTGAAAGACCCTGCTGCACAACTTGCGCGGGCAGTCTCCGCGCTGGCCACCCTGCCGGAAACGGTTCTGGTTGCCCAATCGCCGTTTTATGCCAGCCGCCCGGTCGGTCCCCAGGACCAGCCGGACTTCGTCAACGGTGCGGTATGGCTCAGGACCTCTCTGCCACCACATCAACTGCTTGACGAACTTCAGAACGTGGAACAACAGCATGGCCGGCAGAGGCTTAGGCACTGGGGACCCCGAACGCTCGATCTGGACATACTGCTCTTCGGCGATCAGGTGTTGGACGACGAGCGCCTCACCATCCCCCATCGGGAGCTGCGGAACCGGGACTTTGCGCTCCAGCCCCTGCTGGACCTGAAGGCCGACCTGACTCTGCCAGACGGCACCCCCATTACCGAACTGCGCCGCCAATGCCCCGACAACAGCTTGCGCAAGCTTCCACCGGCGGATTACCCTTAACACTTCAATGCCGATACCCCGGCACGCCAGGCCCATCCACCCAAAAGGCAAGGATTCTATGGCTGTTACCATCAATACCCTGCGTGAATTCAAGCAGAAGGGCGAAGCCTTCGCTGCCCTTACCTCCTATGACGCCACCTTTTCCCAGGTGGTCAGCGAAGCGGGCGTTCACGTAATCCTGATTGGCGACTCCCTCGGCATGGTGCTCCAGGGGCATGACAGCACCCTGCCGGTGACCATGGACCAGATGGTGTATCACGTCAGCTGCGTGTCCAAAGGAAACCGTGGGTCCCTGATCATGGCCGACATGCCCTTCATGAGTTACGGCACGGTTGAGTCTGCCCTGGAAAACGCTGCGGAACTGATGCGCGCTGGCGCGCACATGGTAAAGCTCGAGGGCACGGACTGGATGAAAGAAACCATTACCGCTCTGACCGAGCGCGCCGTACCCGTGTGCGCACATCTGGGCCTGACGCCGCAGTTCGTCAATAAATTTGGCGGCTACAAGGTCCAGGGCCGTGACGAGAAAGCGGCGGAGATAATGATCGAGCACGCCTGCGAGCTGGAAGCCGCCGGCGCCGATGTCATCCTTCTGGAATGCGTCCCTGCGCCTCTCGCGGCGCGCATCGCCCAGGCTGTTAAAGCACCCGTCATCGGGATAGGGGCGGGACCGGATACGGACGGCCAGATTCTTGTCTTGCATGACATGCTCGGCATTACCACCGGCCGCAAGCCGCGATTCGTCAAGAACTTCCTGGCCGAGACAGATTCGATACAGGAAGCCCTGCAGGCCTACGTGAAAGCCGTAGGCGAGCGCACATTCCCCGCTGAGGAGCATACGTTCAAGGCATGAGAACCGTACATTCCCTGAAAGAATTGAGAACCATCCTCCGCGGCTACCGGCAGCAGGGCAAAACCATCGGCCTGGTACCCACCATGGGCAACCTGCACGAGGGCCATATTTCCCTCGTGCGCAAAGCAGCGGAGATGGCGGATGTGGTGGTTACCAGCATCTTCTTGAACCCGATGCAGTTCGGAGCCGGCGAAGATCTCGAGACCTACCCGAGAACCCTGGCTGAAGACCAGGACAAGCTCGCCTCGGCCGGTAACACACTGGTATTCGCGCCCTCCGCCGAGGAAATCTATCCGGAAGGGCTGGCAAGTCAGACCCAGGTGGTCGTGCCGGATGTCAGCGATGGTCACTGTGGCGCCAGTCGCCCGGGTCACTTCGAGGGCGTAGCCACGGTGGTCACCATGCTGTTCAATATGGTGCAGCCGGACTTCGCTGTATTCGGCGAGAAGGATTTTCAGCAGCTGGCCGTGATCCGGAAAATGGTCCGGGATCTGATGATCCCTGTGGATGTGGTGGGCGGCCCCACGGTGAGAGAGGACGACGGCCTGGCGAAAAGCTCGCGCAATGGTTACCTGACGCCCGAGGAACGGCAGATTGCGCCAGCGGTCTACCAGACGCTGCAGGCTACTGCCGCCAAGATCACCGATGGTCGTACAGACTTCCAGGCCCTGGAAAGCGAAGCTGAGCAGAGTCTCGGGGACGCAGGGCTCAGGCCGGACTACTTCAATATCGTCAACAGTCAGACACTCAAACCGGCCACGGCTGAGGATCGGGAGATTACCATCCTGACGGCAGCATTCCTGGGCACCACCCGCTTGATCGATAACCTGTCCCTGACCCGATAAGCCAACAGAAAAAGGAACCTCTGATGCCCGCACATCCTGCAGTACTGACCTCGAAACCCGAATGGCAGACACTGAAGGAACATCGGCAACGCCTGGACGGCGTTCTCATGAAGGACCTGTTCAACCAGGATCCCGGGCGGGCAAAGCGTTATTTCATTGAAGGCGCAGGGCTGTCACTGGATTTTTCCAAGAATCGGATCACTGACGACGTGCTCGACGCGCTTCTGGCGCTGGCCAGCAGCTGCAACCTGGAAGCACGGCGGGAGGCCTTGCTCAGCGGAAAGAGAGTCAACGTTACCGAAGATCGCCCTGCCCTTCACACGGCATTGAGAAACCCGGGAACCGACGCCATCACCGTTGACGGCGAAAACGTGGTCGCCGAGGTGCAGCGCACCCTGCAACGCATGGAAACCCTGGTGGATGAGGTGTTGGGCCAACACCGCACCGGGTACACCGGCAAGCCTTTCACCGATGTGGTAAGCATCGGTATCGGCGGCTCCTACCTGGGCCCGAAGCTGGTTGGCGAAGCCCTTCAGCCCTATGCCCAGGCCGGCATTCGCTGCCATTACGTGGCTAACATTGACGGCACCGAGATTTGCGAGGCACTGCGCCAGGTCAATCCGGAAACCACTCTGTTCCTGATCCAGTCCAAGTCATTCCGCACCCAGGAAACCCTCGAGAACAGCAAAGTCGCGAAACAGTGGTTTCTGGATCATTGCGGGGATGAACAGGCGGTCTCGCAGCATTTCATGGCCGTGACGGCCAATGTGCCGGCGGCGCAGGACTTCGGCATCGATCCGGAGAACGTCTTCCCGATGTGGGACTGGGTGGGCGGTCGTTATTCACTGTGGTCAGCCATCGGCCTGCCTATTGCCTTTAGCGTTGGCATGGCCAACTTCCGTGCCCTGCTGGCAGGCGCCCATGCCATGGACCAACACTTCTGTGATGCGCCATTGCCGGAGAATCTGCCGGTGGTGATGGCCATGCTGGGCATCTGGTACACCAATTTCTGGGCCGCCGAGACCCACGCGATACTGCCCTACGATCATTACCTGCGCAGCCTGCCAGACCACCTCCAGCAGCTGGATATGGAAAGCAACGGCAAGAGCGTGACGCAAGCGGGCGCCCCCGTCGCCTGGCAGTCCGGCCCGGTGATTTGGGGCGGCGTCGGTGCCAATGGCCAGCACGCCTATCACCAACTGATCCACCAGGGCACCCGCCTGATTCCGGCGGACTTCATCATACCCCTGAAAACCCACAACCCGGTGGCCACCCATCACGCCGACCTGTTTGCCAACTGCCTGAGCCAGTCCAGGGCCATGATGGCCGGGAAATCAGTGGAAGAAGCCAGGGCCGAGCTGAAAGCGGAAGGTCGGGATGAAAGCGAGATTGAACAGCTTGCGCCACACAAGGTGATCCCCGGCAACAAGCCAAGTAACACTCTGACCATGGAGAAGGTGACACCCGAGACTGTGGGCGCGTTGATCGCGCTCTACGAGCACCGCACCTTTGTGCAGGGGGTTATCTGGGACGTGGATTCGTTTGACCAATGGGGTGTGGAACTCGGCAAGCAACTGGGTAAAGGCATCCTGCCGCGGCTATTGGGCGAGGAAGATGGCACCCAGGCCAGCGACAGCTCGACCGATCACCTCATCGAGCTGTTCCGCTCAACCGGCAGCGTGTGAAATCTGCCGACCCTGCCAGCTGAAGCCCACCGGCCAGAGCTTCTGGCCGGTGTCGTACTCCCGCCATAGCTCGCCATAGGTTTTGCCGCACACCGGGTGCTCCGCTTCAGGCGCTATGTCGGCCAGTGGCCGAAGCACGAAAGCGTTTTTCAGGATTTCACCCCTTGGCAGTTCAACGCCATCGATGCGCCCGACGGCACTGCCATAGGTGAGAATATCGAGGTCCAGCGTTCGCGCACTGAATTTAGGCACATCCCGACGCCGGCCGTTGTCCGCCTCCAACTGTTTGAAACGCTTCGAAAGCTCGGCAACCGACAGGGACGTATCCACGCCCACTACGAGGTTCAGGAAGGGAGAGCCATCAAACCCGACCGCTTCGCTGTCGTAGACCGGGGAGATGATCAGCTCGCCAAACCATGCCGAGAGCGCATCGAGCGCTGCCCTGACGTAGCGTTCCCTGTCGACATTGCTGCCAATACTGATGTAAACCCGAACGGCCGCTGCCATCACCGGACTCCCCTCTCGATTTGCACACCCACCGCCTGTGCCGCAGGTACGGCCCCCGGCTTGCGTATCGCCAACCGAAGCCACGTGATGCCAAATTCATCCTGCAAGGCTTTGGCGAGCACCTCAGCGCCGTGCTCAAGCAGTTGCGGCCTGAGTGCCTGCAGACAGGTCTCCACCCGGGCACTGACGGCCGCATAATCCAGGGCATCGGCGACATCGTCTGTTCGACCCGGCACCTGGTTATCCCAGGCCATTTCCAGATCGATCACCAGGTCCTGGGTGACTTCCCGCTCCCAGTCATAAACGCCGACCACAGTTTCCACAACGAGGCCTTCGATCAATACAGTGTCTGCCAAGGGTACTCCGGAGTTCTTCCACTCTTTGGTGATTGAATAACGCACAACCAGGGGATACTGTGAAGAGCATGGCCCGCGTTTTCAGGGCGGGCATTTTCGCACATATTGGTTGTATACGTCTTTGATTCCGAGCCCACAGCATGTTTCCCAGTGACCCGGTTTTAACGGTTTTACTCTGCGCCGCCGCTTACCTGGCAGGCTCGGTGCTGTTTGCCCTGCCGGTCTGCCAACTCTGGAAACTCCCGGACCCACGGGCGCAGGGTTCGGGCAACCCCGGCGCAACGAATGTCTACCGAACCGGCGGGTGGCCGCCAGCGCTACTCACGCTTGCGCTGGATGCCGCGAAAGGCTGGTTACCCGTTTGGCTGGCTCATGCCGGCGGTCTTTCCGTTATGGTTCAGGCTGTCGTTGCCCTGTGCGCCGTCACCGGCCACATGATTCCGATTTTCTATCGGTTCAAGGGTGGCAAAGGGGTCGCGACGGCGCTCGGTGCTGGTCTTGCGCTGGCGCCAGTCACAACGCTGATGATGGCCGCGATCTGGATGCTGGTAATCTGGCGCTGGCGAATATCCGCCCTCGCCTCGCTGGTAGCCATTGCCTCCGGCCCGCTGATCAGCGCCTTCCTTGAACCGGAAACCCTGCCACTGTTCGGCCTGCTCGCGCTTTTAATTGTGGTTCGCCACCGCAACAATCTCATCCGGCTCGCCCAAGGACGGGAAGCCGGGCTTTGACGATCAGTCCACCAGGCCGGTTGAGCGAGTCTCGTTGATGGGCGGCAGTGTGTTCATCGGCCATCGGGGCACTGCCACAATCCGCTCACCGTCCTGCTGGCCGGCCTTCATGCGCTGGGCACCGGCGTAGGCGATCATTGCACCGTTATCGGTACAGAATTCCGGGCGGGCGTAAAACACATGAGCGCTGAGCTTGCCCGCCATCTTCTCCAGGCCCGCCCGCAGGCGTTTATTGGCGCTGACACCCCCGGCAATGACCAGTCGCTTGCAGCCTGTCTGTTCCAGAGCCCGACGGCACTTGATGGTAAGTGTATCGACCACGGCGGCTTCAAACGCCAGTGCGATATCCGCCCGGGTCTGGTCATCCAGTCCGCCTGCCTCACGTGCAGCATTGACGGTATTGAGAGTGAAGGTTTTCAGGCCGCTGAAACTGAAATCCAGGCCGGGCCGGTCGGTCATTGGCCTCGGGAACCGATAACGACCCTCGGTACCGTTTTCTGCCAGTGCCGCCACCCGGGGGCCACCCGGATAGTCCAGACCGAGCATCTTCGCCGTCTTGTCAAAAGCCTCACCGGCGGCATCGTCCACCGATTCACCCAGCATCTCGTACTCGCCAATTCCATCCACCCTTACCAGCTGGGTATGACCACCCGAGACAAGCAATGCGACGAACGGAAACGCAGGTGGATTGTCTTCCAGCATGGGCGCCAGCAGGTGGCCTTCCATGTGGTGCACGCCCAACACAGGAATACCCAGGGCAAACCCCAGCGAATGGGCTACGGCTCCCCCGACCATGAGCGCGCCAACCAGGCCCGGACCCGCAGTGTAGGCAATTCCCTCTATATCGGCACGACCTTTACCGGCATCCGAGAGCACCTGATCGCACAGGGGCAGGAGCTTGCGAACGTGGTCCCGGGACGCCAGTTCAGGGACGACACCCCCGTAATCAGCATGCATGTCGATCTGGCTGAACAGGGCGTGCCCCAGCAGGCCCGCTTCGGTGTCGTAAAGCGCTACGCCAGTCTCGTCGCAAGAGGTTTCGATACCTAGAATCAGCATAATTTCGGGCCACATTGGTTGGCGGAAATGAAAACGACGCGCATTTTAGCAGAAACCCGAAACCCACTGGCAGATTCATCGAACAAACATTGACCTTGCCATAACGCAGGCGCTATCATTGCCGCCCTAAAATATGCACTGGTCGAGTTTTAGCCAATCTGACCAGGGATCGAGAACCGGTCTGGCTCGCCAGACGGACAAAATTGAAACCGAATCTATCAGGTAGGTGATTTTCGAATGCCAGCTGTTAAAGTGAAAGAGAATGAACCGTTTGACGTAGCACTGCGTCGCTTCAAGCGTTCCTGCGAAAAAGCAGGGGTACTTTCCGAAGTACGTCGTCGTGAGCACTATGAGAAGCCGACCGCTGTTCGTAAGCGCAAAGCAGCCGCTGCCGTTAAGCGTCATCTCAAGAAGCTTCAGCGGGAACAGCGCAAGTTCGAGCGTCTGTACTAAGTTTTATCTGACGCCGCTTGACTGCAAAGCACTGATTGCCTGTTCAGCCGCAGGCTGCACAGAGCGACTCAAAAATGCCGCCGAGGCCTGGCTTCGGCGGCATTTTTGGCTATTGGCCAACTCCGATGACGGCCTGATGTGGAGCCCCCATGAGCGGACTGATCCCTCAACAGTTTGTTGAAAATCTGCTGGATCGTATCGACCTGGCGGAACTGATCGGTTCACGCATCACGCTCAAGAAGGCCGGCGCTAACTACAAGGCCTGCTGCCCGTTCCACGACGAGAAAACACCCTCGTTCAACGTTCGGCCAGACAAGGGCTTCTATCATTGTTTCGGGTGTGGCGCCCATGGCGATGCCATCAGCTTTGTCAGGGAGTTTGAAGGCCTGGGTTTTACCGAGGCGGTCGAGGAACTGGCCAAGCGGGTTGGTCTCGAAGTGCCCTACGACCGGGCCGCAAAGCAGGAAATCCAGCAGGCGCGAACGCTGACCGATGCACTGGACTTTGCCAGTCGCTTCTATCAATCAGCGCTTAAAGGCCAGCAAGGCGCCTACGCCCGGGACTACCTGCAACAACGGGGCCTGGACAACGCCATCATCGAGCAGTACCAGGTGGGCTATGCGCCTTCCACCGGCACGGCACTGTTTGATGTTGCCAGCAAGGACCTGCAGGGTCCGCTGATTGAAACCGGCACGGTTTCCGACAAGTACGGCAGACCCAGGGACCTGTTCCGCAACCGGGTGATGTTCCCGATTCGCAACAGCCGGGGCAGAACCGTTGCCTTCGGCGGCCGCACCCTCGGAGATGACAAGGCGAAATACATCAACTCCCCGGAGTCGGATGTGTTTCACAAGAGCCGCGAGATTTACGGGCTCTTCGAGGCAAAGCAGGCAATCCGGCAGCTGGACAAGCTGCTTGTGGTTGAAGGCTACATGGATGTGATCGCCCTCGCCCAGCACGGCATTCACTATGCGGTGGCGACGCTGGGCACGGCAACGAACCAGGACAGTCTTACAGCGCTGTTGAAACAGGTAAGACACATCGTGTTCTGCTTCGATGGCGACCAGGCCGGCTTCCGGGCCGCGGACCGGGCCATGGAGAATGCACTGGAACTGATGGCCGATGGCCTTCACCTCCAGTTCCTGATGCTGCCCCAGGGCGAGGACCCGGACACCCTCGTGCGCAAGGAGGGGCCGGAGGCGTTCCAGAAGCGCATCGAAGCGGCAACGCCTCTGTCACGGTACCTGTTTGACCGGCAGAGCGAAGGATTGGACCTCCAACTGCCGGAGCACCGGGGCGAACTGCGAGCCAGGGTTGAACCTCTGCTCAACAAGATGCCCCGAAGCACCCTTCGGGATGCCATGTGGCACGAGATGCTCCGCCTTTGCGGTGGCCGGAACCAGTGGCAGGGCCGCCAGCAGGGGCAGAAAGGACGCTGGAACGGCCAGCGACGGGACCGGGTTTCCGAAGATCGGATTGATGTGAAGCTCAGCAAGGACAGCATTCTGTGCCTTGCCCTGCTGGAAGCACCGGACCTGGCCACCGAAGTGACCGAACTGGCCCGCGGCTCCCGGCAATTCAATCAGGCCAGGAATTTTGCCGAGTGGATTCTGGCCAACGACATCCGGGACCGGAAAACCCTGGTGCGTACGCTGGCACTGGATACAGGTGCTCGTGAGCGCTTTTACCACCTGTTTGACGGGATCGAGCATATTCCCGCGCGGGAGAGCACACTAGCCGCCGCCCGCGAGCTTCTGAGTCCGAACGAAGAGGCATCCCGCCAGCAGCGGCTTGCCACACTATTGAGAAATCTGTCGAACCTCACGACCGAGGAACGACAGGAGCTGAGAGCCCTGAGCAGTGGCACCGGGGACTAGCAGCACTTGAAACTTGAGGCACTGATCACCATCTAACCTTTGAGCCTAGGCTCCTTGGTGGCAGAGCAACTAAGCGACAGCTATAATGGCTGTTTAACTTTTTTCCTTCTAAAAGCGAGTTTACAGGGTGTCTATGTCAGGCAATTCGCAAAAATCACGTTTGAAAGACCTCATTGCACGAGGCAAGGAACAAGGTTACCTGACTTACGCCGAGGTAAACGACCACCTCCCGGAAGACATCGCCGATCCGGATCAGGTCGAAGACATCATTCGCATGATCAACGACATGGGTATCCAGGTGTGCGAAGAAACACCGGACGCCGATACCCTGCTGATGACCGAGGGCGACTCCACCGCTGACGAAGCCGCCGCCGCTGAAGCCGCCGCCGCTCTGGCCGCTGTAGAAACCGACGCTGGCCGCACCACGGATCCTGTGCGCATGTACATGCGCGAAATGGGCACCGTCGAGCTGCTGACCCGCGAGGGCGAAATTGTCATCGCCAAGCGTATTGAGGAAGGCATCCGCGATGTGATGGCTGCGGTCGCCCACTTCCCGGGCACCGCCGGCACTGTGATTCAGGCTTACGACCGCATTCTCGAAAACGAAGGTCGCATCAGCGACATCGTAACCGGCTTCCTCGATCCTGACGACGCCGAGCCGTTTATGGGTGAGGACACCACAACCGAAAGCTCTGATGACTCCGACTCGGATTCAGACGATGACGACGACTCCTCGGAAGAAGAAACCGATAACGGCCCGGATCCGGAAGAGACCCGTCTTCGGTTCGAATTGCTCAACGAAAAGCTGGAGGCCGCGAACAAGGCCCTGGCGAAGCACGGTCGGTCCGACAAGAAAACCCAGGAAGCCCTGAACGAGCTGGGCCAGGTTTTCGCACCGTTCAAACTCGCCAACAAGGCATTTGACGAGCTGGTCAACGTGGTTCGCTCCACCAACGACCTGGTTCGTGAGAACGAGCGCGCGATCATGCAGATCTGTGTTCGCGAGTGCAAAATGCCCCGCAAGGACTTCATCAAATCGTTCCCGGGCAACGAGACCAAGCTGGATTGGGCCGAGAAAATCTCGAAGAGCAAGAAGCCTTACGCAGCGCCGATGGCCGAGCGTATTGACGAGATTGTGCGCCTGCAGAAGCGTATCCAGAACGTGCAGACCGAAGTGGATCTGGACGTTGCCGACATCAAGGAAATCAACCGTCGCGTGTCCATCGGTGAGGCCAAGGCCCGCCGCGCCAAGAAAGAGATGGTTGAGGCCAACCTGCGTCTGGTTATTTCCATTGCCAAGAAGTACACCAACCGCGGCCTGCAGTTCCTGGACCTGATTCAGGAGGGCAACATCGGCCTGATGAAGGCCGTCGACAAGTTCGAGTACCGCCGCGGCTACAAGTTCTCGACCTACGCTACCTGGTGGATTCGTCAGGCCATTACCCGCTCCATTGCGGACCAGGCCCGCACCATCCGTATTCCGGTGCACATGATCGAGACCATCAACAAGCTCAACCGGATCTCTCGCCAGATGCTTCAGGAGATGGGCCGCGAACCCACACCGGAAGAACTTGGCGAGCGCATGGAAATGCCCGAGGACAAGATCCGCAAGGTATTGAAGATCGCCAAAGAGCCGATCTCCATGGAAACACCGATTGGTGACGACGAAGACAGCCATCTGGGCGACTTCATCGAAGATATCCAGGCCCTCTCCCCGGTGGATTCCGCCACCGCAGAAGGCCTGCGCGAAGCCACCCGCTCGGTACTGGCCGGCCTTACCGCCCGCGAGTCCAAGGTGTTGCGCATGCGTTTCGGTATCGAGATGAACACCGACCACACCCTGGAAGAAGTCGGCAAGCAGTTCGACGTCACCCGGGAGCGGATCCGTCAGATCGAAGCCAAGGCTCTGCGCAAACTGCGTCACCCGTCACGCTCCGATCACCTGCGTGGCTTCATCGACGATCAGGGCAATCAGGGATAATTTCCCAAACAGTAGCGGGCGCCACACCTCACCGGTATAATGGCGCCCGCTTTGTTTCCCCTCAGGAAACACCTTTCAAAACAGCGTTCGCTGAACGGGCCTATAGCTCAGTTGGTTAGAGCAGGGGACTCATAATCCCTTGGTCGCTGGTTCGAGTCCAGCTGGGCCCACCATTCCCTGTGTTTGTTTTCAGTCCAATACATGTTCAAGTCATGACAATCGCTTGTCGATACATGGTTCTGCCGCCCTTCATTTTCGTCAAAAAAGCCAACGTCCCCCAAAGACAAGCCGAATACACTAGCTCTTGAACAAAAATACCAGTCGCCCTTTCGCGGCCCGAGTATAAAAACAACGAAGTAATGGAGTGTATCAATGGCTTTTTCCTCCCGTTCCCGGTCAAGGGCATTTTCTCTTGCAATCGCCACCGCCTCTGTCGGTTTCTCCGTTTCCGTTCATGCCAGTATGGGAAACATCGGCACCACTTATGGCGTGATGCCCGTGGATGTTGCTACAGCTCAGTCACTGTCCATGTTCAATGACCAGGTGTCAGCCACCTATTACAACCCTGCCTACCTCACGAAAGACGAGCGGGGGGAACTGACTGCCGGCATTCTGCACTCCGAGCAGGAGCTGCGTTCTGCGAATCCGAATGCCAACGGCGACATCCTTGCCAACTCTCCCAGCCAGCACGTGCTGATCGGCATGAAAACCAATCTGGGTTCGTTGACTCGATTCAAGCACCCGATCTATCTGGGTTTCATTGCCGGAGTCGAGAAATACGGTAAGGAAATGCTGGCCTTCGATTCCCAGACCTCGGAGAACGGGCAGTTTCTCAAGTATGGCAAGGAGCCCCTGTTCCTGAACATTGGTGGTGCAACGCCACTATGGCGCGGAATCTCGGCCGGGGCGTCGGTGCGGGTCACACTGGATGCCCAGGCGAACCTTGATGCGGTCTCTACTCTCGGTGGTGAAACCAGCCGCGAGCGCCTTGCAGTCAATGCCGAACCTTCGCTCAAAACGATTCTTGGCACCAATATCGATCTTGGAAGCACCTTTTGCCCTGAGAGCGACTGTTTCCTGAACGGCTGGGAAACCGCGTTCACCTATCGCACCAAATCAGCAGCCTCCACGTCGGTGGACTCCAACATCATTGTTACCCAGACCATTCCTGATCCCGGCCTCAGCCTGGCGGTATCGACCATTGATTCCTTCCAGCCGGAAACCTTCGGCTTTGGCGCTCAATACAAGGGCGAAAACTGGCGGATTGGTGGCAGCGTCGAGCAGCAAAACTGGTCCGAGCTGGAAAACGAATTTTCCTCCGATACGATCAAGGACCAGCAGTCCGTTGCACCGGGCAGCCGGATCAAATTCGACGACGTGCTCGTTCCACGAATCGGCGCCGAGTATGCCCTCAACAAGAACTTTTCCGTGCGGGGCGGCGTTGCCTATGAGGAATCACCGCTCAAGTCTACCCGCAACCCCGAGATCAATTACCTCGATACCGACAAGATTGTCGTGGGCCTCGGCCTGAGCGCCACCTACGACCGCACCCGTCTGCTGGCCTACCCCGTCCGCCTGGACATCGGTTACCAGTACCAGCAACTGCAGGAGCGCGATTTCACACTGGTGGATTTTGACGGCAACGAAACGCCGGTTACTGCAGACGGCGACGTTCACGTTGTCAGCGGCTCCATCACCCTGAAGTTTTAAGGAGGGCACGCCATGAAGTACAACAACACACTGGCACTGATACCCGCCCTGTTACTGGCCGCCTGTGGTGGCGACGAACAGACCATGAATGAGAAAGCCTCCCCCGGCTCGGTGGTGTATTCCTACCCGGCTGATGGCCAGGCAGATGTCAGCCCGAAAGCGGACATTGTTCTGCGCTTCAGCCATGCGTTGACCGATGAGGACGCAGATCTCCAAAACAAGATTCTGCTGCAATCTCAGGGACAGTCACTGCCCTTTTCTATCAGCCGGATTGACGGCGGTAAAAGCCTGCTGCTGTCTCCCTCGTCGGAACTCGACACGCTCGGCGACTACACGGTGACGTTCAGCGAACCGCTGGCTGCGGAGGGCGGTCGCCAGATCGACACCCCCAACGCGGTCGGCGATGTCGGCATCCAGTTCGAGACTCGGGGAAGTTTCTCCGGGCCAGCAAGCATAACCAACTCGGCCGCGGATTTTGGTATCGCCTGGCAAGTTCCGGCAAACAACAGTCCGTTCGAGGCCATGAGCTTCTCCACGTTCCGCCTGGCCATGACCCACCCGATCCATCCGGACTGGAAGGCTCTCGGCGGTTCCATCCAGCTGCTGGATAGCAACGGAGAGGTTGTTCCAGCGATGGTTCTGGTGAAAGGCAACCGGATAACGGTGGACCCTTGTCTGGTCGAGGAGCCCAGGAACTGTGGCAGCAAGGACGATGTCCTGGACACCAGCCAGACCTATACCCTGCGTCTGGAAAACCTGGCCAGCCTGACTTCGCCCGAAGCGGACCGGTTCAGTGAGGAGATCGCATACACGCCCCGCGAGACAGGCCCGACGGTCGTACTTCAGCAGTCTGCTGTTGATTCCGGGTTGGCCGCAGGTACTGCGGAACAAGACGTCACCCGATCCGTCCTGAACGGCCAGGTCATTAACGGCGTCACGCTCAATTCGGTGCTCCAGGGCGAAGCAGGCCCCTCCCAACAGACCGGCGACCTGTTTGCAGAGCTGGCTTATGCGCCGGCATTCGAGGCTGATGAGGCACTTCCGCTGCGTATCGCCCGGGGCAGCGTGTTGAACAGTACCAGTCTGGATGTTCTGGTTGGCGGCGAGGTTCCTGTGCTGGACGCCGCGACCGGCCAACTTCAGACCACTGGCAACATCAAGGTCACTATGTTGTCAGACGCATCCGGGTACCTGAGCCCCAACCCCTACACCGATGACATTAACGCGCCCAGACATATCACGCTCTTTATGGATGTCTCCATGAACACCGAAAATGCCCAGCCCAACGCAGCGCTCTCTCAGGATCTGATGGGGGTCGAGTTGCGCGGCATCGCGCTGGTGCAGGATGGTGTATTGACCATCGATGCCATCGGAATGGTGGAACCAAACCTTCTCGGCCAGGAATACACCGACTCGACCATCGCGTTCCATCTTGAGGCGGCCACCGATGCCGATTCGGTTCTGGACGCCGAGCTACTGCGCGAGCTGGACAGCACTGCGCCCAGCCTTATCAGCTGGATGCCCGGACCGGACAACGCCATTCCGGATACGCGCCAGTCCATGCAGCGCCCCGGGGATCCGGTCATTCTGTTCTTTGATGAGCCCCTTGCCGCGGACTCCATTGATACCGGAATTTCTTTGTTCGCGGATGGTGTTCCTGTTGAGACACTAGAGACACAACTGGACGGAACTGCCGTTATCCTGAATCCGGGCGAAGGCCTGCGCCATGGCGTTGCCTACGAAGTCGTCATCGATGGTTTGACCGATCTGGCCGGCAACCCAGCCACCGCGGCACCGTTACAGTTTTCACTGGATGATATTGGCGGCTCCACTGTAACTCGGCGCCCTGCCCTGGCCCTGACCACCTATCCGGGCTACCCCTGCGAAACCGATCATAGTCTGCTGGATCTCTCCGCCGGCGTACTGGGACAGTGCTATTCCGATGGAGGTGTGGGTGACACTCTACCGGTCAGCACCATGCCGTCAGATCGCCCCATTACCGTTGTCTTCTCCAAGTCCATGGACCTGGATTCCATTATTCAAGGCGACACGTTCATCGTTGAAAAAGTGAGGCAGGAACCAAATGGGTCTGTCACGGTTCTGGAAAGCAACGTACCTGGCCGGCTTGAGAAGAATCTCCAGCGGATCCGGTTCTACCCGGACCAGCCCTGGGAAGCCGACGCACACTATCGGTACACCCTGAAGTCATCGGAGGGTGCAGGAACCTGCGCGGCTGGAAGCTACACCTCAATTTGCGATTCCGATGGCCTGGCGCTGAAAACCGACCTGCTTGAAGGGCTTGATGACGGAGATGGCAACAACGGACCGGACGACATGGTGATCTATTTCACCGGAACCGAACCTCTGGACAGCGTTTTCACACCTCTGCGAAACCTGCCAGTTCGCGACACCAATGCCAACTTCATTGTCGACTGTGACTCCAACACCAACCCGGACTGTCTTGAGCCTTTTGACCACGAGGGCAGCGACGCTGATGGCTGGGCCGCTTCAGCCAATTCAACCAAACTGAGGGTCCGCAATAACGAAGCATCAGCCTCTCCGCCCGTGATTGTCGCCAGTACCGCCGATGCGCGGGTTGGCTGCGAGACCGGCGAGCGTTGCCCCAAAGATAAGTTCATCTACCAGACCTACGCCCTCAACACGGAAGTTATTGGCCCTGGCGTTTATGAGCCAACCGGCGATGAGGGGATTCTGGTGAACCTGTATCCCACGCAGTTGGCGACCACATCGATCAGTGTGTTCACAGAGCTTCGTGTTTTTGGATTTATCCCACTCCAGGAGGAGTCCATTACCAATACCCAGGTCCTCCGCATGCGCTATGCCAAGGACGACCCGGCGTGTTCCGGCCCGGGCTGCAGCCGCTCTGGCCTGATACCCGGGGTAATAACAGAGGGTGAAAATGGCCAGCCGGTCTTCAAGACCCGGGCCGAATTGATGCTCGATGCGCCCGATATGGAAATCCCGCTAGGGGGCCGCCACGACCTGTACGGTCGGGAGTTTGTGCTTGAACTGGAGGGCAATATCACCTTCTTCGATGACGGCCGGATGCAGATTGAGCAACGCAACTCCAACCTGGTCGACATTAATGTCCGGGCGCGGGCACTCGGGGTACCTGGCGGCGAAATCGTGACGATTGATCTGCCCCTGCAAATCCCTGAACAGGGCGTCTACCTCAACTTCATTTCCAACCCGGTCAAAGAGATCCCGGCAGAGCAGTAAAAGCTCTGGAACCATTGCAAAGGGCCAGCCTACGGGTTGGCCTTTTTTGCACTGGGCTCAAGCGGTGGTTATTTCCCCATCCAAGCCATTTACTGCTAATCTGGTTGCAGATTGAAACTGCTATAGCAAAACAACAACCCTTCAGGAGAGCCCCTTCATGGAAAACGGCACCCACTATCGTACCTGTCACCTTTGCGAGGCCATGTGCGGTGTCGCGATCGAAATGAAGGACGGCCGGATTGCTTCCATCAAGGGCGATGAGAATGATCCGCTCAGCCGGGGGCATATCTGTCCGAAGGCGGTTGCGCTTCAGGATCTGCACGAAGATCCGGACCGCCTGAAAAAGCCCATACGCAAAACCGGGACCGGGTGGCAGGAACTGGAGTGGGCGGAGGCGTTTGACCTGGTCGCCGAAAAGCTCCACCAGACCCGCCAGGACCACGGCCGCAACAGTATCGGCGTTTACCTCGGCAACCCGAACGTGCACAACCATGGCTCTCTGGTTGCCACCATGCCATTGCTGCGGGCCATCGGAACCCAGAACCGGTTTTCGGCAACGTCCAACGATCAGTTGCCTCACATGCTCGCCAGTCTCGAGATGTTCGGGCATCAGGTTCTGTTTCCCATTCCCGATATCGACCACACGGATCTGTTTATCTGCATTGGTGCCAATCCCATGGCGTCCAATGGCAGCCTGATGACGGTTCCGGACTTCCGCGGGCGACTCAAGGCCCTGAAGCAGCGCGGCGGCAAGATGGTTGTGGTGGACCCCCGCCGCACCGAGACCGCAAAGCTGGCCGACGAATTCCACTTCGTCCGGCCCGGAAGCGATGCCCTGCTGATGATGGCCATGGTGCATACATTGTTTGAAGAAGGTCTGGTGGATCCCGGCCCGGCGGAAAGGCTGGTGAGAGACGCAGACCTTCTGCGCCTGGCCGCCCTCAGCTTCACCCCGGAAGCGGTCAGCGCACACACCGGCATTTCCGCAGAGGACATTCGTGCCCTCACCCGACAACTCGCCACGACGCGAAAGGCAGCTCTTTACACGCGCATGGGAACAAGCACCCAGACCTTTGGCGGTGTGGCAACCTGGCTGGCCTACTGCCTCAACATCCTGACCGGAAAACTGGACCTGCCCGGCGGCGTTCTGTTCTCGCAGCCGGCGATTGATCTGGTAGAGCTTGGAGCCATGGCCGGTCAGAAAGGTCACTTCGGCAAGCGCCATAGCCGCGTCAAGGGGCTGCCTGAATTCGGCGGAGAATACCCGGCCAGCACGATGGCCGATGAGATGTTAATTCCAGGCGATGGGCAGATCAGGGCTTTTGTCACCGTTGCCGGCAATCCCGTTCTCTCCAGCCCCAACGGCCGGCGTCTGGAGGAAGCCCTGGGCGGCCTCGACTTCATGGTCTCGGTGGATTATTACCTCAACGAAACAACTCGGCATGCGGATATCATCCTGCCCCCGACCGCGGCGCTGGAACGCAGTCACTACGATCTGATTTTCAGCATGTTTGCGGTGCGCAATTTCGCCAAGTACAGCGAAGCACTGTTCGATGCCGGCCCGGGTGCCCGCCATGACTGGCAGATTCTACTGGAACTGGCCCACCGGCTGGAAAAGCTCCGGAAAGGCGGACAACTGCCACTGCGGGCGGAGCTCGGCTGGCGTGCCTTCAAGCAGATTGGGCCAGACCCGATCCTTGATCTGCTCTTACGATCCGGCCCCTATGGCGCCGATGCCGGGCGTGCGCGGGGTTTGCTGCAGCCTGCGGTCGATCTGGTGATGGATATCCTGCCGAAACGACACCCGCTTCGTGGACTGGCCAAGCTCAGCCCCCTGAACCGCCACTGGCAGGAGCTACCGAAAGGGCTTTCCCTGAGTGCCCTGAAGGACAACCCGAACGGCGTCGATCTGGGCCCTCTCCAGCCATCCCTGCCTGAACGCCTGTTCACCCGCGATGGCAAGATCAACCTTGCGCCAAGGCGCTACCTGGACGACCTTGGCAGGCTGCACGAGGCCCTGGCTGCGCCGGCCGGCGACTCCCTGCAACTGATTGGCCGGCGCCACGTCCGGAGCAACAACTCGTGGATGCACAACAGTCAGCGGCTGGTTAAGGGCAAGGACCGGTGCACCCTGATGATTCATCCCAAAGATGCCAGCCGCCTGGGTTTGCAGACCGCTGACTCGGCAGAAATATCTTCGGAATCGAGGCAAATTGTCTTGCCGGTGGAGATTACCGAAGATGTCATGCCCGGCGTGGTATCCATTCCCCATGGCTGGGGCCATGACCGCGACGGCACTGGCCAGTCGGTGGCGGCTGCCCATGCCGGTGCGAGCATCAACGACTTGCTCAGCGACGGTCGAATTGATCCGCTCTCCGGCACTTCCGTATTGAATGGACAGCCCGTTACTGTCAAAGTCTGGCGCCCGGAGCGCCAACGCAAACGGGCCTGATTCATAAAAGGAGCCGAAAATGCCCCAGTGGCTGCAGTGGAGTCTGATTATTGCCGGTCTCATCGCCATCGTTATGCTGGCGGTCTTCATCCGGCGTCAGATGGGGCTGCTTTCGGAAAATCGCAAACGCCAGGCCAAAGCCGAGGCGTTCCAGACCAACCGCAGAAAAGACATGATCCGCAGTGTTCATGTTATTGCGATGGCGGTTGAAGAGGATCAGATCGAATACTCGGAAGCCTGTCTGAGACTCAAGGGCCTGCTCGATCACATTGCTCCGGAGTTGCTGGAGCAGTCACCTTTCAGGGTATTTCAGGAAGTGCATGACCAGTTGCAGCACATGCCCACGCACCGGGCACGGCAAGCAACGGAGACAAAGTTTGTGGACAAAATGGACAAGGAACGTTTCGAGGTGGAACAGAGGCATGCCGATGCAATTCGCCGAGCCGCAACCGCTATCCGGCACCATTCCTTTTCAGATTAACGTCAGCCATTGACGCATCCACGGAATTGGTCAGACCTTATTTTTGTAACGATTTGTAACTGGACGATCAGCAAAAAGGATAATTTAGCTCGTCAAATCAAAAGGTTCTGACGCGCTGAAAAACTGACACGGCGATCATTCCTTCCAGGTTACAACTGTTGACTTTTCTTTTCTCGATCAGGGTCTAAATTGAAAACAGGGAGGCACCTATCATCTGCGGCAGGTGCCACCTAACGTTGTTTTCTCCTGATAAGTTTGGACGACTCTGCAATAAAGCGGGTGAGCTTGCCGGCCTCTGGGCCGGCTTTTTTTGAGTCAAAATATGGGAATGCTGACCTTACTGGCTCATCATGCCGGCCATGGCCATAACGCTGTCCTTGCTGTTCACCAGCTCGTCGAACTGCTCTTCAACCTGTTCCCGATTCAGCCCCAACTCGTCATAAAATGACTGGCTGACGTCTTCCCCCGCACCCAATGCCACGCCACGGGCGGTCAACAGCTGCCGGCCCAACCAGAGCAACCGGGCATAAACGCTGTGGCTGCCATCGTAAGACGGGTTTTTCTGATAACGGATCGCCAGGGTAACCTCATCCGGCATGCCCCAGTTTTCCATCAACTGGGCCGCAATCTGTTCCCGGGTGATGCCAAGAAAATAATGCTCGGTGACTGAGGAATCGATATCTGGGTTCACCTCAAGGGAACGGCACACCAGCTTGAAATGAGGTGGAAAAACCTGCGCAAGCACCAGATGGCCAAAGTTGTGGAGGAGACCGCCAAGATAGGCAAGGCCGAACACCGGCCGCTCGCCCCGTGGCATCATGCTGGCCAGGATGCCGGCTGACTGGGCCTGCCAGATCGCCTGCTGCCAGTAATCCACGTAGCCGTCTGGATGATCCTGTGGCTGTTTGAGCGCCCGCCCGAGGGAAAGCCCCATTGCAAGGTTCATCACCAGATCAAACCCAAGCACCCGGGAGACGGCGTCGTGCACCGACTTCACCTGGCCCGCTGCCGCATAGAACGACGACGAGGCCCAGCTTACCACCTGCGCTGCGAGGCTTGGATCGCTCTCCACAATATCCACCAAATCGCCCATAACGGCGTTAGGATTAACCCGAAGATGGATAATCCTCTGGGCGGTTTCCGGCAACGGCGGCAGCTCCAGGGTGTCTTCAAGCCGTTGCTGTATTCTCAGGCTGGTAAACTTTTTAATGGCGGAATGAAATTGCTCCCGGTCCTTGCCGTGGTCATCAAGGTTAACCTTAATGGACTCCGGAGCAACGGCAAAGGAACGCCTGTCGGCCTTGTCCGTCAGGGCCCGGAAGTCCTCTGCAGGCATGACCATCGCCAGATTCTGCTCGCCCAGTTCCAGGGCGACCGAGGGCAGCTCATCCACGCGTTCATCGACCACGGTTGGCCAGCCTGTCAGTGATGGCAATGCCGGGAGTGCCTTGAGGCCAGCCCTCTCCCGAACCCGCAGCTGCTCGCGACGCTTCATCAGTCGCAGGTCCCGGCCCAGTTGCTTGTTCAACTGCTCCAGGTCAATCAGATCGTCGCGGCGGCAGATTACCTGAAGGTTCCCTTGCTCATCATTGAGCAGAACCATTCGCAACAGTTCTGTCCGGCTCGCCTGGCCTGCATCCCTTAGCGATACACCAGCTGCGGTCTCGCCCAGGGCCTGCTGAACTGCGACAGGTAATTCCATAAAGTTCTCCCGAATATTGCTGTTTTCCGTCGGATAATCCGAGTGAGAAAATCACATTAAATTCAGTATAGGGCAAAGAAATGGCCCTGACGTTGACTGAACTCTATTTCCAAAGCGATTTCATACGCTTTCGAAGGCTCATTGGACGCCTTCACACGTCGCCATAGCGCGTCCGGTCGCCGAGCCATCGGCGAACTAGAGCCCGGACAATTTCCGGATGGACCATCAGGCCCGGTGCCATTTTCCGAACTGGCTCAATCCAGCCCTTGTCGCGTTCGAAGTCGGCCAGACGAAACTGCATCATACCGGTTTGCCGGGTACCCAAAACTTCGCCCGGCCCTCGAATCTCCAGGTCTTTCTCGGCAATAAAGAAGCCATCCTGGCTGTCCCTGAGCGCCTGCAGGCGGGCCTTGCCATTGGCAGACAGGGGCGGGTGATACATCAACACACAAAAACTCGCCTGCTCCCCCCGGCCAACCCGACCGCGAAGCTGATGCAACTGGGCCAGGCCGAGGCGCTCCGGATTCTCAATGATGATCAGCGAGGCATTGGGTACATCAACGCCTACTTCAATGACCGTTGTGGCCACCAGCAGGTCCAGCTCGCCAACTTTGAACTGCTCCATCACCGCCGCCTTTTCCTGAGCCTTGAGCCGGCCATGCACCAGCCCCACTTTCAGGTCCGGCAATCGCTCGGCAAGCTCCTGGGCAGTCACCTCCGCAGCTTGACACTGCAGAGCCTCGGATTCCTCGATCAGAGTGCAAACCCAATAGGCCTGTCGACCTTCCCGGCAGGCGCCCCGAACCCGTTCAATCACATCTTCCCTGCGGCTGTCGGGAATCACGATGGTTTCGATCGGCTTCCGTCCTGGAGGCAGTTCATCAATCACCGAGGTATCGAGATCGGCATAGGCGCTCATGGCAAGCGTACGGGGAATGGGTGTCGCGGTCATGATCAACTGGTGAGGTGCCAGTGAGCCACCGACACCCTTTTCCCGCAAGGCCAGCCTCTGGTGGACGCCGAAACGATGCTGTTCATCGACGATGACCAGGGCAAGACGGTGGAACGTGACATCGTCCTGAAACAGGGCATGGGTGCCGATCACCACGGCGGCATCCCCTGACTGGACCGCTTCCAGCGTTTCCGTCCGGGTCTTTCCTTTTACCTTCCCGGATAGCCACGCGAGACGGATGCCCAGAGGCTCCAGCCATGCCCGGAAATTCTGAAAATGCTGTTCGGCAAGGATTTCGGTGGGCGCCATCAGGGCTACTTGTGCACCGGCGCCAATAGCCTGCAACGCCGCCAATGCCGCGACGACGGTCTTGCCCGAGCCAACATCGCCCTGAACAAGCCGGAGCATCGGCAGTGGCTGGCTCAGGTCCTGACGGATGTCGGCCAGCACATGGCGCTGGGCACCGGTGAGTGCAAAGGGCAGGGAATCCAGGAAACGCTCGGGCAAATCCCCCGTGGGCAGGAGCGGGAGCGCTTCACGGGCCTGAATCTGCTCACGTACCTGGAGCAAGCTCAGCTGATGGGCCAGCAGTTCCTCCATCACCAGGCGCTGTTGCGCCGGATGGCGTCCTTCCATAAGCAGGTTGACCGGCGCGCTGGCTGGCGGGGAATGCACCAGCTGGACAGCTTCGGTGATTCCGGGCAGCTGATACTCGGCCAGCAGGTTCCCGGGCAACCAGTCACGGATCGGGAACCGGTCAAGATAGGCCAGAGCCTGCTGGCAGAGCGAGCGGACGCGTGGCTGCTGGATGCCCTCTGTAAGCGGGTAAACCGGGGTCAGGGTCGCATCACCTTCCGCCGGCATGGGCGGCGGATTGATCTGGTACTCAGGGTGGTAGAACTCATAACCTGCGCGCCCGGGCCGGACTTCGCCAAAGCAGCGAACCCTGGCGCCCTCGCTCAACTGGTTTTTCTGGGCCGCGTTGAAATGAAAAAAGCGCATCACCAGAAACCCGCTGTTATCCCGGAGGGTTACTTGCAAACTGCGTCTGCGACCCATGATCAGGTCCGCTTTCATAACCTCCCCTTCCACCACGGCCACATCACCGATGCGAAGACTTCCCATGGGTATTACCCGGGTTCTGTCTTCGTATCGATGAGGCAGGTGAAACAGCAGGTCCTGCAGGGAGGTAATACCCAGCTTGGCGAGCTTTTCTGCCAGGGCGTTGCCTACGCCCTTGAGCTGGGTGACCGGTATGTCATCCAGTGACGTCATAGTCAGGCTCAGGCGCTTTCAGCCACAACCGGTGTGTCTGTTTTCGCCTTTTCGATTACCCGGCACTGGCTGGCAGCCAGGGAGAGCACATCAATAGCCTTGGGCCGCGGGAACGTAACCCGCCAGGCCAGAGCCACTGTGCGGAACGGCACCGGGGGCGCAAACGGTCGAACGGCCAGAATGTCCTCGTGGTACTGCATGGCGGTGGCGGCCGAGAGCGGTAATACCGTGATACCCAGGCCGGAAGCGACCATATGGCGGATGGTTTCCAGAGAACTGCCTTCGGTCACCAGCGCCGGTGAGCCGTTGTTTGCCCGGTGGGTTACGGCCTCTACCAGCGGTGGGCAGGATTCCAGAACCTGATCCCGGAAACAATGTCCGGGCCCGAGCAATAGTAATTGCTCCTTGGCCAGCTCGTCGGCAGTCAACTGCTCCTTGCTGGCCAGAGGATGCCCGGCGGGCAGCAACACCACGAAAGGCTCGTCGTAGAGCGGCAGGGTAACCACTTCCGGCTCCTCGAACGGCAGGGCAATAATGATGGCATCCAGCTCAGACTGCCGGAGTTTCTGCCTCAGGTTGGCGGTGTAGTTCTCTTCGATATAGAGCGGCATTTCCGGGGCCGCACGCCTCAATTCCGGGAGCAGGTGCGGGAACAGATAGGGACCGATGGTGTAGATCGCACCGACCTTCAGAGGCGAATTGAGCTGGTTCTTGCCATCCTGAGCCATGTCTTTGATCAGGCCGACCTGATCGAGCACCCGCTGGGCCTGCTCGATAATGCGCAGACCGGTTTCGGTTACGCGGATGCTGCTTTTGCTTCGCTCGAATAGAGGGATACCGAGCTCGTCTTCCAGCTTTTTCACAGCAACACTGAGCGTTGGCTGGCTGACATGGCAACGCTCTGCAGCCCGGCCAAAATGCCTTTCGCGGGCCAGCGTAACGACGTATCGTAACTCGGTGAGAGTCATGGTGAGCTCCGGTCAGATAGATGCGGGTCGAAGTTTCACGAATTTATGAGGTAAAGCATAAGGATTGAAATTGTCTATGGCAATCACTGAAAGTCGTAAGACGCCCCGAATTCTCGTTGCCGGTTGCGGCAAACTCGGTGGCGCCATTGCCAGTCGGCTGACAACCTCGGCCACCGTGTTTGGCCTGCGGCGAAATCCCGGGCGTGTTCCCGAGGGCGTTCACGGCATTGGCGCCGATCTGACCAGGCCTGAGACCCTGGCCCGCAAACTTCCTGCTGATCTCGATATCATCCTCTATTGCCTGACGCCCTCCAGCTACGACCAGCAGGGCTATCGCGATGCCTATGTGACTGGCCTGGAAAATTTGTTGGCGGCCCTCGGCAGTCAGTCTCTGAAGCACCTTTTCTTTGTGAGCAGCAGTAGTGTCTATTCACAGGATGACGACAGCTGGGTAGATGAATCCAGCCCCACAGAACCGGCCCGATTCAGCGGCGAGCAGGTCCTGGCCGGTGAACAGACCGCATTGGAAAGCGGCCATCCAGCGACAATCATTCGATACAGCGGCATTTACGGGCCTTCACGGCGTCGTTTTCTCGAGGAGGTCCGGGAGGGGCGCATGAATCCGGCGAAGCCAGCACCGTTCAGTAACCGGATTCACGAGGAGGATGCAGCGGAGGCGGCTGCCCACCTTGTGAAGCTGGCACTTTCGGGAGCGTCACTGGAGCCCTGCTACCTTGCCAGCGATTGCGAGCCGGTAAGACTTGATGAGGTAGTAGATTGGGTGAGGCAGCAAACGCCCTGCGCATATCCGCAGCCCGATGCCCGGAAAGGCGGCCGGGCAGGGAGCAAACGCTGCAGCAACAAGCGACTGCTGGGCACCGGCTTCCAGTTCCGCTATCCGGATTTCCGTGCCGGCTACCGCGCCATGATTGACCAGGGATAAGCCTCCGGCATTAAAAAAGGCGGCCTTGGCCGCCTTTTCTCAATTCAGGTGTTAGCAGATCTTAGCTGAGCACCATCACCGCTTCCATTTCAATGGGCACTCCCTTGGGCAGCGCCGCGACACCCACCGCCGCCCGGGCCGGATACGGTTCCTGGAAATAGGTGGCCATGATCTCGTTGACCGTGGCGAAATTAGCCAGGTCCGTCATGTAGATGTTCAGTTTCACGATGTCCTTCAGCTCGCCACCGGCGGCTTCGCAAACGGCCTTGAGGTTATCGAATACCTGCCGGGTCTTGGCAGAGAAATCGCCGGCGACCACTTCCATGGTTTCCGGCACCAGCGGAATCTGGCCAGACAGGTACACGGTATCTCCTGCCTTTACCGCCTGGGAGTATGTGCCGATTGCCTGGGGCGCATTCTCGGTCTGAATTACGGATTTGTTGGTCATGACCCTTGGTTTCCTCTCTTCCAAAACGCCAATCCTCGCCCTTGCGTAGCGCGCCTGTCAACCGGGCTTTGGTCGGGGTCAGTGCCGCACACGGCTGATGTGGGTGATCGCACGAATGTTGCGGATCCGGCGCATCACCCGGGCCAGGTGCCGGCGACCATTAACGTGTACCACGAGACTGACAACGCCAAAGCGGGCGTTCTGCTCTTCCACATTAATGCGCTCGATATTGCCGTCCGCCATGGCAACCGCATTGGCCATCTCGGCAATCACACCGCGCTGGCGCTCCAGCTCTACCCTTAGCTCCACGGAAAATTCGTCGGTAATGTCCTTGGCCCATTTAAGATGAGTGAGGCGAGCCCGACCCTCATCGTCCTCGGGCAACCGGGAGCAGGTATCGGAATGAATCACCATACCTTTGCCGGAATCCATCACCCCAACCACCGGATCTCCCGGAATCGGCTTGCAACAGCTGGCGAACCTTACCAGAAGCCCCTCAGTGCCACGAATGGTCACCGGACTGTGATTGCCACCCTCGATATCCCTGGGCGCCTCAATGGCTTCGGCAACCTCTGAGCCGCTCGCGAGCTGACGGGCGACCAGGTAGGCCATCCGGTTGCCGAGTCCGATGTCACTGATCAGATCGTCAAAACTGTTCACCTGATTGTGGTTCACCACCGCCTGCTTCTGGGCGTCGCTGATCTCGGACAGCTTCGCACCAAACCCCTTCAGGGATTTCTTCAGCAGGGTGCGGCCGAGCTCCAGTGATTCCGCGCGCTTCTGGCTCTTGAGCACGTGCCGGATGCTGCTCCGGGCCTTGCCGGTCACCACGAAACTGAGCCAGGCCGGGTTGGGCCGGGCGCCGGGCGCAGTGATAATTTCCACGGTCTGGCCACTCTGCAGGGGCTGGCTGAGGGAACCCAGGTTGCGGTTGATTCGACAGGCGACGGTAGCGTTGCCGATATCGGTGTGGATGGCATAGGCAAAGTCCACCGGCGTTGCCCCGCTTGGCAACTCCATGATGCGGCCCTTGGGGGTGAAAACGTATATCTCGTCCGGGAACAGGTCTACCTTCACATGCTCGATAAACTCCATGGAGTCATCGGCCCGTTCCCGCATTTCCATCAGCCCCTTCACCCAGCGGTCCACCCGGGCCTGGTTGGCGCTGGTCACGCTGCTGGGTTCATTCTTGTACATCCAGTGCGCCGCAATACCGTTATTGGCGATATGCTCCATCTCCTCGGTACGGATCTGGATCTCGATGTTCACGTGCATCCCGAACAGGGTGGTGTGGATGGACTGGTAGCCATTGGCCTTGGGCATGGCTATGTAGTCCTTGAAGCGGCCCGGGAGGGGCTTGTAGAGGCTGTGCACGGCGCCCAGGATCCGGTAGCAGTCGTCTTCGGTATCGGTGATGATCCGGAACGCGTAAACATCCATGATTTCATGGAAGGACTTCTGCTTGAACTTCATCTTGTTGTAGATGCTGTTCAGGTGCTTTTCCCGGCCCAGAATCCGCCCCGGCAGGCCGCGCTCTTCCAACTTTTCCTGCAGTTTGCCGCGAATGTCCTCGATGATTTCGCGGTGGCTGCCCCTGAGCTTGTCCACCGCTTTTGAAATGTACTTCGAACGCATCGGATACAGGGAGGTGAACCCCAGATCCTCGAGCTCGGTGCAGATGGAGTGCATACCCAGGCGGTTCGCGATGGGGGCGTAGATATCGAGGGTCTCGGTGGCAATGCGCTGGCGCTTCTCATAGGGCATTGGGCCCAGGGTGCGCATATTGTGAAGGCGGTCCGCCAGCTTCACCAGGATTACCCGAATATCTCTGGCCATGGCCAGAGTCATCTTCTGGAAGTTTTCAGCCTGGGCTTCCGCCCGGGACCGGAATTCGATCTGGGTAAGCTTGCTGACCCCATCCACCAGTTCCGCAACATCGTCACCGAACTGCTCCGCCAAGGCATCCTTGGGAATGCCGGTGTCTTCGATTACATCGTGAAGCATCGCCGCCATCAGGCTCTGATGGTCCAGACGGAGATCAGCGAGAATATGGGCAACAGCCAGGGGGTGAGTAATGTACCGGTCGCCGCTTTTGCGCATCTGGCCCTCATGGGCCTGCTCGGCATAATAATAGGCGCGTCGCACCTGATTGATGCGAGTGGTATCCAGATAGGAACTTAGCTCTCGAGCCAGTCCTTCAACCGTAGCCTCTGCCGACACCGCGCCTCCACGACTTCATGAAATTCAGGGACAAAAAAACCCGAATGCACGCATCCGGGTCCTTCCAGAGTCCTTCCAGCAACGTTCTATAAATACACTATAAAACCGCGGGGACAGATTTCAATACTTCTCGCTTGCGGACAGATACTTATAGACCTGGATCCGCAGCTGGGTCACTCGTCGTCTTCTTCCTTGAGGAGATCACGAGTAATCTTGCCTTCGGCAATTTCGCGCAGAGCGATAACCGTCGGCTTATCATTTTCTTCAGCCACCATCGGCTCGGCACCCTTGGTAGCGAGCTGACGGGCACGCTTGGTTGCCAGCATTACCAGCTGGAAGCGGTTATCAACGTTTTCCAGACAATCTTCAACGGTAACTCGTGCCATAACTTCCCCGACTCATAAAATGACTGTTTCAGCAGACCGCACAGTTTACTGTGGCCGGTTCAATTTGTATACAGGAAAACCCCGTATCACGCCGGGCCGGACAATCCCGCCAGCAACGCCCGATGCCTTGGCTGCTGCGCTTCCATGCGAAGGCGCTGGGCCCGGACAATCGCGAGCAGATCTCCGAGAGCGGATTCGAAGTCGTCATTGACCACAAGAAAGTCGAACTCCACCGCGTGGCGGCACTCTTCCTCAGCCTCGGCCAGGCGCCGCTCTACGACCTCCGGCGCATCGGTGCCACGCCCGACCAGTCGCTCGCGCAGTACTTCCGGCGACGGTGGCACGATGAAGATACTGACACACTCTGGAATAAGCCGTCGCACCTGCGCGGCACCCTGCCAGTCGATCTCCAGGATCACATCCTGGCCCGTTGCCAGAGTTTCCCGAACCCATGCCTGGGAAGTGCCGTAGTAATTGCCGAAGACATCGGCGTGCTCAAGAAAGTCGCCCTCGCCAATCATCGCCTCGAACACGGCCCGACTGACAAAGTGGTAGTTCACTCCGTTCTGTTCGCCCTCCCGCATGGTGCGGGTCGTGTGCGAGACGGAAACACCGAGCTTCTCGTCATTGCGGAGCATTTCCGCCACAAGGCTGGTCTTGCCGGCACCGGATGGCGCGGAGATAACGTACAGAGTACCCTGCTCAACTGCCTGACTCATAACCCGAGAACTCCAAACCTGGACACGGCGGCCGCGTATTCCGGCCAGTAAAGCACGGAATTATACGGACTTTGGCAAAACACCGCACCCCACAAGGGCGACAGCTGATACCATTTGCCTATCCACTGTTCAGCGACTGCAAGAACCCATGCGAACTACCATCGACATCACCGTGAAGCAGCCCGGCAAAGCCATCGACGCCCTGAGCGAGGCGGCCCCCGGGCTTTCGCGTCAGAAAATCAAGGACGCGATGACCAAAGGCGCCTGCTGGTGGACTCACAAAGGCAAGCGCCTTCGGCTACGCCGTGCCACAAAGGAGTTAAAACCGGGTATCCGACTGCAGCTTTACTACGACGAGAAGGTGCTTGAGAGGAAACCGGAAGAGCCTACTCTCCTGGAGAATGCGGGGCGCTACACCGTCTGGTTCAAACCTCATGGACTTCTGGCCCAGGGCTCCCAGTGGGGCGACCACTGCAGTTTGCTTCGCCTGGCCGAAATCCAGCTTGAGCAACCATGCCACCTGATCCACAGGCTCGACGCCGACGCTGCCGGGCTGATGCTGATCGCCCATGATTCGAAAGCGGCCGGCGCCCTTTCCCAATTTTTTTCGGGGCGGACCATGACCAAACACTACCAGGCGCGAGTGGCCGGCCTTATGGACGCTCGAGAGCAGCTCGTTGATGCGCCCGTCGAGGGCAAGGCGGCCGTCAGCCGTGTATCAACGCTCGAGCTGGACGAAACCGGGGAAACTTCGCTGGTGGAAGTCAGTATCGAAACCGGACGAAAACACCAGATTCGCCGGCATCTGGCGGGCCTAGGCCATCCGATCATCGGTGATCGCCTTTACGGGCGACCGGCCGGCGCCCCCCTGCAACTTCTCGCCTTTTACCTCGAATTCGACTGTCCTCTGAACAAGCGCAAGATGATATTCGAACTGCCGGCGGAACTGAGCGACCTCAAACTGAACTGACCACCGGCGGAGAGATCCGGCTTATTCCAGATTCTGAACCTGCTCTCGCATCTGCTCGATCAGAACCTTGAGATCCACTGCAGTGCGGGTAACGCCGGCATCAATGCTCTTGCTGCTCAGGGTGTTGGCCTCTCGATTCAGCTCCTGCATGAGAAAATCCAGCCGCCGACCAATGGCATCTTCGCTTTTCAGGGTATCGGACACCTCACCAATATGGGCATCCAGCCGGTCAAGCTCCTCGGCCACATCGCTCTTCTGGGCCAGCATCACCATCTCCTGGGCAACCCGATCGGCATCCAACTCCACTTTCGCTTTTTCGAACCGGTCCCGAAGTGTTTTTTCCTGGGCCTCGAGCAATTCCGGCATACGTTTACGAACCTCGGCGACGAGATTGCCCATGGTGTTAAGGCGCTCCTCAAACAGTGGCCGCAGACGCTCACCCTCTCGCTCACGTACTGAAGCGAGTTCGGCCACGGTCTGCTCGAACAGGCCAACAGCGGCGTCCTTGGCAGGACTGTAGTCCTGCTCGGGCACTGACAGCACGCCCGGCCACCTGAGTATGTCCAGGGCATTGATGTGGGCCGGGTTATCCAGAATCCGGTTGATATGGTTGGCCGCCTCGTTCACCGCCTGGGCCATGTCTTCGCTGATCTCGAAGCTTTGCGAACCTTTCTCTGCCGACTGCAAACGCATGGATACATCCACCTTGCCCCGTTTCAACTGCTTCCTCAGCTCTTCCCGGAACCGGTTTTCCAGCTCCCGAAACGCGTCCGGCAGGCGGAAGGAGGGTTCGAGATACCGGTGATTCACAGTCCGGATTTCACAGGTCAACGTTCCCCAGTCTCCCTGGACGTCCTTGCGGGCAAATGCGGTCATACTTCGGATCATGTCAGCTCCGCTTCGATAGATATGGATCACTCAAGTTTAACAGGCTCTTAACAGCGACGGCGAACCGGACAAAAGGCCAACCCCAACGTGTTATACTGACCGACCTTTTCGACAAACGTTCTCCCGGGACATGCGCCCGGACATTCAATACTGACTTCAGGAAACACTATGCGTCCAAGCGGCAGAACGCCCGAGCAACCCAGAGATGTTCGAATCACCCGCAACTATACCCGCCATGCCGAAGGCTCGGTGCTGGTGGAATTCGGGGACACAAAAGTCATCTGCACTGCCTCCATCGAAAACAAGGTTCCTCCGTTTCTGAGGGGTGAAGGCAAGGGCTGGATCACCGCCGAATACGGCATGCTGCCCCGCTCTACCGGCAGCCGAATGGGCCGGGAAGCCGCCCGCGGCAAACAGGGTGGCCGGACCGTCGAAATCCAGCGCCTGATTGGCCGCTCCCTGCGTGCAGCGGTGGATCTGACCGCTCTCGGTGAACACTCCATCACCATTGACTGCGATGTCATCCAGGCCGATGGCGGCACCCGCACCGCAGCCATCACCGGCGGCTGCGTGGCACTGGTTGATGCCCTGAACCACCTGGTTGCTGACAAGCGCCTCAAGAAATCTCCGCTCAAGCAGATGGTCGCCGCGCTTTCAGTCGGTGTTTACAAAGGCACCCCGGTGGTGGATCTGGACTACCCGGAAGACTCCGAAGCCGAAACCGACATGAACGTCATCATGACGGACCAGGGCGGTTTCATTGAGATTCAGGGGACTGCGGAAGGTGCACCGTTCGACCAGTCAGAACTGGACAGCATGCTGACTCTGGCCAAACAGGGTATTGAGCAGTTGTTTGAGATTCAGAAGGCGGCGCTGGCAGATTAAGTTTGTTGCCCGCGTGTCCGGAGGAGGAAACCTTTCCGGGACACGCTACAAGCACATCCATGTGCGCTCGGCTCCGGCCTTCCCTGGCCGGAGACGGTCCCGGAAAGGTTTCCCCCTCCGAACCCGCTACTGTTCGAAAAACCTCACAAGCCCGGGGTGCCTGCGTGGCAACGCTTTCCCAGACTGTTGAGGGCCATGGATGGCCCGATTCAAGCGCACAGGGAAGTGCTTGTAGCGTGTCTGGGAAAGCGTTGCCGCGCAGGCGCCTTCCTCAGAGCTTAGAAGCCGATTTCGATGTCGTAATCCATGATCACCGGGGCGTGATCAGAGAAGCGGGTTGAGTCGTCAATCCAGCCATCTTCGATGGTCTTGCGGATTCCCGGTGTCAGCAGCTGGTAATCCACCCGGATGCCGGCATTCTTGCGGGAACCCTCGGCCTGCTCGGGCCACCAGGTGAACTGGTTGCTCTGCTTGTTGATCTCCCGGAAGCCGTCAACGCAGCCCATCTCATCGAACAGACGATCCAACCACGCACGCTCGTGGGGCAGGAAACCGGAGAAATCCAGTTTGTGGTACAGCGGGCTGGCGTCGGTTACGTGATGGGCAGTCTGCAGGTTCGCGCAGAAGATGAACTGACGGCGCTTACGAAGGGTCTTTTGCATGTGCAGACCGAAGGACTCCATGAATTCGTCCTTGTGGTCGAGAACCGTCAGGTCGTCCTCGCCAATCAGCTCGTCCTCACGACCCAGCGCACAGGGCGCCAGGACGCAGGCAACCGAGACCTTGTCAAAATCGGCCTGAATGAACCGGCCTTCCCGATCAGCCTGTTCGTTGGCAAATCCATACATGATGGCCTTCGGGAAATGACGGGTGTATATGCCGACACCGCCATCCTCATACTTTTCGCCATCAATAAAGTAGGCCTCGTAACCTTCCGGAATCAGGTTATAGTCCTCAACCTCGTAGGCCCGCATGCGATGGTCCTGAACGCAGACCACGTCAGCGTCCTGCTCCGCCAGCCAGTCGAAAAAACCTTTTTCAACAGCCTGGGCGAGGCCATTGACGCTGATTGATACTACCCGCATACGTGTTCCCTGATTCGGTTTGTGTGTATGATACCGTTTTTACGAGCTAATTAAAGATCAACACCCGCCAGAAGCCTTGTCATGCACGACTATCAGCAAAAATTTATCGAATTTGCCATCCGCCGGAATGTACTACGCTTTGGTGAGTTTACGCTCAAGTCGGGCCGAACCAGCCCCTACTTCTTTAACGCTGGCTTGTTTAATACCGGGGACGACCTGCTTCAGTTAAGCAAGGCCTATGCCGCCGCGATAGCACGCAGCGGACTGGATTATGACATCATTTTCGGGCCAGCCTATAAGGGCATTCCGTTGGCCACAGTCACAGCCATGGCGCTGGCTACAGATGGTAACAGCAAACCCTTTGCGTTTAACCGCAAGGAAAAGAAAGATCATGGTGAGGGCGGCAACATTGTTGGCGCACCGTTACAGGGCAAAGTGCTGATTGTGGATGATGTGATTACCGCCGGCACCGCGATCCGGGAATCCATAGACATCATTCGGGCCGCCGGAGCCGAACCAGCAGGCGTGTTGATTGCGCTGGATCGCCAGGAGAAAGGCAATGGCGAATTGTCTGCCATCCAGGAAGTGGAGAAGGAATTCGGCATTCCGGTGGTGAGCATTATTCGCCTCGAACAGGTTTTGGACTATCTTAAAGCCAATCCGGAGTTTGCCGGACATGCCGAGAAGGTAGCCAGTTATCGGGATCGTTACGGAGTCTGATTGATGGCCAATCGTCTGACCGCACTGTCTGTTAAAACGACGGCACTGGCACTTGCCCTGGGGTTCTCTGCCCAGGCAGCAGCCAATATGTACCGTTACACGGATGAGAACGGCCAGATCGTAATCAGCAGCACCATCCCCCAGGAAGCCACCAAGCGTGGCTATGACATCCTGAATGACAATGGCCGCGTAATTGACATCATTCCGCCGGCACCCACCGAAGAAGAGATTGCTGCCCGGGAAGCGGAAAAACAGCGCCAGAAGGAACTCGCAGAACAGCGCGAGCAAGACCGGGCGCTACTGAAACGCTTCAGCCACCCGGATCAGGCCGTGAAAGCCATGCACCGGAAAATCCGCGAGCTCGAGGGTCTTATTCAGCTCAAGCGCGGCAATATATCGGTGATATCCAGCCAGCTGGATAACGAACAGAGTCGGGCCGCCAACATGGAGCGGGCCGGTCGCGAGATTCCAGAGGGCACGCTGGAGAAAATCCGGCGGCTGGAGGCCCAGATTCGCGATATCGAGCGGGAAATCACCTCACAGACCCAGGAAATCGAGGAACTACGCAAGGCCTTTGAAGCCGACATCGAGCGCCTGGAAGAGGTTACCGGCGAGGCACGAACCCTGCCACTTGATCATACCAAGACCGAAAACTGATCCTGCACTGAAATTTCCGAGACCACGAAAAAGGCCACCGGTGTTACCCGGTGGCCTTCTCATTTCACTCACCGATTGGTGAGACGCTATCCGCAATTCAGGCGGATGCAGTGCTCTTCTTGGCAGTTGAAGTGGTCTTGCGCGCAGTGGTCTTGCGTGCAGCCGTCTTCTTCGGCTCAACAGATTTCTTCGCATCCTGCGCAGCGTCAGACACGTCTTCCGCGGCTTCTGCGACTGCATCAGCGCCTTCGGCTGCTTCTTTTTCCAGCTTGGCGACCAGGTCACCAGCGAAGCTGCCAAAACGGCTGTTCAGGTTGCGCAGCTGATCGAACAGGCTGTCACTGTAGCCGTTGTAACGCTTGCGCAGGGTCTTCACGCTGTACTCGCGCGCTTCAGACTCGAGCTTCTCGGCGTAATCGAACGGCTTGGAGGCCAGCTTCTTCTGCTGCTCTTCAGCGGCGTTGATACCCTTGTCCACGATTTCCTGGAGCTGTTCCTGATAAGACTTGAGTTTACCCATGATAAATCCCCTTCGTTTCCTGAAAGTTCCAAGGCCCTGTCGAAACCAGTGCAACTAAGGCCTTACTTCAATCTCACAACCCAAGTTACGCTCTAAAATTAGAATGTTCATACTAAAAGCAGGAAGTGGGCGAATAAGGGCTTTTACGGATTATTCACTTGATCCTGAAAACCCCGCTGGCATAATCCCGAGCTGTCACAGAAGCCCGTCTCCCCGTTTTATTCAGGCTCCATACGCTTAATCAACAAAGGCCTCGATCAGGCCCGTATGCGAGTTACCATGACCACCAGTAAACCCAGACATCCGCCCGGCTCCCGGTTTCTTATCCCGCTGATCGCCGCGTCTTTCCTCCTTACCGCCTGCCAGGAGGATTCCCGCGCAACCAGAACGAGCTCCGATCGGGCCAGTGAAATTGCAAATTCGCGACTGGACAAAGCTACCGACGGGCTGATGAACACTCTTGGGCAGGCCCGCGAACCCGGATATACGGGCACTGAACCTAAAGAATTGACATGGACAGCTCCGCTGACCCGTGAAGACGGCTCGTCACTGACCCTTGGAGAGATTGCAGAATTCAGGGTTTACTATCGCCTCAGGCACCAGGAAAGCTTCAGGGTCATCCACATTGAGAGTACTTCGACCACAAGGCTCTCTCTGGCAGAGATGGCGCCAGGCGCTTACGAATTCGCCATCACCACCGTGGATATTCAGGGGTTGGAGAGCCGGCGCTCAACGCCGGTCAACGTCGATCTGATCTGACTGGGGTTTACCAGCGGAAAATCACCCAGCTGGGTACCAACATGTCGGACTCGGTTTCCCGGATCCATCCGCCGCCATCCGCCGGCACCAGGTAGTACTCCGGCCCCACTTCCGGCACAACTTTGATTTCCATCAGCTGTCCGTTGACCCGGTATTCGTAGAACACTTCCTGCTCGCCCGGGCGAATAACAATCTCGGGACCCTGACCCGCAGGCTGGTAATCCGAGATCACCACAGGCTCTTCGGGAGTTACCACCGGTGTCTCATCCAGAGCGCCTTCTTCCTGGGCCAAAGCAGCCATAGGCAAACAGGCGAGCAACAAAGCCGGACAGGCGATTCGTTTCATTTTCGTGATACCCTTTCGTCCATCGATTTCCGTACAGAGTTGCATAAGCCAACCCACGCTTCAATCAGATTCCGGACCTGTTTTGACATGACCAGCAAAAACACACCACCTGTGGTTCTTGTGGACGGATCGTCCTATCTTTTCCGTGCTTATCATGCACTTCCACCTCTCACCACAAGCAAGGATCATCCGACCGGAGCCATCAAGGGCGTGATCAGCATGATCCGCCGCCTGGAGCAGGATTTTCCCGGCTCCAAGATGGTGGTGGTGTTCGACGCCAAGGGCAAAACCTTCCGGCATGATCTCTATGAAGAGTACAAGGCCAACCGACCTCCCATGCCGGAGGATCTCGCCTGCCAGATCGAGCCCATTCACGAAATCGTAAAGGCCATGGGGCTACCGCTGCTAATGGTAACAGGCGTTGAGGCCGACGACGTGATCGGCACCCTTGCCAACGAAGCAACCAGCAAGGGCATCGATGTGGTGGTCTCCACCGGCGACAAGGACATGGCACAGCTGGTCAGCGATCACGTCACGCTGATTAACACCATGACCGAGACCCGGATGGACCGGGACGGCGTGGTGGAGAAATTCGGCGTTACTCCGGAGCAGATTGTCGATTACCTGGCCCTCGTGGGCGATAAGGTGGACAACATCCCCGGCGTCAACAAGTGCGGTCCAAAAACCGCGGTCAAATGGCTGCAGAGCTACGACAACCTGGACAACGTCCTCGAACACGCCAACGAGATCAAGGGCAAGATCGGTGAATACCTGCGGGACGCGACGGAGACCCTGCCCCTGAGCCGTGAACTGGCTACCATCCGCACCGATGTGGAACTGGATTTTGGCCTGGAAGACCTGAAACTCCGGGAGCAGGACGACGAGCAATTGCTCGAACTGTTCAAGGAATATGAACTCCGCAGCTGGATTGCCGAACTGGAAGAGGGAGACAATTCAACCTCCGGCAACGCTCAAGCCGTCGGTAACAAGCCCAACCCGGAAACCGGCAAAAAGGACTACAGCATCATCACCGACCAGAAGGAACTGGATCAGTGGCTGGAGCGCCTGAGGTCAGCGGAGCTGTTTGCCTTCGACACAGAGACCACCAGCCTTCGCTACATGGACGCCGAAATCGTGGGTGTCTCCTTCGCGATTCAACAAGGCGAAGCCGCCTATGTCCCTCTGGGGCACGACTACATGGGCGCACCCGAGCAGCTGGATCGTGATCAGGTGCTGGATCAGCTCAAGCCGCTGCTGGAGAACCCCGACCTGGCCAAGGTCGGCCAGAACCTGAAATACGACAAGAACGTATTGGCGAATCACGGCATTAGCCTTGAGGGCATTGCCGAGGACACCATGCTGGAATCCTACGTTCTGAATTCTGTCGCTACCCGGCACGATATGGACAGCCTCGCCATGTACTACCTTGGCGAGAAGACCATCAGCTTCGAGTCCATTGCCGGTAAAGGCGCAAAACAGCTCACTTTCAACCAGATTGACCTTGAAAAAGCGGCGCCCTACGCCGCCGAAGATGCGGACATTACCCTGCGCCTGCACCAGACCCTGCGACCGAAGCTGAAAGAGACCGGAAAGCTGGCCGCTGTGTATGAAGACATCGATTTACCTCTGGTGCCGGTTCTGTCGCGAATGGAGCAGCGCGGCACCCTGATCAGCGCGAGCACCCTGCGCCAGCACAGCCAGGAACTGGCAGAACGCATGGCCGAGCTTGAGAAGGAAGCTCACGAGGTCGCCGGCGAGACCTTCAATCTGGGTTCCACCAAGCAGCTGCAGGCGATCTTCTACGACAAGATGGGCCTGCCGGTCATCAAGAAGACCCCCAAGGGCGCGCCATCAACGGCGGAACCGGTTCTGCAGGAGTTGGCCCACGAACACGAGCTGCCGCGCCTGATTCTGGAGCACCGCAGCCTGAGCAAGCTGAAGTCGACTTACACGGACACGCTGCCCGAGCTGATTCATCATCGTACCGGCCGGGTGCACACGTCCTACCACCAGGCTGTCACTGCTACCGGCCGACTGTCCTCGTCGGAACCCAACCTGCAGAATATCCCCATTCGGAGCGAACAGGGGCGCCGTATACGGCAGGCCTTTATCGCACCCGAGGGATACAAGCTCGTCGCTGCCGACTACTCCCAGATCGAACTTCGGATCATGGCTCATCTCTCCGGAGACAAAGGGCTGCTCAAAGCGTTTGAGAAGGGCGAAGACATTCACAAGGCAACCGCATCGGAAGTCTTCGGGGTAAGCCTCGACGATGTGTCCTCGGACCAGCGCCGGAGCGCCAAGGCCATCAACTTTGGCCTGATCTACGGCATGTCCGCCTTTGGCCTTTCCCGGCAGCTGGACGTTGAGCGCAAACTCGCCCAGGGATACATTGATCGATATTTCGAACGCTATCCGGGTGTCCTTAAGTACATGGACAACATCCGTAAACAGGCTCATGACGACGGTTTTGTGGAGACGCTCTTCGGCCGGCGCCTGTACCTGCCAGAAATAAACGCCCGCAACAAACAGCTGCAGCAGGCTGCCGAGCGAACCGCGATCAACGCACCCATGCAGGGTACTGCCGCGGACATCATCAAGCGGGCCATGGTGGATGTTGAGAACTGGCTGCTGAAAGAACACGCCGATGAAGCTCGCATGACCATGCAGGTTCACGATGAACTGATCCTGGAAGTGAAGGAATCGGCACTCGACAAGATTCGGGCGGGACTGGAGAAGCGCATGTCCGCAGCAGCAGAACTGGATGTTCCCCTGCTGGTGGAAGCCGGTGCCGGCGACAACTGGGACGAGGCGCACTAATTCAGCTCAAAAAAGGGCAAGGACGCCCTAAAACGCACCGTAATCGACCGCAGCACCAACCCTTGAACGGACCACGACAAGCCGGCATTAGCCGCCGGCAATCCTTCTCGGCGACATTACCACCGTCACGGCACGATATTCGCTACATACTTGGAGTCGGCGCCCCGCCCCTGCACTCCGGGCAGCGCCAGGTTGTGACATTCCATCTCCGAGGCTCATACCATGACTTCTCTGGCATCTGAACGTAGCTGGCTGCTGGATCCCAGCGTGCTGAAACTGGTTCACCAGTGCCGCCGCCTGATTCACACGGAATTCGGCGTCAAACTGCACCTCACGGAAGAGCATCTGGAACAACAACTGGCCGATTACGCGCGGAAAACCCGCTCCAGTCAGCTGACTCGTGTCTGGGAAACCCTCAAAGAACGGGTTCCACAGCTCAATATTGAGCCCGAGGAAGAAGATGACGGCCTCAAGCGTAATTACAGAGGCCAGGTCATTGCCGATGCGCCGCCCGCATCAGCGGAACAGGACGAGGAGGGACAGATCGACCCGCCACGGAAGAAGAAAGTCATCTACCGTGGCCAGGTGGTTGGCTGACCGGCCTGCAGCCGGCCAGATTCTCGAGGTTTTAGAAGGACTTGCTTACCTCGAACGCTGCACTCCACGCGCTCAGATCGTACTCAGCAGCATAAAGGCTTGGATCCTGAACACCAGGCGCCAGTTGCGCGATCTCGCTCGGGTTTTCATGCTGGTAGTTCCGATCGTTGACTCGTGGATCGTCCGTGAACAAGAGCGTTCCAACCGCTACGTCAACCGTCCAGCCACTTTGGGCGTCAGCCCATTGGGCACCGAGAGTCAGCCAGTGACGATCACTGGAGGGAATTCGGGCGGTAACATACTGATTCACAGGCGACTCATCCCAGGCATATCCGGCTTTAAAAGCCCACTCAGGCGAAGCCTGCCAGATAGCACCAGCGTTAAGCTGCCAGCTGTTTTTCCATTGTTCGGTAACATGAGAAATCACAGCGCCCTCTTGCGGCGCACCACTAATGGCACCTCCAGCTTCGGTGCTGACGATATCAAGCTCCTCGAATCGGCTCCAACGAGCGTAAGTTGCGCCGGCCAGAAGAGTAACGTCATCTGTAAGGCTGTGGCGAACCCCCAGAGTTGCGCTCTCAGGAATCGCCAAAGGCACCTTGATGCTCTCTGAGGCTGACAGCGTCGGCCCCATCGGGTTGGACGGATTGGTTATGCCAGAGATTTCCAGGTCACCCTCCAGCTCGAGTTCCGTACCCGTCTGAAGCGTCAGGCCAATCTGAGTAGCGCGGGTCAGCTCATAAAGAAATCCAACACGGAACGTCATGCCAACATCGTCACCCTCTGCATCCGCATAAGGCTCCTCAAGTGCAAGCGCCGCTGTCCCTACTCGAGCACTGATATCCTGGTAGCGGCTCAAGCGCCCTTCGGCGTATAGGACGTTCAAACCAACACCCATTGAAAGGCCCTGGCCATTGTTAAGAGAAATCGAGGGCGTGAATGCAATCGCCGTGAGCTCTGTTTTGTCCGCGAAAAAACGCCCTGCAAAGTCGTTATCGTAATCCGCCGCCAAACCATAGGGCGCATGGATTCCAAAACCGACATCTATCGATTCGTTGATTTCGTGACTTAGATAAAAATTCGGCAGCACCGCAGGGTCTGCAATATCTCCTCCGCTACTGGCCGGGCTTACAGGCACCGCGGGATCGTTTCTGGAGGTCCGGATACTACTTTCCTTGGCCTCAGCATCAATATCCAGAACCGCGGCACCAAACGAAATATTAGTGCCCGACAACTGACTCATCCCGGCGGGGTTAAAAAGAACCGTGGTCGCGTTTTCGGGGTTGGCGGCAGCACCGGCGTTAGCGGTGCCCATCGCACTGGCGCTCTGCTCATTCAGGGAAAAGCCGCCTGCCAGGGTAGAGGCAGGTGCGGCGAGCGCCGCAAGGGTGGTGAGACGTACAGCTCGTGCAAGCGTTGAGGAACGGTGGTGCATGGTATCTCCTTATTGAATCGCGCGGAGTATACGCACCACCCCTTACTGGCCTCAAATGCCATTCCTAACGGTTCAGGGCCCTAACTTTCTACGACTAACGTCTTATGACCTTGCAGCGTCAGTCATCCTGGATTGAAAGCTTGTCGACCGAAGAAGACAGCTTGTCAGCTCCCTGGGCATCCGCGCCCAGCTTGATCATCAGGCGAAGATCGTTGGCAGAATCTGCGTGAGCCAGGGCATCTTCGTAGGTAATCGAACCCTCTGCATACAGATGATAAAGCGCCTGGTCGAAGGTCTGCATGCCGGATTCGTTGGATTTGGCCATCAGTTCCTTCAAACGATGCACCTCACCTTTACGAATCAGGTCTGACACCAGAGGGGTGTTGATCAGCACCTCAATAACCGCCTTGCGGCCCTTGCCGTCTGGCGTTGGGACCAGCTGCTGGGCCACGATTGCCTTAAGGTTCAGGGACAGGTCCATCCAGATCTGGTTGTGCTGTTCCGGCGGGAAGAACTGGATAATCCGGTCCAGCGCCTGGTTGGCGTTGTTAGCGTGCAACGTGGCAAGACACAGGTGACCGGTTTCGGCGAACTGTACCGAGTACTCCATGGTCTGCCGGGTACGAACCTCACCAATCAGAATGACGTCTGGCGCCTGGCGTAGGGTGTTCTTAAGGGCTACTTCAAAGCTCTCGGTATCGATGCCCACCTCGCGCTGGGTGACGATACAACCCTGATGCTGGTGCACGAATTCGATCGGATCTTCGATGGAAATGATGTGGCCACGGCTGTTGCGGTTACGGTGCCCGAGCATGGCCGCCAGGGACGTAGACTTACCGGTACCGGTAGCGCCCACAAACATGATCAGGCCACGCTTGGTCATGGCCAGTTCCTTGATCACCTCCGGCAACGACAGGTCATCGATTTGCGGGATCTTTACCTCGATCCGACGCAACACCATACCGCACAGGTTGCGCTGGAAAAATGCGGACACCCGGAACCGGCCAATGCCCCGGGCACTGATCGCAAAGTTACACTCGTGGGTTTCCTCAAACTCGGCGCGCTGCTTGTCGTTCATGGCGCCGTAAACGAACTCCCTGGTCTGCTCCGGCGTCAACGCGTTCTTGGTGACCGGCAGAACCTTCCCGTTCACCTTCATGCTCGGCGGCACACCCGCTGTAATAAACAGGTCCGAACCGCCCTTCTCCACCATCAGCCGTAACAGTTTTTCGAATTCCATTTTTCTACCCAGTCTTCATTGTTTGGTGCCTGGGCGGGGCGGGTGCAGCTCCCCGGGACACGCTGTGAATACGTCCGTGTACGCTTGACTGCAGCATCCATGCTGCAGACAGTCCCGGGAAGCTGCACCCGCCCCGCCCGTCAAACTGTATTCGGGGAGTCTGATGAATTCCCCTTTGCTCCTGCTCCTAAATTCCAGACGCCAGGAACAAGCTCATTAAAAGTTGTCAGGCATCTTGGCTTTGGCCCGCGCTGCTTCGCGGGAGATAAGCCCTTTCTGCAGCAGCCGCTCAAGGCACTGATCCAATGTCTGCATGCCGAGGGAGCCGCCAGTCTGAATCGACGAGTACATCTGGGCGATCTTGTCTTCCCGGATCAGGTTCCGGATCGCAGACGTGCCAATCATGATCTCGTGCGCGGCAATACGGCCGCCACCCATTTTCTTCATCAGGGTCTGGGAAATTACCGCCTGCAAAGACTCCGAAAGCATCGACCGCACCATGGACTTTTCCTCTGCCGGGAAAACGTCGACCACACGGTCAATGGTTTTGGCGGCGGAGGTGGTGTGCAGGGTGCCAAATACAAGGTGGCCGGTCTCAGCCGCTGTCAGCGCCAGGCGGATGGTTTCCAGATCCCGGAGCTCACCAACCAGGATGATGTCGGGGTCTTCCCGCAGGGCCGAGCGCAGTGCTTCGTTGAAGCCCAGAGTATCCCGGTGCACTTCCCGCTGGTTCACCAGGCATTTTTTGGAGTCGTGTACGAATTCGATGGGGTCTTCAATCGTAAGTACGTGCTCGTAGCGGGAGTCGTTGATGTAATCGATCATCGCCGCCAGCGTGGTGGACTTACCAGAGCCGGTCGGCCCGGTCACCAATACCAGCCCCCGGGGAACCGAAGACACGTCCTTGAACACCTGGCCCATGCCCAGATCTTCCATGGTCAGAACCTTGGAGGGGATGGTCCGGAAAACGGCACCGGCGCCCCGGTTCTGGTTAAAGGCGTTAACACGGAAACGGGCAACACCGGGAACTTCGAAGGAGAAGTCGGTTTCCAGGAATTCCTCGTAGTCCTTACGCTGCTTGTCGTTCATGATGTCGTAGATGAGCCCGTGGACTTCTTTGTGCTCCATGGGCGGCAGGTTGATGCGGCGTACATCACCATCAACACGAATCATCGGGGGCAAACCGGCAGAGAGGTGCAAGTCAGACGCACCCTGTTTCGCCGAAAAGGCAAGCAGTTCAGTAATATCCATAGGAATCCTCGGAAGGCTTTTTCTTTTATCCCGGTAGCTTCCGCCCGGCGGGGCCCCGGCGAGGTTCACTTGGCATTTCAGTGACCTGCGGGTAACGTGTCACCGTACAAGTGACAGACCGAGCGTGGCATTCTCACACTATGAGCAGCATAGCAGACAACATCGGGAGCGTAACCCGACGCATACAAAAAGCAACATTGCAGGCAGGCCGTGCGCCCGGGTCTGTGCATTTGCTCGCCGTCAGCAAAACCCGACCACCGGAAGACCTGCGGGAAGCCTTCGCTGCCGGGCAGCGGGCCTTTGGTGAGAACTACCTCCAGGAGGCCCTCGAGAAGATCGAGTCGCTTGCAGATCTCGAGGGCGTCGACTGGCATTTCATCGGGCCGATCCAGTCCAACAAGACGCGACAGATGGCCGACGCCTTTTCCTGGGCGCACAGCGTCGACCGCCTCAAGATTGCCCGTCGCCTGAGCGAACAGCGCGATCCTGCGCTGCCGCCATTGAATATCTGTCTTCAGGTCAATATTAATGAGGAAGAGAGCAAATCCGGCTGCACTCTGCATGAACTGCCGGATCTGGTGGCCGAAATCGGCGAATTGCCGAACCTTAGCTTGCGAGGCCTGATGGCCATTCCGGATCCGGATCAGCCCGAAGCAGGATTGAGAGCCAGTTTCCGGAAACTTGCCAATACTCTGAAACAGCTGCGGTCAGACCATCCCGACGCCGGCCCACTCGACACACTGTCGATGGGTATGTCCGGCGATCTGGAAGTCGCGATTGCGGAAGGCGCCACCTGGGTCCGGGTCGGCACCGCCCTATTCGGCAAACGCCCAGTAAAGAGCTGAACCGGCCGGTTCCTGCTATGATCAGGGCCGGACGTTTAACCGATCAACCGGGGAGTTAACCTTGAGCACATCACCAACCATTTCTTTTATTGGCGCCGGCAACATGGCCAGCGCCATCATTGGCGGTATGCTGGATAACGGCTATAAGGCCGGCAATATCTGGGTCAGCGCGCCGGATGACGCGCACCTGCAGACAATCCGCAAGCGCTTTGGCGTAAGCGTCACCACAGACAACCGGTACTGCGCCCAGCAGGCTGACATGGTGGTTCTGGCGGTGAAACCCCAGGTCATGGCCGATGTCTGTCGCGACATTGCACCAATGGTCCAGAACACTCGCCCACTGATGGTATCCATCGCCGCCGGCCTGACAGCGGATACCCTCGACGGTTGGCTTGGCGGCGGCCTGCCGATGGTCCGGGTAATGCCCAATACACCGTCCCTGGTCGGCAAAGGGGCTGCAGGCCTGTTTGCCAACAAAGAAGTGAAAGACAAACAGAAGAAGATGGTGGAATCGGTGTTCGAAAGCATCGGTTCAGCGCTCTGGGTTGAGGACGAAAACCTGCTGCACGCGGTTACCGCCCTCTCCGGCAGCGGCCCCGCCTATTTCTTCCTGATGCTTGAGGCGCTTGAGGAAGCGGCCACCGAGGCTGGCATTGCCGCCGGAACCGCCAGGGAACTGGCCATCCAAACCATGGCGGGAGCCGCGGAAATGGCCGGTCGAAGCGAGCACGATCCCGGCCAGCTCAAGCGCAATGTGATGTCTCCTGGCGGAACCACCGAGCAGGCCATCAACACCTTCGAGGAAGGTGGTATGCGCAATCTGGTGGCCAAAGCCTACAAGGCAGCATTCAAGCGTTCGGAAGAAATGGCCAAAGAACTGGCAGGCAAACAGTAACCGATAACGGAGACACGGCTTCATGCTGGCAGATATTCTGATTACCATCCTGCTCATCGCATCCACCTTTTACCTGACGATTGTGCTGCTTCGGTTCCTGCTTCAACTGGCCAGGGCCGACTTCTACAATCCCATCACTCAGTTCGTGGTCAAGGCAACCAATCCACCGCTGCGCCCGCTGCAGCGTGTCATTCCTGGCCTGGGCGGTTTCGATGGGGCTTCGCTGGTTCTGGCCGTCATCATCCAGGGCATCACCTTCTTCCTGATCCTGGTGGCACTGAACGGCGGCATTCCCGCCATAAATCCGATCACACTGCTGGTCTGGTCCGTACTGAACGTGCTGGACCTGATCGTGAAGATCTATTTCTGGTCGGTTATTGCAGTGGTGGTCGTCAGCTGGATCGCGCCGGGCAGCGGCCATCCGGCCATCCAGCTGGTCGCCCAGATCACCGAGCCGGTAATGCGCCCGGTGCGCAATATCATGCCCTCGATGGGCGGCCTGGATCTGTCACCCATCATCGTTTTCCTGATTCTCAACGTGATTTCAGTGGTGATTGAGCACATGAAAATGGCCGCAGGCCTCGGCTCCATCGGACTCGGTATGTAAACCCCGTCTCAAAAATACACTTTGTAACACTTAACCACGAAATCCATCATTCCCGAGCTGCAAAGTCATATGCCTGATTTTGCAGCTTTTTTATTGCATTGTCGGCAAGCTTGGCCGATCCTTCCACTCTGGCCCCGCCACAAACTTGGAAATAACAGGATAGTATTAACGGTAATTAATCCGTCACCCGTGAGCACCCCGTTCTGACCGGGATACCAGGAAGTCGCGCAGAAGGAAAATCCGATGAACCAACAGGGAACTCTGTCGCAGCAGGTAGAGGCTTATCACAACTGGAAAAAAGAGCTGATCCGTCAGATCGGCCGGTACCGGCTTTGGCTGCAGGATAACAATCTGTTCTCCGATGATGTCAGCACCCGCATCCGCCACGGACTGGAGCTGCTGATTGAGGATGAGCTGACCATTGCGTTTGTCGGCGAATACTCCCGCGGTAAAACCGAACTGATCAACGCCCTGTTCTTCTCCGAGTATGGCCAGCGCATGCTGCCGTCCCAGGCGGGCCGCACTACCATGTGCCCCACCGAGCTGTTCTTCGATCGCAGCGCCAATGAAAACTACCTGCTCCTGCTCCCCATCGAAACCCGAAACGGCGAACTGTCCCTGCAGCAACTGCGCAAGCAGCCGGAACGCTGGGTCAAACATGAGCTGGATGAACGCGATCCTGAGATCATGCGGGAGGTGCTTGCGGAAGTTGCCCGGGTCAAAAGTGTGCCACCAGAGGAAGCCCGCGCACTCGGTTTCGACGAAGGCATGCTCGAGCATGATCGCAACAATCCGGGCAATGTACTCGTACCTGCCTGGCGGAACGCCCAGATCAGCATCCGCCACCCCCTGTTCGAGCGCGGCCTGCGGATCCTCGATACTCCGGGCCTGAACGCCCTTGGCTCCGAGCCGGAGCTGACCATCAGCATGCTGCCCCGCGCCCACGCCGTGATCTTTGTGCTGAGCGCCGACACCGGCGTGACCGCCAGCGACATGACCATCTGGAAAGAGCATATCGACACCCAGCACGCAGATCATCGCGCCGGCCGCTTTGCCGTGCTGAACAAGATCGACGTGCTCTGGGATGACCTCCAGGGCGAGCGCCACACCAACGAGGCGATTGAGAGGGTGCGCGGTTACACCGCCGACCACCTGGGCATGCGCCAGCACGATGTTATCCCGGTTTCTGCCAAGCAGGGACTGGTCGCGAGGGTCAAGAAAGACAACGAGCTGTTTGACCGTTCCAATATCAATCAGCTTGAGCAACTGATTATCCAGCGCATCCTCATGCACAAGGAACAGTTGATCACCCAGAGTCTGATCAACGACCTGCTGGGCATGCTCCAGAACAGCCAGGCGGCGATGCAGTACCGCCTGGAATCCCTGGAGGAAGAACTCCAGGCTTGCGCGGGCGTTACCATGGACAAGGCAGCGCTGGGCCGCCTCGCAGAACGCGCCCAGAAAGACTACGACTATTATTACAAGAAGCTGATCACCCTGCGCTCCAGCCGTCGCCTCATGGACTCCCAGGGTGACCTGCTGAAGAAGCTGGTGAGCGAAGACCGCTTCGAAGCCCATGCGGAGCATGTGCGCACCAGTATGTCGAAGAGCTGGACCACGGCCGGGATGAACCGCGCCATGGACCAATTTTTCGAGCTGATTGAAAGCGACTTGACCAACCTTCTGAGCGAAGGGCACCTGGCCGAGAAAATGGTGGGCGCGATTTACCGTCGCTATAACGAAGACAACCGGGCCCGTCACCTTGAGCCCATCCCGCTTCGGGCCGGGCGCCATGTGATTGCAATCCGGGAGTTGCGCAAGAAAGCGCGACGCTTCCGCATCAGTCCGAAGAATCTGCTCACCGAGCAGTCGGTTCTGGTTCGCCGTTTTTTCAATGTCATGGTGGGCGAAGCCCGCACACTGCATGCCCGTGTACGCCAGGACGTTGAGCGCTGGCCATCAGAAGCCCTGCTACCGATCATGCAGTACTCCATGGAGCAGAAGCAGCTTCTGGAGCACCAGATCCGGCGCCTTCGCGACATGGTCCGCAACGACAAGGACAGCCGGACCGAGCGTCAGCGCCTGACCAACACCATTGCCGACCTGCGCAGGCAACTGGAACTGGCCGACGCGATGCAGCGCCAGATCCGCAAACCGGCCCCTACTCTGATCCAGCAAAAAGTGGTGAACATCTCCGGGGCTGTGTAAGCGCTTCGAGAGCGACCATTCAGGCGGTTGCAGCCATCACGCCCCGGCTTTAAACTGCTGGGCTGGCGATGGCTTTGTCATTGCTTTTCCAGACACTTACGGATCGAACCAGGAACCATTCGCGCCGATGCCTGATACCCTGCCTGCGGATTCTGTCGGGATTGTCTCCCCGCAGACCTATCATTTCGACGCTCCCATCGATCTGGCCTGCGGCCAGTCCCTGGAAAACTATGACCTGGTGGTGGAAACCTACGGCACCCTGAATGCCGACGCCAGCAATGCCGTTCTTATCTGCCATGCCTTGAGCGGCCATCACCACGCGGCCGGCTACCACTCTGCCGAGGACCGCAAACCCGGCTGGTGGGACAGCTGTATCGGCCCCGGAAAACCCATCGATACCGATCGTTTTTTTGTTGTCAGCCTGAACAATCTGGGGGGCTGCCACGGCAGCACCGGCCCCAACAGCATCAATCCCGAAACCGGAAAGCCGTTTGGCCCGGAGTTTCCGGTTATCACCGTGGGCGACTGGGTCAAGAGTCAGGCTCTGTTGGCAGATCGGCTCGGCATTCAATGCTGGGCGGCCGTTGTTGGCGGTTCCCTCGGCGGCATGCAGGCCCTACAGTGGAGCCTGGACTACCCCGATCGCCTGCGGCATGCGGTGGTGATTGCGTCCACTCCCCGATTGACCGCCCAGAATATTGCCTTCAATGAAGTGGCACGCCAGGCAATAACCTCTGATCGGGAGTTTCACGACGGGCGCTATTACGACTTTGATACGGTTCCCAGGCGTGGTCTTATGCTGGCGCGGATGGTTGGTCATATCACGTATCTGTCTGATGCCTCCATGGGCGAGAAATTTGGCCGCGAACTCCGTGACCAGGCTTACAAGTTCGGTTATGACGCGGAGTTCCAGGTCGAGAGCTACCTCCGCTATCAGGGCGAACGCTTTTCCGAATCGTTTGACGCCAACACCTACCTGCTGATGACCCGTGCCCTGGACTACTTTGATCCGGCCTACGAATTTGGCGGCGACCTCTCGAAAGCACTGGCAGCGGCCAGTTGCGAATACCTGGTGTTGTCATTCAGCACCGACTGGCGCTTCACGCCGGCCCGCTCGGAAGAAATGGTCAATGCCATGATTGGCGCGCGCAGGAAGGTCAGCTACGCCGAGGTGGACGCACCCTGGGGACACGACGCGTTTCTGATTCCGACCCCGCGGTACACTGACATCTTTAACGCCTATATGGACCGGGTAGCACGGGAGGTCGGCGCATGAGACCAGATCTCGAAATCATCCAGCAGTGGGTTCAGCCCGGTCACCATGTTCTGGACCTGGGCTGTGGCGATGGCACTCTGCTTGATTTCCTCCAGCGGGAACGGGGTGCCAGTGGCTTCGGCCTGGAGATAAACCCGGACCACATCACCGCCTGCATGGGCCGCGGAGTGGCGGTTATCGAACAGAACCTGGACACCCAGGGGCTGGGGAACTTTGAAGATGGCAGTTTCGACATTGTTCTGATGACCCAGGCGCTTCAGGCGGTCCGGCGTCCTGACAGGGTTCTGGATGAAATGCTGCGGGTTGGCAGCGAAGGCATCGTGACCTTCCCCAACTTTGCCCATTGGCGATTGCGCTGGGGACTGACTTTGAGCGGTCGTATGCCCGAATCCGAGGCACTGCCGTATAAATGGTATAACACGCCTAACATAAGGTTGTGCACCTTCAAGGATTTTGAGGCACTGTGCCGTCAGAAAGGCATCAGGATCAAAAGCCGCCGGGTGGTCGACGGTCAGCACCAGAACAGCTGGCTGGCTCGTCTCTGGCCGAACTTGTTGGGTGAAATTGCCATTTACCGAATCACACGGGAGACCTAGCAATGATCGCAAAAACCTTTTCCACATTCCGTACGCTGCTGGCAATCACGCTGATTGGCCTGTTCAGCCTGCAGGCACAGGCCGGCTCCAAGGATTTCGGAGACTACAAGGTACTCTGGAGTGTCCTGCCCAGCACCTTCCTGGCTCCGGAAGTCGCCCAGGCCAATAATCTTCAGCGGAGCAAGGGCATAGGCATCGTCAATATCTCCATCATGGAGGAAAACGACGATGGCTCAATGTCCCCGGTGAGCGGCCAGGTGGAAGGCAAGGTAACCAACGATGTCCAACAGGTGCGCTTCCTGGCGTTCCGCCGCATCCAGGAGGGCGACTCCGTGTACTTTATTGCCGAGTATCAGTATGCCTCCGGCGAACTGATGACTTTCAATATTACCGCACGCCCTACCGGACACCAGCAGGACCTGGCGGTACGGTTTGCTCACACACTGTTCAGCGATTGAGCCTATATGACCAACCGACTTGTCATCGCCAGCAATAACAGGGGCAAAATCGCCGAGTTGACCGAGCTCCTGGCACCTCTTGGCATGACGCCGATTGCCCAGGGCGATCTGGGCGTCGGTGAAGCCGAGGAGCCGGCGGTTACCTTTGTAGAAAACGCGATTCTCAAGGCGCGCCACGCGGCCCGGGAAACCGGGCTGCCAGCACTCGCTGACGACAGTGGTCTGGCGGTGGACGCGCTTGAGGGCCGCCCGGGCGTGCGCTCTGCCCGCTTTGCCGGCGATGATGCAACCGATCAGGACAATGTGGACGCCCTGCTGGACGCCATGGCGGGCGTGCCGGACGGGCAACGGGGCGCCCAGTTTCACTGTGTGCTGGTATACCTGCGCCATGCCGAAGACCCGACCCCGATCATCTGCCATGGCCGCTGGCCGGGCTCGATCCTCAGATCCCCTCAGGGCGATGGCGGCTTTGGTTATGACCCGGTGTTCCTGGCACCAGAGCACGGCTGCAGTGCGGCGGAACTGTCCCGCGCCGAAAAGGGCAGCATCAGCCACCGCGGACGGGCCCTGAAGATTCTGCTGGATCAGCTGAAGGCCGAGGCCTGAAACAGTTGAGTTATACCAGCCCCGGGGACGATCAGCAGCCAGCGGCGGTTAGGCCGCCGTTGAGCCTCTATATTCACGTACCCTGGTGCGTGCGGAAGTGCCCCTACTGTGACTTCAACTCCCACGCTTTTACCGGGACAATCCCGGAATCCGCCTATCTGCAGGCCCTGCTCGAAGATCTCGACCAGGACCTGGCCTTTGCCACCGATCGACCAATAGAGACCGTGTTCATCGGAGGCGGCACTCCGTCCCTGATGAGCAGCGACTTCTACGATCGCCTGTTCCGGGAACTGCGGGCACGCCTTGCCTTCGCCACAGATGCCGAAATTACCCTGGAAGCCAACCCCGGCACGCTCGAAGCCGGCCGGTTCGACGCTTTCCGGGCAGCGGGCATCAACCGTCTGTCCATCGGGGTCCAGAGTTTCAATCCCGACCATCTCAAAACGCTGGGGCGCATTCACGATGCCGATGCCGCCCACCGGGCCATACGCGCCGCTCGCCGCGCCGGGTTCGATAACTTCAATATCGATCTGATGCACGGTCTGCCGGACCAGACGCCGGGGCAGGCACTTGAGGACATCCAGACTGCCCTGGACTACAAACCACCGCATCTCTCCTGGTACCAGCTGACCCTCGAGCCCAATACCGAGTTTTACAGCCGTCCGCCAGAACTGCCCGACGACGATCATCTCTGGGACATCTATCGCCGGGGTTCCGATTACCTGCATCAACACGGCTACGAGGATTACGAAGTCTCGGCCTGGAGCCTCCAGGGAAGGGCCTCCCGTCACAATCTGAACTACTGGACGTTCGGGGACTACCTGGCCCTCGGGGCCGGGGCCCATGGCAAGATCAGCCTGGTGGACGGGAGTATCAGGCGATACTGGAAGACCCGGCAGCCGGACGCTTACCTGAACCGGATCGGCAGCCGAACGGCCGGTTCTGATGCGATTGCCGTGGACGATCTGCCGCTGGAATTCCTGATGAACGCCCTCAGACTGAAAGAAGGAGTGGATGAAAGCCTTTTTTCTGAACGAACGGGTTTACCCCTGACAACAGTTGGAGTAAAACTTGAACAACTGCGGAATGAAAAGCTGCTGGTAAGCGATCGACTCCAGGCAACCGACCTGGGCCAGAGATATCTTAACAGCCTGTTGGAGCGTTTTCTGTAATGGACCCTGCACACGGAGTGGCAGCATTTCCCAAAAGCCTGAAAGCCAGCCTGGTCGTGGCTGCCGTGCTGCTGTTCGCTTTGCTTATGGTCAACCAGCCTCTGCAGACGGCATCAGCACCCCAGGGTATCGTGAGCTATCAGCTGGCCGGGACTGCCGATCAGGCCCACGCCATTTTTCGCAGCTGGGGAAGCGAAGGGGTTGCCTGGGCGAAGGTTTCGCTGTGGCTGGACTTCCTGTTCATTCCTGCCTACATGCTGGCCCTGATTCATCTTACCCGGCACTTTACCCGTGATCGCCCCGGCATTCGCGAGCGGGTGGGTGCCCGTTGGGTACGGGCCCTGTTCGCAACTGCCGGCCTGAGCGACGGTGCAGAGAACATTCTGTTGCTGAACAATTTCAACCCGCCCACCGACGAGATGAGCCTGTCCGCAACCCTATGCGCACTCATCAAATTCACGGCGCTCACGCTCGGCATCGCCGGGCTGGTCATCATCCGGGCGTCACGGCGCCACCCGCTAGCGCATCACTGACCCCCGATCAACACCGCTTAATTGGTGCGATAGAACAACAGGTCCCAGACACCGTGACCGAGGGTTTCGCCCCGCTTCTCAAACTTGGTGATTGGACGGTCGTCAGGGCGCGGTGAATAGCCACCGTTCTCCTGGGTGTTGGCAAAGCCCTCGGACTCGCTCATCACCTCGAGCATATGCTCGGCATAATTCTCCCAGTCGGTCGCCAGGTGCAGAATGCCGCCTACCCTCAACTTGTGACGAACCCGCTGGACAAACTCGTGCTGGATCAGCCGGCGCTTGTGATGCTTTTTCTTGTGCCAGGGATCGGGGAAGAACACCATCACGCGATCGAGGCACGCATCCGGAAGGCAGAGGTCAATCACATCGTTGGCATCGATACTGTAAATCCGGACGTTTTCCAGGCCACGGTCCTCGATCTCCTTGAGCAACGCGCCAACGCCGGGCTGATGAACTTCAACCCCGATAAAATCCTGTTCGGGAGCGGCCTCAGCCATCTCGGCCAGGGACCGGCCCATACCGAAACCGATTTCCAGGTTCAGCATGTTGTCGCGGCCGAACACTTCCCTAGGATCAATCATTCCGTCCTCACGGGTCAGCCCGTACTTCGGCCAGCTCCGCTCGAACGCCTTTTTCTGGCCTTCCGTCATCCGGCCCTGGCGCAAAACAAAGCTGCGCACACCGCGACGGGTGGTGACCGGCGAATCGGCGGGCTCTTTGGGATCTTGCGGTTCTTTCTGATCAGTCATCTGCAATCCTTAACCGCAGGCAGCGGGTCATGTTTAACGGGATTTGCCACTAGTTTACCAGAGTGTCCCGGCTCAGGCGGAGACCACCGAGTTACGGCCCTGCTGTCGGTCCAACTGCCGGTAGCCCAGCGCTTCAACCAGATGGCTTTGTCGCAATTCCTCGCAGCCTTCCAGATCCGCCAGCGTCCGGGCCACCCGAAGGATGCGATGTAACGCCCGGGCCGAAAGCCCCAGCTTCTCCATGGCACCGGTAAGCAGTTGCTCACCCTGTGGGTCCAGTCGGCATGCAGCCTGTAATTCCCGACCGGACAGCGCGGCATTCAGGCAACCCCGCTTTGACTGTCGGGCTCTGGCAGCCAGAACGCGCTCCCGGACTGTGGCACTTTCCTCGCCGTCCCCACCCTGGCGCATCAGCACATCGCCGCCCTGCACCGGCACCTCAACGTGCAGATCAAACCTGTCGAGCAAAGGCCCGGAGATCTTCGACCGGTAGCGGGCAATCTGTTGCGGCGTACACTGACACTCGATGCCGGGATGACCGCTGTAACCGCAGGGGCACGGGTTCATCGCGCCAACAACCTGAAAGCGCGCGGGAAAATTGACCTGACGCGCCGCCCGGCTGATTGAGATCTCCCCGGTTTCCATCGGCTCCCGGAGCACTTCAAGCACCCGGCGTTCGAACTCTGGCAACTCGTCGAGAAACAGTACGCCTTGGTGCGCCAGGGAGATTTCCCCCGGCCTCGGGCTGCTTCCGCCGCCCACCAGAGCAACCGCCGATGCAGTATGATGCGGCGATCTGAAAGGCGGCTGACGCCAGCCACCGGCCCGAACCGGCAGACCCGCCACCGAATGCACGCTCGCCACTTCCATGGCCGCAGCATCATCCAGCCCTGGCAGGATTCCCGGCAAGCGACTGGCAAGCATGCTCTTGCCGGTCCCCGGGGGGCCGAAGAACAGAAGATTGTGCCCACCCGCTGCCGCCACTTCCAGCGTGCGTCGCGGGACCTGCTGGCCGCGGACATCCGACAGATCGGGCACCTCACGGTTACCGCCCGGCGCTTCGTCCAGGGGAGACCTGGGCACCGGCACAAGACGGGCTCGACCACTCAGATGTTCGCACACGGTCAGCAGGTGGCCGGCGGCCAGAAGATCACCCTGGCTTGCCAGGGCCGCTTCCTCGGAGTTGGCGTGGGGAACCAGCAAGGCCCGACCATCCTCCCGTGCGGCCAACACGGCCGGCAGAACACCTTTCAGAGGGCGCAGTGCACCATCAAGGGACAATTCGCCGAGGAATTCGCAATCGGAAAGGCTGTCGACCGGGATCTGACCAGACGCCGCCAGAATGCCCAGAGCGATGGGCAGATCGAACCGGCCACCCTCTTTTGGCAGATCAGCGGGGGCGAGATTGATGGTAATTCTTCGGGCGGGAAATTCGAAACCGGCATTAAGAAGCGCGCTTCGGACGCGTTCTTTGCTCTCCCTTACACCGGTTTCCGGCAAGCCCACGATCGAGAGCGCGGGCAAGCCGCCTGAGAGATGGACTTCAACGGTAACGGCAGGCGCTGACACGCCAATGGCGGCGCGGGAATGAACAATAGCAAGCATGACAACCATCCATGGTAACAACCGGAACTGTTTGCCCAGCATCCTGCCGAGCGTGTCCGGAATTTATTGTTTCTGCAGGGAATTTTCCAGTTCGGCCACCCGTTTCTCGAGCGCGTCCACCTTTTCACGGGTCTTCAGCAGGACCGCCTGCTGGGCGTCAAACTCCTCCCGGGTTACCAACTCCAGGCGAGACAGAACGGCCATCACGGTGGCCCGGGCCTGGGTTTCAAAATCTTCCCGTGCAGCGCGGGCCATGTCGGGAACAAACTGGCCAAACTGGCCCTGCAGCTGGGAAAAAATATCCTGTGGACCTTTCACACATCACCTCACAAATTCCTGAAATATCCGGATTCGACTAAAAGACAGGGCCGATTGCCGGTTAGCGAGAGTGTATCACACCGCAGCCCCTGCCATACTGTAGGTGGTCGACCCTATAATGAGTGGCGAAGGGCCAGGGAGCCCGCTCCAAATTGGCTCACTGGTCGGCTACCCGCTCTATTTTGGTGCACAAGTTTGCGCCATTCTGGTACGCGGATATCGTAGACTACTGTTTTAAAACTATTTTTTTGCGTTGGCATACACGATGCTAAAGCTCTCGTACGCAATCCGCACAATTGGTGTGCGAGGTGGCAGCATCCCGAGCTCAACAACCGGCCGACGGGCCCTCACTGTTGAGACGGCTTTACCAAGGAGAAAGCAATGAAACTTGTGACAGCGATCATCAAGCCTTTCAAATTGGATGATGTCCGTGAGGCACTATCCGAGATTGGCGTACAAGGCGTTACCGTCACTGAAGTCAAAGGCTTCGGTCGGCAAAAAGGCCACACAGAACTCTATCGTGGCGCGGAATACGTGGTGGATTTCCTGCCCAAGGTGAAGGTGGAAGTTGCTATCGGCGACAACCTTCTGGACCAGGTTATCGAGTCCATCACCAAGGCGGCTAACACCGGCAAGATCGGTGACGGCAAGATCTTCGTGACTGAACTGGCTCAAGCCATCCGGATCCGGACTGGCGAAACCGGCGAAGAAGCGGTCTGAACCAGCTCTGATTTTTCGAACAGCCAACGCAAAAAATTTATAACCTGAAAAGCCTCGTGCGGAGGGCTTCATATGGAAAGCAATCTTAATCACATTTTTGAACTCCAGTATGCGCTGGATACCTTTTACTTCCTGATTTGCGGTGCCCTGGTCATGTGGATGGCCGCTGGCTTTGCCATGCTGGAAGCCGGCCTGGTGCGTGCCAAGAACACCACCGAAATCCTGACCAAAAACGTGGCCCTGTTTGCGGTCGCCTGTACCATGTACCTGATTGTCGGCTACGACATCATGTACGACGGCGGTATTTTCCTGAGCGGTGTAACAACTGTTGCCGAGATGGACGACGCAGCGATTGCGGGCGTTATTGCAGCCTCCACTGAAGCCGGCTTCGGCGACATGGGCGAATACAGCGGCGCTTCTGACTTCTTCTTCCAGGTTGTCTTCGTTGCAACCGCCATGTCCATCGTCTCCGGTGCCGTGGCTGAGCGCATGAAGCTCTGGGCCTTCCTGGGCTTCGCCGTTGTTATGTGTGGTTTCATCTACCCGATGCAGGGTTCCTGGACCTGGAACGGCGACGCGGTATTCGGTATGTACGAGCTGAGCTACAGCGACTACGCCGGTTCCGGTATCGTTCACATGGCCGGTGCAGCAGCAGCCCTGGCAGGTGTGATCCTGCTCGGTGCCCGTAAAGGTAAATACGGCGCCAAAGGAGAAATCCGCGCGTTCCCGGGCGCCAACCTGCCCCTGGCAACTCTTGGTACCTTCATCCTGTGGATGGGCTGGTTCGGCTTCAATGGTGGCTCAACCCTGAAACTGGGTGGCATCGGTGTCGCCAACGAAGTGGCCAACGTGTTCCTGAACACCAACGCGGCTGCAGCCGGCGGTCTGATCGCTGCCCTGATCGTGGCACGCCTGATGTTCGGCAAGGCCGACCTGACCATGGCCCTGAACGGCGCTCTGGCTGGCCTGGTTGCGATCACTGCAGAACCGGCGGATCCGTCTCCCCTGCTGGCCACCATCATCGGCGCCATCGGTGGCACCCTGGTTGTGTTCTCCATCGTAACCATGGACAAGCTGCGCATTGACGACCCGGTCGGTGCCATCTCTGTTCACGGTGTGGTCGGCATCTGGGGTATCTTTGCGGTCCTCCTGTCCGACGCAGACGCTACCTTCATGGGCCAGCTGGTCGGCATGCTCACCATCTTCATCTGGGTATTCGTCACCAGTCTGATCGTCTGGGGCATCCTGAAAGCCGTCATGGGCATCAGGGTCTCGGAAGAAGAGGAGTACGAAGGCGTGGATCTGTCCGAGTGTGGTATGGAAGCCTATCCGGAGTTCGTCAGCGGCAAGCAGTAAACGCTGACAGTGCAAGTAAAAAGGGGCGCCAGTTGGCGCCCCTTTTTTGTAGGTCCGATCTTGCCTAACCTTCTGTCGGCCTCACCTCATCCTCAAGCGCATCCACCATGAACTGAGGCATTGCCAGCGCACCGCGATGAACACCGGCGTTGTAGTAGCGGGTTACGAACGGGCGATTGTTGGCATCTTCCTCTCGGAAATACTTGATCGGATTCTCCTTGCTCGCCATGGTGCAACTCCACCAACCCGTCGGATAAACCGGCTGCGGGAATGGCAGGGTCTGCACGTGCTCGAATCCGGCCTTGCGCATGTCCTCGTGAATACCCTTGATGATGCTCTCGGTGTGGAGCAGCGGCGATTCACTCTGCTGAACAATAATCCCGCCCTCGCGCAGCGCCAGCATGGCATCCCGATAAAAATCCAGGGCAAACAGACCTTCAGCGGGGCCTACCGGATCGGTGCTGTCGATAATGATGAGGTCAACGCTGTTCGGCTCAATATCCCGCATCCACTGGATCCCGTCGCCAAAGAAGAAATTGGCGCGCGGGTCGCTGTTGGCCTCGCACAATTCCGGAAAGTACTCTTCAGATACTCGGGTTACCCGTTCATCAATTTCCACCTGCCAGGCTTCCTCGACGCCCGGGTGCTTGAGCACCTCTTTCAGGGTGCCACAGTCTCCGCCGCCAACAATCACCACCTTTTTCGGATCGCGGTGGGTAAACAGGGCCGGGTGCGTCATCATCTCGTGGTACAGGAAGTTGTCGCGGGTGGTCAGCATTACGCAGCCATCCAGAACCATCAGATTGCCAAAGGTCTCGGTCTCGTAGATTTCCAGTTTCTGGAACGGCGTCTGTTCCTCATGGAGCTTCTTTTTCACCTGCAGGGAGAACGCGGTCCCCTGATCCTGGAATACCTCGGTAAACCAGCCGTCATTGAGTGCTGTCATGTCTTGCCTCCCGCTGTGGGCCATGGGCTGAATTGAAAGGGCGTATTGTAGGGATGCCCCACCGTGAGCTAAAGCGATAATCGCGGTGAAACGCCATGTATTTTCCGCAGCCGATGCTTTTAGCCGGGGATGGGAATCCATACAATGGCGGCCAGTGTTTCCTGACAGGATAGCAAGCATGAGCGAAGCCAGCGCCACACCGGCCCACAAGGTTTACAACATTGCCCACTGGAGCGATGGCTACATCGGTGTCAATGATCAGGGCCAGGTGCTCATCCGCCCGGATCGTGGCCACAGCCCGGCCCGCATCAATCTGCCCGAACTGACCCGGACGCTGACCGAGTCCGGGGTCCAGCTGCCGGTACTTGTGCGCTTCGTTGACATCCTGCACGACCGCGTTAACAAACTCTGCAATGCCTTCAACAAGGTTGCAGAGGAGCACGCCTACCAGGGCGGCTACACGGCGGTTTACCCCATCAAGGTCAACCAGCAGCGCCGCGTGGTCGAAGAGCTGCTGGCTGCCGAGCCCGCCGCCTCCAACGGGCAGATCGGGCTTGAAGCGGGCAGCAAGCCAGAGCTGATGGCGGTGCTGGCAATGTCGCAGCAACCCGGATCAGTGATTGTCTGTAATGGTTACAAGGACCGGGAATACATCCGCCTGGCCCTGATTGGCCAGACTCTGGGCCACCGGGTGTTCATCGTGGTCGAGAAGAAGTCGGAACTGCCACTCATCCTGGAAGAGGCAAAAAGCCTGGGCGTTTCACCGCTGATCGGGGTTCGGGCCCGGCTCGCCACCATCGGTAAAGGCAACTGGCAGAACACAGGCGGTGAAAAGTCGAAATTCGGCCTGTCCGCCAGCCAGGTTCTGGATGTCGTCGACACCCTGCGCGAGGCGGGTGCCCTGGATACCCTGCAGCTTCTGCATTTCCACCTTGGCTCTCAGATCGCCAATATCCGCGACATTCAGACCGGTCTCAGGGAATGCGCCCGCTTTTACAGCGAGTTGCGCCAGATGGGCGCCCCGATCGGCACGGTGGATATCGGCGGGGGCCTGGGCGTGGACTACGAGGGCACTCGCTCCCGCAGTAGCTGCTCCATGAACTACAGCGTGTACGAATATGCCTATAATGTGGTGCATGTACTCCAGGCCGAATGCGATCGCCACGGTACGCCTCACCCGGATCTGATCAGCGAATCCGGCAGAGCCCTGACCGCGCATCACTCCGTGCTTGTAACCAACGTGATCGACCACGAAGCACCGGAAAACCGGACACCGCAACAACCGGGGGCGACTGCCTCAGCGCCGCTGCACGATCTCTGGCGCGACCTTGAAAGCCTGCAGGACACAAACACCCCCCGCTCATTGGCTGAGATCTACCATGACGTACTCCACGCCATGGCCGATGTTCACGCCCAGTTCGCCCACGGCGTACTGTCGCTCCAGGAGCGGGCGGATGCTGAAACCCTGTACACCAGCTGCTGCCGACTGCTCCGGGATCAGCTGGACAGCAGCAACCGGGCTCACCGGGAAATCATCGACGAACTCAATGAGAAACTGGCGGAAAAACTCTTCGTTAATTTTTCCCTGTTCCAATCACTGCCCGATGTCTGGGGCATTGATCAGATCTTCCCGGTTATGCCGATCAACGGCCTTAATCGCCCACTAAACCGACGGGCAGTTATCCAGGATATTACCTGCGATTCGGACGGGCGTATCGACCGCTACGTCGATGGCCAGGGCACGGAGACAACCCTGCCCTTACCCGAAGAACGGTCGGGCGAGCCTTTACTAATGGGCTTTTTCATGACCGGCGCGTATCAGGAAATTTTGGGCGATATGCACAACCTGTTCGGCGACACTCATTCAGTGGACGTCCGCCTCACGCCAGAAGGCGGTTACGAGATCAGCGCCCCCATCACCGGGGACACCGTCGCCAAGGTGTTGCGCTATGTGAACTTTGAACCCGAGGCCCTGATGGAGGCCTATAGGCGCAAGTTTGCCGCCTCCGCGCTGGCAGCGGAAACCCAGGCCTCGCTTATGGCAGAGCTGGCCGCCGGCCTGGACGGTTATACCTACCTCGAGGAATAGCCCACGTCAGAGCTTCTGATGCTTCCGACGCCAGGCACTGGGAGAAACGCCTTCCCACTTGCGGAAGGCCCGGCCAAAGTTGGAGGGGTCACTGTAGGCCAGAGCGTCGGCTATCTCATCAATGCTCAGCTCATTGCGGCGCAGCAGTTCAAGGGCTCGGCGGTGGCGAATGGAATCCTGCAGCTGCTGGAATCGCACCCCTTCGGATGCCAATTGCCTGCGTAGCGTCCTGGTGGACATTTTCAAGTGTTCCGCCACCTCCTCCAGAGACGGTAACCGCTGGCTTCGCCCCGTCTCGAGGAGACGCACCACCCGGTCCGAAACCGATGTAGAACCCTCGATGAATCGCATTTCCTCCTGGCACTGGGCCTCGGCAATGCGACGGGTCACCGGATTCGACAGTGACATGGGGGAGTCGAGAAAAACCCGCTTGAACCGCAGCTGGTTCACACCGCTGCCAAACGCAATCTGGCTGCCGAACAGCTGTCGATAGGCCAAGAGATCATCAGGCTCCGGAAAGTCCAGCAGGCATCGCCCGCCTTCCAGCAGCCGATGGCCAAAAAGCAGGAGATTCACATCCATCAGTGACGCCATCACCACATCAACATTGAACCGGTACAGGTCCTCAATGCTGTGCGCCAGGTCCAGCTGGATCACGGCCTCATGTTCCTCCACGAAGAACGACAGGCTCATGTAGACAAAGCGGATCTGGAAATACTTGATCAGCACCGTAAGCGCCTGCTCAAGCGTATCGCAGCTGATGGCGGCCTGGGCCAGCGAGCCATGGGTCGTGAACTTCAGCCGCTTTCCGAATTCAAGTCCGAGGGCAGGATCACCACTCTGCACAAGCGCTTCGCGACACAGGGCACTGAACTGCTCGACGGTAATGAAATTGTCCGGATGACCGAGCATGGATGGACGGATACCGGAAGCCGACAATAGCCGGGACCGCTGCAGGCCAAGGTCCTCCGCCAACTGGCAGAGGATATCCGCATAGTGCGCCCGGATAACGGGCAGGTTTCCGGTAAAGCCGGGAGCATTCATGGAGGTAGTTGTCGTCCGGAGTCGATTTATTGCTCAGACTAGACCGCTCTGCCGATTCCGGCAATCACCTGCGAGACGATTCAAAACCGTCGCTGATGCCAGCTTTCTCTGTTTTTTCCGACAAAGGCTGATCCACCTGATTCACCGATCCGTAAATCTAGACACTGACAAACCCGGGACGAGTGCATAGAATGATGACCAGAACAAGCTCAAATCATGCGACTGTCAAGGAGCGTCCGGTGACCACACTGGATCAAAAGCCAGCAAGTTCCGAGGGCCGCAAGGACCAATGGAGCCAGATGCTGCAGAAAGTGGGCAAGAACCAGGATCGCGAAGCGTACCACGCGCTGTTCGAGCATTTTGGCCCGCAAATCAAGTACTACGCCATGGCGAACGGTCTGGCGAGTCATGCGGAAGAGCTCGTGCAGGAAGTTTTCGTGTCGATCTGGAGACGCTCTTGCCTCTACGACTGGCGCAAGGCGGCCGCATCAACCTGGATTTTCACCATCGCCCGTAACCAGCGCATCGATATGTTGAGGAAGATGCAGCGTACCAGCGCTGAAATGCCAGTCGAGACAGAAGACCTCTGGCAGATTCCGGGCGAAAACGAAAACGAGCCGGTTACATCTTTGCATCGTCTCATGTCCGAACGGCGAATCAGGGAATCCCTGAGTCATCTGCCGGAAGAACAAATTACGGTCATTGCCAAGGTGTATATGGAAAACAAGTCGCACCAGATGGTTGCAGACGAGTTGGACATCCCTCTTGGCACCGTGAAAAGCCGGGTCCGCCTGGCGTTGAATAAACTGAAAGTGATTTTGCAGGACCAGAACGTATGACACGGCACCATCCCGACAGCCTGAGCCTGATGGAGTACAGCGCAGGTAACCTGAGCGAGCCCCATGCCCTGTGCATCAAGCTCCATCTGGACAAGTGTTCCCTCTGCCGCAGCCGTGTGGACACGCTCGATAGCCTTGGGGCTGTGATGATGGAGCAGCAGCCAAAGGTGAGTGTCTCTGAAAGTATGTTCGACAGCATTCTTTCAAAGATTGATAGCGAACCGGCAGCCGAGCCTGTGACACCAGCCATCCCGAGGGTTAGCGCCCTGCAGAAGCTACTGGGTGAAGATCTCAATAGCTTGCCTTGGAAGCGCCAGTTGGGCGATGTGAGTGTCCTGGACATCACCGATCGGTTCCCCGGACAGAAAGAGCAGGTTGTGCTCCAGAAGCTCGCTGCCGGCGGCAAGGCGCCTGCCCACACGCATCGCGGGGAGGAAACCACGATCGTCCTTCAGGGTGCGTTTGCCGACCAGAAAGGGGTGTTTAACCAGTGGGATTTCGTGGTCCTGAACGATGAGGACGAGCATAAACCAGTCGCGGTTGGTTGCGAGGATTGCATAACACTCTCCGTGTTGAGTGCCCCGGTGAAGCTTACGGGCACCTTTACCCGGATGCTCAATCCCTTTATTCGGTAACCTTCCACCGAATGACGGACACGAAAAAGGGGCGATGGAAATCGCCCCTTTTTTGTATCCGATGCCACGGCGTCCGAACTACCAGGGCAGTTCTGTACCATCCCAGCTCAGAAACTTCCCGTTATCGTCCTCCCCCAGTCCATCCAGCACCTCCAGAAGGTTGGTAGCCGTTTCCTCTGGAGTATGCACTTTAAGCTTGGCGAGAGATTGGCTGAATGGTTCGCTCAACGCCGATTCGGTCGTGCCAGGATGCAGGGATACGCAGGCAACCGGTTTGCAACGGCGCGGCAACTCAATGGACAGGTTGCGAACGAGCATGTTCAGTGCCGCTTTTGAACTGCGATAGGCATACCAGCCGCCAAACCCGTTGTCGGTTATCGAGCCAACCTTGGCGGAAATAGCCACCACCCGTTTGAATTCCCTATGTCGCAGCCATGGCAATAACGCCTGGGTCAGCAATCCGAAACCGGTTGCGTTGACAGCAAACGCACGCGCCATACTCTGCGGATCGAGGTCTTCAAGGCGCTTCTCCGGGAACATATCCGGCCCGTGAAGCAGCCCCGCGGCATAAATAAAGCTATCAATCCCCTCCTTCCCGTTTAGCAGCGATTCCAGTGCCTCGGCAATCGCACCGGACGCCGCACCGCTTTCCGCATCCCAGGGCAGCAAAGTGATGCGCTGATGGCTGCGCAAAGCGTCCGGCGCATTCTCCGGATCACGGCACAACCCGATCACCGTGGTTTGCGAATCACGCTCAAGCAACCGGCTTGCCAAAGCGCCACCGATTGCGCCGGAAACCCCGGCTATCACCACTTGTTTCATTTGAGACCTCCTTGGTTCAGGAAGACATACGAAAATTCTATCGTCCAGACTGCCAGCCCGGTGAACCAGCGCATTAAAACGGGCGTATGAAACCAGTGTTCAAATCATCTTTGGGTCGCTGCCAAATATTGCAGCGCTCCCGTTAAAACGGCGCACCTAGGAGAGTATCCATGCAATACCAGGCTCCGGCGAATGACCTTCGCTTTCTGTTGTTTGATGTATTGGGCGCAGACCGGCTGCATGAGCTGGAAAAATACGCCGATGCCACCCCGGATCTGATTTCAGCGGTCATCGACGAGGCCGGCAAACTGGCAGCTGAGGTGATCCAGCCCACCAACCAGGCCGGCGACCGCGAGGGCTGCACTTACAATCCTGAAACCAACTCTGTGACAACACCGGAGTGTTTCAAGGACGCCTACAAGAAGTTTGTCGAGGGCGGCTGGACCGCGCTGGACGCGCCACTCGAATACGGCGGTCAGGGTTTGCCGCATACCCTGAAGTTTGTGGTGGATGAAATGGTGTGTTCCACCAATCTTTCCCTCGGCATGTACCCCGGGTTGACCCACGGCGCCATCAGCGCCCTGCATGCCCACGGTTCCGAAGAACTGAAAAAGACCTACCTGGAGAAGCTGATCTCCGGCGAGTGGACGGGCACCATGTGTCTCACAGAACCCCAGTGCGGCACCGACCTGGGCCTGATTCGCACCCGCGCGACTCCGAACGATGACGGCAGCTACGCGCTTGAAGGCACCAAGATCTGGATTACCGGGGGCGAGCACGACCTGGTGGACAACATCGTACATCTGGTGCTGGCAAAACTGCCTGGAGCTCCAGATACCACCAAGGGAATTTCGCTGTTCGTGGTTCCCAAGTTTCTGCCGGACTCCGGTGAGCGCAACCCGGCCTTCTGTGGCGGTCTCGAACACAAGATGGGCATCAAGGGCTCTGCCACCTGTGTGATGAACTTCGAAGGTGCCAAGGGCTGGCTGGTAGGCGAGCCGAATGATGGCATGCGTGCCATGTTCACCATGATGAACGAGGCGCGCCTGATGGTGGGCATGCAGGGCCTGGGCCTGGCAGAAATGGCCTACCAGGAAAGCCTCGGCTTTGCCCGTGAGCGCCTGCAGAGCCGTTCACTGAGCGGCTCGAAAAACCCGGATGGCCCCGCTGATCCGATCATCGTGCACCCGGATGTACGCCGGATGCTGATGCGCCAGAAAGTCCTGAACGAAGGCATGCGTGCCCTGGCCCTGTTTGCCGGCCACCAGCTGGATCTTTCGGTCGCCCATCCCGATGAAACCGTACAGGAATCCGCGGACGATCTGGTTCAACTGCTCACCCCGGTGGTGAAGTCATTCCTGACGGACGAAGGCTTCAACAACGCCAACACCGGGCTGCAGGTACTTGGTGGTTCCGGTTTCACCACCGACTGGCCGCTGGAGCAACTGGTGCGGGACGGCCGGATTGCCCGGATCTACGAGGGCACCAACGGTATTCAGGCCATGGATCTTGTGGGCCGTAAGCTGAGCCTGAAAGGCGGCCAGCTGGTGCGCACTCTGTTTGGCACCCTGAGCGGATACCTGAAGGACAACCCGGAAGCGCCGCACCGCGAAGAGCTGAAGAACGCGATGAAGGCACTTGAGAGCGCCACCATGTGGCTGGCCAGCAATGCACCGAAAGATCCGGAGCAGGCGGGCGCTGCCGCAACTCCGTATCTGCGCCTGATGGCGCTGACGGTCATCGGTTACCTCTGGTCCCGGATGGCCAACGTGGCCAACGAACAGCTTGCCGCCGGCGAAGGCAACAAGCCCCTGCTCGAGAGCAAGGTTGTCTCTGCCCGCTTCTACTTTGAAAAGCTGCTTCCGGAAGTCGACTGGCTGCTGGGCGACATTCAGAGTGGCAAGGACAGCCTGATGGCGTTCTCGGACGACCACTGGGCCGCGTGATCCGCTATCCGGCCAAGGTTCTCCCGGCCTGGCCGGAAATGACCGATCAATGACAGCTTGTGACCTTCAGGTGAATGCATCGGGCATTGATAATGATCACGTTGATTAGTGTCTCTGAACTAGTCCCGCCCAGCTCCCCGTCGGACTGGGTACTTTGAAAGCCACGCCCTGCGTGGCTTTTTTTATGGTCCTTTTTTGTCTGCGCGGTCACTGGGTTACAATTGCGATCTTTGATTCTGTCCGGCCTACGACCGGACCTGCACGGGGATACCATGAACGCCGACGATTACGCTTTCCGCTTTGGTGGCATAGAACGACTCTACGGGCGCCGGGCCCTGGAAGCCTTTCGTCACGCCAATATTGCCGTGGTCGGTCTTGGCGGAGTCGGGTCCTGGGCCGCTGAAGCCCTGGCCCGAAGCGGCGTTGGCACCATCACCCTGATCGACATGGACGATGTCTGTGTGTCCAACACCAACCGACAACTCCACGCTCTCGAAGGTCAGTACGGGCGCACTAAAACCGACGCCATGGCTGATCGGCTGCGGGCCATCAACCCGGACGCAGACATTCGGGTACATTTCGGTTTTCTGACCACCAAAAATGTCAGCGAACTCATTAACGACGGCATGACCGGCGTCATCGACGCCATCGACAGCGTCAAGGCCAAGGCCGCACTGATTGCCCACTGCCAGCGCCGGAAAATTCCGCTGGTGTGTGCCGGTGGCGCGGGGGGACAGATCGATCCTACCCAGATCCAGGTGGCCGACCTCAGCAAAACCACCCAGGACCCACTGTTGGCCAAGGTTCGAAACCTGCTGCGGCGGGAATATGGCTTTTCAAGGAATCCGAAGCGTCGCTTCGGCATTGAGGCCGTATACTCCCTCGAGCAGCTAACGTATCCTGCCGGAGACGGGGAAGTGTGCCATCAAAAACCTGCCACCGACGGCCCGGTGCGCCTGGATTGCGCCTCCGGCTTTGGCGCCGCCAGCCCGGTAACCGCCAGCTTTGGTTTATTTGCAGCTTCCCGACTCCTGAACCGGATTGCCCGGCGCGCCAACCAATAGATCAACGGAACTGAAACCATTATGCCAGTCAGTACTGTCCTGCTTCTTGCCAGCATTGGCGTCTTATCCCTGTTCTGCCAGTGGCTTGCCTGGCGCGTGCGCATGCCCGCCATCCTGTTCCTGTTGGCGGGTGGTATTGCCGCCGGCCCCGTCCTGGGGTTTCTGGCGCCGGAAGTGGTGTTCGGTGATCTGTTGTTTCCGGTTATTTCCCTGGCCGTCGCCATCATTCTGTTTGAAGGCAGCCTGACCCTGCGCTACGAGGAAATACGGGGCCACGGCAAAATGGTCCGCAACCTCATTCCGGTAGGTTCTATTGTCACCTGCATCATCGGCACCCTGGCCGCCCGCTGGCTTCTGGATGTCTCCTGGGCGGTCGCCCTCTTGTTCGGCGCTATCTCGATTGTCACCGGCCCGACGGTTATCGCGCCGCTGCTGCGCTCCGTGCGACCGGATTCGAAACTGGCCAACATACTGCGCTGGGAAGGCATCATCATTGACCCGGTCGGCGCTCTGCTGGCGGTTCTGGTATTCGAAGGGATCGTGTCCTGGGGTCAGGGCAACGTGTTTGGCCACTCGGTGTATATCTTTGGAAAAACCCTGGCCGTGGGCTTTGTGATCGGTGCGGTTGCCGGATATCTCAACGGCATTGTGCTGCGCAAGCACTGGATGCCGCAGTACCTGCACAACGCCGGCACACTCACCTTCATGCTCGGCGTGTATGCGATTTCGAACGAGTTGGCCCATGAATCCGGTCTGCTGACCGTCACCGTCATGGGCATCTGGATGGCCAACATGAAGCAGGTGCCCATTGATAGCATTCTGGAGTTCAAGGAATCCCTGAGCGTTCTGTTGATCTCCGCCCTGTTCATCATCCTGGCGGCGCGGGTTGAGTTTGCGGCGATTGCCGAATTGGGTTGGGGCCTGGTGGCGGTGCTGGCCCTGCTGATGCTGGTGGCCCGCCCCCTGAGTATTTTCCTGTCGGCCATCGGCACCAACCTGAACTTGCGGGAAAAACTATTTCTGAGCTGGATCGCCCCCCGGGGCATCGTCGCCGCCGCGGTGTCAGCGCTTTTCGCTTTCCAGCTGCAGAAGCTGGGTTATGAAAGTGCCGGCGCCCTGGTGCCCCTGGTGTTTATGCTGATTATCGCCACCGTTACTCTACAGAGCCTCACCGCCCGGCCGGTTGCCCGCCTGTTGAAGGTCGCGGAACCAGCGGAATACGGCTTCCTGATTCTGGGCGCCAATCCGGTGGCCCGTATGATTGGCATGGCCCTGAAAAAGTATGAGGTGCCCGTGACCCTGGCCGATACCAACTGGGAAAACGTTCGTCAGGCACGTATGGAGAACCTGCAGGTGTACTTCGGCAACCCGGTTTCCGAGCATGCATCGACCCATCTGGACCTGACAGGCATTGGCAAGCTGCTGGTGATCTCCCCGTACAAGCACATGAACTCGCTGGCCACGTACCACTTCCTGGACTGGTTCGGAAACAAGTGCGTATTCAGCCTGGCCGAAGGTGATCAGGACCAGAAGGCCCGGCATCAGACGGCTGAAAAAATACAGATGACCAGGGGCCTGTTCAATGGCGTCAGCTACGCCAAGCTGGCCAGTCTGGTGAGCCAGGGTTACACCGTAAAGACCACCCAGTTGAGCGAGGAATTCGGTTACGAGGAGTTCCTGAACAAATACCAGAACCAGGCCCTGGTACTGTTCACGTTCGACAGCAAGGAACACGTCGCCCCGGTTTGCAGCATGAAAGATCTGAAACCGGAAGATGACTGGATCCTGATCAGCCTGGTACCGCCCCAGGCCCGCAAGGAGCGCAAGGAGAAAGAGGTAGGGGAACCATCGGCCAGTCAGGATCAACCGGCCGATCAGGAACCCTCATCGACAATCTAGCACCAGCTTGCCGCGCACGTGCCCGCCTTCCAGCACTTCGTGGGCCTGCGCGACATCGTCCAGCGCAAACGCCTTTTCGATGTGCACTTTGACGTCGCCGTCCTCAATCAGTTCGGCAATCTCATCCAGGTGAAATACGTCCGGACGGACAGTCATGCCATGGGCGCGTAAACCCATTTCCTCGGCAGCACTGATAATTTCGTCGGCGGTAACCGTCGGGATGGTCACAAGAACGCCCTGCTCACCCAAGGTGTGCAGGGAGCGTTTTCCGGTCTCACCGCCAACAAGATCCAGTACCACGTCGAGGCCATAGCACTCTTCGGCGATATCCGTGTTGCGGTAGTCAATCACCTCGTGGACCCCGAGTTCCGCGAGGAAATCCCGGTTACTGGCCGAGGCCGTTGCAATCACATGGGCACCGCGCTCCAGCGCAAACTGCACCGCAAAATGGCCAACGCCACCGGCGCCGGCGTGGATCAGGATTTTCTGCCCCGACTCCAGTTTCGCCATCTCGAACAGAGCCTGCCATGCGGTCAGTGCCGCCAGGGGCAAGGCACCTGCAGACACCAGGTCCAGTTCTTCCGGCACGATGGCCAGTTCATCGGCCGCCGCCAGGGCATACTGCGCATAACCGCCACCGCCGGCCGGGAATCCGACCATGCCCATGACCCTGTCACCGGGCGCCAGGGTGGTCACGCTTGCCCCCACTCCGACAACCTCTCCGGCGACATCGTAACCGGGCGTCCATGGCAACGAATTCTCGATCTGCCGCGCCGCAAAACCAAGCCCCTTCCGGGTTTTCCAGTCGATCGGATTGAGCCCGGCACCGTGCACCCTGACCAGGACCTGATCGTCTCCGGGGACTGGCACATCGGCCGTGACCACTTGCAGGACGTCACGCTCACCAAAGCGATCGTAGATCACATGGCGCATCGTGGCTTCAGCATTCTGATCGGCAGTATTTTCCATGAGGATCTCCGGACAACAGGTTAAACGGGATTGGCTTTGAACACGGCTAGCTGAAGTAAAGCACAAAAGACCTCGGGTGACCTACAGCCCTTTGCCTCCGGCTACCACAGCGGAACCGAGAATCTCGGCGAACTCTTTGGGCGCACGGGCAGGCCGCTGGCTTTTCAGATCAACACAGGCGTGAGTGGAAACCGCTCTGACCAGCGTCTTGCCATCCGAGGGGCGAACGAGCTGGAACTGCCGTGCAGACCGGAACCGACCATCGTAATCGGTCAGCCAGGTCCCCAGAACCAGTTGATCGCCGGCGTTCGCCGAGGCCAGGTAATCGATTTCCGTGCGGGTGATGGCCATCGCCTTGCCGGTTTTCTCGTGCAGTTCCCAGGTCATACCCAGGCTTTCTATGTGTGCCCAGCTGACGTCTTCCAGCCAGCGTACGTAAACAACGTTGTTGGCGTGCCCAAGCCGATCGGTATCCTCGGGCCGCACCGCTATCTCGATCGTGAAAGGCGCCGGCAGATCCCAGGCAATATCGTGTTGCTGCATCAGTTGCTGTCCCCCAGACCCGGAATGGCCCGCAACGGTAGCCGACCAATACGATCATTGTGAAGTGAACCAAAGTACAGGTTGCCATCGTGAGGATTCACCGAGGTGATTTCCTGCAGATGGGTACCCCGGGTGTCGTGGAGACTGGTAATAACCTCACCGTCCCGGTCGAACGCGATCACAAGGCCATATTCTTGTGGCGCAGGTTTAAGGCTGCTCGGGAGTTTGGCCACCAGATCCTTGAGCCAGGGCCGAGGGTGCATGGCATCCATCCTCGAATCTCTGAGGGTAGGAAACGCCACCCAGTAGCGCCCCTGATCATCCACCGCGAGGTTATCGGGAAAACCGGGCAGATTGTCGGCAAAGACTTCCGCCTGCCCGGCTTTGGGTCCGTGAATCCAGTATCGGAGGATGCGGTATTTCCAGGTTTCGTTAACCAGCACGTAGTCGCCCTCCGGAGATACCGCAACACCATTGGCAAAATGCAGGTTGGCCAGGAGAACTTCGGCCTTGCCGGTTCCTGGAGAGTAGCGGAGCAAGCGGCCATGGGGACGCATTTCCAGAAGATCCAGCATGTATTCCGGCTGGTGGAACTTGGAACTGGCGTCGGTAAAATAAATGCGCCCGTCATCGGCAATGTCGACATCGTCGGTAAAGCGGAACAGCGTCCCCTCCGCCTCGCGGGCCAGTACGGTGATCTCTCCCTCGGGACTGATGGACAGCAGCCCCCGCCAGGAATCTGCGACAATCAGATTACCCTGGCTGTCAAACACCATGCCCAGGGGCCGACCATCGGTGGACAGCCAGTTTTCAACCCGGCCATCCGGGAACACCCGCACGATGTAGCCATCCTGGGTGCCGGTATAAAGCACACCATCCTTGCTCACGGCTGTGTCCTCGGGGCCGTATACCTGCCCCCGGGCGATCAGGTCCGCAAGCCTCAGGCGCTCATTTGGCGCAACTTCGCCGGTCAGCGGAGGTGGCGATGGCGGGTTCCAGGCTTTGCTGTCGACGGGCGAGGGAGTCAGCAGGAAACTGCCAAGCAGCAGGAAAACAACCAGCAAACCCACCATCAGCCATTTCATACACTCTGCCCGCCTGTTGTTATGTCCATTCCTTGTGTCAGCGATTGGCCCACCTTAGCAGACGGGCCGGTGAGCAGGAAAATGCCCTACGCAGGGCCCCGTCATTCATCGGCGCTGAGGAAACGGCGGCACAGGGCCGCAAAGGAGTCGGCTTTCTCAGCGTGCAGCCAATGGCCGGTACCCTGGATAATACGCAGCTGTGCCTGCGGGAACAGTCGCTGGATATCATCCCGGTGTTTTTCCTGGATGTAGGCCGAATCCGCGCCCTTCAGAAACAGCACAGGACCATCAAACGGGCCATTGCCCTCAGGTGCCCTGGCCAGATGTTCGTAGCAGGCATCGATAACCGGCAGATTGAGCCGCCACCGGAACATTGGCCCGCCCTCCTGCTGGTCTTCTCGGGGAATCCGTTCCAGGTTTTTCAGCAGGAACTGGCGAACACCCGGCTCTTCGACAAAATCCGCCATCAGCCTGTCTGCGTCCTGACGGGAACGCACACCGGTCAGATCCATACTGGTCAACCCTTCCAGAATAGCATCGTGCCGGGGTTTGTAGTTTACCGGGGCAATGTCGGCCACGATCAATTTTTCCACACGCTCCGGCGCCTGGAGGGCAACCTGCATCGCCACCTTGCCACCCATGGAATGACCCAGCAGGCTCACCTTATCCAGGGCCTGGGCGTCCATGTAGGCAATGACGTCGGCGGCCATGGCCGGATAGTCCATGGTATCCGTGTGGGGCGAACTCCCGTGGTTGCGCTCGTCCAGTGCGTGAATCTGCCACTGGTCTTCCAGGCGGCGGGCGATACCCCCCAGGTTGTCCAGGGAGCCGAACAGCCCGTGCAGCAGTATCAGGGGCGGGCCTTCGCCGGTAATGCGGTGGTTCAGCGCAACAGTCATGGGCAGTCAGTCTCCGGATTGGTCTGCGTTCTCAGACCGGATACATTACCACTGCCAGTCTTGCGAGCAAGTGCCGGTATTAGCGGTCATTTTCCGTGGACGAAAAAAAGCCGGGCAAAGCCCGGCTTGAAGGTCATAGACGTGACGTCTGAAGGATCAGCAGTAGAAGATGCTGTTCAGATACTCGGCAAGCTCAATCACGTTTTTACGCTCAAGCTCGGTATGAGGTACGAAGATTTCCTGTTCCATAAAACACCTCCTGATTGCTTTTCCATTGCTTCAACCTGATACCCTGATGCTATCGTTAAAGCCACGGGTAACCCTTGACAGGCGGTTGCACCCACTTGACATTTTGTATCAGTCATCATGACAGGTCGTTAACTATCAACGTGACATCTGCCCAATCAGACTCCACCAGCGCACCCCTGGTCGCTGCCTCCAGCACGCTGGCGCTGGTTCACTATCTGGAACGCCAGGGTGTTCTCAATGCGCCACGGGTGGAACAGCTGACCGGGCTGGCCATGTCTGAGCTCACCGACCCGGACCGGCGCGTGCCCGCCGATGCCCATTACCGGCTGTGGGAACACGCCGAGCTGGTAACGGGCGATCCGGCTGTCGGGCTGAACGCCGGAAAAGTGGTGGATCCCGAGCGGATGGGACTGGTCGGGCATGTGTTTTTCAACTGTGACACCCTGGGTGAAGCCGTTACCCAGTACGTGCGCCTGCATCGGCTGATCAACGAGTCGGTATTCCTGAGCTTCGAACAGACCGCCGACCAGGCCATTCTCTGCTGGCAACCGGACATGGCCGAACATTACTGCCGGCAGGATATGGACCGGACCCTCGCCGCGGCCATCACCCGCACCCGCCACTTCATTCATCCGGGCATCCGGGCGGAATGGGTGGAGATCGCCCATCCGGCTCCGGTGTACGCTGACGAGTACGAAAAACTTCTCGGTGGTCCGGTGCGGTTTGACTGCGGTATCACCCGGCTGGCGTTCAACAGCCGGCATCTGGGGCACCCGATACCACGCCGCAATCCCTACGTGTATTCGGCAGTGCTGAAGCAGGTCAATACGCTGCTGGCGAGGCTTCAGAGCCGCCGCTCGTTCGGCCGCAAGATTCGCCGGCTGATCTCGAAGCAGATGGCGACCGAAAGAATCGATGCCGACAGCCTGGCCCGGCAATGCCATATGAGCCGCCAGACGCTTTACCGCAAGCTCAAGAAGGAAGGCCTGAGCTTCCACGGCCTGGTTGAGCAGGTTCGCCAGGACAAGGCGCTCAGATATGTTGCGGCCGACCAGTACGCTCTGGGTGAGATTGCTTTCCTGCTGGGATTTTCAGAACTCAGCGCCTTCAGCCGGGCGTTCAAGCGCTGGACTGGCACTTCACCGGCAGAGTACCGGGCAAGGCATCTGGCCACATCGGGGCCCTACCGCCACCGGGCAGATAAGGGAGCGCAATGATGGACGAGCTGTCTCTCGTTGCACTGGTGGTCGGAGCCGTTTACCTGGGCGCATTTGCCTGTATTTACCGTATTCTTCTGACCTACCGGACGACACAGGGCGCCATTGCCTGGGTCATTGCCCTGATCGGCCTGCCCTACCTGGCCGTGCCCATGTTCGTGCTGTTCGGGCGGCATCGGTTTGGCGGCTACGTGAAAGCCCGACGGCTTGGCGACGAATCCCTGACCAATCTGCTGAACCGGTTCGAGCAGCAAACAACCTCCATACCCATCCCCGCCAGCGAACGGTTCACCGACGAACTTCAGGTGCTCTGCCGACTGGGCCGGCAGCCGTTCACCGATGGCAACCGATGTACCCTGCTCCGGGACGGTGAGGCCACGTTCGAGGCCCTGTTCGAAGCCATGGAAGACGCCGAGCACTATATCCTGCTGGAATTCTACATCGTGCGATCAGACCGGGTGGGCCGCCGGATCAAGTCAATTCTCGAGCGCAAACTGGCCCAGGGTGTGGAAGTCTGGTTTCTGTATGACGACATTGGCAGCGTCTGGCTGCCGCGCAAGTACCTGAACCAGCTCGCCGCCGCCGGCGCCCGCGTGGCCTCGTTCGGTAAAGGCAACATCCGCCGGAGGCGGTTCCAGATCAATTTCCGGAACCACCGGAAACTGCTGGTCTGCGACGGCAAAATCGGCTTTGTGGGTGGCATCAACCTGGGGGACGAATACCTGGGCACCGCCATGGACCAGGAACCCTGGCGCGATACCCACTGCCGGATTGAGGGTCCGGCCGTCACCGGCCTGCAGCTGGCATGGCTGGAAGACTGGAACTGGGCCAGCAACGATTTTCCCAGCCTCGACTGGGCGCCGGTCAACAACCAGCCCGGCAACGACGAGGTGCTGATGCTGCCAACAGGACCCGCGGACAGCTGGGAAACCTGCACACTGTTTTTCCTCAACTGCATCAATAATGCCCGCACCCGGCTCTGGATCGCCTCGCCCTATTTTGTTCCGGATTTCCAGATCATGAACGCCCTTCAGTTGGCGGCGCTTCGGGGCGTGGACGTACGAATCCTGATTCCGGAGAAATCGGACAGCCGCCTGATTGGCCTGGCGGCTTACTCTTACCTCGTCCAGGCCTGCAAGACCGGCATCGGCATCTATCGCTACCAGCCTGGCTTCATGCATCAGAAAGTGATCCTGGTGGATGATCGATACGCGGCGGTGGGAACCGCCAACATGGACAACCGCTCGATGCGACTGAATTTCGAGATCACCGCCATAACCACCGCAAGGCATTTCATCCGGAGTGTGGAATCCATGCTGGAACACGATCTGGACAATTCCCGCCTGATGATCGAGAGCGACTACAAGGATCGGTCGATTCTGTTCCGCCTGTGTTGCCGGGCCGTCCGCCTGCTGGCGCCACTGCTATAGGCCATCCGTCCACTGGCTCCGGAATAGCCGATGTGCGACTATGCCAGGACGATTCAGCCAGTATGCAGTAGCGACAGATCACCATGAATGCCTTCAAGCCCAGAGAAACACTGACCGAACAGGTCGCACGCCACATCGAAAACCTGATTGCCTTTGGTCAGCTGCGCTCCGGTGAACGGATCTACGAGGGCGCCATGGCGAAACAGATGGACGTCAGTCATGGATCCATACGAGAGGGCTTGCTGCTGCTGGAGAAGCGGCATCTGGTCCGCAACGTACCCCGCAAAGGCGCGTTCGTGACCCCGCTGGATGAATACTTCGTGCGCAGCCTGTACGAGACCCTGGAGCTCTACCTCACCCACACCGGTCGCAAGCTGGTGCGTCACTGGCAGCCCGAGGATATGGCCCGGCTGGAGAGCTTGTATGAGCAGATGCAGGCCTGCTACAGGAAAAACGATCTGATGGCGTTTCTGGAGCTGGGCATTGAGTACACCAAGGCATCGCTGGCCTATGCCGACAACTACTTCATTGTCTCTGCCATTGATGACCTCTGGCCTTCGGCAAAGCGCTGTGCCTTCGTCGCCTTCCAGGAAGGAGGCAATCGTGTCATTGAGGACAACCTGTCCCACATGGAACAGTCAATCAGTGCCATCAAGGATCGGGATGAGGATCGCCTGGCAGACATCCTGCACCGCTATGCCCTGCAACAATGCCAGCAGGTTCTCACTGCCATTGAAAAGACCGGCAGCAGAACGGCCTGACGGCACTCAGTAAAAGAGCTGGGTGAACGAGAAACCAATGTTCAGGTAGGCCGTCCAGTTGTCTTCGTTGTTGTACGCCGCGGCCACCTGAACGGGGCCGAGGAAGGTATCCACGCCGGCGAATACGCTGGACGATTTCACCGAACTGTCCCAACTCGCCTCATCCAGAGAGGGCCAGGCATTACCCGCCTCGAACCCGGCGCCAACAAACCAGGGCAGCAGCGGGCCGCCAAAGGTCTGGCTGGCATAGGCTGAAACCATTAACGCGTTGTCGCCGGTGATCTCACCCGGCGCGTATGCCGATAGCCGGCGGAATCCACCCAGGCGGACGGCATTTTCAATTCCGGGGGTGCCCCGGGTTACCGCATGGCCGAAGACAAGTCCGGTCAGGGTCAGGCCTTTCCAGCTTCCGGTTCCCAGCGCCAGGCCGGTTACCGAATCGAACTCCCGGTCGGATCCCAGGCCCTCCCGTTCAAAACGTCCACGAAGTCCGGCAAAGCCACCGTCGCGAGGATAGAAAGTATCGTCCAGAGAGTCGTGTACCAGTTGCACGGCCAGCCCACCCTGGTGCACCGACCCCTCCGGCGCTACCGGTTGTCCGATCTGCTCGTCAACCGTGGCATAGCCCCGCGCATAGATCAGGCGAACTTCGGCATTGCCGCCGATTTCCATGCCCAGTGCCAGATCCGCTTTCCGGAAGGTCACATCCACCTCCGTAACGCGGGTTCCGGCGGCATCAAACAGGCTGAAGGTATCCCGGGAGTACTCGCCACCGAGCACCAGAAACCGCTCATAGCCGTAATCCAGCGGCTGATACCACTGACTGCGAACCCAGGGCTCGGTGCCCAGCTGGACACCGGTCTGCCACTCCCCGCCCAGGGCGTTGAGCTCGGTCATTCGAAGGGAAGAGGCGAGATTGAACCGGGTTTCCCCGTCAAAGTTGTCCTCATAACTCAAACCGAAGGACAGGTAGTTCGGCCCCCAGCTCTTCTCCTGAACGCGGATGGTCAGAACGGTTCCCTCGGGCAAAGACGACGTTGAATAAGACACAATCTCGTAATAGCCAAGCCCGTAGATCCGCTTGAGGTCGGCTTCCAGGCGGGCGGTGTCCAGTGGCTCTCCGATTCTCTGCCGGATTCGTTCCTTGAGGAAGTCCCGGGCCAACCGACGACTGTCTTCGATCTCGATGCGTGACACGATACGCGCACCCGCGTCCTGCGCTGAAACGCTGTCCCGCCACTCGGCCCAGGCCTTGCGGGATAACGCCAACGGACGCAGCTCGACGCCGTGTTCCCGGGCCGAGCTGGCGCCCAGCTCAAACAGCACCGGCGCATCGTAAAAGTCAGCGGAGGTGTAGCCTTCCAGGTCGGGGCGGATCAGAACATCGTCATCGCCGAGCAGATCCAGCTGCTGGTCGGTGTTCCGACGGGTCATGATGGTTGTGAGTTGACCGACAACGGAAAACGCGCCCCGCAGCTCGTCGGTTTCCATCAGACTGTCGGTAATATCCACTGCAATGATGATGTCTGCGCCCAAATCCCTGGCAACGCTGATGGGCAGGTTGTTGGCGACGCCTCCATCCACCAGCAACTGGCCATCACGTTCCACCGGCGCGTAAACCCCGGGAATACTCATGCTGGCACGAATGGCCTCGGACAGGTTACCGTCACCGATGACTACCTGCTCACCGGTCTCGAGATCGGTGGCAACAGCCCGAAAGGGAATGGGGAGCCGGTCGAAGTCTTCAACCAGGGCGGCGTTGCGGGTCAGCTCGTTGAGGATAAAACCAAGATTCTGCCCGGCAATCAGCCCACCGCCGACACGCAGGCCATCGGCGCGAACACCGATGCCCGGGACCACCGGAAACCGCCAGTCATCCTGCTTGCGCCGAACCGGCTTGTAGACCCGACCGGGATCGTCGCGAAAGCTGGAAAGCCAGTCCATCTCGATAAAGCGCTGCTCGATGTCACTGACCGGCATACCACTGGCATACAGGGCGCCGACTGCGGAACCCGCGCTGGTGCCCACCACCAGATCAACAGGAACCCGCATTTCCTCCAGAACCCGCAGCACGCCAACATGGGCCATACCCTTGGCGCCGCCGCCACTCAGAACCAGCCCTACCTTGGGACGCTCCTCAGCCGAAGCCAGTGGTGTCAGAAGAATCATGATGACGGCGATCAGTCGAGGGGCACTCCGGCCCCTGGGGATCCACTGGCTCACAATTGGGTCATTTCCGCTCCGAGGAGTCGTCGTCCGCCAGTGACAGGTGGGATACGTCAGGTATCATCGGCGGCGGCAGGTCACGCTCGACACCCAGATCACTGCCAGCCGGAGCCAGGCTCCACTCGTCCAGATGCTGAAACATCGGTGGCTCCACCTCGGTCTTCTCTGTCAGGTTGACCCCGACCGGATCCAGACTCAAACCGGAGCCGGAAAGTATCGTATCCACCTTCTCGCCCGCCACCGGCAGACGATCGCCAGGCTCGGTTTCAGGAACCCCACGGCGCTGCTCTTCCGCCGGCGGAGCAGAGGGCGCTGGCTGCGGACGGGGCTGACTTGCGGGGGCCGACGGGGCTGGCTGTGGTGCCGCACTGGCAGCAGGCCGGGCGTCAGCCATCGGCTGGACATAAGCTACCATGCCGTGCTTTTTCAATACCGCCCGGTATTTTTCAGCCTGAACCTCTTCCAGCTTGTTGCGAATAACCACCGGCTGACCACTGAACATGCGATCAACCTGATCAAGAGAAGCCTTGAACAGGGTTCTGGCATTGTTGCGCGCCGTTTCCAGATCCGTTCCGGGAACGCATTCCCCTTTAAAGACAAGCTGAAACATGCGTTTTCCTCTCTAAGTCCGTCTTAACCACATCATAGTTGATCGTGCACCGGACCGGGAGCCCGAAAGCCCGGTCGTCACTGTATCGAGACTGCAAACAATTGAAAAATTAATGTCAGATATCGCGCAAATTGCGACAGACTCTGCAATAATCAACGGTAACCAAACTTTACAATTGGTTACAGATTAACCGGAATGTCACCAGGGAGTGGCCTCCAATGACGATCACACGCTCACTTCGCCTCGCTGTCGCAGCCCTTTTGCTATCGGCACCGCTTGCCCATGCCGAAAATCTTGACGTACTCATGAGCCAGGTATTTCCGGAAGCCCAGGCGACCTATATCGGGTACGAGAGCATTGAGCGACAGGATATTCCCGCCAGCGCGGCGGTGGAGCGAAAATACCTGATCGTGGATTTCCGCCTGGCTTCTACCGACATGGCATCTGAGCAGCTTCAGGCCAGTGTGCACAAGGTCTGCATGACTCTGCTGAAAGACCGCGACCTGATCCGCCAACTCTCGGATTCCGGTTACGACATGGTCTCGGTCGCTTTCGACCGTCGCTCCCAGTTCGATTGCCTGTAACCCACCCGATTCTTACTCTTCGCGGCCGAGCAGTTTCGGGAAGGCCTCAAGAGCACTGTTGACCGCGTCCAGGTTGAATGCCTCGACATCCGCAAGCAGTTTCTCCCCGTAACGGGTAACGGAGCGTGACCGGAATCGCTGGCCCCAGGCCAGCACCCGGCGTGCAAAGTCTTTCATCTGCTCCGGATCGCCACTCTCTCTCACAGCTTCCCACTCGTCACCAAAATCCGCCGCGAGCTGTTCCCGGAGCCAGCCCCGTTCCTGCATGCTGAGAGTCTGGGCCAGCAGCCGGTCGGATTCCTTGGGAACACCCTCGTCTTCCGCCTGCTCCACCGTCGCCTCAACCCGTGGCAAGGTCACCGTAAAGACCGAACCGGCACCTGGCTCACTCTCAACTTCCAGCTCTCCGCCCATCATACGGGCCAGCTTCCGGCTGATGGCCAGCCCGAGACCGGTTCCACCATAGCGCCGCGTGTTCTGCCCCTCCTGCTGCTCAAAGGCATCGAAAATCCGCTCCACCTGGTCCGGCGGGATGCCGATACCGCTATCGCTGACCGTGACGATCAACTTGTAGTACTGGCGTTCCGGCGCTTCCGGGTTCTGTTCCGCTTCTGCCGACCTCTTTTTGAGCGGCTTCGCGGTTGCCCGAACTGTTACACCACCGTCGTGGGTAAACTTGATGGCGTTGCCGACCAGATTGAACAGAACCTGCCGGAGGCGGGTTTCATCCAGCATCATGGCGCCGGGCATTCGCGAGTCGACACTCACTTCCAGGGTTATGCCCTGCTCCCGGGCCCGCAGATCGAAAATGTGTCGAACATCGTCCAGAAGACGACGGACCGATACGGCGGAATAGTCCAGCCGCATTTTTCCGGCCTCGATTCGGGACAGGTCCAAAATGTCGTTGATCAGCATCAGCAGACTTCGGCTTCCCGCCCGGATGGCGTCCAGGTAATTTCGCTGCTGCGGGTCGGTAACGCTGTTGCTGAGCAGATCGCTGTAACCGATCACCGCGTTCATCGGCGTTCGTATTTCGTGGGACATATTGGCCAGGAACTCACTCTTGGCAAGGCTGGCGGTCTCCGCCTCCCGGGCCAACCTCTCCGCTTCGAGCTTGGCAGCCCGCAACTCGTCTTCGCTCCGGCGCAGGGCATTCTCTGACCGGATGCGCTCATCCACCTCCCTCGACAACTTGCGGTTCCAGTAGAGGAAAATCAGCACCACCAGGATGGCGATCAGCACCACCCGCCGCACCACGGTGTAATCGGTCTCCTGCTCGATATCCAGGTGAATCCACCTGTTGTAGATGGATTCTGTCTCGCTGGCTTCGAGGCTGCCCAGCGCCTTGTTCAGCACCCGATGCAACTCAGGGTTGTCCTTACGCACGGCCAGTCGCAGATCGTACTGGTAGGGGGTGATGCTGGTAATCCTGAGGTTCGACAGCCCCAGCCGGGCCACGGTGTAACTGACCGCCGGAATATGGGTAACCATGACATCGAGGTCGCCATTGGACAGCGCCAGAAGCCCCTCCTCCACCGTGTCCATCGGGTAAAGATCCAGATTCGGATGATTGATCAGCAGGTAATCGTGGGCCGCATGCCGGTTCACCACACCCACCCGTTCCGTGCGGAGTTCCCGGAGATCGCCGATAAAGCGACCATCGTCCCGGATGGCAAGGGCGATGGGCACGGTCAGATAGGCCCGGGTAAACAGAAATGCCTCTTCGGTGCGCGGCGTCCGGGACAACCCGGGAAGAATATCCACCTGCCCCGAACGCAGTTTCTCTTCAGCATCCATGCGACTTCCAGCGACAGAGCGCGTAAACCGTACGTTCAGCTCGGTTTCCAGCCGGGTCAGCAAATCCGGAACCAGACCGGTGGGCCGGCCATCCTGGGTGTATTCAAACGGCGGCCAGTCCGCGCGAAACGCGACTTTCAGATCCGGATGCTGCTTGAGCCACTCCATATCCGACCCGGACAGTTCCAGGCCACTTCGTTCGAGGGACGGCTGATCGGCCTGCAGCCACGACTGTCGGATGGTACGGTGCTCGTTATGGCCGATTGCGGCAATGGCCTTGTTCAGCACCTGGTAAAGAAGATCCCGATCGGTATCCACCCGCAACACCACATCTACCGGGCTGTTATCGAGCAGTACCGACAGTCCGATACCATTTACCATCGCCGACTGGAGGTAATCGGAAACCACTGGCACCGGCGCCAGAAACGCATCGGCCTGCCCCGAAAGAATCTGGCCGACGGCTTCGCTGACGTTGCTGACCGGCACCGGCGTAAACTCCTCGACGGGGTCCAACATGGGATACTGGTTGGGGTCACCGGCAATAACCGCAATCCGGCTGCCCTCAAGATCGGCAAGGGTCCGAATAGCGGCGTCGCCGGCGCTGACGAACACGCCATAGGTAAGAGACATCAGAGGATCGGTAAAACGCTTGCCGGGCACCACGGGCATCCCGGGCATCCGTGTGGTCAGAACCGCATCAGTTGCCAGCTCACTCCTGACCGGGCCGCTATCCTGCCCGGTTTCCAGGACGATGGGCTCCATGGCGACGCCCAGCTTGTCCGAGAGCCGGGCAAGGTAGTCTATGTAGGTGCCGGCAAGCACGCCATTGCCGGTATCGAAAACCAGCGGCACCTGATCGCTGCGAAGACCAATGCGAAACCGGCCCTGCCCTTCCAGCCAGGTCAGTTCCTCTTTGCCTAGCACGGGGGCCGGCGATGCTTGCGGCGGTTCCGCCCGCAGGGGGGATTGAAACAGCGCCAACAGGCAGCATAGTAGAAAGGCAAGGGTAACCTTCACTGGATATCCTTAAGGGTTCCGCTACATTTCAGGGAACAATACCTGCAAACGCCATTGATTTCATTCAGGCAAACGGCCAACGGGAGACGAATGTCCATGGACACCAGCAAACACACCCTCAGTACTCTGTTCGAGCAACTAGGCCTGGCGTCCGACGCCAAAAGCATTGAGGATTTTGTCGCCAGGTACTCGCCCCTGCCGAGCGAGGTTGCCATCCAGGATGCTCCCATCTGGTCCGAAAGCCAGTCTCACTTCCTGGAAGAAGGCCTGGAGGAAGACAGCGACTGGGCGGAGGTGATCGACGAACTGGACGCAATGATGCGTCACTGAACGTCGGCACTGTCGCTGATCATCACCTGATCCCGGCCGGCGTCCTTGGACTGATAGAGAGCCCGGTCTGCGCGGTCAAACACCGACTCCTCGGTGTCGCCGGCAATGAATCCCGCCAGGCCGGCTGAGAAGGTCACAGTGACCGGCTCGCCGCGAAAGTGGAACGGCAGCTTGCCGACATGCTCCCGCAACTTGTCCACCACTGCTCGCGCGTCTGAAGGTTCGGTTTCCGGGAACAACACCACGAATTCCTCGCCGCCAAAACGAGCCACGAAGTCCGTGGTGCGCAAGCGATCCCTGAATTCCCTGGCAACCAGCTGCAGCACCCTGTCGCCGGCCTTGTGACCATAGGAGTCGTTGATCCGTTTGAAAAGATCGATATCCAGCACACCGATGGTCAACGGATGGCTGTAGCGTTGCCAGCGGTTGTACTCGAATGACAGTCGCTCCTGCCAGGCTTCACGATTGGGCAACTCGGTAAGCAGGTCAGTCATGGCCCGGAGCCGCTCCTTACGGACCTGTTCCTGCATCTGCTCGGAATGGGCCTCCATGGCCGCCACTTTCTCCTGCATGGCCTCAAGCTGGTCGGAGAGCGCACGCTCCCGCTCGGATTCCTGGGTACGGAAACGGCCTACCGCCTGACCGATAGACTCGAGATGACGACTGACTGACTGTTTGAGATCCTGAAGGTCATCGCTCTCCTGCAAACGTTGCCCGACCCGCTCAATCTCCTCGCGGATCTCCCTATCAAGGTGCTCTGAGGCATCCAGTCGGCCGGACTGCGCCGAGGACTGGGCAGAAAAGTGTTCCCTCAACAGCTCCAGACGTTCATCAAGACGCTTGAGAAAGGCTTCGAACTCGCGCTTGCTCCTGGTAACCGCAGCGATTACCAGCTCAGCCACGTGGTTCAGGCCTTCGCGCAATTCGTCCCAGTCGTTACTGGCAAGCAGAGATTGCTGCAACGCCCGGGCCCGGGCCTCGGCGGCGGGCTCAAGGGAGACTTGGGTAAGCATCTGACCCAACAGCTGGCCCACACGGCGGGCAATGCGCAAACGCTGGACGTTGTCCTCGATATCCTGTTCATTTTCCGGGAGAGACTCCAGCTGCTCGCTGCTTTCCGGTAAAGGTTCCGCGCTGACCTGTTGCTGTTGTTGCTGGGGCTCTTGCTCTGGCTCTTGCTCTGGCTCTCGCGCCAGACGGGAGAAAAAGGAAGGCTTCCTGTCGTTGGCCGACTGGCGCTCATCGAGCAGGGCGACCTGGCGATCAATCTGATCCTGCAAGTCCTTCCAGGCGTCCACATCTACCCGGTTCTTCCGCAGGTCCTTCCGGATGCGAGCCAGCAACCGATCCAGCTCCGGGGTCTGGCCTTCGGAGGCGAGACTGGTGCGCACCAGCATGCGTTCAAGGGTATTCCGCTCCGCCTTCCACTGCTTTTCCCGATTGTCTGCAGACTCGAGTTCCTGAAGGTATTTTTCCTTCCAGGACTGATCCGATGCCATGGAGCGCTCCCGCCTATCCTTGCTGTACTGTTGATGTGTGAAAAACCCCTAGATGACCCGTGCTGGTCTCAGGAACTCTCGTCACTGGTTTTACCATGATACCGATCGCGTCGTGCTCTGGGGTGACTCTGGTCATAAACCCGGGCCAAATGTTGAAAATCAAGATGAGTATAGACCTGGGTCGTGGCAATGTCGGCATGGCCCAGAAGTTCCTGTACGGCACGAAGGTCACCACTGGATTCAAGCATATGGCTGGCAAACGAGTGTCGCAGCAGGTGCGGATGGAGCTTCTGGTCGGCACCGCGGCTGATTCCCCAGCGGCTCAGGCGGGCCTGGATACTTCGGTGGCTGAGTCGTTCGCCCCGCTGGCTGACGAACAGGGCAGCCTCACCGTCATTGGCCAGCGCCGCTCTGTACGGTAGCCAGGCCTGTATGGCTGCAATGGCTTTTCGTCCGACGGGCAGCAGGCGTTCTTTGCCACCCTTACCCATCACGCGAACCTCACCACTGCGCAGATCGACGGTATCCAGATCCAGGCTTGCCAGCTCCGCCAGCCGCAACCCGGAAGAATACATCAGCTCGAACATACATAGATCCCGCACTTCGAGGGGATCGCCCGGCTGTCCGTCCAGTAGATGATTCAGTTGATCCACGTCTGCAACGCGGGGCAGGCGCCGGCCACTCTTGGGGGCCCGGATATCCAGCGCCGGATTATCCGATGCCAGCTTCTCCCTGAGCAGGAACTGGTAGAAACGGCGGGTCGCCGAGAGATGTCTGGCAATGCTCCGGCCTGACAACCCCTCCCGGCTGAGCGTCGCGACGTAGCGGCGCAGGTCGTGGTTGGTCACCCGTTGCCAGGCAACGAATCCACTGCGGCCCAGCCAGTCCGCCAGACGCAAAAGGTCGCGCTGGTAGCTGTCGCAGGTTCTCGGAGAATGGCGTTTTTCAGAAGCCAGGTGCCGGATAAATTCCGCCAGCGGCCCGGTCAGCTCATTGGGCACTGCCGGACTCTCCGGGGCTTCTGACACGTTAGCGGGACTCCGTCGCCATGTCGGTGACCGGAGCAGCCGCTGTGTGGCGCTGCACCATGGGCGGCAGCAGGCGGCTTAGTGTGTCGCTGATGTAGCTCAGGAACAGGGAACCCATGCTCTGGTCAAAGTACCCCGGCTGGCAGCTACCGACCGCAAACACGCCCACCAGCTCGTCATGCCTCAGCGGCACCAGGGCGACCGAGGCAATGGGTTCTTCACGGTCCGGAAACAGGAACTCCCGTTCGCTTTCACGGAACTGACCGCACACAGCCCGCTCGCCTTCCAGCAGGCTGCCCAGGCGCTCACGGGCCGCAGAAGGACTGACCACATGCAGGGCGCCTTGAGAGGCCTCAGGCAGCTCGACATCGGTAAACAACAACACGGAAGCGGCGTCGAGACCGAAATCACCACGGATACTGTCATCAATGGCAGCAGCCATATCGTTGAGCGTCCGCGCTTCAATCACCTGCATCAGCAAACGCTTGCTCTTCTCGAACAACCGGTCATTGTGGCGGGCGATGGATACAAGCTCTACCAACTCCCTGCGCAGGGTATCCCGCTGCTCCCGGAACAGATGCACCTGGCGTTCGACCAGCGAAATGGCCCGGCCACTGTCGTGGGGCAGGGTCAGGCTGCGCAGCAGCTCATCCTGGTCGATGAAGAAATCGGGGTTGGCGCGCAGGTAATCCGCCACCTCTTCCCGGGTGAGCTCACCGGCCTTCTGGCGGGCCGTTTGTTCTGTCATGGAGTACTCCTGGCTGTCAGGATCGTTGTTTATGGGGGCGAGCGCTCCTGCGTCGACGACCACCAGAATCACCCGGCAGCCTCAACTGCCCCTCAAATACGCTGGTTGCAGGCCCTTCCATCATAACAGGGGTCCCTTCACCCTGCCATTCAATGACCAGAGGGCCACCCCGCAATTCCACTTCCACGCGGGCATCCAGCAGGCCTCGCAGGCAGCCGGCCACCACGGCGGCACAGGCACCACTACCGCAGGCGAGGGTCTCGCCCGAGCCACGCTCAAACACCCGCAGGCGGACATGGGTACGATCCAGAATCTGGAGAAACCCGATGTTGGCCCGTGCCGGGAAGCGGGGATGCCGCTCGAGCTTGGGCCCCAGCGTTTCTACCGGCGCCTGGTCTACATCCTCAACCAGCAGCACACCATGGGGGTTACCCATGGACAAGGCGCTCAGTTCCACTGTCTGGCCGTCCACATCCACGGTGTAGACATCCTTTCGACGGTCGGCGGCGAACGGAATGGCCGGCGGGTTGAACTCGGGCACGCCCATATTGACCATCACCATGCCTTCCCGGCCGACACGGAGCTCAATCACGCCCTTGGCAGTCTGGACGCGGATGACCTTTTTATTGGTCAGGCGCTGGTCCCGGACAAACCGGGCGAAGCAGCGGGCACCGTTGCCGCACTGCTCCACCTCGGACCCGTCCGCATTGAAAATGCGGTAGCGGAAATCGACATCCGGCAGCCCGGGCGGCTCCACCACCAGCAACTGATCGAAGCCAATTCCGAAATTCCTGTTGGCCAGTTCGCGGATCATCTCGGGGCGCAGACGAAAAGGCTGGCTGATGGCATCCACCACCATAAAATCATTACCCAGCCCATGCATCTTGGTGAATCGAAGCATGGGGCCCTGGGTCCGGCGTTGCTGTGTCATCTCCTCGCTCCCGCTCATTCCGGAAGGCAGCTCTCGGGTGCGAGCTGGTCTTCGAGAGTTTCACGGCGGCGGACCACATGCACCTGGTCGCCATCGACCATGAGTTCCGGCGGCCGGTTCCGCGTGTTGTAGTTTGAGCTCATGACAAAGCCATAGGCTCCGGCAGAGCGAACCGCCAGCAGATCCCCGGCCTGCAGGCGCAGGTGGCGGTCCTTGCCCAGGAAATCGCCGGTTTCACAGACCGGACCAACCAGATCCCAGGCCTTTTCCTCACCATTCTGATGTGGCTTGACCGGGATAATCGCCTGCCAGGCGCTGTACAGGGCGGGCCGGATCAGATCATTCATGGCGGCATCAATGATGGCAAAGTTCCGGTGCTCGGTGCACTTCAGGAATTCGACTCTGGTAACCAGGATGCCAGCGTTGGCGGCAATGGATCGGCCGGGCTCCAGAATCAGCTCCAGTTTGCGGTCACCCAGGCGCTCGGCCAGCGCTTTCACGTAATCCGACGGCTGTGGTGGCTGCTCCTGGTTGTAGGTGACGCCCAGGCCACCGCCCATATCCAGGTGATGAATGTGGATGCCCTGGTCCGCCAGGGAATCAATCAGGGCCAGCACCCGGTCCAGTGCGTCGAGGAACGGTGACACGCTCGTCAGCTGTGAGCCGATGTGACAATCCACACCCTTCACGTCGAGATTCGGCATACCTGCCGCACGGGCATAGACCTGCGGCGCTTCGGCAATATCAATCCCGAACTTGTTCTCTTTCAGACCCGTGGAAATATAGGGATGGGTACCGGCATCAACATCCGGGTTAACCCGCAGAGAGATCGGCGCCTTTACGCCGAGCTCTCCCGCCACCGCATTGAGCCTGTCCAGTTCGGTATCGGATTCGACGTTGAAGCAGCGCACGCCCACTTCAAGGGCCCGCTTCATTTCCCACTCCTGCTTGCCAACGCCGGAGAAGACCACCCGCGACGGATCACCACCGGCCCGCAGTACCCGCTCCAGCTCGCCGGCCGACACGATATCAAAGCCGGCACCGAGCCGCGCGAGAACGTTCAGCACCGCCAGATTGCTATTGGCTTTAACGGCGTAGCACACCAGATGCGGGTGATCCCGAAGGGCGTCATCATAGGCCCGGTAATGTCGCTCAAGCGTGGCGCGCGAATACACGTAGGCCGGTGTGCCAAAACGATCGGCAATGGCAGAGACAGGGATATCCTCGGCGTACAGCTCGCCGTCGCGGTAGTTGAAATGATCCATGAGTTTCCTGATTCGTTTAACGGGGCCGGGAGGCCATGGCGCTAGTCGCGGGTTTCTTCGCGATCGGGCTGCTCCTGGGCCGAATCCGGCCCGGACGTTATCGAAGCGGCCTGACTGTCACGGTACAACGGACCTTTCTGACCGCAACCGCTCACAACCAGAGCCAGCATCAACGTCATGATCGACAGAGTCCACGCTCGCATATCGGCTACCTACCCCTGAGTTCACTATGGGCGCAGTATACCTGACACCCGCCCCGGGCCGCGAGGTCAGCGAGTCCTCGCGAGGTGGCGGTTCAGGGAATCTTCCAGCACAGACCGGTAATACAGGTATTGGCTGGTCTGGATATCCTGCTGATACACCCGGGGGTCGAGGTCGTGGGGCAGGTGGATATCGGTCAGGTACACCGGGTAGACCTCATCGCTATGTCGGAGGGAGCGGATGTAGTGGGCCACTGCCGGAATCAACTGGTCGCCGTACTCCTGGACGCTGAATTCCTGGTCACCACAGAAAATGTCGAAGCGCAGGCGACTGTCGCCCTCGTGGATGCCCACGGCCTGCACCTCAAATCCGGGCAGAGGCACTCCCGAATCCGACTCCGGCCGGTACTCGGCCCGCCAGGCCCCGTCCCGCCGGACAATTTCGTAGCACTGGACGCCGGCCACAACGCCGGCGGAATCGGTATGGCGCAGCAATCGCCGCTCGATCAGGTTATCCAGGAAACGCAGTACCGGCACCAGCAAATGCCGTCGACTGGTCACCGCCTGTTCCCAGCTGAACACAGAACCCAGTTCGTCAACGACCCAGAGCCGGGCCTGATCGCCGAGAATACGATAAAACACCTGGATGTTGTCCGGTTCGCTGGCCAGGCAAACCGCCCGCAAGGCCGGCTCGTCCTGCAACGCGTAACGATCGAACACCACCGGCAGGTACCGCTCCTGGGGCAGCGCCAGATGCTCCATCAGCGCCTCAAAGCTGTCGAGTGCCACAAACCCCGGTTCCAGGCCGTTGAACTGGAGCAGGAAGTAGCGACGATCCATTTCAATCACATAGCGCAGCGGATGCGGGCCGGTACCTCCGGCAAAAAAGGGCCGGAGGACATCGGCAAACAGCTCCTGAACCCGGCGGGCAATGGCAGAGCCATGACCACGGTTGTGGCAGTGCACCTGAACGGCCGGCAATTCGTCGGGATTGGCTGCCACCGAGGCGAGAACATTCTTCAGGCACTGGATCAGTGTATCGCCCGCTGCGTAATGCTGGAGACTGACTTCATGCCAGCTGTTGAAGGTAATCTGGTCGATGCTGATGACCAGATTCTCCCGCCCGCCGCTAAAGCCCAGGGAATCGTGCCGGGAACTGAGCTTGTGAAGGCCCTTTTCCGTGAGGTGGGCCTGAGGGTCAATGCCGACGTTCACCAACAGCAGATTCCTCAATGGCCGGACGCCCCGGGACAACGCTTCCCGTTCCGCCGGGGCAATCGGAAATGGCAGGAACGCAGACAGGGCATCAAGCATTTCACGCAACTCGCTGACGGACGCAATACTGTTGCCCGACCGCACATTCAGCCGAGTCGAGCGGGTCAGCAGACCGTTGCAATAGCACCAGACCATCAGTTCCGCCAGATTGCCAGAGCGACGGATAACCGGCTGCCAGAAAGCGTCTGCCGGGTCTTCGAGGTCCCGGTAAAGCAGCCAGCCGTCGGCGTCGCCGCCCTGCTCCGACTGATGATGAAATGCCAGGTTTTCCTCCGCCAGCGACGGGGCCAGCCCGGGATTGATCTGCTCGATCTTGCCCGCCTTGCGCTGAAACGCGGCATAAAGCTTGCGGCCGAGGAGATTGATATCGTTGGCGCTGATGGCGGCGCGTTGGCCATGCTCCCTGGCCATTTTCGACAGCAGGCGGTAACCGTGGGTCAATTCGTTGACGATGGTGCGACGCAGGGTGGTGACATCCTCTGCCCGCCAGCGTTGACGATCATCCAGCTCCGCCAGCGTGTTTTCACTCCAGCCCCAACCTGTCACCAGCTGGCGCAGCAGGCGGGCACGCCACTGCTCACCGGATACCTCGGACCGTGTCAGTGGCAAACCGGCTTTCAGATACAGGCTCCGGCGAATCAGGTCCAGCCTCGACGCCACTTCCGGCCCGGTCAGCCAGCCCTCCAGCCGATTGTAGAGCATGACGTAAGGGTCCAGACGGTCGGCATCGGTTTCGCCGCGGAAAACGGCCCGCTTGAACTGGCTGGACAACAGAGCCTCACCGGTGGTCCGCGCATAACATTCGATCAGAAGGAGTTTCAGAATCGACTTCCAGGGCGCATCAATCCCCTTGTACAACTGCCAGACGCCCGCACCAAGAAATTCTTCCTCCGGAATCGCCGGCACCGGGCCAAAATCGATATAGTCCTCGGCGCGCACAAACCGGTAATCTACCAGCTTGCGCATGCAGTCATCGTAGGTTTCCTCCCGCTCCGCAGGAATCAGCCACCACATGGGCCAGGCACCGGCCAGATGGATGCTGGTCCGGTAGAACTCGTCCAGCAGCAGGAAATGCTGGGCGCTGCCACAGTTCTCGCCGGTCACCTCTACCCGTTGCCGACCGGCACGCCAATCCGAAGCACAGAAGACGAATACGTGCAGTTCGACACCGAAAGATTCCGCCCAGCGGGCCAGCTTCTCGGCTTTGCGCTCAAGACAGCGGATGCCCCGCTCGGGCAGGTCACTGCGGTGACAGAGCCAGACGTCGAGGTCACTGGCCACGGAATGGCCAAGGGTTCCCGGGCTGCCCATCAGGAACATGGCGTCCAGATCCGGTTTGCGCTTGCCTTCATCCTTCAGCGAAAAAGTCCGGGCCAGTCGACGAGCCGCATTGATGGTGGCCGGTGACGGCTGATAGTTGCTCAGGCCGTAGGGGCAATCGCTGTCCAGGTAACCGGGCAGGGCCGGATGATTGAGATGAAAAACCAGTGGCAGAATCTCCAGCACCATTTGCTGGCGATAGGACAGGGCCGAGTGGGCACGATTCCAGCGCTGCTGATTGACCAGCAGAAACCGGTCCCTCAGGCGACGGAGGGTCTTGCGATCTATTCCCTCCTCAAAGTCGAGGGAAATCGGGGCAACGTGGGCGGTCAAGGCGGCTCCGCAGAGAGGTTCTTTTCAGCATCAGTATGAGTATGATGTCGGCATCGTGGCAAAACCTTTAAAAAAATAAAAGCTGCAGGACACGCGAGGCTTACCCGCTGTGAAAGAATTCATCATTCGCCGCTACCGTTCGGACCAGTCCGCGACCTCCGGGCGCCAGACCGTTTTACGCATCGACGATGAAGGAAAAGTACTGTTCGCTGACCACCAGGCCGAGGCGGTGCTCGGTTATGAGAGCAGTGATCTGGAAGGCCAACCGGTGCACCGGATCCTGGCATCTCGCCAGGATGATCCCTTTGCACCGGCAAACCGCCACCGAATCGAGCGTGGCCAGAACGTCCTGGTGACCTTCCGGCACAAGGAAGGTTTCTTCTACACCGCCTGCCTGAGCCTGCGACTCGACGTTCGGGATTCCGACAAGGCGGCGAGTGCCACGATTGCCCTGTGCGACAGCTCATGCAGGGATTCCCGTCTGTTGCGAGCAGCGGAGAGCAGTGCCGGTTTCGGGATCTGGGAACTGGACACCCGCACGAATGAAATGACCTGGACCGAGGGAATGTTCCAGCTTCTCGAGCTGAGACCGGGCGCCGAAATCACGCCCGAACAGGCGCTTTTCTACTGCCAGACCGGCCAGGCCAGGGTCCGGGCCATGTTCCGCCGCTGCCTCCGAACCGGAGACGCATTCTCCCTCAACCTCGATATCGTTACCTCGCAACAGAACCATCGTCGGGTGACCCTCAGTTGTCGGGCTCTGAAACAGGGCGGCCGGATTACCGGGCTCGGCGGCACCCTGGTAGACCGGACCGCCGATATGAAACTCGACAGGGCTCGCCAGCACGCAAACACCATGCTCGCAGCGGTCACCAGCGCCACCTCCGATCTGGTTGTGGCAGTCGATCTCTCGTTCAACCTGCTCCACTTCAATGACGCCTGGGCCAGACAGTTTGCCGAAACCTTTGGCGGGCGTCCGCAGGCAGGCGACAACCTGAGCGACCTGCTTCAGGAGTTCCCGAACGAACGCAGGCTGATGGAACGGCTCTGGCACCGGGCCTTCGAACGTGACAACTTCGTGGTCGAGATGCCCATGGCCCAGCAGTCGCGCCAGCTACCAGTGCATGAATTCCATTACCAGCGCCTGACCAACGACCAGGGCGAAATCACCGGTGCGGTGCACGTGGCCCGTCGCATTGAGCCCCGGCTGAATCACGCCTCCAGCGAGGAATACCGGATACGTCACGATCCGGTTACCGGCCTTATGAACCGAAAGGCGTTCATCGCTCGGGTATTAAGAACCCTGGAACAGAAAACCCATCGGGAATCCTGCGACAGCCTGCTCTACCTGGATCTGGATGAATTCGAGCGTTTTAATGATCTTGCCGGCAGCGGCACCTGCGACCGTTATCTCAGGGAGCTGGCCGGCAACCTCGGCGTGCGCGTCCGGCAGCGTGATGCCCTCGCCCGCCTGGCTGGCGACACCTTCGCACTGCTGATCGAGAACTGCCCGGAAGCGCGGGCCCGCAAGATTGCCCAGGACACCCTTGATCTGATCGGCGACTTTATCTTCGACTGGCAGGGCCACAGCCTCCAGACCACCGCATCGGGCGGCCTGTTGATCCTGGACAACGACGTCCACGCGGATCCGGAGCAGCTTCTGGGCCAGGCAGCGGACCTGTGCCACACCGCCAAAACCTCAGGACGCAACCGGGTTCACGCGGCCAGGGCTATTGCCAACCAGACCGACGATTCGATCGCCAGCAAACGGGTCGAGCAGATCCGCGAAGCGCTGGACAAACAGTCGCTGATTCTCGAGTACCAGGCCATGAGGCCGGTGGCCAGCCCCACCTGGGGTGATCACATCGAAATCCTCTGCCGGATTCCAACAACGTCGGATGATGAGGCGACACTCCTGCCCGACGATTTCCTCCCCATTGCGGAACGGTTTGACCTGGCAAAACGCCTGGATCGCCAGGTGATCCGGCAAACCCTGGAATGGCTCGGCAACCAGCCCTTGATGGAGCCTCGATTGAAGTACTGTGGATTTAACCTCTCGCTGGCAACTGTGCTGGATGACACCTTCGCCGACTTCATGGCCGATGCCCTGAACCAATCCCCGTTTGCCCCGGACTGTTTCTGCCTGGAAATCCGCGAGGCCCACGCCACCCAGTATCCCGACGACGTGGCCGTGCTGTGCGATGCCCTGCATCGAGCAGGCTTCCGCATTGCCCTGGACGGTGCCGGCGCATCGGTGGAAAGCTACAGCCTGGCGGCGAAGTTACCAGTGGATATCATCAAACTGGACCGGAGAATGGTTCAGCAGCTGGAGGAGGACCCGGTGCAGCAGGTGATGCTGGAAGCACTGCACCGGATTGCTGAGGCCGCCGGCAAGGTAACGGTGGCCACGTTTATCGAAAGCGATGATGCCCTTCGCAAGGTCCGGACTCTAGGCATTCACTACGGACAGGGCTACCGGCTATGCCGACCTGAGCCACTGGACGAACTCACGCCGGCGGCGGTGGACCTTGCTACGGGGCGAATTGGCGGTTAACCGTTTCGCCCCGCTGAGTGCGCCGGATCAGCCCAGCTGGTTGCGGGCCCGAACGACCGCCGCGCGCACTTGATCCGGCGCTGTGCCACCGAGATGATCACGGGCCTGGACCGAACCTTCCAGGGTCAGCACATCAAAGACGTCAGCGCCGATATGATTGGAGAACTGCTGCAGCTCTTCGAGGGTCATATCAGACAGGTCACGTCCTTCCGCCACACCGAATGCCACGGACTTGCCCACGATCTCGTGAGCATCCCGGAAAGGCACGCCTTTCTTGACCAGGTAATCCGCCAGATCGGTAGCAGTCGAGAAACCGCGCTTGGCCGCCACTCTCATGTTATCGGCCTTGGAGCGAATGGCCGGAATCATATCGGCATAGGCCTTCAGGCAGCCTTTGATGGTATCAACCGTGTCGAACAGGGGCTCCTTGTCTTCCTGGTTGTCCTTGTTGTAGGCCAGCGGCTGGCTCTTCATCAGGGTCAGCAGGCTGATCAGGTGGCCATTGACGCGACCGGTCTTGCCCCGGACCAGTTCCGGCACATCGGGGTTCTTTTTCTGGGGCATGATCGACGAGCCGGTGCAGAACCGGTCCGGCAGATCAATGAAATCGAACTGGGCGGAGGTCCAGAGCACCAACTCCTCGCTGAACCGTGACAGGTGCGTCATCAGCAGCGCGCCAAAGCTGCAGAACTCGATGGCGAAGTCCCGGTCGCTGACCGAATCCAGGGAATTCTCGCTGGCCCGGTCAAAACCCAGTAGCCGGGCCGTCATGGCGCGATCGATGGGATACGTGGTGCCCGCCAGCGCCGCCGCACCCAGCGGCATTACATTCACCCGCTTGCGGCAATCCTGCAGGCGCTCGGCATCCCGCACCAGCATTTCGTACCAGGCCAGCAGATGGTGCCCGAAGGTGACTGGCTGAGCGGTTTGCAAATGGGTGAAGCCGGGCATGATGGTCTCCGCCTCACGTTCTGCCAGATCCAGCAAGCCGGACTGCAGGCGCTTCAATTCCTCGGCAATGACATCGATTTCGTCCCGCAGGTACAGTCGGATATCGGTGGCCACCTGATCGTTGCGACTGCGGCCAGTATGAAGCTTCTTACCGGTGATACCGATACGGTCGGTCAGGCGCGCCTCGATGTTCATGTGCACGTCTTCAAGGCTGACCGACCACTGGAAATTGCCGGCCTCGATGTCTGCCTTGACGCCTTTCAGGCCCTCAATGATCTGGTCCCGCTCCTCGGCGGTGAGCACGCCAACCTCGGCCAGCATGGTGGCATGGGCAATGGAACCGGTGATGTCATGGTGGTACAGGCGCTGGTCAAATCCCACCGATGCGGTAAATTTTTCAACAAAGGCATCGGTGGGTTCACTGAAGCGCCCGCCCCAGGGTTTTTCAGAGCTTGTGGTCTGGTCAGACTTTTTCTGATCCGTCATGGTCTATCTTTCCTGCTGACAGCCCGGCATCATCTGGCGGGAACTGGGTACATTGAACGTGGCGGGAGTATACCATTCTGACCCGGGTAAAGGAGACACCCCGTAACGGGGACAAAGGTGTGACAGAGAGCGAGTTCTTCGTTCCGGACCTGTGCCGGGTAAGGGCCGTGTTCCTGTTGCTGGTCACCAGTGAACTGCTGGTTCTGGTGCTCGCCATCGTGCAGGCGGAGCGGGGCTGGATCGACTGGAATTACTTCGGGCTGTTGTCGCTGTTCGTGCAGTGGACCACCCTCACCAGTGCCGCCCTGATCTGCCTTTTGCGCACCCGGCTTGCACGGATGTCCGTCTCCGGTGCGACAACCACCATTGTCGCCATTGTGCTGCTGGATGTGCTCGCCTTCAGCCTGTTTGCAGACAGCGTTCTGCACCCCCAGGACGGCGTGGCCGTCTGGCAGGGGGTGGCCAAGAAAATGCTGCTGGCGTTGCTGATCGTACTCATGGTGCTGCGCTATTTTTACCTGCAGCACCAGTGGCAGCAGCAGCGGGAAGCAGAAATGCAGGCGCATCTGGCATCACTTCAGGCACGCATTCAGCCGCACTTCCTGTTCAACAGCATGAACACCATTGCCAGCCTGATTGCCATCAATCCGGAACGGGCCGAGGAGGCCGTTCTGGATCTTTCGGAACTGTTTCGCGCCAGCCTTCGTACCGGCGACCAGCTGATCCCGCTATCGAGGGAACTGGCGTTGTGCCAGCGTTACCTGGCCATCGAGGCACTGCGCCTGGGCGACCGCCTGAAACTGGAATGGCAGATTGAAGAGGGCCTGGAGCAGCAGGCCATTCCCCCGCTCACACTGCAGCCATTGGTGGAAAACGCCATCTACCATGGTATCCAGCCGCGCCCGGACGGTGGCACCGTAAGGATAGAAGCCCAGGCCAAAGGCGAGTTCGTCTATCTGCTCGTACAGAATCCAAAGCCGGACCAGAATAACCAGCAACACGACGGCAACCGCATGGCGCTGGCCAACATCCAGTCACGGCTACGGGCGCTTTTCGGTGAGCCGGCGGTGCTCAAACACAGCCACCAGCACAATGTGTACACGGTCACCCTGCGACTGCCGCGACGGAAGGCCGGCGAGCAGAGAGCCCGGAAACGATAAACCCTTGATCATTGGAACCGAGAAAAGACATGACTTATACCCGCAGCGTCCTGATCGCCGATGACGAACCCCTGGCCCGGGAACGCATCCGCCGGTTGGTGGAGGCGGTTCCGGGGTATCGGGTCTGTGGCGAGGCTGCGGACGGCGACAGTTGCTTGAAAAAGGTGGCGGAACTGGAGCCCGATATACTGTTGCTGGATATCCGGATGCCAGGCATGGACGGCATGGAGGCTGCCAGCAGACTGAGCCAACTTGCCAATCCGCCTGCGCTGATCTTCTGCACGGCCTACGACCACTACGCTATCCAGGCATTCGACGTGCAGGCCATCGCCTACCTTCTCAAACCGGTTCGCAAAGAGGCACTGGCGGAGGCCCTGGCCCGGGCCGGCAGGGTCAACCGAGTGCAACTGCAGACAGTCAACGGCCAGACCGGCCAAAGCCAGGAACAGCTGGCGGTACGCACCCACCGCGGCACCGAGCTGATCGATCTGTCGGAAATCCTCTACTGCGAGGCAGATCAAAAATACGTCACTATTCACCATGCCCGGGGCGAAACCGTGTGTGACTACACGCTGAAGGAGCTGGAAAGCAGCTACCCGAGCACCCTGCTCAGGATCCACCGGAACACTCTCGTGGGGGTTCGCTTTATCCAGGCACTGAGACGGACGCCGGATGGCCACAACCTCGTCGCTCTGAGGGAAGGCAGGGGCGAGCTGCCGGTCAGTCGCCGCCATGCCAGCAATGTTCGCCAGTGGCTTCAGGAACATCAGCCGGGCTGAATCAGCAGCGCGCCGGAGGCGGGAGCTGCGGGACTTTTCTGCCGCCACAAGGTAACCTTGGCGGACATTTTTTCGAACCGACAGTGAGTGTCATGTCCAAACGTACCCTTCGCATTGCAACCCGCAGCAGCGCCCTGGCGCTGTGGCAGGCGGAATTCATCAAGGCCGAGCTGGAAAGGCTGCACGACAACATCACCGTGGAACTGGTAAAGATAAAGACCCAGGGTGACAAGATCCTGGACGTGCCTCTGGCCAAAATCGGCGGCAAGGGACTGTTCGTCAAGGAACTGGAAGAAGCCATGCTGGACGGCCGTGCAGACCTGGCCGTCCACTCCATGAAAGACGTGCCCATGGAATTCCCGGAAGGACTGGGGCTGGTGGCGATCTGCGAGCGGGAAGACCCGACCGATGCCTTCGTCAGCAACCACTATGACAACGTCGACGCCCTGCCCCACGGTGCCGTGGTCGGCACTGCGAGCCTGCGCCGGGAGGCCCAGCTTCGGGCCTATCGCCCGGACCTGGAGATTCGCGTGCTGCGCGGCAACGTCAACACCCGGCTGGCCAAGCTTGATGCCGGCGAATACGAAGCCATTGTACTGGCCAGCTCCGGGCTTAAGCGCCTGGGCTTTCACGAGCGCATCCGCTACTGCCTGCCCGACACGGTGTCGCTGCCGGCTGTCGGCCAGGGCGCCCTGGGCATTGAATGCCGGGTCGATGACCAGGATCTGCTAGCCATGCTTGAACCCCTGAAGCACAAAGACTCCTGGGATCGCGTCACCGCCGAACGGGCTCTGAACCGTCGGCTGGAGGGCGGTTGTCAGGTGCCAATCGCTGCGTACGCGCTTCTTGAGGACGACGATACAATCTGGCTGCGGGGCCTGGTAGGCGCGGTTGATGGCACCCAGATTTTCCGGGTCGAAGGCCGCGCGCCCCGGGCCGAAGGCGAACGTCTGGGCCGGGAACTGGCCGAGGATCTGCTGGCTCTCGGAGCCGACAAGGTGCTGGCTGAAATCTATGGCCACACACCAACCTGAGCCCGACCTGAACGGCCGGCGGATTCTGATCTGCCGGCCCGAACCCGAGGCTTCGCGCCTGGCCAGCCGGTTTCGTGCAGCCGGTGCCGACGTAAAGATTCTGCCACTGATTGACCGGGAACCTCTGCCGGAAACGCCGGAGAGGCGGACTCTTATCCTGAGCCTCGATGAATTTTCCCATGTGATCGCTGTCAGCCCGTTTGCCGCCCGGTTGCTGCTGGAAGAGGTGGATACTTGGTGGCCCCAGGTGCCCATGGGCATCCGCTGGTATGGCGTTGGTGCCGGCACCGCATCCGTGCTTGCGGAACACGGTCTCAGCCCGCGGCGGCCGCCCGAGGGCTGGACCAGCGAGGCACTGCTGGCATTGCCGTCACTGCAAAACCTCCAGCATGAGCGGGTTCTGCTCGCTCGCGGGGAAACCGGACGCGAACTGATCCGCGAAACCCTTGAAGCCAGGGGCGCCCGCGTAACCCTGCTGCCCCTGTACCGCCGCTTTCGCCCTGACCACACGCCGGAGCGGATCCGGGCCACCCTCGATACCTTTGCTCCGGAGGCCATCGTCGCCCTGTCGGGCGAAACCTTGAACAATCTCATCGCACTATGTGCGAATAGCGGCCATAATCTATACGATAGGTTATTGATTGTTCCCGCAGATCGGGTTGCCGAACAGGCCCGGGCAGCGGGATTCCGAAATCCGTGTATACCAGGAAGCCTTGCCGATAACGACATCGTGGCCACGGTTGCAGCGCAACTTGCCGGCCGGGACGGTGGCTCCGGAAAAGCCAAGTAAGGACGCCCGTGACAGAGACAACGAATCAACTGCCCGCAACCGTTTCCAAGGAACCGCCTGCTCGCCAGAAACTCTGGCCGGTATGGCTGGTTGCCATTCTCGCCCTCATCGTCGCAATCGCCCTGGCGCTCTGGAGCTGGCAACAGTGGAACAACCACCAGGCTATCATGCAGACAATCGAGAGCCTGAAGCAGGACACCGCCCAGCTTGAAGATCTCTATGGCGACCGCGGCAGCCAGCAAAGCCAGCGCCTGCAGTCCCTCGAAGAGAAACTGGCGAGCCAGCGAGAACTGATTGCCACCCAGCAGCGCCAGATCGACCACAATGCCCGTGAACTGCTGGAAGCCGGAAACCGCACGCGCACGGACTGGCTGCTGGCCGAGGCGGAATACCTTCTGCGCATTGCCAATCAGCGGTTGATGATCGAAAAAGACATCCGCGGAGCCATGTCGGCCCTGGAAGCGGCAGACGAAGTGCTGACTGAATCCGACGACATCGGTGTCTACCCGGTTCGCCAGCAACTGGCTCGCGAAATCCTCGCGCTCAAGGGCCTGACCGGCGTTGACCGCACCGGGCTCTACCTGACACTGGAAGCGGCCATCGACAGCATTCACCAGCTTACCGACCAGGCCCTGATCAGTGAAAACGCGCCCGGCTTTGTCGTCAGCGCTGCACAGGGAGAAAGCGCTGGAACCGGCGAAGAACCCGGCGCCATGGTACAGGCCTGGAACAAGGTGAAAGCAACACTGATGCAGGTGGTGGTTGTGCGCCGCATGGACGAGCCGGTCAAGCCCCTGCTCTCTCCCGACCAGAGCGCCTATGCCCGACTGAACCTACAGCTGATGCTGGAAGAGGCAGAGATGGCGGTATTGCGGGGCAACCAGCCGCTGTATGAGCGCGCCCTTACCAAGGCCCGAACCACCATTGACGACTGGTACAACGCAAGCAATCCCCGGGTCACCGCCCTGAGTGAAACCCTGGCTGAGCTGGCTGGCAAGAACGTGGACCCGGAACTGCCGGATATCAGTCAGTCCCTGGACCTGCTCAAGGAGCGGCTGGCCGGACGCCTCAATGCCAACAACGGTAATGGCGAGGACAACGCCGACGGTGGTAATGGAGGCGGTGATTCATGATTCGCCTGTTACTGATCGTTCTGCTGGCGCTGCTGATTGGCACCGGCCTGTCCCTCGGATTGCAATATGATCTGGGCTACATCCGGATCAGCCTTGGCCATTACCTGATCGAAACCAACTTCTGGGTGGGGCTGGGCCTGATCGTGGCCCTGATCGTGCTGACTGTCCTGACCATCAACCTTATCCGCCGACTCAGAACCAGCACCGGCCTGGTGGCGGGCTGGATTGCCCGCGGCAATGAACGCCGGGCCCGACGCCGGACCACCCAGGGTTTGCTGGCGCTGGCCGAAGGCAACTGGCCCAGGGCCCGCAAACTGCTGACATCCTCCGCCAGCCATGCCGACACGCCCCTGATCAATTATCTTGCCGCCGCCCAGGCATCGTTCGAGACCGGTGATCACGAGGCCGTGGATGATCTGCTTCGCAAGGCCTTCGACAGCACCCCCGGCTCTGACATGGCCGTCGGTATTACCCAGGCCCAGCTGCAACTGGCAGGCAACCGCCTTGAACAGGCCCTGGCCACGCTGGTTCGCCTTCGCAAACAGTCGCCCCATCACCCCTTTGTGCTGAAACTGCTCAAAAACACCTATCTGCGCCTGGAAGACTGGCGCGAACTGTCCAGGTTATTGCCTGAACTTCGCAAACGCAGCGTGCTCTCGGAAGCGGAACTCAATGATCTGGAACGCCAGGTTTGGCATAACCTGCTGGAGCGTGCCGCGGAGGATTGCCGGCGCCAGCAGAAACAGGATCCCGAGGCATCCCTGGAACCGCTGACCAGGCTCTGGGACGAATTGCCGGGCTTCCTGCGTCGCGACGAATACACCATAAGGGACTACGCCCGCCTCCTTGCCAGCCTTGGCGACGAGGTACAGACCGAAACCCTGTTGCGCAAGGTGCTGCGCAACCACTGGAGCGATGAGCTGATCAATCTGTACGGGCGGGTGAAGGGCCAGAAACCGGATGAACAGTTGTTACTGGCCGAACAATGGCTGAAAGACCGGCCCAACAACCCCGAGCTTCTGCTGGCCCTGGGCCGGCTGAGCCTTCGCAACGAACTCTGGGGCAAGGCCCGGGAATATTTCGAGACCAGCTTGCGGCTGAAGCGGGGCCGGGAGGCACTCGCGGAGCTAAGCCGCCTGAATGCCCACATGGGCGAGGAAGAGGCCAGCGTCAAACTGCTGATGCAGGGGCTCGCCAAGGATAACGGGCTGCCGGAACTGCCAATGCCGAGGGCCTGATTCAGGTCCTCGGTGCGTACTCCAGCACGTCAGAAAAGAACGCCTCTTCGGGCAGGCCCGCATCCACCAGCGCATCCATCAGGGTGTACACCATGGTGGGCGAACCGCTGGCATGGACTTCTACATTCTTCCAGTCCATACCGGATGCCAGAACCGCGCGAACCAGCTGGTCGTGATGGCCGGCCCAGTCATTATCCTCGTCATCTCCCACCACCGGCAGGAACGTGAAGCGGGGCCACTCATCCTGCCACTGCTGCGCCAGGGCGCGAAGATACATGTCCTCGTGCCGACGAACTCCCCAGTACAGTTTGACCGGTTGGTCGTAGGACGTTTCCCGGAGGTAATCCACCAGGCTCTTCATCTGGGCAAAGCCGGTGCCGGCAGCCACCAGCAACAGCGGCCTGGTCGGCACTGACGCCAGGCAGGCCTTGCCATGGGGCAGCTCCACGGTCACCTCGCCACCGGACGTCAGGGCATCAATCACCTTCTGCGCGGACACCCACTCGGGGGTCGCCTGGATATGCAGCTCGATATTCTGGTCCGATGGACTGCTGGCGATGGAAAAGTAACAGGGGTCAGCATCAGGCAGATTGACCGACAGATATTGCCCGGCATGAAACGACAGCTCCCGACGCCGCGGAAGCTGTAGCTCAACGCGATAGACATCGTGACTGATCGACCTTACGTCCACGACTTTTGCCTGAAACTTGCCAGGCTGATTGTTTCCAGCTGCCATAACGGCGGATATCTCCAGTTCCAGATCCGTGAGCGCGATGCTACGGCACATCATCAAGCGCTCACCGATCTTTATAGTCTGTTGGTTTCGGGTATTAAGCGCGGCGCCCTTCAGTAACCGGGCCTCGCAGATTTCACATACCCCGTTGCGGCAGGCTGCCGGCACAGCTATGCCAGCCCGCGCGGCTGCGCCGAGCAAGTCTGCCTGCAACGCCGCAGTGAAGACGATGCCAGAAGGCCAAAGCCGCACCGCCCGGTGTTCACTGCCCATATCAGTCGGGGCGGGATGCCGGACTTTCAATGCCCAGGGTATCCCACATCTCGTCGACGCGTTTTTTCACGTCTTCGGTCATGGCGATCGGCTCACCCCATTCCCGGGTGGTCTCACCCGGCCACTTGTTGGTGGCATCCATCCCCATTTTGGAACCCAGGCCAGAAACCGGCGAGGCGAAGTCCAGGTAATCGATGGGCGTATTCTCCACCAGCGTGGTATCCCGGGTTGGATCCATCCGGGTAGTGATCGCCCAGATCACGTCTTCCCAGTTACGGGCGTTCACGTCATCATCCGTGACAATCACAAACTTGGTGTACATGAACTGCCGAAGGAACGACCATACCCCCATCATCACCCGTTTGGCATGGCCGGGGTACTGTTTCTTCATGGTCACCACTGCCAGCCGATAAGAACAGCCCTCCGGCGGCAGATAGAAGTCCACAATTTCAGGAAACTGCTTTTGCAGAATCGGGATAAACACCTCATTCAGAGCCACCCCGAGAATCGCCGGCTCATCGGGCGGACGACCGGTGTAGGTGCTGTGATAGATCGGGGCCCTGCGATGGGTGATACGTTCTACGGTAAACACCGGAAAGTGGTCCACTTCGTTGTAATAACCGGTGTGATCGCCAAACGGCCCTTCCGGCGCCATGTCATCTGGATAGATGAACCCTTCAAGCACGATCTCGGCACTGGCCGGAACCTGGAGATCACTCAGCCCCGCCTTCACCAGCTCGGTCCGGCTGCCACGCAGTAGCCCGGCAAACGCATATTCCGACAAAGTATCAGGCACCGGCGTCACCGCCCCGAGAATGGTCGCCGGATCGGCGCCAAGCGCCACGGCAACAGGGTAAGGCTGGCCAGGGTTGGCCTTCTGGAACTCCTGAAAATCCAGGGCCCCACCGCGGTGACTCAGCCAGCGCATGATCAGACGGTTGCGCCCGATGACCTGCTGCCGGTAGATGCCCAGATTTTGGCGTTCTTTATGGGGCCCACGGGTAATCACCAGTGGCCAGGTCACCAGCGGCCCGGCATCGCCAGGCCAGCAATGCTGCACCGGAATCTGATACAGATCCACCTGATCCTTTTCGATCACGACATCCTGGCAGGGCGCAGAACGCAGCACCTTGGGACTCATGCGCATCACCTGCCGGAACAGCGGCAGTTTCTCGATGGCATCGCGGAAACCCTTGGGGGGATCCGGTTCCTTAAGGAACGCGAGGAGCTTACCGATGTCCCGAAGCGCCGTGACGTTATCCTGTCCCATGCCCAACGCCACCCGCTTCGGTGTCCCGAACAGGTTGGCCAGCACCGGCATGTCATAGCCCTTGGGGTTTTCAAACAACAACGCAGGACCACCTGCCCGCAAGGTGCGGTCGCAGATTTCGGTCATTTCGAGATGGGGATCGACTTCAACGCTGATCCGTTTCAGCTCGCCCAGCTTCTCCAACTGGTCAATGAAGTCTCGCAGGTCGTTGTATTTCATCGGTTACTCCGTTCAGATATGCCAGTACTACGGAGATCGGTGGTCGCTGGACTGCTTTAAAGCAGTTGGAACAAGCTGCGCGCACTTGGTCTGAACGGCGGAGCCGGCGAGAACCTCCCCGGACCGTGCATTGCCAGGGATGGCAATGCCGAGCCCCCAGGGATGGGTTCACGGCGTGTCCGGGGAGGTTCTCCCCGGCTCTGCCCGCCCCCAAAACCAGAGGCGCTAGTCCGAGCTAGGAAGAGATCAACGACGCTTCATGGACTGGAAGAACTCGTCGTTGGTCTTGGTGTCCCTGAGCTTGTCCAGCAGGAACTCGATGGCGGCGGTGTCGTCGTCCATGGAGTGCAGGAGCTTGCGCAGGATCCAGACCCGCTGGATGTCCGCCTCGCTCATCAGCAGATCCTCACGACGCGTGCCGGAGCTGCGGATGTTGATCGCCGGATAGGTCCGCTTCTCGGCAATCTTGCGATCCAGATGGATCTCCATGTTGCCGGTGCCCTTGAACTCCTCGTAGATAACCTCGTCCATCTTGGAACCGGTGTTGACCAGCGCCGTGGCAAGGATGGTCAGGCTTCCGCCTTCTTCCACGTTACGGGCGGCACCGAAGAAGCGCTTGGGCTTTTCCAGGGCATGGGCGTCAACACCACCGGTCAGGACCTTGCCGGAGGACGGAATCACCGTGTTGTAGGCGCGAGCCAGACGGGTGATGGAATCCAGCAGGATAACCACGTCCTTCTTGTGCTCGACCAGACGCTTGGCCTTTTCAATCACCATTTCCGCAACCTGCACGTGACGGGCCGGCGGCTCGTCAAACGTGGAGGCGATGACCTCGCCGCGCACGGTGCGCTGCATCTCGGTCACTTCCTCTGGCCGCTCGTCAATCAGCAGTACCATGACATGGCACTCTGGATTGTTGCGGGTGATGGACTGGGCAATGCTCTGCATCAGCAGTGTCTTACCGGCCTTGGGCGGAGAGACGATCAGGCCACGCTGGCCTTTGCCGATGGGCGCTACCAGGTCCAGTACTCGCGAAGAAAGATCCTCGGTGCTGCCGTTACCGGCCTCGAGCATCAGACGCTCGTCCGGGAACAGCGGCGTGAGGTTCTCGAAGAGAATCTTGTTTCGGGCGTTATCCGGCTTGTCGAAATTGATCTCGCTGACCTTCAACAAGGCAAAGTAGCGCTCGCCGTCTTTAGGCGGGCGAATCTTGCCGGCGACCGTGTCGCCCGTGCGCAGGTTGAAACGGCGGATCTGACTGGGGGAGACGTAAATGTCGTCAGGTCCTGCCAGATAGGAGGCGTCAGCGGAACGGAGGAAGCCGAAGCCGTCCTGCAGAATTTCCAGTACGCCGTCGCCGTAAATGTCTTCGCCGCTTTTTGCGTGCTTCTTCAGGATGGTGAAGATCACATCCTGTTTGCGCGAACGAGCCAGGTTATCGAGGCCCATCTCTTGCGCAATATCGAGCAATTCGGGCACGGATTTCTGCTTGAGTTCAGTAAGATTCATAGTTTGTTGGATTTTCAGGAATGGAAGTAAACGAGTATTGGAATGACAGGGGTGCCCCTGAACGTATTGATCGTAAAATAACGCTGAACTTGGTGCTGGCCAGTTGGAGCAACCGGTGTAGATGGAGTCCGGAATTAAGGTACTGAAGCCAGAGAGTGGGAACAACCGTTCGCCGGGCAAGAGCGATCATCGGCCACCTGACTGGCGAATGTCAAGTGCACTGCACAAATTAACAGCAATTTCACGCCAAACCGGCCACAACCCGCCTTTGGCGCCTCCCCCTGATGGGTTACTCCCTTCCATTGGAAGCCCGTGATGGCGATACTGGCGTATAACAACCTTTCAACGATTCTGGAGCCCATCCATGAGCAGTGTACCCAGTACCGAAATGAAACCCCTGAACGTTGCCCTGCTGACCGTCTCCGATACCCGTGGGCCTGAACAGGACACGTCCGGGCAGTTTCTGGAGGATAGCGTGGTCGAAGCCGGCCACAACCTGGTCGCCCGGCGGATCCTGCCGGACGACGTCTATCTGGTGCGGGCGCTGATGTCCAACTGGATCGCCGACCCGGAAGTGCATGTGGTTATTATTACCGGTGGTACCGGCCTGCTTGAACGGGACAGCACACCGGAGGCCGTCAGGCCTTTGCTGGACAAGACCGTCGAGGGCTTTGGTGAGGAATTCCGTCGACTGTCCGCCGCCGAGATCGGATCTTCCACCGTGCAATCACGGGCGATGGCGGGAATGGCAAACCATACGGTGATTTTCTGCCTGCCGGGTTCGACCGGTGCCTGCCGCACCGGCTGGGAAGGCATTCTCCTCAGCCAGCTGGACAGCCGTCACACACCGTGCAATTTCTCGGGGCTGGTCTTGCGCAAGCCCGAGAAGCCAATGTCGCGACTCAACGAAGTCATTGGACAGCGCGCCAAGCGCTGAGGCAGAAGACATCCCGATCGGAGTTAAGATTTGATGGCCAAGCCAAACCTCACGCCCCTGGAAGATGCCCTGGACCACCTGTTGGCGAAAGCACCGGTGGTTACGCAGATTGAAACCGTCGCCCTGGCCGACTCCCTGGGCCGTGTCCTTGCCGAGAATCACTATGTCCCGGCTGACGTGCCGCCGGCCGACAACAGTGCGGTGGACGGATACGCCCTGCGCAAGCAGGATCTGCATGGCGACGCGCCCATACCCGTCTCGGCCCGGATTCCGGCCGGTGAAGCGCCGAAGCCCCTGGAACCAGGCACTGCTGCGCGCATTTTTACCGGCTCCGAGATTCCCGAGGGTGCCGATTCGGTGGTCATGCAGGAGCGGGTTGAGGTGACGGACTCCGGCATTCTTGTAAAAGCGGAGGTAGACGAAGGGCAGAATATTCGCCGCCGGGGGCAGGATCTGACCCGGGGCGATCTTGCTCTGGCTAAAGGTACACAGGTGCGTCCTAACGAGATGGGACTGCTAGCCTCCATGGGCGTTGCCCAGGTCGCCGTCCTGGCGCGGCTGAAAGTCGCGATCCTGTCAACGGGAGATGAGCTGGTGGACCCTGGCTTGCCGCTCGGGCCGGGCCAGATTTACAACAGCAACCGCTTTAGCCTGATGGGGCTGCTCACCGAAGCCGGTTGTGAGGTCGTGCTGTGCGAGACACTCAGGGACCAGCGCGAGGCGACCCGCGAAACACTGCTGCGTGCGGCCGAGGCCGCTGACCTGGTTATTACCAGCGGTGGCGTATCCGTGGGCGAAGAGGACCACGTGCGCGCAGTGCTGGAGGAGTCCGGCGGTCTGTCGCTCTGGAAAATGGCTATCAAGCCCGGGAAACCGGTGGCTTTTGGCGCCATCGGGGGAACCCCGGTGCTGGGACTGCCCGGCAATCCGGGGTCTGTGCTGGTCACTTTCCTGATGGTGGGCATGCCCTATATCCGGAAACGCCAGGGACGCAACCTGAAAGCTCTCTCAGGCGAGCGGATACCAGCAGACTTTACCATTGAATCGCCGTCGGTACGCCGGGAGTTTGTCCGGGCGCGCAAGGAACCCCGGGAATCCGGGCCGGTGGTGGCCGCATATCCCAACCAGAGCTCCGGCATCCTAAGCTCTACCTGTTGGGCCGACGGCCTGGCCGTGGTGCCTGAAAACAGCACGGTCCGCCCCGGCGACCTGCTAACCTACTACTCGTTTGCGGAACTGTTGAGCTGACCATGAGTGATAACACGATTACGGTGCGCTTCTTCGCCCGTCTGCGCGAAGACCTGAAAACCGACCAGTTGGCTATCGACGCCAGGCCTGGCCTGACAGCGGGCGATGTAATTGCAGAGCTGGCCAGCCAGGGCGGCCCCTGGGATCAGCTGCAGGGCGACCAGCCGGTTATGATTGCGATCAACCAGGCCATGGCGAAACCGGGCTCTGAGGTGAAAGCCGGCGATGAGCTCGCCTTTTTCCCGCCGGTCACCGGAGGTTGAGATGATTTCGGTCCAGTCTGAAGATTTTGATGTGGCCGCTGAATACGCGGCGCTGCGTGACAGTGGCGCCGGCACCGGCGCCATTGCAACATTTACCGGCCTGGTGCGGGACAGCGGTGACTTGCAGGGTGTTACGGGGCTTTATCTGGAACACTACCCCGGAATGACCGAACAGGTGATCCAGGGGCTCATTGATGATGCCTCGAAGCGCTGGGATGTGCGCAAGGCCCGGGTGGTTCATCGGGTGGGCAGGCTCGCGCTGTGCGACCAGATTGTCTTCGTCGGGGTGTGCAGCGCCCACCGTGGGGACGCGTTCGCGGCCTGCGAGTTCATCATGGACGCTCTGAAGACATCCGCTCCGTTCTGGAAAAAGGAAATCACCTCAGACGGAGAGCACTGGGTGGAACAGAAAGAATCCGATCGGGCGCGCTCCGAGGACTGGAAGTAACTGGCCATAAAAAAACCGCCCGTGAACCAGTGCTCAGGGGCGGTTTCTGGTGACCTGCCTGCAATCAGAGATTGCTGTCCAGGAAGGCCGCCAGCTGAGATTTGGACAGTGCGCCGACTTTCGTGGCGTCCACGTTGCCGTTCTTGAACAGCATCAGGGTGGGGATACCGCGGATGTTGAACTTCGGCGGGGTCTGCTCGTTCTCGTCAATGTTGAGCTTGCAGACTTTCAGTTTGCCGTCGTATTCGTCGGCAATCTCTTCAAGCACCGGGGCAATCATCTTGCAGGGGCCGCACCACTCTGCCCAGTAGTCCACCAGTACGGGGACGTCGGACTGCAGTACATCCTGCTCAAAAGAAGCGTCGGTTACATTTACGATATTTCCGCTCATTACCTTTTCCTGATTCATGCACTACTGCTGCACATCGGCATGTCCCTTTCAGGGAATAACCTGCCGGGCACAGGTGCTGTTGACTGTCGCTGAAGGCTGTCCGGGTTATACAGACAACCTTTCACCCAAATCACGGTAAGACATACTTTACGCGATTGATCAGCCGGATGTGAAGCGGTATGAACCGATCCATGCCTGACCCCAGTCAAATGCGCGGTTTTCCGGTTACTGACAGGCCTGAGGGATTTCGCTTATAGTACCTCGCACGTTCATCTCAAAAGGATTCCGACCACGTGACGGCCGCATCCACCGCCGAAAACGCTGCCGCCTCATCCGAGGTACTCGCAGCCATCGACATGGGCTCGAACAGCTTCCACATGGTGGTTGCCCGACTAGTGCATGGGGAAATCCGGACCCTCGAGAAGATGGGAGAAAAGGTTCAGCTCGGAGCCGGGCTGGACCAATACAACCGGCTCACTGAAGACGCCCAGGAGCGTGCCCTGGCCTGTCTGGGACGCTTCGCCCAACGGCTCAAGGGGATGCCGCCAGAGGCGGTGCAGATTGTCGGTACCAACGCGCTTCGCGTGGCGCGCAATGCCCATCAGTTCATGGCCCGGGCCGAAGAAGTGCTGGGCTATCCGGTAGAGATTATTGCCGGCCGCGAGGAAGCACGCCTGATTTATCTGGGGGTTTCCCATACCCTGTCCGACGACATCGGGCGTCGGCTGGTTATTGATATTGGCGGTGGCAGCACCGAATTCATCATCGGCCAGCGGTTTGAACCCCAGGAGCTTGAAAGCCTGCACATGGGCTGCGTGTCGTTCCGTAACCGGTATTTCCCCGACGGCAAGATAACCAGGCGGCAGATGGACAAGGCAGTGACCCACGCCGAACAGGAGCTGCTCAACATCCGCCAACATTACCGCTCCGTGGGGTGGCAAAGTGCGGTGGGCTCATCCGGCTCGATCAAAGCCATTGCCAGCATATTGGCGACCCTGAAGATCACCGACGGCACCATTACGCTCGCCGCCATGCAGGAGCTTCGCAAGCGGCTCGTCGACATGGGTAAAACAGAAAAACTGGGCGATCTGGGCGTACGCTCGGACCGCCAGAGCATCTTCCCGGCCGGATTTGCCATCCTGATGGGGGCATTCCAGTCCCTTGGCATCAAGGAGATGGCGTTCGCCGATGGTGCTCTGCGGGAAGGTTTGCTTTACGACATTGTCGGGCGAATCCAGCACGAGGATGTCCGTGAGCGAACCATTTCCGCGCTTCAGGAGCGCTACCATGTTGACCAGGAACATGGCGCCGCCGTTGAGGAGACCGCCGTGGCGGCCTGGCAGCAGGTTGCCGGCGCCTGGGCCCTGAACACCCCGGCAGATGAAGAAGTGCTGCGCTGGGCCTGCCGTCTGCATGAGATCGGCCTGACCATTTCCCATAGCCAGTACCATAAACACGGCGCCTACCTGTTACGCTACTCGGACCTGCCCGGCTTCACCCAGCAGTTTCAGCGCGACCTGGCCACCCTGGTGCGCGGCCACCGGCGGAAATTCGCCTCGGCAATCTTCGAGGGTCTGGACCCGGAAGACATTGCCAGGCTGCGTTACCTCTGCGTTCTGGTGCGTCTGGCGGTTCTGATTCAACACCCGCGCAACATGGAATCGCCTCCGGCCTTCACCCTGACTGCACACAAAGACAAGTTGGTGCTGGAGTTTCCTTCCGGTTGGCTGGATGACAGGCCACTGACCCTGGCCGACCTGGAAAACGAGCGGGACTATCTCGCCAAACAGGACTTTGTTCTGGAACTGAACGGCGGCTGAGCGCGCTCAGCCAGCCAACTCGGCCTCCAGGGACTCCACCTCTTCGCTAACTTCAAGCCACTGCGCCTCCACCTCTTCCAGGCGGGCGGTTGCGGTGGCCTGCTCCGCCAGCAACTCTTTCAGACGGGTCTTGCCGCTGTCGTCGTACAGGTCAGGGTCGGATAGCTGCTCTTCCAGAGCTGACAGCTTCTGCTGAAGCTGGTCCATTTCCCTTTCCAGGGCACTCTGTTTTTTACGATAGGGGCTGAGTTTCTGGCGAAGAGCCGCCTCCGCCCGCTTGCGCGCTTTCCGATCTTCGGCACTCTCGCCCACAGCCTCGGCGGCCTCGGCTGCCCCCTGCTGGCCGACCGGCATTCTCCTCGGCGCCTCGGTTTCGTCTTTCCGGCGGTCCGCCAGCCAGCGCTCATAGTCTTCCAGATCGCCCTGGTACTCCGTTACCCGACCATCATTGACCAGCCAGAACTCGTCCACGGTGTTCCTGAGCAAGTGCCGGTCATGAGAAACCACCACAATAGCGCCGTCAAAGTTCTGCAGCGCCATGGTGAGAGCCTGGCGCATTTCCAGGTCCAGGTGGTTGGTGGGCTCGTCCAGCAGGAGCAGGTTGGGTCTCTGCCACGCGATCACGGCCAGCGCCACGCGAGCCTTTTCGCCACCGGAAAACGACCGGATGGCACTCAGGGCTTCATCGCCATGAAAATCAAAGCCACCAAGGAAGTTCCGTATACTCTGTTCTGACGCCTTCGGGGAAAGCCGCTGAAGATGCAGGAACGGGCTGGCATCGAGATCCAGGGATTCCAGCTGATGCTGGGCAAAATAGCCGATGGCCAGATGCTCACCACAGGTACGATCACCAGACATCAAGGTGTCCTCACCCCGAAGTGCATCCATCAGGGTGGACTTGCCCGCACCGTTGGGACCCAGCAGACCGACCCTGCTGCCGGGCAAAAGGGTCAGGTTGATGCCGTCCAGGATTGCGGTACCGCCGTGCCCGGCCTTGCCATTGCGTATCGACAACAGCGGATTGGAAACCTTCTCGGCCACCGGAAACTCGAAGCTGAACGGCGAGTCGATATGGGCCGGGGCAATGCGCTCCATCCGCTCCAGAGCCTTGACGCGGCTCTGGGCCTGGCGGGCCTTTGTGGCTTTGGCCTTGAACCGGTCGATGAACCGCTGGATTTCGGCGATCCTGGCCTGCTGGCGTTCAAAACCGGCCTGCTGCTGGGCCAGACGCTCACTGCGCTGACCCTCAAAGGCTGAGTAATTACCCGTATACAGTTCCAGGTTACGACGATCGAAATGCACGACATGGGTAGCGACCCGATCCATGAAATCGCGGTCGTGGGAGATAAACAGCAGGGTCCCGGGATAGCGCCGCAGCCAATTCTCGAGCCACAGACAGGCATCCAGATCCAGGTGGTTGGTGGGCTCGTCCAGAAGCAGCAGATCGGACGGTCGCATCAGGGCCTGGGCCAGGTTCAGGCGGATTCGCCAACCACCGGAAAACGCCGATACCGGTCGGTCCGCATCTTCGTCCGAGAATCCCAGCCCGCGGAGCAAAGCCTCGGCCCGGCGGCCGGCAGACCACGCCTCGTGCACATCCAGCTCGCCGTGTATGCGGGCAATGGCATGATCGTCACCTGCGGCCTCGGCCCTGGCAAGTTCACCTTCCAGGCGGCGCAGATCCAGGTCGCCATCAAGAACAAAATCCCGGGCGCTGCGCTCGGTGGCCTCGACCTCCTGGGCCATGTGGGCAATTCGGCAACCACCCGGCAGAGAGACCGCGCCCTGCTCCGGGGCCAACTGGCCCAGCAAGAGCTGGAAAAGACTGGATTTGCCGGCACCATTGGCACCGACTATCGCGACACGCTGGCCGGGTTGCACCGTCAGGCTGACGGATTCTAGCAACCAGACGCCGCCCCGTTGTAAACTGAGATCGGTTATCGTTAACATGTTTTCATTTTATCAACGTAAAGTGTTCAGGGAAGGCACAGCGCCTATGTCGGTCGGCTCGGCTACCATCCCGGATTTCTCGACACCGCCGCTGGAATTGCCGGCAGATCTGGAACCGGAGAACCCGCTCTGGCGTTTTGCTTTGGCGTTCTGGAAACGTCCGGACGTGCAGGACAGCTGCCTGGCCCTTCAGAATCAGGGCTGGAGCGTAACGCGGATTCTCAGTGCGGCCTGGCTTGCACTCTCTGGCAGGGTCTTCGCCGGGGTCGAGGACGCTACGGTAACAGAGTGGCGCGACCGTGTAACCGTTGCCCTCCGGAGTGCGCGGAAATCGCTGCCCGGTAGCGCCGATAACTGTCAGAAGCTTCGCACCGGCATCGCCGGCCTGGAGCTTGAAGCCGAACAGATTGAACTGGCCCTGAGCTGGCGAACGCTAATGACCATCAACCCGGAACACGCAGACATGCAGGGACGCGACGCACTGATCATCAACAATCTGTTTGCGGCAGCACCGACCTTACCCATTGAGGACGATGCAAGGCCCTTGCTGAATACACTGGCCGATACTCTGGCCCACTTTCCCAAGGGAGACCATCAGCCATGATGATGAAATGGCTCATACGGCTCTCGTTCCCGGCTCTCGGGTTGTTGCTGTTGCTGATTTTCTTCGGTCTGAACGACCCGGAGCAGGTCTCCGAACCTGTGGCAGAGCACGAGCAGCCCGAGATTCCCGCGTTTGAAGGACTGGTTCCGTCCCCGATTCCTACCGAGGGTCCCGAGATCGTGTTCAAATGGCAGGATACCGACGGCAACTGGCACTACGCTGACCAGCCGCCCGAACAGGGCCGCTGGAACACCCTCGCTATCGAGCGACGTGACAAGGCCTTCCCCCGGATTCAACCGCAGGAGCCGGAAACAGACTGGCAATCGCCCTATAGCGCACCTTTCTCTCTGGGCCCTTCCGCTGCCGGCACCAACGGCAGCTGAGCTGACACGTCCGGTTTCTTAACACATGTTCAGTGGCATCTGATGCCGGAACCCGTTACCTTCTGCGTTCTGACAAACACAACGCGGGGCCCCGCCCCAAGCACCGACGTTAAAGGATAATGCAATGAAGAAAACGCTCCTTGCACTGGCAGTCACCGGCCTTGTGGCCGGCTGTTCCACACCACCCGAAGCCCCGGAACAACCGAAACTGGATTCCACCGACCAGAAGGTGAGCTATGGCATGGGCCTGGTTCTCGGTGAGCGTATGGGTAACGACCTGCCGAACCTGCAAATGGACCAGTTCCTCCAGGGCATCCAGCACGGCCATGCCGGCGATGAAGAAGCCAAGCGCATGAGCCGCGAGGAAATCCAGCAGGCCCTGATGACCTACCAGCAGCAGCTGCAGGAAGAGCAAGGCCAGCAGATGGAAGAACTGGCCCAGAAGAACCTGGATGCCGGCGAAGCCTTCCTTGCAGAGAACGCAGAGCGTGAAGGTGTGGAAACCACCGAGTCCGGCCTGCAGTACGAAGTGCTTGAGCAGGGTGACGGCGAAAAGCCGGCAGCAACAGACACTGTTCAGGTGCATTACACAGGTGAACTGCTGTCCGGTGAAGTATTTGACAGTTCCCGCGAGCGCGGCGAGCCGGTAACCTTCGCCCTTAACCAGGTGATTCCCGGCTGGACCGAGGGCCTGCAGCTGATGAGCGAGGGTGCCCGTTACAAGCTCTACATCCCGTCCGATCTGGCCTACGGCCCGGGCGGCAACAGGGCGATCGGCCCCAACGAGACCCTCGTATTTGATGTCGAGCTACTCGAGATCAACCCCGGCTCCGGAGACTAAGCGCCCGGACAGGCAGCTGTCAGTTCTGAGGCTGCCACACGAAAAAGCCCCAGCCGGCGATGCCGGACTGGGGCTTTTTTTGACTCGGGTATTTCTCAGGCAGAGGCCACTTTGCCGGCATGGGCATTGTGCAGATGCTCGATCAGGAAATCCTCCATCTCGAACCGGGTCTCCAGAGTTTCACCCAGCTTCGACAATTCACCGAACAGTTCTTTGACATCCTCTTCGGACAAATCCCGGCCATCCAGCCGGTCATTGAAGTTGAGGGCAACCTCGGTGGTTTGCTCAATGCGGGGATAAACCTTGGCAGCCAGCTCCAGCCCGCCATCGTTGAATTCCCGGGCCTCTCGCACCAACTGCTCGTAGATCTCGAAATGACCGGTAGACACGTAGTCCACCAGAACTTCACACAGGCGTACGAATTTTTCTCTCAATGCTTCGGTCTGCGAGAAGTCGCTTTCTCCGGACAGGTCGCAGTAATGCACCAGAAGCTCCTGACGCTCCTTGAGCCAGCGATCAATCAGATCGCTGACGCCGCCCCAGCGCTCCCTGGCATTTCGGCAATTTTCCAACATGACGCCTGTTCTCCGCTTGTCTTGGCTACTTCTGTTTCGGTTTTGATTTTTATTAGGTTTGGATCAAGTTACCCCATGGCTACGGTTCCCCGCAACCGTTTCAGCCTCGAATCCATTCCCGGGGTTTTTGCCGGCGAAACATCAAAACCAGACCGGTGATGACAAGCAGCGAGAAAAAGACAGCGGTCCAGCCGGGAATGCTCAAACCCAGGAACCGCCATACCACTTCAGCGCAGTCCCCGGTGCCCTGGAGCGCGGTGGACAGAACCTCGAACCACGGCAGAACATCCAGCATGTAGTCCACCGAAGGCCCGCATGCCGGCACCTGGTCCGCCGGCAGACTCTGCAGCCACAACTGCCGCGCGGCGACACCCAGCCCTGCTCCGGCGGTCAGCACCAGCAGTAAACCGTAGATTCGAACGCCAAACCCGGTCGGGCCCTGGAGAAAGGCCAGGAAACTGACCAGACCGGCACCCATGAAGCCGAAGCGCTGTAACCAGCAAAGCGGGCAGGGCTCGAGCCCCATCACATGCTCCATATAAAAAGCCACACCAAGGAGTGCGGCACATACAAGGAAAATAAGCCCGAAAACCCATCTGCTGGTCAAAAGAACACCTCGAATCGTGAATTGAAACTGCAAGCGGCCACAGGGCCTGCTATTCTCGTCACTTAACCCTAAACCACGATCAACTTCAAGCCTATGACACGCCAGCCAAAATCTGTTCTGACGCTTCTTTTTCTGTTGTTTGCAACAATCTCTTTGCCGGCCGTTTCCCAGGAAGAGGAAAATACCGAAGAGGACGTGGCTGAAGAAGAAAACAGCTTTACCGACTACATCAGCATGGATCCACCGTTCGTGACCCATGTGGGCACGCCCGGCAACAAGCCAACGTATCTGAAAGCCGCGGTCAGTCTGCGGGCAAACAGCGCGAGCGCACGACCTGCCGTGGATGCTCACATGCCCCGATTGCGACACGAACTGGTCATGCTGTTTGGTGAGCAAACGGATACGGATCGCCTCACTTCGATGGAAGGCCAGGAGGCGCTGCGCGAGGAAGCCAAACAGAGAATCAATGCGGTACTGGAGGAGCAGCAGACCGGCGAAAGCATAGCCGGCGTGCTGTTTACGGAGTTTGTGGTGCAGAAGTGAAGCTGCAACCGGTCAGAGGTTCAGGCGATACGCGAAAACAGATCGTCTGACTGGCCCCGGTCATCACGGGACATCTGATCGGCATCGTCCCAACCGGCTTCCCAGGCCGCAATAACAACTTCCCCACGATAGGGGCAGCGGGATTTGTCCATGCCCATGTTGGCAGCCATATAGCCCTGACGGTAAGCCTTGTTCAGGGCTTCCACGTCCCAGCCGAGTTTGATATCCCTTGCCATCGCAATCCCCTCCCGATCCTGATGTTACAAAAATTAACAGCCGGACCGGAGGGAGACAAATCTTTGTTTGGTTTCTGTGCGTCAGGTCCGCAGACTCCTGCGACGCCTCCCAAACTCAAGGCTCAAGAGCGCAGGTAGTGTTCCAGAAACTCGCTGAACGACAGAGTATCGGCTCGTTCCATTTCGGCCTGCTCGGTCAGGGATTCTGACGTCATGGCCTCAAACGCCTGGCGCACATCGACACCAAGACCTTCCTGCCTCAGGTTCTGCTGATGCTGCCGCGCCATTTCCATACCCCACTCCCGGTGACCCAGGCCAGAGGAACGCATTGCATCAAGAACCCGGGCAGACGGCACGGTCCATTCACCGGTCAACACTTCGCGCTGGGTGGCAAGGGCGTTGCGGTAGGTGTCATCACCCCGCCAGCTGTCGAGCAGTTCCGCCAGGGGCTCCAGCTGCGACAGAATGTCGTTCGCAGCGTTGGATACCGGGGTACGATGCCCACCGCGGCAAAGCGCCAACTCGCGATAACGCCCATTGGCAACCACATCCTTGTAGTTGTCATCGAGGCGCTCACATTCGGCATCGCCAATGCGGGGAGAGTCCGACAACAGGCAGTCGAGCAGGAACAGATCCAGGAAATCAATCTGGGCCTCGTTCACACCAACCGGAGAGAACGGATCAAGGTCCAGGCACCGCACCTCAATGTACTCCACACCCCGGGCTTCGAGGGCCTGGATGGGCTTTTCCTCACGCTGCGTCGTGCGTTTGGGGCGCACCGCGCTGTAATACTCGTTCTCGATCTGCAGTACGCTGGTGTTGATCTGGATAAACTTGTCGCCCCGGCGGGTGCCGATCGACTCATACGCCGGCCAGGTGGTGTGAATGGCCCGATCCAGAGTCTGGGTGTAGGTACTCAGCTCGTTGAAACAGATATTCAGGGATGCCTGCGCGTTGTTGTGGTACCCCAAATCACCCATCCGCAACGAGGTTGCAGACTCACCGAACCAGGTGCGCTCATCAAATCGTGAGAGATCATGGTTTACGCCGGCAACAAAGCTGGCATCCAGGGCTGGCGAGGCGCCGAACAGCAACATCAGCAACCAGCTACGGCGGCGGAAATTGCGAATCAGCCAGAAATACTGGTCCGACTTGAAGTCTTTCAGGCTTTGTTCGTTGCCCAGCAATTCCTGCCACTTATGCCAGAAACTGTCGGGCAGGGACAGATTGTAGTGTGCGCCCGCGATGCTCTGCATCATGCGGCCGTAGCGCACAGCCAGTCCCTGCCGGTAAACATGCTTGAGCTGGCCAATATTGGAACTGCCATACTCGGCGATAGGGATACTCGGGTCACCATCCAGCTCACAGGGCATGCTTGTCGCCCAGAACACTTCGTCACCCAGGTTCTGCTGCACAAAGGTGTGGATATCCCGCAGCGATTTCAGCATACCTGCCGTGCTGTCGAACACCGGCGTGATCAGCTCCAGCAAGGCCTCTGAATAGTCGGTGGTAATCCTCGGATGGGTAAGCGCCGAACCCAGGGCTTCGGGGTGCGGGGTCTGGGCGATGAAGCCGTTGCGATCCACCCGCAGCCCTTCTTTTTCGACACCCTTGAGAAAACCATCCCAGTCGCTGGCAGCGAACTGACGAAATACGGAATGGCGGGATCCAGCCATGGTCGGACTCCTGCTGCGGCCGGCTCTGTCTTGTCAGCAACCGGCCGGTGAAAAGATTGTAAACCCGTCAGCTGTCCTTGCGCGCCGAGGCAAGTGCCTGTGCCAGCGCACCAGCCATGGCGCCCTGTGGGGATTTCTGGCCGGAACCGCCATTACCGGCGTTCCGGTTACCGCCCTTGCGATTCGCTCCCGTGCGATTGGCGGCCATCGGTTTGCCTTCGTTTTTCTCGCCGGGCTGATCATCCATACGCATGGTCAAGGCAATTCGCTTGCGCGGGATATCCACATCCATCACCTTGACCTTGACGATATCCCCGGCCTTGACCACTTCACGGGGATCTTTGACAAAGGTATGGGACAGCGCGGAAATATGCACAAGGCCGTCCTGATGCACGCCAATATCCACAAACGCGCCAAAATTGGTGACGTTGGTTACCGAGCCTTCCAGCACCATGCCGGGTTTGAGATCGCTCAGGGTTTCGACCCCTTCCTCAAAACTGGCGAACCTGAATTCCGGTCGCGGATCCCGGCCCGGTTTCTCCAGTTCCGAGATGATGTCCTTGATAGTCGGCAAGCCGAACTGATCTGTTACGTAATCCTGGGGATTCAGACCACGCAGGAAAGAGGAATCGCCGATGATATCGCCCACTTCGCGATTATTCTTCCTGGCGATGGCCTCGACCACCCCATAGGCTTCCGGGTGAACGGAGGACCGGTCCAGGGGATTCTCGCCACTGGCGATGCGCAGAAAACCCGCCGCCTGCTCGAACGTGCGGCCCCCGAGACGGGTGACCTTGAGCAGCTGTTTCCGGTTGCGGAACATGCCGTTCTGGTTGCGGAACTCGATGATGTTCTGGGCGATGGTCTGGTTCAGGCCGGAGACCCTTGCCAGCAATGGCGCTGACGCGGTGTTCAGATCCACGCCCACGCCGTTTACGCAGTCTTCCACCACGGCATCGAGGCTTCGTGAAAGCTGCACCTGGGAGACGTCGTGCTGGTACTGCCCTACCCCGATGGATTTCGGCTCGATTTTTACCAGCTCGGCCAACGGGTCCTGCAGTCGACGGGCAATAGAGACGGCACCACGGATGGTGACATCCAGGTCCGGCAGCTCCTTGGAAGCAAACTCGGATGCTGAGTACACGGAGGCGCCAGACTCACTGACCACAATCCGGGCCAGCTTTAATTCGGGGTAACGCTTGCTGAGGTCGCCGACCAGCTTCTCCGTTTCCCGGGAAGCGGTGCCGTTGCCGATGGCCACCAGCTCGATCTTGTATTCCCGACACCAGGCCGCCAACTGTTCGATGGAATGGTCCCATTGGTTCTTGGGCGCGTGAGGATAAATAGCACCATGACCAGCCACCTGTCCGGTTCCGTCAATGACGGCCACTTTTACGCCGGTACGCAGCCCCGGGTCGAGCCCCAAGGTCGGTCGTGGACCGGCCGGTGCCAGCAGAAGCAGGTCTTTGAGATTGGCGGCGAACACGTTGATGGCTTCGGTTTCCGCGGCTTCGCGGACCTGTGCCATAAGATCGGTTTCAATCTGGGTGGAGAGCTTCACCCGCCAGGTCCAGCGAACCACGTCCGAGAGCCATTTGTCGGCGGCACGACCGTTGTCCCGGATATTCCAGCGAGCGGCAATGCGCTGCTCGGCCGGGTGGGGCGCACGGCGGTCATCCTCGGCATCACCAATAACAATAGTGTAGCCAAGAACGCCCTCGTTCCTGCCCCGCAGGATGGCCAGGGCACGATGGGACGGAACTTTCTTCAGGGGCTCAACGTGGTCGAAATAATCACGGAACTTGGCCCCCTCATTTTCCTTGCCTTCCACCACGGTGACTTTCAGCTGGCCTTCCTGCCAGATGAAGTCCCGCAGGCTGCCCAGCAGCTCGGCATCCTCGGCAAAACGCTCCATCAGAATGTAGCGGGCGCCATCCAGGGCAGCCTTGGTATCGTCGACGCCTGCGTCTTTGTTCAGGTAGCCCTGGGCAGTGGTTTCAGGGTCCAGGGTCGGATCATCGTAGAGAGCCTCAGCCAGCGGCTCCAGACCCGCTTCCCGGGCAATCTGGGCCTTGGTCCGGCGCTTGGGCTTGAAGGGGAGGTAAAGATCTTCCAGGCGGTTCTTGGCATCTGCTTCGTTGATGCTGGCCTTGAGTTCATCGGTCAGCTTGCCCTGCTCCTCAATACTCTTGAGGATGGTGGCACGACGGTCTTCCAGTTCCCGCAAATAGCGCAGACGCTCTTCCAGGTTCCTCAACTGGCTGTCGTCCAGTGAGCCTGTGATCTCTTTCCGGTAACGGGCGATAAACGGAACGGTCGCGCCCTCGTCGAGCAGAGCGGCGGTGGCATTAACCTGTTGCTCGCGGACACCGAGTTCGTCGGCGATACGCCTGGAGATACTGTTCATGCAACCTCTGTCTGATGCTTTGCCAATAAACCAGCAAAGGTACAGCGGCTTACTGCTGCAGGCAAGCGGCCTGGCCCCGCTTGTTCAGGAATTGCACAAGATCGGCCCAGGGCATGGGCCGGGCGTAGTAGTAGCCCTGGATTTCATCGCAATGCTGCTGGCGCAGAAATTCCAGTTGCCCCTCGGTTTCCACGCCCTCGGCCACCACACTGATCTGCAGGCTGTGGGCCAGACTTATGATGGCCCGGATAATGTGCTCGGCGTCTGCCGAATTGCCCAGCTCCTGAACGAACGACTTGTCGATCTTCACCAGCGAGATAGGAAGATGCTGAAGATTGCTCAGAGAGGAAAAGCCGGTCCCAAAGTCGTCAAGGGCGAAGCTGATACCCAACTGGTTTAACTCCCTCAGGCAGCGCTGGGCATACTCCGGATCGTGCATCATGGCGCTCTCGGTCAGCTCCAGCTCGAGCAGACTGGTATCCACGTTGGCGTTAAAGATGATGCGAAAAATGGTTTCGGTCATCTTGCGATCGTGAAACTGCCGGAACGACAGATTGACCGCGAACACCAGCCCGGGGAAACCGAGCTCGGCGGATTCCTGCAGGCGCTTGCAGGCCTGTTCGATAACCCAGTAACCAATGGGCACGATCAACCCGCTGCGCTCGGCCACCGGAATGAATTCATCCGGCCCCACCAGCCCACGCTCAGGATGATTCCAGCGCAACAGGCATTCCACACCCCGCACTTCCTCGGTAGCCAGATCAATCCTGGGCTGATAGTAAAGTTCCAGTTCCTTGCCCCGAAGGGCGTTGCGGAGGTCCGCCTCCAGACGAAGCTGGTAACCGGCGGAAATGTGCAGCTGGCGATCGTAGAAACGGTAGCTGGTGCCCGGGTCCCGTTTTGCTTCAAACATGGCACGGTTGGCCCGTCGTAACAGGTTTTCCGCGCTGTCGCCGGCTTCCGGGTAAGTTGCAACGCCAAGGCTGGCACTGACCACTACGGTCTGGCCATCTATGGTAACCGGCTCATCAAGGGCGTTGACCACCTTGCGGATAATCTGGGTGATATCCAGGGAGTCCTCGACCTTTTCGACAATAATGGCAAGCTCGTCACCGCCAATTCGCATCAGCGAATCCACGCGCCGGAGGGAATGACGAAGTCGCTCTGCCAGCTTCATCATCAACTGGTCGCTTTTCTGGTAACCGAACGATTCGTTAATGCTTCGGAAGTCATCAATATTGAGATGCAACAGTGCGAGCCGATGGCCTGCGCGCTCGGCTCGCAGAAGGGCCTGCTGGAGACGATCGAAAAACAGGTCGCGGTTGATAAAACCGGTGGCGACTTCACGGCCCAACTGACCGTGGGCAGACTCGGACAACTGGTCCCGATACCACAGGCACTTCACGGCCCGTCGGAAATTCCAGTGGTCCAGATTCTGGCGGCAGAGGTAATCGGCGGCGCCGGCAGCAAGCAATTCGGGCGCCCGCTCCCCGGGAGGCTCGGCGCTCAGGGCCAGCACGGGCTTCTCATTGCTGGCGACAGCCAGGTACTGCAGGAAAGAGGCTTCAGACCCACCGTGAAACACGCAGTCCCAGACGATGACATCAAAGCTGGCGTTGCGGATCAAATCATCACAGTCCACCAGATCCGGGCACCAGGTCGCGTCCGCACTGATTTCGACGTCGCCCGCCAGAAGAGCATTCAGCCAGAGAAAATCAGCGTAATCTGGTGTCAGAACCAACAGGCGCAACTGTCCGGGCCTCATGGTTTCCAGTGGCAGTGTCATCAAGCAGGATCCATTTATGCGTGAACAACCGAGTCCGTTCTGTTAATCATAGTCTATAGATCCCCAAGGTACAGTAACTCTGTCTGGTGTAGAATAAGCCCACGTCCGTTATCCCCACTTCGTTCCATTCTGGCCATTTATTTGTGAACAAGCTCAACCCGAGACAAAGCGAAGCAGTCCGCTATGCCGATGGCCCCATGCTGGTGCTCGCGGGTGCCGGCAGTGGCAAGACCAGCGTGATTACCCGCAAGATTGCCTATCTGATTGAGCAGCTCGGAATTCCGGGGCGTCATATTGCCGCAGTGACTTTCACCAACAAGGCTGCCCGGGAGATGAAGGAGCGGGTTGGCAGGATCGTTGACCGGAAGCTCACCCGGGGCCTGATTGTATCTACTTTTCACAATCTTGGCCTCAATATGATCCGGGAGGAGCACACGCATCTTGGCTACCACCCGGGCTTCTCGATCTTTGATGCCGAGGATGCCAGGGCCCTGTTACAGGATCTGATGCTCCGGGAAGCCAGCGCCGAGGCCGGGGACGAACTCAACGATATCCAGATGACCATCTCCTCCTGGAAAAACGCCATGCGCGGGCCGGCCGAGGCCCTGAGCAAGGCTGCGGATGAGCGCGAACAGCGTATTGCGATCATCTACAAGAAATACAACGAGTACCTGAAGGCTTACAACGCGGTCGATTTTGACGATTTGATCCTGCTTCCCGTGATGCTGTTCCGCTCGAATCCGGACGTGCTCGCGAAATGGCGGCGGAAGATTCGCTACATGCTGGTGGATGAATACCAGGACACCAACGTGTGCCAGTATGAACTGGTCAAGCAGCTGGTGGCCGAACGAGCCGCGTTTACCGTGGTCGGGGATGATGATCAATCGATCTACGCCTGGCGCGGAGCCCGCCCGGAGAACCTGGCCCAGCTCAAGGAAGACTTCCCGAGCCTGAAAATCGTCAAGCTTGAGCAGAATTATCGGTCCACTGCCCGGATCCTGCGCAGCGCAAACACAGTGATCGCCAATAATCCCCACGTGTTTGAGAAGGCGCTGTGGAGTGATCACACCATCGGCGAAGAAATCCGGATTGTCCGCTGCCGCAACGAAGACGCAGAAACCGACCGCGTTGCCACCGAGATCCTCGACCAGAAGCTGAAGAAAGGCCTCGATTTCCGGGACTTTGCCGTGCTGTATCGGGGCAACCACCAGGCACGACTGCTGGAAATGAAGCTGCAGGCCTACCAGATCCCCTACCGAATCTCCGGCGGCCAGTCGTTTTTCTCGAAGAACGAGATAAAGGACGCCATGTCCTACCTGCGCCTGCTGATCAATCCCGACGACAACGCTGCCTTCCTTCGTGTGGTGAACGTGCCGCGCCGGGAAATCGGCCCGCGCACCCTTGAACAGCTCAGCCACTATTCACGCTCTCGAAATATCAGCCTGTTCAAGGCCCTGGGTGACATGGGCGCAGAGACCCACGTGACCGAGAAGGGGCTCGACCGCCTGCGGCGTTTTGCCCACTGGGTGGATGCCACCTGCGAACGGCTGCACAGCGAGAATCCGATACCCGTGATCAAACAGCTGTTCACGGACATCGAATACGAGGAGTGGCTGCACCAACACTCCGGCACGCCCAAACAGGCCGAGCGGCGGATGGAGAATATCTGGTACCTGGTGGAGTCCATCCAGCGCATGCTCGACGACGGCAAGGGCACGGCCGATGAGCTCGGCATCGAGGATGCCATCACCAAACTGATCCTTCGGGACATGATGGAACAGCGGGAAGAGGACGACGACAGCGACAAGGTTCAGCTGCTCACACTGCATGCGTCGAAGGGACTGGAGTTTCCCCACGTGTTCATTATGGGGCTTGAGGAAGAAATCCTGCCCCACCGCAGCAGTATTGAAGAAGGCAATATCGAGGAAGAACGGCGACTGATGTACGTGGGTATTACCCGCGCGCGGGAAACGCTGACCCTGACCTACGCGGCGACCCGGAAACAGTACGGCGAGAAACTCGAAACCATCCCCAGCCGCTTCCTTGATGAGCTGCCCGAGGAAGACCTGAAGTGGGAAGGGACTGGCGACCTCGACGTGGAGGCCAATCAGAAAAAGGGAAAAGCGACTCTCAGTGCCCTTTTGGGCGATCTCGGCCTTTAAATTTCAAATTTTTTTACAATCACTGCAACTTTCTGAAGCCCTGATCCGTTTCTGCAAGCGGGATACCACATCCCGCTTCGACAACAACAAGATCAGGAGGACTTCATGTCCAGAAATTCCAATCGCTTGTGTCAGCTTACCGGTTCACTCCTTATCATCACTGCAGGGGCCACGCCAGCCAGCGCGGGGCTCCTTGGCGGGCTACTCGGATCATCTACCGATGATTCAACAGTGCAGACGAACCAGGACAGAGACCCGGCAAAAGGCTACTTCAGCGAACCTTTTGCGGAACCAACCATCATCGTCGACGGTGAGGCTGTTGAAACCGACGAAAAATGCATCACCCGTGCCGATGGCATGGATGAGTGCAAACCGGCAGCAGGCACAATGGCTCTGCTGAAAGACGGTCGCCTGCTTTATTTGAACGCGCTGGAAGGCACTGAGAATGTTGAGCTATCGATCATCGCCGAATTTGGCGAAGTTTCAGTCAATGACCAGACCCGGGTACTGTCGCTGGATGAAAACGACAACCCGTCATGGCTCAAACCCTCTCCGCTGGATGCCGGCGCCAACCCGGACGGCAATGACAGCGAAACCCTGCTCAACGGCACCGAACTCGACGGCTTGATCGATACTGCAGATAACACCAGTAAAAACGACGGTGCCCTGTTCTGCTCCGATGTTATCGGCCTCGCAAACGGCGATGTCATGGCCGTCGGCGGCACGGATTATTACTCTGAGCCGGGCATTGACGGCCTGCCCCTGGGTGTCGCGGAACTGGAGGGCATCAAGAATTCCCGGATATTTGATGAGGCGACCAACACCTGGCGCCAGAGCGGTGACATGACCTACGGCCGCTGGTACCCGTCGCTGGTAACGCTGGGCAATGGCGACGTTTTTGTTGCCAGCGGAGTCACCAAGCTCCTGAAACCGGTCTACCCGGATGAACCGCTGAACAGCGGTCGTAACGTGGTTCAAACGGAAACCTACAACCCTTGCGCGGGGTCGTGGACAGAGAACCCCTCTACCGCAGACAGGTCGCTGCCGCTATACCCGCGCATGCATCTACTGCCCAACGGTCACGTGTTCTATAACGCCGGCGGCCAGGCATTCAATCCATTTGGCCAGGGTTATGACCAGGCCTTGTGGAACATTGTCGCTAGCTACAATCCCGCAACCCAGCGCTGGAACGACATTGGCTATGCCGGACTGCCCCTGAGGCTGGATGAAGTCGGGCTGGGCCAACTCAGCAGCACACTGAATATTACCAATCTTTCCCTGGACCAGATCGGCTCAATTGTGGGCGATGTACTGAAAGCTCCGTCCGATTTACTTGAGAGCGGCGCAGAGCTGGGCGTTTCCGAGGACGACCTTCGAATGGCCATTGCCGGTGGCATGCGCGGCTCCACATCCTCAACCATGCTACCCCTGAAGCCAAACGCCAACGGTGAATACACGGACGTCGAGCTTCTGACTGCCGGTGGTGTGCCCAGTTACGCTCTGCTGACCAATCCCGGCGGCTACCTGCCCACGGACCAGAGTCGGATCGACCGCATTACAACTAACGGCGATGACATCGGCTACGAATCACGACTCACTGGCTCGCTAAACCAGCCCCGGTGGTATGGCACCAATGTTCTCATGCCAGACGGCAGCGTCATGGTATTCAGTGGCGGCAACCGTGATGGTGTCGTAGCACCCGGCCTTGAGGGCCCGATTCGCAAGGCCGAGCGCTTTGATCCTGAGACGGGAACCTGGACTGAAATGGCCACTGGACACCGGGCGCGGACCTACCACAACACGGCCGTGTTGATGGAGGATGGTCGTGTGATGATTGCCGGGCATTCGCCAATCAACACCGCTTACCTGACCTTCGTGGACCTGCAGGATTTCGGCCTGGCACCCTATGACGGTCGCGACCCGAGTTTCGAAATCTACACGCCGCCCTACGCCATGCGTGATGATCGCCCGACGATCCAGAGCGCGCCACGCAACCTGACCGTTGGTGATCGTTTTAACATCAAGGTCGATCAGGCGGATGAGATCGACAAGGCACTGTTGATTCGCCGAACGGTGATGACTCACGTGATTGACGGCGACCAGCGCGCCATCGAACTGATCATGGAACGAGGCAATGGCAACAAGCTGACTCTGACAATGCCAGACAACCACAATGTTGTTCCCGCTGGCGAATACATGCTGTTCGTGAGCAAAGAGACCAGTGAAGGATGGGTGCCGTCTGTGTCCGCTCCGATCACCGTGGTCAATGAGAACCTCGAATGCATGGTGCCAGCCCAGGTGGCAGGAGATACAACCACAGTCGACGGCATTGTCGAATCAACGCTTGAGGTTCTGTAATCAGACCAAGGGGGTCAAACGATGAACACCGAACGAATCATCACTGGCGGCTTGCCACTGGTTTTGTTCGGCCTGATGCCCCTGCTGGCTTCTGCGCCAGCGGGGGCGCATGGAGCGCCAGACACCGAAGGCGCCCCCGCAGAAATCCTGCAGGCCCGCATTACCGGACAACCGGACATTCAGGGATTAAGCACCATGATTCTCGACGCTCCCCGGCCCGGGATCCTGTTGAGCTATCAGGGAGAAACGCCTTTGACCGTGCTTGGCAACGAAAACGAGGCTTTCCTCAGGTTCACGGGCAAAGTCGTTATGGTGAATCGGGATAGCCCGAGCTGGCGAAACCTTCCCAATGCTTCCGATCTCTCGGGAATGATCGCCGATGACAATGAGACATGGGCGCTGCTGTCCCAAAGTGCCAGTTTTGGCTGGCTGGATCCACGCCTGGACGCCGCAGAGGCAATGCACCATTCGGGCTCAGAGCCAAGGAGCTGGTCAATTACGCTGCAGACCGCTTCAGGCGAAACAGCAAAGATTGTTGGCGAGCTGAGGCGAAAATCGCTGCCCTAAAAAACACGAGGCAGTGTCCAAAAAAAAAGCCCCCGGATGTCGGGGGCTTTGTTGTTTTGCAAACTCGATTTATTGGCCTTGGTCGACAAGGTACTCAACAGCGGCCTGAATCTCTTCATCCGGGCAGTTTGCGCAACCACCTTTGGCAGGCATCGCGTTAAAACCATTGATCGCATGGCTGACCAGCGTCTCGAGGCCCTTGTCGATGCGGGGAGCCCAGGCAGCGGTATCGCCAATCTTGGGTGCACCGGCAGCGCCTGTGGTATGGCATGCCATACACACTGCATCGTAAACCTCACTGCCTGAACGAGGGCCAGAGCTGGCTGCCTCGGTCGGAGCGGCGGCACTGCCACATTCGTCACCCTGCAGGCACACTTCGCCAACCGGCTGGATACGTGCACGGATTTCATCTTCGACGCTTGCCATTACGGCGCTAGCTGTCAGGCCTGCAACGACCAATACAGCAGCCAGGACTCTCTTCATCTTCACAATGCACCTCGCATTTGAGCGTTATAATCTTCGGTCGCCGCATTATAGCGACTGAAACCTGGCAAAAAAACCAAACAGCAAAATCATAAATTGATTTCAACCATTTTAATTGCGATTTCGTAAGTCAGAGGGTGTTTCGCGAATAATCCGGTTACCATGGTGTTCGCCGACGTTTCATCATTCAGGACCTGTTTCCATGACCAATTCGGAACCGACTTCACCCCACCCGTTGCGCAAACCGCTGCTGATTGCCGAATTTACGGCGCTTGCTGTTTTGCTGGCTTCCATGGGGTGGTTTTCCAGCCAGACCAGCGGCGGCCAATCTATCAGCGCCGGCTGGCTGCTGATTCCAGCCTTCGCCAGCCTCGGGGTGTTCATCAGCTTCATCGGCCTCATGTACCTGCGCTGGGTAGCCTCGGCCGAAAGTGGCAACCGGTTCAAGCACAAGGTTATTTTCTCACTTCTGGCCGTCACGCTGATCGGCGTCTGGATCTATGGCATTGCCAACACCTGGTTCAGTCTGACCGCCAGCTAGGAGAGCACCTGATGACATCCCCACACCTGTTGGCGCCGCCCACGGCCATCACTACCCTCTCGTTGATGCTGTCGGTGCCTGTAAACGTGGCGGCACAGACTGAGGAAGCGCCCTCCATTGATTCACCCGAACAGTGCGCCCTGATTGACGATGGAATCAAGCGACTGGCCTGTTTTGACAGCCTCTACAAACCCACTGAGAGCCAGGCCCGGGCATCGGAAAGCGCCAAAGAACAGGCCGAGAAGAGCGCGGAGCAACTGGCGCCCAACGGTAAAGATCTCGATGCCGTTGCCGGCAATGCCCTGGAAGGCGATTCCGACGCAGGCGTTATGTCTGCCTTGGTGGACCGCTATGTGGCGGCCGAGAAAGCCGTGTTCTCCTTCTCCGGCAGCTTTGTGGGGCACCGGCCCACCTACATCCTGCCGGTGAGCTGGGTGAAAGACCCGAACGAATCACCATCCAGCCCCCGGCTCGGGTCCATCGGTTATGACTACGACCTGGAGCGCGAAGAAGCCAAGTACCAGATCAGTTTCAAGGTCCCACTGCTGACGGGGATTCTGGATGACCGCACAACCCTCTGGTTTGGCTATACCCAGACCTCGTTCTGGCAGGTGTACAACCAGGACGACTCCGCGCCCTTCCGGGAGACCAACTACGAGCCGGAGGTATTCGCCCGATACCAGACCGACTGGGATATCGGACCGGGCCGGCTCAATGGCGTGACCCTCGGATTCAATCACCAGTCCAACGGGCAGTCAGAACCTAGGTCCCGGAGCTGGAATCGCATCATGGGGTCAGCGGCCTACAGTTATGATCGCTGGCTCTTTATGGTCCAGCCCTGGTATCGGATTCCGGAGGACAATGAAGATGATAATGCGGATATCCAGCGCTACCTGGGGTATGCCAATTACCATGCGGTGTACAAGCTGAGCGAGGACCGGACGTTTTCGTTGCGGCTGATGAATAACCTGCGGTCGGATGATAACAAGACGTCGGTGGAGTTCGGGTACAGTTTCCCAATGGGGGATACGGTTAAGGGGTTCTTCCAGTACTACAACGGGTATGGGGAGAGTCTGATCGACTATAACCACCGGATTCAGCGGTTTGGTATCGGGATTATGCTGAACGACTGGCTCTGAGCCTCGGTCAGGTGAAGGTTGAGCAGGCCGGAAGGGGATTCAGAAACACGCTCCTTACGGCACGTCCATGTGACGCTTGGGCTCCGCCATCCATGGCTCCGCACAGTTTCTGAATCCCCTTCCGACCTACTCGCCCCAGAGTTTCGGAGTCGGCCGTTTGCTAAGCCCCCTCATTCAGCCTTTGCATTTCAGCCAATAATTCTTCGGTTTTCTTTTCCATCAACGGAATATCCGCCCGCGATTCTACGTTCAACCGCACAACCGGCTCGGTATTGGACATCCGCAGGTTGAAGCGCCAGTCGTCGAATTCGATGCTCACGCCATCCACGTGGCTGACGTTTTTGGCGCCGACGCTGTATTTGGCTTCAATCGCGGCGATGACCTTCGGGGGATCGTCAATGGTGCGGTTGATTTCTCCGCTCGCCGGGTAGGCTTCGATTCGGGCATCGATGAGCGACGACAGGGTCTGACCGGACTGGCAGAGGCGCTCGGCAACCAGCAGCCAGGGGATCATGCCGCTGTCGCAGTATGCGAAATCGCGGAAGTAGTGGTGGGCGCTCATTTCGCCACCGTAGACGGCGTCTTCGTCACGCATTCTCTGTTTGATGAAGGCGTGGCCGGTCTTGCTCTCAATAGCTTCGCCGCCAGCGGCTTTCACCAGATCAAGGGTGTTCCAGGTCAGGCGTGGGTCGTGGATGACTTTACCGCCGCCGGTCTTGCGCAGGAACTGGTCGGCGAGCAGACCAACAATGTAATAACCTTCGATAAAACGGCCGTTTTCGTCGAAGAAGAAGCAGCGGTCGTAATCGCCATCCCAGGCAATGCCCATGGCGGCGCCCTCTGCGATAACGGCGTCGGCCGTCGCAGCCCGGTTTTCCGGGAGGATCGGGTTCGGTACGCCGTTGGGGAAATGGCCATCCGGCTGGTGGTGCACTTTCACGAATTCAAAGGGCAGGTGCTGTTCGAGTTCGTCGATCACCAGGCCGGCGCCGCCGTTACCGGCGTTGCAGACAATGGTCAGCGGGCTGAGAGAGCCGGCATCGATGTATCCCAACAGATGGTCCACATAGGCGCTCATCACCTCAAGCGGTTCGTAGCGGCCCTGCTGGGGCGCATCACCGAAAGGTTCCGGCACCCGGTCGCGGATTTCGTTCAGGCCGTTGTCGGAGCTGATAGGCCGGGACTCAGGGCCGACCATTTTCATGCCGTTGTGATCTTTGGGATTGTGGCTGGCAGTTACCATAATGCCGCCGTCCATCTTGTAATGGCTGGTGGCAAAATACACCTGCTCGGTGCCGCACAGGCCGATATCAAACACATCCGCACCGGCGGCCATCAAACCGGAGCTGAGCGCTTCGGCAATGTCAGGGCTGGAGAGACGGATGTCGTAGCCCACGATGACTTTTTTCGCGCCGGTAATTTCCACGTAGGCGCGTCCGATTTTTTCAGCCAGGACCGGATTCAGTTGATCCGGCACCCGGCCTCGCAGGTCGTAGGCTTTAAAACAGGACAAGTCCATTGTCTGGAGTTACTCCGCGGCGGATGACTGAAGCTGGATGTAGTTCTGGATGCCCATCTGGGAAATCATTTCCAGCTGGGTTTCCAGCCAGTCGATATGCTCTTCTTCGCTATCGAGAATGCTGCGGAAAAGTTCACGGCTGGTGAAATCCTGCACTTCCTCGCAATAGAGGATCGCTTCTTTCAGGTCGGTGTGGGCAATTTCTTCCAGTTTGAGATCGCAGGAGATCATTTCCTCGACGTTCTCACCGATCAGCAATTTGTTCAGATCCTGGAGATTGGGCAGGCCTTCGAGGAACAGGATCCGCTCGATAAGCTGGTCTGCATGCTTCATCTCGTCGATGGATTCTTCGTATTCCTTGGCTGCCAGCTTGGCAATGCCCCAATCCTTGTACATGCGGGAATGGAGAAAGTACTGGTTGATCGCGGTCAGCTCGTTGCCGAGGACCTTGTTCAAGTGCTGGATGACCTTTTTATCGCCTTTCATGGTCTGGCTCCCTGATGGCCGAATGAATCAGCCTCTTAGGATAGCCCCTTATCGGACAGGAGAAAAATAGAACCGGACAATCGTACCGGTCAGGCAGGCTGGGCGAGCATATTGGCCATGGCCAGGTAATCGGGCGTGCGGCTCTCGCGCAGGATTTCGCGGGCAGTGCAGGCGCAGCGTCCACATTGGGTGCCCACCCCCAACTCTTTGCCAAGCTGGCGCATGGATGACACGCCGTTATCGGCAGCTTCGCGAATTTCCCGGTCGGTTACGCCGTGGCAAAGGCAAACGTACATAGCAGTGACTCACCAATGACAATAAAAGTTAGTGATAATTATTGTCATTGGCATATCGAAATGCAAGCCTTCTGGCTTAAATTTGTGCAACTTTTGTGTTGCGAGACTCACAAACCCCGGGTCAGATTCCGCGAACCTGCCTCGGTGACCACCACGTTGTCCTCGATACGAATACCGCCGCAGCCTCTCAGCCGCCCAATAAGCTCCCGGTTTAAATATTGCCCCAGCTCGCCTTCCAGCAGTGGATCCAGCAGCGACGGAATGAAATAGAGACCCGGCTCGATGGTTACCACCATACCGGGCTCCAGCCGGCGGGTGAGGCGAAGAAACGGCGCGTCGTCCGGAGGCGGCGTTGGCTTTCCAGCCACGTCGTGAACCTGGACGCCCAGGAAGTGACCGATGCCATGGGGGAAGAACACACGGGTGATGCCCTTTTCGACGATGTCCTCGTCACCCAGGCCGGTAACCAGACCGGTGGCCGACAGCAGGGCGGCAAGCCCCTGATGCGCCTTGCGATGGATGTCGATGTAGTCCACCCCGGGCGCGACCATGTCGCAGAGCCTGACCTGAAGCCGGTCGAGACCGTGGATCAGCGCTGCGAAGTGCGACTCTTCCGGACCTGCCGTGGTACGGGTGATATCGGAGCAGTAGCCCCGAAAACGGACCCCGGCATCGATCAGCAGGCTGCGGGTCTGCCCCGGCGGCTGCGTATCGTAATACTGGTAGTGCAACGTCCCGGCGTGCTCGTTCAGCCCGATAATGCTGTGATAAGGCGCTTCCGCCTCCCGCTGACCGGTTGCCTGCTGGTAGGCCAGGTTGATGCCAAACTCGCTCTCACCGACCAGGAACGCCTCCCGGGCCGCCGCGTGGCCTGCCAGAGCCAGTCTGTTCGCCTGTGCGAGACACTCGATTTCGTAGGGCGTTTTGCACACGCGGGTCTCGTCCAGATCCCTCAACAGAGCCTCCGGGTTTTTCTCACCCGGAATATTCGATATCAGGGCAGGATCCCCGATCACCGCAAGGCTTTCCGGATCGTCCAGCAACGGGGCCTCGGGTGAGGCACTGCTGCGAACCTCGATGAATTGCTGCCAGGGCTCTTCCGCCAGTGGCGAATTGGCGTGCCAGAAGTCGACCGGTTCGAACAGCCAGAGCACGGGCTTGTGCCCGGCCCGGATCCAGAGCCAGCAGTGTTCGCGACCGGCCAGCCCGGTCCAGTGCAGAAACGGACCATAACCCTGGAAATGCCAGGCCTGGTCATCTCCATAACGGTAAGGCGCGGCGCCGGAAGCAATAAGCAGGCTGTCGTAGCCATGCCCTGCCAGGGCCGATTCGTATCGGGCCTGCAGTTCTTTCAGGTGATCGGTCTGCAGCGACAACAGCGCATCATCAGGCATGGCCATCTTCCAGTGTTTTCCAGAGCGTTAAAAGATCGTCCGAGCGGGTGTCACGGAGACGGATCAGGCGAATTTCCAGGGGGACATCCCAGCCTTCGTCACCGGCTCGCACCAGACTGCCGAACTGTTCGCTTTTTTCTGTCATGCGCCGGGGCAACCACCCCATGCCGAAACCCTGCTTCACCAGCGCCTTGATGCTGGCGGACTGGGTGTTCTCGTTCAGGGGTAACAGATTGGCCGTCAATCTGCTGCGGGCTAGATGGCCTTCAATCGCCGATTGCAGGAAACCACGACTGTGATAAGCGATCAGCGGTACCGGCTGTTCCGGGCTGCCCGGCAAGGCAAACCGGGGATGTCCCTGATCGTCAGCAACACTCACCGGAACCAGGGATTCACGAGCCAGCACCAGCCAGTCGTAAGTGTCGGCAGTCAGCCTGCCGCCCCAGGGCAGGTCCGGATGCCAGTAGCACAGCACCAGATCACACTCGCCACTGTCCAGCGCCTCCAGAAACTGCTCCCCCACCCAACTGGTGGCATTCAGATTGAGCTGCAAACGCTCGGCAATGCCCGCGTCTTTCGCCCAGCCCTGGTAAAAGTGCGAAAACAGGCCCTGCGTGGAACCCACACTGATCCTGGCAGACACCTCGGCTTCAAGGGCGCTGATTCGATCACGGGTATCCCGGACATCCCGGGTGATCCGCTCGCACAGCTCCCGGAATATCTCGCCAGCGGGCGTCAGCGAGAGCGGCAGCGTCTGGCGGTTGACCAGCGTGCTGCCCATGGCTTCTTCCAATAATTTGATCCGGCGGCTGAACGTAGGCTGGCTCACGTGCTGCAACTCGGCAGCACGTGAGAAATGGCGCGTACGGGCCAGCGCCAGAAAATCTTCCAACCAGCGTACTTCCATGGAGTCCCCTGAGGGTATGTCGTTGTATCGATGCGAGTTCTGCTGCTGGCATCATAGCCTATCGCAGCGGCGCCGTTACAACCTGCCCTCTTCCACCGCGTGACAGGCAACCTGAGTTCCGCCATCGGTAGTGATCAGCTGAGGCACTTCCTGCCGGCATCGCTCGTTGGCATAGGGGCACCGCCCATGGAATACGCAGCCCGACGGCAGGTTCACCGGTGTGGGCACTTCTCCTTTCAGGCGGATGTGGTTGGGGCGGTCGTCCTCCAGTTTCGGAATGGCAGACAACAGCGCCTGGGTGTAGGGATGTCGGGGCGCGGAAAACAGCGTCTTGGTATCCGCAAGCTCACAAACCCGCCCCAGGTACATTACTGCGACCCGGGTGCCGAAATGCTCCACCACCGCCAGATCGTGGGTAATGAACAAATAGGTCAAGCCCCGGCTTTCCTGGGCGTCCATCAGCAGGTTCAGTACCTGGGCCTGAATCGACACATCCAGGGCCGAGATCGGCTCGTCGGCCACGATGAACTCCGGATCGACTGCCAGGGCCCGGGCAATAGCGATCCGCTGGCGCTGGCCACCAGAGAATTCGTGGCCGAAGCGGTTGCCCCAGTCCTGATCGATGCCCACCGAGTGCATCACCTCATGGATCTTGTCCCGCACCTGCACCGGGGACCAGTCCGGATGGTGGAACCGGATCGGCTCCTCCAGGGTCTGCTGGATGGTCATGCGAGGGTTCAGGGACGCATAGGGATTCTGGAAGATCATTTGCATCTTGCGCCGGTACGGCAGTGAATCCTTGCGCTCCAGATTGTCGATGCGCTGGCCGTCGTAGTGAATCTCGCCGGCGCTGGGCGACAGCAACCCCATCACAGTTCGGGCCACGGTCGACTTGCCACAGCCGGATTCGCCCACCACGCACAGGGCCTCGCCCTTCTGCACTTCCAGGTCCACGCCATTGATGGCATGGACTGCCTCCTGTTTGCGGCGGAAACGCCCCCCCTCAAAGGTGATCTGCTCCAGCAGGCTGCCGGACAGGTCAAAGCGTTTCTCGAGACCGCGGATACTTACCAGAGGGGAGGTCATGATTCGGCCTCCTGCATGCGTTTCTCCTGTTCAATCAGGTTGGCAACTTCGTAACAGGCCACATTCACATTGCCCGAGCGCACATACTCCGGCATTGCCTGCTTGCACTGCTCGGTGGCGAAGTTGCAGCGGGGATGGAACGGACAGCCGGAGGGCACGTTCTTCAACGATGGCATGGAGCCAGGAATCTGGAACAGCCGCTCGCCGGGCTCGCCCATCTGGGGCAGCGCGTTGATCAGCCCCTGGGTGTAGGGGTGCTGGGCATCGTTGATAATTTCCCGGGTTGGCCCCTGCTCGATAATCCGGCCGGAGTACATGACCAGCATTCGCTGGGTCACCTGTGAAACCACGCCTAGATCGTGGGTAATCAGCATCAACGCCACGTTCTCCTGTTCGCACAGGTTCAGCAGCAGATCCATGATTTCCGCCTGAATAGTGACGTCCAGAGCCGTCGTGGGCTCATCCGCGATGATGATTTCCGGGTCCAGCAGCAGGGCGATGGCAATGATCACCCGCTGGCGCATACCCCCGGACAGCTCATGGGGGTATTGATCGAGACGCTTCTCCGGAGAAGGAATCTGCACCTTCTGCAGCCGGTCCAGAGCAATGGCACGGGCTTCTTTTTTACTGATTTTCCGATGGGCAAGGATCGCCTCCACCATCTGGGTTCCGATGGTGAGGACCGGGTTCAGGGTCATCATCGGATCCTGGAAGATCATGGCGATACGGTTACCACGGATTCGGCGCAGCTCGCGCTCGCTCATGGCGGCCAGGTCCCTGCCCTCGAACAGGATCTGTCCGCCGGCGATGTAGCCCGGCTTGGCAATCAGGTTCAGGATGGAAAAGGCGGCCACCGACTTGCCGGCACCGGACTCCCCCACCAAACCCAAACGCTCGCCCTTGTCCAGGCTGAAGCTGATGCCGCGCAGCGCTGTCAGGTCGCCACCACGCACGGCAAAACGTACATCAAGATCTTTTACTTCCAACAGTGCCATGGTGTTACCCCTTGTACAGCCGTGGGTTCATCACATCCCGCAACCAGTCACCCAACAGGTTGATGACCAGCACGAGCACCACCAGCACCAGGCCCGGGATCAGGGTGATCCACCAGGAACCGCTCTGGATGTAGTCAAAACCGGATTTGATCAGCGAGCCCAGCGACGGCTGGGTCTCCGGCATACCAAGCCCCAGAAACGACAGGGCCGCCTCGGAAATAATGGCGTTGGCAATCTGGACCGTGGCGATAACGAAGATCGGCGACAGGGTGTTGGGCAGGATGTGCCGGAACATGATCCGACGGGTCCCGAAGCCCATCACTTTGGCGGCGTCGACGTATTCCTTCTTTTTCTCCGCCAGCACCGAGGCGCGGACGGTCCGGGCAATCTGGGGCCACTCGGCGACCCCGATGATGAAGATCAGCATGTAGATGGCGATCTCACCGAACATCAGGTTACCGAAGCTGGCCTTGAAGACAGCGCCCACGATGATGGCAACCATCAGCGTGGAGAAGGACAGCTGCACATCGGCAATGCGCATGAGCACCGCATCCACCTTGCCACCCAGATAGCCAGCCAGCAGGCCGAACAGAATGCCCAGAAACGCCTGCAGGACCACCGCCCCGAAACCGATCATCAGGGACACCCGGGTGCCGTACAAAATGGTGGACAGCAGATCCCGGCCCTGAGCGTCGGTGCCCAGCGGGAATGCCGGATCAGCTCCGCTCATGCCCACCGGAGGCAGCTCGGAATTCATAATGTTGATCTGCGCCAGATCGTACGGATCGGCGGGCGCCAGCAGGGGCGCGAACACCGCCGCCAGCACCATCAGCAGCAGCACGGCAAAGCTGACAATCGCCACCTTGTCGCGCTTGAAGCTGTACCAGAAGAAGGACTCGCGGAAGCGGTCCCAGCGGGAAACCGTTGCCGTTGTCATGCTTTCTTTCCTGTCAGTTTGACGGTGGGATTCACCAGACCGTAGATCAGATCCACCAGGGTATTGGTAACCACGAAAATCAGGCCCACCACCATCAGGTAAGCCACGATCAGCGGAATGTCACTGCGGGTAATCGCCTCCAGGAACATCAGGCCCACGCCCGGCCACTGGAACACGGTTTCCGTGAGAATGGTGTACGCCACCATAATGCCGATCTGCACACCGCCAACAGTGATCACCGGCAGCATGGTGTTCTTTAGCGCATGCAGGAAGTTGATGCGGCCAGCACTGAGGCCCTTGGCCCGGGCGTAACGCACATAGTCGCTCTGCAGCACTTCCATCATCTCGGCCCGGATCAGCCGGATGAACAGAGGCAGCATGATCGAGGCCAGCGACACCGACGGCAGGACCAGATGCATCAGCCCGGTTCCAGTGAAAAAACCGGACTCCCAGGTGCCGAACAGGTGCGTGAGCTCATCGCCACGCCCATAGGAAGGCAACCCGCCCTCGGTGGAGAAGACATCGTTCAGCCACTGGCCCCAGCCGGTATCCGACGGGAACCAGTTAACCGTCACGCCAATGGAGAACAGTTGAATCAACATAATGGCCGTCAGGAACACCGGGATGGAGATACCCACAGTACTGACGCCCATAAAGAATTTGGATAACCATGCCTGGGGCCGGATAGCGGCATAGACACCGATCGGCACGGAGAGAAACACAATAATCAGACTGGCACCGATGACCAGCTCCAGCGTCGCCGGCAGGTGTTCGGCGATCACTTCCAGGGTCGGCTTGCTGTAGAAATAGGAGTTACCCAGGTCGCCCTGGAGCGCATTGCCTGCAAACCGCAGGTACTGCACCACCATCGGGTCGTTCAGGCCAAGCTCCTCTCGAATGGCTTCCCGCTCCTCCTCGGAGACGGACATCCCCACCATTTCCTGAAGCGGGTCCCCGAGGCCATCCTGAATGGCAAAGGCAATCACGCTGATCACAAACATGACCAGAAACGCCTGGGAAATCCGCTGAACCAAAAACGCTAACATGGAAAGCTTCCGGATAAGGCTTGCAAACAAAAGGCCGGCGCCGGATCACTCCAGCGCCGGCCGGCCATCAAAGGCAGTTACTCAACAACCAGGTCACCCAGGTACGGGAAGTTCATGACATTGAGCACCGGCTCAATGTTCACATTCTTCTTGGAGGCCCAGGCCAGGTCCTGCCAGTGCAGCGGAACAAAGGCGGCATCGTCGTACAGACGCTGCTCCACTTCCTGCAGCATGGCCGCACGCTTGTCCAGATCAGTCTCGACGTTGGCCTTCTGTACCAGGGCGTCGATTTCCGGGTTGCAGTAGTTACCGGCGTTGTACTGGCCAGCGCCACTGTCCGCATCCGGGCAGAAGGTCAGGAACTCGTAGAAGTTGGCGGAGTCCTCGGTATCCGCGTGCCAGCCGATCATCATCATGTCGGCTGCGCGGTTGTCATACTCCGGCCAGTACTGGGCCTTTGGCAGGGTTTTCAGATCCACCTTGATGTTGATGCGTGCCAGCATGGCAGCCACTGCCTGAGCGATCTTGTCGTCGTTCACGTAGCGGTTGTTCGGCGCCATCATGGTGATGGTGAAGCCGTCCTCGTACCCGGCCTCCTTCATCAGCTCCTGGGCCTTGGCCACATCGAAGCGCGGTGTCAGGGACTCGTTATAGCCCTGGTAGCCTTCAGGCGACATCTGGGCAGCAGGGGTGGCGAAGCCTTTCATGATCTTGGCGGCAATGCCTTCCTGGTTGATGGCATAGGCAATCGCCTGGCGAACCTTCGGGTTCTTGAAGGCTTCCACTCGCTCCTGGTTCATGTGGAACAGGATGATGCGGGTGCCACTCATGGTGACCAGGTTGGCGTTCTTGTCGTTGCGGATCCGCTCCAGATCATTGGGCGGGACCGGTGCGATGAAGTCAACGCCACCGGACAGCAGCGCAGACACACGGGTGTTGTTCTCTTTGATCGGAGTCAGCACGATCTTGCCAACATTGCCCGGGGACTCGGTATCCCAGTAGTCGTCAAAGCGCTCGAACTCGACGCGGACACCCTGCTTGCGTTCGGTCACGGTGTAGGGACCGGTGCCCGACAGATTCTCGGATGCGAAGGAGTTGCCATGCTTGAGGATGGCGCTCTTGTCTTTGCCGTCTTCGGTCTGGCCGCTGTAGAACTCGCTGTCGAACGGGAAGATATAAGTGGCGGTGTTCAGCAGCAGCGGATAGGGCTCGCTGGTGACCAGCTCGAAGGTGTAATCATCAATGATGTTGATGCCGCTGAAGGGCTTGAAGATGGCCTTGAAATCCTGGCTCTGCTTCAGGCGGTCGAAGGTGAACTTCACATCCGCGGTCGTCAGCTCGTTGCCGGAATGGAACTTCACGCCCTCACGGAGTTTGAAGCGCATGGTGTTTTCATCAACCCGGGTCCAGCTCTCTGCCAGACGCGGCTCGAAGCCAAGATCCTTGGTCCAGCGCAACAGCGGATCAAAGGTCATATGGGACAGCTGGAGAATGCCACCAGACAGCTGCTCATGAATGTCGAGGGTCACGGGGTCGGCGTCGTACGCCATCTTCAGTTCCTTGGTCGCCTCGGCAGACAGGGCTACCGGCGCCGCCGCCAGGGCCATGGAACCGACAAATGCTGCAATCAGTTTTTTCATCGCGTTTTCCGTCGCTGTTTTAGGAATTTTCACGGAACATCGGCGCAGAAGGGCGCCGAATGCCTGGCCAACAAGCTAGTCTCGGAAAACACTTAGGGCAATCGAAATTGCGACATGGGGCTATACGCCAGGTGAATGACCTGATTTGGCGCAGACTTACAGCCGGAAAACCAGAGGCAGGATCAGGGCAGTAAACACACCGGTAAGTCCCATTCCCAGAGACGCAAACGCGCCGGCGCTATGGCTGATTTCAAACGCCCTCGCGGTTCCGATGGCATGGCCATTCAGACCCAGGGCAAAGCCCAGAATCCGTTCGTCTTCAACAGGCAAAAGCCGCGCGAGCAGGTCAACGAAGAGGGTTGCCACCACGCCGGTGATCAGGAGCCCGCCCATCATCAGGGGCACCGAACCGCCCAACTGCTCGGTAATACCGATGGCGATAGGCGCAGTAACCGACTTGGGCGCCAGCGAGGCCAGAACCTCCGGCGTCGCGCCCAACGCCCAGCCAATCACCACTGCGTAAACCGCCGCCATGGTGGCGGCAATCGGCAGCGTGACCACAATCGGGCGCCACATGGCACGGATATGGTGCATCTGCTGGTACAAGGGAATGCCGAGTGCGACGGTGGCAGGCCCCAGCAACACCGTCAGCCAGCGCGCGCCCTGTTGGTAATCCTGGTAATCCACCGCCAATGCGATGAAGCCAGATAGAAGACACGCAGACAAAACAACCGGCGGCAGCCAGATAGGCCGGCCAATGCGGGAAAACAGCCAGTTGCCGGCAAAGAAGGCACCGAGGGTCAAACCGATCGCAAGAATCGGGGTGGCGGCAAGCGACTCCGGCAGGGCCTGGAAGCGCACAAGGAGCTCACTCACCATCGCTAACGCCTCTTTTCGTCACCGCCTTCATCAACAACAACGTCGTCAGCACACTGAGAAAGGTGCCCACCAGCAATGCCGCCGCAACCGCCAGCCACTGCCCGGAGAACTGGTTCGCCGTGAAAAACACACCCACCACCCCCGGCATGATCAAGAGCACCAGCACCGATATCAGCCCCTGGCTGGCCCGAGCAAGATCATCACTCACGTTGCCTTTAAGCATCAGCGTGAAGGTAATGACCACCATCCCCAGCACGCCGCCACTCACCGGCAACGCCAGAAGCAGGCGCACAGACTCGCCAAGAATAAAAAACAGCACCAGAACCAGAAAACCACGCAACATCGGCATGCGCTTACACTCACCCGGGAAAGAATTGCATTACACTAGCCCAAACCCCTATCCCGATACCAATGCAGGAAGCCCATGGCGCTCAAAGCAACCATTCTCAAGGCGACGCTCAACATCGCCGACATGGACCGTCACTACTACGCGGATCATCAATTGACCATCGCCCAGCATCCGTCGGAAACGGACCTGCGCGTGATGATCCGGCTGCTTGCCTTTGCCCTGAACGCCAGCGACACCCTCGAATTTACCAAAGGCCTGAGCACCGATGATGAGCCAGAGCTGTGGCAGAAAGACCTGACCGGCGAAATTGAATTATGGATTGAGCTTGGCCTGCCAGAAGAAGACCGAATAAGGAAGGCCTGCAACCGCGCCGGGAAAGTGATCCTCTATACCTATGGCGATCGCGCATTCCCAGTCTGGTGGGACAAACACCACGGCAAGCTGGAACGTTTCGACAACCTCACCATTGTTCAAGTGCAGGGCGACAGCACTGAGGCCCTGGCAGCGCTCGCGGACCGGTCCATGAGCTTCCAGGTGACCATCCAGGATGGTGAGGTCACCTTCAGTAATGACAACAATCTGGTATCGATTACCCCCGAGCAGCGACTACCCCAGAACTGAGGGCAGGACTTGCCCTCGGGGGCTGGACAGACACCCGCTACGCACGTAAGATTGCGCACTCGAAATCGGCGAGCCATCGTCGAGCTCGAAGCGCCCGTAGCTCAGCTGGATAGAGCGTTGCCCTCCGGAGGCAAAGGTCATAGGTTCGAATCCTATCGGGCGCGCCATTATTTTCAAAGGCTTGCGTGAAAACGCAGGCCTTTTTTATTTGCCTGTGCCCAAATGGTGCCTTGCTGGTGCCCAGTCACTTTAGGCAGCTGCTATATCACTCAGTAAAAGAACCCTTGCACGGTTTCCACCTCACCATCTCCAAGGCACAGCCACTCCGCGTTATCTATGAGCCCCAAATGCCTTGTTATCGAAACCTTTGGTCGCGAAGCGAACATTCAAGCGGCTGGAGCAATACTCTCCCCCCGCTGTATTAAGCCTCTTTTTTAGGAATGTTCGCAGCGACAGGGCAGAACCCGGGGCTTGCCGAATAGAGGAGGTGTGTCAGGGTTAATTTGATACCCATACAGAAATCTATCGTACCAAACCACCATGTTAATAAACTCATCAGTTCCATGATGAAGACTGTGATGAAGAATATGACAGCACAACATCGCGTCGCTTGGCGGTCCTTCCCGACAGGCCCCGTGAGAGCAGCGTATAAACGCATGGTGGATGCGGGGGAGGTGCGACGAGATGACGCGCAGGTCGCTCTGGCGGCAAAATTCGATGCCCTGCACGAGTCTCTTACCTCGCTCCCACCAGTATCAGTACGCAGCGACGAACCGACAGAGGGCAGCTTTAAAAACAGCAGTCCACTGTTACGGTTACTGGCGCGATCCTTGGCACACGTTCAGTCTTTTCTTCGAAAGAAGTTCCATTTGTGGTCTTTTGGTCCACCACCGCGAGGCATGTACATTCATGGACCGGTCGGGGTCGGCAAGAGCTTTCTAATGGATCTCTTTTACGCGTCGGTTTCTGTTCCTGATGATAATTCTTGCTGTACTAATGACAGCCACAAACACATAAACGTAACCAAACGCCGCGTCCACTTTCACGAATTCATGCTAGACGTCCATCATCGCATCTTTGCCTACAAACAGGAGTACCCACGAGGTGATGCGATTCCCATCATCGCGCAACAATTGGCACAAGAAGCCCGACTCCTCTATTTCGATGAATTTCAAGTGACAGACGTTGCCGATGCCATGATTTTGAAACGACTGTTTTCATTATTATTGGATTTGAATGTGGTGGTAGTGGCTACCTCGAATCGCTCTCCCGATGCCTTGTATGAGGGAGGCATTAACCGCTCCCTCTTTTTGCCATTCATAGACATGTTAAAACACACATTCGACATTATTTCCATGGAGGATTCCAGCAAGGATTATCGACTTGAAAATCGAGCTGATGGTCAATCCTATTTTTGGTCAAACAAGAAAGTTCATATTGATAACAATAGTAAAAACAACATGCAGGCGCAGTTGGAAAAAATATTTGGTAGCACTGCATCCGGAACTGAGGCCGAGATCATTCCCGTCCTCTTTGGTCGCACCGTCCAAGTGACCCGATTGAATGACCGGTGCGCCTGGTTTGACTTTTCCGAGTTATGCTACCAACCGCTCGGGGCGGCCGATTATATTTCTCTCTGCCGCCGATTTCCGGTCATCATCATGGAGCGCGTCCCCCCAACTGGACGCCAATCACCTCAACGAAGCACGACGATTCGTGACCCTCATTGACGCGTGTTATGAATCTCGCACCCGCTTGGTGCTGGCGGCACAAGTCCCGCTCGACGAGTTGTTTGTTGATTTTGAAGCGCAAGTCGAAAGCAGCGACGGAGATGAAGAATTGATTGTCAATGAAAAGGGGGGAAACTCAAGTTCCTTTGCGACCACCATGATTCGCACCAAAGAGGGAGAATATTATGAGTGGTCGGCGACGGGTCGAATTGGCGTGTCGCTGGCACAATTATCGTCTGCCAATGATCTCGCCTTTTCCTTTCGACGAGCCGCTTCTCGGTTGGTTGAAATGGGAGGAAATGAATGGGGACGGCAATGACTAAGGTCGCAAAGCGAACATTCAGATGGTGCGATAACTCCTCTCAGGACGCGCGGCTATGAAATGGCGGCGTAGCCACAAAGTAGTTACCATCGCCGTGACTGGCATGGTAAGAAATCACTTGGACTTAAACTAGGCCAGAACCCTCCGCCGGAGGCTGTTCAAATTCAGTCCAACACCGAAAAAATTAGGCTTAAAATCTACAACATCTTCCGAGTCAGCAATTGCATCGCGGGTTCTAGCCGCAGATTCATCAAAGTCCATCTCTTTACGCACGGCAGCCTCTAACGAAAGCGACGCCCGCCAAAACATTTGCCCTACAGCGGCTTCTTTTCTCCACTCTGGATAGCTTTCGCTTGGCAAAACCTGAATGAAGTCTCTCTCATAACCAGGCTTGGGATGCTTGTAGAAGTATGATTCGGTCTCAGTGATAACTAATCCTGATTCCTTAAGTTCCGCCGAAGCCTTTGAAGTTAACTTCAGCAAGTCTGAATAGAATAGGTAATAAAGATCATCTGGAAACCAGTACAGATCGTGAAGAAGATCAGCAATTGCCCCATGATTTTCGAAGTCGGCAGGAAGCAGATGCACCCGCCTCGGCCCAAAAGTCATTTTGGCTGGCATCGGCAATGAACTTGGCCATCTAGGCACTTCCTCAGACATCCTACCCCTCAATTTTTAATGCCAGCCAGCATGCGCGGCTACGGAATGGAGGCGAAGCCGCAATGCAGTAGACGTCGCCGTACCTGGCCTTGTTATTTATCCTTTCGCTCCAACCCAGCCAAAGACCTCTCAACTCCGGTCGCTAGATCAATTGCTTTTTCCAGTAGTTCAAAAATGGAATCTACCGTCAAATCAATTTTCTTACCATCTTTGTCGAGACCTGCTCGATGAACGCAGTCATGCCTCTTTTTAACAGCATGAAATAGCCATGAGAGATCCTCAAATCGATGACCTAGTACATCCCTATACATAGGAACGACTTTTTTGAGGTCGTGAAAAATTAGGCCTCTAAGATATGTTGAAACAGTTAGTTTTAGAGTGTCTTTCTGTTCATAAATTTCACGAAGCGTGAACTTTCGATTTGCAAATTCGGGATCCGACTCGACAAGCTTTCTGGTTAGTTCCTCAGAATTGCATACGTTATGAATAAAGGCTCCAGCAAGATATCCTTCCAGTGCAGAAACGACATGTGCATGAATCATCACTAGGAAGCTAAACTGTGCACTCTGGGGTACGTCTAGCCTGAGAATTTCGCCAACACTACTTAGTTGTTCTGCCAATAATTCAAAATGGTTTTTGTCTTCATTCTCTGAGAACCACTCATACTCTTCTTCGGAGAATTCATCGATCAAATCATCTATAAATTCCGGATCACCCGGACTTCGACCGTACATTTCACATAAGTCTTGGTAGTCACTCATTAGTTAGCCATCCCAAGTTTAAACCATAGGATTCCGATTTATAACGCTGAAATAAGCCGCTGCCCGACAGGGGCGTCCGGTGCAGGCCGCAGGCCGCAGGCCGGAAAGTACTTAATTACTGGTTAAATGAGATCATCAGAAAGTAGTCTCAAGAGAGCATTTACAGAAAGCTGTTACATTCAGCGTGGCTTTCCAATCTTTTTTACCCTTGGTTCCGTAGAGGTAGACCCATGGATTCAAGTAACCGCTCTTTCGACCAATACTTTCAAAGCGATCTACTTCCTCTACATCATAGTGAACCCTGGTCGCATGGATGATTTTGTTGCAAGCTTCTCGAAGCGTAAGAGGGATGTCGTCAGTCGGAGAGGTTCCCCTGAGATCCGGAGACAGACGCCCGACCGGCCTACGATTATTGCTATGCCAACCTCCATCGTCATTCTTAATTCGCAATGTTGCGGCGATTGAGATCAGTAGTTTAGGCACCTTCTCCAGTTCCATCCCTAGGGCCAGCTCGTGCCAGTAACGAATCCCGCTAAATGGGGGCCCAGCGTCTTCATTGTCTTCGATATCCATCTCGATAAACTGTCTGCTAGACAGATAGATAGCCATCAACGTGTAAATGTCATCGAAAAGACCCGCAGGATCGATGAGGTGGGGTCTACCATTTTCCTCTTCAGGTTTTAACTCAGACATTCCTCACCCATTTAACGCCTAAATCAGGTGCGCCGTAGGCGTCGCCTGCATTTACTGGTTAGATTTTGAGCCATGGCCGAACATCCAATTTGCGATACATATCCGTACCGTTCGCGTTACACTTCGGCGGAAGTCGTCATCGAATATTCGGTCATTACTACCAAACTTTTCAGGGATTACTTCTCCAACGAAAAGCTCTCCAGTGTGAACAACCTTTGATCTATATTTGTATATTTTCATTGCGTACTTCCTGAATTCCGGACTATCAGACCCATATTTGGCAAAAAAATCACGAAACTTTTTAGTCACCCTATATCGATCTTGGCCACACTTCCCACATTTCTCAACTTCCTCGTCTTCATGTTCGAGATTAATCAAGGTTTCCAAACTCGAAACGAAAGCGATAAATGATAGGCTTGGGTGCGAGCCCCACAATTCAGAACCTTTTTCAAACAGTGCACAAGCCGAGAGGAAGCGCTTTCTCTGATTCGCATTCAGTTCAAAATATACATCGAGCAGAAAATCGAGGTTTTCAGGAATGTCAAAAACTGCATCAAAATTTTCTGCGTACCTATTAAAATAAGCATTGCTTTCGACTTTCTCTATCTCTTCAATATCATCTACGTCGGACAGATCATCAATTGAACTGGAAAAGTCTTTGACAGTATAAAACTCTTGGCCCCACAGCGGCTCCTTTGATCCGCGATGAGATTCGTCAAGAGGTAAAAACCAGCTTTGCTTGCCTTGGTATTCGAAGAGCCGGGAATTAAGAAACACCCCTAGAACCAAGAAGATTTCCCTAGCTTTCGCGCCAGAGGCATCATTTTCATGCACCCATTGAGGCATTTCAGGTTGGCCTGGTTCCTTTTCGACGCTCTGAGGTGTTTGATATTTCCACTGAAATATTAGGGGATGATGACCCACCATCGTCTTCGGTTTCGTAAAGTCATCTTTCGGCGGCAAAATTTGAAAGAGATCTCGATAACGATACCAACCCTTTACGGGGAGTCTTGTTAAAACAACAGCCTGTCTAAATAGGTCACTCATAATAAAAATCTAACAGCAATTAGGCAGCGAGCTTGATCGTTCCAGAAATTGAACTGCGTCATTATTACTGACTGCGAGCTACCAACCACGCTGAACATAAGTCGATAAAACAATAGCCTAGCCGAGCAAAGCCATCTCTGCCATGTAATCGTTCAGCGTCTGCAATTTGCTCCGCCAATCATACTGGATCAAATGGCTGTGGTTGGATTGGGGGCCCTGGCGGAAAGCCCTGGCTCGAATGTTCGCTTTTGTTTAAAAGCGAAAGAAGCGTGCTCAGACCGGTACCCGGAGAAAGGCTTCTGAATGGCAGCACGTTGACGGACATCTTGCGACCCGATCGCATGATTGCACCTCCTCAAATCCATACCTCTGAAGATACGCAAGGGCAGCAGTCGAGCACCATGCCGAGGATGAACATACCTCTCCTTTGATCGAAATAGCCCTCTACCCGGGCGGTCGACAACCCTCTATAAAACGACTCTATGGTTTCTGACTGATTGAAGCCGCGTGGAATCTCGCACACCACTTAGAGACTTCATAAAAATACGAACCCACCCTCTGCGACAAAATGTCGCACCTCGATACTGGTAACTACCCACAGGACGTACGTACCTATTTCTGTAGCCTGTGCAACTTTTCACTACACACAAGGACCTCGCGTACATGGATAAACAGTGTGGCCGGTAGATCTCCGGCACCGGGACCCTCAGCGCCGAAGCTCGAAATTGATCGTCAATTTCCGTCCGAATTCACTGACAGTGTTGCCTCCATGTGTTGGGACGCTACAACAGGAAAAGTCCTTGTAAACGAGGCATTCAATGGTCTTTTGGGGCCTTCCAAAAGGGGAACTGAAGTAAACCTTTCGGAATTGATGACCCCACCGGACATCGCCAGGCTTCTCGAAAAGCTGGATCCGAAAAGGTCACCGATGGCTCATGATCACGGTACGTTTTTGTGCCGGCTGATAGGGAGCGATGAACAAATCCTGTGGTTGGAGACAACCGTCTGCGAGAGTTCCGCGAAGGAGGGAATTTCGTGTCGCTATGCAACGTTCAAAGATGTGACTGACAGGCTAACCAAAGAACTGTTTTTCGAAAACTTCGCCGATTCATTACCTGGCATCGTTTTCTCTTACACAGTGTATCCGGATTCAAGTCATTACTTTTCTTATATCAGCATAAAAACCAAAGAGTTTTTCGGAATTGAAAACAGGGAATTCCTGGCCAACCCGGACTTGGCGTTCGATATTATCGAGCCCGAAGATCTGCCTTTTGTTCGCGAGAGTTTGGCCGAATCGAAGCGCACGATGACTCACTGGAAAGCTGAATACCGAACAACGGTCAAAGGCAAAACTCGGTGGTTTGAGGGGGCTGCCATTCCAAAACTGCAACCAAACGGAAGCGTGACATGGAATGGCATCACGATTGCTATAGACGATAGAAAAAACCTTGAGCTTGAGCTAAAAGAAGTAGCAAGCAAGGACTACCTGACCGGGGTTTTTAATCGCCGATATCTCAGCGAGTTCCTGCGCGACCAGTCTGAACGCTTCGACCGCTACCAGGAACGTTCGAGCGTGATTCTGATCGACATTGACAACTTTAAGGCGATTAACGACGAGCATGGCCATGATTTCGGTGACCTTGTGCTACGCCAGTTCTCAGACTTGGTGAGCAAGAATGTCAGAAAGGTCGATACCTTCGGTCGAATGGGCGGCGAAGAATTTCTGATGATTCTACCGAACACCGGAGTTCAATCTGCCCTGGAAGTCGGAAAGAAAATACTCAGGAAGACCAGGTCGAAACTCCAGACAATCGATGGCATAGACGTTGCACTAACTTTCAGTGCGGGCATCTCTGAATTTTCCGCTGTTCAAAGCAGCGCAAATAAAGTCCTCAAACACGCAGACCAGCTCCTTTATGAAGCAAAGTCTGAAGGAAGAAACGGCATCAAAACTGACGGGTAACTTGCATGGAATCGATTTCTGACATTGCACTTCAATGCTTTGATTCTTCGAACAGCGGAATTGTAATAAGCAGCTGCGTAGAGGATTTCCCCATCATCTACTGCAATGATGCTTTTTGTTCCCTCACCGGGTACGAGCGGCCGGAAATCATGGGCAAGAACTGTCGCTTTCTTCAGGGAGAAGAAACCAGTCAGACCGTTATCGGTTCCATCAAGTCTGCGATTGCGCAAAGCAAAACCCATCGCATCGTCATAAAGAATTACAGGAAAGACGGTGGGGCATTCTGGAACGACCTCTACCTGACACCGATTCGCAACGGAAAAGGATCTGTGACTCATTACCTGGGTATCCAGAATGATATTAAAGATTTGGACCGCAATAACAGGAACGTTCCGTTTCACTTTCCATACGATGACCTGACTCAATTACCGACACCCGCCATGGCGGTGGAGCTCATAAAAATGAGAGCCATGAATAAGCCTGAAAGGCGGGCTTCCATTTCCTTGGGTACGATCAGCATCAACGGCTTGGTAAACCTGCGCGGCTTTATGGGTAACAGTGCGGCCGACACGGCCATTCTCGAAATTCGGGACCGGTTGCAAGCGCAGCTTTGCGACGAGGCGATTCTCGCGCGTGCTGGAGAGGGGGAATTCATCGTCATTGTACCCTCAACGAAAGACGGTGAAGACAACTTCAACAAGACGTTGGAAACTCTTTGCGAAAGCACTCTGAGACCGGTCAGGATTGATGGGCAGATGTTCCAGCTTACCTTCAACGGCGGCTTCATTAGCAGGCTGCCCTACTCTCTGATTGACGAAAGCACGCGCTTTTGCAGTTTTGCTTTGGCTCAGTCGCAGGACGAAGGTCGAAATCGCGTCGTTGAGTTCACCGATACCGACTTGAAGCGTGCGCAGGCTGATCAGCTCCTGGCCGGACATATACCGACGGCACTTCAACAGGAAGAGTTTTACATTGCCTATCAGCCCCAGCTAAATCTTGAGACCCGGGATGTCGTCGGGTTCGAAGCCTTGGCACGTTGGGAACACCCGAAACACGGCATTGTCTCGCCCGGGCGCTTTATCCCCTTGTGTGAGAACTCGGGCTACATCAATGCGCTCACGCTCAATCTTTTGGAACAAATTTGCAATGACCTGCCGGATATCTGGGAGCGGTATGGCGACATTAAGGTTTCGCTCAACCTGTCACCTTTTTCTTTGCTGGATACGCATTTCATTCAGGAATTTATTGATACCGCGACCGCCATCTGTGATGTGAAGGGAAAAGTCAGCATCGAAGTTGTGGAAAATCTCTCAATCGACGGATATCAGTCGGCGTCGAGGAACTTGGCTGCTCTTCGAAAAGCTGGCTTCGACGTTATTCTTGATGACTTTGGCACCGGCTACTCCAGTCTCTCTTATATCAGGAGCCTGGGAGCGTCAGTTGTGAAAATAGACAGGGAATTTGTCATGAATCTGAACCAGTCCAATCATGATGATCTTGCCATCATTCGCTCTGTTGTATCCCTCGGAAAGCAATTCGGTTTCGATGTGATCGCTGAAGGCGTTGAATACGCAAACCAGGCAGCAATCCTCCTTGAGGAGGGTGTCACAATCGGCCAGGGCTATCTTTTCTCCAAGCCACTAAAAATCGACCACTTTCTTTAAGCGACGATCGAGTTTATGACCGGCTTTTTGATATCGCTCACAGCTGCAACCCAGAAATGGTCAGTGGATCGGGTTATTCTCCTGACCATACTCGCGGCAGCCTGCCAGTTCTTTTTGATTATTTGGGCGCTCTCCGTTTCAAGCGAAAGCGGCGTAGCTCTGATCAGCTATTTGCTGGCCCCTGTTGTGGTGGCCTCGGCCATTCTGGGGATGGCGTCTGGCGTAGCAACCAGCATCGTTACTTTCGGCATCTTGTACCACCTGAGAACGAGCAGCGAGCATCTGTTCGCAGACATCGTCTACCTGTTCTGGCTGATCGTCATCGCTCTCGTTATTGGGCTCTTTCGTAAAATGGTGCACACCCTCGCACCTCAAGACTCTGATGCTGCCCTGGGGTCGAGCGAACAAAGTGTTCAGCTGCAAACATCGTCAAGCGACGATGGGTATGACGTCGACCCGGACCGAAAGAAATACCTCATCAAGTTTGAAAATGCTGAAAGCCTACTTGAAATAACCAGCAAAGAAACTGTGGCCCAGTTGCTTGAGGATTTCTTCCGGCATGTCAGCCAACGCGTCGAGGGCCCAAAAGAACTGGATTCCGTGACTGACGAAGATTTCATTTTTTCAGTCCTATCCAAAAAGTACTCTGCGAAGGAAATTAAAGAGCTCCTGGAGGGTTTCAATCGCTCAGATGTCTCCGACCTGTTGTTGGATGCAGATATCAGGCAGCTTCAGCCCGGTTCAAAATCCGCACGGGAGAAGCAGGCCGGAGCATCAGATTCGAAAAGTTCAACGACTGAAACTCGGCAGTCTTGGAAATCTGACGATGCAGGCGTCACCATCAATGATGTCGGAAAGGCACTGAAAAATCAGGAGCTGTTTCTCGAATACCAGCCACGTTTGGACACCATGTCCGGGCGCTTCACCGGTATGGAAGCCCTGGTTCGCTGGGATCGCGGCGGGAAAACGCTGTACCCCAGATCATTCCTGGCTTTCATTGAAAACACCCGCTTGTCACTCCCGTTCAATATATGGGTGATCGATCAGGTCATTCAGCTTATGGAGGCCCGAATCGACAAGGGCAAAAATGTCGCAGTATCAATCAATCTGAGCACAAGAGAGCTGTTTTCGGAGGAAATGCTGATGCATCTGCGCCAAAGGCTCTCCACCAGTCGAATCAGGGCATCCAGACTCGGAATAGAGATCGACGAATCGGCATTCAAGCGTGCACTGGCAACTTCCCCCGAGACACTTGCAGCCATCCGGAAACTCGGCGTTGAAATTGTCATCGATGGCTATGGCTCTCAGCATTTCAATCTCTTTAACCCCGCGGGTGTGGATTTCTTCGATGCCATCAAGGTTGATGCAGGTTTGCTTTCCTGGAAGGCCCGCGAAGCACACGAGCAGGATCAATTGAGAATAATCAAAGCACGCCTTGGCGAAGTGGACGTGCGCGTTATTCTGAAGAATATTGAAAGAAAGGATCAGCTCAAATTAGTCAAAAAAGTCGGGAGCGATGAAGTGCAGGGCTACCTGATTGCCCGACCGTTCCAGGAGGACGCTGTTCCCTGGGACCGCTTTGTCTGAACCTTGATGTTTTTTACGCTCGCAAACGCTGGGGCACTTCCTGTGCCTACCGATAAGTGACACTCCTGCCCGTCCTCCTATCCGCTTCGTAATCTGAGCTGCTGGGCGCAGTTCTCTGTGAAATGACACGGAGAATGCCCACCGGACCGTGGATGCCACTTGATGCCAGTGAATAAACCTTTCGATCAGGTGTCGGAACCTGCCGCCGCTTCGAGGATCATGTCAGCAGCCTTTTCGGCAATGGCAATCGTAGGCGCGTTGGTATTGCCGCTAATCAGCCGTGGCATGATGGACGCGTCCACCACACGGAGGCCCCCTAGCCCGTGCACCCTGAGTTGTGGGTCCACGACCGCCATCCTGTCAGTACCCATTTTGCAGGTGCCCACCGGGTGGTATACCAGGCCCACCTTTTCCTTCACCTTTTCGATGATCTGCTCGTCAGACTGGCGATCTGCGCCCGGGTGGAGTTCCTCACCCCGATAATCGTCAAAGGCCTTCGCCGCGAGAATCCGGCGGGCCTGGCGGATACCATCCACCATGACTTTGCAGTCATCGGGATCGGCAAAGAAGTTGTAGTCGATTTCCGGCGCCGCAAACGGATCGGCCGACGTTATGGTCACGGAGCCTGAGCTCTCCGGCCGCAGCACACAGACATGCACTGAATAACCGGGGTTGGACATGAGTTTCAGGTCCCGACCGCTATCATCAAACAGCAGCGGCAGCATATGTAGCTGAACATCCGGGCGATTAACGCTGTCACTGGATTTGATAAAACCGCCAGCCTCGGTGATGGATTTAGCGAGCTTGCCCCGTTTACTGAGGAAGTATCGGATGGTATCCGGGACTATTTTCAGCAGGCCCCCGAGCGAGGCCGTGAAGCCGTTGTTTTTCCGGCTTGAGACCAGCACACAGGCATCCACGTGCTCCTGGAGGTTCTTGCCCACTCCAGGTAATTCGTGCCGGCACCGGATACCGAGGCTTTCCAGCGCATCGTGATCCCCGATGCCGGAAAGCTGAAGCAACTGTGGTGAATTGATAGCTCCACCACTCAGGATGATCTCCCGGTTCGCATTCAAGACAAGGTCGCTGTCTTTGTGGCGAAGCTCCACTGCAACGGCCCGATTCCCCTCAAGCACCAGTTTTTTGACTCGCGCTTCGGTAAGCACGGTGAGGTTCTGGCGGCTCATCGCGGGCTTCAGGTAGGCATCGGCGACACCAAACCGGCGGCCGTTTTTGATGTTCAGATGGAAATACCCCACACCTTCCTGTTCGGCGCCGTTAAAATCACTGCTGTAGGGAAAACCGGTCTGCCGGGCCGCGTCCACGAAAGCCTCAGACATCGGGTATTCGGCCGATTCCGGGGCACTGATATAAAGGTTGCCATCTTTGCCGTGATAGGGAGATCCGGCCAGCGTCTCGTGGTGTTCCGATCTAATGAAGTAGGGCAACATATCACGATAACCCCAGCCTTCATTGCCAAGCGCCTGCCACTCGTCGTAGTCCTCTCTCTGGCCGCGCACATACAGCATGCCGTTGATTGACGAACTGCCACCCAGCCCTTTTCCCCTGGGGGTAAACAGAGGCTGACCACCGCGCAGTTTCTGGTCGGGCCTGGCGTTGAATGCCCAGTTGTAGGTTTTGAGAAACATGTGGGCGGCAAAGGCGCCGGGCGTGCTGATGGTGAACGAACCCCTGCCCGGCCCCGCCTCCAGCACACAAACCGAATATCGACCATCGGCTGACAACCGATCCGCCAGTACGCAGCCGGCGGAGCCGGCACCCACCACGATGTAATCGAAACACTCGTTCATCATTGCTGCTCCACCGGTTCAATGATGGCGAAGTTTGATGGCGGCTGCTCAAGCATTTGCAGCAGGCCAAAGAAGGCGTCCACTGATCCTTCAACCTGGATATCGCCTGCCTGCACCGCCTCCGGGAAACTTGTTTTTTGCAGGAGGATATTGTCCAGAACCGCTCGGGACATACTCACGCTGGCGTGGGCATGCTCGTCCAGCTCACCCGACCGATGGGTCAGCGTGGCGTTCTGGAGGTTCAGCCGATAATCTTCGCTCTTGTCGGTGATGGACCAGTTGATCACCAGGTGCTTTCCGGCCGCTTTTTCCGGGTCAATCCTGACCCCCATGGCATCAAAAAACATGCTGGTTTCCAGCGCCTGCATCAAGTCTGGCTGCAGCCCCACATGTTTCGGTGTAATCACGCCGTGGCGCAATTCGTGCGCGCCAACAAGGTAGGCACTACGCCAGGTGCCTGCCTCAGCCTGATAGCCAAGCTGCTCGAGAGCATCCGCCCCGAGTTCGCGCGCTTCACGGTTTTCAGGGTTGGCATAAACGAGATGTCGCATTACTGATGCCACCCAGCGATAGTCGCCGTCGGCAAAGTCTTTACGGGCCTTTCGGAGCACTTCCGCCTCGCCGCCCATGTAATTAATGGTGCGTCTCGATTCTTCACGAGGTGGCAAAGGGTTTAGGTTGGCGGGATTGGCGTCATACCAGCCCATGTAGCGCTGATATACACCGCGGGCATTGTGGCTGACGGTTCCGTAATAACCGCGCGCTGACCATTCCTGGTTCAGGCTTTCAGGCAACTGCAGGTTTTCAGCAATATCCCCGGGCAACATGCCACGGTTCATCATACGAACCGTCTGATCATGGATATGCTTGTACAGGTCCCTTTGAACTTCCAGAAAATGCGTGATGTCTTCCGGGTTCCAGATCGGCCAGTGATGCTGCGCCACCAGAATCTCCGCGCGATCGGCGAAGCGAACCAGCACCTTATCGATAAATTTGGACCAGGAATTGGCGTCCCGAATCGCGGCTCCGCGGATGGTGTAGATGTTATGCAGGTGTTGGCTGGTGATCTCGGCGGTGTTGAGCACCCTGAATTGGGGGAAATACATCATCATCTCAGATTCGGCTTCGGTGCCGTGGGCCATCTGGAACTCAATCTCAATGCCATCAATGGTCAGGTTGGCGTTGTCAGGTACCGTATCCGTAGGTGCAATGAGGCTGAGCCCGCCACTACCCAATGCCTTGCCAAGTCCGGTGTCAACATGGCCTCTAACCCCTGGAGGCAAGCCGGCGCCAAACTGGTAGGTGGCACGACGGGTCATCGCATTGCCGGCGATCACGTTCTCTGCAATGGCATGCTCCATGAACCCCTCCGGAGCATAGATCCGCACCTTCCCGGCCCGAACATCCTCCTCATTAACCACACCTTTCACACCCCCGAAATGATCCGCATGGTTGTGTGTATAAAGCACGGCCACAACGGGCTTCTTGCTTCGGTGCTGGTAATAGAGTTCCAGACCGGCGCGGGCCGTGGCGGGCGTAAGCAGGGGATCAATAACGATCAGGCCGCTGTCGCCTTCGATGATGGTCATATTGGACAGGTCCATGTTGCGGACCTGGTACATGCCATCCACCACCTCGAACAGCCCATGGATCGCATTCAACTGCGCCATGCGCCACAGGCTTGGGTTAACGGAATCCGGCGCTGAATCACCATTAAGAAAGGCGTAGGGCTCCATGTCCCAGGCCACATGCCCCTCTTCGTCCACTACCCGACCATTCGGCAGCGCACCCACGAAACCACGACGCGCATCCTCAAATGATCGCGTGTCAGCAAACGGCAGCTCGTTAAGGACTGCCTCGTTAACCTTTGCTGTCACCGCAGTTGCCGGCTTGGAGGTTTCGGCCTGAGCGATCGCCGGGAACAGTAAACCGGCACCTAACGCTGCCAGCATGGCCTTCTTGAATAGGGGTAGCATGCGGAATCTCCTCTTTTTGGCGGCACCTGGGTTTTGTTGGTTTTGAATCGTGCGCCACGTAACTGCAGTTTGAAGCGAGGTGTTCCGTTCATCCAATGCAATGTTTCTTGACTTAACATGCGCAAAACGCATAGATATAGTGCCATGGACACACGACACATCCGGCACTTCATGGCGTTGGTTGAGTGCGGCAGTTTTGCTCGCGCCTCTGAGGTCGTGCACCTGTCTCAACCGGCGTTAAGCCGCAGCATCCAGGAACTGGAACGCCAACTCGGGGCAAGACTGTTCGATCGGGGGCGCTTCGGAGTGGTTTTAACCGCGCATGGGCGGGCCGCTCTACCTCATGTCCGGGGCCTGCTGGCCGCGGCAGAATCTTTAAGGCAGGAAGTCGAGGCCATCGACGAGCTTGAGACAGGCGAATTGAGTATCGGAACTGGCCCCTATCCGGCGCTGGCCCTGATGGATAAGGTCTGTGCCCGGTTTGTGGATCAATACCCGGGAATCCGCCTCAACATTCGAACAGATAACTGGCAGGACTTACGCCTTGCGCTGCTGGATCATGAGATAGAGCTGTTTGTGGCCGACACCGGCGAATTGTCTGGCGATCCGGACCTGGACATTACCCATTTGCCGCAGCCCGAGGTTGTTGTGTTTTGTCGTCATGATCACCCGTTGGCTCGGAAAAAAGGGGTCGTTTGGGGCGATTTGCTCGATTACCCCCTGGCCATGACCCGTGTTCCTGAAGATATGGAACGGAATATCCAGGCCATGAGCGCGCAACAAGGCGGGCTTAAACGGAGAATAGAATGCGACAATATTGCCATGCTCGCGGCCATTGTTACCGGCAGCAAGGCCGTCAGTATTGCGCCCAGACCGATCGTGGCTGACTTGCTTGAAAGCGGAAAGGTGACAACCGTTTCTGTAACCGGGATTGAAACTCTTCGGACCCGTTATGGTGTCTTGCAACGCTGCGGGAGACCGCTTTCACCGGCGGCAGGTAAATTGCGCGCCTTGATTCTGGAATTCGCAAATCTTCAATGAACCACCATCGCGGCATCCGTCGTCCTGTCTAACGTATTGAACACCTGAGAATAACTGGCAAAGGAAGTGGCCATCGCTTTGCACTTTTAAAGCAACATGTTGACATATTATTTTGGCGAGGCGTATTGTGAAGCTAATGAGGCTGGACCAGATTTCAGCTTCAGCCAGGCCTTTTAATAACAAAAAACCGGAACGAACAGGTGAAAAAGATGGATACAGGCATCACTCTTAATCCGGAACGCCGTGCCGCGATGATCAAAAGCGGCGCGTGGAACGACAAGATCATTACCGACTACTTCGACCAGGCGGTCGCCAGCACCCCGGACAGGGAAGCCATCGTCGGTTACCAGGTCACCAGCGACACCCGCACCGCCCTCACCTATCGGGAACTCAATGACAAAGTCACTCGCATGGCAGCGGGCCTGGCGGCTATGGGCATCAGAAAGGGGGAAGTGGTGGCCTGCCAGCTACCAAACTGGTGGCAGACCACGGCCCTGCATCTGGCCTGCATGCGCATCGGCGCCATCCTGAATCCGCTCATGCCCATTTTCCGTGAGCGGGAGCTCCGCTTTATGCTCAAGCATGGCGAAGCCAAACTGCTGGTGATTCCAAAGGTCTTCCGGGACTTTGACTACGAGGCGATGGTTGACGGTATTCGCGGGGAGTTGCCGGCCCTGGAAACTCTGCTGGTCATCGGCGGAGAAGGTGAACGCAGCTTCGAACAACGCCTGATGGAGACGCCCTGGGAAGAACAGCAGGACATCACGACCCTGTTCTCGGAACGCCAACTCAACGCTGATGATGCGATCCAGATCCTCTACACCTCTGGCACCACCGGCGAGCCCAAAGGCGTAATGCATACCTCCAACACCCTGTTTTCCAATGTTCGACCCTACGCCGACCGCTTGCACCTGACTTCGGATGACAAGGTACTGATGGCCTCCCCCCTGGCCCATCAGACGGGCTTCATGTACGGCATCATGATGCCCGTCTATTTGGGCACCACTGCCATCCTGCAGGACATCTGGGACGCGGATTATGTCTGCAAGGTGATTGGCGCCGAAAAGCCGGCCTTCACCATGGCCGCCACTCCGTTCCTGGCCGATCTGGTAAAGACCGCGCCAAAGCACGAGGGTGAGCTGCACTCTCTCAGGATCTTCGTCTCCGCCGGCGCACCGATCCCCAGCGCTGTGGTTGAACAGGCCGGCAAGGTACTGAAGGCAAAGATCGTCTCCGCCTGGGGCATGACCGAAAACGGCGCTGTCACCATGACCTGCCCGGAGGATCCGGCCGAGCGGGCCAGCCAGTCCGACGGAAAGGCCATGCCCTTCATGGAAGTGAAGGTCACTGATTTCCAGGGCAACAAACTGCCTGCCGGTGAAGAAGGCAGCCTGCTGGTTCGCGGCTCCAGCCTGTTTGTCGGTTATCTCAAGCGCCCCGAACTCTATGGCGTAGACGAATCCGGCTGGTTCAACACCGGCGACCTCGCTCGAATGGATCAAGACGGCTACATCCGCATCACCGGCCGAACCAAGGACGTGGTGATTCGAGGCGGCGAAAACATTCCCGTAGTGGAGGTAGAGAACCTGCTCTACAAGTTCCCGGGCATTGTCGATGTCGCCCTGGTTGGTTGCCCGGACGAACGCCTGGGTGAGCGCCTGTGCGCCTATGTCACCCTGGATGAGAACGCCACCGACCTGACCCTGGAACAGGTGAAGACCTACCTGACCGAGCAGCAACTGTCCAAAAACTACCTGCCTGAATACCTGGAAGTGATCGAGGCCATGCCTCGCACGGCCTCCGGAAAGATCCAGAAATTCAAACTGCGCGAGCAGGCCAGAAACGTTCGCCTGGAACCGAACAAACACCATTAATCCCATTGATCTGACAACAACAGGAGCAAGTCATCATGAGAGGCCTCGAGGGAAAAACAGTCATCGTGACCGGTGGCGGGGGCGGCATTGGTCGCGCCGTGTGCCTGCGCTTTGCTGAGGAAGGCAGCCTCGTGGCGGTGCTGGACCGAGACGAGAGCACCGCCCAGGCCACGGCGGACCTGATTACCGAAGCTGGAGGCCAGGCAAAAGCTTACGCCGCCGACATCACCGATTACGCCATGATCACTGACACCGTGGCCGCCATCGAAAGCGATCTGGGCGTACCCACCGTGCTGGTCAACAACGCCGGTTTCGACCGCTTTATGCCATTCCTGAAAACCGAACCAAAATTGTGGGACCAGCTCATCGCAGTGAACCTCACCGGCGCGCTGAACATGCATCATGTGGTACTGCCGAAGATGATTGTCGCCGGCGGTGGCAAGGTCATCAACATCGCCTCCGATGCAGCCCGGGTCGGCTCTTCCGGCGAATCCGTCTACGCCGCCTGCAAGGCCGGCCTGGTGGGCTTCAGCAAGACCGTGGCGCGGGAGCTGGCCACCAAGAATGTGTGCCTGAACGTGGTCTGCCCCGGCCCCACCGACACCGCCCTGCTCAAGGGCGTGGCAGAAACCGCCCCAAATCCGGAGAAGTTGCTGGAAGCCTTCCGCAACGCGGTGCCCATGAAGCGCCTGGCCCAACCGGAGGACTACCCTGGCCTCATCGCCCTGCTCGCCAGTGACGATGCCAACTTCATCACTGGCCAGGTGATCAGCGTATCCGGCGGCCTGACCATGGCCGGCTGAGCAAACAGTCAAACGATTCAGGAGAACGGACCATGACTTACGAAGACATCCTGTACGACGAAAACAACGGCGTCGCCACCATTACCATTAATAGGCCGGACCGTTACAACGCCTTCCGAGGCCAGACCTGCATGGAGCTGCTGGACGCTTTCAACCGCGCCGGCTGGAACAAGGACATCGGTGTAATCGTGTTCACCGGCGCTGGTGAAAAAGCCTTCTGCACCGGCGGTGACCAGGGCGCTCACGAAGGCCAGTACGACGGCCGTGGCCTGATCGGCCTGCCGGTGGAAGAGCTACAACGCACCATCCGCGAAGTGCCGAAACCGGTGATCGCCCGGGTCAACGGCTTCGCTATCGGCGGCGGCCACGTGCTGCACGTGATCTGTGATCTGAGCATTGCCTCCGAAACTGCCATCTTCGGCCAGGTCGGCCCCAAGGTGGGCTCGGTGGATCCCGGTTTCGGTACCGCTTACCTCGCCAGGGTCGTGGGTGAGAAGAGGGCCCGGGAAATCTGGTACCTGTGCCGGAAATACTCCGCCCAGCAGGCGCTGGACTGGGGCCTGGTCAACGCCGTAGTACCGCCGGAGCAACTGGACGAGGAAGTACAAAAATGGTGCGAGGAAATCCTTGAAAAAAGCCCAACCGCCATTTCCATCGCCAAACGCTCTTTCAATGCGGACAGCGACAACATTGCCGGCATCGGCGCCCTCGGCATGCAGGCACTGAGTCTGTACTACGACACTGAAGAGTCCAAGGAAGGCGTTAAAGCCTTCAAGGAAAAGCGCAAGCCGGAATTCCGCAAGTACTACAAATAACGACCAGATAGCCCGGAGAACACCATGAATTTCGGATTTAATGAAGAACAGAACGCGATTCGCGAGGTCGTGGCCCGCTTCAGCGCCGAGGTTCTGGCCCCGGGCTATCGCAAGCGGGACCAGGAAGGCGTTATCGAAAAGGCTGTCATCCGCCAGCTTGGCGAAATGGGCCTGCTTGGCGGCGAACTGCCGGAGGAATTCGGTGGCAGCGGCATGGACTGTGTCACCAGCGGCCTCATCATCGAGGAGATCTCAAAAGGGGATTTCAACGTTGGCTATATTCCCCTGCTGACGTCCCTGAACGGCCAGATCATTGCCAGTCACGCAGCGCCGGATCTGGCGAAGGAATGGCTGCACGGAATGACCACCGGCCAAAAAGTAGCCTGCATTGCCTTGACCGAACCCCACGGGGGCTCAGATGCTGCAAACCTGCGCTTGAAAGCGGAGAAAAAGGGCGACGTTTACGTGCTCAACGGCGAAAAAACCTCCATCTCCATGGCTGACCAGGCCGATGTGGCGGTGGTGTTTGCCCGCACCGGGACGGTGGAACAGCGCGCTTCCGGCATCAGCGCGTTTCTGGTTCCGATGGACAGCCCGGGCATCACCACAACCCGCTTCGAAGACAACGGCCAGCGCGCTATCGGCCGCGGCTCAATCTTCTTCGATAACGTGGACGTTCACGCCAGCCAGATGATGGGCGACGAGGGCAAAGGCTTCAAACAGGTGATGCAGGGCTTCGATTACAGCCGCGCCCTGATCGGCCTGCAATGCCTGGCGGTGGCCCAGCAGTCCCTGGATGAAACCTGGCAGTGGCTGACCGAGCGTACCGCCTTCGGCCAGAACCTGTCTGCGTTCCAGGGTCTGACCCACCCGCTGGCCGAATACCAGACCTATGTTCATGCGGCCCGCATGCAGTGCTACCATGCGCTCTGGCTCAAGGACAACAATCGGCCCCACAACGCAGAAGCAGCCATGAACAAGTGGTGGGGGCCAAAGCTCGCCTTCGATGTGGTCAAACAGTGCTTGCTGGCCCATGGCCATACCGGGTGGGGTGAGGATCTGCCTTTCGCCCAACGGTTGCGGGATGTTCTGGGCCTTCAGATAGGTGACGGTACCGCGCAGATCATGAAAAACATTATCGCCCGCGAATACCTGCCAAAGTGACGCGTCCCATGCCTTCCGTGATTCAGGACGCCGAAAACCGCCCTCACCGGTTCAGCCGCCAGCAGGGCATTACAGGAGTATAGATGATCGTCAACGAATCCGGAGGCATACCCAACCGCCTGTTTTTCCGCCTGTTCCAGACCGGAAACATTCTCCAGCGCCAGGTCCAGAATGAAATGGGCATCAGCGCCGTGCAATGGGCGGTTCTTGGCGCACTGTCGCGAGAAGGCTTCGAAGACGGCACATCATTCAATCAACTGAAAGAGTACCTCTACGTCAGTCGACAAAACCTCGACGGCGTGCTCAAACGAATGGAACGGGACGGGCATGTCGTCCGGATACCGGACCCTCAGGATCGCCGAGCCAGACTGGTCGTTCTGACCGAGTCTGGCAGGCTTTTCTGGGACCGGCTGCAAGACTCGATTGCCGAGTTCTACAGACAGGCCATGCAAGGGATGAGCTTTGATGACGGTGTCAGCCTGCTTCACCTTCTGAAAAAGCTTCAGCATGAGCTTATCGACATTTCACTGGAGTCGACCATTCCGGAGAAATGATGCTGAGTGGCTGACCAGGCCCACTCCATCAATCAACGCGCTCAGGCCGGCTCAAACCGCTCCTGCAACCATGCCTTGATCTCACCAGACTCGTATAACCACCGCTCACTGCCATCCTCATGCCGAATCTTCAGGCAGGGCACTTTGACACAACCACCACCGGCTTCCAACGCCGCACGATGCTCCGGGTCATGCTGGGCGTCGCGGGTTTCGATGTTGAGACCCAACCTGGCAATTTCCTTTCTTACCTTGATACAGAACGGGCAAGCCTTGAACTGGTAAAGGGCGAGATCCTTGCTGGCTTCATCGACACGGGCCTGCTCTTCAGCGCTTCGATTCACGCTTTCTGGCGTGCTGAGCTTTTCGCTGAGTAGCATAAAGGGCGTCAGTACCAGACGCAGGGTGCGGAAAAAATAACGAATAATAACTTTCATGGGTAAGGCTCGAACTCCTCATTAAAGGTGGCCTGAAGGGTAGCGGCATTCAGGATTTATTTGCGTGCCTGATAGTGGTGTACGAGGATATCATTTCAAAGGATGAAGTGTTCAGAGTAACGGGGCAGCCCCTTCACAGATGGAGAACCAGATGCCTGAATCCGGCACCAAGTCACTTCGCAAACCCCTGCGGTTCTGGGGCTGGGGCTATGAGGACGAGGATCTGCACCCGGACGAACATGCCATGATCGAAACGGTCACAAAAATGTTTGTACCGGAAGGTCTGGTGGAGATTGAGCCACCAGCGGTTGAAGACTTCGAGCTTCCCGCATCCCGATTACCAACGATTCCCGATTACCTGTCAGACATTATTTCCACGACATCCTACGACCGTCTGGTGCACAGCTACGGAAAGTCCTACGCCGATATGGCCCGGATGCTGATGCGGCAAGTGCATAATCCGCCCGACGCCGTTGCCTTTCCCAAAACCGAAGACGACATCCAGCAACTGTTCAGCTACGCGGCCGCAAACAACATTGCACTCATCCCCTTTGGTGGCGGCACCAGCGTCTGTGGCGGCGTCGAGCCCGATGTTGGCGACAGCTACCGGGCGACCATCAGCGTTGATATGGAGAACCTGGACCGGATTCTCGAGATCGATCCGGTCAGCCGCCGCGCACGGATTCAGGCTGGCATCAAAGGCCCGGATCTTGAGCGGCAGTTAAAACAGCACGGATTGACGCTGCGCCACTATCCGCAGAGCTTTCCCTTTGTGAGCCTGGGAGGCATGCTCGCCACACGGGCGGGCGGGCACTTTGCGACCGTTTACACCCACATTGAAGACATGGTGGAAGCAACCAGGCTGATCACGCCCAGAGGCATTATCGAGACCCGGGCCTTGCCCGGCTCAGGCGCCGGTCCCTCGGCAGATCGCATGGTCTGTGGTTCGGAGGGCACCCTGGGCATCATTACCGAGGCAACCATGCGTCTGCAGCACCGTCCCACCTGGAGAGCCACGGCCTCGGTGCGGTTTGACAGTTTCATGAAAGGCGTCGATGCGGTCCGGCAAATTGCGCAATCGGGCTTGTTTCCATCCAACTGCCGCCTGCTCGATGAAGCCGAAGTGATCATCAACCGGATTGCTGACAGGCCTTGCGCCGTTCTGGTTCTTGGCTTCGAATCGGCAGACCATCCCCAAGACCAGAAAATCGAAAGGGCCGTTGCTATTGCCGAGGAGCATGGCGGCGTTCTGCAAAAAGATGGCATTACCTATAACCCGGATCACTCAGAGAAAGGGGCCAGCGAGGCCGAGTCGTGGCGTAATGCCTTTATTCGCATGCCCTACTGGCGTAACCGCCTGACAGCCATGGGCATGATTGCCGACACCTTCGAAACCGCGATTACCTGGGACAAGTTCCCGGAGCTCTACAAGGCGGTAAAATCCACCATGGAGACCGCGCTTCGGGAGATCACGCAACGTCCGTTTTCATTTTCCTGCCGTTTTACTCACGTTTACCCGGACGGTCCAGCACCCTATTTCACTTTTTATTGCGTGGGCGACACCACCGGCGATCTGGGCAAAGCCCTGGAAAAGTGGAAACAGCTCAAGCGCATCTCCATGGAAGTGCTGGCCGAGCATGGCGCTACCGTTACACATCACCACGCCGTTGGCCGGGATCATCGCTTTGGCTATGAGCAACAGACATCACCGCTGTTTCGTCAGACCCTGGCGGCGGGCAAGCACTTCCTGGATCCTCAGGGCATCCTGAATCCGGGCGCTTTGTTTGATCCGCAGGATAAAAACATTGGCATTCGGGGGGTATTGGGAGACTGAGGCAACTCTCTCAGTCCTGATGCACACCGTTGAATCGTCCCCGCAACCAGGCAGTCCGGAACGTCTCCGCCGCCACCCCGGCCAGGAATCCGAAAAACGGGTCGGCCCAGAAGGTGATCAATGCGGTGATTCCGATCACCGGCCAGCAGGATGGTTTCGCGGTCCAGAGACGCCTGGTGAGGCCAAGCTCGACAGCTGCGACCATGAGCAGGGCGCCGAGACCGGCCGCGGGTACAGCAGCGATAAACGACAGCCCGCCGGGTACGATTGCCACCAGAAGCAAACCCACGCCCAGCAGGACCGGCGCAAGGCCCGTGCGGGCACCAAAGCGATAGTGTGCCGCAACACCGCCAGCGCCATGACACATGGGCAAGGCACCGAACGGAACCAGGCACAGGTTGGCCAGGCCGGTTGTAACGGAAAGACGCGCAGGCGAGACCCGGGACTGGTCGCCGAAATAATCCTCGACCACTAGGGCCGTCAGAACGATCGCATTGGTGATGGTCAGCGCCAGTTGTGGCAGCACCAGGATGGAAAATCCCTGCTGCCAGTCATCCATTGAAGGCAGCGCCGGCATCGAGAAAATCGCCGGATCGACCGGCAGCGGTAGCCCGGGGGAGCCCAGCAGCGCCCCGAGAATCATCGCCACGGCAAGACCAAGCAATGCCGCAGGCCAACTGGGGAAAAGTTTCAGGGTGACGGCCAGCAACGCAAGGACCAGGAGCCCCAACGGCAAAGAGGTGGTCATCAGTTCCAGGCTCATGCTGGCCAACAACAACCCCAGCCCCAACTGCAGGCCGCTCAACACCGACCCCGGTACCAGGCGTGCAGCCCGGTTGATCCACCCGGTTGAACCAAGAATCAGAAGAATCGCGCCGATCAGAACACCACTGGCAACGAGGCTCTGGGCGCTGACCTGGGTGGTAAGAAGAAGCGCGGCCACCGCTTTCATGGGTTGCACAGGCACCGGCAGTCGATAATACAGACCGGTGGCGATATAGAAGAGGGCAAAGCCCAGCAGAACCGGTACCGGCGCCAGACCGGCCACGCCAATGGCACCGAGGCTCAGTGGCAGCAGGGTACCAATGTCACCCAAAGCGCCGCTGAACTCTTTGACAGTTCTGTTTCCGATTGACCCCATGCAGGCCCCTGCTTGATCTGCCTGTTTATTATTTTTGCTCAGGCGTTGTACACAACGTTTCCAAGCTCACTGATATTATAACCACCCAATGCCTCCGCTCGCTGAACAAATCGTTCACTGCGGGCAAAAGCCAGCAATCGCTGCATGGCCGGTTCGAAGTAATGGCGACGGCGCATGGCCAGGTCAAAATGCTCCTGCTGCAGCGGAATGAACGCCAGGCCCTGGCGCCTTGCCGCCGCTTCTATACCTATGCCCACATCTGCCTCCCCCTGGCGAATGGCCAGGGCCAGATCATCCTCGCTGAGCGAAGGATGCTCGGCCCAGGTCAGCTGACTGCCCTCGATACGATGGCGGGCAAGCAGGCTCTGCAACAGGTGACTGACGCCGGCATCCGGCTGTCGATGGGCGAGGCGAAGACCGGGCCGCGCGATATCCTCCAGTTGTGTCAGTTTGTGAGGATTGCCAGGCGCCAGGAGCAGGCCCTGCTGACGTTTGGCCCAACGAATCAGCACCAGGTCTCGCATCCCGGTCAAACCCAGGGTTGCCGGATCATTGTAACGCTCGCTCTCGGCGTGCCAGATATGCATACCCGCGAGCATGGCCCGGCCATCGACCAGCCGCTGCACCCCATCACCGCTTCCCTGGCACAACATGGCCAGCTCTGCGTTGCTTTCCTTTACCGCCCATTCGAGCAGCGGGTCCTGACTTCCCACTAGTACCGGAGGGGTCGGTGCACTGATCGCGTCGTCCCCTTCCAGATGGTTCATCAGCCACAGATCAATACGCTGGCGCGGGAACAATAGCTTTCCGGTAATTCGCACACAGGGAATGACACCCTGGCTGACCAGGTCGTAGACCTTGCGTTCTTTCAGGCGCAGATACTCGGCGGCCTCGGCCGTAGTGAGGTAAGCGGGGAGGGACATCGGTTTCTCCGGCGGCTCGGGCAAAGCATCAGACTGTTTTTAGCTGCATATTTTTCAGCAGGCTGTGCAAAGCGTAGTTAAAAACGCCACGATGCTCAACACTAAGGAGACGCTGCTGTGGAAGATAATGCGTTTTACGTAGCGCTGTCGCTACTGGTGAATCTCGACGCCTCGCTGTACCAGATCGTGGTGCTTTCGCTGCAGGTTTCGCTTCTGGCAGTCCTGATAGCGGCAACGCTGGGTTTTCCGCTCGGTGCGGCAGTCGCGCTATGGCAGTTCCCCGGGCGCGGCGGGGTGATTGTGGCGCTGAATGCGCTCATGGGACTACCTCCGGTTGTGGCCGGGCTCGGCGTTTACCTTCTGCTGTCGCGGGCCGGGCCTCTCGGGGAGCTGGGGCTTCTGTTCACGCCCGGCGCCATGGTGATTGCGCAGGTGATTCTGGTATTGCCCATTCTCGCTGCGCTTTCCCGGCAAAAAGTGGAGGAGTTGCTTGGTGAATACCGGGAACAGTTTGTCTCCCTGGGCATGTCCAGGGCGCGCATGATGCCCACCCTGCTGTGGGATGCCCGCTTCGCCCTGCTGACCGTTCTGCTCGCAGGGTTCGGGCGGGCCAGCGCCGAAGTAGGCGCCGTGATGATGGTTGGCGGCAACATTGATGGCGTAACGCGGGTCATGACCACAGCCATCGTGCTGGAAACAAGCAAGGGCGCCCTGCCCCTGGCGCTGGGTCTGGGCATTGTGCTCCTGACCCTGGTTATGGCCATCAACGCAACGGCCTACGTTCTGAGTGAAATGGCAAAAAGGCGCATGGGATGACTTCGTTGAACGTGCCTCTCAACAATTCGATCGAGCTCAGCGCACCACCTTCGCTGCGTTTTGAAAGCGTTGAGTTCAACCCGTTCGGGCACCGGCTTTTTGGTCCCTGTTCGTTCACGCTTGATGGGCCCGGCCCCACGCTGGTAATGGGCCCCAATGGCGCCGGCAAGAGCCTGATGCTGCGACTGGCGCACGGCCTGCTCACACCGACGGAGGGCGCCGTGAGCTGGTCAGGCGCAAGTGCACCCCGCCAGGCTATGGTTTTCCAGACGCCAATCCTTTTGCGCCGTTCGGCACTGGCCAACCTCAGGCACGCACTGGCGGTCAACAACGTGCCACGCAAGCTGCGCACAGAGCTGGCTCTCGAAGCCCTGGCCCGGTTTGGTCTCTCCTCCTGCGCCGACACGCCTGCGCGGGTGCTGTCCGGTGGGGAGAAACAACGCCTGGCACTGGCACGTGCCTGGTCGCTTTCACCGGCAGTGCTGTTTCTGGATGAACCCACCTCCGCACTGGATCCTGCCGCGATTAAGGCCGTGGAACTCGCCGTGCAGGAATTTCACAAGCAGGGTACCCGCGTCGTAATGACCACTCACGATCTCCACCAGGCCCGGCGACTGGCCGGCGACGTGCTGTTTCTCTCTGGTGGCCAGGTACAGGAGCACACGCCTGCGGACGTGTTTTTTGAAACGCCGGTGTCACGCCAGGCACAAGCTTTTATTTCCGGCGAACTTGTCGCCTGATGCGCCACCATAAAAACCCACCAATCCAATGCTCACCCGATGAATGAAACCCAAGATGGAGATAACAAGATGAAAAAGACCCTTAATCTGGTTCTTGCAGCCGTCACCACTATGAGCCTGGCCTTCAGCGCCCACGCCGAAGACTACATAACGCTGGCCTCGACAACCTCCACCGAGAACTCGGGCCTGTTTGATTCGATCCTGCCAAAGTTCGAGGACGCCACTGGCATCGAAGTGCGCGTTGTCGCCGTTGGTACCGGCCAGGCCTTTGAAATCGCCCGCCGTGGTGATGCCGACAGCCTTCTGGTGCACGACACCGCCGGCGAAAAACGTTTTGTTGAGAACGGCTACGCCACAGAGCGGGCCGACGTGATGTACAACGACTTTGTGTTGATTGGACCTGCCGATGATCCGGCCAACATCAGCGAAGCGAAAACCGCCGCTGAAGCGCTGTCTGCCATTGCCGAAGCAGAGGCACCGTTTGCCTCACGTGGCGATGACAGCGGCACCAACCGTGCAGAACTTCGCCTGTGGGAAAGTGCCGGTGTTGAACCGGGCGGCAGCTGGTATCGCGAACTGGGCAGCGGCATGGGGCCCACCCTCAACACTGCCGCCGCCATGGATGCCTATGTGATGTCAGACCGCGCAACCTGGGTCGCATTTGAAAACCGCCAGAACCTGAAGCTGCTCTTCGAAGGTGACAAAGTGCTGTTCAACCAGTACGGCAGCCTGCTGCTCTCTGAAGAGAAGCACCCGCATCTCAAGCATGAGATGGCTGCAAAATGGCATAACTGGCTGCTTTCCGACGATGGACAAAAGGCAATTGCCGACTTCAAGGTAGACGGGCAGCAACTGTTCTTCCCGAACGCCCAATAAGACAAAACGGGCAAAGTTCTGAGGCCCCCGGCCTGACCCGGTTCTACCCCAAGCGAAAACCCCGGCCATGCCGGGGTTTTTTATTGGATGAAAGCAGCTGTTTTTCCCGAATGCCAAATAAGCTAATCTCTGGCAATCTCCGTACAACTTCCATTCTGCGGCATTCATGAAACGGCCATAACAAAAATGACGATTGATCCAATACTTCCAGATCCCGAAGATCCCCGGCTTTCCCGGCCAGTAGAGGGTGTGGACGAAAACGGCGAGGCCAAATCGATCAGCGTGATCGAAGAGCGCCCACTGACCATCTACCTGAACAGCCAGGAGATCGTCACGGCGATGACCATTGGCGATCACCCCGAGTACCTGGCCCTCGGCTTCCTGCTCAACCAGGGCATGCTGAAAGAGACCGATGAAGTCACCGGGATCGATTTTGATGAGGAACTTGAGGTTGCCGTGGTTCGAACCTCCAGCGTTACTGATGTTGAGGACAAGCTGGAAAAGAAAACCCGCACCTCCGGATGCGCGGTGGGCACGGTCTTCGGCGACATGATGGCGGGACTGGAAGGGCTGTCTCTGCCAGACACCCCGGTACACACCAGCACCTTTTACAACCTTTCCTACCAGATCAACCACACACCCAGCCTATACATGGAGACCGGCGCCATCCACGGCACCGCGCTGTGCCAGGGCCAGAAGATCCTGGCCTACATGGAGGATGTCGGGCGCCACAATGCCGTGGACAAGATTGCCGGCTGGATGCACCTGAACAATATTCCCGCGGCCGATAAAGTGCTTTACACCACCGGGCGACTCACCTCGGAAATGGTGATCAAGACATCGCTCATGGGCATTCCCACGCTGATCAGCCGCTCCGGCTTTACCGCCTGGGGCGTCGACATTGCCCGGCAAGTCGGGTTGACCCTGATCGGCCGGATGCGGGGCAAAAAATTCACCTGCCTGAGCGGCCAACACCGCCTGGTATTCGATCAGGACCTCTCGCAGGTACCCGATGAAGACAAAAAGCTGCGTCGAAAAGGGGCTAAGCATGATTGACGGAGGCACGGCGTGACCGATTGCGCAGTCATCCTGGCCGGCGGCCAGGCAAACCGGATGGGCGGCGGCGACAAAGGCCGGCTTATGCTCGGCGACCAGTCATTGATCCAGCGGGTTATTGAGCGAATCACACCGCAGGTCGATGCGGTGGTGCTGAATGCCAACGGCGATATACACCGGTTTGACGATCTGGGTTTGCCGGTGGTCGCAGACTCCATTGAGGGCTTTCCCGGCCCGCTGGCCGGTGTTCTCGCCGGCATGGACTGGGCGGCCGAGCAGGGCCATGACTGGCTGATCAGCGTTGCCGCGGATACCCCCTCCTTTCCCCGGGACCTGGCCGCAAGACTGGCCGGGCATGACACCCCCGTGGTACTGGCAGCCACGCCCGACCCGGAGCGGGGCCGACTGCCGCAACCCACTTTTGGTCGCTGGCAGGTATCCTTGCGCCACAACCTCCGGGCGGCCCTGAACGATGGGGTTCGCAAGATCCGCCAGTGGACTCAGGCCCAGGGCGAAACCCTGGTGGTGTTCAACGAGGGCGACTTTTTTAACATCAATACGCCGGAAGATCTGGCCTGGGCGGAGCAGAATCTGAAGTGAACGTTATCGGCATCGTAGGTTGGAAAAACTCCGGAAAAACCACACTGGCCTCGGCCCTGATTCGTGAGCTGTCCAGCCGGGGGTTAACGGTCAATTCGATCAAGCACGCCCACCACATGGTGGATGTGGACCAACCCGGAACAGACAGCTACAAGCATCGTGACGCCGGCGCCCGGGAGGTCATCCTCGCTGGCGGTCAGCGCTTCGCCATCATGCACGAACTCCGGGGGGCGGCGGAGCCGACGCTGGATGAATTGCTGGCACGACTGAGCCCCTGTGACTGGGTCGTGGTGGAGGGATTCAAGACCCACACCCACGCCAAGATTGAGGTGCATAGACGAGAGGGTTCGAGGTCACCGCTGTTCACCGAGGACCCGAGCATTGTTGCTGTGGCGTCGGACTACGCTGCCGAATTCTCGGGGCCCGTTTTCGACATAAACGACATCCCCGCCATCGCTGATTTTATTCTGAACCGTCAGCAAGCCTGAACGGCATAACCAGGAGCCGAAGATCCATGAAGCCGCTTCGCAACGACTGCTTTGCCCTGCCCCCTGGCGTCAACTGGACTCCGGTTAAAGAGGCCCTTGAGCGTTTGCGTTCACGGTTGCACCCTGTGGTGGAGACTGAACACGCCGTTCCGCTGTCGCGGGTAAACGGCCGTATCCTGGCAAACGACGTCTACGCTCCCCGTGCGCACCCACCAAGCAACAACTCGGCAGTCGACGGCTATGCACTGGCGGGCCCTGTAACGGATGTTCCCTGCACCCTGCCACTGGTAGATGGTCGCAGTGCCGCCGGCGAGCCTTTCAAAGGCCAGGTTCCCGAGGGACATGCGATCCGGATTCTTACCGGCGCAGTCATTCCATCCGGGACAGACACAGTGGTCCTCGAAGAAGACTGCGAAGTCCGGGATGGCCAGCTGTACCTGAACGGCACTCTGAAAGCGGGCGCCAATGCCCGCAAAGCCGGTGAAGACATCCAGGCCCAGGATCGAATCCTGATCGCAGGAACTCGCCTGACACCCACGCAGATTTCCGTACTCGCCAGCGTTGGGGTGGAGTCGGTCGACGTCTACCAGAAGCTGCGGGTTGGCGTTCTGTCCACTGGCGATGAGGTAAAACCGGTGGGCGCCACGGTCACTGATTGGCAGATCTACGACGCCAACCGGCCGATGCTCAGCGCCCTGGTTTCGCAACTGGGCTACGAGCTGGTGGACCTTGGCCATGCACTCGATCGGGCTGACGAGGTCAAATCGGCGCTGGAAACAGGGGCGCAAAAGTGCGATCTGATCCTCACCAGCGGCGGCGTATCGGCCGGGGACGAAGATCACGTGTCGAAAACCCTGAAAGCCCACGGCGACATCAGCAATTGGCGCATTGCCATCAAACCGGGCCGCCCGCTGGCCCTCGCGATGTTCCAGGGCACGCCCGTGGTGGGCCTGCCGGGCAATCCGGTCGCCGCCTGGGTCTGTGCCCTGCGTTTTGGTGCCCCGGCAATGGCATTACTTGCAGGCGGTGAATGGTTCGAACCCCAGGCCTACGTGATGCCGGCGAATTTTTCGAAAAACAAAAAGCCCGGGCGCAGCGAGATGCTGCGGGCACGGGTTCGGGATGGACAGGTAGATGTGTTCGGTTCGGAAGGCTCCGGCCGGGTGACCGGCCTGGCCTGGTCCGAGGGGCTGGTGGAACTGGATGAAAGCGCCCAGCAGATTGAGCCGGGCACTCCCGTGCGGTTTATTCCTTACGGCAGCTTCGGTCTGTAGTCAGTCCACGCTGCCGTGAACCGCAAAGGCTTCCAGTGAGGCATCCTGAGGCCCCCGCGAACGGTAGGTTTCCTCGACACCCAGCTCGGTCAGGGTGCGGCTGACCATCAACAGTGTGTTGTCCTCGAAATCCTCGCACATGCTGCGCATCTGGTCGATTTCCTCACAGGCAACCGGGTAGGCCGCGTCGATATCCGGCGCGCCGTAATGGTCAACAAAGGTCTGCGCGAGAGTCCGGCGAACATGCTCCAGTTCCGGTTCGGTAATGTTGCAGACCCCCACGAAACTGGCGCGCCCGCCTGATTCAATGCTGTACCAACCGTTACTGAATGCCTGACGAGCTTTGCCTTTCAGGTCTCCCTCGGTCCAGTTGGAAAACTCGAAGCCACCGGAAATCGCCCACTCACCGCTGGGTGCAGGCTTTTCAAAGACGTTTTCGTCGGAAATATCCAGCTGAAGGGTTCGGGCCAGTTTCATACGTGCTCCGCGAATTCGATCAAACTCAGTGTCTCGGTCATGACATCCTGACGCAACAGCATCCGGCCTTTTTCATCCAGGCCAACGAAGGTGCCTGGTCTGGGCAGTTCAATCATTTTGCCCAGAGTGTCGCATCTCGGCCGCCACTCGTTGTGTACCCGCTCAAAGCCGCTGTCCAGGAAGTAGGTCAGCCACAGCAACGTGTGCTTCGACCAGCTTTCCAGCAGGGCCATGGGTGTGATTTCGATGCAGCCTTCTTCATACAGACAGGTCTCATCCGGATTTTCTCCCGGCTGGTCCGTCTTCGGAATAAACGGCACCTCAATTCCAATCACCAGCCAGTTGGGGTAGGCCTTGGGATCGGACACATCCGATGCGAAACGGACGCTGCCACAGAGCGCACCGTTTACCTTGATGCGATCGGGCCACTGAAAATGCACCGGCACTTCGGGCGGGGCCAGCGCACCCAGACTCTCGGCAAGGCCAATCTGGGCCACATAGACTGCCTGAATAGCCTCTTCAAGCGGTGTTTCCGGCGCCAGGACCAGGGCTGCGCGCAGGGTGTCGTCTTGCTCGGAGTAGAACACCGTGCCGGAATCGACACCCGCGACGGCCCGGCTGACGGCTTTATCAAACGGGTCTGTGTGTCTGGGCACCACTTCTCCCGTAAGTAACGGCGGGAACTGGGGTGATTCGATCATTGGATGGCCCGGGCGTAGACGTCAGAGGCGATAATTTCATCGGCGATGCGCTGGAAAGCCTGGGCCTGAGGGCTGTCAGGCTTCGAGACCACAATCGGAACACCGCCGTCCGATCCCACCCGGATATCGAGATCCAGGGGAATCTCTCCCAGGAAGGGCGAACCCAGTTTCTCCGCCTCGGCCCGGGCGCCGCCGTGCCCAAACGGGTGGTGTTCCTTGCCACAGCCATCGCAGACAAACGAAGCCATATTTTCGATCAGCCCGAACAGCGGAACGTCCATTCGCTTGAACATATCAATACCCTTGCGAGCATCCATCAAAGCGATATCCTGCGGTGTCGAGACAATGACCGCACCCGCCACGAAGAACTTCTGGCTCAGGGTCATCTGGACATCACCGGTGCCCGGAGGAAGATCCACCAGCAGCACGTCCAGCCGGCCCCATTCAACCTGGTTCATCATCTGCTGCAAGGCGCCCATCAACATCGGCCCGCGCCAGACGATAGCTTCGTCCTCCGGTGCCATCAGGCCCAGGGACATCAGCGTTACCCCGTGATTTCTCAGCGGCAGGATGGTGCTTCCATCCGGGCTGGACGGACGACCGGAAACCCCCAGCATGCGGGGCTGGCTCGGGCCATAGACGTCAGCGTCCAGCAAGCCGACCTTCAGCCCTTTCGAGGCCAGGGCCACAGCCAGGTTGGACGACACGGTCGATTTACCAACGCCGCCCTTGCCCGACGCAATGGCAATAATGCGATCCACGCCCCTCGGGTTCTTGTCCTGAGGCCTCGGAGCGTCAGTACCGATCAGATTCGGATTTTTTCCTACTTCGGTGTACTCAACCATGGTGTGTCCTGTTGTTTTTAACTGTCCAGATAGTCATCACTGGTGCGGACCCGCGGACGCTCGCCGCCGGCCATGGGCGCTGTGCTGCCATGGAACTGGGCCTTGACCCGACAGTCGTCGCACATCTTGATGAGCTGCACGTTATCAGAGTTCTTGTACATCCAGTGCTGGTTTTCCAGCTTCTCGACGATGCGGTTAATCGTACTGGCTACGCCAAACGGGGTGCCACACTTGATGCATTCGAAGGGCTCTTCACCGTGCAACGCCCGGGCACTGAGCGCCGCCTTGGACACATCAAGCTGGGGCTTCAGGGTGATGGCGGTCTCCGGGCAGGTACTCTCGCAGATACCACACTGGACGCAGGCGTTTTCCGTGAACTGCACCTCGGGCCGATCCGGATGGTCACCAAGGGCGCCGGTCGGGCATAGTGATACACAGGCAAGGCAGAGGGTGCATTTATCGGAATCAATTTCGATGGCACCGTAAGGCGCACCTTTGGGCAACGGAATCGGCTCTTCAATTTTTTCCGACATGGCGGCCACTGTCACCCGGGTGATATCCCGGCGACCGCCCACCAGCAGCACAGGGTCGCTCACGCGACCGGCATTGTCCCCGGCGCCGCAAAGCTCGATGGCGGAAATAACCCTGATCCGGCTCGGTGAGTTGTGGGTACCCTTGAGCATGGCCTGGGCCAGCTCCACTTCTGCGGTCACTGCACGGCGATCCAGTTCGTTGTCCGCAAGGATCAGTACCTCGGCGTAGCCGGCACCAAACGCCGCCATGATTTCAGCGTGGCCGATCCGGTCGACATGCTCCAGCCCCATCGGGATCAGATCATCCGCGAGACCATTATCGTAGCGGGCCAGGTTGGCAATGGCCTCTGTGCCAGCCTCCAGGGTATGGAAGACCAGGCGGGGTGATTCGTGGGTATGCTCACGGTAGACTTTGGCCATCACTTCCACAGCCTTGGTGATCGCCTCGAACGGCGTCTCATTCATGGTCACTGCAGAGGTGGGACAAACGGCAGCGCAGGAGCCGCAACCGGCACAGATATCCGAATCAATCTGGATGTGATCCCCGAAGGAAAAAATAGCCTCGGTCGGGCAGACATCCAGGCACCGTGTACAACCAGGCTTATTGGCCCGGGAGTGCGCGCACAGAGACTCTTCGAGCCTGAAGTACACAGTTTTTTCGAATTCACCCACCATTTCCCTTGCCGTCAGTGCAATGCGCTCCAGCTCGCCGGACTTCTCCGGATCGGCCCAGAAGTAGCCGTTGCGCTTCTCGTGGCTCGGAAATGCCGGGGCGCCGCCCCGCAGATCGATGAACACATCGCATTCACTGCGGGCGGTGGGCTTGGCCGCCTCGTAACCCAGCTCACCGCGACCGGCCGGGTGCAAGGGTTGCAGGTGGGCAAATTCCAGCTTGAAATTGCCAAGTGCACCGTAGGCTCCCGTGAGTTGGCCCTTGGCCACGTCGTAAGCGGCGGATGGCAGCTGAATGGGGCCGGCGTCATTAACAATGCAGGTAACACCCAGTTCGTCCTGCACTAGCCCGGCCATCCGAATTGCCTTCTCGGTGGGACCGACGATGCAGCACACGCCGTTGGACTCAATGGTTTTCGCCGGCGCCATGGGCGGCGGCAATTGGGCGGCGGCAATCAGGGCTGCCTGCTTCGCGTGCAGGCGCTCGGGCTTCGCGTCGGGGGCGCTCCAGCCAGCACGATCCCTGATATCAATGGAATGGAGTGGCGCTGCGTGTTGGATCTCGGCGTGAACGTCCTCGGCGAGGCGCTCGAACAAAGCCGCCTGCTGGCCACAGGCAATCAGGACGTCATTGCTGGCGCCCAGATGCTCGGCGGCAACACTTAGTTCCTTGCCGCACAGTTGATCAACTGCAATCGCCTGTTCAGCGCCCGCGGCTTTGCGCAAAGCCTCTGAATCGAAGGTTTGCGATTTGTCGCAGCTGCATAGTAATAAGGTCTTGTGTGCCGTCATCAGGAAATTGACTCTTTCGTTGTTTTTATACGTATACGTTTACGTATCGCTTTTCGAGCATGCCACAGGCATTATCTTTTGGACAATTGGATAATCTTTTGTGCCCTGCTAGTTTTACGCTATAACAAAAATTGAGAAGCACCATGAGTAGTCGTACAGAACAGTGGAAACGCGAGTTGAGGGTCGGCGCAGTCGTTCGCCGATCTCCGGGCGTCACTCGCTGGGTAAAGGAAATCTGGAAGCCGGTTGCCGTTATACCAGGCGCACCCGATGCATTCTGGAAAGAATTGGTTCGCGAGGAAGATGTGGTCGATTACCACGCGGGCACCATTACGATGGAGCTTTTCCGGGCCGACGTCGAGGGCTATCTGGTCTCTCTGAACATGGCCGTTCCATCTGTATGGATCATCATGGACAGAGATGTAACGAGCCAGTCGCCCTCAGGATGGGTCGTGAGCACTATCACCGCCAGCGCCCATGAGGCACTGGACGCCCTTGATAGTGGCGAAAGCATTGTTGAGGCGGTTCCCATTCCCGAATCAATGGCGGCCTGGATCAAGGAATTTATCGACATGCACTACATCGAGGAGCCGTTCAAAAAACGTCGCCGCGATGAAGTCCGCGTTGATGGCGCCGAGGATGCCAAGGGCGACCCGCGCATTCGCCAGGAAAGCGACGTTTACCGTGCCCCTGCGAACATCAAAAAGCCGAGAATTCAGTAATGGCCGAATCAAGACTCCAGCGTTGGGCTCGCAAGAAAGCCGAAGCCGCCAGGCGCCCGGAACCATCCCCTCCTCCGGTTATCGAGACTGAACCAGCCCCGGAAGAACAGGAACTTGCGATCAATGAAACATTGCCGGAACAGGAACTGCTAGAGAAGTATGGCCTACCTGACCCCGAAAACATCGAACTGGGTACGGACATTACCGGTTTCATGCGCAAGGAAATTCCTGAGTTCTTACGCCGGAAGGCCCTGAGGGGACTATGGAAATCCAACCCGGTACTGGCCGTTCTGGACGGTCTCAATGATTACGATGAGGACTACACACTGGCCTCGACGGCCGGACAGACAGTGACAACTTTATACAAGGTTGGAGAGGGGCTCGTCGACAAAGCCAAAAAAGCCGCGGACGTCGTGGACGATCAGTCGGAAAAGCAGGCAGTCTCATCGTTGGCAGAGCCTGATTCCTCAACCGCCGGGGAACCGGATCCTGAGGACAGTCCCGAGCTGGAGGACATGGCAACGCCAACGGAACTTCCCGAGCAGCAGCTTGCCCAAGAAGAGGCGAGCTACCCGGAAGAGGAGCCGGAACCACGATTCCGCCCTCGTATGCGTTTTGACTATTAGCAGAATACGTTTCAGCTATTAGCAAATTAAAGGTCGGTCAGGCCAATATTCTGGATTGTGTACTAGAATAGCGTGACAAGCCGCACATAATAATTAAAAGGAACAGGAATTGAGTAACACTGCGGAAATCCAGTGCCCGCGTTCGATCTCTGAAGAAGATCGTGCCAGGGCCCAGATCTATCAGCTGCTTGGCGTCCTGCTTGTAGACCCACCCTCCACGGAATTGTTGAAGGGACTGGCGTCACTACAGGGCGACGAGACGCCCCTCGGTTCGGCCTGCAAAAACCTGGCAGCCCTCGCCGAACGCACCAACCCGTATGACGCCGAGAGAGAGTTCAACAACCTGTTTGTCGGACTCGGTCGCGGCGAATTGCTCCCTTACGCCAGCTACTACCTCACTGGCTTCCTGAATGAGAAGCCCCTGGCAGAGCTGCGCACTGATCTCATGACCCGCGGCATCAAATCCCGCAGCGACGTAAAGGAGCCGGAAGATCACATCGCCACCCTCTGCGAAATCATGGCGGGAATCATCACCGGGGAATTTCCGTGCGACAGCGGTCTGCCGTCGCAAAAAGCATTTTTTGATGCCCACCTGGCAAAGTGGGCAGCCTTGTTTTTTACCGACTTGGAAGAAGCGCAAAGCGCCATTTTTTACGCACCAGTGGGTTCGCTTGGTCGAGCCTTCATGGCAGTAGAAGCCGACGCCTTTGCAATTCAGTAACCGGGATCTCAAGGTCCCATAAACCCAGGGGGAGGTGTCCAATGGACAACCCGAAGCGTGAAAACAGCCGTCGCCGTTTCTTGCAAATGGCTGCAGCAGCAGCGCCAGCTGCCGTTGCAATGACGGTTGCACCGAACGCCGCAGCCGAGGTCGTCAGAACAGACGTTCCAAAAAGCCGCGGTTTACGTGATACCGAGCACACACGTAAGTATTTCGAATCGGCTCGCTTTTAACGGGGATTTGAGTTGATCGAGGTTGCGAAAGGCCCTTGAGAGACTCAGCTTTCCGAAAAAACGAGAATAATAAAGAGAGAGGTAAACGACATGTTAAGGAAGAAGACCAACGGGGTAGCGAAAGGCTCCCGTGCAGGCTCTTTGCTTTCTTCTCTCGCTGCCAAGACTCTGGACCGTCGTCAGTTCCTGACAACGTCTGGCGTGGCAGTGGGTGGTCTGGCGGCACTGTCGCTGACATCGGGACGGGTTGAAGCTGCAGCTCCGGCAACCGGTGGCGGAGAAGTGGTCGTCAAGAAATCGGTCTGTACGCACTGTTCGGTTGGCTGCACCGTCGAAGCCGAAGTTCAGAACGGTGTGTGGACTGGCCAGGAACCAGGCTGGGACAGCCCCTTCAACCTGGGTGCTCACTGCGCCAAAGGCGCTTCCGTAAGGGAGCATGCCCACGGCGAGCGTCGTCTCAAGTCGCCCATGAAAATGGTCAACGGCCAGTGGCAGAAGATTTCCTGGGACACCGCCATCAACGAAATCGGCGACAAGATGCTCGAAATCCGCGAGCAAAGTGGTCCCGATTCGGTCTACTGGCTGGGCAGCGCAAAGTTCAACAACGAGCAGGCCTACCTGTTCCGTAAGTTTGCGGCCTACTGGGGCACCAACAACGTGGACCACCAGGCTCGTATCTGCCACTCCACAACCGTAGCCGGCGTAGCCAATACCTGGGGCTACGGCGCAATGACCAACTCCTACAACGACATCCACAAGTCCAAGGCGATCTTCATCATCGGGGGCAACCCTGCCGAGGCGCACCCGGTGTCGCTGTTACATGTGCTGAAGGCGAAGGAAGAAAATAACGCGCCGCTGATCGTGTGCGACCCGCGTTTCACCCGCACCGCAGCCCATGCCGACGAGTTTGTACGTTTCCGCCCCGGCTCCGACGTAGCGCTGGTGTGGGGTATTCTCTGGCACATCTTCGAAAATGGCTGGGAAGACAAAGAATTTATCCGTACCCGTGTGTACGGTATGGAAGACATTCGCGAGGAAGTGAAGCGCTGGAATCCCGAAGAAGTTGAGCGTGTAACCGGCGCACCCGGCGCGCAGCTTGAGCGTGTGGCCCGCACTCTGGCCAACAACCGGCCCGGTACGGTTATCTGGTGTATGGGTGGTACCCAGCACACCAACGGTAACAACAACACCCGCGCCTACTGCGTGCTCCAGCTGGCCCTTGGCAACATGGGCGTCGCAGGCGGGGGTACCAACATCTTCCGTGGCCACGACAACGTTCAGGGCGCAACGGATCTGGGCGTTCTCGCCGACACCCTGCCCGGCTACTATGGCCTGGCAGCAGGCTCGTGGGCTCACTGGGCCCGTGTCTGGGAAGAGGATCTGGACTACCTCAAAGGCCGCTTTGCCGTTTGGGATAAAGACGGCAAGTCCCGCGCCATGATGAACGAGAAGGGCATTCCGGTTTCCCGCTGGATTGACGGTGTTCTGGAAGCCAAGGAAAACCTTGAGCAGCCGGACAACACCCGGGCCATGGTTCTGTGGGGCCACGCGCCCAACTCCCAGACCCGGATGACAGAAATGAAGGAAGCCATGGAGAAACTCGACCTGCTGGTTGTAGTGGATCCCTTCCCGACCGTTTCTGCCGTACTCCACGATCGCAAGGAAGGCGCCTACCTGCTGCCCACGACCACCCAGTTCGAGACCTACGGCTCGGTAACCGCGTCGAACCGTTCTCTGCAGTGGCGTGAAAAAGTGGTAGAGCCGCTGTTCGATTCCAAGGTCGATCATGAAATCATGAAACTGTTTGCGGACAAGTTCGGCTTCACCGATCGCATGTTCCGCAACATCGCCATTGATGGCGATGAGCCGTCGATTGAGGACATAACCCGCGAATTCAACCGCGGCATGTGGACCATCGGCTACACCGGCCAGTCGCCAGAGCGCCTCAAGAAGCACATGAAATATCAGCACCACTTCGACAAAACCACCCTGCGCGCGGTTGGTGGACCTTGCGATGGTGATTTCTATGGCTTGCCATGGCCTTCCTGGGGCACCCCGGAGATGAACCATCCAGGCACAGCCAACCTGTACGACATGTCGCTGCCGGTCTCCGAAGGCGGCCTGACATTCCGGGCCCGTTTTGGTGTTGAACACAACGGCCAGAATATTCTGGCAGACGGTGTTTACTCCAAGAACTCGGAAATCAAGGACGGCTATCCCGAGTTCACCATGCAGATGCTGATGGACCTGGGCTGGGACGGTGACCTGACGGCTGAGGAGCGGGCCAGCATTGAAGCAGTGGCCGGCGCGTCAACCAACTGGAAGACAGACCTGTCCGGTGGCATCCAGCGCGTGGCCATCAAGCACGAGTGCGCGCCCTTCGGTAACGCCAAGGCACGTGCCATTGTCTGGAACTTCCCGGATCCGGTGCCGCTGCATCGTGAGCCTCTGTACACCTCACGTCGCGACCTGGTAGCGGATTATCCGACCTACGAGGACAAAACGTTCTGGCGGGTGCCGACCTTGTACGAGTCAATCCAGAAGAACGACTTCAGCAAGGAATTCCCGATCATCCTTACCTCCGGCCGTCTGGTCGAATACGAGGGTGGCGGTGACGAAACCCGTTCAAACCCCTGGCTGGCAGAACTGCAGCAGGATATGTTCATCGAGATCAACCCACGCGACGCCAACAATCTGAATGTCCGCGACGGCAATGACGTCTGGGTGTCCGGTCCGGAAGGCTCGAAGATCAAGGTGAAGGCCATGGTGACAGAGCGTGTTGGAGAGGGTGTGGCGTTCATGCCATTCCACTTCGGCGGGCACTATCAGGGCAAGGACCTGCGGGACAAGTATCCCAAGGGCGCCGACCCCATCGTTCTGGGCGAATCCACCAACACTGTTCAAACATACGGGTATGACTCGGTCACTCAGATGCAAGAGACCAAAGCCACCCTATGTTCGATTATGCCGGCATAACAAGAGGTGTAGACCATGGCACTTGAAGGACAAGCAAGAGCAAAATTCCTTTGCGACGCCGAGCGCTGCATCGAATGTAATGCGTGCGTAACGGCCTGTAAGAACGAGCACGAGGTCCCCTGGGGCATCAACCGTCGCCGAGTGGTAACCATCGAAGATGGCAAGCCAGGAGAGCGTTCGATTTCGGTAGCCTGCATGCACTGTTCAGACGCCCCCTGTATGGCCGTCTGCCCGGTGGATTGCTTCTACCAGACCGAAGACGGCGTGGTGCTGCACTCCAAGGACCTTTGTATCGGTTGTGGCTATTGCTTCTACGCTTGCCCGTTCGGTGCGCCCCAGTTCCCGCAAGCGGGTAACTTTGGCAGCCGCGGCAAGATGGACAAATGCACGTTCTGTGCAGGCGGCCCGGAAGAAGACAACTCCACAGTGGAATTCCAGAAATACGGTCGTAACCGTATTGCTGAGGGTAAACTGCCGATCTGTGCGGAAATGTGCTCAACCAAAGCCCTGTTGGCCGGTGACGGCAACGAGGTGGCGGACATCTATCGCCAGCGTGTTGTGAACCGTGGTTTCGGTTCCGGCGCCTGGGGATGGGGCACAGCCTACGAGAAGAAAGGTGCATAAACTGGCCTGACTCATGCGGGGCCCTTCGGGGCCCCGACGTCGGTCAAGACGACAATTTCTTCTTGTTCATTCCGCTGGAGTGCTCTAATGAAAACAAAACTTTTTAGTGCCGCCCTCCTCGTGTTGGCGACGCTGCTGTTCAACCCTGCGTGGGCACAAGAGGCCCCGACGGTTGACCGGACTGCGACCGGGGGAGCTCAAACCCTCGAAGACATCATGCGCCGCCAGAAACAGTTGGAGGTGGACGAATCTTTTCGGTCTGAAAACCTCGGAAATTCTGAAAATGCAGCGCCTACCACCGCGCCTCTGGGCACGAATGGCGGTCGCTCGGATGCCGATGTCTGGCGCTCTATTCGTTACAACGAGATCGATCCCCGAATTCAATCCCCGGGCCCTGCCAACGAGGTAATGATTCAGGACGCAGGCATGCCCTGGTATCAACTGCGCGAAGGTCCCATCATCACGTACGGCGGTGGCGCCATCCTCGGCTTCCTTGCGCTGCTGGTTGTCTTCTATTTCGTTCGCGGCAAAATCATGATTGATGGGGGCCCTGCGGGCACAACCATTGAACGGTTCAAAGCCATCGAGCGATTCGGACACTGGTTGCTGGCAGGCTCTTTCGTCGCACTCGGCATCACGGGTCTGCTAACGCTGATGGGGCGCAGCTTCCTGATTCCGGTGATCGGCCACGATGCTTTTGCAACCATTGCAGCCGGCTCCAAATGGGTCCACAACAACATCGCATGGTCTTTCATGCTGGGACTGGTGATGACCTTTGTGATGTGGGTTGCGCACAACATTCCCAACAAGCTGGACTGGCAATGGCTCAAAGCGGGCGGCGGCATCTTTACCAAGGGTCATCCCTCGGCAAAGAAATTCAACGCTGGCCAGAAGATCATTTTCTGGACCGTGATGGTGTTGGGCGCCTCCGTTTCCCTGTCCGGTCTGTCGCTGCTATTCCCGTTCCATATGCCGATGTTTGCCGACACCTTCGGTATCATCAACAGCATCATTGGAACCAGCTTCCCGACTGAACTCACGCCACACGAAGAAATGCAATACGCCAACATCTGGCACTCGATTGTAGCGTTTGTGATGATGCTGGCCATCATTGCCCACATCTACATCGGCTCCATTGGTATGGAGGGCGCGTTCGACGCCATGGGCAACGGGCAAGTGGACGTGGAATGGGCCCGTCAGCACCACGATCTGTGGGTCGCTGAGGTTGAAGCCAAACAAGGCAAAGGAGGTTCGTCGTGAAGGTCATGATTTCCGCTTTTGTCGCAGCTCTGCTGATTGCCACTGCTGCACCGATGGTGCTCAATCAGTTCGGTTGGTCGGCTGCCGAACAGGGCAGCAGTGCAACGAGTGTGCGCCTTGACTGATCAGCCCGGGGTATACCAGATCGACGCTGTCGGTCTGGTATGTCCTCTCCCCATCCTTCGGTTCAAAAAAAGGACCAAAGACCTGCCTAGCGGAACATTGGTCGATTTCCTCGCGGATGATCCCACCGGCCGAAAGGATCTTCAGGCCCTTTGTGATATCACTGGTCACAGGATTGAATGGACCAGAGAGGAAGAAGCTGGCGTCACCCGTTACCGTATTTCCCTCGCATAAAACCACATCTGAACTTTCAATTTTCCCTGCACTCCGCCAAGCCCTCTTGGTAAATAAGGCGCCAACAGCCTATCTTTAATTAGGACCTCTAATAGTTGGCATTCCGATGATTTCAGACCCACTCTTTTCCACTCCAGGCGAGGAAAACGCTCTTTACCTGGAGCTTACCGACGGCATTCCCGGGGCAATCTTTCAGTATATTCTCCATCCTGACGGCACCGACCAGTTGAGCTACATCAGCCGGGGGTGTGTTGATCTGTGGGAGATTGAAGCGGCACAACTGAAACGTGATCCGGGCCCACTATGGGAAATGATTCTGCCTGGAGATGTTGAGGGATTGGCCCGGTCGATTCGTGGTTCTGCGGAAACCATGACCTTCTGGAGACACGAGTGGCGGATCAAGCCAGCATCCGGTGTTGTGAAATGGCTGAGTGGCACCGGCACTCCCAAACAGCGTGAAAATGGAGACATATGCTGGAATAGCGTGATCATTGATGTAACACGCGAACGTCAGACCCAGGAAGCATTGGACAGTTTCTTCGACCAGCGCATGACGATGAACGCGATGGTCGACTTCGAGGGCAAGTTCGTGAGGGTCAATGGGCTTTGGGAAACAAAGCTGGGCTATCGTCGCGACGAACTGGAAGGGGAGGTTTTCATCGAGTTCGTCCACCCGGAGGACCGTGAGAAAACCCTGAGTGAAGCCGGCAGAGTGATAGAAAAGAGCGAAGGGTCATCGGAGTTTGAAAACCGGTATCGGCACAAAGACGGCTCCTACCGCTGGCTGTCCTGGTCATCAGTGACATCCCCCGAGGCGGGGTTGATCTATGCAGTTGCTATTGATGTGACGGAAGCGCGCATCGCTGATGACAAGCTGCGTCAAGCGGCGACGGTGTTCCAGAGTACGGTTGAAGGCGTGATGATCAGCGATCTGGATAACAGGATCATTGAGGTTAATGACGCCTTTTCCCAGATTACGGGCTATACGGAAGAGGAGGCCATCGGCAAAACGCCCGACCTTCTCGATGCGGGAAAACACGATCCAAGCTTCTTCAATGCCATTTGGCAAAGTGTTCGGGAAAACGGGCACTGGCGTGGTGAAATCTGGAGCCGCAGGAAAGACGGAAGTGTCTTCCCGGAACTACTGACCATCAGCACTATTCTCAACAAAGACGAGCCGGTCGGCTATGTGACGGTATTTTCAGATATTTCTACACTGAAAGCCCATCAGGAAAAGCTGGATTATCTGGCTCACCACGATCCCCTGACGGGCCTCCCAAACCGCCTCCTTTTCAATTCCCGATTGCAACAGAGCATCCGTCTGTCGGAGCGAACCGGCCGTTCTATAGCGGTATTATTCATCGACATTGATCGATTCAAAAACATCAATGACAGTATGGGCCATCCCACGGGGGACGAACTGCTCAAGCACGTAGCGGCTCGCCTGAGGGAGCAGCTACGTGCTTCCGACACGGCGGCACGCCTTGGAGGTGATGAGTTCGTCGTTCTTCTGGAGGACATTGACGGCGCGGAACATGCCGGACAGGTCGCCGACACGCTGATGAAAGCGTTTAAAGAGACGTTCGCCATGGACGATGTCGAGATCGGGGTAACCGTGAGCATGGGAATCAGCCTCTTTCCGCAGGACTCCAATGACGCGGCAGAACTGCTGGCTGACGCAGATGCAGCGATGTATCAGGCCAAAGAGAACGGCAGAAACACCTACGCATTCTATTCGAGCGACTCGACCGCCCGAGCACTGGAGTACGTTTTCTTCGAGAATGCTCTCAGGAAGGCTGTTTCTGACAATCAGCTCTTTCTTGAGTATCAGCCCCAGTTTGATCTGGAGCTTGGAAAATTAGTCGGTATGGAAGCGCTGATACGCTGGCAGCATCCAGACAAGGGACTGATTACACCGGATCGCTTCATACCGATTGCCGAGCAGAATGGCACCATAAGAAACATAGGACAGTGGGTGCTGCAAACGGCCTGCCACCAGGGGAAAGCCTGGCTGGATGCCGGCCTCGACATAGGACGCATCTCTATCAATGTCGCTGCCTCGCAGTTTCACGATGAGAACTTTCTTGCAGAGGTGTTTGCGATTGTGGATGAATCCGGATTGCCTCCAGAGCATCTGGAACTGGAGGTAACCGAGAGCTCGTTCATGCACCAACCGGAGCGGGCCATACCGAAGCTTCACGCACTCAGAGAGAGAAACATCACCATCGCCATTGATGATTTCGGTACCGGCTATTCCTCCCTGAGCTACCTGAAAAGACTGCCCATCGACAAATTGAAAATAGATCGGTCTTTCGTGATGGATTTGCCGGATGACGAAGAAGACAAAGCCATTGTGCGTGCGATTATCGGTTTGGGAAAAACCCTCAAACTGAAAACGATTGCCGAGGGCGTTGAAACCGAGGCTCAGGTGGCGTTTTTCAAGCAGGCACAATGCGATGCCCAGGGCTTTTACTACAGCCGCCCCATTGGCACGGATGCGATGGACGCTTTTCTTCGTTCGCCGCAAACAAGCGCGCAGTAAACAAACAGCAGTATTAGTTTGCCGGCGAGCACCTGATCCTAGTGGCCACCTCGTGGATGCTTGCGGGCCTCCAGGTTACCCAGCGACATTTTCACGTCTCGATCCGACAGTTCTGGAAGATCGTCAAAATTCGAAACCTGCGGGAATTTCAAATCGATCACAGTCGCCAGCGTATCGTCGATACACAGTGTGTCTGCCACGGCCTGATGACAACCAGGCATCAGGATTGCCCTGACCTCGCCGATTTCTCTTGTCCCCGTCTCAACGTCGCCAGAGCGACTGGCGCTTATCACGGTGAGGGACTCGCCCCAATCCACGGCGCTGCCTTCAACGGGTTTCGCTTCAATCCGCTCACAGGCTGTCAGGGTTGCTTCAAGCAACGTGCGGAAATTGGCCGATTCAGCCAGCCGCTCGGCCTTTTCACGGGCACTGCGCTCTTCGTCATGCACCAATAATATGTAGGGCGTATTATCAACGAAGACACCCCAGTAGTCGGCTGCAATGGCTTCGGGTTTCGGGTGATAAAGCCCAGCGGTCAGGGTCGAGTGCTTTTTTCTTCGAGCCAGGACCGCCCCATTTTTTTCACAATCCAATTCTTTGCCTCGGTCTTTTCCGGTTTTCACTTCTTGCACACGTCTTGGAGGGACAGCAACTAGACGCTGAGTTCCAGACTTATCGGCGCATCATTTCGTGGACGCCGAAATATGGTGATTGCGGAAAGCTTTTACAAATCCGAAGCCAGGCCAATGCTGTCAGGGACCCTTTGCTGCTCACTAGACAGCCCATACACGTCGCAATTTCTGGAATCATTCACGAATGACGAAATAATGATTAACGAAGCACCGATCACGGCCGATATAACAAAGATCGCAGTGGTTTGCGCGCTCCAATAGTCCGTCCGGCTTATAGATTCTGGGGAATCAGCATGTCTATCAGAAAACTGTTCATCGTCTCGATTGCCGTTGTTCTGCTGGTCATCGCATTGCTCGCAAGCATTGTGATCGCTTTGAACACGCAGAAAACGATCACGGCAGATGTGGCAGAAAGGCAGAGTGATCTTGTCGAGGAGATCACCGGAATGCTCTCCATCACCGACGAGCTCATGTCAAAACGGGTAAAGAATTCTCTGAATCTGCTGATTGAACGCGGTCAGCAAATGGGAACCGCAAGGGTTCAGGGAACGGAACCCGTCGCAGGCAAATCGGCGCCGGCACTGTTTCTTGGCGACACCATGATCAACAACGACTTTGATCTGGTGGACGGGATTACCGACATCATGGATGGCACAGCCACTCTCTTCGTCCGGGATGGTCAGGACTTTGTAAGGGTTTCCACGAACGTAAAGAAAGGCGATGGATCCCGCGCCATCGGCACCACGCTTAACATGGCCGGCGCAGCGGGGCAGGCCATCAGCCGGGGCGAAGCCTACTTCGGCCAGGTCGATATCCTCGGCAACCCCTATCTCACCGCTTACAGCCCGATCCGCAACGCGTCTAACCAGATTATCGGCATCTGGTACGTGGGCTATTCCGCGGACCTTGAAGAACTTGAAGCAGCTATCACCTCATCCAGTCTGCTGGACAGGGGATTTCTCGCCCTGGTGGACGATAAGGGTCGGCTTCGGATGCATTCCAACACAATTGAGCCTGATCCACTGCAAAACCTGCTGGAAACCGAGCCGGAAGGTTGGAATCTTGAACGCACTGCGTTCGACCCCTGGGGGTACCAGATTGTAACCGGCTATTCAGAAGACGAAGTGGCAGCCATGGTTCGCAATCAGACGATCAAGACGATCATTGCAATTCTGATCGGCGGACTGGTGCTGATCGGCTGTCTGAGTGCCCTGGCACAATTGGTTGTAGCCCGACCTCTTCAAAAAATGATCAATGCCATCAACGACATTGCCAGTGGAGAGGGCGACCTTACAGTGCGGTTCAATGCAACGGGCAAGAGCGAACTGGATGTCATGGCCCAGGGCTTCGACCGCTTGCTTGATCGGTTACAAACCACGATTTCAGAAACCAAAGGCTCGTCGGAAAGCCTGCTTGAGGCCTCGTCGAGTCTCAGGGGCATTGCATCGGACTCCGCAACCGTCGTCTCGCAACAAACCGAGGAGACAGAGCAGGTTGCAACCGCCATGAATGAAATGACAGCAACCGCTCAAACCGTTGCCGAAAGCGCATCCAGGGCCGAAAACATTGCGAAAGAGGCGGATGGTCTGGCCGAAAGTGGCCAGTCGCTCATTGCAAAAACCACCGCAAAAATACAGAGCCAGCTCGAAAACAACCAGAGCTCCGTGCAAACCAGCGCTTCACTGAGAGCTGCATCGGATAACATTGGCAATATTCTTTCCGTCATCGAAAACATTTCAGAACAGACCAACCTTCTTGCCCTGAACGCAGCGATTGAGGCAGCCCGAGCCGGTGAGCACGGCAGAGGTTTTGCGGTGGTCTCCGACGAAGTCAGAAACCTGGCCCGTCGAACCCAGGAATCAATCAAGGAGATCCAGGATCAGATCAATCACCTACAGGAAGGCGTTGCCGGTGTAACAAACGTTATTGAGGTTGGCAGCCAGCTGGCTACTGAAACCAACGACATGATCCGCGAAACCGGTAACGCGATCGAGGCACTGCGCGAGAGCGTTAGAACCATTCGGGATACCAACATTGAAATGGCCAGCGCCGCCGAGCAGCAAAGCCAGGTTTCTGAAGACATCAACCAGCGCCTTGAGCACATTCGACAAATGGCTGGCAGCAGCCAGGAGAACGCCGCATCAACCAATGAGGCGGCAGAAACATTGAAACAACTCGCTGAAAAACTGAAGTCTCAATTGGACTCTTACCGGACCTGACCCAGTTTCCACACCCGGAAATCATTCTTTAATACCGAACGAATTAATCAGATATATATATTTTTGTTCACAGCAAAAGCCTCGGATACTACGCGTACTAAATACTTATGATTCCGAGGTCCTCGCATGTTCGATGTTCAGGCGATCGAATCCTTGTTCCCACTGCTGGTTCCGCTGCTTTTCGGTGCCGGAGCAGTGGCGACCGGATTGGCAACCAACCAGAGCAACCTTCTCGCACGGTCATTGACCTTCAAGCTTGCCTTTGTATCGGCTTTGGCCGCCGCAATCGGAAGTTGGTGGTGGCCGGTCGATGGCGTCTGGTTCAGTCACGCGCCTCTGGCCTCAATCATGTTGCTGCTGATCACTTTGCTGGGCATGGTGCTGGGACGCTTCTCGGAGAGGTATCTTGCGGGGGATCCCGGCCAGCGCCGTTTCATGATCTGGCTTCAGGTGATCCTCGCGAGCGTGGCCATGATCGCCATAACCAATCATTTGTTGGTGTTCCTCGTCAGCTGGATTGCCATCAGCGTGAGCCTGCACCAGTTGCTGATGTTCTTTCCTGATCGCCCGCGCGCCGCCCTGGCCGCGCACAAAAAATTCATTTTTGCGCGGATTGCGGAGCTCTGCTTGGCACTGGCGTTCCTCCTGCTTTATGTCCAGTACGACACGCCGTTTATTGATCGGCTTCTGGCCCAGGTATCCGGTGCAACAGAGGTGCCCGCCGGCGCCCAGATCGCTGCGGTTTTGATGGCCGTGGCTGCTTTGCTCAAATGCGCACAGATGCCTTTCCACGGTTGGCTGATTCAGGTGGTGGAATCACCCACGCCGGTTTCCGCCCTGCTTCACGCCGGCGTTGTGAACCTTGGCGGTTTCCTGATGATTCTGATGGCACCGCTCATTTCCGAAGTAAGCGCCGCCCAGTGGCTGCTGCTTGCAGTCGCAGGCCCCACGGCGGTGTTTGCCAGCCTTGTCATGATGACCCGTATTTCCATCAAGGTAAGGCTGGCCTGGTCAACCTGCTCCCAGATGGGCTGGATGTTGGTTGAGTGCGCTCTGGGGCTATACGAGCTGGCGCTCCTGCATCTGGTTGCACATTCCGCATACAAGGCACACACCTTCCTGAACGCCGGCAATACCGTTGAGTTGTCGATGAAAAAACGTCTGGTTGCCGTCAACGAGCCCGGGGCAAAACAATGGCTGGCCGCTGCCGCCCTGGCGGGCCTGTTCATGCTGCCGACTGTTTTCCTGTCCAATGAAGCCGGCACAGCACACATGTTTTCATGGATTGTGCCAGGCATCGCCCTGACGATTCTGCTCTCAGAGTTCCTGTCAGCCGGCGGCGGCGTTCTCACCGTTGCCCGTGGCCTGATTATTGGTGCTGCCTTCTGGGCACTGTACTGGCTACAGAAAACCTTCTTCGGTTTGATGCTTGCGCCACCGGAAAGCCAGGCAACCCTGCTTGAAGTGGCTTTTGTCGCTGCCCTTATCGCAATCCTGGTACGCGGCTACTACCAGATTCGCTACCACCGTTTCTCACCCTCAGGCGCCAGCCTTTACCGGTTCCTGTTCGCCGCGGGCTACCTTGATGAGTGGTCCACCCGCCTGACCCTGAAAATCTGGCCTGCCAAACTGCCTGATGTCGTTCGGCCGCGAGCCGTGGTCAGCGTCTCTTCAACTTCTGGTTCCAGGGAGTCCGCATAATGTTAGCGTCGAGCCTTAATGCCACCACCGAAGCAACCATCGACACACCAGATTGGCAGGGGGCAGTCACCGATGCCTGCGCCCGAATCGCGCCCTCCTGGCCCTTGGATCAGATGATCGCCGTGAATCCGTTCTGGGAAATGCGGGACCTGCCATTCACCAGGGTCGCTTCACGCATGGCGGCACTCAATGGTACCTGCTGCCAGAATCAGGCCGCGCTTGCCGGACAGGGCAACGGCCCGGCGGCCGCGGAGACCGCCAGCATGCCCGAACACTGGCAGAATCTCAGCGCCCAGCTGGATCGCAACCGCGATACCGCCCATCACGTGGGCTGGCAGGATGAGGTTGTGCACCAGATCAGCCAGTTTTGCGGCGACTACTTCCAGCGCCTGGATGCCGGCGATTTCAAAGGCAATGCCCAGGATCTATATCACAGCTGGCTGCAGATGACCCGGGCTGACCGCGGCATTGCCATCGTTATGGAAGAACCATCCCTGCCCTCCCAGTTTCAAGTCTTGCCCGATCAGCATGAAAAACTGATTACCGATGCCCTCAACGCCCTGGCATCAAAACCAGACTATGCGCCGGATTATGCCCATGCGCTCCTGCTGGATATCAACGGGTGGTCATCCTGGGCCGCCTACTTGCGCTGGCAAGCGCGACTCAGTGGCCACGAGGAAGACCTGCTGCCGGGCCTCCTGGCCATCCGACTGGCCTGGGAGCTCGCCATATGGCGGCACGTCCAACACGTTGGCGGGGCCATCTTTGCCGAACTGAAACACCGCTGGCTTAAACAATGGGATGCCTGGCCAGAGATGCTCCAGACCCATGAGCAATCTCAAACCACAGGCTGGCGCCAGCAAACAGAGGCTGAGTCGGCCTACCAGGCACAGCTGGCTGAAAAGCTTCTCACCAGACCTGAAAATCCCTCGTCGGACGATCAGCCGCTCAAGCTACAGGCCGCCTTCTGCATCGATGTTCGCTCGGAGGTCTATCGTCGTGCGCTGGAAGCCCAGAACCCCGCTATCCAGACCCTCGGGTTTGCCGGATTCTTCGGCCTCCCGATTTCGTATCGACCCAAGGGAACCGGTTTTTGCCGGCCGCAATTGCCGGGCTTGCTGGCGCCGGCGCTCGAGGTTACTGAGGCCGAACCTGCCGGCAGCTTCAGCCGGCAATCATTAGCCAACCACTCACACTGGTCACAGTTTTCCAACGCCGGCCCGGCGAGCTTCAGCTTTATCGAGAGCATGGGCCTGGCAGGTCTGGGACGCATGGTTCGCAAAACCTTTTTTGGCAAGTCCTCGGACAACCCGGTCGACCAACTCCATAAGGGACAGACCGAGTTCGAAATCCGCCAGAACGGGACCCTGCTGGGCGCTGCGGAGAAAGCGGAGTTGGCCGGGGGTATTCTCCGGGCCATGACCCTGACTCATGATTTTGCGCCCACCGTTCTCCTTGTCGGGCACGGCAGCAGTACGCGTAACAATCCCCATGCAGCGGCCCTCGACTGCGGCGCCTGCGGCGGACAGACCGGTTCGGTAAACGTTCGCGTACTTGCCGGCATCCTGAACGACAAGGACGTGCGTGCGGCCCTGGCTGAGCAGGGGATTCCGATCCCCTCCGAAACCCGATTCGTGGGAGCTCTGCATAACACAACCACCGACGAGGTCGAGTGCTCAGGTGACGTTCCCGACGAGATCAGGGGTTTTCTGGCCAATGCCGGCGCACAGGCACGTCGTGAACGCGCCCTGCGGCTTGGGATCGCGAACGAGAATGACGTCGACAGCGTCATCAAAAAACGCAGCCAGGACTGGTCCGAAGTGCGTCCGGAGTGGGGTCTTGCCGGCAACGCCAGCTTTATCGTGGCGCCCCGTACCGCCACGCGACACCTGGACCTGGGCGGACGCAGCTTCCTCCACGACTACCGCTGGCGCGAGGATGAAGGCTTCAACATCCTTGAACTGATCATGACCGCGCCCATGGTGGTCACCCACTGGATCAACCTTCAGTACTTCATGTCTGTTACCGACAATCTGCATTACGGTAGCGGCAACAAGGTCCTGCACAACGTGGTTGGCGGCCACCTGGGCGTATTCGAAGGCAACGGCGGCGATTTGCGAATCGGTTTGCCGCTCCAGTCGATACATGATGGCGAGCGCTGGGTTCACGAACCCTTGCGCCTGAGCGTTTATCTGGCGGCGCCCAGGGAAGCCATTGCCGAGATCGCGCAAAAACACAAAGTTGTGCAGGAGCTGATCGATAACGACTGGCTGTATCTGTTCCGGATCGACGATGAGCAGACCTCGATCGAGAGGTTGTACCGGAATGAGTGGCAGCCCGTGGCGACTCGTTCAAGTTCCAACGGCGGTCAAAGCGGAGAGGATTGATGTCGATCTGGGGCGGCCGCTCCGGGGTTTTGCTAACCCGGCACGGCAAGTTGCCCGCCATTGCGCGGCCACTGGAACCGCTTGGGTTGGCGTTAACCTGCGACAGCAGCTTCGACACCGATCGCCTTGGGACCTTTACCCGGGAAAAAGAACGTTTCGCCGGTCAGAAGGAGACTGCTTTCGAGAAAGCCAGAATCGCCGCGGCGCAGGGCGAGAATCGTATCGGCCTCGGTAGCGAGGGGGCTTTTGGCGGTGGCCTGTTCTGTATCAATCTGGAGGTCGTTTGCCTGTTTGATCCGGAACACGACCTTACCCTCTTTGGAGAATACAGCGCGCCTTTTGGCCTTGAGCAGGCCAGCATCCGTTCTGTTGAGGACTTGCAGATGTTTCTGGATCGATGCCCTGCGGGCCAGGGCCTGGTAATGCGGCCCGACCATGCCCTGCACCCGGAGATTTACAAAGGGCTGCGCGACCATCAGGAAATCCATACCCTGTTCAGAGCGCTCCGGAACACCTCGCCGTCTGGACAGATTTTTATTGAGTACGACCTTCGAGCCCATGAATCGCCCGGCAGAATGGCCAATATTGCACTTGCGGCAGAAAATCTTCGCGACAAAATGGAGAGCCTGTGCCCAGGGTGTTCCCTGCCGGGATTCTGGATAACCAGTATCGAGAGCGGCCTGCCATGCAGTGCGTGCGATACGCCGACAGACCGGCCAAGGACTTTTGTCTGGTCCTGCCACGCCTGCGACTACCTAGAGCCGCGCCCCGTGGAGGCTGTGACAACGGAACCTGATTTTTGCCCAACCTGTAACCCCTGAGACCTTATGCCCGCAACCATCAAGTTAGACGCAACACAATCAGGTGACATAGAGAAAGCCGCCAGCCTGCTTCTTGCCGGCCACCTCGTCGCTATACCCACCGAAACCGTGTACGGGCTTGCGGCCGATGCCAGCAACGATCAGGCGGTCCGGAAAGTATTCGAGGCGAAACAGCGCCCGGTCGGACACCCGCTGATCGTGCATGTAGCATCACCGGACCGGCTCAGTCTCTGGATCGACCAGATTCCGGAGACTGCCAGGCAGCTGATCCAGGCATTCTGGCCCGGCCCGCTTACGTTGCTACTGCCAAAGAAAAGCGGCGTCAGCGATTTTATTACCGGCGGCAATCCGGGTGTGGCGGTCAGGATGCCGGCGCACCCGGCCACGCTGGCGACCATGCAACGGCTTGGCAGGGATCTTGTCGCCCCGTCCGCCAATCCCTATGGCAGGATCAGCCCGACCACCGCAGAGCACGTACTCGCGGGCCTGTCCGGAAAAATCGAGGCAGTTCTGGACGGCGGAGACTGTTCGGTAGGCATTGAATCCACCATTGTCGATCTGACCGGCGAAACCCCAGTCATCGCACGACCGGGGCAGATCGGCCAGAGCGATATCGAAGCCTGCCTCGGAATCGCGCTCGCCCCGGGCAAAGCGGCCAGCCAGGCCGTACCGGGGAGCGTAAAGCGCCACTACCAGCCGGTCACACCTACCGTTGGAGTGGCCACGGATCGGTTTGCCAGGCTTCTGCCAGAAGTCACACCGGCAGGTGAAAAGATTGGCGTTATCTGGTGGCAGTCTGCCCCGGGCGAGCTGGCTTCCGAGTCCATTATGCTCAGCGCCGATCCGAACGAGTACGCTCGCATGCTCTACACCGCCATGCACGCCATGGACAAGGCGAACGTGGATCGGATCGTGATTGAGCTTCCGCCCCGGGAAAGCCAGTGGCTGGCCGTTCACGATCGGCTGGGACGGGCCTGTACCGAACAATTCGCCTAATCCGGCACACCCTGGCACTCAGGGCAATAATACAGCCGCCGGCTGGCCATCATGGTTTTAACAAGAGGCGCCGCGCAATCGTGGCAGCGTTCACCATCGCGGTTAAACACCATGTGCCGGCGCTGCCCGAACGTCCATCCTTCCTGTTTGAGCCGCTCTGCACGGTCGGGCGGATTGGTGATGCCCTTTAACTGGTAGGTCCGCTGCACCAGTGTCAGAATCGCTTCCGCCAATCTCGACTGCTGATCGGCGTCCAGATCACGAGGCCGTGCCCGCGGTGAAATCCCCGCCTCAAAGAGGATTTCCGAGCGAAGGTAATTACCGATTCCGGCAACGAACGCCTGGTCCAACAGCAAACCACCCAGGTTCCGGCCCCGGAACCGCTTGTCATCAAACACCGCCAACAGTTGATCGACGCTGACCTCCTGATTGAGAGGGTCTGGCCCCAGCCGTGACAGATAGGGCACCTCGCTCAATTCATCGGGCCGAACCAGTTGGATGTCGGAGGCGCTGTACAACCGGGCCGCTTTCTTCGGACCGATAATGGCAAATCGCAGTTGCCGGTTTGTACTCGGTTCCCGATCGGGTTTGCCCATGCGCCACTTGCCATACAGCTGGTTATGGCTGTAAACGCACCACGGCCCGTCTTCATCTGTGGCCTCAAAAAACACCAACACGGCTTTGCTCCGCGCCTCCACTCTCTCGACTCTGCGTCCCCGAAGGGCACTCTCGAAAGGCTTCAGGTGTTCAAAGGCAAAAAACACAGATTGCGCTGTCTTGCCACCAACGGCCTTATGAATGTCATCGACCATGCGGCGTATTTCGGGACCTTCGGGCATACTCGTTACCGCTCCTGACCGGTTCTATCTGTATTACAGGTGAGCTTTACCCTACGTTGCTTTCAGCAATTCGGAGTTGTCGGGTCACAAAGTTTTGTCCGGATCCGGGTAAGCCCTTTACCCAACCTGCTCGTAGGTTTTGGTGTAGCTAAACCACGAGCAAGTTGAATCATGAAAGACACCAAGCTGGCCCTGTTCATTGCAGCGATTCTGATTGTGTTGGCGGCGGCGACAAGGGAGGAACCGGCTGCCTCGGAAAGCCTGGCGAAGACCCAGGTTGTACCTCTGGTATTTGCCGAAGCGCTGGGAGCTGATCAGTGGCCACCCTCAATGAAGGTGCGGTTTCTGGAAGACCCGGAGAACCAGATCAGAATGAGTCAGACTGACAGGATATTGAGGGATGGACGTGGCCCCGATGAGTGGTTGCCGACTTCGGGTCAATGCGATTACATAGGCAGGTTCATGGCGGTGATGGAGCGTTACCGGCTCCATCACCGCGAGCCCCAATGGCGGGGTTGGCAAACCAAACGACAGCGCTGCTACACCCAGTTTCAGTAGACGTAGCCTGCCGTTCCTGAGCCAAGCGGCCTAGCGCTTGTTGTCAGGGCCAATCAGATCGGAAAGCCGCTCGCGCACGCTGTCGATGTTGTCTTCGCCGCTTTGCTTCAGGTCATCCAGTTTCTTGCGCCCATCCGAGATCTTCTCTTCGACAGAGCGCAATGCATCCGATGTACTCTGCTGAATATCTGCGCTCGCCTTCTCGTTCTCGGCTTCGGCTTCTTTGGCTTTGGCCTTGGCTTTCAGGGAATCGGCTTGCTTTTCCCATTCTTCCAGTTGGGTTTCGGCCTTTTTGATCAGTTCGTCTTTCAGTGACATAGATGCCCTCCCCGAAGGAGTTGATGAATTCCTTACAACCCAGTACTTGGGCGAGCACTCTGGAAAAACAACCCATACCGTCATTACACAGCGCAGTCAGCGGCCTTTGTTTCGGAAAACCACGAGCCGCTCACATTGCCGGGACTTCGAATCGGTCAGGAATCCACTCAGGTAGCCGCGTAGGCGACGATCTCAACGAGCATTTCCTCCCGCGCAAAGCCCGAGACAATGATCGCTGCCCGATTGGGGTAGGGGGCACCGACATACTCCGCATAAACTTTATTTACAGCCGCAAGATGATCGCGATCGGTCACATAGATGAGCGCCTGAGTCAGGCTGGCCATCCCACCTCCAGCGCACTCGAGGGTGTGTTTCAGGTTCTCCATGGTTTGCCGGGCCTGGGCCTCGATTCCGCCAGCAACGACCTGTCCGCTGGTATCAATCGGAATCTGGGCGGTAAAGAGAATGCCATTAGCACTGACAGCCCACTCAAGGGGTGCTTTTGAGCGCGGTAGTTCAGTAGCAATTGGAGTAATCGTGATGTTTCCGGCCATATTTTTTTCTCTATTCAGTCGTTGTCACTGGTGCCTGCACCAGCCCCGCCTCGGGAAGCATCGGTTGCCTCAACCAGAAGCCGATCGGCCAGGGATTTCAGGTTGTGCCAGAGCTCGTCGTCAACATCCATGCCCTCGACCAGAGCCCTGTCTCTCTGCCTTTCGAGATCCTCTTCGGTCTGTCGCATCAGGTTGGTCAGCTCGTACTCCGAGCGCAGGCTTGGCAATAAATCAACGTGGTTCGCCATTATCAGGGTGATGCCATCGTTTTTTTCGGTGTCGTCGGGCGTATTCTCCAGACTGTAGAGGCAGATCTCGGGAACCGGGTGCCCCGCCTTGAACCCGACAACCAGTTCTGTGAGTGGGTCATGGGCATTGCGCCAGAAGGCCGTGACGTTCATACCCCGGCGAGCCAGTCGCGACAGATAGCCAATAATCAGGATTCGATTATGGCAATGGCGGATCTTGGTCACCGACAGACCTCGCCCGCGGGCCCTGGCATACCCCAGTTCCACCGCAAGGCTAGCGTTACCCAGAATGCTGTGGTTGTGGGCATCGAGAACGCTGAAGTCTTCATCCTGGTAGACCAGGGTTGGCGATTCGTTATGATCTTCGGCCAACAGAAACCTGAGGCCTTTTTTGAGCGCTTCGACGCCGCCCAGACCATGAGCTTCCATCCAGGCAACCATTTCGGCCGCATCAATCGCATCACCCTCGGCAAAACCGATCCCGATAAACGCCTTCCTGCCGATGCCCTGCAGTTCGTTAAAAGAAACTTTCATGACAGGTTGAGCTCCGGTTCCACGGGAAAGCTCCAGTCGTCCAACTCTGCCAGACGCGCCTTGTCGGTGCCGTGATCACTGAAGAGCTCGCAGAACAGGGGCGCCCCCTGGAACATCGTCACCCGCACCCACCGATCCGATTTGGGGTCAAACCGACTGGCGCCGAAGAACGACAATTTCGTTCTCAGAAGATGCATGGGCTTCATGTCCCGATGCCAGAGGTTGGCCTGGATCTCACCGTAAGGTGTGGCGGCCATGGTCTGGATCCGGCGCACGCATTCTTTCTGTCGGGGATGGGCCATCAGAAACTCGACCACGGAGCCCCGGGGGCTGCGGTCGAGAAACGCATCGAGCAACTGATGGGTGCGATGGATCCGAGGTCCGATGGCAAGCGGCATCTCTTTTTCCGCGCCCGGCTCGCTGGCACGTACACCCAGCCTTGGCTCCTCTTTTTCAGCAGAGCGGTACCAGAACCAATGATGGTGGTCGGGGTTCTTGGGATCGTAGTCCAGCGCCCAAGCAAACCGGGCCTCGATTTCCTGTTTGAGAGTCGCTGCACGCATTTCTGGCTGAAGCTCAAGTATCTCCTCGCAACCGAGCTCATCCTCCACGGCATCAATAAGATCCGGGTACAGCTCAATCAGCAGGGTATTGATCAGCTCCTGGGCCTCCAGCGAACACTGTTTGTCCGCCCATACCAGTAGATCGCTCCAGAGCGCAGCCGTTGCCGGGGTTCGTTCCAACCACGTGATAACCGAATCAATCGAAACAACGGTCGCCTCATTGCGACGGGTCTGCTCGGCATCCTCGGTGACAGTTTCCCAGAAGTGCCTGTGGGCCCGCCGCAGCAGTGCCAGAAGTTCGCGGCGGCTGGCCTCATTGGGTAACTGCTGACGGGCATAAGCCAGCGCCCTTTCACGGCAATAGACCCACTGCTGGATCAGTTGCGGGTGGTTGATCAGAAACGGCGCCATGCCAAGCCCGGTGGAATTACCGATGCCGAGATAACGCTGCAAGGATGGGTGCAGGGCAACGGCCCGATCCGGAGCGCGATGGCTGGCAAGATGCTCAACCTGTTGTATGGAAAAATGGCGCAACAGGTAAACCGCGAACATCTGCGCCGAGAAGGGCCGATTGAAATCGGGATTGTTCTGCAGGCGCGCATAATCGGCAATCCCGAATTTGCCGTTGCCATACACCGCCGTCGTCCGGTACAGGTAGCCGACCCGAGTCAGCCAGGCCGGATCGGGTTGACGACCATCCGCAAGGGCATCCACGAAATGGCTGAAGTTTCTCAGGCTTTTGTTAGCGCGGGAGAGCACCAGCAACCTGGGATGTTGGCGGCCGGCTTCCTGCAGCGGCACATTGGCTGCCATCTGCTCAAGAAGGCTGTCTTCCACGTCGCCTTCCAGGAGGGCAAACGTAACATCCCAGGCCTCGGCAATTACCCGGTCTGATCGACGTTCGGGCTCCAGATGCTGGGAGAACACCACGCCGTGATAGGTGTGATCCGGGGTCCTCAAACGGTAAATCACAACACCATGACCATCGGCATCAAGATCAAACCGAACCGTGGTAACTGTCCAGTCCTCACGTGCCATCTGACGCACCAGACTTCTACAAAAGCTCAAACGACTGGCGTGCAGGCTTCCCAGCCGGACCAGGTTCATTACCTGGTCGGCCGGGCGGAGCTGGAGCTGAGGCTGTGCATCTAAAGGAGTTGCCATGTTTCAGACTCCTGAACTCTCGGACGAGCCCGTGGTAGCAACAACCAGGGCCACTTCACCCTTGGGCGGAACGATACCCTGCTCCCGGGCCATGGCATAGGCAGATTTGGGGCCTATGTAGAGCGATGGCAACAGGATCAGAGAAACCGGGATCGCTGTAATCACAATGAACTGCTGCAAGGCACTGATCTGCCCTGCCCCCATGTAGAGTAGCACCGCGGCCATCAATGCCATGGCCACGCCCCAGAAGGCGCGGACAATCGGCTCAGGCTCGTCATGGCCAGCGCTCACTACGGCAATGGCGTAGCTCATGGAATCACCGGTGGTAGCCACAAATATGGTGGTAAGCAGCAGAATGGCCAACGCCATCATTGCACCGCCCGGCAAAGCTTTGGCGATAGTGAGTGTGGCAACATCGAACTGGAAGTTGTTGAGGGCCTCGGCAAGATCGATCGCGCCGGTAATCTGGTAGAAAATCCCGGAGCCGCCAAGCAGAGTGAACCAGATCGTGGTAGCGATCGGTGCCATGACGCCAACGGCAAGAATCATCTGCCGGATGGTACGCCCCCGCGAGATCCGGGCGACAAAAATCGCCATCAACGGGCCATAGCCCAGGAACCAGGCAAAAAAGAACACTGTCCACCACTGCATCCACCAGCCCTCTGCGGTGCCGGACGTTACCGTGGCCATCGCGAAAAAGGAGCTGATGTATTCACCAAAGCCCTGAGTGTAGGCATTGGTCAGAAACAGGGTTGGGCCGAAGATAAAGATGACGGCGGCAATGATCAGTGCAAGAAACACGTTAAAACGGCTCAGCAATTGAATTCCTCGATGAATACCGGTCATGGCCGAGGTCACATACACAGCTGCAAGTACAGCGAGAATGAGCAACTGAGTGCCGTAACCTTCCGCAAAGCCAAAGAGCTCATGCAGGCCGAAACTGACCTGGGTCGCGAGAAATCCGATCGGGCCAACAGTGCCGGCAACCACCGCAATTACGCAGGCCGCATCAACGCACCCGCCAAACCAGCCCTTCATCACCCGATCACCAAACACGGGATACAGCAGAGTGCGCGGTTGCAACGGCTGACCTTTCACGTAATGGGCATGGGCCAGCACGATGGCTGACAGTGTCCCGAGGATGGCCCACGCAAGAAAACCCCAATGCATAAAGGACTGGGCCAGCGCAGGCGCCACGGCCTCTGCGGTGCCGGCTTCCGTATTGAATACCGGAGGCGTTACGACGAAGTGGTACACCGGTTCGCCCGCAGCGAAGAAGACACCACCGCCTGCAAGAAGGGTGCACATGATGATAGACAACCATTTGAACGTGCTCAGCTCAGGCGTATCGAGGTTGCCCACTTTGGCGCTGCCTGCTGGCGAAATTGCCACACCCATCGCGATCAGGAAGGTGAGCAACAACAGGAGCTGGAAGTAGGAGCCAAGATACTTCGCCGTCCAGGCGAAGCCGTCGCTGATCAGCCCCGCTGTCCATTGAATGTCATAAAGGGAGAGGCCCAGAAAGAGCAGTATGAAGCCTACGCTCAGGCCTAGAACAATTGGATCGCCGAAGCGTTTGATACCCGTTTCCGGGATAGCGATGGAACTGGCTGAGTTTGTCATGACGATTACCTGTTTTTGTTTTTGGAACAGTGTGTAATCAGAACGCGGCGTTTACGGCGGGCCGCGTGCCTTCGGTTAATTGCCTGAGCCAGTTTCGGCCCATGATTTTTTCAATTTCTTCATGGTTAAACCCCTTCTGGCGGAGGCCTTCCACAATATTAGGGAAGTGACGATTATCGCTGAACCAGGCCAGCGGGGCAGGCCAGCCGGCGTTCGACTGGCTGCCTTCGCCGTAGTCCATGGCCTTGCTCCAGCGCCCGTTTCGCATCCACGTAAGCACCGATTCGGGTTGGGCCTGGCAAAGGTCCGTACCCATGCCGATGTGGTCGATCCCCATCATCTCAGCGGTATCGGCAACCATGCCGCAGAATTCATCCAGCGTGCACTCGGGCCCGTTTTTCAGGTGAAACGGATACACTGAAAAACCGAGAATGCCGCCGCTTTCGGCGATGGCGCGCAGCACCGTATCGGATTTGTTGCGCTTGGCAGGATGAAAGCTGGCAGGATTTGCATGGGAGATGATGACCGGCCGCTCTGACAGCTCGATGGCATCCAGCGTAGAACGCTCCGCGCTGTGGGACATGTCGATGAGCATCCCAACCCGATTCATCTCCCGGATAGCCTGCCGACCAAATCGGGTAATGCCGCTGTCTTCCGTTTCGTAGCAACCACAGGCCAGAAGGCTCTGGTTATTGTAGGTAAGCTGCATGATCAGCAAGCCCAACCGGCGCATGATGGCCACCAGATCGATATCATCCTCGATGGGGGAGCAATTCTGGGCCCCGAAGAAAATGCCGATTCGGTTTGTCTCCCTGGCCAGTTCGATATCACTGGCCTCGAAAACCGGCATAATCAGGTCGGCATGTTCCTCGAATCGACGCTGCCACTCGCCAAAACGCAGAAGGGTTTCGCGGCAATTCTCGTGGTACACAAGCGTCGCGTGGACTGCATCCACCCCACCCTCTCGCATTTGTTCAAAAATGGCCCTTGACCAGTTCGAGTACTGCAAGCCATCAATGGTAAGTACAGACTTTGACATGGCAGCAGACCTCAGGGCTTCGTGTAACAGGTTTTGATCACCGTATAGAACTCCCGCGCATACTGGCCCTGCTCCCGTGGTCCGAAGCTGGAGTCCTTTCTGCCACCAAACGGCACATGGTAGTCGGTGCCAGCGGTCGCCAGGTTGACCATGACACAACCGGTTTCGGCCCGGGCCTTGAAATCGGAGGCGCGTTGCAGTGAACGGGTAATCAGACCGGCGGTCAGTCCATAGTTGGTATCGTTCAGGGTGGTCAGGGCAGTTTCGTAGTCGGGCACACGGATGACACAGGCCACCGGGCCAAACACTTCGTCGCGGTTGATGCTCATGTCGTTGGTGGTGTCGGTGAACAGCACCGGCTGCATGTAGTAACCGTCTGCACCTACGTTGACTTGGTCGCCACCGAAGGCCATGGTCGCGCCCTCTTCCAGCGCCACGCCGACCCAGCGTTGATTGGCTTCCAACTGGCTCTTGCTGGCTATCGGGCCGATAGCGGTGCCCTCGGACAGAGCCGGCCCAACTTTTGCGGCGGCCAGCTTCGCTGTCAGCTTCTGCACGAACCGGTCATGCACTGAATCCACAACGATCAATCGCGAGGATGCCGTACACTTCTGCCCGGAGCCCGAGTAGGCGCCGGCAAAGGCGGCTTCGACCGCCAGATCCAGGTCGGCATCGTCAAGCACGATCAGGGCATTCTTCGAGCCCATTTCCAGCTGGCATTTCACCAGGTTGGCGGCGGTGGCCGAGGCCACCCGCCGACCGACATCCAGGGATCCTGTAAAGGTAATTGCCTGTACATCGGGGCTGGTGATCAAGGCTTCGCCGGCCTCACGCCCGCTGCCGGTAATCAGATTAAACGTGCCGGCCGGCAGGTTCTGGCGGCTGATGATTTCAGTCAGTGCCCAGGCACTGGCCGGCACCAGGTTCGCCGGCTTGAACACCACGGCGTTACCAAAGGCCAGGGCGGGGGCAATTTTCCAGACTGCGGTCGCCATCGGGAAGTTCCAGGGGCTGATCACGCCAACCACACCCAGCGGCTCACGACGGGTTTCTATTTCAACGCCGGGCCGCACGGAGGCGACCCGATCGTCGATTTGCCGGAGCACTTCCGCTGCGTAGTACTGGAAAAACTGCCCGGAACGATAAACCTCACCCTTGCCTTCTGCCAGGGGTTTGCCCTCTTCCCTGGACAAAAGCTCACCCAGCTCATCCTTGCGGGCGATCAGCTCATTGCCAATCGCCATCAACACGCTGTAGCGGGTCTCAAGATCGGTCTCTGCCCAGATTTTCTGGCCAGCCTGTGCTGCGCTGATGGCTTGTTTCACCTGCTCGGCATTGGCCTGGTCGTAGTGACCGATAACGTCGCTGAGGTCAGAGGGGTTCTGGTTGGGCTGGGCGTCTTGAGCGCCGGCAACCCACTCGCCGCCGATGTAAAGTGCGTGTGAATCTGGCATGGGGTCCTCCTTATATGATCCCCCAAGCCTAGCCCTCTTATTTAAATAAGGATAATCAAAAATATCGTATTTTTAGTAAGTTTTTCTTATATTCTGAAAAAGGAAACAGACTGAGGCGTGTGCACATGTCAATCGAACTCAAGATTCAGCCACTGCGCTACGTATTAGCGGTAAGGGAAGAGGGCAGCTTTCACAGCGCAGCCCTGAAACTCCATCGAAGTCAGCCCGCGCTGTCCATGGCCATTCGTGATCTGGAAGAAAAGCTTGGACAGCCTCTGTTCGAGAAAACCCACAAAGGGCAGCTCACCCCTTTCGGCGAGTACTGCCTGCCCAGATTCCGGGAGCTGATAAACCAGCACGACCGGCTGGCAAATGAACTTCAACACATGGCCGAAGGGCATCAGGGGCGAGTAACCCTGGCCACGGTGCCCTCGGTTGCTGGCCGGCTTATGCCGGATTTTCTCGCAGCCTTTGTTGCCGAATACCCGGATATCAACATCAATCTTCATGACGAAAATGCAGAGTTTGTCTGTCGACTGGTCGCCAATGGCGAGGTGGATCTGGGTATCAGCAGCATGTGGGTTCAGGATGAAAGCCTGGCCTTCAGTCCGCTGTTTGAAGACAACGTGGGGGTCGTCCTGCGAAAGGACCATCCTCTGGCCGGGAGGCACAGCCTGAAATGGCAGGAACTGACAGAAGAACGCTTTATTGCGAACGGCACATCCCGGCTTCTGAAGCACACCCCTGCCGCCAGCCTTGTCGATAACAACGACTTTTTTATCTCCAACATGATCTCGCTGCTCGCCATGCTGGAAGCCGGCAGCGGTATTACCACACTTCCGCGACTCGCCTTTCCGGTAGGTAACCACAAGCTGTGCTTTGTCCCCCTGAGTGAACCGAAACTGGTGCGCCAGATAGGCATTATCAAACAGGCCAATCGCTCTCTGTCTCCCTCTGCTCAAGCCCTGGAAAAAATGATCCATGCACGGCTGGCAGGTATGGCTATTTCATGAATGACCATTGCCGCAGCAATACCCAACGGGCGGGCGCTCACTGAGACTGATCGGAATCATCCGATTCCGAACTCCCCTTACGCTCGGGCTGCAATTCCTCTTCAACCCAGCGTCTCACCTGGTGTCGATCTTTCCGGCGCACCAGCTGCTCGCTGTGAATGTTGCGGGGAAAGATCTCGGGCCTTCCTTCATGACTCAGAGAAAAGCTGCGCCGTACACCCACCGGATACTTCGTGGGCCCGTGGATCACGGCGGCCCGGATTTCAACGCCGGTGATATCCTCGAACAGGTAATCGCTTTCGCTTTCTTCACTGCGACGACCCAGGATGATGTTCCTGAACGAGCCCAGCACCAGATACCCACCGGGCTGTAACGGGCCCTGGCGCAACACCTGGTGCACGTTGGCATCATCCGCGCCGACACGACGATACTCGGTCACCGTCATAATTTTCTCTTCGCCCGCGCGGGTGTGGAGAACCACCTGCACACACTGCACGTGCACCGTTTCCTTGCCCATGTTCACCAGGAGACACAGGGCATCCGGGTTTTCGTTCTGGGCGTGGTGAATAACAAGGTATGGGCGATTATTTCGTTTGTACTGCAGGAAAAACAGCTGGAAGTAGACAATCCAGACGATCGCCATGATGGCGCTGCTGACAGGAGCGATGTAATCCATGTATCCGTTCCCTCTCATCCATATCTATCAACACGCTAGCTCGCTTTACCTGATTTTTACACCCCGTTGACGGAGCCTTCCCGAAAACCCTGCGATGATCCTGAATAACAGGATCGATTCGGAGTCGTTTATGGTAACCAGCAAAGCCATGCTGATACTCGGTGTTCTCTTGCTCGCATTGACCGGGTGCAAGGTCACCACCTCTGACAGTCACCATTACCCGGATTCCGCGGGCTTCGTGTCCGGCCTTTTCTACGACGCACGGGATACTGGCAGGCACTACCCTACGAATTCCTCGTCACTCACCCGCTATACCGAAGCATGCCAAAATGAACCTCTGTATTTCGAAACCCATAGCGGTCGGGTGCGGGTCTATGGCTCGCCGGCGTACAGTGAAACCTCTTTCCGGGCCGCGGCTTCAGAGCTTGAGCGTCGAATCGACGGCGTACTGGCCCGGTTCCAGTTGCGCTGGTCCGAATTTGTCGAGGACCGCAGCGCCGCAGTTGCCTATCCCCGCCAGGTAATCGGTTGCCTCAGCCCTGATGTGCCGCACAGCGAGTTTGTGTCTGCCTCGATGGCTGCCGTGGCGTTCAACCCTTACTACGGCCAGTGGCCCTACGAGACGGGAAACATCGTTGCCCACGAACTGGCCCATTTAGTCCAGCAAAACCTGTCACGGTATGACGCCGGCTACAGCCTGCTGCCTTATTGGTTTGCAGAGGGACAGGCCGTTGCTGTGGCAGGAGAGCCGATTGCAGAGGTCTATCAGCACTATGACTACGATCCTCTCTGGGATGTGACTCCCGGTGACACTGCAAACTTCCCCTATCGGTTCGAGCATTACGGGCTGGCCTACCGCTACCTGGAAAAGGCCAATGGCGCCCTTGCGATGACGGTATTACTGGAAATGGTGCAGGTGCTTGACTGGGATGGCGGATTCTATGGTGAGATCAGCACCGGAGAGTCCCGGGCCTTTGTGGAAGCATTCAATTCGGCAAATCTGGTAGACCACAGGAATAACTATTTGAGTTTCCAGAGATTTCGGAGTGACTACCACGACCTTCTGAACAGCAGTTATTAGCCGGCACGGGCCTGAACTGGATTAAATCTGTCCAATCAGGGATAATCTCGACCGTTTTTCAACCAGTACTGTTGTCGTTGGGTAGTCTCTGGTCATGACCATTTACAGTGTTCTTCAATTAGTTATTTTTTCTGTCCTGTTGTTTAACACCGTGCACCTGATGCCGGCCTTCGGCCGTCTGCTCAGGGGGGCAGAATCGGCTCTCCAGTCCGGGTATCTGTGCGCCATGCTCACCATGCGCCTGGCCCGCAACATTCTGGGCCTGATCCTGGTCACCGCCAGCACCGCGCCCAACCCGGAAATTCACGCCCTGGTGCCCAAGGGTATCCTGCTGTTCCTGGTTCTGGCACTGATTAACGCCGCCCTGACCCAGTACATGGAACGAATCCGGGTGGAAGAAGGCGCCCGTTTCTAGGCGCCTCGCTGTCAGGCGTATAGCGACTCGATCACCTCGGTATATTTCTCGTAGATATTGCTCCGGCGGACTTTCATGGTCGCCGTTACCTCGTCATCGTCGTGGTCCAGTTCCTTGGTCAGCAAGTGGAAGCGTTTGATCTGCGCCACCTGTGGTAGCTGCTCGTTGCCCTTGTTCACTTCTGCCTGGATGAGTTCATTCACCTGCGGCTGCTCGGTCAGGCTCCGGAAGGTGGTGTAGGCAATACGCTCCTGCTCTGCCCACTTGGCTACCGTATCGAAATCAATCTGGATCAGCGCAGACACGTATTTTCTGGCCTCACCGATCACAATGCATTCCTTGATATAGGGACTGGCCTTGATGGTGTTTTCGATCTCCGTTGGTGAAAGATTCTTGCCGCCGGCGGTGATCATGATGTCTTTCAGACGGTCGACGATCTTTAGCTGGCCATCCCGCCATTCACCCACGTCGCCGGTGTGCAGCCAGCCATCCTTCAAAGTTGAAGCCGTGGCCTCGTCGTTCTTGTAATACCCCTTGAACATGCTGCCACCGCGCATGATGATCTCGTTGTGCTCGCCAAGCGTTACCTCAACCCCGGACACAGCTACACCCACCGTTCCCAGGCGCACGTCATCAACAGGTTGCGCCGTGGCAACGCCGGTGCTTTCCGTCTGGCCGTACACTTCCACCAAAGGAATCCCGATGGTCCGGAAGAACTCCAGAATGCCGGTGGATATGGGGGCCGCCCCCGTCAGGGCGATGGTGCATCGGCGCAGGCCGATAAAATTCTGCAATGCCCGCAACACCATCCAGTAGCTGATGCCATACAGGCATTTTTCCTTCAGGTTCCAGTCTGATCGGGATTTCGTGGCCATAGGCGAACACACCCGGATCGCCCAGTTGAACAACGCCTGCCGCAAACGCCCGGTCTCCTGAATCTTGATGTAGATGGATGAGTGCAGTTTCTCCCATATCCTCGGCACCCCCAGGAAAAAGGTCGGCGCAATCTCCCGCAAATCCTCCTGAATGGTCCGCAGGCTCTCACCGAAGCTGACCGTACTTCCCACATAGACCGGTGCAATGTTGGTAAAGGCCTGTTCGGCCACGTGGCAAAGCGGCAGATAGGAAAGGCTGGAACCGTGTTCGTCCGCCTGCAACAGCTCAATCAGCCCCGGCGCCGCGGCATGAAGGTTGTGCCAGCTGATCATTGCCCCCTTGGGTCGGCCGGTGGACCCGGAGGTATAGATCATCAGGGCGGTGTCATCCATTTGCTGGCTGTCCAGCAATTCATCCACCAGGTTGGGATGCTGCGCTTCGAATTCCCGGCCCCTGGCCTCGATATCCTCGAATGCCGCCGGCGGCTCCGGGTAATAGCGCAGGCCCTTCATATCGATGGCAATGCAGTGTTTCAGTTTAGGCAGATCTGGCCAGGCCTCCAGAACCTTGTCGGTCTGCTCCTGATCTTCACAGATCACAAATTCCGCGTCACTGTGCTCAAGAACATAGGCCACCTCGTTCCAGGGACTGGTGGGATAAACCCCGACACAGATGCCCTGTACCAGGCCGATGCCCATCTGGCCGATGACCCACTCCACCCGGTTTTCCGAGATAATGGCCACGTGGCCGCCTGGTTCGAGCCCCATGGCACGCAGCCCCAGGCCGAAGTGCCGGGCCCGCCGGTAATAATCCTGCCAGGAATAGGCCTGCCAGATACCGAAGTCCTTCTGGCGCAGGGCCAGGGCGTCCGGCCGCTCCCGGGCATGGGCCCGGAGCATCTGGGTCAGCGTTAGGTCAGGGATGGAAGGCGTTGTCATGACAGCCACCGTTTACGGCGTTTGTAGTGCTTGATGTCTCGATAACTGCGGGCCTCACCTTCCTTGCCACCCACACCCAGATAGAATTCCTGAACATCTTCATTGGCCGTGAGTTTATCCGCCGGGCCGTCGATCACGATCTTGCCGTTTTCCATGATGTAACCGTAGGACGCAATCGCCAGTGACACCGCGGCATTTTGTTCCACCAGAAGAATGGCAGTCCCCTGTTCCCGGTTGATTCTGGCCACGATGGTAAAGATCTCTTCCACCAGCAGCGGCGCCAGACCGAGTGAGGGCTCATCCAGCATGATCAGGTCCGGCTGTGCAATCAGCGCACGACCCAGGGCCAGCATCTGCTGCTCGCCTCCGGAGAGGTAACCGGCCAACTGCTTACGGCGCTCCTTCAGTCTCGGGAAATAGTTATAAACCAGCTCGTAGCTGTCACTCAGGGACGGTTTGCTGCCACTGAGCGCGTAGGTAGCGGCAATCAGATTCTCCTCAACCGTGAGGTCTTCGAACACTCGGCGGCCTTCCATGACATGAAAGAGTCCGTCGCGCACAAGCCGCTCCGGCTGAACGCCTTTTACATTCTTACCCCTGAAACGTACTTCGCCGGCCGTGACCTCCCCGTCTTCCAGGGTCAGCAGCCCTGAGACGCTCTTGAGGGTGGTGGATTTACCAGCACCATTGGAGCCGAGGAGCGCCACAATGGCCCCCTTCGGCACCCGCAGTGACAGGCCCCGAAGGACCTGCACTGACTTGTTGTAGACCACCTCGATATTGTCGATTTCCAGTAAGGCTTCCATACAGCCCCTCAGTCGAGGTGGATCCAGTCCGATACCGGCTCATAGCGGCCTTCGTCAGCGTTCACCCGCCAGATACGGCCTACCGGGAAGGACATGTCCCGCACGGTAACCGGAATCCCGATGATACCGCCGGTATCCCAGTCCTCGATGGAGGCCAGAGCCTCTGCCATGTTGTCCCCGGTCAACTCCTTACCGGCATCTAGGGTGCGTTTGACCACCTCTGTCCAGACCATGGCATTGAACCAGGCCTGCATGTAACCGGTGGGGCGGTAGCCGGCTTCCGGGTCGCTCTTTTCGGCCTGGGCACGGAGGGCGTCCATCATCGGGCCGCCTTCCTCGCTGTCGTAGTAGTTGTAAGGCATCACACCCATGTAACCGTCGGCATCGGCACCCATCTTGTCGATGATCAGCTTGTCCGAGGACCAGAAGGTGCCCATGAACTGCGTATCCAGCCCCATCTGGCGCATCTGCACCATGAACTCGTTGATCGGCGAGAGCACGTAGCCGTGGAATACCACGTAATCCGGGCGCACCCGGCGCAGCTTCAGCACCTCGGCAGACACGTCGACGCTACCCGGCTTGGTGACAATCTCTTCCACCACTTCGATGCCCAGTTCGGCGGCGCGGGCCTTGCCATTCTCGATCGGATCCTTGCCAAACTCGGTATCGCTGTAGACAAATGCCACGTTCGGCATATCGCCGTCCTCCCCCTGGGAAGCGATGTACTCGAGGATGATGCCGAACATCTGGCTATAGTTCGGGCCCGGTATGAACTGATAGGGGTATTGCTCGTTATCGGTCAGCGCGGTTGCGAAGGAAGCCCCGCTCATCAACGTGTTGCCCTGGCTGTTGAGCTCCGAGGCGATGGCCTTCATGAAACCGGTACTGTCACCGTAATAGGTGGCCGGAGAACTGCTGCCGGAAATCTTTTTGAAGGCTGCCACTGACCGATCCACTTCATAGGCGGTGTCTTCCATCACATATTCCACCGGGTGGCCATTGATACCACCCTGGCTGTTGATCCAGCTCGTGTAGTCAGTCAGCCCGGCATGGATGTGAATGCCGGCGAAAGCAAAAACACCGGAGAGCGGAATGGAGCCGCCGAACACGATGGGCTCTTTATCCTGTGCCATCGCCGGAGCGGCAACTGTCAGCGCAGCGACCAGGCTACCAAGCCCGGCAAGCCGGCGACCCTTATCGAGGATGTTTCTGAACATGTTTCTTCTCCTTGCTGCTTCTTGTTGTTGGTGGTGCATGGGTTCTCGGTGAAAACCCGTTGAAACACGATTAATTCTTGAACGGCCAAAGCCGGAAAAAACGGCGGATACGGTGCCAGATCTCCGCCAGCCCGTGGGGCTCGAAGATCAGGAAGCCCACGATCAGGGCGCCGAAAATAATTTCCAGCATCGGCGACATGAACACCGGTGCGTTCGGATAGAAAGGAGTCAGCGCCGCAGTCAGCAGTTTCAGGGCTTCCGGCACCAGGGTCATGAAGGCAGCGCCGAGAATGCCGCCCAGCAGGTTGCCCATGCCGCCCACAATCACTGCCGCCAGATAGAAAATGGACATGGAGAGCGGAAAGCTCTCCGGGGTGACTACCCGATAGAAGTAGGCGAACAGACCTCCGGCCACCCCGGCATAAAAGGAGCTGAGCGCAAAAGACATAAGCTTGTAGCGCAGAAGGTTGATCCCGAGAATCTCGGCAGAAATGTCCCGGTCGCGGATGGCGATAAAGGCCCGACCGATCCTTGTTCTGAACACGTTCCGGGCCGCCAGCACCATCAAAACCGCCAGCGGCACAATGATGAAATACATCATGAAATCGCTCTGGAAGGTCAGACCGAAAAGGTGCGCCGGTTCCAGGCTCAAGCCGCCCATCCCGCCGGTTACCGATTCCCACTCGGCGAATATAAAATGCAGGAACACGCTGGCCGCCAGAGTCGCGATGGCCAGATACAAACCTTTGACGCGAAGCGAGGGCAGGCCCACAAGGATCCCGACGGCGGCTGCCATGAGGCCGGCCAGTACCAGCGTCACCGGGAACGGCAATGCGGTATTAAGCGACAGCCAGGCAACGGTGTAGGCGCCCACACCCATAAACCCGGCCTGCCCCAGTGAGATCAGGCCGGTGAAACCGGTCAGGATATTGAGACCAGTAGTACTGATCACCGCTATGCCGACCAGACACCCCAGGTACAGCAGGTAGGAGTCCACCACAAAAGGGAATACCAGCAAGACCAGCAGGAAGAATCCCAGCCACAGTTTCTGGGTCTGGCTGGTCCAGATTGCCTCATCGGCCTCGTAACTCTGTTTTGCGTCACCGATGCGCATCTTACACTCGCTCTATTTCGTGGGTGCCGAACAGGCCGTAGGGGCGGATTACCAGGATGATCGCCAGCACCAGAAAAGTTGCCGGCATCCGATACTCGCCGCCCAGGTAGGCGCCCGCTACGGTCTCCAGCCAGCCGATGAACACGCCGGCCACCAGGGCGCCGAGAATACTGTCCAGGCCGCCTACGATCACCACCACAAGAACACTCAGACCAATGATCCCGAACTGCGGGCTGAGGCCCCCGGTGGCCGCCACCAGCACACCTGCCAGGGATGCCGCCAGAGAGCCGAACACCCAGGCCATGTTGAACACCCGGCGCACATTGATGCCCATGGAATAGGCTGCCGCCTGATCCGAGGCAGTGGCTCGCAGGGCGACGCCACCCCGGGACAACCGGAAATAGAGCAGGTAGACAATAAGAAGGGCCGACCCGATCAGAAAGCCGTAGGCAATTTTCGGGGCCAGATACAGCTCGCCAATAAACACCGGCTCGCGAGGCAGGAAATTGGGTAGCAACTGCGGATCCGCCGTCCAGATGAACTCCACCAGGCCCACCAGGATGCTCGCAATGCCTATGGTTACCATCACCACCGAGATCGGTGACTCGCCCAGCATCGGCCGGATCATGGTCTTTTCAATCACACCACCGAGAATACTGCCGCCGATAACAGCCAGCGGGAGGGCAATCCAGGGTGACATTTCCATGCCACCGGCAAACGCAAGAAACAGGTAGGCCGCGAACATCATGATCTCGCCGATGGCGAAATTGATAACTCTCGTCGCCTTATAGATGATCACAAAACCCAGGGCGATAAGGGCGTAGAGGCCGCCCATGGCGAGGCCCGCCAGGCTGATTTCGCCGAAGAACAACCAATCCATCAGGCGGCCTCCCCCTCGGCATTGAGCTTTTTGCGAAGGCTCTCGATATCGCTGTTGCCCAGGTAAGCCTTAATCACCTCGGGGTTGTTCTGAACGTCCGCAGGCAGGCCTTCGGTAATGACCTGACCAAAGTTGAGCACCGCGATGTGGTCGGAAATATCCATCACCATGCCCATGTCGTGCTCCACCATCAGCACGGTAACGCCCCACTCTTCCCGGATGTCGAGAATAAACCGGGCCATATCTTCTTTCTCTTCCCGGTTCATACCCGCCACCGGCTCATCCAGCATCAATACTTTCGGCTGCATGGCCAGCGCCCGGGCCAGCTCCACCCGTTTCTGGAGGCCGTAGGAAAGGCTCGCCACCGGTTGGCGGCGAATGTGGTCTATCTCCAGGAAGTCGATAATCCGCTCTTCCACCTCTTTGCGGACGGCCATTTCCTCACGCCGGGCCGGACCAAAATAGGCCAGGGCGCTGAGCAGCCCGCTCTTCATGTGCACATGGGCGCCCAGCTTGATGTTGTCGAGTACGGTCATACCCCGGAACAGGGCAATGTTCTGGAAGGTTCGGGCAAGGCCCAATGCTGCCCGTTTCGGCGGTTTGACACTGCCCTGCAGCGTCTGCCCCTGATAGCGGATGGTGCCCTGCTGGGGCTTGTAGAAGCCGGAGATGCAGTTGAACAGCGATGTTTTTCCGGCACCGTTCGGGCCGATAATGGTCGTTACGGTATTCTCAGGCACCCGAAAACTCACGTCCTGCAGCGCCTTCACACCACCAAACGACAGAGACAGGTTACTGATCTCAAGGATGCTCACACTACCTCCAGGCACCCCTGGCGCCGGGTACTCAGGCTTGTGAACACGCCCTGACCATACCCATCTCACGCCCGAAGATGATTGTAATTTTTGTTTTTTCTTGTCGTCGGGTTAGCCCCGATCCAGATTTAAAGTAGTCCATTCAGGCAACATTAGGCAAACCGCTCTATCCTGATACCCGAACGACAACCATCATCATTACGCAGGTTTTTGATCTTCAGACCTGCCGAATCGGGAGGGCGACTCATCATGACAGACACGCTGGTAACCACCGCTTTTGATGCCGGAACAGGGGTAGCCAGGTTGACCTTTAATCGCCCCGAAGCCCTGAACGCCATTAACGTGCCCCTCGCAGAGGCCTTTCTTGCGGCAGTCGAGCATATCAATAACCTCTCCGGCGTTCGGTGCATTGTCCTGGCAGGCGCAGGGCGAGCGTTCATGGCCGGCGGAGACGTGTCCAGCATGGCCGGAACGTCAGAGCAGGCAGGCAAAGCCATAGGCGCGATCCTGGATGCCGTCAATCCCGCCATCCTGCTACTTCGCACCATGGACGCACCGGTTATCGCTGCGGTCAGGGGCGTCGCCGCCGGCGCAGGGCTCAGTCTCACGCTGATGGCCGATCTGGTGATCGCCGAGGAAGACGCGAAATTTCTGGTCGCCTACAACGGTATTGGCGCGGTTCCGGATTGCGGCGGCAGCTGGGCCCTGGCCCACAAGTTGGGCGCTGGTCGAGCGGCGGAGCTGATGTTGCTGGGACGCACCTTGAATGCCGGCGAAGCAAAAGACTGGGGAATGGTCAACGAGGTCGTCCCGGCCAGCGAATTCGAGAGCCGGGTGAACCGGATGATCGAAAAAGTCGCCAAGGGACCGACTCGGGCCTTCGGTGCCTTTCGCCAACTGATCGATCGTGCCAACGGTGACCGGTTGGCCGCCCATCTGGAGGCAGAGCGCGCGGCCTTCCTTGAAATGACCCGAACCGAGGATTTTGCCGAGGGCGTGTCGGCGTTTCTGGCCAAACGGGCGTCAGGATTTCGCGGCTGCTGACGCCGTTACGAATTCGGCCCGGTTGCGGCCATTGTGCTTGGCCTGATAAAGCGCCCTGTCCGCGGAAGCCATCACGTCTGAGAAGGCAGTATGTTCAAGAGCAAGAGAGGCGCCTCCGATGCTTGCCGACAGATGAACCGGAACACCGTCAACCTCGCGACCGGCCTCAACAATGCGCTGTAACAGCCGCCCGGTTACAGCTTCAATCGCCTCGCGGTTGTTATTACGAAGCACGGCCGCAAATTCTTCCCCGCCAACACGGCCAATGATGTCATCATCCCGGAGCTCCGCTTTCATCAGGTTCGCCACAATTCTCAGCACCTCGTCGCCGGTGGCGTGCCCCCAGCGGTCGTTGATCTGCTTGAAGTGATCGAGGTCGATCATGAGAACGGTGATCAGTGAGCCGTCTTCCCGCGCCTTTTCAAACGCCAGATTACCCTCCCGGTAAAAGGCCCGTCGATTGAACAGTTGGGTAAGGCCGTCTCTCTCTGCCAGCGCGACCAGGGCCTGTTCGGCACGGGTAAATGCCAGCAACGGAAGCGCCATGGCCGTCGCGCTCACCAGCAACAGGTGGTTCACCAGAATCAGTTTCAGCAGCCCGTGCAGATCCAGCGGGGCACTTCCTGTCACGGAGACTGCAATCACCAGTACCTGGGACATCATGAGCGTACCGTGGATGCCGAACAGCGTTTGCAGGATCCGCAGAGGCAGCCGCGGTTTGCGTTCAATGGAAGCCAGACGATAGATCGCCAGGCTAAAGACCAGTGCCGAGAACAGTGCCGTGAGGAATCTGGCAGCCACCGGATCCCATCCTGTACTCACAACCAAACCGAACAGATAGAGTAGAGACGCTCCGTACAAAAAACGGGAGGAACCTCGGGTGCCTGCCATGGGCAACTGCATCAGGGCATGTATCCCTGCGAGGAGCAACAAGGGAGACCCGCCAAGCGCCAGATGAACCGCAAACTGCATGAGCGCGGGCGCTTCGGTTATCTCATTAACTACCGCTAACGCCGTGCCCGCCACAAAAGTGAGACAGGCCAGTGCCCAGAGCAGGAAACAACGTTCACGGTGGCGAAGATGGTAGATTGCCCAGAGCATGCCGCCGATCAGGAGGTTAATCATGACCGAAGTGACCAGCAGCGTTGGCAGGTGCATGTTCAGATCCATAAAGGCACAGCGTTCCAGGCTATACAATGGGATACGTCAGGGTATCAGCTTCCCGCCCAGGCCTGCGCACGTGCCGTGTAGCGTTTGGTATGATAATTGTCACAGATTGACTCGACATCCATGCACTCACTGCGAGACCCCATGAATCCGACCATAGAACTTCTGAAATCCCATCGTTCGATACGCAAATTTACCGGCAAGAAAATTCCCGAGGACCTGCTCAGGGAATTGATTCGCGCGGGCCAGTGCGCCGCCACCTCGAACCATGTGCAGGCCTACTCGATCATTCACGTGATTGATCCGGACAACCGACAGAAAATCGCAGAGCTTGCCGGTGGCCAGAGCTACATTGCCGACAGCTCCGACTTTCTGGTGTTCTGCGCCGACATGCGGCGCTCAACCAATGCGGCAGGACGGGCCGGGGCTGAAGTGGTGCGAGGGATGACCGAACAACTGCTGGTAGCCACCATCGACACCAGCCTGATGGCCCAGAACGTGGCCATCGCAGCAGAATCCGAGGGGCTCGGGCTTTGCTATATCGGGGGCATACGGAACAACCCGGCGGAGATCAGCGAGATACTGCGGCTGCCGGAGCATGTCTATCCGGTATTCGGTATGTGCCTGGGCTACCCGGACCAGAACCCAGAGGTGAAGCCACGCCTGCCGGTGGAGGCGATTCTCAGGGAAGATTACTATTCCGATGCCCGGGACGAGGAGCTCGTCGCCGGGTTCGATCGCACCATGAACGAGTACTACCGGGAACGCACCGGTGGCAACAAGGACACCACCTGGTCGGAGCAGCTCAAGCCGCTGTTTACCTCGAAACTGCGGCCGCACATGCGCGAATTCCTGCGCAAATGCGGCTTCGAGATGAAATAAACGCTAGGTATTTGCTCGCGGTCTGGTGACCCGATCCACCAGGTACACCAGGCCGTGGTAGTCGATACCGCTGTGCCGGCTGAGCCCTATCTCGCAGGTACGGCTGGTGGATATCCCCTCCTCACAGCCGGCCGTCTGCTCTGCCAGAGTTTTCAGAGAGTGAGCGTTCAGCTCCGGCACGTTGAAGCCTTTATCGCCGGCAAAGCCACAGCAGTGAATGCCCTCGGGCACCACCACCTGAGTGCTGCACCGCCGGGCGATATCGATCAGTCCCTGCGACTCCCCCAGATGCTGGGTACTGCAGGTTACGTGTACCGCCAGCGGGGTCTGCTCCGGCTCGAAGTCCAGACGCTCGTAGAGATGATCCCGAATGAACCGGACCGGATCAAAGAGCTTGAGCCCGGCTTCTTCGGCGGCTTCGCGGATCTGCAGGGTGCAGGGGCTGGTGTCGCAGTAGATCGGATCAATGCCATTCCGGCTGGCCCGCAACAGCGCCGAAATCAGCTCATCTTTCTTGGTCGCCGCCTGGTCCGGATAGCCCTTGGAGGCAAATGGCTGGCCACAACATAGGCTATCCAGTGCCTCAGGATAGACCACCTGGTAACCGCCCTTCTCGAGCAGCCGTCGAGTGACATCGATCAACGGCTCCTGCGCCTTATCGCCGCGAGCCGGCCCCATGGTCCGGGACACACAGGCCGCCAGATACACCACCCGGGGCCGGCCATCGGACGGTTCCGGCGCTTTCGGTGAAACAAACCGCACCGGCTGGGGCAGACTCGGATCCCACTGGGCTACCCGACCACCAGACACCTTGCGAACGCCGCCACTGAGTCGGGTGAGCAGTGGCGCACCCAGCAGTCTTTCGGCCATTGATGCGCTCGCCAGCACAAAACGGGTGGCTTTCAAGGCGCCGGCGAAATGCTTCGCCAGCTGATTGGCCACAGACTGACCGTTAGCCTTTTCACTGCGCAGCTTACGTACCAGATCGCCGGTATTGATACCCACCGGGCAGCGCTGGGCACAGAGACCAGTCGCGGCACAGGTATCCAGTCCATGGTACTGATATGCTTTTTCCAGCTCGGCAGTATCTTCACCGGCACGGCGGCGAGCCTGAATATCCCGCCAGATCACGATGCGTTGGCGGGGCGATAGAGTAAGCCCTTCAGAGGGACAGACCGGCTCGCAGAAGCCACATTCGATGCACTTGTCCACCAGTGGATCTGCCTCGGGCAACGGCTTCAGATTCTTCAGATGAATCTGCGGATCTTCCGAGAGCACCACATCCGGGTTGAGCACATTCTCCGGATCCAGTAACCGCTTGATCTGCCACATCAGCTGCCAGGCATCGTGCCCCCATTCCAGCTCCACAAAGGGCGCCATATTGCGGCCGGTGCCGTGCTCCGCCTTCAGCGAACCGCCGAATTCCACGGCAACCAGCTGGGCCACATCCTGCATGAAAGCTTCATAGCGGGCGACTTCCGCGGGGTCATCAAAGCCCTGGGGAAACACGAAGTGCAGGTTGCCCTCAAGGGCATGGCCAAAAATGATTGCGTCGTCATAGCCATGTTTCACGAACAGCGCCTGAAGGCGAGTGACCCCTTCAGAAAGCTGATTGATGGGGAAGGTCACATCCTCGATGATCACGGTGGTGCCGTTCGGTCGCACTGCCCCCACGGCCGGGAAAGTGCCCTTGCGGATGGCCCAGAGCTGGTCGGACACCCTGGCATCGCGGGTGAAATCTACCTGCTGCTCCAGGGGGAATTCGGCCAGGGACGCCCTGATTCGGTTCAGTTGCTCATCCAGAATCTCCTGGGATGACGCCCGGGTTTCCACCAGCAGCGCGCAGGCATCCTCCGACAGATCATGAATCCAGTCGGGCAACCCGGGTTTGTCCTGCACCGAGCGAAGACTGCGACGGTCCAGCAGTTCCACCGCCGCCACCGGTTGTGAGCGCAGCACCGATGCCGCCCGGCAGCAGCTGTCTGCATTACGGAACACCAACAGGGCCGTGGCCTTGTCCGGATACTCGGGTACGGTGTTGTAGGTCACTGCGCTGACAAAACCCAGGGTGCCCTCGGAGCCCACCATCAGGTGGGTCAGGATGTCGAGTGGGCAAGTAAAATCCACCAAGGCGTTCAGGGACAGGCCGGTGGTGTTTTTCAGGCGGTATTTGTGTCGAATGCGCTCCGCCAGCTCGGGATTATCCCGGGTATTGATGGCCAGCTTCTTCAGGGCCGCCAACAGATCACCGTGGCTGTTGCGAAACGCCGAAACGCTTGCCTGATCCTCGGTATCCAGCACTGCCCCGTCGGCCAGCACCAGCCGCATACCGGCCAGCGTGTGGTAGCTGTTCTGAGCGGTGCCACAGCACATACCGCTGGCATTGTTCGCAACAATGCCGCCAATCTTGCAGGCGTTGATGGACGCCGGATCCGGTCCGATCTTGAAGCCCTTGGGTGCCAGCCAGGCATTCGCCTGGGCGCCAATCACACCCGGTTGCAGACGAATCTGACGGCCTTCTTCCCGGATGTCGTGGCCGTTCCACTGATCGCCCAGAACGATAAGGATCGAATCACTGATCGCCTGTCCGGAAAGGCTGGTACCGGCGGCCCGGAAGGTCACCGGCACCTTGTGGCGGCGGGCGATGGCCAGAAGATCGACGACCTCTTCTTCATTCTGAACCCGCACCACCACCTTTGGGATCAGGCGGTAAAAACTGGCGTCGGTTCCGAACGCAAGGGTGGACACCGGATCGTTAAAGACCCGGTTTTCGGGAATTCGTTGCCGGATATCTGCCAACACTTCCGGGGTAAAAGTCATGCGTCCTCCAGAACCAGCACAATGAGCTCACGGGGGCCGTGGGCGCCATAGGCCAGCACCTGTTCGATGTCCGCGGTCTTGGACGGGCCAGACACCAGCAGAACATTTGTTGGCAGCCCGGCCGCCCAGTCCTGAGCCACCATCATGTCATACAGATTGTCGTGAATCTCACTGGCCTTGAGCAGGGCAATATGTACCGGCGGCACCAGGCTCATCAGCCGCGGTTCATGGCGATCGGGCCAGAGCACGAGCGTGCCGGTGGCGGCGATACCGCCAAGGGTGCCGGTCAGGCTGGCCTCCACGTTCCAGAACAGCTCTTCTTTCCAGGTTTCCACAGGCTGATCGTAGGCCAATAACTCGATCGTCTGATCCGTGGCTTCAAAGTGAGCCTTCAGGGCCCGGCCATGTTCTTTCGCTGGCGCGCACAACAGGTTGTTGAGGTTGCGCTTGTTCAGCAGCGCCGCTACCAATTCCGGCCAGTTGTCAGAGCGGCACTGGTGTACTTCAGTGTGAACCGCTTCCATGAGGCTGCGCAACCGGGCGATCCGGTCTTCCGGCGCGTACCGCCAGGGCTCGGTCACCAGCCGCTCGTCGAACTCGTCGGGACGGGGCGTCGTGCCGGCGAGGCTGTTTCTCAATTTACCAAGAATATTGCCGCGGGCGCTCATGATGGCCGGTCTCCGTTCTGATCAAGATGCCGGGCCGCCAGGTCGTGCAGGGAACGGCGAGCGGGCACCGGTGCGCTGTGATTCTCGGTCCAGGGGCCGGCCTTTTTCGGAGCCAGCGCCCGCCATCGGGTCGCCGCCCAGAGAAAGCTGCGATACAGAGCCGGCCGGGTATTGAGCATCTGCCAGCCGCGCCAGATCCACCGTTCCGTCCGGGAATATTTGGCCCCGCCACCTTTCACCAGTTGCGGTTGCTCGGGGTTCTTTACATTTTCCTGTCGCAACCGCTGCAGCAGCTCGGGGATCGGAATTTTCACCGGGCACACGTCACCGCAGGCTCCGCAAAGGGAAGAAGCGCTTGGGTGATCGGGCACCTTGTGCAGACCCGCCATGTGCGGCGTGATGATCTTACCGATGGGGCCGGGGTATACCTCACCATAGGTGTGGCCACCCACGCGGGTGTAAACCGGGCAATGGTTCATGCAGGCACCGCAGCGAATGCAATTGAGGGTCTGGCGCATCTGGGCATCGGCAAAGGCACCGCTGCGGCCGTTATCCAGCAGCACCAGGTGCACCTCTTCTGGCCCGTCCAGTTCATCCGCTTTGCGGGGGCCGGAAATCAGGTTCACGTAAGTGGTGATGGGCTGGCCGAGAGCCGAGCGGGTGAGCAGTGACACCAGCGGCACCACATCACGAAGATTGGCAACCACCTTTTCAATGCCCGTTACCGCAATGTGCACGGGCGGGGCCGTGGTGCTCATACGGCCGTTGCCCTCGTTCTCAACCAGCAACAGGGTCCCCGTTTCGGCGATGGCAAAGTTCACACCGGAAACGCCCACATCGGCTTCCATGAATTTCTTGCGCAGGATCCGCCGACCGATCTGGATCAGCTGATTGACGTCTTCGGTTTCCGGCTCGCCCAGCTTGTCATGGAACAGCTTTGATACCTGGCGGGCGTTCTTGTGAATCGCCGGCATGATGATGTGAGAGGGTTTTTCGTTGTCGAGCTGAACAATGTATTCCCCCATGTCGGATTCCAGGCATTCGATGCCCCGCTCCGCCAGGTAGTCGTTCATCTCCATCTCTTCGCTGACCATGGACTTGCCTTTGACCACCTGGCTGGCCTTGCGGGCTTCGATGATGCCATGCACCAGGCTGTTGGCTTCATCGACGGTCTCCGCCCAGTGAACCTTGACACCGTTTTCAGTGAGCTTCTGTTCAAGCTGCTCCAGCAAGTCCGGCAGACGGGACAACGCACCTGCTTTGATACGATTCCCCAACTCCCGCAGGCCTTCGCGTTCGTCGGCGTCCGGAAAAGCGCTAGCCCTCTTGGTCATCAGCGAATCCATGGCCACCCGGAAATTGTTGCGCAGCTGGCCGTCCGCGAGGGCTTCTTCGGCGCGACCCCGGAAATCCGGGGTCAGCTCAGTCACCGGAATACGCTGGCTCATGCCACCTCCCCTTCGCTGGCGCCATTGATTCGCTCCCACAGGAAGCTGGCCAGATGCCGTCCCCGAAAGCTCTCTTTCTGTTTCTCCAGGGAACCGTTGATGTTCATCAGGCAGCCGCCATCGGCAGTGACCATTTCGACCGCGCCGGAGTCCATCAGCGAACGGGTCTTGTCTTTGACCATGGCACCGGAGACTTCCGGCATCCGCACCGAGAAGGTGCCGCCAAACCCGCAGCATTCGCTTTCATGGTCGTGATTGACGCGCTCGACCCCTTCAAGCTGTTGCAGAAGCTCGCGAGCGTGGAGGTGGGTGTTCATTTCCCGGCGCGCGGAACAGGAGGTGTGCAGTGCAATCTTGCTGGGCGCGCCCCGGTCTGCCAGCTGCACACGGCAGACTTTCAGCAGGAACTCGGTCAGCTCGAAGGTGCGCTCGGCGAGCGCTTCTACCCGCTTGAGCGTGTCCGGCTCATCGGCAAACAACACCGGGTAATGGTGCCGGAACATCCCGGCACAGGAGCCGGACGGCACCACGACCGGCAGACCCGATCGATCGAGGATATCCAGCTGGGCGCGGGCCACTGCCTTGGCCTCATCCCGGTACCCTGACGTCCAGGCGGGCTGCCCGCAACAGCTCTGCTCCTGCGGGAAATGCACGCGAACACCTTCCCGCTCCAGAAGGCGAATGGCGTCCAGCCCGGCTTCCGGGAAGAACAGATCCACCACGCAGGTACCGAAAAGAGTGACCGCTTCCGGCTTCTCCGGGTACTGCCGGTCAGGTTCCCGCTCGGGCGATACCCGGGTGGCATTGGGAGCGGCATCGTAAAACAGCTGGCTCATTGATTGCGCCTCAAAACAGTCACAGACAAACAAATTTTAAATTGGTAATACCAATTGACACATCTCAATAACTAAGGTATGCGAGAGCTGGTGTTGATGTCAAAACTTTCCTGGTTAGACTTTATGACTGCTGCGCGAATACGTGGGACTTGGCTCAGGACTTTAGTTGTGTTATTGGTATTACCAATATCTCTTCGACAGGAAATTCATTCTTATGGACGTCGGACATATCGCGCCTCGCAGACTCGCAGACACCATCGTGGAACAACTGGAAACCATGATTCTGGAGGGCGCCCTGCAGCCGGGCGAACGGCTCCCCCCCGAACGGGTACTGTCTGAACAGTTCGGCGTATCCCGCCCTTCCCTACGGGAGGCCATTCAGCGGCTGACCGCCAAAGGCCTGTTAATCAGCCGTCAGGGGGGCGGCAACTATGTCACCGAATCCCTCGGCGGGAGTTTCAGCGACCCGCTGATTCCTCTGCTTGAAAACCGGCCAGACGCGCAGCGGGACCTGTTGGAGTTTCGTCGCACCCTGGAAGCGGACTGTGCCTACTATGCAGCCTTACGCGCGACGGAGGTCGACAGGGCACACCTGAAAACCGCCTACGAGGCGCTCCAAGCCTGCTACGGAAGGGATAGGGACCGGGATCTGGAAGCCGAGGGCGCAGCCGATGCCCGATTCCACCTGGCGATTGCCGAAGCCAGCCACAACGTGATTCTTCTGCACACCATTCGAAACCTTTTCAACATGTTAAAAAGCAATGTGGTAACCAATATCGGCGGCATGTATCGAAGAGAAGCGGAAACCCGGCAGGGACTGGTGGAGCAGCATCGGATGCTCTACGAAGCCATCACGGAAGGACGGGCCGACGATGCCAGAGAACTGGCCGGCAAGCATATCCAGTATGTCCAACAGGTGCTTTCTGAACGCAGCGAAAGCCACCGCCGACTGGAGCGCTCCCTGCGGAGGGACAAGCTCGCCCGGTCTTGAAATCAGGCGATTAGAGCTTCAGAGCAGTCGATTGATCTCCTTCCATAACCTGCGATAGGCGTCGGCGGCCACCGAGCTGGGCGCCAGCAGCTCCACCGGCGTGCCTTCCTCACCCATCTTCTCCACCACACTGGCGTTCGGGATGATGGTCTTAAGGCCTTTGGGCAAAATTTCATCCTGGGCGTTAATCAGTTCCCGATGAAGACCCTTCCGGCGGTCTGCCATGGAATAAAACGGGTGCAGCTTGCCCGGCTTCAGCTTTTTGTCCTTGGCAAACTCCAGCAACTGTTTCCAACTGTTCAGGGACAGCCAGGTGGGAATCACCGGTACGAACACCTCGTCTGCTGCCTTGAGCACCTGCTCGGAAAGCCGGGACAGCGAAGGCGGACAATCCAGCACCACCAGACTGGTTTCTTCGGACAGCGGCGCCAGCCATTGTTTGATCAGGTTGCTGCCGTCTTCCTGATCCAGCTTCACATCCAGATTACGGAAACTGGTATGGGAGGGAATGAAATCGAGGTTTGCGTACTCGCTTTCATGGATAAAATCGGCGATGGGGGTTTTACCTTTCAGCAGGTGGGAAAGCTTGTGCCCTTTCACGTCGTCAGCACCGGCCAGATACCAGCTGGAGGCTCCCTGGGGGTCCAGGTCCCAAAGCAGGGTGGAATACCCGGCCTGACTTGCGAGATAGGCGATATTCACGGCTGCCGCGGTTTTACCCACGCCACCCTTCAGGCTATAAAACGCAATGGTCCTCATCCTGTCAGATCCTTTTATCCAGGCATAAAAAAACCGGGGAAGTCCCCGGTCAAAGCATTCACACGATGCACAACACAATGCATGTCGTCCTGATGAATTCTCAGGCTAAGCTTTTCCGGTGACAGTTTGATGACAGCCCCGCGGCCATCCTCAAACTCTGCATCCCTACTGACTCACTTTCTCCCAGACTGTCAGCTCGGAGAAGCTGTGCTGGAACTTGTTCCTCGTCTCCCTGATGACAAACGGCAGGCTCCAGGGTTCAAAAAGCAAGCGGAAATGAGGCGCCAGAATTTCTTTAAGCCCGTCAAATGTCGAAAAATCCTCACCATTTTTCTTGTAACCGCCAACCCAGTGTTCCTTCGGCGTGTATTCCTCAAGCCAGGTATAGGGCGAGGCAATCACTAGAAGCCCGAGCTCGTTGATCCGCTCATGGATGGTCTCCAGAAACAGCGACGGCTGGTAAAGCCGATCGATCAGATTGCCGGCGAGCACCAGATCGTACCCGGTGAACTGCGATGGCAGATTGCAGGCGTCGCCCTGATGAAAAGCCACACGGTCAGCAGCCTCGTTCAGCCCGAGGGAGGCGAGGCTCTGATCCTGAAAGGTCACCAGCTCACCCTCTTCTGGACGGGCATAACGCACTCGTTTGTCTCGGGCCACTTCCTGACATTTGTTGACGAACGCGTTGGAAAAATCGATGCCGTCCACGTGCCGGAAATGGCGGGCCAGTTCAAAACTGGTGCGGCCAACGGCGCAGCCAATATCCAGCGCACGATCCAGGGGCCGGCCATCCAAAGCATGCATGGCGGCATCCGCCAGCGCCTTGGGGAAGTTGGCCTCACCGTGCCACCGCTCACCAAAGTGAAATTCCAGATATTGGGCGAGTGTGGTGTCGTTTTCATAGTACTCGGCTTGCTGCAAAGGAATTCTCCTAACCTGAATGATTCAACGGCTGACTCTAGCGTAACAGGAAGTTGCCAATTCCCTGGTCGATAACCGGCTCTTCCGAGCGATCCTTGAGTGATACCCCGGAAACCTTCTGGCGGCGAGCCTCCCTGAGCAAATACCCGAGCCGCCGGCTTGCCTCCTCGAAGGATAATCCCGCCGGTCGGATATTGGATATGCAGTTTCGGCTGGCGTCAGTCAGTCCGGGCTCCGGTGCCCAGGTCAGGTAAAGCCCGAGGCTGTCCGGAGAACTCAGGCCGGGGCGCTCACCAATCAGCACCACAACACATCGGGCGTTAAGCCGGTGACCGACATCATCACCAATCGCAACCCGTCCCTGAGAGACAACGATCAGAGGCGCCAGTTCCCAGGTCTGATCATCGGCTTCAAGGTTCGCCAGCAGCGCCTCGAGAAACCCCACGGCGTTTTCCTGTACGCCATAGGAGGACAGGCCGTCTGCAATCACCAGAGCCAGGTCGACGGGTGAATCACCGGTATGACCCAAACGGTCCAGCGCCTCACAGGATTTCTGGCTGAGCCTGCGCCCGAGATCCGGGCGTTGCAGGTAGGTTACCCGGTCGCTGGCCTGACTTTGCAGATGAACCGGTTCATGGGGCAATACCGCTTTTCTCCGCCCGGTCAGTTCGGCCAGGTCCTTCATCAACGCCGAAGTATCCAGTGGCAGATGGACCGCATCCCTTGCCTGGGCATGAGCGAGCTGAAACGCCAGCATCTCGTGCGTGGGCAGGCTGATGCCGGCCCGGCCAAGACCAATCCGGGCATCGGTCCAGGCCGAGAGCCGGCGCCAGGGGTTGGCGATTACTGGAGGCTTATGACCAGTCATGACCCCACCCCTCCGGGCAAACTGGCCAGGCTTTTCCGGAAGGCTTCCGGCAATCCGTCTGCGGGCACCTTGCCCTCGCCATCCTGGAAAATCTGCATGCGGGTGAGCCACTGTTCGAATTCCGGCGCCGGCCGTTTGTCGAGCACCCGGCGAACGTAAAGGGCATCGTGAAACGAGGTGGTCTGATAGTTCAGCATGATGTCGTCAGAGCCGGGAATACCCATGATGAAGTTACAGCCGGCCACGCCCAATAAAGTCAGCAGGTTGTCCATGTCGTTCTGATCGGCCTCGGCATGGTTGGTGTAGCAGATATCACACCCCATGGGCAGGCCCAGCAACTTGCCACAAAAATGGTCCTCCAGCCCGGCCCGGGTAATCTCCTTGCCGTCAAACAGGTATTCCGGCCCGATAAACCCGACCACGGTATTCACCAAAAGCGGCTCGAATTTGCGGGCCACGGCGTACGCCCTGGCCTCGCAGGTCTGCTGATCGACACCGTGATGGGCATCGGCCGACAGCGAGCTTCCCTGGCCGGTTTCGAAATACATCACGTTGTTACCCACCGTGCCGCGGTTAAGAGACAGCGCTGCGTCCCGGGCCTCGGCCAGGGTGGCCAGATCAAACCCGAAACTCCTGTTCGTGGCTTCGGTGCCGCCAATGGACTGGAACACCAGATCCACCGGAGCCCGGTTCTCGATGGCTTCCAGGGTATTGGTTACATGGGTCAGTACGCAGGACTGGGTGGGAATCTCGTACTTGCGGATCACCTCATCCATCAACTGCAGCAGCCGGACACTCTGGGCCAGGTTGTCCGTGGCAGGATTGATTCCGATCACCGCATCGCCGCTGCCATACAGCAACCCGTCCAGGATGCTGGCGGCAATGCCTGTCATATCATCCGTGGGATGATTGGGCTGGAGCCGCGTCGACATCCGCCCCGGCAGGCCGACGGTGCTTCGGAAAGCGGTTTGCACCCGGCATTTCTGCGCGACCAGAATCAGGTCCTGGTTGCGCATGATCTTGCACACAGCCGCCGCCATCTCCGGCGTTATCCCTGCGCGTATGCGCGCCAGCATCTCGGACGTGGCCAGATCGCTCAGCAACCAGTTCCGGAAATCGCCCACGGTCAGGTGGGAAACAGGCTCAAAGGCCCCGACATCGTGATCGTCAAGAATCAACCGGGTGACCTCATCCTGCTCGTAGGGGACGAGGGCTTCAGTCAGAAAGGTTTTCAGGGGCAACTCGGCCAGAGCCATCTGGGCCACCACCCTTTCCTCGGCGGTATGGGCGATGACGCCGGCCAGCCGGTCACCGGAGCGCGCGGGCGTTGCCTTCGCCATTAACTCTGCCAGCGTTGCAAACTGCCAGCGCCGGTTTCCCAAACTGTACCGATACATTCCGTTCTCCCTGAGATTCACTCTTCTACTATCTTAGGTGAATATCACCCGGACAGATCAATGGCAGGACAAAGCAATGAGCAATGAAGCGGTTCTAACTAACGCCAACGATGGCATTTTCACCATCACCCTAAACCGGCCAGCCAGGCGCAATGCCGTGGACGGACCGACCGCCGACGCTCTGCGCCGGGCATTCACCGAGTTCGAAGAGAACGATGCCCTGAAGGTGGCAATACTGTGCGGAGCCGGGGGAAACTTCTGCGCCGGTGCCGATCTGGAGGCGATCGGCGATGAACAGCGGCGAAACCGGATTGATCCTCACGGCACAGGTCATGGCCCCATGGGGCCCACCCGAATGCACTTGTCCAAGCCGGTGATTGCCGCGGTTTCTGGCTACGCGGTGGCTGGCGGCCTGGAACTGGCGCTCATGTGCGATCTGCGGGTAGCGGAAGCGTCCGCGGTTTTCGGCGTTTTCTGCCGGCGCTGGGGCGTGCCCCTGATTGATGGCGGAACCGTGCGGTTGCCCCGAATCGTAGGCCATGGCCGGGCCATGGATATGATTCTCACCGGGCGCCCCGTCTCGGCAGAGGAAGCGCTGGAGATGGGCCTGGCAAACCGGGTAGTGGCGGACGGTTCTGCATTGCAAGCCGCGCAGGAACTTGCGACAACCCTTGCCGGATTCCCCCAGCGATGCCTTCGGGCAGACCGCGCCTCTGCTTTACATCAATGGGACCTGGAGACTCCGGAAGCCCTCGAAGCCGAAGGGGCTGGGGGCTATCCGGTGGTCTTTGAGGAGGCCATTGCCGGGGCCCGAAAATTCAAAGAGGGTGCAGGCCGCCACGGCCAGTTCTGAGCAATCCCGTAAGCCAGTCCGTCAGCTCCGGATAAGCGTCGAGATCGAGCACGAATTCCTGCCCCCTGGCGGCACAGGCCAGATAGCACCAGGGCGGTTCCAGGCACCAGCGGTCCGGCCTGGTGTGATAGCTCAGGGGCGACCGGTTATCGCCAGGATAAAACTCGGCGGGCAGGCGCCAACGCGTTGGCAGACGGCTCTGGGGATCGGTCAGAACCAGCTCCTCGCGAATCTTTGGAAACACGCCACTGCCAGACCAAACCTCTGCCCCGCCTGCCAATCGAAACGAACGTGAGGAAGTGTAGAGCGTATTTCCGGGATCCGGCTCGCCGTGGAGGTGCGGATGATACCGGACCCACGACATGGCATCCGGTGCCAGTTCGTCAACAGTATGAACCTGGTCAATATGGAGCCAACCCCAAAGGGCATGGAACGGACGGGATCCGGGTACAAACCGCCAGCGCCGGTTATGCATTTCGGCGTGGCGGAAAACGCCGAAGAACAGAAACAGATCTCCCGGCTCAACGCCCTGATTGCGCAGGTGTCCCTGTGCTGAGCCAGTCTGGCCCAGCACAGGTCGCCAGCCATCTCCACGGGGGTAGGCACCCGCTATCAGGTCCGGGTCCAGGTGGGCACCGTGACTGCCCCGGATTCGGCCACCGGTGAGATCCCGGGCAATCTTGCCGAGCCTGCGTTTGTCGAAAACCACATCGTCATAGCAGATTCGGGACCGGGTATCAGGAATAGGCAAAACGCACAGGGAGCCATCCGGCAGGACCGGGCTGGGACAACCGCCGGCAGAAGAATCAAATCCTTTTCGGCTGAGGATCAATCGCATGGCATTACTCGAAAAGCATGAAGGCTAAACGGGCGGTAAATGCTATCTTAGACCAAACAAAAATGCGCGAATGTCACTGACCGGAACCGCCAACACCATGAGAATTGTCTGCATCTCCGACACCCACAGCATGCACCGCCAGATCCAGGTTCCGGACGGCGACCTGCTGATTCACGCCGGGGATTCCCTCGGGGTTGGCACACTGGACGAACTCGAGGATCTGGACCAGTGGTTCTCGGAGCTGCCCCATACCAACAAGATACTGATTGCCGGAAACCACGACTGGTGTTTTCAGGACGAACCGGCAGAGGCCCGGGAACTGGTGCGTAACGCTCATTATTTGCAGGACAGCCCGTTGGAGCTTGCCGGCCTGAAGTTCTGGGGCAGCCCATGGACGCCAGTGTTCTTCAACTGGGCATTCAATCTGGAACGGGGCGATGCCATTGCCGAGCGCTGGGCCCGCATCCCCGGAGACACCGATGTCCTGATCACCCACGGGCCTCCCGCGGGCATTCTCGACAGAATCGAGTCTCCCTCTGGCATCGTGCGCCCTGGCTGTGAGGCCCTGGCCGAGCGGATCGACAGACTGTCCCTGAAACTCCATATCTTTGGCCATATTCACGAAGGCCACGGCGAAGAACAGATTGGCGATTGCCTGTGCGTAAACGCCAGCACCTGTAACGGCAGTTTCAAACCGCTGAACCCGCCGATTGTGATCGATCTGTAGCACCGTTCGCGGCTAATCTTGAAACAGGCGCCGGCAGACACCATGTTTTCTATCTCTCGAATTCCACTTTTACTCCGGGAGCTCCATGCCTGACTGTCCAGATTACTCGCTGCTCGAACTAGCCTCCGTCCGCGAGGGCGATTCGGTAGGCACCACGCTTGCCAACAGTGTGGCCTATGCCCAACGGGCCGAGAAACTCGGTTTCAAGCGCTTCTGGCTGGCCGAGCATCACAACATGGAAGGCATCAGCAGCTCCGCGACGTCTGTCCTGATCGGACACATCGCCGGTAAAACGGAGTCTATTCGGGTCGGTTCCGGTGGTGTCATGCTGCCCAACCACCCGCCACTGGTCATTGCCGAGCAGTTCGGAACACTGGAGAGTCTGTACCCGGGGCGGATTGATCTTGGACTGGGCCGCGCGCCGGGCACTGACCCGGTGACCGCACGGGCCCTGAGGCGCGACGGTCTGGGTGCTGAACAGTTTCCTGAGGATGTCGCCCGGCTTCAGTCCCTCCTTGGCCCCCTGCAGCCAGGGCAGCCCGTGAAGGCCATTCCCGGCGCGGGCACCAATGTGCCGCTCTGGCTGCTGGGATCAAGCCTTTACAGCGCCCAGCTGGCCGCCATGCGCGGCCTGCCCTATGCCTTCGCCGGACATTTCGCACCCCGGCTCTACAGGGAAGCGCTCAAAGTCTACCGTGACAACTTCCAGCCCTCGGAAACGCTTCAACAACCCCATGCCATGCTTGCCCTGCCAGCCGTTCCGGCCGATTCCGTGCAGGAGGCAGAGTTTCTGGCTACAACCAGCTATCAGCGCATTCTCGCCCTCTTCCGCGGACAACCGCTCTGGATGAAACCGCCCGTAAACAGCATGGACGGGCTATGGAACGCCGGCGAGAAAGCCAGTGTGAAGGATTTTCTGGGGCTGCAACTGCTGGGCGATGCCGAAACCATCGGGAGACAGCTGCGACAGATTCTCTCGGGCATTGAGGTCGAGGAGCTGATGTTCACGGTGGATATCTACGACCCCGAGAGGCGCCGGCATGCGCTCGACATCCTGGCGCAAACCAGAAATGCCGGGCTGGCATTGTCCTAAAGCACAGACTCCACTGCGTCGATCAGCTCCGGATCCTGTGGGCGCACCCGGCTCGGAAAGGACTCGACGACCACGCCGGAACGGTCAATCACATACTTTGTGAAGTTCCATCGCGGGGGCTGGCTCTGCTCATTGATTGCCCGGAACACCGGGTTAGCCTCGGCCCCGGTGACCGCTCCCGGTGCGATCATTGTGAAGGTCACTCCGAAGTTCTTGAAACAGACAGTGGCTGCTTCGGCTTCGGAATCTGCCTCCTGCCGGAAATCGTCGCTGGCGAAGCCGACCACAACCAGACCTTTCTCCGAATATTGTTTGTGCAGGGCCTCGAGCCCCTCAAACTGCCCCGTGTATCCACAGCGGCTGGCGGTGTTGACCACCAGCATGGGTTTGCCAGCCGCGAGATCACACAGATTCACAGTGTCTGTTGAGTGAAGCTTGCGTTGTTCATGATCGAGAAACGCCGGACAACTGTCCGCCATTGCAACCTGCGCGCCTGACAGACCGACAATCAAAGCGGTGATCATCAGACCTCGTTTTACCTGTTTCATGGATCCGGATTCCCTGTTCAACTAGGTTTCGTTTATACGCCGCAACCGGCCCGATGGCTCAGCCAGCACGTTGGACAGAGCGGGCCCTGCTGCCCATCATTCAGATGATTACAGCATTCAGCACCGGAGCAACATTCATCATGACCGACACCCCGATCCACGTCTTCCTTTCCCACGGCCTGGAGAGCGGCCCTGGCAGCACCAAGATCCAGGCCATGAAAGCCGAGGCCGAAACCTTTCCGGGCATTCAGGCCCACGCGATTGATCACAGCAACACCCGGGATCCAGCGACACGGCTGGCCCAGATGCGCGAGGCAATGGCTGAATTCTATGCCAAACCGGAACACACCATCCTTGCCGGTTCGAGCATGGGTGGCTGGGTCTGCGCCCAGACATCATCGGAAACGCCTGTTCTGGGATGCTTCATGCTGGCGCCAGCCCTGGCGATGGCCCGGTATCCCCAATCCAGCCCGCTGATCCAGGCGGACCACCGTCAGATCATCCATGGTTGGGATGACGACGTGGTACCGGTAGCGCCCGTGCTTGATCTGGCCCGTGATCAGGGCCTTCCGATTCTGGTCCTGCCTGATGGGCACCGACTGGAAAACAGTCTTGATCGGGTCGTCAGTGAGTTCCGCGAATTCCTGCAAACCTGCCTTTCAGATATGAATCAACCGTGATTTCATGAACTTGCGAAACGGGGAAAACCATCTCTGCTGAAACGATTGTTTTGGCCATTTTCTTGCGAAAACCACTTTGTTTTGCCAGTCTTTATTAATGTAACAATAAATTTCAGGAAAAAAACGAACGGAGAAAACCCGATGAGCAGCATGAGTAAGTTCAAGAAACTGGCCGGAATTTCAGCGTTCGCGTTCGCTGCGATGACCATGGCAAACTCTGTAAACGCCGCTAACTGGCGCTATGCGCACGAGGAGTACGAAGGCGACGTTCAGGATGTATTCGCCTACAAGTTCAAGGAATACATCGAGGACAACTCTGATCACACCCTGCAGGTATACCGTTTCGGCGAGCTGGGTGAGTCTGACGACATCATGGAGCAGACCCAGGCAGGCATCCTGAACTTTGTTAATCAGTCGCCCGGCTTTACAGGCTCCCTGATTCCGGAAGCGCAGATCTTCTTTATTCCTTACCTGATGCCGACCGACATGGATACGGTGATCGAATTCTTCCGCACCAGTAAAGCCATCAATGAAGACTTCCCGGAGCTTTACGCAGAGAAGGGTCTGGAGCTTCTCAAGATGTATCCGGAAGGGGAAATGGTTGTGACCGTGGACGAAAAGGTCACCAAGCCAGAAGACTTCAACAACAAGAAGATCCGGGTCATGACCAACCCGCTTCTGTCCGAAACCTATTCTGCCTTCGGCGCTACACCGACCCCGCTGCCCTGGGGTGAAGTCTATGGTGCGCTGCAGACAAACATGATCCAGGGGCAGGAAAACCCGATTTTCTGGATTGAGTCCGGTGGTCTGTATGAAGTGTCTCCGAACCTGGTCTTCACAAAGCACGGCTGGTTCACCACTGCCATGATGGCCAACCAGGATTTCTACGAAGGCCTGTCTGATGCAGACAAGAAGCTGGTGCAAGACGCCGCTGACTTTGCTTTCGAAGAAATCATTGTGCACATTGACGGTCTTGCTGACGAAGCACTCGCCAAGATCCAGAAAGCCAGTGATGAAGTCACCGTTACCCGTCTGAACGACGAGCAGATCGAAGCCTTCAAGGCACGCGCGCCCCAGGTGGAAGAGAAGTTCATCGAGATGACTGGCGACAGCGGCAAAGAACTGCTGAACCAGTTCAAGGAAGACCTGAAAGAAGTTCAGAACCAGTAATTCCTGAAGAACCACTCCCGCCGGCCTCGGCCGGCGGGCTGCTTTGCTAACCCCCGCCCCGCCGGGGATTCCCTACCGGCCGGGAGCGACATGCTCTGGAGCAGACCCCATGTCCGAGAATTCCCCGGATCTTGAAGACGACACCGGCACCTACGAGTCCGGCCTGCCCGGATTTCTGGGGACCATCGATGAAATCATTGCCAAGGTCGAGGCGTTCATGCTGGCCGCTGGCGTCATCCTGATGGCAATCAATACCTGTGTGAATGTCATTGCGCGGTATGTGTTCGGTGAAGGCCTTTTCTTCTCAGGTGAAATCAACCGGATTCTTATTATCCTGATTACTTTTGCCGGCATCGGATATGCAGCGCGCCACGGCAGGCACATCCGGATGTCTGCAATCTATGATGCATTACCAGTCAAGGGCCGAAAGGTTTTGATGATCATCATCGCCCTGTTCACCTCTCTGGTCATGTTCTTCCTTTGCTACCACTCCTTCGGATACATCGAAACCCTATACAGCCGTGGCCGTATTCTGCCCGCCCTGGGTTTTGAGATCTGGTGGATTTATATCTGGGTGCCAATCGGTTTTGCCATCACGGGTATTCAGTACCTCCTGACGGCCATCAAGAACTTCACCAGCAAGGATGTTTATCTTTCCACTGGCGTTGTCGACGGCTACGCGGACACAGAATCGGAAGTATGAAACCTGCAGCTGACGTTAAGAAAGGATAGGAAATCATGGCAACTATAATGATGTTGATCATGATCGGGTTGCTGCTGCTGGGCTTCCCGATGATGGTTCCACTGATCACAGGTGCGGTGGTCGGCTTTGTAATGATGTTTGATGGCTTCGGCCAGATGGGCACCTTCGTCCAACAGATGATGGGCGGTATCCGCCCCGCCTCACTGATAGCAGTTCCGATGTTTATTCTGGCGGCGGACATCATGACCCGCGGTCAATCCGCTGACCGGCTGATCAACATGGTCATGGCGTTCATCGGACACGTAAAAGGCGGCCTGGCCATCAGTACCGCCACGTCCTGCACCCTGTTCGGTGCTGTTTCCGGTTCAACCCAGGCCACGGTAGTGGCTGTTGGCTCGCCCCTACGGCCAAAACTGCTCAAAGCCGGCTATTCGGATTCGTTTTCGCTAGCACTGATTATCAACTCCAGCGACATCGCTTTTTTGATCCCGCCTAGCATCGGTTTCATCATCTACGGGGTTATCTCCGAGACCTCCATTGCGGAACTTTTCATTGCCGGTATCGGACCAGGCATCATGATTCTGATCATGTTCTCGATCTATTGCCTGATCTACGCCCATGTCAACAAGCTTCCAACCGAGGAGAAGTCCACCTGGGCCCAACGAGGCGTAGCCATGCGGGAGGCCCTGTGGCCGCTGTTCTTCCCGGTCATTATCGTCGGCGGGATCTACGGTGGCATCTTCAGCCCGACAGAGGCGGCGGCCGTCTGCGTGCTCTACGCTTTCCTGCTGGAATTCGTGGTGTTCCGATCACTGAAGCTTGCTGACATCTACCGGATTGCAAAGTCCACCGGCCTGATCACCGCAGTCGTGTTTATCCTGGTCGCCGTGGGCACCGGCTTCTCCTGGATTATTTCCTTTGCCCAGATTCCCCAGGCGATTCTGGATTCAGTCGGGATCAGCGATATGGGCCCGGTTGGCGTGATGATTACCATCTGTGTCGCCTTCTTCATTGCCTGTATGTTCGTGGATCCGATCGTGGTGATTCTGGTGCTGACACCGATCTTTGCACCAGCAATCCAGGCTTCAGGCCTGGACCCTGTTCTGGTCGGCGTGCTGATCACCCTGCAGGTGGCTATAGGCTCGGCAACGCCACCGTTCGGCTGTGACATCTTCACTGCCATCGCGATATTCAAGCGTCCCTATCTGGAGGTTATTCGCGGCACACCGCCGTTCGTATTCATGCTGATAGCTGCTGCCGGGCTTTTGATTGCGTTCCCGCAAATAGCGTTGTTCCTGCGCGACCTGGCCTTCAGGTGATCTGACCACCCTGGAGGGTGAATACAAAGGAGAGCGACATGTTCAAACGGATTCTGGTGGCAGTAGACGGTTCAATGACCTCCTTCGAGGCCTTGAGCAAGGCTATTGAGCTGCAAGAACTGACGGATGCAGAGATCTACCTGCTTTGCGTGTACAAGCATCACAGCCTCTTTGAGGCATCCCTGTCGATCGGACGGCCGGCTGAAATGGACATCCCGGATAAAGTGCTTTCGGAGTACGCCAAGGATGTGGTGAATCACGCGAAACAACTGGCTGCGGAGCGCGGCGGCAAAAACGTCCGCGGCTTCGTTAAAGCCGGTAAACCATCAAAAGTCATTGTAGAGTTCGCCAAAGAAAAAGGTGTGGACCTGATCGTCATCGGCACCAAAGGTACGCACAGTGACAAGGATGGCCTGTTTCTGGGCAGTGTTTCACACCGGGTTGCATCACACGCGAAATGCCCGGTTCTGGTGGTGTAGCAGTCTAGCCAAAGATTTCGACCCGATTACGGCCGGCTTCCTTGGCGCGATAGAGCGCCTTGTCGGCCAGGGTCAAAATCTGCAACGGTTTCTCACCACTTTCCGGCCAACTGGCAACCCCCACCGAGACTGTCAGTGGGCCAAGATTTCTCTCCCGATGAATGATCGGCACCTCTCTCACTGCGTTGCTGAGTTGGCTCGCCTTATCCGTTGCGGCTTCTGATGTCGCTCCCGGCATCACCACCACGAACTCTTCACCACCGTAGCGGCAAACAATGTCACTCTCACGGAACTGCTTCTGCAGGATGCCAGCAACTATTTTCAGGGCATCATCTCCGGCTTCATGACCGTGGGTATCGTTGAACTGCTTGAAGTGATCAATATCGATAATCAACAGGGACAGCGATAGGTCGTTGCGCTGTGCAACAGCGCTTTCATGCTCGAAAAGCTGATCAAAGTAGCGGCGGTTTTTAAGCCCCGTGAGTCCATCCTCGTAGGAAAACTTCTGCAACTCTTCCCGAAGCGCAATACTGGAGAGGGTAATACTGATTCTCTGAATGGCCTGATCCAGTGCCGCGAGCAGACGGGCCGAACCATACTCACTCTCTGCGTTATCGAAAACGCCATCCCCCTCCAGCAGAAGAATGCCTTCAGTTACGTTGCCCGCGCTGGCTGACTCCACGTTCACCCAGAAGCAAAGCGTGGCACTCTCAGTTTCTCTATCCCCGTCTTCAGCACCCGACCACTGTCTCAGTTGCAGCAGCCTGGAGGGTTCCGGGAGACCTTTGCGGGCGTCCAGCAATACCGGCAGAGGTACCGGGCGGCCGAATCCCCAAACAGCGACGCGATCATACCGGTCGCTTGAGCCCCTTTGATAAAAGGCGCCTTTCAGTGGGCTGCAGATGTCCGGGAGCGCCCGTGTAAGCAGACCGAACGCTTGCTTCAGGCCCAGACAATCCTGGAGTTCGCTAAGGACGTCGCCCAGAATCCTGCTTTTCTCGTTTTCGAAGGTCAGCATCCGGACCCGCGCCTGCTCACGCCGGGCCAGTGCCTCTGCTTTGGCCGTACGTTCGGCCACCTTTTCCTCCAGAGACACGTTCAACCGCTTCAGCGCCTCCTGGGTTCCTGCATAGTGCCACAAAGAGATAACCACAACGGCCAGGGAGAACAGGAGCATGCCCCAGCTAACCGGCACCCGCCCCCAGGGCAGTACACCGTGGGCAACTGCCATATCGACAATCAGCAAGACACAGAAAAAGCCAAAGGCCAGTAGCAAGATCTGTTGTTCTCGCAACATCCGACGGATACGACGCAGCACCACCGCGAAAATGATCACCAGAGAAACAAGAAACAGGGCATCGAATGGCGGAAATGTCGAGGACAGATCAAACACGCCGGCAACGGCGCCGAGCAGTGCGCCGACCAGGTATACCAGATGTACTTTCCAGATCAGGTTGATTAACCAGGGACGATGATTGGTCAGCCATTGCTCGAGCAGCAGCGCCAGGGCCACCGGCAGCATGTAGTAGGAACCGGCGGCCAGGTAATCCCACATCAACGGCTGGTAAGAAATCAGCAGACTGGCCTGACTTTCTGATACCAGCATCAAGGCCGAAGCGAGGGTGAACAGTGAAATACTGGCGAAAGTCTTCTTTTCCGTCTGGAGTAACGCAAAGATGATCGCCAGCAGCGCAATCAGGGTGGCGAAGCCTGCGATTGCGAGAGCTTCGAGGGAATTCTTGAGGATGTACAACACCAGATCCGGGTGGTCCATGATGGAGACTTCACCCCACAGCCCAATGTCCGTGTAGTTGGAGAACACACGGAAGTACACTGGCTTGCCCTCATAGCTATCAGGCAGGAAGATTTCATGCCAGGGCCAGCCCTCAAAGCGGCCACGCCCCTCGGCGTCGAACTCTCCGTACTGGTAGATTTTCTCGCCGTCGACCCAGACCTGCACGATCAGATCGACACTGAAGATATAAAGAACGGGCTCCTGCCACTCTCCTGCTGGCAGAGTCACCCGGAACCAGACGTTTTCACGACCTTCGCGGCCAGGAGGGTTGGACGGGAAGCCAATGCTGGTCCACTTTTCCGGCGCATCCTGCAACACCCACTGAGGGACACCATCGGAGGTAAACGGAGAGTCGCCCCAGCGGTATTCCCAACCCTTAGTTACCGGCTGGGATGCAGCGTTGCCGAGCGCCGGCATCAGTAAAACCAGAAGCAGCGCGGTAAGCAGACGAAGCAGGCTACTAATCAGTGGCATCAGGAAGGCGAACCTGCGTTGTGGGGCGACCAGACCTGATTATAGCCCAGCCCGCTGGAAAGATGGCGACTGGTTAACGCCTGCTAATCACTCTTTTTGGGCTTCACCACCCATTCCGGGTCTTCAAACTCACCAATCGGCTTGATATCGACAAACGGCGCAGCACTCCGGATGATGGCGGCCACATCGGGGTTGTGTTGCCCCTCCATAGCGTCGCGCTGCTCTTTGCTCTCCCAGGAGGCAATTGCAATCAGCGTATTGGGGTCGCCAATCTTGCGATGCAACTCGGTACCCCGGGCTCCGGGAGCCTGCTGGATAATTTCGCTTGCTCTTACCCAGGCATCCGCGTATTCCTCAGCGGTGTGCCCCTCCCGGATATGCACTTCGAAAATGAACTTCATGAGACCTCCCGACGTCTGCCTGTTGAGTCTGGTCTCGCTGCCTGTCCGCACGGAGCATCCCGTTAGCGTGAGGAACGACCCATCACCAGCATTGCCAACAGCGCGGATCCAACCATCAGCAGCAGGGCCACCGCATTGAGAACGGGCGTCGACCCCTCCCGCAGACGGTTGAACAGCGCCACCGTCAACGGTGTGTCACTACCCGTCAGCATAACGGTGGTATTGAAGTTTTCAAACGACATCAGGAAAGCCATGGCAGCCGCCCCGAAAATGGATGGCAGAAGCCAGGGCAAGGTAACGGTAAACCAGGCCACCAGTGGCGTAGCGCCCAGGTTCAGGGCAGCTTCCTCCAGCTGGGGATCAAACTTGCGCAGGCGGGCCGCGATTACCAGGGTGCTCAGGGTCGCGATGAAAGTGACCTGCCCCATCACCACCAGAGTCATGCCCGGCCGAAACAGATCGAGCTCGATGCCCCATGCTGCCGAAACATCGTTGGCCATACCGCTGTAGAACACCAGTATGGACACCCCCAGGATGACACCGGGAATCACCAACGGCAGCAGCATAAGCAGGTACAGGAATTCCTTGCCCCGGAAATGCACCCGCTCAAACAGCACCGCGTTAACGCACCCGAGGGCCACGCTCACCAGAGTTACCCAGAAAGCAATCTTGGCGCTGACCCAAAGGGCCGTAAGCAGTCCATCATCGTGGAAGAGTCCGGTGCGGCCCTCACTGCCATCCGCGAAATACCAGTCCAGGGTAAATCCTTGCCATGGCAGGGACGGGAAAGGCGCATCGTTGAACGCAAACACGGCTGTAACCAGCAGGGGCAAGGCCAGGTACACGAAAAATGCCACCAGGTAAGCCAGGTAGAGGCCATCAAACAAACGGGACCGGGGAACCGAACGAATCATGGCCTCATCCCATCACCTTGCGCAACGATTGACCGGAGATCTTCAGCCCGAGCCAGACGATCACCGACGACAGCACCAGCAGAAGAACTCCAAGCGCTGCGCCCTGCTCCCAGTTAAAGCGGGTGATGAACTGGGTGAAGATTTGCTCGGTAAACCAGGCGCTGTCCTTACCACCCATCAGAACCGGGGTCAGGTAACTGCCCAGTGTAAGCATGAACACAACAATGCATCCGGAGACAATGCCGGGTATGGCCCAGGGCACAACGATTTCGCGCAAAACAGTCCCGTGGCCGCCACCCAGGTCGTAGCCGGCTTCCACCAGGTTCTCATCCATGCCATCGAGGGTTGTCACCAGCGGCACCACCATGAATAGAAGGCCGTTATAGACCAGCCCGATAATGACCGCGACATCGTTGTAGAGCATTTCCACCGGACCATCCACCCAGCCCAGCGCCTGAAGCCAGGAGCTGAACAGGCCACTTTCACGCAGCAGAATCATCCAGCCGTAAGTACGCACCAACTCACTGGCCCAGAAGGGAATCAGGCAGGCCAGAAACAGGATGCCTCTGGAGCGACCCCGGGCAAGACGGGCAATGTACCAGGCAATGGGGAAGGCGATTATCAGCGTCAGAAACGTGGTGAACAGCGACATCACCCCGGTACGCACAAACGTCCGCCAGTAATAGGATTCGGTAAAAAAGTTCTGGTATTGCTCAACACCCCAGGCAAGGGTGTCCCAGCTTTCACGGACCTGGAACGACACCCGGAGCATTTGGAGGTGGGGCAGAAGCACCAGCAAAACGATCCAGAGCAGGAACGGCGTAAGCAATAGCCAGAGCGATAAGCGACTGACCGACGACCTCACGGACTCTCGGCTCCGAAGACCCTGGCCAGCGCCGGATTCCAGGCCAGCCGGATTGAGCTGTCGGCAGACAGCCTTGGTGCCGAGCCATCCTGAGGCAGGCGGGCGTATACCGACTGTCCACAGCTCTCTGCCTCGACCCGGCTATTGGCGCCATCAAACAACGTGGTTCGCACTTTTGCCTGCATCGACGAGAAGCCAGCACTGAGAGCCTCCCCTGACAGCACCAGCGATTCGGGCCGGATATACAGTTCAGCGCGATGGCCAGCTTGTAAGTTGTCCGATGCGACTCTGCCATGAACCAGCACGCCATCATCCAGACGGATTTCGGCCAGATTGTCCCGAACAGAAACAAGCTCTCCGGACAAGCGATTGTTATCGCCGACGAACCCCGCTACAAACGGTGTCGCCGGCTCCCGGTAGAGCTCCTCCGGCGGCGCTACCTGATCAAATCGACCGTCCCGCATAACGGCCACCTGATCCGACATCACCATGGCCTCGGACTGGTCGTGGGTAATGTACACGAAGGTGGTCCCGAACTGTTTCTGGAGGTGTTTGAGCTCCACCTTCATCTGCTCACGAAGTTTAAGGTCCAGGGCGCCCAGGGGTTCGTCCAGCAGCAGAAGCGTGGGTTCCAGAACCAGGCAGCGTGCCAGGGCCACTCGTTGTCGCTGACCACCGGACAACTCCTGTGGATTACGGTGCTCAAGATCTGGCAGGCCAACCTGCTCCAACACCCCGGCAATGCGCTTTCGACGCTCGGCCAGTGGCATTTTCCGGCGCTTGAGCCCATAGCCAATGTTGTCGCCCACCGACATGGTGGGAAACAGGGCCAGATGCTGGAACACCATGTTCACCGGCCGACGGTTCGGCGGCACATCGTTCATGCGCTGGCCACGGATGTGAATATCACCTTCATCGGGTTTGTCGAATCCGGCCAGGAGTCGCAGCAGGGTGGTCTTGCCACAACCGGAGGGGCCAAGAATGGAGAAAAACGTGCCCGCAGGCACGTCCAGGGAAACATGATCCACCGCGGCATTGCTGCCAAATCGGCGGACCAGTTCCTCACAGAACAGGTCCGAATCCATTCCCATGGGGATCAGTTCGCGGCCTGGACGCGATCCAGCACCTGACCTTCCATGGTTTCCAGCCCCGGGGGAACCGGCGGATACCACTTGATATTGTTGATGGCGGTTTCGTCGAAGCTTTCGCGATAGGCGTCCCGAAGGTCTGCCTTCACAAACTCATCCGCACCTTTTGAAGCGGTAAAGTTGCCCGAAGCATTGGTAATACGGGCCGCAATTTCCGGCTGCATCACGAAGTTGATCCACTTGTAGGCGGATTCTTCGTTTTCGCTGCGGCGAGGGATCGCGAAGGTATCAATCCAGCCCAGGGCGCCGGATTCAGGAGCCACAAACCGGATCTCCGGGTTCTCGGCGTTGAGCTTCCAGCCGCCGGCATCCCAGGCCATGGCCGCCTTTACTTCACCGGTACGCAGCAGGGCCAACAACTGATCGCCACCGGTCCAGTAGGTTTTTACATTGCTCTTGCAGTCAATCAGCTTGCCCTGGACCTTCGCCATGATCGACTCGTACTCATCCCGGTTGTCGTAGGCCGCAAACGGGTCCATCCCCATCGCAAAGGCAAAACCGATCAGGGTCGGCCGCTTGAGCCGGTAGCTAACCTGGCCCTCGACACCGGAATCACACAGGTCGGTGTAATCGGTCACGATATCCGCCACCGAGCTGTGCACGATGAGACCACTGGTGCCCCACACTGAAGGCACGCCGTAATAGTTGCCATCCAGCTCGGTGGAGTCCTGGGTGGCCTTGACCATGGACGGATGCAACTGATCAGTATTCACGCGACTGAAATCGATGGGCTTGTAGATATTGAACTGGCGCTGCACGCCAACAATACGGTCCTGGCTCGGCTGGGCAAGATCAAACCCCGCGCCACCGGTAGCGCGGAGCTTGGAAATCATGTCCTCGTTGTTGGACAGGGTTACCTTCACATCGATGCCGGTCTCCTCCTCAAACTGGGAGACCACATCGTCGGGAGCATAGCCACCCCAGGTAATCAGGCGCAACTCTTCAGCCAGGGTGTTGGCAGAGAAGCTGGCAGAGGCCAGGGCTGCAGACAGCAAAAAAGCACGGTTCCGTGTTGAACGAGAAGGCATGATCATAACGTGTCCCTACCGATGGTAAGTTCAGAAGTTTGCTAACCATTTGTTATCAGGAAGTTATAGACCATGTATTGCAGTTTTGTGAAACGTGGAGCAAAAAAACGGAGGACGCAGCCTCCGTTTTTTTAAGGTGATATTGAGTTCCGGCGCGTTTAACGCCCGGACTTCAACATTTCCCAGTACTTGGCGTAGATCTGAAGGGCGTCGTCGCCGATGTCGGTCTGGAACTCGGCATTGATCATGTCGGTGGCGTTCGGATAGCTTGCCCGGTTATTCGCGACTTCGTCCGGCAGCAGGTCCCGCGCCGCCAGGTTCGGCGTGGCATATCCGATCTCCTCGCTGATCAGAGCGGAGATTTCAGGCTGCAACACGAAACTGATGAACTGGTGGGCCGCCTCAGGATTCTTGGCGTTCTTCGGAATCACGAAACTGTCCAGCCAGGCAATGATGCCTTCTTCCGGATAGACGTATTCCAGCGACTCCATGGTGTCCTTGCCCATCACGGCCTCGCCGTTCCAGATCATGCCCACATCGGTTTCACCTTCCAGGTAGGGCATACGGGGCGCATCGGAGTTGAAGGTGCGAACCGAAGGCATCAGCTCGGCGAGCTTTTCATAGGCTGCCTCGATCTCGTCCGGGTTGGTGCTGTTGCCGGAATAGCCCAGCACCCGCAGGCCAACGTGGAACACTTCCCGCATGTCGTTGGTTAGCATAACCCGGCCATCGAAGCGATCTTCCCACAGGTCTTCCCAGGCAGTAACAGGCTCACCTTCGATGTCTGCGGTATCCACGGCCAGACCCGTGGTGCCCCAGAGGTAGGGTACAGAGAATTTGTTGTCCGGGTCGATATCCAGGTTCACCAGCTCCGGATCCAGGTTGTCAAAACCCTCGATCTTGCTGCGATCAATCGGCAGCAGCAGGTCTTCCTGGCGCATCTTGCTGACGTAGTAGGTAGACGGCACCGCAAGGTCATAGGCCGCACTCTCATCCAGCAGTTTCAAGCGGGCATACATGGCCTCGTTACTGTCGTAGGTGGTGTAAACCACCTGGATGCCGGTTTCCTCGGTGAAACGGTCGAGGACTTCCTGCGGCATGTACTCGGACCAGTTATAAAGGTTGAGCACCTGAGGATCCTCAGAACTGCACCCCGTTAGTCCCACTGCCAGCAAGCCGGCAAGTGCCAGTTTCTTCATCGTTTGCTCCTTATCAGAATCCATTGAGACAACATCAGCATAACCAGTGAAAACACCAGCAACAGTGTGCCCAGGGCATTCACCTCGGGTTTCAGGCCCACACGCACCATGGAGTAAATGCGCAGGGGCAGAATTTCATAGCTCGGGCCACTGACAAACGTACTGACCACCACATCATCGAGGGACAGTGTAAACCCTAGCAGCCAACCTGCCAGTAAAGCCGGCATGGTCACCGGGATAAGTACCGTACGGGTCATTGTGAAATCAGAAGCACCAAGGTCCCGTGCAGCTTCGGGCAGGCTCTCATCGAAACCGCTCAACCGGGCCATCACCGTGATAACCACGAACGGCAGACAGAAGGTCACGTGGGCCAATAGCAGCGAGACATAACCAAGCTGCAGTCCTACCAACAGGAACAGGGCAAGCAGGGAGATCGCGAGGACAATCTCCGGCGACATCATCACCACAAACAGCATGCCGTTGAGCAGTTTCTTGCCCCGGAACCGGTATCGGTGCAGTGCCAGGGCCGTCAGGGCGCCTATCACTGTGGAAACGGTTGCCGCAGACAGCGCTAGCCAGAGGGAATTCCACATGGCGCTGACCATGGCACGGTTGTTAAACAGCGACTCATACCAGCGCAGACTGAGACCACCCCAGGCATAGCCGGTGCGAGAATCGTTGAACGAGAACACCACCAGCACCACGATGGGCACATAGAGCAGAATGTAGACCAGGGTGAGATAAGTGCGGGGTAACCAACGTGTCATCACGTGCCCTCCTCACCAATGCGCCGTTTACTCAACCGGTGGGCAAACATGAGGAACGCCATGGTCAACGTCAGCACGATGCTGGCGGCGGCCCCGAAAGGCCAGTTGCGCGCATCGAGGAACTGGTTCTTGATCACGTTGCCTACCAGCAGATTTCTCGAGCCACCCAGGATATCCGGAACAAAGAACAGCCCCATGGCCGGCAGCAAGACCAGCATCACGCCGGCCAGAACCCCTGGCAAGGTGAGCGGGACAATCACATGGATAAAGGTGTACAGCCGGCCCGCGCCCAGATCATGGGAAGCAAGCAGCAGCTCCTGCTTCAGATCCTCAAACACCGAATACAGCGGCAGGATCATGAACGGCAGCAGCAGATACACCAAGCCAATGATCACCGCGCCCTCGGTGTAGAGCAGTTGCAGGGGCTCATCGATCAGCCCGATCGACATCAGGGCGCTGTTCAGCAGACCGTTTGTGGCCAGGATCAGCTTCAAGGCGTAGGTGCGCACCAGGGAGTTGGTCCAGAAGGGCACGATCAGAAGGAAGATCAGGACCAGCTGACGTTGCTTGCCCACTTTGGACAGAGCCCAGGCAAACGGATAGCCAATCAACAAACACACCAGCGTGGTCATCGCCGCCATGAAAAGGGAATGCAGGAACACGTCCAGATACAGGGGATCAAACAGCTGGCGATAGGCATCCAGGTTTAGGGGCAGTGACAGGAACGAGACAGGGTCCCGGGTCATGACACTGGCGCCCACCACCAAAAGATTCGGCGCCAGCACCAGGAACAGGAGCCAGCCCCACACCAGAATCAGGACAGCGGTTTTGAACGGCTGCTGCATAACGCTATGCATCGGCCGGTAGTTCCTCGTCGTTACTCTGGTCAACTTCCTGAGGAAGAAGCCACTCCCAGCCATCAACCCAGCTGACCTTTACGGGCTCTCCGAGTCGGTAATCAAAGGCCGGGTCATCCTCATCAAAGAATTCACTGGCCAGAACCTCGGTTCCGTCAGCGAGATGGATAACCGAATCCAGAGTGCTGCCCTTGTAGTTGCGCTCGACGATCTTGCCCGCGACACCGTTCTCGTCGCCAGGGTCGAGAACCCGGATATCTTCCGGGCGCAGCAGAACGTGCAATTGCTGATTGTCCTGCACCGGAAAATCCGGACGACGCAGTGTTCGTTTGAGGCCGAAGACATCCACCTTAATGGAACCGTCCTGAACCGACTCAACGGTGCCCGGGAAAAAGTTGGTCTCGCCCACAAACCGGGCCGTGAAGAGATTGGCTGGTCGCTCGTAGACTTCCCGAGGTGTTCCCAGCTGTTGCACCAGGCCGTCCTTGAGCACTACCACCCGATCGGACATCGACAGCGCCTCTTCCTGATCGTGGGTCACAAACACAAAGGTGATCCCGAGTTCCCGCTGCAGGCGTTTAAGCTCAACCTGCATGGTGCGGCGCAGTTTGTAATCGAGGGCCGAGAGCGGTTCATCCAGCAGTAGCAGGCGTGGGCGTTTGACCACCGCCCGGGCGATGGCAACCCGCTGCTGCTGGCCGCCAGACAGCTGATGGGGCTTACGACGGGCGAAATCCTGCAACTGGACCATGGCCAGAGCCTCATCAACTCGCTGGCGGATCTCGTCCTTCGGACGCTTTTCCATTTTCAGGCCATAGGCCACGTTGTCGAACACCGACATGTGGGGGAACAGAGCGTAATGCTGGAAAACGGTATTCAGCGGACGGTTTTCCGGGGCGGTGTAGGTGAGATCGTCTCCCGCCAGGGTGATGGTGCCCTCGTCCGGATGTTCGAAGCCGGCCATCAGACGCAGCAGTGTGGTTTTACCGCAACCGGAAGGCCCCAGCAGGGTAATGAACTCGCCATCGTAGATCTCGAGATCCAGACTGTCGAGCACCGTTTTGCCACTGAATTGCTTGGAGAGATTGCTCAGGGATAGCAGTGTCTGTTTCATCGGCGCTGCCCAAAGAATGAGCGGCCTATTTTTCCAGAAACCGACGCAAACAAAAAGGGGCGCCGGGATATTACAGCCCCGGCGCCCCTTTGACTGACAACGCGTTCAAGCCTTTGACGGGCTAGCAGGTATTGTCAGGCTTCAATCCTCAGCCACACTGTTCAGATAGGCCTTGTCGGAAATGTTGGTCCACTGACGAACCTGCTTGAGGTAGTCACGCTGTGAATCGATAATTTCTTTCGCAAGCGGATCCTTCTCTGCGGCTTCGGCCAGCAACCGGTTGGTGGTGCTGCGCAGGGCATCAATGACTTCCGGCGGGAATACCTTGTGGGTGACATCCGGATAGTCTTCCTTCATGCGGTCCCAGGCCACACCACTCTGATGAGTGCTCTGGATGTACATGTCATAGGCAGCGGTGCGCATGGCGACCCGAAGAATTTCCTGGAGATCTTTGGGCAGGCTTTCCCAGGTTTTCTTGTTGATCAGGAACTGGACTTCCGCGCCCGGCTCCTGCCAACCCGAATAGTAGTACTTGGCGATCTGATGAAAGCCCATCTGGAAATCGAGGGCAGGGCCGACCCACTCAACGGCGTCCACGGTGCCACGCTCCAGGGCAGTGTAGAGCTCACCTGGCGGCAGGTTGGTCACGGCAACGCCCAGTTCAGACATAACCTCGCCGGCAAAACCGGGGGTGCGCATCTTCAGGCCTTTGAGGTCTTCAAGGGAGTTAATCTCCTTGCGGAACCAGCCACCCATCTGATTACCGGTATTACCACCCGGGAAGGAGAGCATGCCGTAGGGCTCATACACCTTTTGCATCAGTTCCATGCCCTCGCCGTGGTAGAACCAGGCGTACATCTCGGGCGCGATCAGCCCGAACGGAATGGTGGTGAAGTACATGGCGTTCGGGATAGAGCCCTTGTAGTAATAGGACGCGGTGTGGCCCATGTCGTACTGACCATTGCGCACCAGGTCGAAAATCCCGAAAGGCGCCTTGTGCTTGTTGGACGGATCAATGCGAATCTGCAGGCGGCCATCCGACATGGTTTCTGCCATGTCCGCCATATGCTGAACAGTCTCTCCCAGTACCGGAGAATTTGGCCCCCAGGTCTGCGCAAGGCGCAAGGTGAAGTTTTCCTCGGCCACCGAGGACACGCTGAACGCGGTGGCTGCAGCGGCAACGGCCGCAAGCAGTGTTTTCCGGATTGTCATTGTGTTGGCTTCCATTATTGTTGGTATGAAAACAGGTATTTCTGTCGCGCAACCATCATAGCTTGCTCATGGTGTTCCGCCAATCGGCAGAACACCGTGAATCGGTATCAGACCTTGAACTGACCGACCAGATCCCGAAGGCTCTCGCCCAGCCGCGCCAGTTCATGGCTGGCTTCGTTGGTCTGGGTTACGCCGGTATCACTGCGCTGGGCAGCATCGACAATGCGGACCACGTTCTGGTTGATCTCCTCGGCAACCTGGCTCTGTTGCTCGGCGGCGGTCGCGATCTGGGTGACCTGATCGTGAATCTGACCCACCGACGTCTCAATGGTTTTCAGGGCATCCGTGGCGTGGTTGATCCTTTCCACGGTTTCGCTTGAACGTTTACGCGACTTGTTCATCCGCTCAACCGACGCCTTAGACTCCGTGACGAAGCCATCAATCATTTCGCGGATCTGGTCGGCGGACTCGGCGCTACGCTTGGCCAGTTGGCGCACTTCGTCGGCAACCACCGAGAAACCACGGCCATGCTCACCGGCCCGGGCAGCCTCGATAGCCGCATTCAGGGCCAGCAGGTTGGTCTGTTCAGTCACGGCGTGGATGACATCCAGAACCTGCTGGATATCGTCGGATTTCTCGGCAAGAGCATCAATACTCTTCGCGGTATCCTGGATTTCTTCAGAAAGCTGATTCACCGCGCCCTGGGCGCTGCTAATCGTTGCGCCACCCTCGCGGGCCATACGGTCAGCGTCTGACGCTGCGCTCTCAACTTCATTAGCGTTACCGGAGATTTGTTGGATAGTGGCCGCCATTTCATTGATGGCCGAGGCAATCTGATCGGTCTCGGAGCCCTGTTCCTGAACGGAAGCCCGGGTTTCATTGGCTACCCGGCTCAGTTCTTCCGCCGCGGATGCGACCTGATCCGTGGTCGCACCAACCTCACGCATGGTGTCCTGGATCTTGACTACGAAGGCGTTAAAGCGCCGACCGAGCTCGGCCAGCTCGTCATTGCCCTCGTCCGGCAGACGCTGGCGCAGGTCACCTTCGCCGTCCGCAATTTCCTGCATCATGTTGCTGACGCTCTTCAACGGCCGGGTCACGCTACGGCCGACGAAAACACCAATCACCAGCGCAATCACAACCACCACCACCGTGACCAACAGGATAAAGCCCAGGGTTTCAGCCATACCGGCCTCGATTTCCTCACGGGCAGCTGCCACCTGCCGGTCGATATCGGTAATGTACACACCGGCACCTATCATCCAGTCCCAGTCCGGAATGAGGGTGGAATAGGACATCTTGGGTTCTTCATTACCCGAAGCCGGGTTCATCCAGTCGTAGCCGTAAAAGCCATCCTCCTCGGCCGCGGCAAAAAGATCCCCCACCAGACGCTTCAGAGTCGGGTTATTGGTTGGCCCCTCCTTGGAAGGATCGGGCGCATAGGCCAGGTTGTAGACGTCACGGGTGTAGGCAAACACATAGTTGGTTTCATCGAAACGAATCGTACGCAAGCGCGCTGCCGCGGCTTCCTTCGCTTCTTCCTCACTCAACGACGGATCATTCTTGGCTTCCAGTACGACCGCTTCGGCCGCATCAACCAGATTCTGCAAGCCAGCCTTGCGCGCTTCCAGAAGGCTGTTCTCAAGGCGTTTGAGTTCCTCCTCGCCATTGGCCTGAATCTGGCTGGCGGTAATCCAGGCGAGAGTCGCCGCCGTAACAAGTACCGGGACCATTACGGCCACCAGTAAGCGAGTTCGAATTTTCAACCGACTCAGAACATTCATCGTACCGCGCTCCGTGGGAATTTTGTTGCTGGAGATTATCCACAGACCACACCAGGTGATCTGTTCCAGTTTGTTAAGAGAGATTTCAGCAGCCGCCCTGCTGCGCCTGAGTTTCTCTGGCCAGGCGGGGCTTCCGCCAGTGTTTTCAGATAAGTAGAGTAACGGCAGTAACGTAAATGTCTTAAGCAAGCGCTAGACTAAAGGATCACTACGAAGGTATGCCAATGAAGCACCTGTTTCTGGTACGCCACGCCAAGTCCAGCTGGGCCGATGAATCACTTTCTGACCGGGAACGCCCCCTCAATGCAAGGGGCGTCAGCCAACTGGCCCCATTGGGAAATGCCCTGAAATCTGTCGGCGCGTTCGAAGGCGAGGTTTACAGCAGCAACGCCAAGCGGGCCGTTGCAACATTGCAAGGCATACTGCCCGACACAGTCGCAGCCGAGCGCTGCCATACCCTGAGTGAGCTATATACCTTCGACTATCGGCGACTACTCGCATGGCTTGAAGAGCAGGCAGACGCTCCACAGATTACCCTGGTCGGCCACAACCCGGCGTTACTGGAACTGGCCCAGTCCCTCCTGAAGCAGCCCCCGGAACAGCTACCCACCGCCAGCGTTATTCACATCCGGCTTTCGATCAAACACTGGCGTCAGATTGGTCGCGGCCAGGGCAAACTGGTGACTCTGATAACGCCACAGGATTACAGCTACGCCCACTTCGAACGAAAGCTTAAAAAGAAAGCCAGAACCGCGGGGGACGATCCTGCAAGGGACATTCCCAAGGCCCTTCGCCATCAACTTGATCGGCTAAGGCAACTGGAACGGGGCGTCGCCCTTGGCCTGGATGACGAATTCCTGCACCAATACCGGATTGCGATTCGACGCAGCCGGGCCATCGCCGAATCGGTTCAGGACGTGACCGGTGACAAATCGCTGGCAAAAGGGGTTAAAACCCTGAAACGCCATGCAAGGGCAACGGGCCCACTGCGGGACCTTCACGTGTTTCTTCAGGACCTGCCGGAACTTTGCGCAGATGGCGCGGAAATTCGGGCAGCCTTGCAGATCTGGTTCGAGCGCGAAGCCGCCAGCCATCATAAAAAGCTGGCAAAGCGACTGAAAAGCAAGCGCTACCAGGACAGCATGGAACACTGGCGCAATCTGATCGATTCGCGAAAGTTTCAGAAATTGGCCGCAACACTCCGGCCGAAAGACATCCGAAGGGCCGTGGAACGTCGTATCAAGGAGTTTAATAAACGCACTGCCGAGCTGATGCATACTTCACCGGATGAGGATGTCCATCGGCTGCGCAAGCAACTCAAACGAATCCGTTACCTGATGGAACTGGATGCCAAAACCTGGAAGCGCAACCTGAAAACCTTAAAGGAGCGGCAAGAGCTCTATGGCCGGTTCCAGGATCTGCACGTTCAGATTTTGCTTCTCGACCAGTTCCGCCAGGCGGCGCCAGAGGTACTGCCAGCCGCGCTCAATGGGATCGTGGAAACGCTGGAAGCCCACAAATCGAACGCCCGGAAACAGATTCTAACCCTTGGAGGACTCGATGGAGCTCCGTTATGACACCCTGTTTTACGACGGACAATGCCCACTGTGCGCCAAAGAGATCCGCACCCTGCGCAAACTCCAGCGTGGCAATCTGATCTTTGCAGACATCCATGAACAGCGTGACGGCAGCGCCAATCTGCCATGTCATGAAGCTCTACTCAGACGCCTGCACCTGATGACCTGGACCGGCGAGTGGGTCATCGGTCTGCCCGCAAATGTTCGCGCCTGGTCCCACACGCCCTTTGGTTTTCTGTTCAAACCCCTGCTGTGGCCCGGCATTTTCCAGATTGCCTCGCGCATCTACGGGAAATGGGCAGACAAACGCTATGAACGCAAATACGCCTGCGCCATCGGCAACAACAAGGCGGCTTAATCATCCAGGGGCGGCCTCGAGTCGGACGGCGCGCCCTCCTCACATTTCCGGCAATTGAGTTCAAACCCGAGCATGGATGCCCGCCCCTCTTCCGTCGTCACCCATGGCCGGTTCACCCAGGGCGGTGTATGACGCACATGCTGATTATGCCCACACGCCAACTGGGCGACCCAGTGGTTTTCTTCGTCCTTGTGATAACCGGTAATAGGTTGCTTCATTGGACCTCCTTCGTACATGTGCGGGGTGTCGCCGGGCGCCCCAAACCCTTATCCTGAGATATAACCTTATTCCAACAGTATGAGGAGCTTACCCATGAAAACTGCCCATGATCTGGTAGAAGCCGCCAAGAAAGAGATTCAGGAAGTACCTCTTGATCAGGCAGAAGAGGCCATCAAGAACGCTGACTTACTCCTCGATGTGCGTGATGCGGATGAGTACCGGGCCGGTCATATACCCGGCGCGGTCAACATTTCCCGTGGTTTGCTGGAGTTCAAGTTCACCAATGATCCGGCGTTCGAGAGCCGCAACATGAACATCGTGTGTTACTGCAAGACATCAGGGCGAGCCGCGCTGAGTGCCAAGGCCCTGAAAGAAATGGGCTACATGCACGTGCAGTCCATCGCCGGCGGATTTGATGCCTGGCAGGAAGCAGACAAGCCAGTTGCCAAACCCGAAATGCCGTCCTTCGAGTAACGGGCGCCTACAGGCAGCACGCCTTGTGCTTTCGGCCACTCCCGCAGGGGCAGGGTTCGTTGCGACCGGGCTTCAACTGGCCCTCGCTGGTGTCACCACGAAGGTAATACCAGCGGCCTTGCTCCCGGACAAAATCGGAGTTTTCTTCGAGAAATCCCCAGCCCTTGCCCAAGCGGTAGACCGCACGAAAAAGCACCGTGCCACGATCGCCGGACTGGTTGGTGTCCAGGATCTGCAAGGAGGTCCAGTCTGGTGAGTCTTCCAGTCTGAGCGTCTCTGGCCGTGAGCTCTCGTGCCAGGTGGCCCGCAGATAATCCGGCAGCTTGAGAACGAAGGCCGCGTAACGGGATCGCATCAGCGCTGCCGGAGTAGACGCTGCTTCTCCCTGATGGAGAGGCTCGCAGCATTCGCTGTAGAGTTTACCGCTGCCGCAGGCGCAGTTTCGATTTTCAGTCTGTAGAATCATCGGGCTTCGATCGTTTCGGCTATGCTCGTAGTCCGGCAGTGTATCAATATCAAACCGGCGTTGCTCCGGCCTAATCTCCTGACCTTTTGGTGATTTCCTTTGACAGATGTGTCGCTGTTACAGATTCTTCTGGCCAACCTTGCCATTCTTGCCGGAGCCTGTCTGCAAGGCGTGGCCGGCTATGGCATTGGCACACTGGCCGCGCCGTTGCTATTCCTGATAAGCCCGGTGTTAGTGCCCGGCCCCCTGATTCTGAATGCCACCCTCCTCACTGTCTTTATGCTGATCCGCAATCGCGGCGCATTGCAGATCAGGGAAGTGCGTTTTGCCATCGGTGGCGGCGTTGCCGGGGCAGTCCTGGCAGCACTGACGTTGCTGGTGATTTCAACCAAAGGCTTCGAACTGACCTTCGGCATTCTTATCCTTGCCGGCGTAGCGCTCAGCGTTGGCGGTCTCAAGCCGGCGCTCAACGCACGGAACAGCGTGCTGGCCGGAGCCGCTTCCACCTATATGGGCACGATTACCGCCGTGGGTGGACCGCCAATTGCGCTGATTTACCAGAATGAAAAGGGACCGTTGGTCAGGGCGAACATGTCGGCCTTCTTCCTGGCTGCCAGCGTGCTGAGCCTGTCAGGCCTGCTCGCTTCGGGCTACCTGGGAACCCGAGAGCTTTTCCTGTTCGCAGTTACTTTCCCTGGAGTATTCCTGGGCTTCTGGTTGTCAGGCAAGCTGGTTCACCGTATGCCCTTCGAGGGGCTTCGCCCGGTAATTCTCGGTATCGCTGCCATCGCCGGAACGGCGGCGCTGATTCGCGGGCTGCTCTCACTCTAGGAATCGGCCCAGAGGCGCACGCGGAATCGGTTTTTCTTCCACAGCAAAGCCAGCCAGAGCGCGTGAGCATTGATCAGGAACGCCAGAATCCACTCGAATGCATCGTCCTTGCGGCTGTAGAACTCGGGCGCCACGCCATTCAGGATGACTGAAAGAATGCCTACCGCCAGAATAAGCTGGCAAAGATTCAGCAGCCTCATGCCAGTGTTCTTCCACAACGGATGGCTGCGCAATCCGGAACTGACCAGCAGCTCACAGATGAACGTGAGCGAGAAATACAGAACCACGCCAATACGGCGGATCAGGTTGAAGCCGTCCCCGGCGTGTCCCAGAGCCAGGGTATAAGCGCCGAGCGAGACGCTGGCCACCAGGCCCAGCCAGGGGACCCAGGCCACACCGCTGGAATGAACGCCGAGCTGGCGCAGCCACCGACCGTTCAGCCACCAGAACAGAATGCCCAACAGGGCCGCCGGCAGCATGGTACCTTTGAAAATGAAGTAGGAAGTGCCGTGACGACCAGTCCGGCTGATGCTGGTGCAGCTGTCCCAGTATGGATTGCATAGCTCCACATGCCCTTCCAGCACTGAAACGGAAAACGTGATATGGATGGTTAACAGCGGGATAAGCGCCGCAGCCAGTGCAAGCCACCAGAGATGGAAGGAACGATGGTCAGTCATTGGAAGACCCCCTCTGAGCGACGCCGCGCCCGGAAACACAACCCCGGCGAAACCGGCCGCCAACCTGTTGAATGAACATTATTTGACCAGATTTTGCAATCCGGTCCATCCTGTCAGAGGTTTTTTGCCTCAAAATAGTGCTCCAGGGATTCAGGATCAGAGTATGAGTGCACCGCATCAGGAAATAATTGAAAGCCAGATCGACGTGTCGGAACTTGCCATCGGGATGCACGTCATTCGTCTGGACCGCCCCTGGGAAGATACGAACTTCCTGATTCAGGGCTTTGTTATTCGTGACCAGGCGGACATTGATGCGCTGCGGGCACAGTGTGATTTCGTGTTCATCGAAGGTCGTATCGATGGCGCACCGTTGCCAAAGTACGGAAATGGCAACGGCCGCAAGTCTTCAGGTCTGATGGGGCTTTTCCGCAGAAAACAGGTCACCGAATCCGAGCAGGATGCCCATAAACCTGTACCGCCCCGCAAGCGTGTCAGGTACATCAACAAAATCGACGCCGGACAGGAGATGGAAACGGCGATCATACGCTTCGAGGAGGCCCAGAAAACCGCCAAATCGATCATGTCCGGACTCAGGGTTGGCCGTACCCTGGATCTGAACAATGCCCGGACAGTGGTGAACCACTGCGTGGAGAGCGTACTCCGCAATGAAAACGCCCTGTTGCTGCTCACCAAGATCAAGCACCAGGATGAGTACACCGCCGAGCACTGCATCAATGTGTCCATTTTGGCCGCTGCCTTTGGCAAACACCTTGGATTGCTTGAAGGAGAAATCCGCAATCTGGCCCTGTGTGGCCTGCTCCATGATGTCGGCAAGACCCGGATTCCCGATGAGATCCTCAACAAGCCGGGAGCACTGACACCGAAAGAGTTCGACGTTATGCGTCACCACACCACCCACGGCCGCACCATACTGATGGGGACCAGCAATTCCCTGAACACTGCCGTGGATGTGGCATTCAGCCACCACGAGCGGATGGATGGTTCAGGCTATCCCCGGGGCCTTTACGCCCAGCAAATCCCCTACTTTGCCAAGATCATAGGATTGGTGGACACCTACGATGCCATTACCAGCAACCGGGTATATGATAAGGGGCGGGCCTCAATGCAGGCGCTGGAAATTATTCACAAGCACCGCGGCACCCAGTTCGATGAAGAGCTGGCGGATGCCTTCATCCAGATGATCGGGGTGTACCCGCCAGGGTCCATCGTCGAGATGGTCAACGGCGAGGTCGGCATCGTTGTGGAGAGCCGGCCGGAGCATAAACTCAAGCCTTGCGTTCTGCTGGTCAGGGAGTCTGACAAAAGCGTGATGGCCCCCTATCGGACGGTAGACCTTAAGGTCAGCCCCGAAGATGCCTCAGGCGAAATCTACCGCATTGCCCGGGAGGTCCCGGATGGTACCTACAACATAGTACTCCAGGAGTTTGTCGATCAGGGGCTGATTGTAACCACTCCACGCCTTAGCACTGGCGCCACATAAAGGACAGTCTGTTACTTTCTAACCCGGAATGCCCTGCTATACTGCTTTTCAAACAGATTCCGGCACATCAAAACATGAACTCCGGCATTCCCTCCCTCAACATTCCGGCCGCTCCAGAAGATTCTGGCATTTCGGAGATTACTCCGGCCGAAGGTCTCAGGGCCGTACTCGACAATCTGGACGCCCTGGTTTACGTCTCTGATTTCGAAACCCATGAGCTCCTTTACATGAACGCTTATGGCCGAAGAATCTGGGGCTCTATAGATGGGAAAAAGTGCTGGGAAGTCCTGCAGGATAACGCCAGCCCCTGCGACTTCTGCACCAATCACCTGCTGATTGATTCTGAAGGCAATCCATCTCCCCCGCATATCTGGGAATTCCAGAATCGACTGGACAACCGTTGGTACCAGTGCCGGGATCAGGCAATTCCCTGGATAGACGGCCGACTGGTCCGCCTCGAAATTGCTACAGACATCACCGACCGGAAGGAGATGGAGCTGGCGCTAAAGGAGGCCCATGAAAAGGCCCGGGCCGCTGCACTGGAGGACGACCTTACCGGACTTCACAACAGGAGAGCCTTCTTCGAACTGGGCAACCAGCTGTTGAAACAGACCCGAAGAAACGGCTCGCCTCTGGCGATCATCATGTTTGATCTGGACCACTTCAAACAGATCAATGATAACCACGGCCACGATGCCGGAGATGAGGTATTGCGGCACGTAGGGCGGGTTCTGGAAAGCAACGTTCGTGAGGCGGATATTGCGGCGCGCATTGGCGGCGAAGAGTTCGCGATCCTTCTTGGTGATGCTCATGCGACTCAGGCCTCAGAACTGGCAGAACGGTTACTGGGCGTGATGCATAAAACACCGGTCCTATACCATGATGTTCGTATCCGGCCGACAGCCAGTTTTGGCATTTCATCCCTTCGCCCGGAGGAGCCAAACCTCGAGAATCTTATGGCAAGGGCGGACAGCGCGATGTATGAGTCAAAGGCCCTTGGCAGGGGTCGGGTGCGCCTCAAGTCCTGAAACGCACCCGGAGCAACTCACCCCGGCCGCTTCGTTACCGCCATGGTCAGCCGGGAAATACAGGTGGTTTTCCCCTCTTCGTTCTCAAGCAGAATTTCCCATACCTGAGTGGCACTACCGATGTGAACTGGCCTCGCCGTGCCATACACCCAGCCCTTGGTGACCGGGCGAATGTGATTGGCGTTGATATCCAGCCCAACAGCGACAGTTTCCGGATTTTTCAGGCAGCAATTCGCCGCCATACTACCAAGGGTTTCCGCCAGCAGCACCGATGCGCCACCATGCAGAATGCCAAAAGGCTGAACGGTACGTTCATCAACAGGCATGCGGCCTTTGACATAGTCGTCGCCAATTTCAAGGTACTCGATACCCATGTAGCTGACCGCGGTGTTTTCGCTGGCTTTGGCAAGGTGTTCAAGGTTCGGGGTGCTGGTCCAGATTGCCATAGGGGACTGCTCTCAATATTGTTTGAAATGGATTAGAAACAAGGCACCAGTTTATACAGATAGGATGCGAACTACCAAGCCCTTCTCTTTCGGTCACCGATTGCTTGTTCAATCAACTTCTCGAACTCCAGCGCTGGGAGCGGGCGACTGAAATGGTAGCCCTGGAAGCGGGTGCACCCCATGCGAACAAGGCGCTCCAGCTGCCCTCTGGTTTCCACACCTTCGGCCACGGCTGACAGTTTGAGCGCAGAGGCCAGAGCCAGGATGGTCTCTGCGATGGCGGCATCATTGGGATCATCCAGGATGTCGCGGACGAATCCTTGGTCAATTTTCAGTTCATCCAGAGATAAGCGCTTCAAGTAGCCGAGGGAAGAATAACCCGTACCGAAATCATCAAGGGAGATCCGTATTCCCATGCTTCTCAGGGTCCGAAGTGTTTCCTCTACCAACTCGAGATCGTAGGCAAGAGCGCTTTCGGTAATTTCCACCTTAAGATGTCTCGGGGATGCACCGGTTTTTCTCAATAGCGCCATCACAGTCGAACAGAAAGAAGGAAGGTGGAACTGCCTGGCACTCACGTTGACCGAAACCTGAAGCTTCGATAACGGTCCGCCTCGCTCTTTCCAGCTGGCGATCCGTGAGAGAACGTCTTCCAGAACCCAGTAGCCGACCGATTCAATGAGTCCGGTTTCCTCGGCCAGAGGAATGAACTCGGCGGGAGAGACCATGCCGCGACCCGGGCAGTGCCAACGCAGCAACGCCTCGGCGCCTATGGGATCACCTTTCTCATTCACCAGAACCTGATAGTGGACTGCCAGCTGCTTCTTCCGTATCGCCATCCTGAGGTCGGACTCAAGAGCCAGGCGCTCGGATACCTTTTTCTGCATCATGGAGTCGTAGAAGCGGATGCAATTTCGCCCGTCTTCCTTGGCTCGGAACATGGCCATATCGGCCTGACTCAAAAGCTCTTCGAGTGAGGTGTCGTGGTCATAGAACAGCGTAATGCCAATGCTCGGAGTACCCGTATACTCGATGCCCTTCAGATCATAGGGCTCGTTCAGGGCATCACGGACTTTCTCGCAGACTTTCTCAACCTTCGCTGCTGCGTTGGCCGGCTCAGCGGGAAACCCCTTCAGAATAAGAACAAACTCGTCCCCACCGAGCCGGGCAACGGTATCCCACTCTCGGACCGTTTGTTTCAACCTGTCCCCTACCTGGATCAGCAACTCATCGCCGGTCAGGTGCCCCGCAGAGTCGTTTATGTTTTTGAAGTTATCAAGGTCGATGAATACCAGAGCACCGTGATTGTGGTCCCTGGTGCTCCCGGTCAACGCCTGCGCCAGGCGGTCCCGCAACAGTCGACGGTTTGGCAGGCCGGTCAGTGGGTCGTAAAAGGCGAGTTTCTCGATCTCGGATTCTGATTTCTTGCGGTCCGTGACATCGAAAAAATAGCCGTGCCAGGTCATGCTATCGTCGGCCAATCGGGCGGGCACCGATCTGGCTTCCACCCAGGCGATCGCGCCATCGCATTTGTGAGCTCGAAAGTCGGTTTCGAATGGCGTCATGCGCCGGCGAGACTCATCAACCTTCTCAAAAAAGGATGCCTTGTCGTCAGCCTCGATCAGGTTGAGTAAAGGTTGGGCGTCCGTACTCAGCAGATCAGCCGCAAGCCCGAATAAATCTTCAACTTTTTCGCTGATGAAAGGAAACGTTACATGCCCGTCTGGATACATCCTGAACTGAAAGATGACGCCCGGGAACTGGTCGGAATAACGATAAAGGCTATTCTCGAACCTCACATTACGACTGGCCAGGATCTGTCGGTGGACAGATGCACCTAAAACTTCCCCTACCTGAAGCACGAATTCTTCGGTTTCGGAATCCAGCACTCGAGACTGTTGAAGAAAATCGAAACCCAGAATTCCACGGACCTGACCTTCAAGCTTCAAACCGACAAGAACCAGGCTCCGGATACCCTCCCGTTGGAATTCCAGTTTCTCCTCTTCAGCTTCAGATGGCAGTTCTTCGACTTCGGGGATGACAAGCACCGGGAGAGTTTGCAACTGGCCCATCAGCCATTGAAAGCGGGCCATCGGCACGTTCTGGATTGCATCTCTCTGAGGTGTCACGCCGTTTCTGCAGGCTTCATGCGTGATGGAAATGGTTTGGGTGGCTTCTTCAAACGTGATCAGGTAGGCGCGATCTGAACAGAGCTTATCGCCAAGCTCGGCGATGAAGCTGTGAACGCTGGTATCCAATTGGTCGATCTTGGACCGGGCCAGGCCCAGAGAGAGCCTGTAAACAAATTCCTTTTGCTCCCGGGTAACTGCGCTTACCATTCCTACGGCCTCCTTCCCTAGACAGCTCCACTGTTTATTTATGATAGTTGAGAAGAGCTTCTCCACACATTTACGAAGCCAAGCTTCGGTAAGTTCATACTGATGCGTATCCTTTCATTACGTATTACAGGATTTTAGATTTCTGCTACAAAAAACCGCCGACAACCTGTGACCCCGGAATAACGAGACCGTATGATGAACTCCAGACAGCCAGGTTGATTGGTATGCGATACGAAACGGTCGAACTTGAAATTGATGTCTCGGAACTGCGGGTCGGAATGCACGTCGTCCGGCTGGACCGCCCCTGGGAAGACACTGATTTCCTGATTCAGGGCTTTGTGGTCCAGCGACAAAAGGATATCGATGCCCTTCAGTCCCAATGCCGACGCGTCGTGATTGAAGGCAAAGTCAAGAACACTGAGCCGGACATTTCCCAACGAAAGTCACGGACATCGGCGAAGTCCCGTTTTTCCATGTTCCATGGACCGACATCCGAACAGGAAATATCGAATCGCCCGCAAGAGCCCATTGCGGAAACCGGCAATTCCCGGTCGCGTCAACGGATTACTTACATCAACAAGGTCAGTGTTGACAGGGAAATACGAAAAGCATCTGGACATTACGCCGAGGCGAAGTCCTTTGCCGACAGCATCATGTCCGGTCTACGCGTTGGTCGCACACTTGATCTCAACAAGGCTCGTGAGGTTGTAGATAACTGCGTAGATAGCATCCTCAGAAATGAAGACGCACTGTTACTGCTTACAAAGTTGAAAAACAAGGACAAATATACCGCAGAGCATTCCCTCAACGTTTCGATACTGTCGGCGGCGTTCGGCAAAAAGCTGGGCTTGCTGGAAGAAGAGATTCGGTCGTTGGGGCTGGCCGGCCTACTCCACGACATAGGCAAAGCCAAAGTCCCTGTCGATCTGCTGCAAAAACCGGGACCTTTGACCCCCGAAGAACACGGAATCATGCAGAACCACGCCAACTGGGGCCGTGACATGCTCATGGCCCTTCCCCGCGTCGTGCATGCGGCCGTCGACGTAGCCTACAACCACCATGAACGCCTCGACGGCAGGGGCTACCCCCGGGGCCTCGTTGATTCCCAGATTCCCTATTTCGCAAAAATTGTGGCCATCGTCGATACCTACGATGCAATCACCAGCAATCGAGCTTATGACCGCGCGCGCTCCTCCCGGGAGGCGCTGGAAATCATCCACCGTTTCAGAGGCATTCAGTTTGATCCCGAGCTTGCCCGGGAGTTCGTCCTGCTGATCGGGATCTACCCACCCGGCGCCATTGTTGAAATGAAATCGGGCGAGGTAGCCATCGTGATTGGCTCAAACCCGAAGAATCGACGAAAGCCAAAGGTGGTTTTGGTTCGGGATGAAAACAAACAGCGGCCTGCAAAATACCGTCTCCTGGACTTGCAAACGGAGCCTCTTAACAGTGTCGGAGAACCGTTCGAAATCATTAAAGAGGTTCCTGACGGCACCTACGGAATCGTCTTGCAGCGATTCATCGATAACGGGCTCACTCTGGAACTAAACGACGCATCGGTTTGACACCTGCCCAATCAACATACTTCAACTGGAGGCGGAGTACATAGCCTTGTAGCGCCTGATCAGTTCTTCCACGCGACCAGAGTTCACGAGCTCATAGAGGCGCTCGGCAAGTCGCTCCCGAAGCTCGAAGGAGTTGCATGGCGCTGCCTTGGAGAAGGTAAAAAACAGACCCTCTCGGCTCACCGGGGTCGGCAGGGGAACAAATTGATCGGCGATACCCAGGTACTCCAGTTTCACCTCACCCTGCAAAACTTCATAGAGGACATAATCCACCCGGTCAACGAGCGCCATCTGGAAGGATTGTTCAATCGACCTGACTCCCTCAATGAGGAGGTTTTGTTCCGCATACCGGTCGAAATTCTGGCCAAAACTGTTGTTGATCAATGTGCTGCCCCGCTTACCCATCAGGTCCGGCCAGTGGCGGTAGACAAACTCCCGGCCTTTGGGGACCCAGACAGCGGTCGGCAGGTGCGTTATTGGCGGCAGCAAATAATCCATATAGCCGATGCGCTCCGAGGTAATGAACGCGCCCGCCACCATGTCGATATCGCCCTGGCGTGCCATGCGCTGGACCCGGGCCCAAGAGCCTATGTCTTTCACTTCCACATTCACACCCAATGGCTCCGTGATTTCCTTGAGCAAAGCAGGCACCGCGCCAATCAGATAGCCCGGGCGCTCCTGGTCGCGCCAGAGCAGGGGTGGATACTCCGGATTCCCGCTCACGATGAGCGTATTGCAGGAAGGGTCTGGCAGTGCGTGAACCGGGGCCAGAAACAAGGCGGCCACTGCGAATACAAGTGACCTACCGACAACAGAAGAAAATGACTTATTCAACTCTCACAAGACCCTCTTTGTGCCAGCCCAGACGGCCAGTTTCGACAACCTGGCGACGAATTCCCGGCACCGGCCGGATCATGAAAAGATCGCCGTTTCGGCCCACCATGGCACGGGGTACACCAGTTGCTTTGGCTATGTCAGCATGCGTTTCCATGTGTTCAGCCTCACCATGAACCGGAATGGCAATGGCAGGCTTTACCCATTTATACATTAACTCCAGTTCTTCCTGCGCGGGATGACCTGAAGCATGAATTGGCAAATCAGCATCCTCGGCCGTGATTACCCTCACCCCCAACTCTTTCAATCTGGTCACCAGCGCCTCGATGGATTCCTCGTTGCCGGGGATGGCGCGAGCGCTGAAGATTACCGTGTCGCCCGCCTCCAGCTCAAAATCCGGATGGGTACCAGAGGCCAGTCTGCGCAGAGCCGTTCGCGGCTCGCCCTGACTGCCCGTGGCCACGGCCAGTACTTCGTCCCGCGGGAGATACCCCAGATGTGCCGGATTGATCAACTGGTCAGCCGAATCCCACAGCCCTGCAGCCCTGGCGGCGCCACTCATATTTATCAAAGACCGGCCCAATAAACCCATATAACGGCCGGTTTCCCTCGCGATTGAGGCCAGAGTATGTAATCGGGCGATATTACTGCCAAAACAGGTCACTACAACGCGGCCTTCGGCGGAGCGGGTCGCTCTGAGCAATCCTTCATGCAAGGCCGCCTCGGATACCGAGTGACCCGAGACTGTGGCGTTGGTGGAGTCACACACCATGGCGTTCACGCCCTCGTTTGCCAGATCGGTGAAGGTTTTTGGCGAATAGCCATGGCCTACCAGCGGCTGCTCATCCAGCTTCCAGTCACCGCTGTGGAAGATGTTACCGGCGGCGGTGCGAATCATCAGCGCGTTAGGGTCCGGGATGGAGTGAGTCAGCGCCAGCCACTGCACGCTGAATGGCCCGACCTGTTTGCTCTGGCCGGTCTCCACTTCGATGATCGGCACCCGGTGCAGCAGGTCGAACTCCGCGAGCTTGCGACGCAGAATTTCGGCCGTGAACCGGCTGGTGTATATCGGGCACTGCAGCAGCGGCCAGAGGTAGGGTACAGCTCCGACATGATCTTCGTGGGCGTGGGTAATTACCAGGCCCGCCAGCCGTTCACGGCGGTCAGCAATGAACGCAGGATCCGCCATTTGAACCGGCGGCTCGCCGCGATGATGCACCGTGCCATCAGCAGCAATGCGACCAGGCTTTGGAAAGGTAACACCACAATCCACCATCAACCAGGCACCATCGTGGCCATAGAGGTTGAGGTTCATACCAATTTCACCGGTTCCACCCAGGGGTAGGAACCAGAGGTCAGACTGTTCGGGAATCATTCAGCAAATCGGTCCATATACTTCAACACCAGGTCCTCGTGTATGCCTTCCAGTTCAATCAGTTTCAGCGCCGCCCGAATGTCATCGGCATACTTCAGCACGGGCGAGTTCTTCGCAACAGCGATGTAGGAGCGCTCTCCAGGCACAAAGAACGGTGAAACCTCAACATCCAGCCCCAACTTTTCAACCGCGTACAAACCGACAAGCTCTGGGGCGATCACGACATCTACCCGGCCTTTCTGCATCATCAGCATCAGGTTTTCGTAACGGGGCGCAGGCTCCTTGAGAAGTTTGTCATCAGTATCAAACCGGGAGAAATACGACGCCCCTTCCAGAATACCAATGGCTCGTCCATACAGATCGGCGTAGCGCTCAATCCGATTTTCTGCGTTAAGGTAAAAAAACAATCGCCGTTCCGGAGGAAATGCCGGCGCCACGAACTCCATGAGCTCGGTCCGCTCGGCGGTCTCCAGGGGCCCCAGCATGACATCCACCTCACCCTGCTGCACCATCCTCAAGACCCGCCGGAAAGGCGCCTCCCGATAATGCACTTTCCAACCCAACCGATCAGCGATTTCCTGGAAGATATCCACATATAGGCCCGTTGGCTCCCCACCCTCGATAATCCGGTAGGGGGGCGCATGATTGGCACCCACGGTTACGGTCAGCGCTTCCACGGTTTCCGTGCCCTGCTGGGCCGAAACAGGAAACACTAACGCCATCAGAACAGCGGTGGCGAACACTCGCATTCCAGTCATCCTTGCCTGTGAGGTTTTCAGATTCTTATGAGGTCTGGCCATCTGTCTCCAGTATAGACGGTTCAAGATCCGGGATCGTCGGATTTACGTACTGACGGTTGAATTCAGTCACTGATGGCACAACTTCCTTATCACAGCAATCAAGAAGCGCCATTCATTCGTCAATGAAAAGGACGGACACCATGAAAATTCTGATGGTTCTTACATCCCATGACCAGATGGGCGACACCGGCCATAAGACCGGCTTCTGGCTCGAAGAGTTCACCGCGCCTTACTACGTTTTCCGGGATGCCGGCGCAGACATCACCATTGCGTCACCGAAGGGTGGCCAACCGCCAGTCGATCCCAACAGCGAGGCCGAGGAAGCGCTGACCGAGACCACGCGTCGGTTCCAGCAGGATGCCCATGCCAAGGAATCCCTCGCCAGCACTAAAAAGCTGAGCGACGTGGACATGAACGAATACGACGCGATTTTCTATCCAGGTGGTCACGGCCCGCTCTGGGACCTGGTTAACGACGACAAGTCCATTGCCCTGATCAAGACAGCCTACGAGCAGGACAAGGTGATTGGTGCAGTTTGCCACGCACCAGCCGTGTTCAAAAACGTGGAAGTGAAACCGGGCCAGAACATCGTTGGCGGCCGGGAAGTAACAGGCTTCACCAACAGCGAGGAGGAAGCGGTTGGCCTTAGCGGCGTAGTGCCCTTCCTGCTGGAAGACATGCTGAAGGAAAACACCGCCACCTACACCCGCGGTGACGACTGGGCACCGCACATCGTGGTGGACGGCAAGCTGATTACCGGGCAAAACCCGGCCTCTTCCGAGGGGGCAGCCAAGGCCGTTGTGCAGGCTCTTCAAGAGGCCTGATCCGGCAGTAACTGCAGGATGAATCCGGGGCCAGATGAATTTCATCTGGCTTTCTTTTTTGCTTCCAACCTACTCCCCTGCGTGACTGATCAACTCGCCCGGAGCGCACTGCTCCAGCAATTGACGAATGTGATCCGGTATCGCCACCTTGCTCATCACCGAAGGCTGAATCAGCACATAGGTGACGTCCGCATCGGCAATAAATCCGTCATCCCCATACCGGAAGAACTCCAGATGCAGGGTAAATGAGGTGTTTCCGATTCGCCCGGCGCGAATGCGGGCTTCCAGAACGTCGTCAAACTTTGCCGGGGCCTTCCAGTTCACCGTCAGGCTCACCACCTGGATATCCAGGTCCTGATCCAGCAGGTGCTGATAATCGCCAAACAGGGTGCGAATGTATTCGTTGACAGCAATATCAACGAAATCCGCATAACGTGCGTTGAACACCACGCCCTGGGCATCGCATTCACCATAGCGAACCCGGAAGCGAAAACGGAAAGGCAACTCACCAGCCATGACGCGCTCCGATTAAAGTTCAGTTACTGTCGCCAACAGCTTCTCATATCTGTGCTAACGTTTTGAGGAATATCTCAAAAAAGCTGGCCATCGCTATGAGCAACCCCAAGCACACCCTTTTCTGGATGACGCTGTTCCTCGGCGTGGTCGTCATCGTCGGCGCCCTGATCCACAAGCCCCTGATTTCGGCCTTTATGGCCAACTGGGTTTTCAATCTGCTGATTCTCGGGGTTCTGATCATCGGCATCGCCCTCACCTACAGGCAGGTGTTCGTGCTGTTTCCGGAACTGAAGTGGATCGCCCAGTTCAGAACCGGACACGCCGGCCTTTCGGTGGTTCAGGAGCCCAAGTTGCTGAAGCCGCTGGCAAGACAGCTCGGCGAGGACGCAACCAAGGACCGGTTCACACTGTCTACCCTTTCCCTTCGAACCGTGCTCGATGGTATCCACTCCCGCATGGACGAACAGCGGGAAATCACGCGCTATTTCATCAGCCTGCTGGTCTTCCTCGGCCTGCTGGGTACTTTCTGGGGCCTGCTGGGCACCATCAACTCGGTCGGCCAGGTCATCACCGGACTGGATATGAGCCAGGAAGACTTCGGCAAGGTGTTTGCGGAGCTTCAGGAAGGCCTGCTTACGCCGCTTGAGGGCATGGGCACCGCGTTCAGCTCCTCTCTGCTGGGATTGGGCGGCTCACTGATACTGGGCTTCCTGGATATCCAGGCCGGCCATGCCCAGAACCGCTTTTATGACGGCCTCGAGGAGTGGCTGACTGGTGTGACCAACCTCGTGGACCGGATAGACGACGAGAAAGACCTGTCATGATCGGTTCCAGGCGCCGAAGCCGAAGCACCACCAACGTCTGGCCGGGATATGTGGATGCCCTTTCGGCCTTGTTGATGCTGGTCATATTCATGCTGCTGGTCTACGTGGTCAGCCAGCTCTACCTGTCCCAGACACTCTCTGACCGGGATACCCAGCTCGCCCGACTCAATGCCCAGTTGAACGAGCTCTCGGAATTGCTCGGCCTGGAAGAAAACAGAAGCGAGGCACTGGAAAATCAGTTGACCAGCCTTCAGGAGCGGAACAACAGTCTGGTCGGTCAGCTGGAATCCACCCGTGAACAACTGATGCGGCAAACCGCCATGGCCGATGCGCAATCGGAGCGACTGGCCAGCATGGAAGAGTCGATTGACGAGAAAGACGATATATCGGCCAGCCAGCAGGCGATGATCCTGAGGCTGTCGAATCAGATAGCCTCCTTGCGAGAGCAACTCAGGCAGATTGCCTCGGCGCTGGAGCTCCAGGAACAGATGACCGCCGACAAGGAGCAGGAACTGGAACAGGTCAGCAGACGGCTGAACACCCTACTGGCCGAGCGCGTCAACCAACTCGAACAGTATCAGTCCGAGTTCTTTGCCCGGCTGCGGGATATTCTGGCCGGCAACGAAAATGTCCGGATCGTCGGCGACCGTTTCTTGCTGCCTTCCGAACTGTTGTTCGCTTCCGCCTCGGCGGAACTGGGCGAGGAAGGCCGGCAGGAGCTCGACAAGCTAGCCAAACTACTGCTGGATGTATCCGCAAAGATTCCAGAGGACGTTGACTGGATCCTGAGGATTGATGGTCATACCGATGTCATACCTATCAATACCCCGAGATTCCCCTCGAACTGGGAGCTGTCCACTGCCCGTGCCGTGGCAGTCGTGCGCTACCTTGCAGCGCAGGGTGTACCGGAACGGCGCATGGCGGCGGCCGGATTTGGCGAGTTCTTCCCGGTGGCGGAAGGCACCTCGCCGGAAGCCCTCCAGAGAAACCGGAGGATCGAGCTCAAATTGACAGATCGCTAGCGGTGCGAATGGGTCAGCAAGGCGTTCACCGTCATGGTGTAAGGAGCCTCAATGCCCAGGCGCTCGCAGCGTCTCAAGACCGCACCGGCGATACTGTCGAGTTCGAGGGGCCGCCCCTTTTCCTTGTCGACCAGCATGGACGTCTTGATGGCGTTGAAGTTGCTGATCAGGTCGAACATCTCGGCCAGATCCTCAGGCCCGAGGTTCACGTCATCGGCCTTTGACGCTGCTACGGTTTCCGCCATCATTCCGTGGACAATCTTCCGGAACTCGGAGTGGTGGGTAAGGCTCCGGGTATCAAGGCCGGTCAGGGCCGAGAGCGGGTTCACGCCATTGTTGATCACCAGTTTGCGCCAGAGCTCGTAACGGATGTTGTCAGAGACGGTTGTTGGAATACCGGCCGCCTCGAAGTCTTCCTGTAATTGCTGCAGCAACTGGCCGCGACGATCAGATCCCACGGCCATAGGCCATTCACCCATGACAATTTGGGCAGGGCCCTCGGCTTGCACTACGCCCGGCTGGACAATATGCCCACCAATTCGGACAGCCAGGCCACCCAGAACTCTGTGTTCCCCCAGCAATGAGGCCAAGGCGGGCTCGTTATCCACCCCGTTCTGAAGCGAGAGGACCGGCACCTTGCCGTGATAGAGCCAGGGGCCCAACTCGGCCAGCATCGCTTCAGTCGCCGTGGATTTGAGCGTGACCAGTACGACATCAAAATCATCCGGACGGAAACGGGCAACCACCGCGGAATGGTCCATCGACTGAACCGGAAATGACCACACCTCATCCCCATACTGAACCGTCAGCCCCTGCCCCTCCAGAGCTGCCAGATGCGCACCACGTGCGGTCAGAACCACCTCATGTCCGGCGTGCAGCAGCCTGGCGGCATAGTAACCGCCGATGCCACCGGCACCCACTATCAATAATCTGAGCATTTACGGAATCCCCAATGTTTTCCGCAGTCTATTGCATCCAGCCATAGCCGGCGAGTGAATGACTGTCCTCATTCAATGCAAAGCCGAATACCCGCTGGGGGGCTTTCAGCCCCCCCAGACTGAACGCAGTATTCAGCACGCACAGGGTGGGGTCGGCAACAGGGACATCCTGTCCACGCCTGGCTCGGCGCCCGGCCAGACTGCCCTCTGACATGGCTTGACGCCAGAGTTGCTCATGCTCCCACTGCTGTATCAGGTTGCGAATGTAGGCATCGTGCGGTTGGTGATTTATCTCACTCGCGCCCTGCTCTTTCTGATCCAGGCAGATAAGCAGAATACCCTGCTCCCGGAGCGCCTCCAGGCAGTGACCAATCTGCCTGTAGTCGTCGCTGGTCATACCGGTATTCAGCCTCAACTCAATGACTTCTTCCGGCGCCACACCGGTCATGCTCGCAGCCAGCGATTCCAGTCCGGGGTCCCGGCCACCCTCAATAGTGGCCTGAAATCCTCTATCGGCCATCAGCGATTGCAGACGCTCTGCAAGAAGGCCTTTGCCGCATTGGTGAAAAATCTCGGGTTTGTCGCCACCTTTTCGAGAAGTGATAAAGGTGACATTGCCAACCTGCATGTCTCGCTTGATCAGACGACGGAGCCGGGGTTGGCTTATAGGAGCTGAATATGCATCTCTGTCACAGGACAGGTAAAACACTGGCAATCTCGGCACGAAGCCTCCCATCAAGCGATTAACGGGCAAATCGATCGGCGAACCGGGGCGTCAACGCCCCAGTTTTTTAGCCGACTGGCCGCCAATTCCAAAATGCTGCTTGGGCATTTCGGTAATAATGATCCGGACACTTTCCACCGGCGCCCCCAACGACCGTGAAATCGCATCGGTCACCTCACGGATAAGCATTTCCTTTTGCTCATCCGACCGTCCTTCAAGAATATTGATTTGCGCGACAGGCATGTGATCTCCTTATTCGAAGCGGGCAGACACGGTACCCAACCCCTGGTAGCGAACCGTGATGTTGTCACCGGGTTCAACAGCAATCGCAGCCGTAATGCCTCCAGTCATGATGAAGGTTCCGGCCGGAATGTGCTCTCCTCGCTCGGCGAGCAGGTTGGCCAGCATGGCAACACTGGAAGCTGGGTGGCCAAGCACCGCAGCACCCGCGCCCACATCAACAACCTCGCCATTCTTCTCGACCACAACACCCAACGTTTTCAGGTCAACATCGGCAACATCGGCCATCTGGCCACCGGTGATAAAACGGGTGGACGAGGCGTTGTCTGCTACAACGCTTACCAGGTCGAACTTGAAGTTCTCATAGCGGGAATCGATGACTTCGACAGCTGGTATGACAAAGTCGGTGGCTGCCAGAACCTGCCCGATATGGCAGCCCGGCCCTTTCAGAGGTGCCTTGGTAACAAAGGCTATCTCCGCTTCGATTTTCGGGTGGATGAGCTCTTTGGTGTTGACCACCCCTCCATCGGGCACGCTGAAGTAATCCGCCAGGAATCCGTAAATCGGAGTCTCGACGCCCATCTGCGCCATCTTGGCCCAGGAAGTCAGGCCCATTTTCATACCCACAATCTTGTTACCACGGGCTTCCTTGCGACGACGGATCTCCCACTGCACGTCATAGGCATCCTCGAAGGTCATATCCGGGAAGTCGTTGGTGACCTTGGTGATGTCGTGGGCCTGAAGTTCGGCGTTTTCCACATGCTCGGCTAGAGCCAGAACCTGCTCTTGGTTTAGTGTTTTGCTCATGCGTTTTGCTCCTTTTGGGCCGCCAGCAGATCCAGCGCCACGTCCACGATCATGTCCTCCTGGCCGCCAACCATGCGGCGCTTACCCAACTCAACCAGAATATCCACGGCCTTCAGACCGTACTTCTGCGCCGCCACTTCGGAGTGGCGCAGGAAGCTGGAATAGACACCGGCATAGCCCAGGGCCAGGGTCTCGCGGTCCACCCGCACCGGGCGGTCCTGCAAGGGGCGCACAATGTCATCGGCCGCGTCCATCAGGGCGTACACGTCCGTGCCATGCTCCCAGCCCATCTTGTCAAAGGCCGCAATGCACACTTCCAGCGGTGCGTTGCCGGCGCCAGCACCCATGCCGGCCAGGGAAGCATCGATCCGGTCACAACCTTCCTCAACGGCAACAATGGAATTGGCCACGCCCAGCGCGAGATTGTGATGAGCATGCATGCCCGTCTGGGTCTCCGGCTTGAGCACATCCTTGAGTGCCCGGAACCGGTCCCGGATGTCGTTCATGTTCATGGCGCCGCCGGAGTCGACGACGTACAGGCAGGTGGCGCCGTAGTCTTCCATCAGCTTGGCCTGCTCTGCCAACCCTTTTGGTGTCTGCATGTGGCTCATCATCAGAAAGCCGACGGTGTCCATGCCCAGCTTGCGGGCGTGTTCAATGTGCTGTTTCGAGACATCCGCTTCGGTGCAATGAGTGGCCACACGCACAATCCGGGCACCGGCGTTATAGGCGTTGTCCAGGTCATGGACGGTACCGATGCCGGGCAACAGTAAGGTGGCGATTTTGGCGTGCTCGATCACTTCCGCCACCGCCTCGATCCACTCCAGATCAGTGTGGGCGCCGAAGCCGTAATTGAAGCTTGAGCCCTGAAGGCCATCACCGTGGGCCACTTCAATACTGTCGACCTTCGCCTTGTCCAGGGCCCGAGCGATGTCCTGCACGTTCTTGATGGAGTACTGGTGGCGGATGGCGTGGCTGCCGTCGCGCAGGGTCACGTCGGAGATGTAGAGTTTTTTGCCGGGGTTGAATGTCATGGGAATGTCCTCCTCAGTTGACCAGCGATTCGGCGATGCGCTCGGCGGTACCGAGAGCGGCGGAGGTCATGATGTCCAGATTGCCTGCATAGGCCGGCAGGTAGTGGGCCGCGCCCTCTACTTCCAGGAAGATGGAGGTCTTCAGGCCGCTGAAGCGACCCAGGCCTGGAACGTTCATGGGCTGGTCTTCGGGGATGTCATCAAACTGCACTTTCTGCTTCAGGCGGTAGCCTGGCACATAGCTGTTTACGGCCTGGACCATTTCTTCCACCGAGGCCTCCACTTCAGCCTTGTCTGCCGCGTCGGAGAGCACGTACACGGTATCGCGCATCAGGAGGGGCGGCTCGGCCGGGTTCAGGATGATGATGGCCTTGCCCTTCTGGGCACCGCCCACCACCTCAATGGCCCGGGACGTGGTTTCGGTAAACTCGTCGATATTGGCGCGGGTACCGGGGCCGGCGGACTTCGAGGAAATCGAGGCAACGATTTCGGCGTAGTGGGCCTTGGCCACTCGTGAAACCGCCGCAACCATGGGAATGGTGGCCTGGCCGCCGCAGGTAACCATGTTGACGTTGCCTTCCTGAAGCTGCTGCTCAAGGTTCACCACCGGCACGCAGTAGGGGCCGATCGCCGCAGGCGTCATATCAATAATCTTGATGCTCTCCTTGTGGCCGCGCAGAAAAACCTCGTTGTGCATGTGGGCCTTCGCGGAGGTTGCATCGAATACAATGTCGATGTCGGCGAATTCCGGCATCTTCACCAGTCCATCCACCCCTTCGTGAGTGGTGGCCACGCCCATTCGGGCAGCACGGGCCAGACCGTCCGATTCCGGATCGATCCCGACCATGGCGCCCATTTCAATGTTCTTGCCATTGCGTAGAATCTTGATCATCAGGTCGGTGCCGATGTTGCCCGAGCCGATGATGGCTGCCTTTATTTTCTTACTCATAGCCTAGTCCTCGTTGTTCTTTTCAATCAGGCAAAACGCACCGAGGCGCTACCGATACCACCGATATCGACCCGCATATAATCACCGGCCTTGACCGGCTCCAGTGGCACCAGAGAACCGGAAAGGATGACCTCCCCTGCCCTCAGGGAAATACCGAACTCGCCCAGGGTATTGGCCAGCCAGGTCACGCAATTCACCGGGGAACCGAGTGCTGCCGCTCCGGCCCCTGCACTGAGTACACTGCCGTTCTTCTCCACCACCATGCCGCAAGTCACCAGATCCACCTTACGCGGAGACACCGCCTGATCCCCCAGAACAAACAAGCCACAGGAGGCGTTGTCGGCGATGGTGTCCTGGATGGCGATCTTCCAGTCCTGGATGCGGGAATCGACGATTTCGAAACAGGGCATCACACACTCGGTTGCCGCCAGCACGTCTGCATTGGTGATCCCTGGTCCGGTCAGATCCTTTTTCAGGATGAAGGCAATTTCGCCCTCAGCCCGGGGGGCAATCAGCCGATCACTGATGGGCATCACCTCGCCACTGTTGAACACCATGTCGTCGGTGAGGTACCCGAAATCCGGCTGGTGTACGTTCAGCATGTTCTGCACCGCCTTGCTGGTTACACCGATCTTCTTGCCAATGATGGAGGCCCCATCGGCAAGACGACGCTCCAGCATGCGCAGGGAAATGTGGTAGGCATCGTCGATACTGATTTCTTGACCACGACTGGTCAGCGGCGCGACTGCCTCCCGGCTCAACATGGCCTGGTATAACTCGTCGCCAAGCGCCTGAATTTTTGACTGTTCCATTAATTACCTCCGGTGGCGGCCTGGTCGGCTTCGCTCAGGAAATCGTTGACCAGTCGTGCAAAACGGCTGGCATGTTCAATTTGTGTCCAGTGTCCGCAACGCCCGAAAACATGAAGCTGGGCCCGGTTGATCAGTTCGGCCAGCTTCAGTGACGCCTCCAGCGGGATCACTTCATCCTCGCGGCCATGGAGTATCAGGGTTTCGTGGGGTAGCGCCCGGATGTCCTCTTCCTTGCTCGCAAGGTTGTCGACCCAACGCTGGCGCGGCGCCGGGAACATGGCGGAAAACGACTCCTGGAAACCTGGACGAACACTGGCCTGGTAGCGCATCTGTGCCAGCTCTTCGGTCAGCAGACTCTTGTCGTAGGCGAACACATCCATCAGCCGGCGCATGGTGTCCAGCGAGGGCTCGTAACCCCAGACTTCATCCAGACCCTGGGTGATCGGAAAGCTCACACCCACCGATCCCATCAGCACCAGCCGACGCACCCTTTGCGGATGTTCAACGGCCAGGGCGAGGGCCAGTCCGCCGCCGAACGAGTTACCCACGAGATCAACCTGTTCCAGGCCCAACTCGTCCAGCACGCCAATTGCGTGCTTCACCCAGCGTTCCCGGTTGTAGGTTTGGTCCGCAGGCCGCTCGCTGTATCCAAAACCAAGCATGTCTGGCGCAATCACGCGCCGATTTCGAGCCAGCTCAGGCATCACCAGTCGCCAATTGGCCCAGGCTGTAACGCCTGGACCTGACCCGTGAATCATCATGACCGGAAATCCCTCTCCCAGGTCGTGCAGGTTGGTGCTGTAGCCAGCGGCGTTGATCTCTCGCCCGATTTCCGGACTCTCTACAGGTGCGTTCATGGCTGCCTCAAAGTTTCACGCAGATGTTCTTCATCTCGGTGTAGAACTCCAGCGAATGAACGCCACCCTCGCGGCCAACACCCGATTGTTTGCTCCCGCCGAAGGGGGTCCGAAGGTCCCGCAGGAACCAGCTATTCACCCAGATAATGCCCGCCTCAATCTGGCCAGCAACGCGATGCGCACGGGTGATGTTTTCGCTCCAGATCGCAGAGGCCAGCCCGTACGGCAGGCTGTTGGCCAGCTCAATGGCCTCCTCTTCGGTGTCGAAGGGGCGAATGTGGCAACAGGGGCCGAAGATTTCGTCCGTCACCACCGCCGAGTCGTCCGCGAGACCGGTCCAGATGGTCGGCTCAACCCAGGCTCCGCCCGCCAGCTCTGCAGGCATGTCCGGAACACCGCCGCCGGTAACCACGGTAGCGCCGTCATCAACCGCTTTCTGGTAGTAGGAGAGGACTTTCTCACGGTGCTTGAGACTCACCAGTGGCCCAAGGTTGGCGTCGGCATCATCTGGGGGACCGATCTTCAGGCCCTCCGCCGCTTCCTTCAGACGGCCGACGAATTCGTCGAAGATCGAACGCTCAACGTAGACCCGCTCCGTACCCAGGCAGACCTGACCACAGTTCGCGAAGGCGGAACGCATGGTGCCCTCAATCGCCTTCTCCATGTCACAATCTGCGAATACCAGGCCGGCATTCTTGCCTCCCAGCTCCAGGGAAATGTCGCGGATACCTTTGGCAGCGGCCTTCATAATGACCTCGCCAGTACCGGTCTCGCCGGTGAAGGTAAAGCCGTCTACCTGTGGATGCTCGGTCAGATACGCACCGGCAGAATCACCGCCGAAGCCATGCACCACGTTGTAGACACCGTCCGGAACGCCGGCCTCTTTCATCACCTCGCCCAAAAGGGCTGTGGTGGTCGGTGTCTCTTCCGACGGCTTGACCACCACTGTATTGCCGCAGGCCAGGGCCGGTCCGACCTTCCAGGTCATCAGCAGCAAAGGCAGGTTCCAGGGACTGATGACGCCAATGACGCCTTTCGGACGACGGACCGCATAGTTCAGGGCACCGGTACCATCCGGAGTCGGCATTTCAAAGGATTCGGTGGGCACGTTCTTGATCATGTCCGCGAACACTTTGAAGTTGGCGGCCCCCCGGGGGATGTCGATATGGCTGGCCAGAGATTTCGGCTTGCCGGTATCGAGACACTCTGCCTCCAGGAACTCATCAAAACGGGCGTTGATCCCATCCGCCACTTTGTGAAGGATGGCGGTACGCTGTTCCAGGGTCATTTTGCCCCAGGGACCCCGCAGCGCGGCTCTTGCCGCCTTCACTGCTGCGTCCACCTCTTCCCGGCCAGCTTCGTGAACCTTGCTGATCACTTTGCCGTTCGCAGGATTAACGTTGTCGAACAGCCTGCCACTGGCCGAACCAACGTACTGCCCATTGATGTAGTGTTTGATGTCTTTCATTGCTGCTAAATCCTGTTGCGCCAGTGTCGGTTGTCAGGTCAGTACCGTCAGGAACCGTTCGTTCAGTACCCGGTCGTGGTAGAAGATGGCCTTGCCCAGTTGCTCTGCCTGCCAGGTAACCGGCTTGTGATCGGGGTAGTTGTAATCTCCGCCACAGAACACTTCGTTGCGGTTGCCGGAAGGATCGAAGAAATAGATCGTCTTGCCATGGGTCAGGCCATGTCGGGTGGGACCGATGTCAATGGATGTGTCGGTCATAGAGATCAGATCGGCCGCCCTGAGCACGTCTTCCCAGGTTTCCAGGTAGAACGAAGCGTGGTGGAACTTGCCTTTCTCTTCATGATGAATAAAGGCAATGTCATGAGCCTTGGTGGACAGAGTGAGGAACTGCGCGATTCGGGTTCCGTCGCCGTCGAGCACCTGTTCGGCCAGATAGAATCCGAGTACGTTAACGAACAGGTCGTAGGTGGCAGCCAACTCTGGCCCATAAAGAAGGCAGTGGTCGAAGCGGACCGCTTTCATGCCATCCAGGCCACGCGGCCAGGCTTCCGGGTTGACTTCGGTAATGCCCCATTTGCCGGTGTACTTCTTGTCAGCGTAAAGTTCGAACGTGTGACCCGAGGGGGCGTTGAAACGAACCCGCCGACCGCAATCTTTCAGTTCCCCTTCCGGAACCTGTTCAACCTCCACGCCATGATCTGCCAGATCTTTTTCGAGTTGCTGCAGGGAGGCTTCATCCACCACCTTGAAGGCCATAAAGTCCATGCCCGGCTCATCAGCAGGTCGGAGCACAACCGAGAACTTGTCCACCTCCGTCCAGGCTTTCAGATACACGCGACCGTGATCGTCCCGGTCGGTTTCAATAAGACCCAGAAGGTCTGTGTAGTGTTTGAGGGCCTCATCCATATCGAGTACGCGGATCTGGACGTGGCCGGGACGCATTACACCTTTTTTCATGACAGTTACCTCAACGCTCTTGTTGTTGTTTGCTCGCTCGTTTCGCCCGGCGCGGATGGCTCCAGGCACTCAATAGTCAGATCGGTGACCGGATAGATCCGGCAGGCCAGGACCTCCCCTTGCTCAATGGCTTCCGGCGGTGCGTGTGCGCGGCTCATCTTCCCGCACTCGTATTCACCCTCGACCACCCGGATCTTGCAGAAGCCGCAGCCACCGCCACGGCAGCCGACGGGCACGCACTTCACACCCCATTGCTCCATCGCTTTGAGAACGCTTTGCCCTTCACCGCAAGTAAAGCTGTCCCCGGTTGTCCGGTTGGTTACCTGGCATCCGATACCCATGGCGCACCTCCGGTTATATCTTCTTGAACAGGGCCGAACGCTGGGTGTCTTCCGCCCCGTCCGCCGCTGTCAGGAACTTCTCCATAAAGATGTCACGCTCGAACAGCCGCCCCTGCATCAGTGCCGTGATAGCCGCATCAATCATCGGAGGGGGGCCACACAGGTAGGCCTTGTTGCCAGCAAAACGGCCATCGAAATGGGCTTTGGCTGCGTCATGGACATAGCCACGGAAACCCTGCCATTCAGAGTCTTCTTCCGCCTGACTGAGAGCCGGTACATAGGTGAAGTTGTCGTGATCGCGATCCAGAGTCTCGAATAACTCCCGGTTGTAGAGCTCGGCAAGGTTTCTGGCGCCCTGGAACAGGACAATCTTGCGTTCGTCGTTCTGTGCCAGAAGATCCAGGATCATCGATTGGGGGCTGGACAACCCTGAACCGCCAGCGATGAAGATCAGGTCGCCAGGCTGGGAACTGCGCACGAAGAACTGGCCGTAGGGGCCTGAAAGATTCAGCGCATCACCGGTTTTCAGTTGTTCGTGGATGTAGGTAGTGGCAGCACCGCCCTCAACGAGACGAACATGCAGCTCCACTTCATCGGCTTTGCCGGGTGGATTAGCCAGAGAGAATGCCCGGGCGCCATCGACACCAGGCAACTCGATATTGATGTACTGGCCCGCCTGGAACGTCATGGGGCGGTCCAGCTTCAAATGCACACCTCTGATGGTTGGAGAAAGCTCCACGATGTCCGTCACAGTGGCGGTATAGTCCTCAACCGGGTAGCCCTCGAAATCCGGATCCACATCGATATCCGCTTCGATGGTGACATCGCTTTCAACAGTGGCGCAGCAGGCCAATACCTTGCCCTCGTCACGTTCGATATCCATCAGGGCGAAGGGCGAGGCGTCACCAATTTCGACATCACCTTCCAGTACCTGGACCTTGCAGGTGGCGCAGGTGCCATGCCCGCAGGCAAACGGCAACCAGACACCCTGGCGCAGTGCGGCTTGAAGGATGGTCTGCCCATCCTCCACTTCAATCTGCTCGCCTATGGGCTCGATCGTTACGGTGTGACTCATGGCGCTTACCTCAGGATGCAGAGCCGGCAATGCCGTTCAGTTCTGGAGTGATCACAGTCAGCATGCTCTTGTGGTCAATGCCACTGCGCTTAAGGGTGGCCGATGGGTCCGGCGTGAAAGGCTCGCCGTTGAGTTGCCACTGGGCGTCCAGGAATCTGGCTCTGACCGAGTCCGGGTGAGCCTCGACCGCCGGCTTCAGCACCTCCTCGATGAAGGCTCCAAAGGTCATGTCTGGCTGCACCAGGAAGGCAAACGGTGAGCAGTACATCAGATGGTGGGGCCAGTAGAGATACAGCAACTGCATGCCATGAAAGTTCTCTACCTTGTCCCGGGGTTCAAACTTGTAATCGTATAAAGCGTTCACACTCATGATGGTCACCTTGTTGTTTTTGTGGGTGAAACGCCCGGTGCCGATGACATCGGGCGAATCCCTGATCAGGCCGCGTCTTGCTTGGCGCTCTCGGTCTTCTCCTCGGATGACTTGCCCTTTATGGCGAGCCAGCGCTTCTGGTCCGGGGATCCCACATAGTCGAAATTGTCTTCGCCGATGTTGATGTGGTAGTACTTCGAAACCACCGTCTCGACGTCGCCGCCTTCACAGTTGCCCTGGTAGATCTGGTGCACCGGCAGCCATGCCTGGACGTATTTCTCGGGCTCGTTCTTGAAGATGTCGCAGCATCCGTCCGAGCAGAAGTGATAACGTTCGCCCTCATGCTCGATCTGGCGGTGGCTGAGCATGCTCGGATCGTCTTTCTCGGTGAAAATGGTCGGGATCTGGCACACCTGACACAGCTGGGGCAGCGTGTTGTTGTAGAAGCGACGGCCTTCGGCGTGCTCCTTCGCCCAATGCTCGAAGCGTGGACGGTAGTACTTGTCGAAGGTGTCCGGATACTTCTCGGACAGCCAGTCCAGCTCTTCCTTTTCAGGCATCCAGGTGTGGAAGTTGGTGGCATGGCCGTACTGGTAGAAGGTGGCCCACGCCTGATGGCTTACATGGTTCTTCGCGTCATTGGCGATGTCCTGGTACTTGGGCGGACGAATGCCATAACGCTCCAGGTCCTTGAACAGCGCGCCCCCGTTCTGCTCGTAGTACACCTCCCAGGCTTCCGCCCAGGACATGACCTTGTTCGGCAGCATGTAGTCCATCATCATCCCCACCAGGCTCAGCAGGCGGAAACCACGCCAGAACCACTTGTCGATCCACTGCTGGACGATGGGCACGTTGTCTTCGTGCTGCTCCAGAATGAACTTGATCACCTCAAGACCAAGAGTCATGTGCCGGGCTTCGTCTGACTGGGCGGAGAAACCGAAGGTAACGGTTGCCATATCGCCGTTGTAGGCAGCGCCGGACATGAACGGCACGAACAAAAGGTTCGTCAGCACATACTCGAACGAGAATGAAATCGCCGTCAGGAACTCGAACGGGCCGGCAGAGCGAGCGTCGTCAAAGAACGACTTCGGCACCGAGAGGAACCACACCCGGTCGTGCATGTGCGCCGCATCATGCAACCCGTTGAAGTGTTTGTTGTAGTGGCTCATCGCGTGCTGCTGGGTCTGGGAATGACGCAGCTCGTCAATGGCCTGCATCTGACAGGCGACCCGCGCACCGGCACCGCTGAACTGGCGGCCAACCTTGGCATAACCCTGGTACGCCGCATGCTCCAGCGGCGACACACCACTGAGAAACAGCTTCAGCGCGTTGACGTAACGGGCATCTGAAATGTTCTGGTGACCATTGTTCTGGGCGAACGCATCAAAAATCGCGTACAGCTTCTTCTCTTTCTCGGCCTGGTACTTCCAGTAGGCATCCATGGTCAGCCGGAACGGATCCTCCCACTGGGACCAGTCGGTAATCTTGATGCCTTCGAACCGCTCGTCCGGGTAGATGTCTTCTTTTTTCTGATAGGTCGGCTCCCAGGACATATCCCGGGTCAGGTACTGGTACTTGTCTTTCAGGTTCAATTTCTTGTTTTTAACAGCCATGATAGGTCTCCCGATTAGTTCCACTGAAGAATGAAGTGGTCATCGTCTTCATCGACATTGCCGCCGATACTGATTACATCGATGAGCATTTCCTGAACGTCCCAGTCCCGGCCAAGCTTTTCTTCCATTGTTTCCCGGTTGATGACCAGGCGCTTCTCGGCCTGGATCCGGATCATTGCTGGCTGGTGCTGGAGCTCCGCTTCCGGGTTGTCCTCCATAATGGCTTCCGCCAGATACCGGGCGTTGTCGTTGTCCTGAAAGGCAATGAATACGAGCTGGCTCATGCGGATACTCCCTGGCTCTGCAAGCCACATTTCTTGAGACGGGTGGCGAGTTCGGCGCGGGCTTCGTCTAGCGCGTCGATGCCAGCTGAGGCTTGCGCCAACGGTTTCAGGGCGTTGTAGGCCTGGGGCTCCCAGTGATTGATCCACTTTTGAAGCAGTTCACGGTTGTCGTCGCTTTCACCCGCAACAACTTTCAGCATGGCGTTGGTCCAGCGAAGCGACTCCTTGTACCAGTCGCGCATGAACTCGGTGAGCATGGAGACATCCTCCGCACCCTGGCTCTCGAACCAGGTGTCGATCTTGTCGTAGACCAGGGGGTACATCAGGCCGTCCATGAGGATGTTCTGAACCAGGGTCAGCTCGAACCAGTCATCAATCACCAGGGAGTCTTCGACCAGTTTGCGCATGGGCTGCCAGAGCTCGTCATCCATCCAGTAGCCCTTGGATTCATCGAGTCCAGCCCCGGTGCTGCCGTCAATCATCAGGGCAATCCGGGATAGGTACTGGCCAATTCCCAGTCGATCCATCCCGGTGTAGATATGCATCTGGGAGACAGTTGTGGCGGTCGCATCACCGGCGATCTTGCTGTTATTCATGTTGGCACCAAGCTCAACATGACGCAGGGGCACCAGCAGTCGTAGTAGCTGTTTCTGGGTTTCCTGGGGAAGGCGGGTCAGAAGATTACGCTTCTCGCAGAAACCAAAGCTGGTCTCGGCCGCCTCCTGCATCTTGGCGCGATTGCCTACATAGGCGCCGTAATAGAACTGGCGCGGATCGGTAACCGCATACCAGTCTTCCATGCGGATCGCGGTGCGCGTCGGATCGTTCAGGGTATGCTCAGAATCCCATTGCGGCCGATAGTGGAAGTTGGTCTTGGCCTCAATGTCGTAACTGGCTTCCTGATAGCGGGTTGCCGGCTTGTCGCCAAAGCGGCGGGCAATGTGGCCATAGGTATGGCGGATGGGTTCCACCGAATTGGTCTTGATTTCGATACTCATATCAACCTTACCGTCTTGTTGTTGTGAATATGGATGCTGAAGCGCTTCGCTCAGTAACGCTGCCCACGTTCCCCGAAGCGCCACTTGACCATGTCTTCATCGATCTCGCGGATCATCTCGGAGTCCATGTGGACCACCTTGTTGTGCCTGCAGAAGATTTCGAAGGCCTCGCGGGGAAGAACGAGTTCAACGAACAGCTCCGGGTAACCAATGGCGAAGTCGAATTCCACGAACTTGTCGCCCGGCTCACTCCGCACCCGGATGTATCGCGTCAGCTCGTCGAAGGATTTGATGTCGTTCTGGGTCGTCATTGTTTGCCCCATTGTCTTTGTTGTTGGCTGGTGAGAGAGGAGCAACGGGTGTGCCAAACCCTGAGCGGGCGACAATCAAAGTTTTCAATCTACTGTTTTTATTAGCTTTATTTTGTTATTCGGAGTCGCAGGCAAGGATGTTTCAGGGAACACAACGAGGGTTGGAACGGGCGGATTTTCACTATTTGATCAACTCGGGAAAGCCATCTCAGCAAATGCTCAGATGCACAGAAAATCATCAGACCAATGGCCAGATTTTTATCATTTGATTGATTTTTGACTTTCATCAGGTGTTATATAGAGCAGCAATTTCGTGCCCGCACTCGGACTCTCAACCAGGGCACAACCCCAACCCCACACAACAACAAACGGGGCTCCTGACATGGCAATCAGCTACAAGCCACAGCTGCAATACGTGGACTTTCAGGATCTTACGGAACAGATCCGGTTTCAAAGCACGGAAGGCAAAATCTGGTTTGGCGAACAGCGGATGCTCCTCATGCAGGTCTCCGCCATGGCTGCATTCCGCCGTGAGATGGTCAATACCATCGGCATTGAACGGGCAAAAGGGTTTTTCCTGCGCCTTGGCTATCAGTCCGGACTTCGGGATGCAGAACTTGCCCGCAAGCTTCGCCCGCACTGCAGCGAACTGGACATATTCCTGGCCGGGCCCCAGCTCCATTCTCTGAAGGGCATGGTGAAAGTCATCCCGATTGAGATTGATATCGATCAGGACACGGGGGGCTTTTACGGGGAACTTGACTGGTTTGACTCTTTCGAGGTGGAGATCTGTCAGACCGAACTCGGCCAGATGGACGAGCCTGCCTGCTGGTCGCTGCTCGGCTATGCCTGCGCATATACCTCCTCGTTTATGGGACGCCAGATCATTTTCAAGGAGGTCACCTGCCGGGGCTGCGGCGACGAGAAATGCCACATCGTCGGGAAACCGGCCGAAGAGTGGGAAGACTCAGAGGAGTTCATCAAATACTTCAAAGCAGACCCCATGATCGAAGAGCTCTACGACTTGCAGTCTCAGGTGAGCTCACTTCGCAGTAGCCTTGAGAATCAACAGGGGCAGTATTACGGCATTGGCCAGTCCGCGTCTTATAACAAGGTCTGCAAGATGATCGACAAGGCCGCCATGGGCAAGGTCTCGGTCCTCCTTCTGGGTGAAACCGGCGTCGGCAAAGAGGTCATCGCCAGAAGCGTCCACCTCCGCAGCGAGCGGGCGGAGCAGCCGTTTGTCGCCGTGAACTGTGCAGCCATACCTCCCGACCTGATTGAAGCCGAACTCTTTGGTGTCGAAAAGGGCGCCTACACCGGCGCGAATCAGTCACGTCCGGGCCGCTTCGAGCGGGCTAACGGTGGCACCATTTTTCTGGATGAGGTGGTCGAACTTACGGCTCGAGCGCAGGCCACGCTGTTAAGGGTACTGCAGGAAGGTGAACTCGAACGCGTGGGTGACAATCGCACCCGCTCGGTCAATGTTCGAGTGATTGCTGCCACGAACGAAAGCCTCGCCGAAGCCGTTGAATCCGGTAAGTTCCGCGCGGATCTGTACTACCGACTGAATGTATTCCCGGTAAAAATCCCACCCCTTCGGGACCGGCTGGAAGATCTGCCTCTACTGGTGGAGCATTTTCTAAAGAAGTTCCATTCGGAATACAACAAAAGAACCCTGGGTCTTTCTGACAAGGCACTGGCTCTGTGTATGAATTATCGTTGGCCCGGGAATATTCGAGAGCTTGAAAATGTGATCGAGCGGGGCGTGATTCTTACTGATAACAACGAATCTATCAGTCAGGAATCCTTGTTCGCCGTCTTCCCGGACAATCATTCGGAAAAACCCCATGAAGTCGTGGATGGCGAGGGTCATGTGGTACACGAAGGTTCGCCAGGAAATTCCGGGGGCTGGGCAGATCAGATTCTGGGCGACTCCATCAGTCTGGATGAAGTTGAAGAGACACTCATGCGCCGCGCCATGGAGCAGGCCAACCAAAATGTCTCTGGTGCTGCACGCATACTCGGACTTACCCGCCCGGCCCTGGCCTACCGGCTTAAAAAATCCGGCATCCTCGCCGAAAACTGAAAGCAAACCCCATCGGGCAACAGGGATGTTGCGACGACCGAATCCCACCTTATGAAATAAGCAATCCGCCTCTTGGTTTGATCATTTGATTAAAATCAAACTTTTCTATCGGCCTGATAGCGCGCCCAAACGACCAGTTAAATTCTGAATTAATTATTTATTTTCAGCTAGTTAAAAAAGCCTTAAAGGACATGGCATACCGGTTGCTCTCTCACCGTCAGTCGCTTTTTCACAAAAACAAAGACGGTGACAGAAAATGCAAAATACCCCTCTGCGCTCATGGCGCACTGTCGGTACAGCGATTGCAATAGCCAGTAGTTCATCGCTGCTGCTGACGGGTTGCGAAGCGCCCCTCAATCTCGAGGCCGTACGCCAGGTTTCCGAACAATCCTCCAAGCGCACAGACTTCTACCAGTCCATGGTCCGGAACGATCAGGTCATTGTCGTTACTGGCAACGACGGTGTACTGCTTACCAGCCGGGATAACGGCGAAACCTGGAAGAGACAGGCACTGAATTCCACAGCAAGCTTTCTGGCTCTGGATGTCTGCCCGGACAACTCATTTATCGGGCTGACCTTCGACAACCAGGTATGGCAAGGCAACGTCCAGGGAAGCCTCTGGACCCCGCACCCGTTGCCGAGCCAGGAACAAATGCTGACCGTGGCTTGTGCCCCTGACGGCAGTTGGTGGGCAGCAGGCAGCTTTACCACCATCCAGTACAGCTCTGATCTGGGCGAGAACTGGAATGAAACCTCTCTTTACGAAGACGCCATCATCAACAACCTGCAGTTCATTAACGAGGATCAGGCCATCGCCACCGGCGAGTACGGCATGGTGCTTCGCAGCGATGATGGTGGCTTTAACTGGGATTACGCCGGTTATCTGCCGGATGAGTTCTACGCCCATACCAGCTACTTCCGCTCCATGGAGGAGGGCTGGGTTGGCGGCCTGAACGGGTTCATCTACCACACCACAGACGGCGGTGAGAGCTGGGAACAGATGCCTACTGAGACCAATGCTCCGGTATTCGGTTTCATCCCCGGCCGCTCCGAACTCTATGCGGTTGCCGACAATGCCACCGTTCTGCAGTTGCAGGGGCCCGCCTGGAAAAAAATCTCGGAATCTGACCAGCCGCTGTATCTGCGAACCGGCCTGCTCATGCCCGAGCAAAGACTGCTTGTTGCCGGAGGTCGTGGCCTGCTTTTCGACCTTGAACTTCCTGCGGCGAACGCCGCCAGCAAAGACTGAGGATATCAACCATGCCCGGATTGCATCGTTTCACACATCTGCTGCATCTGCTGGAAGTGTGGATATTCAACAACCCCCGCAAGGTGCTTTCAGTGATCGCGATACTGACACTGATCTTCGCCCTGCGTATCCCAGGCCTGAAAATCTACACGGATTTCGCGGATCTTTTGCCTCAGCAACACCCTTACATCCAGCTGCATAACAGCATCAAGGACAGTTTCGGTGGTGCCAATGTTCTTGTGGTCGGGGTCGAGTTTTCCGACGGTGATATCTTCACCAACGACAACCTGGCCAGAATCGATCGAATCACCCAGGCGGTCGACAGCCTGCCGGGCGTCAACCACAACCTGGTTTCCAGCGTCACCCACCGCAATTCCCGGAAAATCTGGCTGACGGAAGTCGGCAGCATCAACTCCGAGCCCTATTACGACTCTACCAGCGGCGAATATTCCCAGCAGGCACTGGATGCCATGCGCGCCGATGTAGCCGCCAATCCGCGGGTTTACGGGCCGCTGGTTTCCCCCGATCTGAAGATGGCGCTGGTCAAGGCGCAGCTCATTGAAGGCAAACTGGATTACGAAGCAACCTTTGCCCAACTTCAGGAATTGCGCGCCAATGAGGCTGGCGAGGGTGTCACCATCTACGCCACCGGTCAGCCGGTGCTGGTGGGCTGGGCCTACACCTACATGGACCAGATCCTTCAGATCTTCATTTTCACAGTGCTGACCATGCTGGCACTGCTCATCTTCCACTTCCGTAAAGCGTACGGTGTGCTAATCCCCCTTGGAGGCGTTCTCATCTCCACCGTGTGGGGACTTGGGATTATCAGTGTACTCGGCTACAACCTGGACCCCTTAGGTCTGGTAATCCCCTTTTTGATTGCAGCGCGAGCCATGAGCCACGGTGTGCAACTGGTCGAGCGCTACTATGCAGAGACCCTGGTACTGGGTAGCGGCCCAAAGGCGGCGAAAGCAACCTTTGACAGCCTTTTCCGGCCAGGCTCTCTGGGGGTGGTCTCCGACGCCATTGGTCTTTCGTTGATCGCCATTGGCTCGATCCCCCTGAACACCCATCTTGGCATCTACGCGTCACTCTGGGCGATCACCGTTGTTTTTACCGTCCTGATCGGTGTTCCGTTGCTGCTTTCGATCCTGCCCACACCGAAAAAACCGGAAATTCGCGAAACTGCCTTGCGCCACATCGGTGCCAGCTGCTCTCGAACCGTCACTCGGCCCGGAGCGGCCCGAGTCATTCTCGCCGTGGCAGCTATATCCATGCTGGGTGGTTTGCTGGCCGCATCGAATGTACAGATTGGTGATTCCGAGCCCGGCTCGCCGATCCTTTACCCCGACCACGATTACAACATCTCTTCCCGCGTGGTTAATGACCGTTTCCCGGGTTCCGAGGAGCTCTACATTGTTGCCGAAACCAGTGAAAAAGGCGGACTGAAGCGTCCCGAGGTGCTTGAGGCCCTGTCTGATCTTCAGGCCCATATGCTGCTGGATCCGGAAGTGGGCGGCAGCAAGGGATTACCCGACCTGGTCAAGCAGGTGAATCGTCTGATGCACAACGATGACCCGCGCTGGTACCAGATCCCCCACGATGCCGGCTACGTGGGTGGGTTGATGTTCACGTACATGGCATCGAGCCCGGTGCCTGGCGCCCTGGATGAGTTCAACGACACCGACGATCGAGTCGCCAACCTGGTGTTCTATTACAAGGACCGTCAGGGCGAAACCATCCGTCGTGCGATTCATATGGCCAAGGAATGGATCGCTGAAAACGGAGACAGTGTTGAAGGCCTGACCATTCGACTGGCGGGCGGCACGCTTGGTGTCGCAGCTGCCATGAACGAATCAGCCTTTGAAACCAATGTGATCGTTCTGCCACTGGTCTTTCTGCTCATCTTCGCCTTCGTGATGCTGTTCTACACCTCCTGGCACGCCGGCCTGATGATGCTCCTGGCAATGCTGTTCGCCACCACCCTCACCTACGCCTACATGGGCCTGAACGGTCTGAGCATCGACATCAATACCGTTCCGGTCATCGCTGTGGGAATCGGCGTAGGTATCGATTACTCCATCTACATGATGGACCGCATTCGCGAGGAAATGGCCAAGTGCGGGGACCTGCGCGAATCCGTCAGACGTGCCATTTCAACCACAGGCATGGCCATCAGTTTTACCGCACTGACCCTGATGGCCGGGATCATCATGTGGGTCATCTTCTCCAATCTTCGATTCCAGTCAGATGCTGCGCTGCTGCTGTGCGTGATGATCGTCATCAACGGCATGGCCGCCATGCTGCTGGTGCCTTCCTGGGTACTGGCTTTCAAACCGCGATTCATCACCGACGTCTATGCCGATGAAGACGGAATCCTGCATTCGGACCACAAGGAAACGAAATCAGCTCCATCCCCTGTGTTGGATTCAAGACAGGACGATGGGTTTGTGACGGGAGCGCCGTACCGGGCCTGAACCCGGTACCAAGCCCCACTAAAACCTGTAACGAGGACATGCCATGCAAACAACAATAAAAGGCCTGAGGTTCTGGTGCTGCACCCTTGCGGGTAGTGCCACCCTGGCGCTGGTTCCAATGACTACAGCCGTTGCTGCGGAAGATGCCCGCGTCAACGGTTTCTACGAAAACGCAACCTACGGGCGAGAGGGCGTCGGTCTATCCAAATTCCGTAATACGCTGCAACTGGAAGGCGAGAAACGAATTGGCGACGTGGGCATTTTCAGCAACGTTTCCATCAACGGCACATTGCGCGGCACCTATGACGGGGTGTACGACCTGAACAAGGATGAATATGGACGTACCGCTGGTGGTGCCATTCTTCTCGAAGACACCGCGCTGGCGCCCAATCCTGACCCATTCGTACCCCATGGTGGCGGTATCGCTCCGACACCCAACTTCGGTTTCGACATCAATCAGAACCCCAACGACGGCATGATCGTCCTGGGTGAAAACCTGCACCCTCAGGATGGTGGAGTCGGATTTGGTGTTCCGGTGCGCCCCTGCGATGTCGACAGCCGGGGCTGTATTGATGACTACCTGGACAAGGATCTGAACGAGCTTCGTTTCCAGGAGTTCAACGACCGGGCGGATTTCATCCGTGAACTTTATGTCGATTTTGACCTGAACTTCGACAGCGGCAACGTGCTGAGCACCCGCCTGGGTAAACAGCAGGTCATCTGGGGCCGCACGGACCTGTTCCGGGTACTGGATGTTATCAACCCGGTGGATTTCTCCCGCAACAACATCTACGACGAGCTGGAAGACATCCGAATCCCCATGTGGATCCTGAAGTCAGACTATCGCATGGGCCCCACCGAGGTATTCGATGGCTTCGCCTTCGACGACCTGAACTTCCAGGTGGTCTGGAACTTCGATCAGTTCCGTCCCCATGATATCGGCCAGTGTGGGCAGCCGAACGTCATCCTGGATGCAGGCTGCTTCTTCCGTGGTATGAATAATCTGTGGGAGAACGGCGGCACCGTTGCCAACTTTGCCAACGGCAGCATCGCGACAGACTTTGGCCCCGGGCAGATCGGTATCCGTGAGGCGCATCTGCCGAGCTGGAGCCTTTCCAACACCCAGCTGGGTTTGAAACTGGAAGGTGTATACGGCGATCTCGGCTTCTCTCTGAACGCTCTGACCTACCGTTCCCAGCTTCCTTCCCTCCGCGGTGGCATCCCGGCTGAGAACGCATTCACCGGCGATACCGCCGTTTGGCCAAGCCTGATCGCATTCGATATCCACTTCCCGAGAGTGAACCTGGTCGGCGGCTCACTGGACTACTACTCCCAGGGCATCGACACCGTGTTCCGGGTTGAGACTGCCTACACCTCTGGTGAAGAGTTTGCCAATACCCTGCGCGAGAAGCTGTATTCCGAGTCTGATGTCGTTCGCTACGTCGTGGGGGCCGACAAGAACATCTTCATCCCTGCCCTGAACGAGTCCCAGGCGTTCCTGTTTTCCGGTCAGATCTTTGGCCAGCACATTCTTGACCACGAGCGCGAGCAGCGTCTGCTGGGCGAAGCCGGCATTCCGGACTGGGAACAGAACTGGATTGCGACCCTGTTGATCAAGGGTTTCTACATGAATGGCCGTCTTAGCCCACAAATCATTACCGCCCACGACGTCCGAGCCCAGGCAACTGCAGTTGCACCGTCAGTGGAGTGGCTGGTTAACGACAACTTCAGGCTCACAGCCGGCGCCAACTTCAAGGTCGGCGATGGTGCCCGCAAGTTCGATGACTGCCGCACCTGTAACCCCTGGGATCCGTTCACCGCCGCCTATCCTGGCCAGCCTGCGGGTGAATCTGCCGGTCTTTCCGGATACGAACCCCTTGGCCGCTTCCAGTCAGGACCGATCGGCATGGCCCAGAAAGAAGACGAAATCCAGCTGACCGCACGTTACAGCTTCTGATAACGAGGAACCAAAATGACTACGACAAAGAACAAATCCGTTTTTAGATGGCTGATGGCTGGCTGCACGGCAGGCCTGATGTCGACAGCGCTAATGGCCGATGAAGCAGTTATTACCAACTCCTTCTATCCCTACAACACAGAGACACCGAGCTTTGATGGACTAAAAGCCGGAATGGTCATTGACCAGAGCAACGTTGCCCAGTTCAAGGACGCCATCGATCCCGCATTCTACGGTTTTATCGAGCAGGGCATGACCACCATCACCGTAGGCGAGACCACCTCCTTTGATCTGCATCCGAACTATGTCGAAGCTACACGGGTTTCGCTGGGACAGGTGTCTCTTGGAAACGAGGTGGGCGAGATCAGTGGCTGGAGTGCGGGCCGCCCCTTCCCCGAAGAACCTGACGCCAACGATCCACGAGCCGGCGAGAAGCTGGCCTGGAACTACAAGTATGGCTACAACTGGGGCGACAGCGCGGCTATCTACCCGTTCTACTGGAAATATCGGGACATGGACTCTGGCAAGGTGGAACGCACTATCAAGTTCAACTTCCACTTCCTGAACTATAAAGGCCGGGTCATCCAGGAACCGACGCCGGAAATCACGCCGAACCCGTCTGACCTGTTCCGGGCGATTTATGTGCAGGTACTGGACCCGGCTGATGTCCGCAACACCCAGCTCCTGATCCATCGTGCAGCGGACGATCTGAAGCGGGACAACTCCTGGTTGTACCTGGGCTTCCAGCGTCGGGTCCGTCGTCTGGCAACTGGCCAGGTCACCGACGCGTTCCTAGGCTCTGATCTGATGATCGAGGACTTTGAGGGCTATAACGGCCGGATTTCAGACATGAACTGGACCTACAAAGGCACTCGCTACATGCTGATGCCCTTCTACAACCACAATGATCTGACGCTGGATGCCGAAACCCACAGCGACAGCGATGGCTATCAGGTTGTGTCCTTCAGTGGCCAGGGTGGCTGTTTCCCGGATATAACCTGGCAGCTGCGCAAGGTCTACGAAGTTGAATCCGTTCCTGTGGACGAGAGCCACCCGCTCTCAAAGCGTGTTCATTTCATGGACGCACAAACCTTCACCATTCCCCGAACCGTGTCCTACGACCGCAAGGGTAGCCTCTGGAAGACCTTTACCATTGGCCAGGCACACCCCGATCACCACCTGCCGAAAAACAAGGGCAGCGGTGTGTCCATTGACGACAGCTTCAGCATGATTGATGTCCAGGCCAGCCACTGCACCACCGGCCAGTTCAAGGGACAGGTTGATCCGGAACTGTCGCCGCCCCAGATGTTCAACGTTCAACACCTCCGGGCAACCGGAAGCTGATCCACGGATCTTTGTTGCTTCTCCATTGGGCCCGCTTCTGCGGGCCCCTTTTTTGGATCATTGAGGATATTGAACATGATGGATAGCCAATCAACTGCCAGCGAACAAGGTTCAACAGATCCCCTCACAGTTGTCGTCTCTCGGCGGGTCAAAAAAGGCAATCAGGAAGAGTTCGAGGCTCTCAGCAGCAAAATGACCGAACGAGCATCTCGTTTTCCGGGATATCTCGGTACCGCCATGTTCCGGCCGGCGTCACCCGACGATCCCGAATACCGCATCGTGTTCAAGTTCCGAGACCGGGAATCCCTTGCTGCATGGGAAGCTTCCAATGAGAGAGCGGAGCTGCTGGAGCAGATAGAAAGTTTGCTGGTTCAACCCAGTGAACGGGAAGTGACTTCGGGAATCGTTACCTGGTTCACTTTGCCGGGTCAAAATCCGGTGACGCCACCACCCAAATGGAAGATGACCCTTGTCAGTTGGCTGGCACTCTATCCGGCTGTCACGCTCGTCTTCGTCATGTTCGGAGACTGGTTGGCACAGATACCGCTTTTTGTACGAACACTGCTGGTCACCGCGGTGGTGATGATCTTGATGAGTTATGTGCTCATGCCGAGGATGACCCGCTGGTTCGCATTCTGGTTGTTTCCCAAGAAAGGCGACTCATCCCGATGAGCAAACGACCTCTTGAACCACATCGGCCAGCAATGGGCATGGAGCAGGCCAAACCGGCATGACCTGCTCACGACTGCATCAGTTTAGAAATGAATAACCGTCCGGATGCTCTTACCCTCATGCATCAGGTCAAACGCCTTGTTGATGTCTTCCAACGGCATTTCATGGGTAATGAACACATCCAGTGGGATCTCACCCTTTTCGGCTTTTTCCACATAGCCCGGCAGCTCGGTACGACCTTTCACACCGCCAAAGGCTGAACCACGCCAGACCCGACCGGTGACCAGCTGGAACGGACGGGTGCTGATTTCCTCGCCTGCACCGGCAACACCGATGATAGTGGATTCACCCCAGCCTTTGTGGCAGGCCTCAAGCGCTGCACGCATCAGTTTCACGTTGCCTACGCATTCGAAGGTGTAGTCGGCGCCGCCGTCGGTCATGTCGACAATCACTTCCTGAATCGGCTTGTCGTAGTCGTTGGGATTAACCACATCGGTGGCACCCAGCTGTTTGGCGATGTCGAATTTGCCCGGATTGATGTCGACGCCGATAATCCGACCCGCCTTGGCCATCTTGGCTCCGATGATCGCCGCCAGGCCGATGCCACCCAGGCCGAAGATGGCCACAGTGGCGCCTTCCTCAACCTTGGCAGTGTTCAGTACCGCGCCGATGCCGGTGGTGACGCCGCAGCCAAGCAGGCATACCTTGTCCAGGGGCGCTTCCTTGGGAATCTTGGCCAGGGAGATTTCCGGCAGTACCGTGTATTCGGAAAACGTGGAGCAGCCCATGTAATGATAGAGTGGCTGACCGTTGTAGGAGAAACGGGAGGTACCGTCGGGCATCACGCCCTTGCCCTGGGTCGCGCGCACGGCACCACACAGATTGGTCTTGCCAGAGGTGCAGAACTTGCACTCGCCGCATTCGGCCGTGTAGAGCGGAATCACGTGGTCACCCACTTCCAGGTTTTTGACGCCGGGTCCGACCGCCTCGACAATACCGCCACCTTCGTGGCCCAGAATGGTCGGGAACAGGCCTTCGGGGTCAGCACCAGACAGGGTGTAGGCGTCGGTATGACAAACACCGGTGGCAACGATGCGCACCAGAACCTCGCCCTCCTGGGGCGGCGCCACATCGACTTCGACAATTTCTAGCGGCTTGTTGGCCTCAAAAGCCACCGCTGCACGGGATTTAATCACTGTCGGACTCCTGTTGAATTCGGATCTGTGTTTTGGATTTCACGCCACGATGTGCCGGCTGTTCGTTCATTCTAGACGAAGTGCGCAACCAGATGGGCGGCGAAATCTTTTTCGGAACTGGCTCGTATCTTCTCACAGCTGACAGATACCGAGAGAGGAGCTCTTACGTTGCGCACGCTTTACTGGTTTACGCGGGATCTTCGCCTGCACGACAACGCTTCGTTGCTGGCGGCCTCGAAGTCCGACATGCTGCTCTGCCTCTATGTGGTCGATCCGCGCTGGTTTGCGCCCGGTCCCCTGCAGAGCAAGGCCATGGGGGATCATCGGTGGCGCTTTCTTTGGCAGAGCCTGATGGCGTTGGAACGCAGCCTTCGACCACTGGGCCAGCGGCTCCACATCGCCTTTGGTGAGCCGGAAACGGTCATTCCGCAACTTGCGCACGCCCACAGCATTGAACGGGTTGTCCGCTCCCGGCTTCCGGGCACCCAGGAGGCCGGTCAGTGGCAAGCCATCAAGGACAGGCTGCCCAAGGCAGTATTCCAGCAATTCGAGACTCTGAGCCTGTTCACCGAGGGTTCCCTACCGATGGCGCTCGGGGAGTTGCCGGATACCTTCTCCCAGTTCCGCAAGCAAGTTGAGAAAACCGGAGATCGCTGTTCAGAGCGCTTGCGAATCCGCACCCTGACGGCCCTGCCGCCACCGCCGGGATTCCCGGAGGACAATCGTGGCGACTGCCCGCCGATACCGGAACCGGTGCATCCGTTACAGTTTATGGGTGGTGAAGCCGCCGGCCTGGCGCGGCTGCAGGAATTCCTCTATGGCAACCGCAGCATTGACCGCTACAAGGAAACCCGGAACGCCCTGGACACCTGGGATGCCTCCTCCAAGTTCTCACCCTGGCTGGCGAACGGCTGTCTCTCGGTCCGGGAAATAGCAGAAACCATCACCGAATACGAAGCCAGCGAGACCAAAAACGAATCCACCTACTGGCTCTGGTTTGAGCTCCTCTGGCGCGAGTATTTCTACTGGTACGCCCTGAAACATGGCGCCAACCTGTTCCGCCGGGACGGCGTCCAGCGTAAACGTCGGCATGGCACCTTCTACGGCCATCGTTTCAAGGCCTGGTGCCAGGGCAACACCGAATATCCGATCGTGAACGCCGCAATGAATCAGCTGCGGGAAACCGGTTACATGAGCAACCGGGCCAGACAACTGGTCGCCAGTTGCTTCATCAACGAACTCGGGTTGGACTGGCGCTACGGAGCGGCATGGTTTGAGGAGCAGTTGATCGACTATGATGTAGGGAGCAACTACGGCAACTGGCAGTACCTGGCTGGCGTAGGGGCGGACCCGAGAGGCCTACGGCAGTTCAACCTCGAAAAACAGACGCAGCAGTACGATCCCACCGGCACCTTTATTGACCGCTGGGGCGGGCATGCAGATCAGCCCGTAGGCTTACACACAGTGGATGCGGCAGACTGGCCCCTGTAGTAAAAGGCGAATCGCCATGGCGGAAATGACGGACAACAGCAGCTCGGATGCAGCACGGGAGACACTGGCCCGCATCATCGAAACCAGCTCACCGGCAACCCTGCTGAGTTGCGGCAGCCTCGCAACCGAAATATCGCGGATGTGGCAGAACCACCAGGATGGCGTCGATGTTCGAACTCTCGACACCATTGACCCCAATGCCAGGCTGCACATCGACCGGGTTGCAGACCTGGCGCTGATAACCGGCACCCTGGAGCACCTGCCTCATGATGAAGGCGCCCTGCTGCTGGGCCAGCTTAGAAACTATGGCACCCATCAGATCGCGGTGCTGGTTGGCGAAGCGCCAGGCTGGGCCTTTACTGATTTCATCGGCCTCGGCTTCCGTCGCCATGCCGAACTGGAAAATGATAACGGCGCACTCACGCTGTACACCTACAATCTGGATACTTACAACCACAAACGGGCCTGGAACAATCCAGAGAACTGGGCCAATCCGGAAATGTGGGGCAAGGCATGGTGGTAAAAAGCACTGAAGTGAACAGTCCGTCTTCTCAGAAACTGAAGCCTAGTACGATCAGGATCGGTACCCGTTACCGGGCCAATCGCCTGAAAGGCCCCTACGACGCCATCGTAATTGGCTCCGGCATCGGCGGCCTGACCACCGCAGCCTGCCTGGCCAAGGCGGGCAAGAAAGTCCTCGTGCTTGAGCAGCATTACACGGCCGGCGGCTACACCCACAGTTACGCTCGCAACGGCTACGAATGGGACGTAGGCGTCCATTACATCGGCGACATGGGCTCTCCCCACACCCTGGGCCGCAGGCTGTTCGATTACATCACCGACGGCAAGCTGGAATGGGCCCCCATGGACGAGAACTACGACCGCTTCTTCCTGGGCGAAAAGGTCGTGAATCTGCGCGCCGGCAAGGAAGGGCTGCGTCTCTCCCTGCTCGATGCCTTTCCCGATGAACAAGAAGCCATCGACCAGTATGTAAAGCTGCTGGGCAAGGTGGCAGACGGCATGCAGTGGTACACACTCTCCAAGCTCGCCCCCGGCATATTGAGCCCGGTTATCAACAAAGGACTGGATGTCGCCCTGCCTGACTGTTTCAACAAGACCACGTGGGAGGTGCTGAGCGAGCTCACCGACAATCAGGAACTGATCGGCGCTATCACCGGCCAGTGGGGCGACTGCGGCGTCACGCCGATGCAGTCCAGCTTTATGGTCCATGCGCTGATTGCCAAACATTACCTCTACGGTGGCTTTTACCCCGTCGGCGGCGCGTCGGAAATTGCCAAAACCATTATCCCTGTTATCCAGCAGCCCGGCGGTGAAGTCTTTACCTACGCCGACGTCACCGACATCCTGGTGGAGAAAGGCAGGGCAACCGGCGTTCGCATGGCCGATGGCGAGGAAATCCGGGCACCGCTGGTCATCAGCAACGCCGGAATTATCAACACTTTCGAAAAACTGCTGCCCGCCGAGTCCGCGGAGAAGATCGGCTACAAAAGCAAACGCCAGCACATCATTCCCTCCATGCCCCACATCGGCCTCTACATTGGCCTGAAGGGCACACCGGAGGCACTGGGCCTGCCGCGGACCAATTTCTGGATCTATCCCAGCGCGGACCACGATGGCAACGTGCAACAGTTTCTGGATGACCCGGACAACACCGAGTTCCCGGTGGTCTACATCTCCTTTCCAGCAGCCAAGGATCCGGATTACCAGAACCGCTGGCCTGGCACCTCCACCATCGAGATCGTCGCCCCGACTACCTGGGAGATGTTCGAGCCCTGGCAGGACACCATCTGGGGCAAGCGGGGCGACGACTATGAGGCCCTGAAGCAGAAAATCACCGACCAGTTGCTGGAAGTGATGTACGAGAAACTGCCCCAGCTGCGCGGAAAAGTGCATTACGTGGAAACCTCAACCCCGCTTTCCACCGCCTGGTTCTGCCGTTACGGCCGGGGCGAGCTCTACGGCCTGGACCACAACCCCGAGCGCTTCGAACAGGAGTGGCTGAAACCCAAGACCGACATCCCAGGGCTCTACCTTACTGGCCAGGATATCCTCACCTGCGGTGTCGTGGGCGCAATGATCGGTGGACTGGTCAGCACCCTGGCCATTCAGGGCTGGCGCGGGGCCGGTCTGGCGAAGCGTATTTTCGTGGGGTAACAGGGGTTGCCCAGACCGATTTGCGCCGATTGCGGCATGCATCCGAATATCTGTGTTTGCGAAGCGTGTGCCCCCGTGCGAAACCGAACGGGGGTGACGGTACTGCAGCACCCGACCGAGGTCGGCCATGCCAAAGGTACCGTTCGCATCCTCACCCGGTGCCTCGCAAATATCAGGCTCTTCACAGGCGAAATGCCGCACGATTTCCATCAGGCCGGGTTTGATTCCGTCGCCGGCAGTCATCACCCGGCCCTGCTGTTTCCGGAGCCCGGCAGTGAGGCGCTCGAAACCTCAGACGTACGCCAGTTCGATCACTGGATCATCCTCGACGGCACCTGGCGCAAGGCCGCCAAAATCCTTCACCAGAACCCGGAACTCTCTGCGTTGCCGCGTTTCCATTTCGCCAGTCCGCCGGCCTCCGCCTACGCCATCCGAAAGGCGCCCGGAGAACACCGCCTGGCCACGGCAGAGGCCGTTGCCTATCTGCTCAATGTGCTTGAGCCAGAGCTGGATACCCGGCCAATCGCCCACGCAATGCGCACACTGGTAGACAAACAGCTGGCCCAGATCCCGGCCCGGCTGCACAGGCACTACCAATAAACCAGCCGGGTGAGACGACTGGCTAGCTCAAACGTACTCTGGGACACGTAATTCAACCAGGAAGCCCCCATGTCAGAGCAGTTTGAACCGGCGGACCTGTCCCGCATCATCGAGATGGCGTGGGAGGACCGCACACCCTTCGAGGCCATCGAAGCCCTCTATGGCCTTCGCGAAAAGGATGTCATTCGCCTGATGCGTCGTGAGCTCAAGCCCGGTAGCTTCCGGCTCTGGCGCAAGCGGGTAACCGGGCGCAACACCAAACATCGCCAGCTACGACCTGAGGGTGTAAACCGCGGCTATTGCCCGACCCAGTACAAGCACCGATAAACGCCTTGTCATTGGCATTGACGGCGAAGCTGCGCGATCATGAGCACTCAGGCATCAAGCAAGTGAGGAACCCTCTCGATGGCATTGTTCAACCAGAAAAACGCCCGGAAACAGCTGGACGCCGAAGCGGGCAAGGTGCATCGGGCGGATCTGGAAACGCTGCTCGACCGCCAGCGCAGTATTGAAGAGAAAGTAAAAGAAAGCGGCAAACTGTCTCGCTTCAGCGCCGACATCAAGCTGATGTTTTCGATGATCCGCGATTACTGGTACGGCAATTACCGGAGCGTTCCGTGGAAAACGATCGCAGCGGTGGCCGGTGCGCTGATCTACGTGATGAACCCCCTCGATGTCATTCCCGACCTGATCTTCGGATTCGGTCTGGTGGACGACGCCGGCGTTGTTGCGCTGTGCCTGAAGCTGGTGGAGTCCGATATTCACCGCTATGCTGCCTGGAAAGAACAGCAGGAAGAACTGGCAAGAACCCATCAGACGAATTGATTAAATTCTGATCTGAAGGTAATCTCACACCCCTTCTCAGCCTTGCTCAAACCAAACCTGGAGATACCGTGGATTTCGCCACTCTTATCGGTCTTGTTGGCGCTAGTTTACTCATTGCTTCGGCAGTTATTCTTGGCACCTCTCCGTTGGTATTTATCAATCCCGCATCCCTGCTGATCGTTGTCGGCGGTACCCTGCTGGTTGTTCTCGCCAAGTTCAGTTTTGCCCAGTTCCTGGGTGCCTTCAAAGCTGCTGCCCGCGCCTTCAAGTTCAAGTTGCCGGAAACCCAGGCGAGCATTGAGGAGCTGGTGGATATTGCCAATGTGGCACGGAAAGAAGGGGTTCTGGGGCTGGAAGACAGAGAGATCAGCAGCCCGTTCCTTGGACAGGGTATCCAGATGCTGGTAGACGGGCAGGACGGGAAAACCATCAAGGAGCTTCTGAACAAGGAGCGCCTGATGACCCTCGACCACAACCGCTCCGGCGCCAAGGTCTTCACGGCCATGGCGGACGTGGCGCCGGCCATGGGCATGATCGGTACGCTGATAGGTCTGGTTCAGATGCTGTCGAACATGGAAGACCCGAAATCCATCGGCCCGGCCATGGCCGTTGCCCTGCTGACAACGCTTTATGGCGCCATGATTGCCACCATGATTGCCACCCCGATTGCCGACAAGCTCTCTCTGCGCATGACCGAGGAAGCGCGCATGCAGTCGCTTTATATTGATGCCCTGGTTGCCATCCAGGAGGGTACCAACCCGCGCATCATCGAGCAGATGCTCTCCAGCTACCTGCCGCCCAAGGAACGTGAAAAAGTGGCCGAACCGGAAGGCGCGTAATCATGGACGAGTTGCCAGAAGAGGAAAAACCGGGAATTCCCGCCTGGGTTGTCACCTTCGCCGATCTCATGTCCCTGCTGATGTGCTTCTTTGTTCTGCTGCTGTCCTTTTCCGAGATCGACGCCCAGAAGTTCAAGCAGATTGCCGGTGAACTCTCCAAAGCCTTTGGCGTCCAGCGGGATGTGCCGGCTCTGGAGATCCCGAAGGGCACCAGCCCCATTTTCGACAAGTTTTCCCCGGCGCCGCCAGAGCCCACCGTCGTCAACGAAGTCAAACAGACCACCACGGACGAAGCGCCGGAGCTCCAGACCCTGAAAAGCCCCACCGACATGGCCGTTGAAGCCGCCATGGAGGAACAGATGCAGGAAACCATGGACGATATCCTCAAAGTCCTGGAGCCGGCGATCGCCGATGGGCGAATCAATGTGAGCGAGGATCAGCGGCGAATCGTGATTCGGGTTGAGGAAAAAGGTTCTTTCCCTTCGGGCTCGGCTCAGCTGACCTGGGAATTCGAGGGCCTGCTGCTGGATATGGCGGAGGTAATTGAAGGCATTCCCGGTGACCTGACGATCGAGGGACACACCGACAACGTGCCTATCCGGACCGACCGTTTTTACAGTAACTGGGACCTCTCCGCCGCCCGTTCAGCCGCCGTTGCCAACGTTCTGGTCGCCCGGGACCAGGTGGAACCCACCCGTTTGTCCGTCACCGGTCTGGCGGATACCGAACCGCGGGTACCCAACACCTCTGCGGAGAACCGCGCAAAGAACCGGCGCGTGGAAATCATCATTGATCTCTCCGGCCCGATGCAGGAACAGGAAGTGCGCCTCCGGGAACTGATCCGGTCCGAATCGGATGATGCCGAATCCAGCCTCGGGATCGAATCCGAATCCGACAGCTCGACACCAAACGAAATCAGTTGGTAAGCGAACTCTATTTTGGTGCGCTACACGCCAAAATGCACAGCATTAGTGCATTATCAGACTCAAAATAGTGCCTGACATTTCTGAAAGCCCCCTCAACTGCCCTTCAGCTCTTGATATGCCTTGTTTTGGAACAGCTCTTGCTTCAACTGCACCTCAACAATGCACAAGCCAACGTAAACGGCCCGATAGAGGCCGGACACACAACATCAGGAGCGAAAACCCGTGGACATCACGAGTGCAGTACACACCCTGACTGAAAGCGCCAACACGCTGTTCATCCTTATCGGCGCCATTATGGTGCTGGCCATGCATGCCGGCTTTGCCTTCCTGGAAGTGGGCACGGTTCGCCACAAGAACCAGGTCAATGCCCTGGTCAAGATCATGACCGACTTCGGCATCTCCGCCGTGGCCTACTTCTTTATCGGCTATTACATTGCCTACGGCAGTCATTTCATGAGCGGCGCCGCCGAGCTCACCGCTGCCAACGGCTATGATCTGGTGAAGTTTTTCTTCCTGATGACGTTCGCCGCGGCCATTCCCGCCATCGTGTCCGGCGGTATTGCCGAACGCGCCAAGTTCTACCCGATGCTGATTGCCTCAGGCCTGATTGTCGCCTTCATCTACCCGTTCTTTGAGGGTCTGATCTGGAACGGTAACTATGGCTTTCAGGGCTGGCTGGAGAACCAGTTTGGTGCATCCTTCCACGACTTTGCCGGCTCCGTTGTAGTGCACGCGGTTGGCGGCTGGATCGCCCTTGCGGCCGTACTGGTTCTGGGTGCACGAAATGGGCGCTACCGCAACGGCAAGGTGGTGGCCTTTGCCCCCTCCAACATCCCCTTCCTCGCCCTGGGCGCCTGGATTCTGACCGTTGGCTGGTTTGGCTTCAACGTCATGTCGGCCCAGACACTGGACGGCATCAGCGGTCTGGTGGCCGTGAACAGCCTGATGGCCATGGTCGGCGGCATCCTCGTCTCCATGCTGCTGGGCCGCAAGGACCCGGGCTTTATCCACAACGGCCCGCTAGCGGGACTGGTGGCGGTATGTGCCGGCTCTGACCTGATGCATCCGGTAGGCGCCCTGGTGACTGGCGGCGTAGCAGGCGCCATCTTCGTTTACCTGTTTGAATGGGCGCAGGCCAAGATCGAACGGCTGGACGATGTTCTGGGTGTCTGGCCCCTGCACGGTGTCTGTGGTGTCTGGGGCGCGATTGCCTGCGGCATTTTCGGCCAGCAAGCGCTGGGAGGCCTTGGCGGCGTCAGCCTGATGTCGCAGATCATCGGCTCAGTGGCCGGTGTGGTTGTGGCCTTTGTCGGCGGCCTGATTGTCTATGGCGCAATCAACGCCATTTCCGGCCTACGCCTGACCGAAGAGGAAGAGTTCAACGGGGCGGATCTGAGCATCCACCGGATTGGGGCGACCGCAGTCGAGTAACACCGGTCACGGTGCAGTTCACTCGCCGTATCCGGTCAGCTCCATGTAGCCCACGCCACCATGGCTGCCGGATACTGACACCGGGCTCTCCCAGTACGGGTAGAGCCCGGTGTTTCGATAGTCCCCCGCTGGCGCAGCCACCTCCAGGTTCAGGCCAAAGTCTGGCACTTCCAGACGCCATGCACGGGGATAACCGTCGCCCTGGGTTAATGGCGTCAGGTTGAGCTGATCGGCACCAAGAGCGATGGGCTCGCCATCAGCTGGAATCCAGGTTCCGGCACGAAAGCCACCGTCTTCTTCCCTTAGCTGGAAAGCCATCAGTTTGTCGCCCGAATCCAGGTGCAGCGCAAACCAGTCCCAGCCCTGCTGGCCGGATTTCAGAAACTGGCTGCTCCACTCCCGGTCAAACCAACCCTTCCCACTGACGTCCAACGTCTGATCGCCCAGGGTGACCCTGCCGTCGATCTGAAGGTCCACCAGACTGAAATACATGGAACCCTCGCCATCGGCGGATTTGGCGCTGAAACCCTGATCGCCGTGAGCTACCGGCTTTCCGGTGATGCTCAGGGTCAAATCGTAGGACCAGCCATCCGCCGCGACCTGCAACCGCCATGAACCATGCGCGGGTTCAGCCTCAAGCTGCCAGTCGTCCAGCCACACGGCAATCGGCTCCGCCCTGGCTCCGGCGTGGCCAACGTCTCCCCGGGCCAGCTTCTCTGCGAAGTAGTGCCGAGTATCAAAGCTTACTGCCGCGTGGGCCATCCAGGCCGCTTCCAGGGGCCAGTTATTTGCGTCCGGGGGCTCAGCGTCTGCCGGCCTCGGCTTGATTGCCTGGCGGAACTGCGTCCATTGCAGGCCAAGGGGCTCGCCATCGTCCGTCTTCAAATTGGCGGTCAGGTACCACCATTCGATCCTGTGCTGCGGGTGGGGGCCATAATCCTCGGGAAACGACAGACGTCCTCCCGGCCCGGGCTGCAGGAAGGGCACACCGGATTCGTTATCCGCGATGCCGGCCAGTCCGGCAAAGCCTGACTCTTGCTGTGGCTCCGAACAGCCGGCCAGAACCACGGCGAACCAGAGGAAGATCCAGCGTCTCATCGCTCACCTCCCGCCAGTGCATTGGCGTTTACAGGTGCGACCGTGGGCGATTTCAACTGACGGCTCATCAGGAAGGCGATGCTGAGACCGATCAGCAGGCTGAGCACACCAAGCTCCAGCCAGAACCCCGGATAGACGGCCATGGGCAGGGACCAGCCAAACGCAATGGGATTGATCCGATGCACCAGCACCCAGGTCAGCCAAACACCCAATGGCAGGGCCAGCAGGGCAATGGCACCGGTCAACGACACTGACAACCGGACCAGTTGAGTCGACGCCTGCCTTCGTGACAGCCCCCACACCACAAGCAGCCGGAAATACCAGGCACGGGTCGAGAAAAAGACCCAGCCCATCATCAGAAGGGCGATAGCCGCCAGTATCAGGGTCAGGGTGGTCATGGCCCGGGTCAGCAGAAAGGTCTGGTCGAAAATGGCAGAGGCGAGCTCTTCAATCGCCCGGTTGTCCCGGACCGTCAACGCCTCGACCTGCCATACCCCTCTTAATCCATCGGTCACTACCTCAATGGAGAGATTGCCCGGCGAAACTGACAGGCTCTGGAAGCCGGTTTCGAACTCCGCTGGAAGAACCGACGGATGAATCAGGATCTCGCCGGCTGGACGGCCGTAGTCCGGGTAAATGGCCAGTACCGGAAGTTCGAAGGACTGGCTTCCGAAAAGTACCGTCAATGTCTGGCCGACCGCTATATCCTGCCGGCGCGCCAGCTGTTCATTCACCATCACGCCCTGGCCCTGTTGCAGTCGCTGCCAGGGCTGCGGCGCTGATTCAAACAACTCCCAACCGGTCACCAGTGGGCCAACGGGACCGATGGCAAAGACGTCTACCCTGGTTTCTTCCTCATCCTCGCCGCCCGGCAGGGTTGCCCGGCCACGAATGACCCGGTGCCACAGCCCGGAAACAGAGAGCCCCGGCTGTTCAGCGAGCCAGTCGAGTGCCAGGGCAGCATCTGCTGATTCCGGGACTTCGACGTAATAGTCCGCTTCCAGTCTCTGCGACAGCCATCGGTCAAAGGTGCTCTCAAAGGTGGTCACCAGTGCCTGCACCGCAAGGACCATCGCCATGGCGAACTGCAGGGCTACCAATGGCAAGGCCAGGCGACGAGCCAGCACGGCAAGCTCTCGATGGCGCCAGCGTGCCTGCAGATCCCTGTCGTGGCCGGACCGCCAGTCTGCAAGCGAGGCAATCAGCCTGGGCGCGAGAATTCCCGCCGCCACGAATACCATGGCCACGGCAATGAAAAGCCAGAGCAGATCGGTGACCCACACCGTCAAGGCGAGGCCTGCGATCAGAACCAACAACACCAGGCCGCCGTATCGGCGGTTGCCTCCCAAAAGCCCCCGGAAAATTGGCCGGAGGAAATCCGCCAGACAAGCAACCAGAATCACGGCCATCATGGTGACAAGCGGCACCAGCCAGCTCCCGCCCTGGCCTGCGTATAACGGCTGATCGAAGAGCCCCTCAAGCGCCTGCCCGAAGCCGCTGCCCAGACCAGCCGCCAACCAGCGGCCAAGCCAGATTCCGGGCAGGACACAAACCGCAGCCAGCAAGAGGATCTCGACAACCAGCAGGCGGTTCACCCGGCCCTGGGGAACGCCAAACCGATGCAACAGGGCAAAGCTGTCGCGCCGTTGGGCCAGGCCGAGCAGGTAAACACTTCGCACCAGCAAAGCGGTAATGAGGAGAACCAGGACCCCGAGGGCATCCAGATTCAACAGGAAACTGTCACCCAGTTCACCGGTAGCCGGGCCAACGCTGAACGGCACCAGCTGATAGCCGGGTGGTAGATCGGCCTTGCTGTGGTCATCAGATACCAGCAGCGAAAATTCGCTGCCCTGCTCACGGGCCAGCTCCGCCGCTTCACTGATATCCACAAAAGGCCGGCCATCCAGCTCCCCGTCCCAGGGCGACTCCTGCCCACCGGGGGCCTGGAAGCAGCCCGCTGCCAGAGGGTCGACACCCACGACTCGACCGCCTTCCGGCTCGGAAACCTCCAGCCAGGGCATGACACAAAGCCCGGCTCGACGCAGCTCCACGAAGTCGTCCACAGTTACGGGACTACCATCTGTGCGAGCCACCTGCTGGCGCTCGGCCACCGCCGACTCGCTCTGGTCGAGACTGGCCCGGGCCTGGCTGGTGAGATGGTGGACGCCGGTCCAGAGCATAGTGGCAAGCACAATCATGGTGGCCAGGGCCAGCAGCTGGAGAGGATGGCGACGGTAGTGGCTGAACAGGGCGGCCAGGAGAGTCATCGCGGGCTCAGGTTTGCGGCAGATGGCCCAGATCCAGGTGCTGGCTGCAGCGGGTAGCCAGTTCGGGATCGTGGGTGGCGAGGATCAGTCCGCAACCGTGACGGGCCTGCAGCTCGAAAAGCTGCCCGATCACGGCCTCAGCGGTATGCCGGTCAAGACTGCCGGTCGGCTCATCGGCAAGAATCAGGGACGGCTTCATGGCAAAGACCATGGCAAGCGAGGCACGCTGGCGCTGCCCGCCGGACACCTGATCCGGAAAGCGGTCGGCAAGCTCGCCAATGCCCAGTCGCTCCAGCCAGTCCCGGCAATCGTCCTCGGATTGACCCGCAAGCCGGGCCCGAAAACGCACATTGTCCAGCAGCGACAGGGCAGGCATCAGATTGGCTTCCTGGAACACCACACCGATCTGCTGTCGGCGTAGACTGCCCCAGCGCGCGTCAGTCTTGCTTGCAGCCTCCGTTGCCCGGGCTTCAAATGTTTGTCCGAGCACCTGAACAGTTCCTGAATCGGGCTTTTCCAGGCCGCACAGGATGTTCAACAGGGTGCTTTTGCCGGACCCCGAGCGACCTGTCAGCGCCAGCGATTCACCCGCACCGAGTTGCAACGAGAAATCGGTAAGCACCGGCACCGGCTCATCGCCGCTGCGAAACTGCTTGTTCAGGCCTCGGGCCGATAGCAAAGAATCCACCATGCTTGTCCTGTCACTCGGGCGCCCCGATCGGCTCTGCCATCTCGCCATGCCGCCGTGCGCGCCATTCCCGAAATTGCTCCAGCCAAGAAAGCAAGGCAGGAACCACCAGCAACACCAGAAGGGTCGAAAGCCCCAGACCAAACGCGATGGACGTGGCCATGGGAATCAGGAACTGGGCCTGCAGGGACGTCTCGAACAACAGGGGCAGAAGACCACCGATCGTTGTCAGCGATGTCAACATCACTGCCCGAACCCGCTGTACCGCCGCTTCGTTGAGCGCATCCGTGATGTCCAGCCCTTTTTTCCGCTGCTGGTTATAGAAGGCTACGAGGATGATCGCATTATTGACCACAATCCCGGACAGACCGAACAGGCCAAACAGGGAGAGAATGGTCAGTTGCAGCCCCATCAGCCAGTGGCCTAGCAGTGCGCCCACCAGGGCAAAGGGAATGATGGCCATGACAATCAGCGGCAGGCTCCAGGACGCAAACACCCAGGCCAGCACCACGTACATAAGCGCCAGTCCGATAACCAGGCCGGTTTGCATATCACCCAGGGTTTCCCGCTGGTCGGCCGCCCGGCCCTCGAAGCTGTAACGCACGTTATAACGACTGGCGATGTCGGGAAGGGCCTCCGCCTCCAGGCTGGTGAGGATCTGGTCGGTGGTGCTGACCCGGGTGTTCAGTCCGGACGTCACCTCAACGGCCAGTCGCCCTTCGGCATGTCGCAGGGCCTGGAAACCCTGTCGGTGATCCAGATTCATGACCTGGGTAAGAGGCACAAAACGACCGTCCGGAACCCGGATTGTGATGCGCGACAGGGTCGAAAGCCGCTCGCGCTGATCCTGTGGCAGCTGAACACGAACTTCCACCTCATCCCGGCCATCCTGGTAGATCTGGGCAATACGACCATCAAAGGCCGCCCGGAGCTGGCGACCCAGGTCCGACGTGGTCAGCCCCAATGCCTCACCATAGGCACTGACCTGATAAATCAGCTGTTCCCTGCCCCAGGGCATGTCGTCTTCCACATCAAGCACACCTGGCAGCGTTGACAGCGCCTGGCCCAGTTCGTCGGCGGCCTGCTTGAGGCGTTCGGCGTTCTCACCGGTCAGCCGCACGTTCACATCCCGCCCCGGTGGCCCGGCCTGGCGCTCGGAAATCGTCAGGTTGTCCAGCCCGGCGGGGGTCTCCAGCCGGCTGCGCCACTCGGTGATGAATTCCGGGTTGCGGACGGAGCGACGGTCGGAAGGCACCAGTTCGATCATCATCGAGCCCAGTTCGTCACCACTTCGGGAGCTGCCCTCCGCGCCCTGGGTTGCACCCCGTGTCGTTACGGCGTGAAGGATGAAATCGCCACCCAGGGCTTCTTCAGTCTCATTGAGCGTCGTCTGCATCTGGGTCAGGAAATCATCCACCGTGCCGCGATCCGTCCCGGCCACGAAGCTTGCGTTGGCATAGAAAACCGAGGGCTCCGGGGTCGGGAAGAAGTTGAAACCCAGCCGACCGCCGGCCAACAGGCCGATGGTCACGATGGCCAGGGCCAGGGCACTGGCGACCGTGGCGCCCCGATGCTGAAGACTGTATCGGGAGAAGCGCCGGAACCGGCCTTCCCGGAACCGGTCGAACCGCTGTTCAAAGCCCTGCCGGAAACGTTCAATCGGGCCCGGCTTTTTCGGCTCCGACGCCTGAGATTTTTTCTTGCGACGGGGTACAAAGGCATGGCGCAGGTGCGCGGGCAGCACGATAAAACACTCAAGCAGCGAGGCGACCAGAACACAGATCATCACTAGTGGGATATCACCCAGGATATTGCCGATGACTCCGCCCACCACCAAAAGGGGCATGAAGGCCGCAACGGTGGTTAACGATGAGGCCAGTACCGGCCAGACCATGCGCTTGGCCGCACCTTCAGAGGCATAAATGGATTCCTCCCCCATTCGGGCATGGGCATCGGCATCCTCGCCCACCACAATGGCATCGTCGACGATTACCCCCAGAGCCATGATCAGGGCAAACAGGGAAATCATGTTGATAGAACCACCGATCAGCCAGAGCACTGCCATGGCCGCCAGAAAGGCAGTGGGTATCCCGACGGCCACCCACAGGGCCACCCGACCCGGCAGAAACAGGTACAACAGACAGATCACCAGCACAAGACCGCCCAGACCGTTTTTCACCAGCAGGGAAATACGATCATCCAGCAGTTGCCAGGTCTCGTCGTACACCTCCAGCTCCACCGTTGGCGGCAGCACCGGTCGAGTATCCGTCAGCCAGTTTTCCAGGACTTTGGCCGCTTCCAGCGAATTGCCGTTTTCCGATCGCTGCAACTGCAGCTCAACCGCCGGCTTGCCGTCCTTTTCCAGCGTTACCTGGCTCTCACGGGCTTCCTGACGAATGATGGCGACATCGCCAAGATGGAGTTGAACCCGCTCACCACTGAGCACCGGAATGTTCTCAAACTCCTGAGGGCTTCGGCGTTGCTCCACCGCCCGCAGTTCCCGGGTGGCATCCTGCTGCGCCATCATGCCGGCGGGCAGGTCGCGGGAAATGGCCGCAACCCGTTCGGCTATCTGTTCCAGTGAAAGCCCCAGTGTCTCGAGTCGCTCCACCGGTACATCAATGCTGATCTGCTGTTCCGGCAGGCCCCGGATCGACACCCGGTCAATGCCGCGCTGCAGCAGTTCATCTTCAAACCGGTACGCCATCTGCCGCAACTCACTGCGATCGACCTCCCCGTACACCAGCAACCGGGCCACCGGTTCATAACGTTCAATGCGGGTGACCTGGGGCTCCTCCGCCTCGGCCGGGAAGTTGGTGAACTCATCCACCTGCTGGCGCACGTCATCCAAGGCCTGGATCGGGTTGGTGCCCTCCTCGAACTCAAGCGTGATGGACGAGACACTCTGGGCCGAGGTGGAGGTCATTTTCTTCAGACCATCGACGCTTCGCAGACGCTGCTCAAGGGGGTTGGTGATGCCCTGCTCGACGTCCTCGGCGGAGGCCCCACTCCAGACCACGCGGACACTGACCACGTCCAGGGCAAAAGTCGGGAAAAACTGGATATTCATGCGGGTGAGTGCCAGTACGCCACCCAGCAACATAACCAGCATCACCAGGTTGGCAGCGACCCGATGGTGAACAAAAAAACCGATGACGCCCTTTTTCCGCCTCATTGTGCCGAAGCTCCGGAATCCGCGACATCCACCTTGAGGCCGGTCACCGCATTGGGCAGGTGTGTGGTGATCAGTTGCGCGCCAGACACCAGGGCTTCGCCAGACACCAGAAGGCGACGCTCGCCATTGCTCCCCCGGGCTTCGCCAATGCGCTCGATCCGGGCGCGCTCCATCCGGCCATCTGAGGACATCAGATAGACGCTGTCGGCGCCGTAGAGGGCGCTGAACGGAATCGACACGGTATTGCTGCGGGCGGCCCGCTCCAGGGTCACTGGCAACAGGCCTCCCGGCCGTATTCCACCCGCCTCGCCCTCAAGTTCAAGAATGGCTTCAGTACCGGAGGCATCGCTGGTGCCGGCGAAGCGGGTGAGCCGGAACCGGTGCTGATCCCCCTCGCTGGTGGCCGTCAGGGTTTCCCCGCGGGCCAGCGCATCCAGCAGCTCGCCACGGAACATCTCCGGGACCCGGGCCCTGAGCTCAAGACCATCCACGGGGTAGAGCGACAGCAGCGGTTCGTTTCGGCTTACCTGATCTCCCTCAGCAACCCGGATATCGGTTACCATGCCGTCGAAAGGCGCAACCATACGGGCTCGTTCGGCATCCCGCCGCGTGCTGAGCAGGTTTGCCTCGGCCTGGGCCAATTTTGCTTCGAGGCTCTGCAGCCGAGCCGGGTGCTCTTCAATCGCGCGCTGCCGGGTATTCACTGTCAGCTCGGCTCGTGCGGCAGCATCGGTAGCCGCCTCCAGCGCTTCGCGTGAGGCCAGGTTCCGGCTCACCAGCGATCGGGTGCGCTCCAGCTGTCGGCGGGCGTTCTCGAGAATCGCCTGCTCGCTGGCCAGCGCTGCCTGGTCATTCCGATAGCGCACCTGCTCCGATCGGATCTGGGCTTTCAGATCGTTTACCTGAGCCTCGGCCTGAGCCAGGGCGGGTTGGATATCGGCCTCATCCAGAGCCACCAGAAGCTCTCCCTCACTGACACGCTGCCCCTCCGTTACCGGTCTGGCACCGATACGACCCGCCAGGGTGGCGGTTACCGTCAGTTGCTCAGGCGCAAGAACCTCTCCGTAAAGGGGCAAAACCGGCGTGTGGGTACCCGGCTCAATCTGCTGAACCTGAACACGCCAACTCCGCTCGGTGGCACTGACCTCTGCAGGCTCCGGGCGTGTCATCTTGAGAATCATGAAACCGGCGATACCGACGGCGAGAATCAATACGGGAATGAGTCGTTTGGACATTACTTGCTGGCCAGCTAAGGTAAAAAAAGCCCGTCGGGCTGTTAGGTTCAGACTACTATACAATCAAGGCTCGTTTTCGGATCGGACAAGCCTGGGTCCTGCGTCAATTTTACGCGGTGTATCCTCCATTCATGGCAACGGAGAGTATCTGTCTTGGCAGTAGAACATCATGTCAATCTCCTGAACGCAACGCTGATCAACGGGTTGATCGTTGCCGTCGTGGTCCTGATCCACCACGAAGTACTGATTAATTTGAGTGGACTCCTGTCGAAAATGCGGCAGAGCCATCGGTTCCGGTTGATTGCCGCCGTATTCGGCGTTCTCGCCGCACACACCCTGCAAGTCTGGATCTTTGCCGGTGCTTTTTATCTGATGCACCACGCCGAGGGCTGGGGCGAACTTGGCGGCAATTTCAGCGGCAGCATCCTGGACTGCGTCTACTTCTCCTTCACCACATTTACCACCGTCGGCTACGGGGATGTCGAACCCTTCGGCATACTGCGTTTCCTCACCGGCATAGAAGCGCTTTCCGGGCTGGTTCTGATCACCTGGAGCGCCTCCTTCCTGTTCGTGGAAATGCAGCGTTACTGGCCCACCCGCTAGACTTTAGTCTAAGATCGACGGTTACTTTGCATGGATTCTGATCTAATACCCGGATCTTGCGGCATGTGCACTGTCTTTGTACATATCGCCCCAGAGCGCCGGACATTCAGACCAGACCCATGGAAAGCTACAGGGAATCACAGAAGCACCTTGCCCGTCCTTACCGCAAAGCGGTACTGAAGACGCTGCTGATCTTTACCGCCATCAGCGGCCTGCTGTTTTTTACCCTCAACGTCCAGAGAGAGAATTACCCCCTGGCCTTTGCCGAGCTTGGCATGGCCTGCTACTCGGTTTTCATCCTCTGGGCCATTGGCAACACGAGACACCTGGAACGCTGGATTCTCGCCTTTATCCTGCCGTTCTGCATCACCATGATGTTCGCACTCACATCACCCCGGGCAACCACCACGGTCTTCGCCTGGGTCCTGTTGATTCCCATCCTTTCCCACCTTCTGATGGGCCGGCGCCTGGGCCTGCTGGTATCTGCCGTGTTCATGGGCACGGCAGCCGTGATCTTCTTTTTCAAATACCAGGATGCTCCGGACATGATACAGCCCCTTCCAATTGCCAATATGGGGCTGATGTCACTGACCATCCTCGCGTTCTCTCACATTTACGAGATCACTCGGGAGCAATCCGAATCACGCCTGCTTAAAATGGCCCAAACTGACGCACTGACCGGCCTCGCCAACCGGGCGCGCCTCAGCGATGTGTTTGAACAGGAGCGCAAACGCAGCCTCCGTAACGGAACCCCACTATCCGTGCTGGTACTGGATCTGGACCATTTCAAACAGGTTAATGATCAGCATGGTCACGAGGCCGGAGACCTGGCGCTCAGGCATGTCGCCAGCACCCTGCGGGCTTCGCTCAGAGCAACCGATCTGGCCACCCGGCTGGGTGGCGAAGAGTTCGCCATTCTGCTCACCAACACCACCGCAGACCAGGCTCATCGAGTGGCAGACAAGATCCGGGGTGCGATTGAATCTCACCCCGTGCCCTATCAGGATCAATCCATTGGCCTGACTATCAGCGGCGGCATTGCCCAGTTTGGTCCGGACGGTGGCGATCTGCGCAGCCTGATCGGCCGGGCCGACCAGTACCTCTATCACGCCAAGGATTCCGGACGTAACCGGATCATCAGCTCCGACAGCGCCCTGGTTCCCTGCCAGGCGTAATCAATTTAGCTCACACCCACTTACACCCACTTGCAACGCGCCAGTGTGTAATAAAGCAATGGCACCACCAGAACGGTCAACAAGGTGGACATGGCCAGGCCAAATACCAGCGATATCGCCAGGCCATTAAAAATCGGATCGTTCAGAATAAAGTAAGCACCCACCATCGCCGAGATCGCCGTCAACGCGATGGGTTTGATGCGCACCGCGCCCGCCAGGACCACCGCTTCATCAAGCTCGACGCCCTCCTCAATCAGCTGCCGGATAAACACCACCAGCAGGATCGAGTTGCGCACGATGATCCCGGCCAGGGCAATCATGCCAATCATGCTGGTGGCCGTGAACTCGCGCCCCAGCAGCGCATGGCCGGGCATTATGCCGATCAGGGTCAGCGGGATGGGCGCCATGATCACCAGCGGCAGAATATAGGAACGGAACTGCGCCACCAGCAGAACGAAGATCATGAACACACCCACGCTGTAAGCCGCGCCCATGTCCCGGAAGGTTTCGTAGGTGATCTGCCATTCGCCGTCCCATTTGAGCGTGCCCTTTTCCGGCAATGGGGGCTGGTCGATGAAATACTGCTCTGGCGCCCCCGCTTGCTGGTTCAGGCGCTCGACCATGGCAAACATGCCGTACACCGGCGAATCGATCTCCCCCGCCATGTCTGCTGTCACGTAGGTTACCGGTAGCAGATCCTTGTGGTAGATCGCCCCCATCCAGTCGGCTTCGCGTACGTCCGCAATGCTTGCCAGAGGAACCAGTGCACCGCTGCGGCTCCGCACCTTCAGCGATAACAGCACCGATGGCTGGGCCTTGTCGCCTTCACCCAGAATCACCCGTATCGGAACAGGGTATTTGGCATGATCATCATGCAGGAAGCTGACCCCGGTTCCCCCCAGGGCGGTCTGAAGGGCACCGACCACCTGGGCCTGGGAAACACCGAGCCGTGCCGCACGGTCCCGATCCACCACCACTTCCCACTGCCGTGTGGGTGCCTCCAGGGTGGTGTCGATATCCACCAGGCCATCGACGCTGGTCATGCCTTCGGCCACTTGCCGGGCCAGCTCTGCCCGGCGGGTTTCATCCACCGCATAGATCTCGGCCACCACGGGTGACAGCACCGGCGGCCCGGGCGGCACCTCGACGATTTTCACGCTGGCTCCGTACCGGTCACCGATTTCGGTCAATGGGTCCCGGAGGGATTGTGCAATCGTATGGGACGACCGGTCCCGACTCTCCTCATCCATGAGATTGATCTGTATATCCCCGTGGTAGGGATCGCCACGCAGGTAATACTGACGAACAAGGCCATTGAAATTGATGGGTGAGGCGGTGCCGGCGTAGGTTTGCCAGTTGGTTACTTCGTCCACCGTTTCCAGGTAGCTGCCCATATCCAGCACCACCCGCTGGGTCTGTTCCATGGGCGTGCGCTCGGGCATGTCGACCACAACCTGCAGTTCCGACTTGTTGTCGAAGGGAAGCATCTTCAGGATCACCGCCTGGAACACCGGCAATGACGAAGCCACGAGGGTAAGACCCACCACCCCCAGTGCCAGCAAACGGCGCCGCCAGGGATGATCACCCAGAAATGGCCCGAGCAGGGTCCGGAAAATTCGCAGGGATAACGGGCTGACGCCATCCGCAGAGCTGGACGCCTCCTCGGCTTCAGCAGCCTGCTCCCCCTTCTTGTGTTTGAGAAGCCTGAAGGCCAGCCAGGGGGCCACCACGAAGGCGACAATCTGGGACAGCACCATACCCGCGGAGGCATTGATCGGAATCGGGCTCATGTAGGGGCCCATCAGACCACTGACAAACGCCATCGGAATCAGCGCCGCCATGATGGTGAGACTGGCCATGATGGTAGGCGTGCCCACTTCATCCACGGCCACCGGGATGATGTCCTTGACCGCACGACGGGAGTTCTGGATCCGGCGATTGATGTTCTCGGTGATGACGATGCCGTCGTCCACCAGGATGCCGATGGAGAATATCAGCGCGAACAGGGACACCCGGTTCAGGGTAAATCCCCAGGCCCAGGAGAACACCAGGGTCAGCAGCAGGGTAATCAGAACCGCGATGCCGACAATCAGGGCCTGGCGCCAGCCCATGGCCGCCAGCACCAGCAGCACAACACACAAAGTGGCGGAGATCAGATCGGTAATCAGTTTGCGGGCTTTCTGGGAGGCGGTTACGCCATAGTCCCGGGTGACCAGCACTTCCACCGATTCCGGCAGGGCCCGGTTGCGCAGCTGGTCCAGACGCTCTTCAATGGCCGTGGTGATATTGATGGCGTTCTCGCCCGGCTTCTTGGCGATGGCCAGGGTAACTGCCGGATAAACCTCGCCGGGCTGGCCAGCCACGCCGGCTTCCCGGGCCGGCCCGAATCCGGTCATTACACTCTGGTCCGCCACGGTGCCTCCCCGGCGGACCTGCGCCACGTCCTCCAGGTACACCGCGGAGCCATTGTGCATGCCCACAACAAGGCGCCGGACATCCTCCACGGTTTCCAGCAGCGTTCCGGCCTGGACCGGTATCGACAGGTTGTCCCGGGCAATCCGTGCCTCCTGGCTGCTGGTGTTGGCCGCCATCAGGGCGTTCCGGATGTCATCGATGGTGAGGTTGAACCCCGCCAGCAACGCCGGATCGAACCGGATATCGACCCGATCCGGGATCCCGCCGGTGGTATAGACATCCCGGGTGCCGGGGACCCGTTTCAGGGCGACTTCCAGCATGTGCGCCAGGCGAGTCAGTTCCTCCCCCGTATGCCCGTTGACCGGATCATAGAGAGTGAGTGTCATCACCGGGACATCATCAATGCCCTTGGGCTTGACCACCGGCTGGGCAGCGCCCAGGTTGGGCGGCAACCAGTCCTGGTTGGAATACACCTGATTGTAGAGCCTGACCAGGGCTTCCTGCCGCGGGATGCCCACCTCGAACTGCACCGTGATCACCGCCTGGCCCTGGCGGGACACGGAATAGACATGCTCGACGCCCTTGATCTCGCTCATCACCTGTTCTGCCGGCGTGGCGATCGCGCTTTCCACCTCCCGGGTGCTGGCGCCCGGAAACGCCACGATGATATCGGCCATGGTGACGTCAATCTGGGGTTCTTCCTCTTTGGGTGTGACCACCACAGCCAGCACGCCAAGAATGATCGCCAGAATGGCCAGCAACGGTGTCAGGTGGTTGTCCTGGAAGACTCGGGCAATGGCGCCGGAGGGGCCAACTGGCGGCAAATCACGGCTCACGGGCTCGACTCCTCGCCCGTTCTTTCAAGCGGATTCAGGCGCTCGCTGCCCACCAGGACAGACGGGTTTGTGACTACCCGCTCGCCCTCGCTCAGGCCCGCAAGAATCTCCAGCCGGCCATTGTCCCGCACCCCGGTGCGAACCTGCCTCAGCCTGGGCTGATCCTGATCATCGAGCACAAATACCGCCCGGAGCTCGCTGCGTTGAATCAGGCTGCTGAACGGGACCCACAGGGTCTCGCGGCTGGCAACCGGCACACTGACCTTCACCAGCATGCCGGGAAACAGCGAGCCATTGGGCTCACTCAGCCGCATCCGCAGACGGAAGGTGTGAGTTTGCGGATCGGCATAGGGGTAGAAGGTCATCTCACCGGTTTCCAGCACCCGGCCATCAGCCAGGGTGACCTGGGCCTGACGCTCCATGCGGGCCAGTTCGGCGTACTTCTGGGGAAGATCCACCACAACCCGGAGCTGCTCCAGGGACAAGCCGCTGAGCAGCGGCTGGCCGGGGTTGACCGCTTCTCCGACTTCGACATGCCGTTCGGTAAGAATGCCACCGTAGGGTGCCAGCACATGGGTATAGGAGAGTTGCTCCTGCGCCTCGGAAACCGAAGCCCGGGCGCGTTCGACCCGGGCCCTGGCAGCGGCAAGGTTGTTGCGGGCCTGGTCGAATTCCTGCCGGGACACAAGGCCACGCTCGTGTACCGCTTCAATACGCTCAAAGCGCTGCCCCGCATCCGCCAATGCCGCCTCGGCCTCCTCAAGCCCGGCCTCGGCCTGGCGCAGACGGGACCGCTGTTCACTGTCTTCCAGCTGGACAATCAGGTCGCCGGCAGCCACGGAATCATCAACATCGAAGGGGAGACTCCGGACAGTACCGCTGGTCTGGGCGGACACCGTACTTTGCTGTACCGCTTCGATGACGCCGTCAAGATGCACTGTCTCCTGCAACATGCTGCGTTCGACCGCTTCTGACATCAACGCCCGTTCACTGCTTTGGGCCTGAGCCATCGCGGACAGCAACGCCAGGGAGACCATCACGCCTGCAGCGACCAGCCGACCCATTGCGCACCTCCAATTCAGGTTATTAGGTAATACCTAAAGGTTATCAAAGATGGGAGCCGGGAGCATTCTACGAACTGCTGGAATGCTCAACGGATGGCTTCTTGAGGGCCTCAAAGCCAACAATAATGTCCATCAGTTCGTTGGTTATTTCGTCCTGCCGTACCAATCGGAACTGACCGCCCACCTCTTCAAGCCGGTCATCAACCGCCTGCTCCGCCTGTTGCATCAGGGCCAGGCGGGCCGCGTTCTCCGTAACCATCGCTTCGGCCGACGCCCGGAAAACGCTGGCAAATATGTGGTTACGCAGCAGCGCCGCGAACAATGGGGCTGGCGGCATCGTGTAATCGGCAAGGGAGCGGGAGTGCCAGCCAGACGCCCCGGAATCAGACAACAACGTGGGCTCCAGCGGCAGCAACTGGCTTATTTCCGGTTCACGTTGTCCTTTGTCGGCTCGTCGGGTGAACACCAGGGTCACGGCGATCCTGTTATGCACATCGCCGCCCCCAATTTCGTCCAGTCGCGTCACTATGTCGCTGGCCAGGCGTCCGATGCCATCGGCCGATGCCGGCGGCAAGAAGGTAAACTCCGGGCGGATGCCCTGATCGCCGAGCGCATCGCCCATACGCGCACCCACGCAAAGAACACGGGCCGGGCTACCGGCCTTCAATGACTCCGACCTTGCGCTTTCTGCGAGTATTTCGTTGTAGTTGCCGCACAAACCGTGATCGGAACCGAACACCACCAACAGCCGTTCGGCCTGAGCGACGTCCGGCACCGACACAGGCCCGGTTTTGGCAACAAATGCCCGCAGACCGTCCAGCACGGTCTGGTGATAGGACTCAATGGATCGGGCGGCATGCTCATAGGGCAATGCATTGATCGCAGACATGGTTTTCATGGTATGAACAATGCTGCGAATGCTGCCAAGGGTGTCCGTCCGCCTGGACAGGGTTTCAAGCGTCTGGGCCATGACGATCCTCTCCTGACAGTGCCAGGGCTGTCCTGGCCACCCGCAACAGGCTTTGCTTTTCCGCTTCCTCCAGCGAACGATTCTGTCGAATACTCTCGTCTACATCTTTCAGGGAGTCACCCACATTGTTGCGCATCCTGATCATGGTCTCGGCAACTTCGTTTTCTGAAAGACCATCGAGCAGCCCTTCCAGGGCAGCCATCAATACCAGAAGCTGCTCGACAGCCGGCATGGGATCCCGCTCGGGCTGCCGCAATGCGGTCCGGACCGCTGCCCCGCGGGTCAGACGGGCCCTGGTGTTGTCGTCCAGCCGGGTTCCGAATCGGGCAAAATCCTCCAGCTCCTCGAACTGGGACAGGGTGACACGTAGATTTCCTGCCACCTCCCGGAACGCCCGATGCTGGGCCTTGCCTCCGACCCTGGACACGGAAAGCCCGATATCCACCGCAGGGAACTGGTTTTTTCGCACCAGCCTGGGGGACAGGTAGATCTGTCCGTCGGTAATCGAAATGAGATTCGTCGGAATGTAGGCGGAGAGATTCTCCGCCTGGGTTTCGACAACGGGCAAGGCGGTAATGGAACCACCCCCGGCTTCTGGTGTGAACTGTCCGGCCCGCTCGAGCAGCCGGGCATGTACGTAGAATATATCCCCGGGAAAAGCCTCCCTCCCAGGCGGGCGTCGCAGCAACAGGGAGAGCTCGCGATAGGAGCGGGCGTGGTGAGTCAGGTCGTCGAAAACCACCAGCACGTCACGCCCCTGGTCCGCAAAGTATTCGGCCATAGTCATCGCGGCATAGGGCGCAACGTAGGCTAACCCTGGGGCATCCTCATCACCGGCTGCAACCACGACGGTGTTTGCGAGCTGGCCACTTTTGCGCAGGGTTTCGATAACACGGGCAACCGCGTCTCCGCGCTGGCCGATGGCGCAATAAATACTCACGACATCGGAGCGGGCCTGGTTAAGAATCGTATCGATCGCAATGGACGTTTTCCCTGTCTGGCGGTCCCCAATGATGAGCTCCCGCTGCCCCAATCCGATAGGGACCGCGCCATCGATGACCTTGATGCCGGTGGCCAGGGGCCGGTTGACCGGCGCCCGGCTGAGTATACCCGGTGCGCTGGCCTCCACCGGCCGCTCAGCGGACGAGGCGACGCTCCCGTTGCCGTCCCGCGGGCCCCCGGTGGCATCGAGAATGCGGCCAAGCAGGCCATTGCCGACCGGCACACTGAATACCTTATGGGTTCGCCAGACATCCTCCCCAGCCGTTATCCGATCGGACGGTCCCAGCAGAATCACGCCCAGCCGGTCCGGTTCCAGATCCAGCACCACGCCGCGCACACCTGAAGCGAATACCAGCAGCTCGTCCGCCAGGGCCCGGGCCAGGCCAGCGACGACCGCAATACCATCACCAACTTCGGCCACGGTTCCTACTTCGGTCAGTGACGGGGATGGGGCCGGAACGTCCAGCAAGGCATCCAGAAAGTCTTCGGCCGGGCTCAACGCGGGTCTCTCAGCCATGGTTCTGCACCCAGCCCGTGCCACCCGACGCCAATCGCTCAGAGAGCATCCCCGTCAGCTCGTCGGTGTAACTGTCGACTGTCCAGGCCATCTGCACACTGCCGATCCGCAGGATCATCCCCGGAGCCTGACGCGGATCCACCGAAAACTTCAGATCAAGGCCCGGGGCCATGCCAGCCAATGCGTCCCGAATGGTTTCCTGAGTGCTGTTCGGGAGCGATTTGTGAGTGGTCGCGACAGCCTGTTCCGCGTTGGCACCTGCGGAGACCAGTTCGTGGGCCAGGGGCTTCAGCTTGCTGATGACATGCAGGCCAATCCGTTCTTCCAGGTCTTCATCCGCCAGATCGTGCAGGGCCCGACGCACAAGCTGATAGAGCGTTTCGGCGCTGGCACAGTGCAGCTCACTGACAAACCGGTCCCGCTCGGCCTCCAGATGGGCCTGCCACTCCTGCTTTTCCCGTTCAAGGCTCTCCCGTGTGGCTGCAAGCAGGGCATCTTTCTCCTTTTCTGCCTGCTCGCGAATCCGCTCGGCCTGCTCGGAGTTGTCGACCAACAATGCCTGTTTCTGTTGGACAAAGGCAGCCTCTGCTGCGGCCGCTTTTTTTCGCGCGACCTCGGCTTCACCCATCCGAGTCGCGATTTCGGTCTCACGGGCATCGATACCGTTCAGGATGGGCTTGTACAGAAAACGTTTGAGCAGCCATACCAGCACCAGGAAATTACCGATCTGGGCAAGCACCGTGATCCAGTCAATGGCCATGATTCAACCTGCCGCCGACTGGGCAGCCTGCAGTGCCTGATCCCAGAACGGATTGGCAAACAGGACAATCATCGCCACGACAAAACAGTAGATGGCCGTGGACTCGATCATGGCCAGGCTCACGAACAGGGTCCGCGACAGGGTAGAGGCGGAATCCGGCTGCTGCGCTATGGCAGAAAGCGCCGCTGCGGCCGCCCGCCCCTCCCCAAGCGCCGGGCCCAGAGCACCAAAGGACACAGTCAGCCCGGCGGTCAGGATGGACACCATGGCAATGAGTGCGAGATCTGTCATTTATCTTTCTCCTTCTTCAAAGGCTTTGTCGCTGTCGCCGATGAGATATAAACCGTCGCCAGGATGGCGAATATATAGGCCTGGATCAGGCCCGTGAGCAGTCCGAGCATGTCCATCACCACAGGGAAAAAGAACGGCGCCACACCCAACAGGATGCCGGCGATCACCGCACCGCTCATAACGTTGCCGTATAGCCGGATGGCCAGGGATATGCCGCGCGAGAATTCGCTGATGATATTAAACGGCAGCATCACCACGGAGGGTTCTATATAGGTCTTCAGATAACCGCCAATGCCTTGCCGGGTAATGCCGAACAGTGGCACCGCAATCAGCACCGACAGCGCCAGCGCTGCGGTGGTCGACAGCGAGGCCGTCGGTGGTGTGAAGCCCGGCACAACGAGCAGAAGGTTTGAAAAGGCGATGAACAAAAACAGGGTTCCGGAGAAGTAGAGCACATGTCGAGAGGCCCGCGGGGAGATGTCCTCGATCTGGCTCTGGATGGCCGTCACAATGACTTCCAGGGTCGTGCGCCAGCGGTTCGGAGGCACATCCGGGCGCAGATTTCGGGTAATCAGAATGGACGTGACGGTCAGCAGGATCATAACGATCCAGGTGAAGCCGATTGTCTCGCTGATATCCAGGCCCCAGATTGTGAAGAGCGTTGCTTCATCGGGCGTCAGTTCCATCAGACTTTCTCCGGATGCGGTGTTCGCGCAAGAAGAGTGGCCAGGTAACGCACCACGAAAAACGCGGCACCGTAGCCCACGAACGCCCAGACCTCGGTCGCCCCCGCTGTAACCAGCCACCCGACGCTCAACAGCAGTGCAATTCGGACTGCGGCACTGGGCAAAAGCACCGCCACTGGCCGTGATGCGCCCAGGGCAAAACGCACACTCGCTGCGAGGCCCGCAAAATAAACAAAACTCACGACGAGGCCGGCCCCGAAGCCCCAAAGCACACCCTGCCAATCAATCATCATGACCATCCTCCTCTTCCCTGCTTTCTCTTCCGATCCACGCCCAGGCGATGAAACCGCCCAGAGTGACGCCACCCAGAATCAGCGCAAGCACCCATGGGAAATCCTGGGGCATGGTGCGATCCAGCCAAAGCCCGAGAAACGCGCCGCCAACAGTCGGGACAGCGATCGACCAGCCGATCATCCCGAAGGCACCCAGACCGCGCAGCGGGCTTGCCCCGGGGTTTTCCCGGGCTTTCTTCAGGCGCCGGGCCCGGCGCCCGATCTCATCTTCCGGCGTTCTGCGCTTCTGAGTCATGGCATGGGCCGCTGCAGGTCTGCGAACCGCCTGACCATGCCAGCCTCCAGCCTGGACAGAGCTGACCGGGCCACCCGTTCGTCTTCATCCACCTCAATGAAGTTCTTGCGGACACTCTCCTGCAGGGTCGCCAGATCCGTGCCCGGAGCGCCGCGCCGGATCGCAACATCCACCTTGTGCCCCTGTTTCACAAGAATGCCCTCGTCGATACCGAAGATTTGCTCATGGCCGTCCTCCAGGGTCAGAATCAGCACCGACGGCACCAACGAGGTGACAAAATCGATGTGATTGGGCAGCATTCCGAAGGCCCCATTTTCGGCCACCGCGAACAGCTTGCGGGCCCTGCCCTCAAAGAGCATTCGGGTCGGCAGCCGGATAGTGACGTCCATTGCTTCAGCCAGCGTCATGCGACCACCTCTGGCAAAGCGCCAATCATGTAGTACTCACTCTCATCCCGATCGAATTCGGTCTGCTCCAGAATCGCTTCACAACCATCGAGGGTCTCGGCAATGGTCACCCGCTTGCCTTCGGCACCGGTAAACGCAGCGGTGGTAAAAAACGGCTGGGTCAGGAAGCGCTCCAGCCGTCGGGCACGGGCTACGGTGGTTCGGTCAGCCGCCGAGAGTTCCTCGATGCCCAGCATGGCAATGATGTCCCGCAACTCTTCGTACTCGGCCAGGGTTCTTCGCACCGCCCGCGCAATGTCGTAATGCCGTTGGCCGACCACCGACGGTGTGAGCATGACCGATGAAGACGCCAGGGGATCAATCGCCGGGTAAAGCCCCTCACTGGCCCGTTTGCGGGACAGCACCACAGAGCCGGACAAGTGCGAGAAGATATGGGCGGCGGCAGGGTCCGTGAAGTCGTCCGCTGGCACATACACCGCCTGAACCGAGGTAATCGCGGCACTGTGGGTGGAGGTGATTCGTTCCTCCAGCTCGGCCAACTCGGTCGCCAGGGTGGGCTGATAGCCAACCCTGGAAGGCATACGCCCGAGCAGCCCGGAAACTTCCGAGCCCGCCTGGACAAAGCGGAAAATATTGTCGATCAGCAAAAGCACATCCCGATGCTGTTCATCGCGGAAATATTCCGCCATGGTCAGAGCGGTCTTGCCGATCAGGAACCGGACCCCTGGAACCTCGTTCATCTGGCCGAACAGCATGACGGTGTTCTCGAGCACGCCAGCCTCACCCATTTCCCGATAAAGCTCCTCCGCTTCCCTGGAACGCTCACCAATGCCGCAAAACAGGCTGACGCCCTTGTGCTGCTGAACGGTGTTGTTGATCAGTTCGGTAATCAGCACCGTCTTGCCGACACCGGCACCCCCGAACAGACCGGTTTTGCCGCCACGCTCTATAGGCGATAACAGATCAATGGCCTTGATGCCGGTTTCGAGGATCTGGCTACGAACCACGCGATCTTCCAGCAGGGGTGGGAGCTGATGAATCGCGCGGCGCTCGCTGGTAGCCGGCACAGGCTGGTTGTCGACCGGCGCACCAAACACATTCAGCATCCTTCCGAGAATGGCATCACCCACCGGCACCGTGATCGGTGAGCCGGTTGCCCGAACCGGCATCCCCAGGCCGAGCCCCTTTACCGGCGCCAGTGCCATGCAGCGGACCACACCCCGGTCTTCAAGCGCGGCCACCTCAAGCGCAATCTTGCCGGCATAGAGAAGCTCGCGTATCTGGGGTACCGGCTCCGGAAACCTGACGCTCACCACACCACCACGGATGGCCACCACGGTACCTTTACCGGCATCCTGCAAGGTATCCAGAGACTCGTTGTGGCTCATGACAAATGCCTTTTATTTGGCCGACACTCGAGTGCCCGCCGATCCCTCAAGTATAGCCACGGCATCCTGGAGGCGCCCGATGCCGCTGATCCCGCCAGCCTGGGCAAAATCGCAGGCGGCCTGCAGTTTCGGACCCATGGAGCCGGCAGGCATCTCCAGGGCCCTTGCCTCTGACACTGTCAATTCCGAAAGCGCTGTCGACCGGTCGGTCCCGAAATCCCGGTAGACCGCCTCAACATCCGTTAGCAGGAGCAACGCGTCCGCACCCAGTTGCCTGGCCAACAAGGCACTGGCGGCATCCTTGTCGATGACCGCCTCAATGCCGACCATGCTGCCGTCGTCCCTGCGCAGCACCGGTATTCCGCCACCCCCGGCACACACCACAACTACGCCCTGGTCGAGCAGCAACTTCAGTACGCGCATGTCCGGTATTTCCAGGGGCTTAGGAGAAGGCACCACCCGGCGCCATTTGTCGCCGTCCGGCGCAATGCTCCAGCCCGCAGCGGCTGCCCGGCGCTCTGCTTCTTCACGGTCATAGACCGGGCCCACAAACTTGGTCGGCTTTTCAAAAGCCGGGTCTCTGGGATCCACCACGACCTGGGTCAGCAAGGTTGCGACAGGCCGGTCATGTCCCAGGGCGTTCTCCAGCTCCTGTTCGATCATGTAGCCGATCATGCCCTCGGTTTCCGCTCCCAGGACATCCAGCGGGTAAGCCTCATCCGGTTTGTAGGAGGCGCCCTGTAAAGCCAGCAGCCCCACCTGGGGCCCGTTGCCATGGGTAACCACCAGGTTGTGGCCGGCCCGGACAACCGCGGCCAGCGATCGGGCCGCAATCTGCACATTGTTGCGCTGGACCTCTGCAGTCAGCGGCTCCCCGCGTTTCAGAAGGGCATTCCCCCCCAACGCTGCCACAACCAGCATGTCAGCCTCCCAGGGTCGCCACGAGGACGGCCTTGATGGTGTGCATGCGGTTCTCGGCCTGATCGAAAACAATCGAAGCGGGGCTTTCGAAAACCTCTTCAGTCACCTCCATGGCGTCAATGCCATAGGTCTCCTGAATCTCCTTGCCCACCACGGTTTCGGTGTTGTGAAAGGCCGGCAGACAGTGCATGAAACGCGCCCGCGGATTGCCGGTCTTGGCCATCAGGGCCGCATTCACCTGGTAAGGCATCAGCAGTTTGATCCGTTCGGCCCATTTTTCCTTTGGCTCGCCCATCGAGACCCAGACATCGGTATACACGAAATCGACTCCCGCAACGGCGGCGTCAACATCCTCCGTGATGGTGATGCGAGCTCCGGTTTCAGCCGCCAGCGCCTGGGCCTCGTCCTGAACGGCCTGGCCAGGCCAGCAGGCTTTTGGTGCGCACAAACGCACGTCCATGCCCATCTTGGCGCCACCAATTAGCAGGCTGTCGCCCATGTTGTTAGCGGCATCGCCGATGAACACGTAGGCCACATCCCGCAACGGCTTTTCCACATGCTCCTGCATGGTCAGGAAATCCGCCAGTATCTGGGTGGGGTGAAATTCATTGGTGAGCCCGTTGTAGACCGGTACGCCGGCGTACTGTGCCAGCTCTTCCACAACCGATTGTCCGAACCCCCGATACTCAATAGCATCGTAAACCCGGCCAAGAACCCGGGCGGTGTCCTTCACCGATTCCTTATGGCCAATGTGGGTTCCGGTCGGCCCCAGGTAGGTTACCCGCGCCCCCTGGTCGAAGGCAGCAACTTCAAACCCGACCCGGGTCCGCGTGGAATTCTTCTCGAAGATCAGGGCGATGTCCTTGCCTTCGAGCTTGGGCACTTCGGTGCCCGCGTACTTGGCCGTCTTCAGATCCGCAGACAGCTTCAGCAAAAAAGCGATTTCCCTGGGGCTAAAATCCCGCAGGGTAAGGAAGTGTCGGTTCTTGAGATTGAATGCCATAGCGTTTCTCCCTGGCTGTCAGATAGCGTCCCGGATGGTTGGACAACTCATGCACCGACCGCCGCCCCGGCCACGGCCCAGCTCGGCGCCGGGTATTGCCAGAACTTCGATGCCCGCCGCCGAAAGCGCCGCGTTGGTATCGTCGTTGCGGTCGTAACCGACAACAACACCCGGGCTCAGCGCCAGCACATTGTTGCCGTCGTTCCACTGCTCCCGCTCACGTTCTTCCGGGGTATCGCCACCCGTTGCTACAACTTCCAGGGCCGGGTAGCCGAGGATTTCCGCGACCACCTCGAACAGATGTCGGGAATCCTGACTGAAGGCCAGTGTTTTTGCTCCCTCACCGGGGCGCAGGTCGTAGCAGATCACGGCATCGGCCACTTCCTTGAAGGCAGTGACCACGTTGCCACCACAGAAGGTAAACACGGTATCCAGGTGCATGGCCGACCGGGTTTTGGGCAGCTGACAGGCGATTACCCGATCCACCATACCGCCATCAAAGAGTGCTTTTGACAGTTGCCCGATGGCCTGGGGAGAGGATCGCTCGCCCATGCCTACCAGCACCGTTCTGTTCCCCAGCGGCATGATGTCCCCACCCTCCAGGGTTGCCAGTCCATGATCTTCCAGAGGATCGCCCCAGTGCACGTTCACCTTGCCGGCGAATTTCGGGTGGAATCGATAGATAGCGGCCATCAGCAGGGTCTCAGGCTTGCGGGCAACCCAATACATCGGGTTCAGGGTCACCCCGCCATACACCCAGGCGCTGTTGTCCCGGGTGAACAGGAAGTTGGGCAGTGGCGGCAACACGAATCCGAAACGTCCTAGATGATTGCCGAACAGTCCAACGGGATCGAATGGCAGATCCCCTACCTCCAGACCACCGATCAGGAATTCGGCGAGCGCCTTTTCGGGCAGTTCATCCATCCAGGCGCGCAGGTCCGACACCATGCCCACGCCGATGTGGTTCCAGTTGATCCGATGGTCGAGAATCCAGGCCCGGCCCTCGGGGATGGCCAGCGTTTCCGCCAGCAACTCGTTGACATCCAGCACCTCCACGCCCCGACCACGCATCACGCTGGCAAACACATCATGATCTTTCTGGGCCTGCTTGACCCAGAACACATCATCGAACAACAGGGCATCGCAGTTGGCAGGCGTCAACCGCCGGTGCGCCAGCCCCGGCCGGCAGATGATGACCTGGCGCAGGGTCCCAGTTTCAGAGTGCACTCCAAGTGTCAGTTCAGACATGACAAAACTCCTTTTGCCGAATGCTTAAGGCGGGTTTACAAGAGTGTGCCGACGCTGATGACCACGGTGATAAACACAGTCAGAATAAGCAGCAAGGGCCAGATAAAGGCGAGCCAGCGATCGTAGGACACACGCCCGATGGCAAGCCCGCCAACCACTACCGCAAAGGTGGGATTGATCAGGTTCACCAGGCCGTTGGCAGACTGGTAGGCAGTTACCACCAGATCCCGCCCGACGTTGGCAAAATCCGCCAGCGGCGCGAGGATCGGCATGGACAGGACGGCCAGGCCAGAGGACGACGGCACGAAGAAACTCATGCCCACCTCGATCCAGAACATCAGGTTGATAAAGGCCAGTTCCGGCAGGCCACCCAGCGAGGTTTCGGCGCTGTGCAGGATGGTATCGGCGATCATGCCTTGTTCCATGATCACCACAATGCCGCGGGCCAGGCCGACCACCAGCGCAACACCGAGGAGATCCCGGGCACCATCGACAAAACTGCCGGTCAGTTTCTTCTCGCCCAATCGTGCAATGATGCCGATCACAATGGCTGCACCAAAGAACAGGGATCCCATCCGAGCCATCCACCAGCCCTGGGATGACACACCCCAGATCATCACGGCAAAGGTCAGGGCAAAGATAACCAGTGCAATAATCTGGGTGGTTGTCAGGGTGGCGCTGTGAATCTCCTGATCACCCCCCTGCAGAAACAGTTTCTTGTGCGCTGCCCATTGCTTTGCCACCACCGAGCGCGAGGGGTCGGTTTTTACGCGATGGGCATATCGCATAACGTAGCCGATACAGATCAACAGGCCGCCGATCAGCAGAATAAAACGCAGAACGATGCCGTCGGTGAACGGTATTCCAGCAGCATTGGCTGCAATCACCGTGGCGAACGGATTGATGGTTGAACCCAACACGCCGATCCCCGCTCCGATCAGGATGATGGCAACGCCTGTAACGGCGTCGTAGCCGGCCGCAAGTATCACGGGAATCAGAATGGCGTAAAAAGCCAGGGTCTCCTCGGCCATCCCGTAGGTGGTGCCACCGATGGCGAAGAGCACCATCAGTATCGGAATCATCCAGATCTCATGGCCTTTCAGATGCCGCATCGCGCTGCGAATGCCGGTATCAATAGCTCCGGTCGCATTCATCACACCGAGGAAACCACCCAGGAACAGTATAAACATGGCGACATCGATGGCATTGGCAACGTAACTGTCGGGGTCGTAAAACCCGGCTGTGGGTGCCATCAGGACATCAACGAACCCCTGGGGATTCGGATCAACGGTCTGGTAGGTGCCTGGAACTGCCACTTCCCGACCAACCTCTTCATTCATGGCGCGCTCGTACTGCCCGGCCGGAATAAGCCAGGTCAGCGCGGCCACCAGAATAATCAGGCCGAAAAGAATGGTGTAGGCGGTGGGGAATCGGGAAGCAAGGTCGGTTTCAGGGTTTTCTGGCAATTTTTCGTCTTCAGTCACGATGCGTCTCCTTTCGTGAATCGCATTGTGCAGACAGGTTCCTTCCGGGAACTTCAAGAAGCCAAACACAGCCTCAGCGGCTGATGGCCACTGGTTCAGATCTGCATGAGGCCAGCATAGTGCAGCCCGCCGCTTCCTGAATTGAGATAGCGCAATTTTTAATCAACCATAAAAAGGCCCCGGGTGGAGGAGTTGTTTCCACTCGGGGCAAGAATGTCACCCGCCGGCTATGAGAAGCGGGTAACCGCCATGCAAGGTCTTACCACCTGGCTGTCAGTGCGGCACGCAGGGTCCTGCCAGGCTCATTAACTCTTACGGCTTCGGGGTTGAATGGATCAATATTGGCCCTGCTAACGTGGGGCGCCCAGGTATTGTCGAACAGGTTATCCACTGCCCAGCTGATGCTCAGATAGTCGGCGAGCGGGTGGCTCCCGGACAGGTTCAGCACGCCATAGCCTGGCGAGGTGCCGGGATCCTGGCCGGATTCCAGATCCACCCGGTCCTGTCGGCGGGCCAGCACCCACTCCAGTTCAATGCCATGGCCCATGTGCTGCCAGCCAAGGGTCTGAATAAACTGCACCGGCGGAATCTGCGGCAGGGGTTTGTTTTCGTCACGGTTTTCACCTCGTACCGAGGCCAGACTGCTGTTGGTGCTCCAGGTGCCGTTGCTCCACCCAAGCTGAGCCTCAACACCCATGAGCCGCGCATCGATATTGCGGTAGACGCTGACCTGATCCACATTGCGAGTGCGCAGGACGAAGTCATCCACCTGATTCACCCACACGGCCGGGCGCCAGTGCCAGCCGTTGCTCTGGCCGGGCATCGCCACTTCCACCTTGCGATGCGTCTCAGGATCGAGCGAAGGGTTGCCTACCCAGCGTCTTGCCGGATCCATGTTGTTCCAGCTGGCAATGTAGCGTTCAGTCACGCCCGGGCTGCGGACGCTATGACTTGCCGTAACCACCAGCGACTGGATGGGAGAAAACCGCCAATCGCTGCTCACAAAGCCACTGAAGTTGTCATCGGTCGCATCGGTATTGGTGGTGCCGTAGATCGCCTCGTAGGCATCGGCGGCAGACATGGCCATCATGCCACTACCAAACACCTTGTCGGCGGCTCCAGCGGACATTTCCACGCGATCGTAGCGCACGCCACCACCCAGTTTTAACGCCGGGGTTACCCGGTAGAAGCGCTCAGCGAAGAGGCCGAAACGGTCTCGATCCACGTCGGGCCAGAGTACCGACGTCAGCATATCCAGATTCGCGCCGCCAAACCGTTCGGCGTGCCAGTTATTGGTCTCGACATCCGCACCAATGGCCCAGTCTGTTCTGGCATCCGGACTCTGATCCAGGGTCAGACGGAGGCCCCGGGTTTCGGTCTCGGAATCGGTCAGCATTTTCATCATGGACTCACGGAGACTGAAATTATCCATGATGTGATCAACATCGGCCTGCCAGGCCAGCAGGTTCCAGTTGCCGTTGGCCACGGGCGAGCCCAGCTCCAGTCGCATGATGTCGGTATCGGTTTTCGGCGCATCCATGCCGGAGCCGGCGTATTTCACGTCCCGCTCCTCCTGACGGCTTACCAGGCCTTTGATATAGAACCCGTTATCCGCCTTCCACGCGGCATCGAGGCGGGCCTCCGAGTTCTTGTAGGCGCTGCGCACTTCGTTGCCATCGCCGTCCTCGTAATCGTCCGCCTCGTCGTAACCGCCTGCGAGCCGAAGCCAGGCACTGTCACTCCCCACTGCGGTACTGCCATTGACCAGCTTGCCATTGCCGTTGTCAGCGCCGCCCACCGTCAAATGACCTGTGGTGGCGGAATCATCGAAGGAAGGCGCTGCTGTGGTGGCAATAATCTGGCCACCGGTGATCGGGCCCCAGCGAAGGGTCTGGTTACTGGTGCGCACCTCGAGCAAGGGCGCCAGTGCCGAACTCAGGCGACTGGTTGGGGGATCCATGCGATTCGGGCAGGCCCCTTCAACGCGAATACCGTCCAGAAGCACATCCACCCGCTCCTGGCTTTGACCACGAATCACCGGTTCCAGGCCGCGACCTCCCATTCGGGAGAGCGATACTGACGGATCAGAGGACAAACGTTCAACGGGCTCTGAAGCCAACGTACTCGAGGCCTCTTCTATGCTCTGCCCCTCAGTAACATGAATGACCGGCAAGTCGGGAGAACTCTCCTGGGCCAACACTCCGGCGGGCAAGGAAACCAATCCCGCAGCACACAATCCGATGAAACGCGTTCCAATTACCGTCGCCATACAACCTCATCCTGACCAGCTCTGATAGTTGGCGCCAATCATAAACATCAGCCGGCGCCAGCGCCTGAGACCAAATGCCGCATCCCCTCGGAGGTATTACCGCGTATACCGATGGAAAAAAACGCTAGAATGCCCGCTATGGAATGGCTGACCCACTCACAGACCGGATTTCAACAGACTGCCCGCTATCTGCTGGGCATGCGTCTGGCTATTGTTGCGCTACAGCTGATTTCGATCGCCGTGGCGGAAACCATGGTGCCCCTTGCTCATCGCGCAGAGGCCGTCATTCTGCCCCTGGCGTATGGCGCTATGGCAACCCTGGCCTGGCTCTGGTTTACCCGGCGCCCGCCGCGTTCGACACAGGTAGTCAGTCTGGTGCTGATGATCGATCTGCTCATGATCGGAGCCTGGCTTTACCTGACCGGCGGCTATACCAATCCCCTGGTTTCCCTGTTGCTGCTGCCTATTGCCGTTGCCATTGTGCTGGTGCCGCTGGGCCAGAGTATTGCCGTCACCGTTGCCGGGGTGGCGATCTATACCTCCCTGGTGATCTGGCATACGCCGCTTACCCATGAGCATCACGGTGCCAACCTGGCCCAACTGCATCTTGTCGGTATGTGGGTTACTTTTGCGACGACCGCCGCGATTCTGCTTATGGTTGTGGGAGCGCTGGCCCGCCGTCTACGCCAACAACAGGCCCAACTCGCACAAATACGGGAAACCCGGTTACGGGATGAGCAAATCATCGCCCTGGGACTCTCCGCGGCCGCCGTTGCGCATCGGCTGGGCACACCATTGAACACTTTGACCCTGCTGGTGGAGGAAATGAAATCCACAGTTCCCGAGCGCGGCCCCCTTTCTGACGACCTGTCGTTGATGGAGCAACAACTCGGTTTATGCAGCGGGCATCTTCAGCAACTATCCAGGGCGGCCACCCAGGCCAAGACAGCACAACTGGAAACCCTGACCATCCGGCAGTGGGTCACACGACTGAGAGAATCGGCCACCCTGCTCTGGCCAGGCGCCACTATTGAATGGCGGCAGCCATTAACGGATTGCCCCGTCGCCGTGGATGCGACACTCGATCAGGCTGTACTGAACATACTGGCCAATGCGGTAACCGCCAGCCCGTCCTGGGTCGCCGTTGCTGCCCGGGCGGGCACAGACGGCCGGCTGGAGCTGGTGGTTGAGGACCATGGCGATGGGTTTGAATCAACCCCTGAAGGCTCTCTCGGTGACCAGGTGGTCAATTCGGAAAACGGTCTTGGGGTCGGACTGTTTTTATCCAACGCCACCATCCAGCGCCTCGGGGGCACCCTGAAAGCCCGGGTGAGCTCCGAGGGCACAACCATGATTATTGATCTGCCAATCGCAGCAAACAGAACCAACGGAAGGGGAGAATAAGCATGAGCGAACAGGGGGCCTGGCTGCTTATTGATGACGACGATGCCTTCCTGCAGGTGCTTCAGCGCTCACTCAGCCGTCACGGTGTAGACTCCCGGCTTGCCCACAGCCATCAGGAGGCGAAAGCGGCTCTGGCGGACACACACGTTGCCCGGTGCGTACTGGATCTGAACCTGGCAGGCGAAAGCGGCCTGCAGCTTCTGCCAGAGCTTCTGGACATGCATCCGGATCTGGAAATACTGGTGCTCACCGGTTACGGCAGTATCGCCACGGCGGTCGAAGCCATGCGCCGTGGCGCAGTGAACTATCTGTGCAAACCGGTAACGGTCAACCAGCTGCTGGCCGGATTCGAGCCGATTGATGAACCACCGGATCTCCGGGCGGAGCCGCCCTCGGTCGAGGAAATGGAGTGGGAGCACATCCAGCGAGTTCTCAACGAAAACGAGGGCAACGTCTCTGCCACCGCCCGCGCCCTGAACATGCATCGACGTACACTGCAACGAAAGCTCCAGAAGCACTCGCGCTGGCGCTGACCTATACCCATAGGTATTTGGCGCAAAACTGACATTTATCAATTCACCTAGACCATTTACCCATGGTTTTTCAGGGCTATTCCGGTAGCATGCCCTGACATTTGCGACAGGTCTCACAGGGAGGAGAGTTCGTAAATTTACACACCGGAGTACACGTTACTGACTCTCATGCCCAGATCCCCCACGACGATTACACCACCCTCAGACATCGACCCCAAGCGCCTGGCCATGGTTGCGGCGGTTACGCCCAATTTTCTGGTGATGCTGGATGATGCCGGCCGCATTGAATGGGTTAACCCCAGCTTTGAGGAACACACGGGGTATCAGCTTGAGGAGGTGCGCGGATGCCTCCCAAAGGAAGTGCTTTACGGGCCGGACACCGACCCCGAAACCATCAAGCGCATTAACCAGAAGCTGCACCGGGCCGAAATCATTGAAGAAGACATTCTTCACTACACCAAAGCCGGACAGCCCTACTGGGTGCATACCTATTGCGTTCCGATAGGTACAGAGCAGGGCGTTGACCCCGGTTATATCGCCATTCAGAACAACATCTCCGACAGGAAGAACAGCGAGCGGGGCCTGCGGATCGCGGCCAGCGTGTTCGACCGCAGCCACGAAGCCATCCTGATCACCGACCAGTCAAACCGGATCCTGGATGTGAATCCCGCGTTTTCGCGGATTACCGGCTATAGCCGGCAGGAGGTTCTGGGCCTGAACCCGGCGATTCTCAGCTCCGGCCGACATTCCGGGGAATACTACCGGTCCATGTGGCGCACCATCGAGAAAACCGACCACTGGCGGGGCGAAATCTGGAATCGTCGGAAAAACGGTGAAGAGTTTGTGGAACTGCTGTCCATCAGCCGCGTGCATCTGGAAGAACCCGGGCAGTATTACCATGTGGCGGCCTTCTCGGACATCACCGCACTCAAGAACCATGCGCGCGAACTCGACCGGGCGGCCAACTACGACGATCTGACCGGCCTGCCCAACCGCCAGTTGCTGGAAGAGCGACTGCGCACAGCCCGCAGCCACGCCGACCGGCAACATCGCAGCGTGTCGGTGTGCTATCTGGACCTCGACGGCTTCAAGGGTATCAATGACAAATGGGGGCAATCGGCCGGTGACCAGACCCTGCGCACCCTGGCCGAGCGACTGGCCCGTGCGCTGCGCAGCGGCGACACCGTTGCCCGGATCGGTGGCGACGAATTTGTCCTCCTGCTGCAGGGCGATGACAACCACGAAGCGGTTTACCAGCGCATTCTGGCCACCGTCGGCGATCCGGTAACGGTGGGCGATCAGAATGTTTCACTCACGGCAAGCCTCGGCATTACCCGCTACCCGGAGGATGGATCGGACGCCGAAGGTCTGATTCGGCATGCCGATCAGGCCATGTACTCCGCCAAGGAAAAAGGCCGCAACCAGTATCACTTGTTCGATCCTGGCCTGGACGAGCATCGCCGGAACCGGCGCAATCAGTTGATGGAAATCTCCAGGGCCCTGGAAAACGAGGAATTCGAGCTGTTTTTCCAGCCCCAGATCCGTGTCACGGATTGCGAGCTTTTCGGTTTTGAGGCGCTGATCCGCTGGAACCACCCCCAGAAAGGGCTGGTTTCACCGGGCGAATTTCTGCCGATTGTCGAGAACAGTCACCTGGAAGTACCACTGGGACAGTGGGTATTGAAAGAAGCCATTCACCAGATGAACGCCTGGAAGGAAGCGGGAGAGAATCTGGCGATCAGCATTAACATCAGCGCTCCGCACCTGATGGACCGCTCATTTGCAGACTACCTGGAGAGTTACCTGCACAGTCACCCGGAGGTGGCACCCGGCCAGATCACGCTGGAGGTTCTTGAATCGACTGCACTGGAGGACACCCAGCGGGCAAGCAACGTTCTGGCGCGCTGCCAGAGCCTCGGTCTTCAGGTGGCGCTGGACGATTTTGGCACCGGTTTCTCATCCCTGACCTACCTGCGTACGCTTCCGGTGGACATCATCAAGATCGACCAGAGTTTTGTTCGCAACATGCTTGAGGATGCCGGCGACCGCGCCATCGTGGAGAGCGTGATCTTCCTGGCCCAACGGTTCGCCCACCCGGTACTGGCCGAAGGCGTTGAAACCATGGAACACGCCCGGAAACTGAGGCAGATGGGATGCAATTTCGTGCAGGGCTACGGGATCGCCCGTCCCATGCCGGCAACCGAGGTGCTGGGCTGGGCACGGAAGTGGCAGCTTAAAGCCCGTTCCAGCAAGGCCGGCGACCTGCTTAGCACCGTCGTCGCCAGTGGCAAGGGCCTCTGAGCCGGAGAGCTCTACCGGTAGCGTCTCTGGTCCAGCGTGGTCAACCGGTCCGGATGGAAGACCATAAGACCGGTCACAAAGGTGCCGTTTACGAACCCCTCGGGAATCATGAACAACGGCAGGTAACGGATGTACTCATGCACCAGTTGGTCAAACGTATAGACCCCACTGGTCCATAGCATGAGGCACATGACACCACCGGCGGCTGCCACGGAAATGCCGGCGCCGAAGAACCCGCAGAAGAAGATATAGGCAAAGAAATTCCGGAAATCCCGACGGCGCTCCCAAAGCATGATGCCGTGGCTGACAATGGCAGGCACCATCACCGTAATGAGCCCGTTGGCCGCAAACATGATCAGGGGCTCTCTTCCGGTGATGACCGTGATCACCAGCGCCAGCAATCCCGCCAGCACCGCAAGCGCCCACCCCAGCATCAGCGTTATTACCGTGATACCGAAAATGTGGATAGCCAGGCCGGGAGAAATGCCCGCCCTCAGCTGCCAGACGAATCCGAGCACCACGGCCGCGCCGAAGAACGAATGCTGAAGCGCGTTGTCCTTTCGCAATGCCAACCAGTCAATGGAACGCACCGCCCGGACAAGAATTACCAGAAAAAGCAGCAGCGTGATAATCCACTGGCTGGTGGATAGCAGATTTTCAGTCATGCCCATAGTGAACGTACCGCAGTAACTGGGTCGGGTATGACATCTTAGCGGCTCGCCCCACCCCCGGTGCAAGCGAGCCCGGATAGATCAGGCGACCTGTCTCTCGTGCTTGCCAAGGTCGGTGAGGCGCTGCCAGGCTTCAAAGGTGCTGAGAAAAACCTCGCCACCCAGGTGGGAAAGCAGTTCCGTGCCTTTCAATTTGTCCATGACGGGGCCTTTCACTTCCGCCAGATGCAACCTCACTCCTGCATCCTTCATACGCTCGTTAATCGCCTCCAGACTTTCAAGGGCCGAGGCGTCCACCAGATTCACGGCCGGACACATCAGCACCAGATCCTTAAGCTCTGGTTCCCGTATCATCAGGTCCATAACCGTTTCCTCAAGGAAACGTGCATTGGCAAAGTACAGGCTCTCATCCACCCTAAGGAAGGTTACCTTCGGGCACAGCTCCACGTCATGACGAAGCACGTTGCGGAAGTGCTCGGTTCCCGGTACGCGCCCAACCACCGCGCTGTGGGGGCGGCTGGTTCGATACAGGAACAGGCCGATGGACAGCGCCACCCCGGCGATAATGCCGGCCTCGACACTGTGCACCAGGGTCAGCACGATAGTGGCGAGCATGGCGCCAAAATCAGTGCGGGAATAGCGCCAGGTGCGGGCAAGGGCGGGCAGATCGATCAACGTGGCCACCGCCACAATAATGGTCGCTGCGAGGGTCGCCTGGGGCAGATACGCGATGGCCGGTGTCAGGAACAGCGTTGCCATGGCAATACCGACCGCAGCATAGGCACCTGCCGCCGGGGTCTCAGCCCCCGCGTCAAAGTTGACCACGGAACGGGAGAAACCACCGGTGACCGGCATACCGCCGGAAAAACCCGCGCCCAGGTTGGCAGTACCCAGGCCAATCAGCTCCTGGTCCGGGTCGATACGCTGGCGACGTTTGGCCGCCAACGTCTGGCCAACGGATACCGACTCCACGAAACCCACGACGCTGATCAGCAGAGCGCTGACCGCGAGCTGTTGCCACAACCCCATGTCCAGGCTGGGCATGGTGAAATCGGGCAGTCCCCGGGGCACATCCCCGACCAGACGCACACCCTGGCCATCAAGCTGGAAATGCCAGGCCACCAGGGTGGTGACCAGAACCGCCAGAATCGGCGCGGTTTTGGTGAGAATATCCGCCATTCTCGGGGCCACCCCCATCGCCATAAGAAGCGGCTTCAGGCGTTTACGGGCAAGCATCAGGAAAATCAGCGCTCCGGCACCGACCCCCAACGTTGCCAGGTTGGTGTCACCGATGGATCCCAAAAGGGAGTGAGCAATCTCCAGAAGGTTGTGACCCGAGGCCTGGATTCCGAAGATATGCTTCAGCTGACTGGCGGCAATCACAATGCCGGAGGCCGTGATAAAGCCGGAAATCACCGGATGGCTGAGAAAATTGGCCAGGAAACCCAGCCTGAGGACACCCATCAGGGTCAGCATCAACCCAGACATGACCGCCAGCAAAACGGCACCGGCCACGTATTCCGGTGTACCGGCCTCCGCAAGTGGTGCCAGGGCCGCTGCAGTCATCAGGGAAGCCACAGCAACCGGCCCCACCGACAGTGTTCGGCTGGTGCCGAAGACAGCGTAAATAACCAGGGGCAGGATACTGGCGTACAAGCCCACCTGGGCAGGCAACCCGGCCAGCAAGGCATAGGCCAGCGACTGGGGGATGAGCATGACGGTAACGATGATCGCGGCCACCAGATCACTGGTGGCCTGTTCCCGGCCATATTTTGGGGCCCAATCCAGAATGGGCAGATAGCGTTTAAGATTCATCGGGAATCTCAGAACAGGTTAACCGGTACTTTCAGGTAAACCTGACCATTGTCTTCAGCCGGAGGCATATGGCCTGCCCGCATGTTGACCTGGACCGAAGGCAGAATCAGCCGCGGCATATCCAGGGTCGCGTCCCGTTCGGTCCGCATTTTTACGAACTCTTCCTCGGAAACGCCTTCATGGACATGAATGTTCGCTTCCCGCTGCTCTGCCACCGTTGTCATATGCTGATATTCATCACGGCCGGGCGCCTTGTAATCGTGGCACAGGAAGATCCGGGTTTCCGCGGGCAGAGACAGTACCTTCTGGATAGACTGGTACAAGATGCGGGCATCGCCACCCGGGAAATCACAGCGGGCGGTGCCGAAATCCGGCATAAACAGAGTGTCACCCACGAAGGCGGCATCGCCGACCACGTAGGTCAGACAGGCCGGAGTGTGCCCCGGGGTATGCAATACACGCCCCTCAAGACCACCGATGGCGAATGTGTCGCCCTCTTTGAACAACTGATCAAACTGGCTGCCGTCGCGCTGGAATTCGGTGCCGGCGTTAAACGCCTTGCCAAATATTTCCTGTACGTCTCGGATGTGCGCACCAATGCCGGTCTTGCCGCCCAGCTTCTCATGCAGGTAAGGCGCGGCCGACAGGTGATCCGCGTGTACGTGGGTCTCCAGAATCCACTCGACCTTCAGATCGTTGCTGCGGATGTACTCGATAATCTCGTCTGCAGAACGCACGTCGGTGGTGCCAGCGGCGTAATCAAAATCCAGGACCGAATCGAGAATGGCACAGGCCTGGCTGTCCGGGTCGCGCACCACGTAACTGAAGGTATTGGTGGGTTCATCAAAAAAATGCTGAACGATCGGGTTGCTCATGGCAGTCACCTCTGGAAGATCCAAATATTCATTTTAATCTAAGGATATACTATTTGGTAATATGAGGTGAAATGATCTTTTTTTATATGCGCAATGTTCCTGATACATCAACAAGGCAGTCCCGCCCCGCCTGCTTGGCCAGATAAAGCCGGTCATCCGCCCCGGCGATCAAGGCATCGGGAGTGGCCGGCTGGTCGACGAACTCTTCGATCCCCGCCACACCCGCACTGACGGTCACCGGAATGTCCTCGTCATTGAACACAAACCTTTCCTCGTGCACAGCTTCAAGAATTCGCTGCACAAGCTGCCTCACGTCCCCGTGTTCCAGGGCGCTGAAAACGACAATGAACTCTTCGCCACCGAAACGGGCAACCACATCCATGGAGCGGGTCTGGCTAACCAGGATGTCAGCAAAGCGCTGGAGGATATAATCGCCCCCGAGGTGTCCGATGGAGTCATTGATCTTCTTGAAGTGATCGATGTCGAAAATCGCCAGGGCGAAACGTTCTCCCCGACGGTTACTCCGGCCCAGCATTTCATCCAGCCTTGGCATCAGGTAGCGACGATTGTGCAGGCCGGTCAGCGGATCGCGAATGGACTGGTTAAGCAGCTCTTCTTCCAGCCGATTGCGCTCCAGGGCCCCCGACAAGAGGCCCGAGACTATGATCAACAGGTCGGCCTGATCCAGGCGCCAGGACCGTCGGTACAGGGAGTCAACGCCAAAGAATCCCGTGACCCGCCCGCGCACCCGGATAGGCACACAAAACATGGAAGACACCCCCTGTTCCTGAAGCAGAGCCCGCTCGGGTGCAGCTTCCCGGGGCAGACGGTCGACATCTTCAATAAACACTACCCGGCTGCCGCTGATCATCCCCTCGATCTGTTCCTGCCACCAGTGGAAATCCTCGATAGATACCTTCTGCTGGGTATCGATCAGGGCACGGACGCCGTCCCTGCACCACTCATGGGTATTGGACATCACGGAGTAGTCGTCGGTAAAGCAGTACAGGTAGGCCCGGTCGACCTGAAAAAACAGTCCGATGGATTTCAGAAGCTCATCAATGCACTGATCAATAGTGCCAAAACCCAGGTTGATGAATTCGGTGGAAAGGCGGGCAATCAGGCGCTGGAAGCCGGCCTGGAAGGAAAATTCGGCCTCGCTCTCGCGCAGGCTCTGTTCGAGGTTCTTGTAATGCTGGATGTTGTGAAACTGGCCGTACCAGATCGTACTGCCATCGGACTGGCGTTCCGGTTCGGACTGCACCTCGAACCATTCATACTCACCATTTCGCAATCTGAGTCGGCCCCGGTAACGCCAGGAGGCCAGCTTAAGCGCGGATTCCGCGATACTCTCAACGATCACATCGGCATCGTCGGGATGGATCAATGAAAATACGGCATCGGCATTTTCATTCAGAACCGCAGGGTCAATACCAAACAGTGTCTGAACCTGATTACTGACAAAAGGGTACCGATGCGACTCTTTGTCGGCACTAAGCCAATAAATGAACAGGACCCCCGGTACCCCTGAGGCCAGCTTCTGAAAGAACCGGGCAGACATTTCGTTTTGCTGCCCGTTACTGGATCCTGTTGCCATGGACCGCACGCCCCCTGACGGCCGTTTCATCCCTTCTAGAAAGAAGTGTAGCCTACCTCAACAGGAACGAGGGCATCGAAGTGTCAGAGGGCTTTAAGGCGACTCCTGGCTTCTTCCCGCCGACCGGCATCAGCGACGTCGCGGCCTGCCCTGTCGGGTGCTTCGAGGACTTTCTGCAGATAACTCCGGGCCCGTTCCGGCTCGCCCTGGTCCAGCAGAAAATCGCCAAAGAAGAAATTGGCATCCATGCCATCAGGATTGATCGCCAATGCTTTCTGCAAATACTGACGGGCCTTGTCGTCATCACCGAAGCCAAGTGGCCAGCCAGGGACCTGGTAATAGAGGCTGCCAAGGGATGTGTAAGCCGAGCCATCCAGCGCATCGGGATCGATCGCCAGAGCCGCTTCCAGTGATTTCCGGGCTTCCTTGACCAGGCCCAGGGCACCCAGACCACCTTTGGCACCGGCGTAGGTGCTCAACACAATACCCTGCCAGATCAGCGGCTCTGCCCGGTCCGGATAATGGGCAACAAACTTTTCCGCCTCGCCCGCCAGGCCCTCGAAGGCTTTCTCTTTTTCGCCCTCCGGCACCTGGTACTGGATCTCGGCCCAGCGATGCTGGATGTCAGCCAACTCGGTCTCCAACGCAGCCGCCCATAGTGGCTGGGCAGCCAGACACAAGACCATCAACAAAACACGTTTCATGACAACACTCCCGGATTCAGAAACCGCCGGATCACCGGCAATTGCTTCAGCATCGCCTTATCGACAATTTTGGGCAGAATGCCGTTGATGACCACGAACAACTTCTCGGGCCAGCCCAGAAAACGCCGGCGATCGTCATTTTCCATGGCCGCCAGAATCTGCGCCGCCACCGCTTCAGGTGCGTCCATCGCGTTGCCGAGTGCCCGGTTCAGCTCGTTCACGGCCTCCGGATTCATGTCCGTGGCAGTGGCGCGGGGGGCCACATAGATCACCTGAACCGGGGTATCGGCCAGTTCCCTGCGCAGAGCTTCGCTGAAACCGCGCAGGCCAAACTTGCTGGCGCAGTATGCGGTGTAACCTGGGAAACCGATGCTGCCAAAGGTGGACCCCACGAACACCAGCGCTCCCTGCTCGGCTTTTTCAAATCTTGGTGCAAAATGCCTGGCGACAATCATCGCTGACCGGAGATTGACGGCAATCTGGGCGTCCAGTTCATTGACTGTCATATTGCCCAGGCTGGCAAAGCAGTTCTGGCCGGCACAGTGGATAACGCCATCAATATCCGGATAGGCATCGCCCAGGCGAACCAGTTGCTGGTCGAGGTCCGGCGCCGCGAGATCCAGATGCACAAGCGAGACACCTTCCCGATGCTCAAGCTTTTCAGGGTGCCGGGAAGCGATAATCACGCGAGCACCTGCCCTGACCAACGGCTCCACGAGCGCCTTTCCTATACCGCCGGTGCCACCCAGAAGCAGGAACACCCGATCATGCAGCCTCATGGCGCCGCTCCTTGCGATTCTCGGGCACGGGAATGCTGTGCAGCATGTCGCCGTAAAGCCGGTAGACCATACGGGCCGACTCGATAATGGCCTGCTGATCATCCGGATCGGTGATTTCGTTCATCAGGTTCCGGAAGAACTCGAAATGCTCCTGGTCCAGAGCACCATGGGAGTAGAGGTAGCTGAACGCTTCTTTAGGCAGGCCAAGTTGTTTCTGGATGGCTTCACCGAGCGGCGTCGCCAACTCGATCGACGTTCCCTCAAGCACCTGAACCATGCCGAAAAAGGCGGCCGGGTTACCGCGGTTAATGCGGTCATAAAGGTAGGCGACCATCAACTCGATAGAGGTATCCGGGCTGCCATGACGGATGGCCTCCTTGTCCTCTCCGCAGGCCGCCAGATCGTTGAGGATCCACTCATGGTGGCCATACTCTTCCTCGATGTATTCCACCAGCGCCTTGCGTACAAATTCCAGACGCTCTGGCAAACGGCCACCGCAGGCCATCATCAGGGGCACGGTGTGTTTCACGTGGTGATACGCCTGGGTGAGAAACCAGGTATAGCCATTCAGGTCAAACCGGCCCTCGCGGATGGCCTCAATAACAGGCGCACCGGTTACGTGGGCGCGGGCTTGTGCAGTTTCGGACTGCAGTCGATCGAAAAATGCCATGAAAGATCCTCCTGGCGGGTTTGAAAGTTCAGAATTGGATATCGAAAGGTTCATGAAAATCGGAAATGCGCCGGCCAGCAGCGTTGGCAGATCCGCCTGAATCTGTTGGCGAACAGGCCGTCCATTTGCGGTCAGATAGCCCTCAGCCTGGCTCAATGGCTGACGGCGGATATAGACACCGGACAAACGAGCGTAGTCCGGCAAATTGTTGTTCAGAGCGTCCAGCTGGGAGCGCAACGCATCGGGTGAGCGGCCATCCTGCACCACCACTAGGGCAGAAGGGCGGGGGTCGCCATCACCAAACACCACCGCCTGGCGCGCACCGATCGCCTGGACGAGTTCACTCTCCAGCCATTCCGGGCTGATGTTGCGGCCGAAGCTGGTGATCAGAAGGTTCTTCGCGCGACCACTGACCGACAGGAATCCCTCGGAATCCCGAGAACCCAGGTCACCGGTATCCAGCCACTCATCCCCTGCCGGTTCATCGCCCAGGTAACCCAGGTGGGTGTTCCCGGCCACCAGAATGTGTCCGCGGTCATCCACCCGTACCCGAACATGGGAGAGCGGTTTACCCACCGCACCTTCGCGTTCGGTTCCGGGCACGTTCAATGCCACCACTGAACTGCATTCGGAAAGCCCATAGCCCTCATAGAGCGGCAGGCAGGCCGCGCGACCTCTGGCAAGCAGGTCAGACGAAACCCGTCCGCCACCAACCGCCAGAAACCGGAAAGAATCACTGTCCAGATGTTGCTGTTCGGCCGCAGACACCAGCGCCAAAGCCAGTTCCGGCACCAGAATCAGGGACTGCGGCTGGTGTTTGTTGATGCCCTGCACCAGCCGGCCGATGTCCAGTCCACTGCTTCCGGTCATGCCCAGATCCTGCAGTGGTGCGACCATCACCGTACTGCCCAAAAGCAATGGCAGATAAACCCCGGCAATGTTCTCCAGCAGTGTGGCCAATGGCAAAATGCACAGATGCCGCTCAAGATCGACGCCCTCAAGACGCTCCTGCAACGCCAGCGTGGTGGCCGTCATCTGGGCCACCGACAGACAGACGCCCTTTGGGTTGCCTGTGCTGCCGGACGTAAAGGTTATCTTCGCGGTCTGCTCCGGCATCCAGGCGCCTGCAGCCGTAACCGGCAGATGCCTTAGCCAGACACCATGGCCAAGGTGCTCACCGCCATCGCTTGCGCCCCCTGACAACAGGCAATCAAGGCCAGCCCGTTCAGTCAGGTGTTCCGTCTGGGTCCGTGAAAAAAACACCGGCACGGGTACACACACCACGCCGGCAATCAAACAGGCCAGATCCGCAAGAATCCACGCCACGGAGTTGTCGCCACACAAGCCGGCCCGTCGCACACCAAGGCGGGTCAACTGGTCGGCCAGAGCCTCGGCCGCCTGCATCATCTGAGCGTAAGTAAAGGCCGATTCCGGCCCCTGGAGCGCCGTTTGTGAGGAGTGGTTGGCCGCCTGGCGTTGCAGAAGTTCAGGCAATGTGACCATAGGAACCTCCTACCATCGCGTTTTCCCCGGCGGCTTCGGTCTCAACGGGCTGAATCAACCTGAGCAAACCGGCGGTCCGCAGTGCCGACATGCCATCGGCGACACGGATGGCCATCACCACCGGATGATGGTCGTAATAACGCCCCCAACCGGCACCGCCATCGGGCAACCTGGCGGGATCGGCATCCGCCAGGACCTGAGTGGCAATGCCCAGGCGGTGAAAACTGTTGCGCAGCTGATCCGTGCCGGTGCACACCACCCAGTCATAGCCGGCCCCATCCAGCCACACCGACAACGAGGCAAACAGGAAACGGCTGACGCCGGCTTCAACGCCTGCCAGATGGGCAATTTCCGCGATCCGATGTCGCTCGACACCCGCAACCGGCATCACCGATTCCACCGGCACCGACAGATAATCCTCCAGGAACAGTTTTTCCAGCGCGGCGTTACGAACACCGACCGCGGCAAGAAGACTGCCCTGAGCCGTAGTCAGGGCAAGCAATGCCGGTATGCGCAGAGAGGGTTCGGCGCCATAGGCATGCAGGAAGCGCCGACGGATAAAATCCGCGACCGTCCCGGCCATTGCCGTCTCGGGACGGATCTCGTTAAACCAGCGACCGGCACAACGGATGACCGGAACCACCTCCCCGGAGTCCGGGGGACAACATGTGGACATCATCAGCGGGTCTGTCATATGGGCTCTCCAGTTTTCGCTCCCCGTGGGCGCTTTGATCACGACTCCCAGATTGGGAGCAAAGCCTTAAAACAGGCTTAAGGACGGCGGGGAGAAACCTTAAGGCCGGCTTAAGGTTTTTCAGAGGGCGCGGTTAAGGCTTGCTTAAGAATGGCCCGGTAACGTGCCGGCCATCATTCGGATTCTTCCGATAACGCCCGGGTTCTGAAGTGAGGCTGTATGAGATTCCCGTTTTTGCGGTCAACCGGCTGGGGCAGATTGCCAAGATTCCTGCTGGCCGGTGGTGTCGCCACCCTGCTGCATTGGCTGACCATGCTGGTCTTGATCGGTTGGGGACTGAACGCCGTTCTCGCAACCGCCACCGGTGCCACGGCTGGATTGTTGGCAAATTATGTTGGCCAGCATCGCTATGCTTTTTGTTCCAACCTGCCCCACAAAATCGCCTTCCCTCGATATCTCACCGGGGCTGCATTGGGCTGGGCCCTCAATCTCACGGGCTTTTCGCTACTCCTGGTTGCGGGTCTCAGCGTCGCCCCCTCGCAAATAATCACGACCGGCCTGGTTGCCTTTGCCAACTATCTCTTTGCACAGAGGTTTGTTTTCCATGAAGAACAGACAATCAACGTTCAGTAATCCGATGCTGAGCATCATTATCCCGGTTCACAACGAAGCCGATGTGATTCCGACACTGTTGAAACGGCTAGGGCTGGTCTGCCGCCAACTGCCGGGCCAGGTTGAGCTGCTGTTCGTGGACGATGGCAGCCGGGACGACTCTGTTGCACAGCTGCTGCGGGCCAGGGACCGTTTCTCCGGAATCCGGGTCGTTCAGCTCTCCCGGAACTTTGGCAAGGAAGCGGCCGTTACCGCGGGCCTCGAGAGTGCCCGTGGCGATGCCGTGGTATTGATGGACGCCGATCTCCAGGACCCCCCGGAGTTGATCCCGAGGATGGTTCAGGCATGGCAGCAGGGGGCAGACGTCGTGCTGATGAAGCGGCGATCCAGGGCCGGTGAAAGCTGGCTGAAACGCACCACTGCGAGCATTTTCTATCGTCTGATCAACCACATAAGTGACGCATCGATACCGGTGGATACTGGCGACTTCCGACTGATGAGCCGGCGCACCGTGGAGGCCCTCAACCGGTTACCCGAGCGCAACCGCTACCTGAAAGGCATGTTCGCGTGGGTTGGCATGCCAACAGTCACTCTCGAATTTGACCGCGATCCACGCCTGGCAGGCAAAACCAAGTGGAACTATCTGAAACTCATGCACCTGGCGATGGAAGGGATTACCTCGTTCTCCACGCGCCCCCTGCGGATTGCCCTGATCCTCGGCCTCTTTGCGGCCGGCGCCGGAGGCCTTTTCGGCACCTGGGAAGTTATCCGGGCACTGGTTTTCGGCGTATCAACACCGGGTTACGCCTCCATGATTGCCATGATCACGTTCCTTTCAGGGGTTCAACTGCTATGCGTTGGCCTGTTGGGGGAGTACGTCGGTCGGATCTACATGGAGACCAAACAGCGCCCGGTGTTTATTGTTGCGGAAGACAGCGACGACATTGCCCAGCCGGTTCTCACCCAACTGCGAGTAGCCGGAAATGACCAGAAACATTAACACCCTGTTCTGGCTCCTGTTTGCAGTGCTTGCCGCACGGCTCGGACTGGCGGCGATACTGCCGCTGGCAGACACTACCGAACCGCGCTATGCCGAAATTGCCCGCATAATGGCCTACACCGGAGACTGGATAACCCCATGGTTCGACTACGGAGTGCCGTTCTGGGGCAAGCCACCTCTGTCGTTCTGGGCTCAGGCACTGTCATTCAAATTGCTGGGTGTTTCTGAATTCGCGGGCAGACTGCCCTCTTGGCTGGCCAATGTCATTATCGTCTATCTGGTCTTCACCCTGCGTCGTTACCTGCATCCCGAACGCGACAGCGAAGCGGCAACGTCGGCCGGCCTCTGGGCCGCCCTGATTTACGCCACCACGGCCCTGGGCTTCCTGACGGCGGGCACGGTGATGACCGATTCGTTCCTTGCCCTCGGCTCAACGCTGGTGCTGACCAGTCTTGTGGTTCGTCTTCAGGGCGGCCCCATGGTGTGGGGCTGGCTCTTCTTTATCGGCCTTGCCATCGGCCTGCTCGCCAAGGGTCCGCTGATTCTGGTTCTGACCGGGCTGCCGGTTTTTCTCTGGGTTGCGATAACCGGACGCTGGCTGGTCCTGTGGCAGCAACTGCCCTGGTTACGCGGTTCACTTTTGATGTTAGCAATTGCAGCCCCCTGGTATGTCCTTGCCGAGCTCAAGACACCCGGATTTCTCGATTACTTCATCGTGGGAGAGCACATCAAACGATTCCTGGTCAGTAGCTGGCAGGGCGATCTGTATGGCAACGCACACGAGTTTACCCGGGGCACCATCTGGCTGTACCTGGTGGCCGCGAGTTTCCCCTGGGGCCTGATCGCCATTGTGGCCTTTGGGGTAAGCCACTGGCGCCACCAACCTGCACAACAGCACTGGCAACCGGTTGAGAAAGGCGTGAGCGGGCTGGTTCTGGCGTCCGCACTGAGCCCTGCCATCTTTTTCACCCTCTCCGGCAACATTCTCTGGACCTACGTGCTTCCCGGCTTGCCGTTTCTTGCCGTGCTGGCATCCAGCCTCTGGCAGAAGGAACTTTCCGGTCGGATGCCGGCCTCCAGCCTGGCCGCGGTGCTGACAATCCCCATGATGGGGATCGCCGCCGCAGGCTGGCTTACCCTGCACCCGGAGCAACTGAAAACCGAGCGGGACCTCGTCGCGCAAGTCGAACAAATCCCCGGCATGAGCGCAGACAATCTGTTTTACCTGGGCAAGGCCCCGTTCTCGGCACGCTTCTACAGCCGTGGCGATGCTCATGCTATTGCCCAGGAAGACGTTATCGATCGCATTGAATCGGGCAACCTGCAGGAACCCATGGCTCTGGCTGTAGAGAAGGGCAACACCGTAATGATCAGGCGCCTTGAAGACCTCACCAGACCGATTGAGGAAAACCGTCGCTACCGGCTTTTCCTGTTGGAGCCATCCTCGGGAAATACCGCGAACAGCTTCCAGGAAAAAAGCAAAACCGGCGGTATCGATTACAATGCATCCAACGATCACCCGCTTAGCTGAAAACCAACCGGATTCCTGCTGTATGCGAATATTGCTGATTGAAGACGATCATCTGCTGGCCAACACCATGCTGGGTATGTTGCGCGACGAGCAGAATACCGTTGACTGGCTGGACGACGGCCAGCAGGCGCTCAATGCACTCCTGAACGACAGCTTCGATCTGGCCATCCTGGATCTGACGCTGCCCCGTGTGGACGGGCTGGATATCGTGAAAAAGGTACGCAGCCAGGGTATAGAGACACCGGTAATCATCCTCACCGCGCGCGGCGATCTGGACGAGAAACTTCAAGGCCTCAATGCGGGTGCTGACGACTACCTGACCAAGCCCTTCGCCATGGCGGAACTGAAAGCCCGAATTCGGGCCGTTACGCGACGCGGAGCCGGTGTCCGGACGGGCGGTCTGCAGGTGGGCAGGCTGACTCTGGATCCAGACTCAGGCCAGCTCAAGCTGGGGACCGAAACGGCGTCCCTTCCGCGCAGCGAATTCCAGATTCTGTACTATCTGATGCGCCACCCCGACCAGGTGGCGACCCGCCGTCGGCTGGAAGAGCAGCTGTATGGCTGGGAGCAAGGCGCAGAGAGCAATGCCCTTGAGGTGCATGTCCATCATTTGCGCCGGCGCGTTGGCAAACAGACCATCCGCACCGTCCGTGGCGTTGGCTACATGCTGGACAGCAAGGCCGCTGGGGAGGTTTCTCCCGAATGAGCCTGACCCGAAAACTGATCCTTCTGATCACCAGCACGGTGTTCTTCATCACCCTGATTGCTGCCGGCTGGGGCTTCTACGTCAGCGACCATCAACTGGAAGAGCTTTTCGATGCGGAGCTGGCCCAGAGCACCCGCATTGTCCAGGGCCTGGTTGAGCATCTCTCTTCCACACAATCGATGGAACAGATCAGTCATACCCTGGAAAAGACGCTACAACTGCCAGACGGCGTATATCAGGGAGACGAGGAGGAGAATGAAATCCTGCCCGGCGGCGCGGGCCACAAATACGAACGGAAGCTGGCCTTTGAGGTCTGGTCGCCGGACCGGGAGCCGATTCTGGATACCCTGCGTGCCAACGATTCGCAGGGTCTGGAGCGTGGCTTCGGCTGGCAGGAAGTGGCGGGATATCAATGGCGAACCTTCACCCTTGAAGATCCGGCGACCGGTTTCTGGATCCGCACGGCCCAGCGTGAAGATGTCCGGGACGAACTCAGCCAGGAAATCGCTCTCGGCAACGTACTGCCTTTCCTGATCGTGCTGCCCGTGCTGGCTCTGGCAGTTCTGGTTTCGATCCAGGTGGGCTTCCAGCCATTGAGAAAGCTCGAGAAGCCCGTACGCAACATGGCCCCGGAAAATATCCACCCCCTGGACGACCGACAGGCGCCCAAGGAAGTCGCCGGTCTGGTGCAGGCGGTGAACGGCCTGCTCAGACGCCTCAACCAGGCCTTGGAACGGGAAAGGCGGTTTTCTGCCGATGCTGCCCACGAGCTGAGGACACCACTGACGGCCCTGCGCCTGAATCTGGAAAAAGTCTACGAGAACGACCCGGAGCAATACGGCGATCTGATCCAGTCCGTGGACCGCATGGTTCATCTGGTTGAGCAGATGCTGCTGCTCAACCGCGTCGACTCCGGTGCCGATTTCACCCCGGAATACCACAACCTGTCTGCCATCGTGGAACAGAGTATTGCCGATGTGGCACCGCTGGCCCTGAAAAAGGACATCGACCCCGTGCTGCAGGACGATGCCGGTCAGGCCCTGGTCTCATGCCACAGTGCCTTGATCAACACCCTCATGCGCTCCCTGCTGGCGAACGCCATCCAGTACAGCCCCGAACATACAAGCATCGAAACGCACCTCACACCTTCCGGCGAGGGATACCACATAACCGTGTGCGACCAGGGCCCCGGCATCCCCGCCGAAGCACGTGAGCGGGCTTTGAGCCGTTTTGTCCGGCTGGACCAGCGACTCGGAGGTGGCGCGGGTCTCGGGCTGGCCATCGCCAGGCGCATCGCGGAACTTCATGGTGGCCAGCTCACCCTGGGCGACCGGCCGGATGGCAACTCGGGCCTGTGCGTCAGCATCTGGCTCCCGGCCCGTGCCACCTCTCGTCTCAAGAAGGTTTAAGGTTGTTTTAAGGTTTGAGGAGGATACTCCGGCCCAATTGAACAGGGCCGTCAGACGGCCCGGTTGATATTCCGTTTTCGAGGATGTCTTTACATGGGTCAGGAAAGAACTCTGTCGCTGGTTATCCCGGCCAAGGATGAAGAAGCCAACATCGCTACCCTGCTGACCGAGGCCTACGGGGTAATGCGTGACTATCACGGCTTTGAGGTGGTGCTGGTGGATGATGGCAGCACCGACAGCACGCTGGACACGGCAGTGCGGACAGCCCGGGCCCTGGGTGGCCGTTTGTCGACCATTCGCCACGAGCGCAGCATCGGCCAGAGCGGTGCCCTGGCATCGGGTATCCGCCAGGCCAGGAGCAGGCTGATCGTTACCATGGATGGCGATGGCCAGAACGATCCGTCCGACATTCCCGCGATGCTGCAGAAAGCCAACACCATGCGGAACCCGGATTTCTGTATTGCCGGTTTTCGCAAGAATCGCAAGGACACGGCCTGGAAGCGCTTCCAGTCACGCCTGGCGAATCGTGTGCGGGATGCGTTGCTTCATGATGGCGTGCCCGACACCGGTTGCGGCCTGAAGCTGTTTCCCCGGGAAACCTTCCTAAAACTACCCTGGTTCGACCACGGACACCGCTTCATCCCGGCGCTGGTACGAGGAATCGGCGGTGACATTGCCATCGTGGAGGTAAACCACCGCCCACGCACCGCCGGGATTTCCAAATACAACGCCTGGAACCGGACCTGGGCCGGCATCCTGGACCTTCTCGGTGTGCTCTGGTTGCTGCACCGTACCCGGGTTCCTGTTATCAGCAGTGCTGATCAGGCCGATCCGCAGGCGTCGGTGGCGGAGCGCTCCTGACATGATCAACGGTTCCCGCTGGCTGGCCTTCGCCGCCCTTGTGCTGGTTGGCTATCTGACCATCCATAACGGCTGGCTCGACTTTATTGCCAACCAGAATGAAGTGGCGAACTATCTCCACAGTCATGGTGTCGGCGGATTGGTGATGATTACCCTTGCCGGTGCGTTGTTCACCGGCCTCGGCGCTCCACGCCAGTTACTCGCCTTCGTGCTGGGTTTTGCCCTGGGCGGGCTAAACGGGACGCTGCTGTCGACCCTGGCCGCCGCCATTGGGGCCACCGGCTGCTTCCTGACGGCCCGCTGGCTGCTGCGAACGCCGTTGAGCCGACGGTTCAGCCATCGCATGCAGCAGTTCGATCGCCTGTTCCGGGAGCAAACGTTGCTGAAGGTTCTCATGGTGCGTTTGCTGCCGGTGGGCAGTAACCTGGTGACCAACCTTGTCGCAGGCTGCTCCGGGATCCGTTTCTCACCGTTTCTGTTCGGCAGCACCCTGGGCTATCTGCCCCAGATGCTGGTGTTTGCCCTGGCCGGTGCCGGTATCGGCAATGCCAATGCCTATCAGCTTGCCGTGAGCATCGGCTTTTTCATTCTCGCCTCGCTGATTGGTGCTTTTCTCTATCACAACCAGAGGGCCAGGACGCTGGCCGATTCCGTTTCCGACTCTCTCTGAGACCGAACCATGCCTGCATCACCCTTCGTCCGCCACCTGCCGGACACCGTGTTTAACCTGTCCCGCAATCAACTCCTGCTGCTATTGCTGGCCTTTGCCGCAGTCGTGATCTTTACCGGGATCGGACTACGTTCCCCCTGGCCTGCCGACGAACCGCGGTTCGCGGAAGTGGCCCGCGAAATGGTCGCCTCCGGGCAATGGCTGATCCCCATGCGGGGTGGTGAGTTCTACCCGGACAAGCCACCGGTGTTCATGTGGAGCATTGCCTTCTTTTACTGGCTGACCGGCAACCTGAAGATTGCATTCCTGCTGCCGAATGCGCTGTGTAGCCTGCTGACACTGGGACTGGTCTTTGATCTGGGCACCCGCCTGTGGAACCAGCGGACCGGTGCCATCGCAGTAATGTTGCTGATGCTTGCGCCCCAGTTCGTGATCCAGGCCCAGAAAGCCCAGATCGACGCCATGGTCGCCTGCTGGATTGCGGTTGCCTGCTACGGCCTGATCCGACACTTTTTCACCGGGCCCGCCTGGGGCTGGTACTTCGTTGGCTGGGCGTTTATGGGGCTCGGGATCATCACCAAAGGGGTTGGCTTCCTGCCGGCGCTGATGCTCCTTCCGATCGTGGTCATGAAGCTTCGCGATCGCGCACTGTTCCGTGGCACGCTCACCTGGCGCTGCGCACTGGGCCCGCTGGCCATGTTAGCAGTGGTTGCCGCATGGCTGATTCCCATGGTGCTTTACGTTAACAATCTCGGCACCGAAGAGGCCCTGGCCTATCGGAACAATATCCTGTTCAAGCAGACCGGCGAGCGCTATGCCGACTCATGGGGCCATATCCAGCCCTGGTACTATTACCTCACCAGCGTGATCCCCTCGCTCTGGTTTCCTCTTCCGCTGTTGCTGCTGGCCTTGATTCGACCCCTGTCTGAAACCGCGAGGTACCGGCCGATTATTCCTGTACTTCTTGGCTGGATTGCCCTGGTCATCGTGTTTTTCAGCCTCAGCCCCGGCAAGCGCGGTGTTTACCTGTTGCCAGCATTGCCCATGCTGGCGCTGATTCTCGCACCGCTGCTCAGCAGCCAGAAGCCGGCTGGCTGGTTTCCGCCGCTCCTGACAGGTGTGCAGTTCCTGCTCGGTATCGCGTTGATGGCGGTTGGCGTCCTGGCCTGGAACGACCACCCCAGGTTGGTTGAAAAAGTGGCCGACTACAGCACCGACCCGGCCAAACTGCACGAGGCGGGGACGTTCGTCTTCGTCATAGGACTGGCCTGGCTGATCACCCTGTTCGGGTTCTGGCGCTCCCGTGCGCTGGGGCGTCTGTTCCTGGCCATGATGATCACCTGGCTGCTGCTGGGCACCTGGGGCTATCGAATTCTTGAGCCGCTTCGAACTCCTCGCAACGTGCTGGCCGCTGCAGAACAGCATATCCCGCCCGGCGGGCAGCTCGGCATGATCGACTTCCGGGAACAGTTCCTGCTGTTTTCCAAACGCGACTTTACCCATTTCAGCTTCTTTACCGGTCGGGAACAGGAAAACCGGAATGCCTGGCTGTGGATGAGCGAAACCGAGGACAGCTATCTCCTCGTCGCCGATCAGATTGAGCTGCCATGCTTCACCAAGGAAGGTGCCATTCCCGTGGGCACGGCCCACCGTGACAGCTACCTATTATTGACTGATGAACAAATGAACCCCAGCTGCGCACCACCAGACAAGGTCAAACGGTTTACCACGCCTGAGCCCGGCAGTTGGCAAGATTGAGCTGGCGATGCATGAAGAGAAGAATAAACGATGAAAGAGCATGAAATTAAAGCCCGTCGGGAAGAAAACCGTATTGATTCCGTGAAAATCATACGATCCCCCTCGAATGCGCACGAATGGGTCATACTTTTTAAGGATATTGAAGGAAAGACCTTTTTCCTGATCTCTGACGACGATCATGTCTGCAGCTACGCAGACCTGGATGCGACCGTCGAGGCACTCGACGCCCTGGGATTTGCCCGTGCCGAAGTGCTGTTCTGACAGGCCCTACCTTGTTTTGGGCAGGGCCACCGAAACCTTCAGGCCCTGACCTCCCGGACCTGAACTCAGCCGGATATCGCCGCCCATTCCCCGAATCAGCGTGCGGGCGATGGCGAGGCCCAGGCCTACGCCACCGGTTTCGCGGCTGCGTGAGTGTTCCAACCGATAGAAGGGTTCAAAAACCCGTTCCCGTTCGGCTTGTGGAATACCCGGCCCCTGATCAACAATCGTAACAACCGCTTCTGTGTCTGTTGTTGCCAGTGTTACTTCTGCCTGCTCGCCATAATTCACCGCATTCTCAATCAGATTACGCAGGGCACGTTTGACGGCTTCGGGCTGACCCTGGAGCACGCATCTCGGACTGTCTTCACAGTGCACTGCCAGCCCCATCTCCTGAAGATCACCACAGAGGCTGTCCAGCAGGGTGGCCAGATCATAACGGCGGTGCTGCTCGGTGGTGGTGCCCCGGATGAAATCCAGGGTGGCTTCGGCCAGATGCTGCATTTCCCTGAGGGAATCAAGAAGGCGATCCCTGTCCTCGCCTTCCGGCAGCATTTCTACCCGCAGCCGCATGGAGGTGATGGGCGTTCTCAGATCATGAGCAAGGGCCGCCAGCAGCCTTGCCCGGTCTTCCTGGGTGCGGCCAACCTGGTCCTGCATCTGGTTGAAGGCGCGGGTAACCTCCCTGACATCCTCCGGGCCCTTTTCGGGAATCCTGATTTTCTCACCCCGCCCGAACGCGTGGGCTGCCCGGCTCAACTCGTTCATTGGCCGCAGGATTCGACGGACCGCCAGCAACAAAGTCAGCGTGAGCAGCACAGCGGTAATTCCGACACTGGTGAGCGTCGCCTTTAACCACAACCAGGAGGGCGCCGGTGGCCGGGCCCGGGCGTTGAACCATTGGCCGGAAGACAAAGCCAGGGAAACACCCAGCACCGGCGGGCATTCGTGCCGTTCATCGTGATGGTCGTCATCATCACGGTGTTCTTCAAACTCGTGCTGCTCATCATCCTCATCGTCGTGCCGCTCATGGTCCCGATGGTCATCACGATCCGGCAGGCAGTCGTCTTCATCAGCCTCCATGGCCGTTCGAACCCTCTCCAAAGGCAGACCCAGTTCCTCGGCCAGCCGGTGACTCATGCCGGAGGCCTGATCCTCAGTGAGATAGGGCGCTGGATCAATGGAAAGCCGCAGGCTCGGGCTGGACAGCGCGCGCAGGATACGCTCTTGCCGTTCCGGGTCAGTGGTGTCGACCAGGGTGTAACCATCAGATACCCGTTCGAGGACGTGTTCCAGACTGGCAGTACGCAACGCACCCTGACGCTCTCCGGCCAGAATAACGATGGTGATAACCTGGGCCACCAGTAGCACCAGAATCAATAACAGCGCCAGCTGCCCACCGGCGCGCCGGGGCCACAGCTTCATTGATCGGCCCCTTCGACCGCAGCAATCCACTGGTAGCCACCGCCCCAGATCGTCTTGATCAGCCTGGGGCTGCGGGCATCCGGGTCGATCTTGCGGCGCAGGCGGCTGACATGATTATCAATGCTGCGATCGAAGGCATCTGCCTCTCTGCCGAGGGTAAGATCCATCAGCTGATCACGGGACAACACCCGGCCGGCGTGCTCCAGAAAAGCGAGCAGCAGCTTGTACTCGGCGGTACTCAACGACACCTCGACCCCTTCCGGATCAATGAGTTGATGGCGGTCGACATCCAGCGTCCAACCATCAAACGTCAGGGATTGCCCGGCCATGGGGCTGCGCTGGGGTGGCAGCGCTGTGGTCCGGCGCAGAACTGCTTTTATCCGGGCCAACAACTCCCGGGGGTTAAAGGGTTTGGTGAGGTAGTCATCGGCGCCCATTTCAAGGCCGACGATGCGATCGGTTTCCTCGCTCATGGCTGTGAGCAGAATCACCGGCAACTCGGTGTGCTCACGAAGGTAACGACAGAGCGTGAGCCCATCGTCCCCGGGCATCATGATGTCCAGCACAACCAGGTCAACGGAGTGCTGTCGCAACTGTCGCTTCATGGCATCGCCGCCATCCGCCAGCAGCACCCGCAGGCCATGCTCCTGCAGATAGCGGCCGACCAGATCGCGAATGTCTCGGTGGTCATCGACCACCAGGATGGTGGGAGAGTCGCTCACTCGTTACTCCGTTAAATTACCGTCTGCCCTGATTATAGGGGAGTCGACTTCCCGCTTGGGCGCGATCTTGTCAAAAACCGTCGCAATTCCCGGCCTTGCGACAAGTTGCGACAAAGTCGGTGGGTCACCGAGACAATTCTGCGACGTTTCCTTGATGCAATAGATCCTGACAAACGAGGACATTCCCACAAAGGCTTAACCGACCAAGGAGTTCAACCATGAAGAAAACCACTACCATTGCCGCCATCTCTGCCGCTGCCCTGCTCAGCACGGCGCCCCTGCTGGTATCCGCCGATGAAGACTCCTGGGAAGAAGACCGCTATGAGCAGCGCCGTGATGGCAAGCACATGAGTGCCAGCCTCAAGCAGTACAGCACCGACGAAATGCGCATTATGGCCTATGGCCAGGCATTAAGGCGCTTTGGCCCGGGCGTGAAGGTGTCCGTTAACGAAACCGCGGATGGCACCTACCAGGTGCAGCTGCGGGACGCCGAACAGAATCTGATCCGTGAGCAGGAGTTCAACCAGTACGGCGCACCGGTTCGCGGCGGACGCAGGGACTGATAACCGGCAGCCAGCGCAGGGGCACCGCAGGGTGCCTCCGCCACCATTTGATCAAGGAGAATCAAGATGACATTGATGGATGCTGACAATCGCTATGGTTCCGTTTCCCGGGCCGTGCACTGGATCATGGCGGCCCTGCTGCTGGTTATGCTCGCCAGTGAAGTATGGTTCGAGGCTCTGGAGCACAGCGTATCCGAGGGCTCTTTGATGGCCTGGCACCAGACCCTTGGACTCACTATTTTTGGACTGGTGATCTTTCGTGGCCTCTGGCGATGGCTGAACCGGTCGCGCATGGCGCCGCCCGCTCAATGGGCGACCATGGCCAAGCTCGGGCACATTGCGCTCTATGCCTTGATGATCCTGATGCCGCTGTCAGGGCTCGCATCCTCCCTCGGTGAAGGCGATCCTGTTACCTTTTTCGGCTGGACAGTCTTTGGCTACGGCCCGGAAATCGAGTGGCTGGAAGACAGCGGGGAAGAGGTTCATGAAGTGCTGGCCAACGTGCTGTGGCTCATGATCGGCATACACGTGGCTGCCGCCCTGGCACACCAGTACCTGCTGGGAGACCGGATCATGAAGCGCATGGCCTGATGGCCCGCGAACACTGGCGTTGAGACGGTTAGTGGGCCTAAGCCACCGGCAGCGAATCGTCGCTGCCCCAGTCCGCCCAGGAACCATCGTAAAGAGAGAGCTGGTCATACCCGGCCAGCTCCGCCGCCAGCAGAATGATGCAGGCGGTGATACCGGAACCGCAGGAAAACACCAGTTGATGCCCGTCTCCGGGCTGAAGGCCCATACCAAGCTGCCTGAACGTTGCTTTCAGCTCACTGACGGGCTTGAACCGGTAACCATCCAGCACCTCAGTAAATGGAAGATTGAGTGAGTTCGGAATATGGCCGCCGCGCACACCCGGGCGGGGTTCCGGGGCCTGAGCCAGGAACCGCGCCCGGGATCTCGCATCAATCACCGAAACTTGCTCATCGTCCAGATGCTGTAGAACGAAGGCGGAATCCAGAACCCGTTCACCGTCCAGACGGCCCAACATGTTCCCGGCGGAAGCCGCACCCTGAACCGGAGCCGAAACCGTTTTTCTCCCCTCCGCCAACCACTGCGGCAGGCCGCCATCCAGAACAAAAACCTGTTCGAGGCCCATCGACCGCAGAATCCACCAGGCTCGGGGAGCCGAATAGATTCCCTGGTTGTCGTAAAGCACCACCAGGCTCTCAGGCGTTATGCCCAGCCTGCGAACTTCCTGCGTGAACTGCTCCTCGGTGGGAAACGCATGGAGCTGGGACGATTCCGTATTGCAGAGCGTTCCTTCCAGATCAATCTGGAAGCTCCCCGGTATCCACACCGGGTGTTCATAAACGATCGGCTCCTTGCCAATAACCGTGGCCATACTCGCGTCGATCAGAACCAACCGTTCGTTATCGAGGTTTTCCTGCAACCAGTCGGTGGTTACGAGTGGGGACGCCATGGTGTGCTCCTGTTTCTATCAGAGAAAAACGCCGACTTCTCAGACCGACAAATCGCCAGACCTTCCCGGCTGCCGTCAGGACGTTGCGGCAATCACCGAGATTTCCACCAGCAACTCCGGCGACGCCATCTGAGCCTGCACGCAGGCCCGGGCCGGCGCCGCACCTTCAGGCACCCAGTTGTCCCACACCTCGTTCAGGGCCTTGAAATCGGCCATGTCTGCCAGGTAAATGGTTGCCGACAGGATTCTGTCGCGGCTGGAGCCGGCAGTCTCGAGCAGCTCGTCCACTTTCTCCAGCATCCCGGTTACCTGGGTATGAATATCGGCGTTACGGTCTTTGGCAACCTGACCGCAAAGGTAAGCGGTGCCGTTGTGTTTTACGATCTTGCTCATTCGGCTGTTGGTGGAAATACGTTCAATGGTCATTTTGAGGGCCTTTTAGGTGAAAGTTAGCTGTTCCCAATCATGTACGCACGAAGCTGCCGCTCCTCTGGCATAACATAGAGAACGAGAACCTGCTGCTCATCCTCACGATTAAAACATGCGATTCGGCTTTGCAGCTTTAACGCGGAGCTTTACGGCAATTTTGGAGCCGCGAGGCGGTGGAAAAATTGCCCGGCAACAGCGGCTGGTTATGCATTATTCGTAGTGGCTCCAGAGCCTGAGAACTTTCACCACTTGCTCGTCCTCAAGCACTTGGTAGACCAGACGATGCTGAATATTGATGCGGCGTGAATAGGCTCCCGCAAGATCACCAATGAGCTTCTCAAACGGAGGCGGCTTACGGTACGGGTCTTCCGCTATCAGCGCTAAAAGTTCCTGGGCTCTTGGTTTGAGGCCGCTGGAGGCCAACTTTTTTGCATCTTTCTGGGCTTGCTTGGTGTAAACCAACTTCCATGTCACCAGTCCAGCTCCTCATCGCATTCATCCACGGGGGCATCCATCCCCTCACGAATAGACTCCCGCATACCGGGTACGGAGAGCAGGTAAAGTGTTTCCTGAATTGCGGACCAGTCTTCCTCGGAAACCAGGACAGCTTTATTCCGCTTACCCATAATGACGATTGGTTGGTGGGACTCGGCAGTCTCGTCAATCAACCGATAAAGGTTGCTGCGCGCCTCAGTTGCTGTGATTCCGGTCATGACGCACCTCTTGCGTGTTTAACTTTCAATCAACTGTACGCCTTTCAGTACGTACGTCAAGGCGAACGTATTGCATAACGCCAACAGCACGCGCGCTCACCCTTACGGCTCCCAGCCCCTTTAAACATTGACGCCAGGTCACTATCGAATCTTGCACCAATACCTTTATTACCAAATAACAGCTGTCTGAAAAATGCCAGTAAAATTAGGCATATTCCAACCGCAAATAAATTACTCAACATATGTCGAATCACAGATTTCAAACCTAACATTTGTATATGAGTCTCCGTGGCCGATTTTTCCAGTTGTCACAGTCCTGAAATCCACCGAGGCAACAGAGGCATACAAAACTAGAAGGCGTTGCCATAGGTGCCGCCGAGTCTGCTGCGTGGTTAGCCCGGCACAAACACCGGAAAACCATCCAGTTCGGCAGATAGCAAACGCTGGCCAAACAGGCTTTCGAGGGCAGAAGTCACCAGCATGTCGCGGGCGGGGCCCCAGCAGGCCTGGCCGTCGGGGTACAGAAGGAGGATCTGGTCGCACCATCGGGCGGCCAGGTTCAGGTCGTGGAGGCACATGAAGATTGCACGGTCCGCCGCCGCCTGTTGGCGCAGCAGTTTCATGACGGCGGTCTGGTGCTGTAAATCCAGGTGATTGGTCGGCTCGTCCAGCAGCCAGATTTCCGGGCTTTGGGTCATCAGGGTGGCAATGGCTACCCGCTGGCGTTCGCCGCCGGAGAGGGTGTTCACAAGACGATCTTTCAGGTGGATGACGTCCAACGCTTCGAGAGCCCGTTCTGCAATCGCCAGATCCTCGCCACTCTCCATCTGCCAGGGTGACAACCAGGGGTGGCGACCGATCAGGGCGGTTTCCAACACGGTTGCCGGGAATCCATCCTGCCGGTCCTGAAACACCAGGCCCATCCGTTGCGAGACGATTTTGCGGCGGATGTCATGCAGCGGCGTGCCATCAAGTCGCAGTTGTCCACTTCTGGGCTCCCTCAATCCCGCCAGGGTATGCAGCAAGGTGGTTTTACCCACGCCATTGGGCCCCAGCACGCCCCAGACCTGTCCCGGTTCAATGGTCAGATTCAGGGGTACGCCGGAGGCACGCCCCGGGATGTCGATGATCAGCGCTTCGGTCGTCAGGCGTGTCATCATCGGCTCCGATACAGCAGGTACAGGAAGGTTGGGACACCAATCAGTGCGGTGATAACCCCGACCGGCAGCTGTTCCGGCGCAATCACTACTCGTGCCAGCGTGTCCGCCAGCACCAGCAGCGTTCCGCCGGCCAGTGCGCAGGCCGGAAGAATCAGTCGCTGGTCGTTCCCCAGCACCAGCCGCAACATGTGCGGCACAACCAGACCAACAAAGCCAACCGAACCAGCCATGGTGACGGCGGTTGCGGTCAGCAGGCTGGCCATCAGGTAGATCGACCACTCAAGGGGGCGCACCGAGACGCCCAGAGACGCCGCCTGCAGGGAACCACGTGCCAGTACATTCAGGGCCCGGCCAAGGGGAAACACCATGAGGCATACGAGCACAAGAATGATCAGCCCCGGCCACGGAGTGGCTGCATGGGAAAGATCGCCCATCAGCCAGTACAACATACCCGGCAATCGGCTGGCCGGGGTCATCGAGAGGATCAGGGTAATGATGGCGCCCCAGCCGGCGGCGACCACCACACCGGTGAGCAACAGCCGCGACGGCGTCCAGCTGCCACTGCCATGGGCGAGGCCAAACACCAGCAGAGTCGCCAGCATCGCGCCGGCAAACGCGGAACCGGATACGAGGAAACCGCCAACACCGGCCAGCATGGCCAGTAACGCGCCCACGGCCGCGCCACCAGAAAGCCCCAACACATAAGGATCGGCCAGGGGATTGCGCAACAATACCTGCATCAGTGCCCCGGCCACGGCCAGCAAGCCGCCGGTTGCGAACGCGCTCAGGGTGCGGGGCAGGCGCAATTCCAGAATCAGCGTTTGCTGCAGCTCGGTGCCACTGCCGGTTATCACCCGCAGAGTGTCGCCAAAACCGATGGCCGTGCTGCCGATGCTGACGGAGAGCAGTGCCGCCAGAAAGCCCGCCAGCAGTAGAATAAGGAGGGGCTTGTAAGGGCTAGAGATTGGCACGGGCCTGCTCCAGAGTCTGGCACAGGTGTCTGGCGCCGTCTGCCATGCGAAGGGTCGGTCTGGCCAGCAGGTCCGGCGGCTCGAGGAAGAGGTTGCCAGCGGCTACCGCTGCCAGGCCCGGAAACTGTCGCCAGGTCTCCAGCCACTGTCTGTCACCGGACGATCCGGCAGTAATAATGGCTTCGGGGTTGGCTTCGAGCACCGCTTCCCGGCTGATCCTGGGCACCAGCCGTGGCAGCCCGCCAAACACATTCACTCCGCCGCACAGGGCTATGGCCTTGCTGATCAGCTCTTCCCGGTTCACGGTCATCAGTGGCTGGTCCCATATCTGGTAGAACACCTTAACCGGTCTGGCATCGGCATACTGAGCTTTCAGCGCGGCCATTTCTGCGCGAAACGCTTCAGCCCGCTCATTGCCCAGATCCGGTAATCCCGTCAGCAACGCCAGATCCGATACCGCCGCGGCAATGTCGTCAAACGTCCGCGGAGCAAGCCAGAAAACGGGAATGCCAAGGCCGGACAGCCGTTCCAGCTGGCTGCGGGAATTGCCATCCACCCAGGCCACCACCAGGTCCGGCGTCAGCGAGACAATAGCCTCCAGGTCCAGGCGATTGCTGTCGCCCACCTGCGGCAAGTCCGCAGCTTCTGCGGGATAATCGCTCCAGGCACTCACAGCAACCACCCTGTCACCGGCCCCTGCGGAGAACAGCAGCTCGGTGGCACCCGGCGACAGGGAAACAACGCGTTGCGCGGGCTCGGCCAGGCATACACGCTGGTCCAGCGCGTCGCTTACACAGCGCCTCTCCGCCTGTGCCAGCGAGGGCACAAGCAGAGACAGCACAAACAATGCAGCGAGCCAGGGGCGCCTCATCGACGGAGTGAGCCTCTCAGATCGGTGAATTTACTGCTGGAAATCATAGCGCACCGAGGCCATGAAGGTTCGGCCTGCGGCCAGATAGTCGAAAGGCGCGAAGGTGGCACTGTCATATCCGATGCTTGTGGCATAGCGACGGTCCAATACGTTATCCACCTTGAACGATGCCGACCAGCCAGGCTGGAAGTTCCAGGCCGCCCTCAAGTCCACAGTGCCATAGCCTGGCAGCAGGCTGGTATTCGCTGCATCGTTATAGCGGTCACTCTCGGCGATAAAGCTGGCGCCCACTGACCACTGCGAGAACAGACGATCAACATCCAAACGCACATTCTTTTCCGCACGGCGTGGTAAACGTGCGCCGGTATCGCGGTTCTCGGTATCCGCGTAGGTTACCGCTGCCGCCAGACTCCAGTCAGCAGTCTCAATACCGGACGAAACCTCAACGCCACGGATTCTGGCCGTTTCGACATTTTCCATGGTGCCCTCAAACGTCGCCGGGTCAGAAACATAGGTAATCAGGTCCTTCACATCGTTCTGATAGAGAGCAACATCCCAGTACCATTGGTCATATCGGCCGGAGAAACCGGCCTCGACCATCTGCCCCTCTTCTGCGTCGAGGTCCGGATTACCGGTGTAGAACGGCACCGTCAGGTAAAGATCATTAAAGGTTGGCGCGCGGAACGAGGTCGCATAGCTGAGGCGAAAACGATGGGCACGGTCCAGCTGGTGACCAAAGGCCACGCCGCCAGTCTCCTCTTTCCCGTAGGCCTCGTTGTCATCAACACGCAGACTGAGCGTCAGATCGGTAGCATCAAAGTTCAGACGACCCTGGCCAAAGACCGCACTGTTGGTCCTGCTGTCTTCCGTGAAATTGCTGGTGCCATCCACTTCGTCAATCATGACCTCCGTACCCAGAACCAGCTCATGAACACCGGCCGTCAGGGTGTTTTCCCAGCGCGCCGAGCGAGACAGTGTGTCGAAAGTACTTGGATTGGCTCCGAAGGTATCCTGTTCGTCGCGAGCTTCCGAGAACTGGATCCGTGTGCGCCAGTAGTCACTGGCAACAGCCTCCAGATGCAGGCCCATGGCACGGATCAAGAAATCGGTATCACCGCCTTCAAACTCGGTATTACCCTCAGACTGGAACACGGTCAGCCCTGCGCCGCCGCCCTGATCAAAACTGTGGCTCAGCTTCGCCAGGCCGCCGGTGTTCCGAAAGCCCTTGTCTTCACCGCCATCCCTCAGATTGGTGCCATCGGTGTCCGAATAGACGCCACTGGCCAGGAACGAGGAACGGCCCTCCCGGCCAGCCAATCCAGCGGTAACCTCGCGGGTTTCATGGGAGCCTCCTTTTAGCTCACCCCAACCCTGGCGTCCGGCTTCAGGTTCCAGAGTGAACGCCTGGATGACACCACCCACCGCATCGGCACCGTAGAGGGAGCTCTTCGCGCCCCGCACCAGTTCAACCCGTTCCATCAATTCCGGAGGCAAAAACTGCCAGGGTGGGATGCCCGCAGAGGCAGAGCGCAGTCGGATACCATCGAGAAGCAGCACTGTACCTGAGCTCCCCGCCCCACGCAGGAATACGCTGGTGGTCTTGCCGTAACTGCCGTCCGACACCACATTGATCCCCGGCTGCGCGCGCAACAGGTCGCGGAATTCCGACGGCTGTTGCCGATCAATATCCTCTTTCTCGATGACGGTAACCGAAGACAAACTCTCTCCAACGGTCTTCGGCCCGAGCGTCGCGGTAACCACGATTGGATCCAGGGCATCGGATTCTGGGGCAGACTGGGCCGAAACGGCCAGAGGCAGGGCGGCCATGGCAGCGCCGGCCAGTAAAACAGGGCTTTGAATTCTGAACATGAAACTTGCTCCGCACTCCGCGCGCACCCGCACGGGAATCTGGGTTTTGTTGCGGAACAGCGAATGAGGGCAGGCGGTAGACAGGTGTCAGGAGAGCGTAACCGGCATATCACCCACCCAGGTTGCCCACCGCAACATCGGGTGTTTTTCCAGGCCGGTCTCCGGGCTGGCAGGCGGAACCCTCGGTTCCCGGGCAATCACCTTCCCATGTCGTGGCGACACAGTGGCGCACAGATTGCCGTTGTCCTGCTTACCGTTGCGGGGGCAGCATCGGCTTTGCACTGGCATTACCAGGCTCACCGATTTCCCGTTTCACCCATCGCGCTTTGCGACGGACACCTGAAAAAAGTGAGGCAAGGCTAGCAACACCCGGGTAAGCGGTCAATGAAATCCATCAAAGGTCAACATGGCCGCAGGCCTCTGCCACTGCTATATTCCATGACTGACAATCACTTTTCCTTCGCCAAAACAGGGAGTTTTATGCAGGCCGAGCTGGTCGACATCCGCAATCACATGGCTCAATATCCGCCGTTTGACGAGATGGCCGAGGAACTGCTCGACAGAGTGGTTGGCGACATCGAAGTTGTGTACTTCAAGGCCGGGAGCCAGATCCTCGAACTGGGTGACCCGAGCAGCTGGCTGTATTACGTGCGCAGTGGCGCCGTCGAGATCTATCGGCGCACCGGGGAGCTGTACAACCGGATCAGCGAGGGCGAAGTCTTCGGCCAGTTTGGCCTGTTGATGAACCGGAAAGTGCGCTTCCCCGTCAAAGCCCTGGAAGACGTTCTGCTGTACAAGATCCCTTACGATACCTTCCAGTACCTCTGGGAAAATGACGACAACTTTGCCGATTTCGTTGAGATTGAAGACCGAAGCCGCCTACGATCCGCCGTTTCCCGCCGCGAAAAGTCCAACCAGTTGATGACATCGAAGGTTACCCGTTTGATTGCCCGGGAACCGGTGTCAGCGCCCCACACCGTTCGCCTGCAGGAAGCGGCGCGGATCATGACCGAAAACGGCGTCTCAGCACTGCTGCTGATGGATGAGGAAGGTGACAAGCCCTTGCTCAAGGGCATCATTACCGACCGGGACCTGCGCACCCGGGCCCTCAGCGAAGCCCTGGCCTCGGAAACCCCGATCAGCGAGATCATGTCGGAGGATCTGATCACCATCCGCTCGAACATGTTCATATTCGAGGCCATGCTCACCATGCTGCACAACAACGTGCACCATCTTCCGGTGATGGATCGGGATGAGGTTCGCGGCGTGATTGCGCTGTCTGACATCGTGAAGTACGAGAGCCAGAGCAGCCTCTACCTGGTCAGTAACATCTACCATCAGCAGGATGTAAAAGGCCTGAAGAAAATCAGCCTGGATGTTCGGGACAGCTTTGTTCGCATGGTGAACGAAGATGCCAATTCCCACATGATTGGCAGTGCCATGGCCGGTATCGGGCGCAGCTTTACACAGCGCCTGCTGGCACTGGGCGAAGAGAAACTCGGCCCCCCACCCGTGCCCTACTGCTTTATGGCGCTCGGCTCCATGGCGCGGGACGAGCAGCTGGTGGTCACGGATCAGGATAACGCCATGATCCTGGACGACAGCTTTGTGCCGGAAGAACATGACGAATACTTCCTGGAGCTGGCGAAATTCGTCAGCGATGGCCTTGCGGAGTGCGGCTATACCTACTGCACCGGCGACATCATGGCCACCAACCAGAAATGGCGGCAGCCACTGCGCGTCTGGAAGGACTACTTCACCGACTGGATTGATAATCCGAAAGCCGAGGCTCTGTTAAACAGCAACATCTTCTTTGATCTGGATGGCATCTACGGCGAGACCGACTTTGCCGAACAGCTCAAGACACTGGTGGCCGACAAAGCCAGCAACAGCCAGCGGTTCCTGGCAATGCTGGCGCGCAACGCCCTGAACCGCACGCCGCCGATCGGCTTTTTCCGGACTTTCGTGCTGGAAGAGGATGGCAAGCACCAGAAGACCTTCAACCTGAAACGTCGCGGAACAGCGCCCCTGTCGGATCTGATTCGGGTTCATGCCCTGGCCTGCGGCTCCCGTGCACAAAACTCGTTCGAGCGACTGAAAGCCATCGGCAACACCAAGCTCCTGCTGGACGACGATCTGGGCAACCTGAGGGATGCGCTTGAGTTTATCTCCATCGTTCGTATCCGGCACCAGGCCCTGGCAATCGAGGCTGACCGGCAGCCGGACAACAACGTACGGCCCGAAGACCTTTCACCGTTTGAGCGCAGCCATCTCAAGGATGCGTTCCAGGTAGTCAGCGGTGCCCAGAAGTTCCTGAAATTCCGGTATCACGCCGGGGTGGCCCGTAATGTCTAGTGAGGAGCAGGCCGAGAATTCTGTTACACGCCTGCCATGGCCCGAGCAATTCAAGGCCCTGGCGGAGCAGAGCAAGTCCCCGATTCTTAAAGCCTATTACGAGAGTGGGTGTGTGTCGCCGGAGACGCCCTTATCCGAGGTGCCCTTTGTCGCGCTCGATTTCGAGACCACCGGGTTGGACGCCAATCAACATTCGATTGTCAGTATCGGTCTGGTGCCGTTTACGCTCGACGGCATCCAGCTGGGCAAAGCCCGCCACTGGATCGTGCGGCCCAAGCTCCCGCTGCACCAGACCTCGATTACTATCCACGGCATTACCCACAGTGATATCGACCAGGCACCGGATATGACCGACATTCTGAAGGACCTGTTTGCCAGTCTGAACGGGCGTATCCCAGTGGTTCACTACCGCAACATCGAGAGATCGTTCTTCGACGCCGCTCTGCAATGGCGCCTGGGAGAAGGCATCCGGTTTCCGTTGATCGATACGATGGCCATAGAGGCCCACTTGCATCCGGACCGAAACCCGTCACGCTGGCAACAACTGCTGGGGAAGAAGCCCGTGTCGATTCGACTGGCTGACAGCCGGCTGCGTTATGGGCTGCCTCACTATGCCGCCCACAACGCCCTGATTGATGCGGTCGCCACTGCCGAACTCCTGCAGGCCCAGGTGTTGCATCATTTCAGCCGAGAGACCAGGGTGGCGGACCTTTGGTTGTAATGTGATTGTCGGATTACGCTTGGCTAATCCGACCAACTTGAATCATGAGGTTACTGGCCCGCAATGTCGGTTTCCGGTTTGACGTCATCAATCCACTCACCATAGCCGGCCTGTTCCATCTTCTCCAGCGGGATAAAGTCCATCGCCGCGGAGTTCATGCAGTAGCGCAGCCCTGTTGGCGCAGGGCCATCGTTGAATACGTGGCCAAGATGGGAATCCGCATGGCTACTGCGAATTTCCGTCCGGGTCATGAAGAACGAACTGTCTTCACGCTCCACCACAGCATCCGGCGTAATCGGCCGGGTAAAGCTCGGCCAGCCGGTACCGGATTTATACTTGTCGCGCGAGGAGAACAGCGGTTCGCCAGAGACAATATCCACGTAAAGACCGGGCTTCTTGTTATCCCAGTACTTGTTATTGAACGCCGGCTCGGTGCCGTCTTCCTGGGTCACTTCGAACTGCATATCCGTCAGGCGCTGCTTCAGGACCTCCTGCCCCGGCTTCTCAAAACGTTCCGGATTGAAACCGCTGCCCATCTCACCTTTTCCGGCACTGGCGTTATCACCGGACACCAAGTCGTCACTGGCATCAACACTGGCGTCTTCCTGGAAGCGGGAGAAATCCAGCTCGTAGTCCTCGCCATACACCTTCTCGATAAACTGGTAGCGGCCAGAGTTGAAGGTATAGAAGTTGTAGCGGACCGGATTTTTCTTGTAGTAGTCCTGGTGATATTCCTCCGCCGGGTAGAAGTTCTCCAGCGGCTCGATGGGGATCAGCACCGGATTGTCATAGACGCCAGAGGACTCAAGTTCCTGCTTGGCTGCTTCCGCCAAGCGCTTTTGCTCGGCGTTGTGGTAGAAGATCGCCGGGCGGTACTGCTTGCCCCTGTCGACAAACTGTCCGTTTATGTCGGTGGGGTTCATCATGCGCCAGAGCCCTGCGAGCAAACCTTCGTAGGTCATTTGTTCAGGGTCGTAATACACCTGAACCGCCTCGGTGTGACCGGTCTTGCCCGAGGAGACCTGCTGGTAACTGGGGTTCTTCTCCTTGCCGCCTGCATAGCCGGAAACGGCCTCAACCACGCCAGGAATTTTTTCGTAACCCGCTTCCACGCACCAGAAACAGCCACCGGCGAACGTTGCCACGGCCAGATCCGGATCATCCGGCGCATATTTGCTCATCTGCGATTCCGACTTTTCGGCAACCGCATAGGTGGTGAACAGCCCTGCTGCAGAGACCAGAGCCAATACTGAAAACATACCCACTATCTTGCGTTTCATCAGACTTCTCCTTCACGTGATTCCATTCCTACAGCGTAAGGTCATGGATTCACGAAAACGTTCACCAGGTGTTACGAATTCATAACGCTGTGGATTTTTCTCCGCCCGACCCATAATTGTCGCCGGCCAGAGGCAACCAGACGTTGAAAACAGCACCATCGGCATTGCGGACAGAGAGTTTCCCCTGCTGTAGTGAAACCATCCTCTGGGCAATGGCGAGCCCAAGCCCGGCATGTCCCGTTCTGGAAGCACCTGCGGCCTGGTAAAAGGGTTCGAAGACGTGATCGAGGTCCTCATCATCAATGCCGGGACCAGCGTCCGCTACGGTAATCTCCGCACCACCGTCCCTTTCGGCAACGCTCAGTGTGATCTCCGTGTCCTTTGGCGAATGGCTGATGGCGTTGCTGATCAGGTTATCCAATACCCGTTCGGTCATGGCGATGTCCGCCAGCACCTGGACCGGAGCCACGGAGACAATCGACAGGGCAACGCCGACGCGCTCCGCCTCGGGCTGATGCTTCTGCACCACATCATGCAGGAGTTCGGCAACCACAAACGGTTCCGTCTTCGGCTGTTTCTCCCGGGCATCCAGTGCGGCAAGTTCAAACAGTTCCTCCACCAGGCGACCAAGCCGATGGCTTTCGGCCAGGGCCACATCCAGGAAACGTGTCCGCTCCTCGGCGGCGAGCGTGTCCTGTTTCATGCGCAAAGCTTCGATATAACCCTGGATGGATGCCAGTGGCGTTCGAAGGTCGTGGGAGACCTGGGCAACCAGCTGCCGGCGCTGGGCATCCTTGTGTTTCAGAAGGTCCAGCTGGGCAACAATCCGCTGGGCCATCTGATCAAACCGGGCGGCCAGGTAATCAATGTCATCACCTTTGCCCGCCACCGCCGCGGTGCGCTCAGGCGACATACCGCGCTCGAAGGATTCCACCCGCTCGGTCAGCCTCGACAGCCGACGCGTCAGCAGCCGGAAGAACACCAGCCCGGCCAACAGGCCGACAAACAGGCTCACCGCCAGCGCGCCCGCGCCCAACTGGAGGAGCCGGTTACTGTGCACCATGCTCTCGGCCAGATCATACTCCTCGCCGCGCAGAACCACGTAGAGGTAACCCGTTGTATCCTCCGCCGAAGGCACCGGCGTTACCGAGAAGACCTTCCGCTGGTCATGGCTGCGCGGATCATCACCGGGCAGTGGGTAAGCGCCCGGGTTTTCAAGCAGGGTGCGTACCGGTTCCAGGGATACCCGGTTGCGCTTGATCTTGTTCGGGTCGGCAGAGTAGGAAAGGATGTTACCTTCGGTATCCAGTAGATAGATTTCAATGCTGGGATTGATGGTCATATACAGCTCAAAGAGCTGCTTCAGGGCATCCCGGTTGAGCTCGCCATCAGTTACCAGATTGCGGTCAGACACCAGGTTACGGGCGAGGTCGCGGTTCAGTTGCTGGTTGACCGCAGCCGAGTATTCCCTCACCGAAGCCAGACTCAGAAAGGTAAAGAGCCCACCCACCACAAGCAGCAGCAGGAAAAGACCGATCGCAAGCCGGGCATAGAGGGTACGGAAGACAGACAGTGCCATCGCTAATCCATGAACCGATAGCCAACACCCCAGACCGTCTGGACGTATCGTGGGTCGGCGGGATCGGCCTCAATCTTGTTGCGCAGCCGGTTTATGTGGGTGTTCACGGTATGCTCGTAGCCCTCGTGGTTGTAACCCCACACAGAATCGAGCAGCTGTGCCCGGCTGAACACTCTTCCCCGATGGGAGGCAAAGTGCCAGAGCAAATCAAACTCCCGGGCGGTCAGATCCACTTCCCGATCAGCCACAAAGACCCGCCGGCGAACCGGATCAATCCGAAGCCCGTCCACCTCGATCTCATCGGTTTGATCGCTTGCAGGCGTCGCCTGCGAGAGGGCATCCACTCGCCGGAAAAGGGCTTTGATGCGGGCTGCCAGCTCCGCCACGCTGAACGGCTTCGTCAGGTAATCGTCCGCGCCCATCTCCAGGCCCAGAACCCGATCCAGCTCTGTGCTCTTCGCGGTAAGCATCAGAACCGGCACATAACCCGGGCAGGCACGTATCTCCCGGCACACCGCCAGGCCATCCAGGCCGGGCAGCATCAGATCCAGGATCACCAGATCAATTCCACCCTCACGGAACCGCTCCAGGCCGGTGTCCCCCCGGTCCACGAGCACGGGCTTCATTCCCAGATCTGAAACCTGCATGCGCACCAGCTCACCGATGCCCGGGTTGTCCTCAATAATCAGTACCGTTCGCGTCATGGTAATGGGCTTCGCTGAATTTGCCGGTGGCTTTCGATGCTTTCATGGCAGAGTGTAGGCGGAAAAGTTCACAAAACCATCACAAGCCGTCAGAACCGCGCGCATAGCCGGCTCCGGGTTTAGCCGTTAAAATGAATCCAAATTCGGGCATGAGGTTTCAGTGGCAGACAAAACCGTAACGAGGGCAACACCGGCCGAGGCGTTCAAGCGGGCACGTCGCATGTGGCTCAAGGGTGAGCGCATTCACCTGGCGCCGCTGGCTGATGAGCTCGGAATTGGCCGCGCCACCCTGTTTCGCTGGGTCGGTAACAAGGATCTTCTGATCGGCGAGATTCTCTGGTCACTGTATGAACCCCTCTGGCGCCAGGCCATGGCGGAAACACCCGGCACTGGCGTGGACTACATTGTCGGCGTTTACCGGCGCACCAATTCCGCCATCCTGCACTTCGAGCCGCTGCGGCGATTCATCAACCAGGACCCGGAATACGCCCTGAAGATCCTCACTTCATCCCAGTCCATCCTGCACACACGCACGGTGGAAACCAATACGCGGATGCTGAAAGACCAGGTTTCGGCCGCGCATATCAAGCCACCAATGAACATCTTCAGCCTGTCTTACTTCATGATTCGGCTTGCAGAGTCCTGCCTGTACAGCGACATCATCGCCGGACGCGAGCCAAGGGAAGCGGAGTTGGAGGATGCCTGTACGGCCGTGCGGATTCTGCTTGGGGGGAAGGCCTGAAGTTTGGTGGCTGGCCCCTGGGCGGGGTGTCTTTTCTGCCCCGTGGCCGATCTGACTTTCGGGGATCTGTCGGATTACGGCTTCGCCTAATCCGACCTACATACTGCATGCTCAACATCACAGTAGGTCGGGTTAGCCAAAGGCGTAACCCGACACCGCACGACATTCGAACCTCACAGTAGGTCGGGTTAGGCAAAGCCGTAACCCGACACCAGGCTCCAGCCATTACAACTGCAGCGAGCGAACTTCCAGAAACTCCTCCAGGCCCCACTTGCCGAATTCGCGGCCAATACCGGAATGCCCAAAGCCGCCGAACGGCGCCATGGGGTTGAACGCGCCACCGTTGACGAACACCTGGCCGGTGCGCAGCTTGCTGGCGATTTTCTTGGCCTTGGCATCGTCGCCAGACCAGACCGCGCCGGAAAGTCCGTACTGGGTGCCGTTGGCGATTTTCACGGCTTCGGCTTCATCGTTGTAGGGAATCACGCATAGCACGGGCCCGAAGATCTCTTCCTGGGCGATGCGGCTGTCTGGCTTAACATTGCCGAAAACCGTCGCCTTGACGAAGTAACCCTTATCGCATCCCTCGGGCGCTTCCGGCCCACCGGCGATGAGCTTGGCACCTTCCTGGATACCCAGTTTGATGTAGTCGATCACCTTGTCACGCTGCTGGGCAGAGGACAGCGGGCCCAACCGTGTGGTTTCTTCCAGCGGGTTACCCGGGGTCATTTTAGCCACGGCAGCTGCGGCCAGTTCACAGGCTTCATCGTGCTTATCGGCCGGAACCAGCATCCGGGTGAGAGCGGTACAGGTCTGGCCGGAGTTCAGAAGGCAGTTGTTGATTGTGCCTTTAACGGCAGCCGCCAGGTCGGCGTCCGGGAGGATCACCGAGGCGGATTTGCCGCCCATCTCCAGGGCGAAGCGTTTGAAATCGTCCGCCGCAGCGTGGGCAATCAGGTTGCCGGTACGCGTGGAACCGGTGAAAGACACCATTCGTACATCCGGATGCTTGATCAGCGTGTCGCCGACGGTGTGGCCATAACCGCATACCATGTTGAACACGCCCTTGGGCAGGTCGGTGCCATCCAGAATCTCGGCAAGAATAAACGCCGTCTGGGGAGCGATTTCGGAAGGCTTGAGCACCACGGTGCAACCGGCCGCAATCGCCGGGACGATTTTCAGGATCACCTGGTGCAGCGGGTAGTTCCAGGGGGTAATGCAGCCAACCACACCCACCGGGGCGTATTGCACCTCGGAGTTGCCGGACTGTTCGGTAAACGGGAACTCAGGCAGCAGCTTCAGGTAGCTCTTGGTCACCGCAGCCGGCATACCGGCCTGGATCGGCGTGGCCAGTTTGATGGGCATGCCCACTTCCCGGCAGACGGTCTCGGCGATTTCCGGCGCGCGCTCTTTCAGGCCCGCGTGCAGCTGTTCCAGCACCTTGATTCGTTCTTCCAGGGTGCTTTCCGACCAGCTTTCGAACGCCGCATCGGCGGCAGCAATGGCCTGTTCCATTTCATCCGCGCCGGCGGCGGGAACACGGGCAATCACGTCACCGGTGCCAGCTTCGTGAACGTCGATCATGTCACCGGCCCAGCTCACCCATTGGCCGTTGATGTAGTTCCTGTTCAGCTCGTTCATGCTTCCCCCTTCATTCAAATACGATAACGCCTCGAGCGTTCTTGCCTGCCACCATATCATCGAATGCCTGTGCGGCTTCTTCTATGGGGTAGGTCCGGGTAACCAGTTCGTCCAGCTTGAGTTTACCAGCCTTGTAAAGACCCAGGATTCTGGGGAAATCATGCTGCGGTCGGGCCGAGCCCAGCCAGCTGCCTTTGAGCGTTCGCTCGTCCGCTGGCAGGGTCAGGGTGGTCAGTGAGGTCTTGTCCTTCGGATCTGCCACGCCAACGACCACGGCGGTACCTCCACGGCCCAGGCTTTTATAGGCCTGTTCGACGACCGGACCTGCGCCGACACATTCAAACGCATAATCGACACCGCCAGTCAGCTTTTTAACGGCTTTAGCCGCGTCTTCCACCTCGTTGATATTGATGGTGTGGGTGGCGCCGAACTCCTTCGCCATCTCCAGCTTGGTGGGGTTGCTGTCAACCGCAACAATCATCTCGGCACCGGCAGTAACACAGCCCTGGATCGCGTTCAGGCCAACGCCACCGATACCAAACACGGCTGCTCGGGAGCCAGGCTCCAGCTTTGCAGTATTGAAGACAGCGCCGACACCGGTCATCACGGCACAGCTGACCAGGGCGGCGTTCTGCATCGGCACGGTTTCATCCACTTTGACGCAGTTGTCCACGTGCATGGTGGCGAACTCGGCCATCACGCCGCAGGCGCCGAAGACGTTCAAGGGTTCGCCGTCGGCACCTTTGGTTCTGACGGTGCCATCCGGCAGGTTGAACATGGCCTTGCGGGCGTTCTCGCAGAGCACCGGGCGGCCACGAACACACTGGCTGCATTTGCCGCACATGGATATGAAGGTACTCACCACATGGTCGCCTTCCTTGAAGGCTGTGACGCCCTCACCGACTTCGACAACCACGCCGGCGGCTTCGTGCCCCAATACAAGAGGAGGCGGGTAGGGAATCTTACCCGTGGTGGCGGACAGATCGCTGTGGCAGACGCCGCAGGCCGCGATCTTGACGGTGATTTCATCCCGCTTGGGGCCTTCCACCGTGATGGTTTCCACCTGAACAGGGTGCCCCCATTCCCGGCAGACGACGGCTTTTGCTTGTCTGTCCATGCATTTCCCCTTTTGGTCAACAAGGGGTCAGAAGAAAGCACTCTTCTGACCCTGATCTCATACAGGCCGGCTTCAAACCACCTCGAACAGGCCAGCAGCACCCTGGCCACCGCCGATGCACATGGTGATCACCACGTATTTCGCCCCACGGCGCTTGCCTTCGATCAGGGCGTGGCCTGTCTGGCGGGCACCGGTAACACCAAATGGGTGGCCGATGGAAATTGAGCCGCCGTTTACGTTCAGCTTCTCCATGGGAATGCCCAGGCGGTCACGACAGTAAATCACCTGGGACGCGAAGGCTTCGTTCAGCTCCCACAGATCAATGTCGTCCATGGTCAGACCATTGCGCTCAAGCAGGCGCGGAATCGCATACACCGGGCCGATGCCCATCTCATCCGGCTCACAACCCGCCACAGCGAAGCCACGGAAAATCCCCATGGGTTCAATGTTGTGCTTCTCGGCGTAGGTGCTGTTCATCACCGTGCATACTGAGGCTCCGTCCGACAGCTGGCTGGCGTTGCCGGCCGTGATGAACTGCTCCGGGCCGCGCACCGGCTCCAGACCCGCCAGGCCCTCAAGGGTCGTATTCGGGCGATTACACTCGTCACCTTTCAGGGTCACCTGCTTTTCACTGACCTCACCGGTTTCCTTGTCCTTCACAAGCATGGTGGCGTCGAACGGCACAATCTCATCGTCAAACTTGCCCGCCTGCTGAGCCGCTGCAGTACGCTGCTGGGAAATCAGCGAATACTCATCCTGGGCTTCACGGCTGACGTTGTAGCGCTTGGCGACAATATCCGCCGTCTCAATCATCGAAAGGTAAAGCTCGGGCTTGTTCTTCATCAGCCACTCGTTGGTGGCATGGAAGCTGTTGATCTTCTCGTTCTGCACCAGGGAAATGGACTCAACGCCCCCGGCCACCATGGCCGGTACTTTCTCGGACACCACCCGCTGTGCCGCCAGGGCAATGGACTGCAACCCCGAGCTGCAGAAACGGTTGATGGAGAACCCGGCAGTAGTCACCGGAAGACCGGCGCGAATGGCCGCCAGACGGGCAATATTCCGGCCCTGGGCACCCTCCTGGAAGGCTGCACCCATGATCACATCCTCAACAATAGCCGGATCAATACCGGCGCGATCGACGGCGTGTTTGATAACGTGCCCCGCCAGATCGACACTGTGGGTGTTATTCAAAGAGCCTCGATAGGATTTACCCAGGCCAGTACGAGCTGTGGAAACGATGACTGCATCAGACATAACAATGCCCTCATTTTTCGAAATATGTAGGTCGGGTTAGGCAAAGCCGTAACCCGACATCGAATTGATCATGCCGCTTGGGTTGTCGGATTACGGCTTCGCCTAATCCGACCTACAGGTCCAAAGTACTAACTGAACCGGTCGTGGGGCGGGGTGCCTTTTCCGCCGGGAAAAGATGTCTGAGCGAAGCGAGTTGCTTTTCCCAGAGGAAAAGGCACCCCGCCCCGCGACCAGCCCCAAGCTATGCTTTAAAGGTCGCCGAATTTCTTACCTTCGCTGACCAGCTTCTCAAGCAAAGCCGCCGGCTCCCACTGCTCGCCACCAACGGTATCCTGGTACTTCTTCACCGCCGAAAGAATCGTATCCAGACCTTCCTGATCGGCCCAGAACATGGGGCCACCGCGATAGGCCGGGAAGCCATAGCCGTAGATCCAGACAATGTCGATATCCAGCGGACGATCGGCGATGCCTTCCTCCAGGATCTTCGCGCCCTCATTGATCATCACATACACGCAGCGCTCGAGGATTTCCTGATCGGTAATCTCCCGGGGCTTAATCCCCTCTTCCTTGCGGAACTGCTCGATCAGCTGCTCCACCTCCGGGTCGGGAATCGGCTTGCGGCTGCCTTCCTCGTACTTGTATACACCTGCCTGGGTCTTCTGACCAAGGCGGCCCTGTTCGGCAAGCTTATCCATCCAGCTGGCGGGAATGTCTTCGCCAGCCTTGCGGCGCTCTTCGCGAATCCGGTAACCCACATCAATCCCGGCCAGATCGGACATCGCGAACTGGCCCATGGGGAAACCGAGATCGGTCAGCACCTTGTCGACCTGCTGCGGGGTGGCGCCCTCGTCCACCAGGGACATGGCCTCGGTGCCACGCTTGTGGAGCATCCGGTTGCCGACAAAACCGTAGCAGTTGCCCACCATGACGCCCACTTTCTTGATCTTCTTGGCAACCGCCATCACCGTGGCCTTGACCTCATCGGAGGTCTTGCTGCCACGCACGTTCTCCAGCAGCTTCATGACGTTGGCCGGGCTGAAGAAGTGCATACCCACCACGTCTTCGGGGCGCTTGGTGGCAGAGGCGATTTCGTCGATATCCAGGGTTGAGGTATTGGACGCCAGAATCGCGCCCTGCTTGCAGACCTCATCGAGCTTGGCAAAGATTTCCTTCTTGACGGCCATGTTCTCGAACACCGCCTCAATCACCAGGTCAACGTCCCGGAAATCGTCGTAGGTCAAGCTCGGCGTGATCAGCGCCATTCGCTGCTCCACCTGCTCCTGGGTCAATTTGCCCTTCTTGGCGGAGTTCTCGTAGTTGCGGCGAATAATGGCCAGGCCCTTGTCCAGGGCATCCTGCTTGACCTCCACGATAGTGACCGGAATGCCCACGTTGACGAAGTTCATGGCGATACCGCCACCCATGGTGCCGGCACCGATAATACCAACACTCTTTACGTCACGAACCGGCGTATCCTTGGGTAGCCCCTTGACCTTGGAGACCTCACGCTCACCGAAGAACGAATGGATCAGGCCAGCGCGCTGGGGTGATTCCATGCATTCCATGAACAGTTCCCGCTCGCGCTTCATGCCTTCGTCAAAAGGCAGATTGAACGCCGCTTCCACAGCGTCGACACACTTGAACGGGGAGAACAGGCCCCGGGCCCGCTTCTTCAGTTCTTCACGGAACTGGTCAAATACATCACTGCCCTTGTCCGCCTCGATTTTGTCGGTGATATCGCGAACACGGCGCACCGGTTTGCCTTCGTCGACCACTTTCTGCGCGTAGGCCATGCCCACTGCGCGGACATCGTCGCCTTCTTCCACGGCATCAAGAATGCCGAGGGCCAGGGCATCGTTGGCGCCGACGAATTCGCCAGTGGTGATCATCTCCAGCGCTTTCTGGGCGCCGGTCAGGCGCGGCAGCCGCTGGGTGCCGCCAGCACCGGGCAGCAGACCCAGCTTCACTTCCGGCAGCCCAACCTTGGCGCTGCTCACGGCGACGCGGTAGTGGCAGCTCAGCGCGGTTTCCAGTCCACCGCCCAGGGCGGTGCCATGGATCGCGGCAACCAGCGGCTTGTCGCTGTTTTCAAAGGTGTTGACCAGCGTCGGCAGTGTGGGCTCCTGCATGGGCTTACCGAACTCACGGATGTCGGCGCCGGCAATAAACGTGCGCCCTTCGCAAACCAGCAGCAGCGCCTTGGCCTCTGAATCCTTCTGGCCCTGCTCCAGGGCTGCGAGCAGACCAGAACGAACAGCCTGGCCGAGGGCGTTTACCGGCGGGTAGTTCACGGTAATAACGCCGATGTTGCCTTCCCGGTTATAGCTAACGACCTCAGACATGATTTCTCCTCGCATTCGTTCTGAAATATGGTTTTAACTAGCGAAACATGCGTACGATTTAATACAAGTTCGTTTGTGGTTTCAACCACCCATTAAACTACAGGCACAAAAAAACCGCAGGGGTTCCTCTGCGGTTTTTTGGTTTGGAGTTTGTCGAAGTTGGCTTCAAACACCCAGCGATTCGATATCGCCCGCCAGCATTGCCAGCTGGTGGGCAATGGAGCCCCGAAGCTTTTCAGCGGGCACCAGGTAGGACGGCGCGGCACAGGTCAGGGCCATGATGGTGCCATCCTGCAGGTGGATGGGCACGCCGGCGGAGTTGATGTTGCGATCCCACTCTCCGATGGACAGGCAGAAGCCATGCTCCTTGTAATCCTTCATGGCCTGATCGAGGCCGGCCTTCTTCTCGGGCCAGTCGTCTCCGAATTTGGCGGCCATGGCGTCGTCAATGACCAGACGGGCCTTGTCGCTGATGGCGCAGTAGTAGGCGCGACCGGCGGAGGTGGTGGCCATGGGCAGTTTCAGGCCGATGTCCATGCGCAGCAGGGAGGCTTCCGGTGGCAGCCGGTTCTCCACGTAAATCATGTGCAACCGGTCCCGGCAGGTAAGGCCGACCGACATGTTGGTCTGACGGGCGAACTCGTCCATGTAGGGCTTGGCCAGCTGGCGCACCTTGAGGTTAGACACATAGGCATAACCCAGTGCCAGCACCCCGGAACTGAGCTGGTATTTCTCCAGCTGGGTGTTGTAGCTGAGGTAACCCAGCTTGGTGAGGGTGTAGGTCATCCGCGACACAGTCGGCTTGGGCAGCCCGGTGATGCGGGCGATGTCCTGGTTGCCCAGGATGACAGGACCCTGGCTGAACGCCCGTAGCACATCCAGGCCACGGGACAGGGCTTCGACAAACTTGCGGTCTTTCTCCGGCTTCACGGGCTCACCGTCAGTGGATGCCACTTTCAGTTCGGGTGAGATCTGCTTTTTTCCTGCCATAATGGGACGTCCTCCAACCGCGTCGCCCGCTCCGGTGCCCGGTGTATTAATTTGGTGAATAACTAAAGATGCGCCATTTTAATCGCTGCAGAAATCAAGTACCAGAAAGTCTTTTCAAAATGCGTACCAAATATGAAACACTTATTACTTATGTTTCAAATCGGAAATCGCAAGGCGGTATTCCATACCGACTTTTTCGAACTTGACCGATTTGCTGTTCTGCATGGCAAAACAAACTAGCAGCCATCGAACACTGTGACGACCCCCCGGAGGCGAAATGAAGATTCTTTTTGTGGCAGGCGACCCGAAACCCGAGCGCTGGACAGTGCCCATCAAAGAACTGCTGCCGGAAGCCGAGGTTTACGTCTGGGATCCGAACGGTCCCGCCGTTGACGCGGATTACGCCATCGTGTGGCAACCGCCCGAAGCCCTGTTCGAGCGGGAAAGGCACCTGAAAGCGGTGTTCAACCTCGGCGCTGGAATCGACGGGCTGCTCAAGGTAGCCAACCTTCCCAAGGACCTCACGGTCGTGCGCCTGGAAGACGCGGGCATGTCGGTGCAGATGGCGGAATACGTGCTGCATCAGTTACTGGAAGCCAGCCGCGAGATGGAGACCTACCGGGAGCAACAGCGTCAGGGGGTCTGGAAAATCCATCGGCCTATCAAACGCAGCGAGTGGCCGGTGGGTGTCATGGGGCTGGGCCATATCGGCAAGCGGGTTGCTAGCACGCTGGCCAATCTGGACTATCGGGTGAGCGGCTGGGCCCGCCGAGAACATAGCCTGGAAGGTGTCAGCACCTATGCCGGCCAGGACGAGCTCGGTGACTTTCTGAAAGCCACCCGGGTTCTGGTCAACACCCTGCCACTGACCGACAACACCCGAGACATCATCGACTATGAATTGCTGAGCCGGCTTCAACCGGGCGCCGTGCTGATCAACGTTGGCCGGGGTGAACATCTGGTCGAGGACGACCTGCTCCGGGCCCTGGACGACGGTACCTTGCTGCGCGCATCCCTTGATGTATTCCGGAAAGAGCCCCTGCCGGAGGGACACCCGTTCTGGCAACGGAAAGAAATCACCATTACCCCGCACATCTCGGCCCGAACCCTGCGGGATGCCACCATCGAGCAGATCACCGGCAAGATCCGCGATCATGCCGAGGGCCGCGCCATTACAGGCATCGTGGACACCGCACGGGGCTACTGATCACGTCAATAGCTGCGGCGCCGGTCAGTTAAGGACCGGTGCCAGCCAGGCCACGAGCGCCGTGAGCACCAGCAACACTGGCAGCGCGATCAGCGCAAACAGGCCATTCCACCGAAACGCCACAACCCATCGGGAGATCTGCCCGAACCGGGACAGCAGCATGACCGAGGGGCCAAAGGGCGACAGCATCATGGCCAGGGAAAAGCCAATCACCAGAGCCACGGCAACCGGCAGCAGATCCATACCTTCCGCCACCAGCTGTGGCAGCAAGCCGGCCTGGACACTCAGGACCGTAATGGGAATGATCCCGATCATGGAGAACATGGGCAGCATCAGCATGCCAACCACCGCTACCAGGAAAACGCCGCTACCGGTGGCAACCAGACCTGCAAGAGCATCCGCCGGAATGACCGCAGAAAGCGCAACACCGAGGATGGCAGAGGCGGCAAAGATGGCCATTTCATTCTGCATGGCCCATACCTGGCCGGCACCTTCCTTCAGAACCGGCATCAACCGCCGTTCCTGCCAGAGCATGTAAAGCAGTGTCACGGTCGGCACCGATAACATGGCAGCCACCGACACCTTGAAACCGGTCGTCGCCACCAGGCCCGCCATCACCGTGAATACCAGCAGGATCAGCGCGAGCAGGCGCCCGGTGCCGGGCAGCCTGCCTTCGACTGCGATGCGCTCACTGCTGACCTTGCGGAAGCGGCGCTGCTCCAGCACCCAGCCAATCAGCACCATCAGAAGCGCCGCGACCAGGCCAAATGGCAAAAGCTGCGACCAGCTCAACTGGGGCAATTCGCGGGTAAGAATGGCCACGGCCACACTGGTGGGCGCTACCAGCGGCACCAGGGCAAAGCCCCTGAGGGCACTGATCAGAACGCTCCGCAGCCACTGCAGGCGGGACTCCCCGCTGATGCCGCGCTCACGCAGGGTTTCAGAAAGGCTTCCGCACAACAGGTTCATCATGCCAAAGCTCAGAACCGTGGCAACGCCACAACTGACCAGAGCGTACTTGGGATAGAGCAGAATAGGCCTGCCGCCCAGCAGCACGTCGTGAATCCGACGCAATACCTCAAACCGGCGCACGAGGCACTGCATCATGCCCAGACTTCCCAGAAACGCGGAGTAGAAGGCCGCGTCAGACGCCGCCTTCAGCAGCTGCCCGGTGTCCAGAGAGCCACGCCAGGCGAGGCCGCCCAGCACCAAAAGGGCGATAACCAGGAGCATCCGGGCGTACCCCTGCAGGCGCCCGGCCCCTGCCAGAAAGGCAGTGACAAACATAACGCCCGCCACAGCACTGAGCTCGCGGTTGTCGAGACAGATGGCCACCAGCTCCGTAACCACCGCCAGGGACACCAACCACTGCAGCATGCCGTTCAGCACAGGGCCACCTGGTCAGCCTTGAACACTGCTTGCATTTCCATAACACCCGGATTAGTCTTTCAGGAGCAAATTACAAAACTGTGTTTCGCTTAATGAAACACAGTTGATACAAAGATAGCACAGATTGGTCCCTCGCCCCTAGCGTCGGGCTTTCGATATTCGCTTTCAGGAGACTACACAATGGCTTCCGCACCCTGGAATGATCTGCTGGGTTTCGATGCCCAACTGGACGAAACCGAGCGTCAGGTCCGTGACAGCATCCGCAGCTTCTGCGACGAGCAACTGATGCCCGGAATCACCGAGGCCAACCGGCACGAAAAGTTCGACCGCACCATCTTTAACCAGATGGGTGAACTCGGCATGCTGGGAGCAACCCTGCCTGAAGAATACGGTGGGCCGGGACTGAACCATGTCTGCTACGGCCTGATTGCCCGGGAAGTAGAGCGGGTGGACTCGGCCTATCGCTCGGCCCTCAGCGTTCAGTCGTCACTGGTTATGTACCCGATCTATTCCTATGGCAAGGAAGCGATGAAAAAACGCATCCTGCCCAAGCTGGCCTCCGGCGAATACGTTGGTTGCTTCGGCCTGACCGAACCCAATCACGGTTCCGACCCGGGCGGCATGGAAACCCGGGCCAAGAAAGTCGACGGCGGCTACCTGCTGAGCGGTTCCAAAACCTGGATCACCAACTCCCCCATTGCAGATGTTTGCGTGATCTGGGCCAAACTGGATGGCAAGGTAAACGGCTTTGTCATTGAGCGCGAGGGCGCCAAGGGTCTCGATACTCCGAAGATTGACGGCAAATTTTCCCTGCGGGCGTCGGAAACCGGTTCCATCTTTATGGATGAAGTGTTCGTTCCGGAAGAAAACCATCTTGAGGTGGAAGGGCTGAAAGGTCCCTTCAGCTGCCTCAACAAAGCCCGCTTCGGCATCAGCTGGGGCTCTTTGGGCGCCGCTGAATTCTGCTGGCACGCGGCTCGCAACTACACCCTTGAGCGCAAGCAGTTCGGCAAGCCCCTGGCCGCCAACCAGCTGATCCAGAAAAAACTGGTGGATATGCAGACCGAGATCACGATTGGCCTGCAATCCGTGTTGCAGCTGGGTCGCATGATGGATGCTGGCACGGTAACGCCGGATGCCATTTCACTACTCAAGCGGAACAACTGCGGCAAGGCCCTGGACATTGCCCGGGTTGCCCGCGACATGCACGGCGGTAACGGCATTTCTGACGAGTATCACGTGATTCGCCACGTTATGAATCTTGAGGCAGTGAACACCTATGAGGGCACCCACGATGTTCACGCCCTGATTCTGGGCCGAGGCCAGACGGGCATCCAGGCGTTCAGCTGATCTCGCCTGGTTAACCCTCCCAAACGAAAACGGCCCCTCATCATAAGGGGCCGTTTTGCGTCATGCTCTGGAGAACTTATTCGATCTCGACCAGAACTTCTCCGGGCACCACCCGATCACCCTTCGCAATAAACACGCCGGAAACCTTTCCGGCCGTGGTCGCCTTTACTTCGGTTTCCATCTTCATGGCCTCGATGATCAGCACCGGATCGCCGGCCTGAACCTCATCACCTTCCTTAACCAGCACATCCACGATGTTGCCGGGCATGCTGGTGGTCACATGACCTTCCTTGGTGGCGGTTGCCCGGCCACCACTGGACCGCGCACCTTCGCCGTCCTCTCCCAGGGAAGCCAGATGGATTTCCTCAGGCACGCCATCGACGGTCATGTAGAAACGACGCTCGTTCTCACCAGAGGGGTTCGCGCCGGTGACGTGAATATCGTAGCTCTCACCATGAACCGTGATCTTGAATTTGCTGGAGACCGAGCCGCCCGAAGCACCGGTGGGAATCGGCTCCAGGGGCTCCGGCTGCAACGTGCCGTCACGCCGCTGCTCAAGATACGCTTGGGCCTGATCCGGGAACATGGCGTAGGTAAGCACATCCTCTTCGCTGGTGGCCAGATCGCCCACCTGTTTGCGCAACTCGTCCAGTTCACGGGGGATCAGGTTAGCCGGTCGTTCTTCAATCAGGTCCTCCTTGCCGACGGCGCGCTGCTGAAGCGATTTATCGACCGCAGCCGGCGCCTTGCCGTACCAGCCCTGAAGGTATTTCTTCACCTCGTTCGTGATGGACTCGTAGCGCTTGCCAGCCAGCACGTTGATCACTGCCTGAGTACCCACAATCTGGGAGGTAGGTGTTACCAGTGGGGGGTAACCAAGATCCTTGCGAACTCGGGGAATTTCCTCAAATACGTCCTGGATGCGATCCAGCGCGCCCTGCTCCTTCAACTGGTTGGCCAGGTTGGACATCATGCCACCGGGCACCTGGGACAGGAGCACCGAGGTATCAACACCGTTATAGGCGCTCTCAAACTGGTGATACTTTTTGCGCACTTCCCGGAAATGGCGCGTGGCCTTGTCCAGCAGCTCCAGGTTAAGCCCGGTCTCCAGACCGGCGTCGTGCAGCGCCGCCACCAGTGATTCCGTGGGCGGATGGCTGGTGCCGCCGGCAAAGGCCGACAGCGCGGTATCGATATGGTCAACGCCGGCTTCCATGGCCGCCCACTGGCACATGGGCGCCATGCCCGAGGTGGCGTGGGAATGCAGGAAAACAGGCAGATTGAGGGTCTGCTTCAGCTTACCGACCAGCTCGGCGGTAACCGCCGGCGTCAGCAACCCTGCCATATCCTTGATCGCGATACTGTCCGCGCCCATGTCCGCCATGGCCTTGGCCTGCTCCAGATAGGCATCGGTGCCATGCACCGGGCTCACGGTGTAGCAGATGGTGCCCTGTGCGTGCTTGCCGGCCTTCTTGACCGCCTTGATGCTGGTCTCGAGATTACGCACATCGTTCAGAGCATCAAAAATGCGGAACACATCCATGCCATTCTCGGCAGCCTTGGCCACGAATGCTTCAACCACGTCATCGCCATAATGGCGATAGCCCAGCAGGTTCTGGCCACGCAGCAACATCTGCAGGCGGGTGTTCGGCAGGGCCTTTCTCAGGGTCCGCAGGCGTTCCCAGGGATCTTCCTTCAGGAAACGCACACAGGCGTCAAACGTGGCACCACCCCAGCACTCCAGGGACCAGTAGCCGGCCTGGTCCAGCCACTCGCAGGCCGGAAGCATGTCTTCCGTGCGCATCCGGGTGGCGATCAGAGACTGGTGGGCGTCCCTGAGAATAACGTCGGTAATATGAATCTTGCGCTTGGTCATTGGGATCTCTCCGATGTTCTTTTACAGGCCCGCCTGCGCCGCAATGGCTGCGGCAATGGCTGTGGCGATGGATTCCGGGCGGGTTTTGCTGCTGTACTCAAGCAATTGGGGGTTACGTTCCACAAAGCCGGTATTGAAATCAGCGGCCTGGAAATCCGGGTGCTCGAGAATCTGCTTGTAATAGGGGATGGTGGTTTGGACGCCGTAAATGCCCATATCCCCGAGAGCACGCCGGGAGCGGGCAATCAGCTCGTCCCAGTCCATGGCCCAGACAATCAGCTTGGCGCACATGGAGTCGTAGTAAGGGGGAATCTCGTAACCGGTATACATATTGGCATCGGTGCGCACGCCCGGACCGCCGGCGGAATAGTAGCGGCTGATGCGGCCGAAACTTGGCAGAAAGCCGTTCTTCGGGTCTTCGGCGTTGATACGGAACTGGGCAGCAAAGCCCCGGTAGGAAATGTCTTCCTGCTTGAGGCCGAGTGGTTCGCCGGCAGCGATCCGTATCTGCGCCTTGATGATATCCACCCCGGTGATCTCCTCGGTGATGGTGTGCTCAACCTGAACCCGGGTATTCATTTCCATGAAGTAAAAGCTGCCATCGTGGTCCAGCAGGAACTCGACGGTGCCGGCATTTACGTAACCACACTGCTTCGCCACCCGTTTAGCCAGATCGCCGATGTACTCGCGCTGGCTTTCCTCAAGCTGCGGCGACGGCGCCAGCTCAATCAGCTTCTGGTTTCGGCGCTGGATCGAGCAATCCCGCTCGTACAGATGGACAACGTTGCCGTGGGTATCGGCAAGAATCTGGACCTCGATGTGACGGGGCTCAATGATGCACTTCTCAAGGAACACCTCGGCACTGCCAAAGGCTTTGGTGGCCTCGGAGATTACCCGCTGGAAGTTCTGGCGCAGCTCTTTTTCATTATCGCACCGGCGAATACCTCGCCCACCCCCACCGGAGGTGGCCTTCAGCATCACCGGGTAGCCGATTTCGGCGGCCTGGACCACGGCATCCTCGACATCGGCGAGGTTGCCTTCCGAACCGGGCGTTACCGGGACGCCCGCGGCAAGGGCCGTCTGGCGGGCCTGAGTCTTGTCGCCCATGGATGAAATAGCATTCGCAGACGGCCCCACAAACGTAATGCCTCGCTGCTCACAAATCGCAGCCAGTTCCGCATTCTCCGACAGAAAACCATAGCCGGGATGCAGTGCATCACAGCCGGTTTCCACCGCCATATTCACAATATGATGGGGGTTCAGGTATCCCGACAGGGGGTCCTTGCTGATTTGATAAGCTTCGTCGGCTTTTTTGACGTGCAGGGAGTACTCGTCAGCCTCCGAATGAATAGCGACCGAGCGGATGCCCAGTTCGCTGCAGGCCCGGGCAATCCTGACCGCAATCTCTCCGCGATTGGCGATCAGCAGCTTCCGTATAGCCATGGAAAGTCCTCCAGGTGATGGAAGTCGTTTGAGTCGAAAGGTTGGTTCGAAGGGCAGGCACGCCCTTCAGTCAGCAAAAGCTCAGATGCCAGGTGGCGCCTGTGGCAAGACCGGAAAGCTGGCGCAATGCACCACGCCCGAGTAGCCCCTGATGCCCGGAAGGACACCGGCCGGGTGAAGACTGAAATCCCGTATACGGTTGCCATGGGAAAGCCCTCCCTCCTGACCACCGTCGCTTGTCACATCCGACAATAACGGGCAGAAAACCGAATCGCAGGACAGAGGGGCTGGCGCAGAGTCCGAAGAATGGGTAGGCAATGAAACCAGGCCCAATGCCAGAATCACGAAGAGGCTTAACACCTGCGTCCGGCATTTTTTTTGGGCGTCCTGCATGGGCGTCCTTTGATGTGACTAAAGTCGTAGAGAGTGTCACGTGATTACCGCATCGGTTCAATACGGTTTTCTGGGTAATAAACATCGTTTTTTTCGATGCTTCTCCGGTTCCACGGGAATCATCGGCGCCCCGGGGAGCGCCGATGACAACTGCCAGACTAGAAGCCGCCTTTCACCACGTGAACGATCTCATAAAACTTGGTTGCCCGGTGCTCCAGATCGATCGCCAGGTCCAGCCGCTGCAGAAGCTCTTCCGCACAGACCAGTCCCCGGAGATAGGAACGGGAAGGCTGATGCCGGTCGTCATCCAGCACAAGCAGATAGCCTTCATGAACTTCACGGAATGTGCTGACCAGGTCGCCCACGGTTGCCGCCCGCAAATCCTGATAATGGATAGCCGGCAGCTCACTTATCGGGCGCATGATATCGCGGACCCGAACGTCCTTGAGGGGCACACCCTGTCGATGGGCGACACTCATGGCCTTCTCGCCGTTCACATCTTCGATGGCCAGAATGCCCAGACAATCCCCCGCCTGGTTTTCAACCACTTTGAAAGACGTATCGGCAAGTCTCATCCACAACCTCGCCTCCGAAACAGACATATCGGAACTCAAAACGGACAGTCGCTGCTCGGAGAAATCCGTCAGCAGGTGGACTGCCGAATCCTCGCTTCCTATGTGCGACAGGGGTTTGGCAGTTGGTAACGCGCCGGTGCGTCCCAGATCCTGTACTGGCAATGCGTTGAATACACTGTTCATGGTAAACCTCGTGAATCTGAATTCAGGTTGGAGTTCCCTGTCTATACAGGGACAAATCCGTAATGGTCAGAGTTAAACGAGGCTGGGCGGGCCCTGGGGCAGCACCGGATAGCTAAGCAGCCGGAGCGGTGGCTGAATAAAATCAAGGCTGGCCGAGAAGACAGCCCGGAAATCCCCCCCGGGGAACAGAAGGGGTGAGGTGATCGAAACGGACGCATCCGGCGACGAGGGGTCGCCTGTAGCGTCAACCGAGATCAGCGTGGGCGTTAAGTGATCGTCTAGCTGTGGATCCAGTGCCGGGTGGGACGAGCCATTGAGAAAAACCACAAACAGGGCTGTGATCAGCACTGCCATGAGGCTGAATTGCAGGGTGCTTCTGTTGATGGAACAACTCGGCATATTCGGTGTCTGCTGTTGTTAGCTGAACGACTCGCCTTCTACAAACATATAGGCTTTTGGGCCCAATGCAAGCTCCAACCCGGGTTAAAACTGCGCAATGTAGTGCCAGATTCCGGGAGAAACTCCTTCGGCAACGCTTGAAGGTTCCTCCAATCTAATTCATCTCAGTTTCGCCTAGCGGTACACACTTTTGCATTTTTATTGACATATACCCGTCTTATCTTCGAATATGGGAATATTCTGCTATGCGGTATATGTTTTCGCTTTCCAGCAAGAGAGGCTATTCATGAACTTGAATTACACCACCGAGGAGCTCGCCTTCCGTGATGAGGTCCGCGCGTTCCTGGATAAAAAGCTGCCCGGGGATATTGCCGCCAAGGTTAAGGGGTTCCGCCGGCTATCGAAGGAAGACCACCAGCGCTGGCAGAAGATTCTCAGCAAACAGGGCTGGTATGCCACCCACTGGCCGGAAGAATACGGCGGCGTGAACTGGAGCCCGGTTCAGAAGCATATCTGGGATGAGGAGTCTTCCCGGTACGGTGCGCCCCGGTCCGTGCCTTTCGGTGTGAACATGGTGGCGCCGGTTATTATCAAGTTCGGCAACGAAGAGCAAAAACAGAGATACCTGCCACGCATTCTCAGTGGCGAAGACTGGTGGTGCCAGGGCTATTCCGAGCCCGGCGCCGGCTCGGACCTCGCATCGCTCAAGACCCGTGCTGTTCGCGACGGTGACCACTACATTGTGAATGGCCAAAAGACCTGGACCACCCTGGGCCAGCACGCCAACATGATTTTCTGTCTGGTGCGCACCAATACAGAAGTGAAGGCCCAAGAGGGTATTTCCTTTCTGCTTATGGACATGGACACCCCGGGCATTACCGTACGCCCGATCATCACCCTGGATGGCGAACACGAAGTCAACGAAGTGTTCTTCGAGGACGTGAAAGTCCCCGTGGAGAACCTGGTGGGCGAGGAAGACAAGGGCTGGACCTACGCCAAGTACCTGCTGACCTATGAGCGTACTGGCCTGGCCGGCATTGGCATCTCCAAAGCGGCCTTGCAGCACCTGAAGGAGTTGGCAACCCGCCGGATCAAGAACGGTCGGCCGTTGATTGAGGATGCCTCGTTCGGCCAGCGCATTGCCCGGGTTGAGATCGACCTGATGGCTGCGGCAATCAGCAACCTGCGCATTATCGCGTCCGTGGAGGGCGGCGGTATGCCGGGAGCGGAAAGCTCTATGCTGAAAGTCCGCGGTACCGAAATTCGACAGACCATCAACGATCTGGCCCGCCGGGCGATTGGCCCCTACGCCATTCCCTTCGTGGAAGAGGAACTGGATCTGGATTACGCCGGCGACTTCCTCTCTGACGAGAACGCCGCACCGGTGGCTCCCCAGTACTTCAACAACCGCAAGCTGTCGATTTTCGGCGGATCCAACGAGATCCAGAAAAACATCGTGTCGAAAATGATTCTCGGGCTTTAAGGAGGCGACCATGGATTTCCGACTGAACGAAGAGCAGCAGATGCTGCAGGACACCGTGGCCCGCCTGGTGCGCGGTGAATACAGTTTTGAGAAACGCCTGGAATACAGCGAATCGGAGCTGGGCTTCAGCGCCGACTTCTGGAAACAGCTGGGTGAGTTGGGCCTCACCGCCGTTCCCTTCCCGGAGGAACTGGGAGGCTTTGGCGGCAGCGGTGTTGAAGTACAGAGCGTGATGACCGAGCTGGGTCGCGGCCTGTGCATTGAGCCCTACCTGCAATCGGTGGTCCTCGGTGGCGGGCTGATCAGCCAGGCCGGCAACGAACAGCAGCACGAACAGTGGCTTGGGGGCATTGCCAGCGGGGAGATGCGAGCAGCCGTGGGCCTTCAGGAGCCCCAGAGCTTCTACGACCTCAATAACGTGGAAACCCACGCTGAGAAGTCCGGGGACGGCTACGTGCTGAACGGTCGCAAGGCTGTGGTCATTGGCGGCCACTGTGCCGATGTACTGGTCGTCTCTGCCCGAACTTCCGGCAACAGTCAGGATGCCGATGGTATCAGCCTGTTCCTGATCAGTTCCGATGCCGAAGGACTGGAACGCCGCGCCTACCCCACCATCGATGGTTCCAAAGGCTGCGACCTGTTCCTGAATAACGTCAAGCTGGGCTCAGACGCTCTCCTTGGGGAGGAAGGCAAGGCTGCCGATGTTATCGAGTACCAGGCTGGGCGAGCCATTTCCGCTCTGTGCGGTGAGGCTGTAGGCGCAATGGAAGTAGCGTGTGATCTGACTCTGGAATACCTGAAGCAGCGCAAGCAGTTTGGCGTACCCATCGGCAAATTTCAGGTACTTCAGCATCGAATGGTGGACATGATGTCGGAGCTTGAGCAGGCCCGCTCCATGGCCATCCTGGCAGCGAGCGTCGCCGACGAGCCCCAGAGCGTCGAGCGCCGCCGGATTCTCGCGGCCGCCAAGAACGTGATCGGCCGCAGCGGCCAGTTCATTTCCGAGCAGGGCATCCAGTCTCACGGCGGCATCGGCATGACCTGGGAATACAACTTCGCCCACTATGCCAAGCGCCTGGTGATGATCAATCATCAGCTCGGCGATGACGACTTCCATCTGGAGCGCTTCGCCGCCCTGCTGCAGTAATCAGTAGACAACGGTTATTCAGGGGATTGGGGACACCACAATGACAAAAAGCGAACAGTCGACCGAACAGGATTTGAAGAAGGCCGAATGGAAGGTCCGTACCGAGCTGGCCGCCGCCTATAGGCTGGTGGCCCTTTTTGGCTGGGATGATCTGGTGTTCACTCACCTGTCAGCCCGGGTGCCCGGGCCGGATCATCACTTCCTGATCAACCCTTACGGGCTGCTGTTCCACGAAATCACCGCCTCGTCGCTGGTGAAGGTGGACCGGGATGGCCAGGTGGTGGAGGCCGGCGGCCTTCGCCGCGTCAATCCGGCCGGATTTACCATACACAGCGCGGTGCACATGGGCCGGGAAGACGCTGGCGCGGTGATGCACCTGCACGCGCCCGATGGTGTGGCCGTGTCCGCCCACCGGGACGGACTGCTACCCCTGAGCCAGACGGCCATGCTCTGCCTCAACCATTTGAGCTATCACGATTATGAAGGCGTGGCCCTGAACCTGGACGAACGGGAACGGCTGATTCGGGATCTGGGCGACAAGTCCATGATGCTGCTGCGCAATCACGGTGTCCTGACTGCGGGCAAGGATGTTCCGGAGACCTTCACCTACCTGTACTTCCTGATGAAAGCCTGTGAGATCCAGGTCAAGGCGCAGAGTTGCGGCCCCACCTGGATGCCATCGGAACAGGCCATCCGGACCACGGCAGACCAATCACAGGCACTCGGCGGCGCCGCCGCCCTCACCTGGCCAGCGCTGGTTCGACTCCTGGACAGCAAGAGCCCAGGCTACGCAGTGTGATTTTCCTGGCAGGAGCGCAGCCGTGCTGACAGTGGAGCTGGACGACCTGGACCGCTACAAGAACGCGGTGATCGGCTACAGCCCCTGGAAAACCGTCACTCAGGAGATGATACAGGCCTTCGCCGATGCCACCGGCGATCACCAGTGGATTCATCTGGATGTCGATCGGGCGAGGCGTGAGTCGCCCTGGAAGAGCACGGTTGCCCACGGGTTTCTGACTGCATCCCTGATTCCACTGCTGAATCAGCAGGTCATCAACGTGACGGGCAAAAGCGCCAGCATCAATTACGGTTTGAACAAGCTACGTTTCCCGGCCGCCGTAAAGTCCGGCGCACAGATCCGGAGCAAGATGGAATTACTGGATGTATCCAGGGTAGATGACCAGCGGACGCTGGCCACCTATCGCACCACAGTGGAAATCCGAGGCGGGGACAAGCCCGCCTGCGTGGTGGAAAACCTGGCCATGTACGTTCGGGGCTGAGCCGCTCAGGACCTGGCCTCCCACTCCTCTTCCTGTAACGCTCGCCACATCAGCTTACCCGTAGGTGACTTGGGCAGCTGGTCGACAAATTCGATCAGGGTGGGAATCTTGTAGGCCGCCATCTGCTCCTTACACCAGGTGGTGATGTCCTCAGCCGAGGTCTTGCCCTCCGCTTCAGGGGTCAGCACGATACAGGCCTTCACGGTCTCACCGCGCTTGGGATCCGGCGAGGAAATAATACAGACTTCATGAATCCCCGGATGGCGATACATCAGGCCCTCGACCTCTGATGGCCAGACCTTGAAGCCCGAGGCGTTGATCATCCGTTTGACCCGATCCACCATGAAGAAATAACCCTCCTCATCGTAGTAACCCAGATCGCCGGTGCGGAAAAACCGCTTGCCATCAATTTCCACAAATGCGGCGTCGGTTTCCGACGGCCGATTCCAGTAACCGATGGTGACCTGAGGCCCATTGGAGACGATTTCTCCAGTCTCGCCGGGGCCTTTTTCCTGCAGGGTGTCCACATCAATGATCCGGCTGTCCACGTCAAACACCGGGATACCCAGGCACTGGGGCTTTGGGCGATTCGAGGGATTGATGTGGGTAGCTGCCATGGTTTCTGAAAGACCGTAGCCTTCGATGTAATCCAGGCCGGTCATGGTCTTGAGCTTGGCGGCCACGGCCTCTGGCATGGCTGCCCCGCCGCCGCCGATGATGGTGAGACTGGACAGGTCGTACCGGCCAATGTCGGGGTTGGAGAGGAAGTCCACCGCCATGGTGACAATGTTGGTCCAGCCGGTGACTTTATACCGCTCGATCAACCGCGCCGCGGTGTTCCGGTCCCAGCGGGTCATGATCACTGTAGTGGAGCCACTGTAGATGGGGCTGTTCATGGAACCAGTCATGCCAGTGACATGGAAAAACGGCAAGGTGGCCAGTTGTACAGTGTTGGCGGTGCTCAGGTTCCAGAACGCCCGGTGCACAGCGGTGGCCATCACGCTGCGGTGCGTGTGCATACAGCCCTTGGGCGCGCCGGTGGTGCCGGAGCTGTAGGGAATCACGGCGAGATCTTCCGGGCCGGCAGTATGGGCCGACGGTGTAAGATCGGCCGAAAGCGCCTGCTCCCAGCTAACCATACCGGCCATCTCTTGCGACCAGGCAGGGGCGGCGACTTCCGCCGGCAAATCCAGATCGGTGTCCGGAGCGATGTAGGTGCTGTAGGAAGCCACCACGATCTGGCTGAGATCAGTGGTTTCCAGTAACGGGGCGATAAAGCCGGCCAGCTCCTGACCGGCCAGGCAGACATTGGCTCCGGTATCGGCAACGAAGTGTTCCAGTTCAGCCGCCCGATTCATCGGGTTGATGGGAATCACCACGGCATCGGCACGCAGAATCGCGTAGTAGGCAATCACATACTGGGGGGAGTTCTGCATATACAGCAGCACCCGGTCACCTTTTTCCACACCCTGTGACTGCAGATATCCGGCCATTGTCTCCACTTCCTGCAACAGCTGGCTGTAGGACAACGTTGCATCGTAAAAAATGATGGCAGGTCGATCCGGGTAGCGCCGTGCAGAAATTTCCAGATTGGTAAACACGCTGGTCCGGGGCAGTGCCATGCTTTTCGGCAGTTCTCTCGGCCAGACGGCGTAATGGCGGGTAAATGTCATTGTTGTGATCCCCTTATTCCGTTCAGTCAGCCGCTGTTGCGGCCAGATCAAAAACTTCGGTGCCTCCGGGCAGAAGCTCCCGGTGGCGTAATGGTGTGATGGCGATAGCTTTGTCCCTCAGCACACTGGCGTCTTCATCAGACGCCACAATGTGGCGGGAACTGCGATCAAACCCCAGCCACCAGTACGGCAGACTGCGGGCATCCTGACCTGCCAGCAGTCGCGCGCGCTGGATCGAGCCATTGGACTGTTTGCACCACCGGGCCTGGGTGATGGCGGCCGCCTCGCAGGCGGGAAAATTCACGTTCCAGGCGCTGCTCTGCCCCGGCTGCCACAACTGACGCACCACGGTTTCACCAAAGATGGAAACCGGTGACCAGTCCACACCTTCGCGGGTCAGAAAAGCCTGGCTCAGTGCGATGGCGGGAATACCCATATGCTCGGCGCTGAGCACCGCCCCGACGGTGCCGGAATACTGCACGGAATCGCTGATATTGGCGCCGCAGTTCACCCCCGACAGCACCAGATCCGGCGGTGTTTCCCCGAACCACTGGGCCAGCGAATACAGCACACAATCCGCCGGTGTACCGGAGACTGCATAGCGCCGGTCGGCATGCTCATACACCCTCAACGGATCATGAATGGAAATACTCTGGCCGGCACCGCTGCGGTCGTGCTCAGGCGCCACCACCCAGACTTCCTCGGCCAGGTTTCGGGCGATCTGCTCCAGCACTTTGAGGCCTGGTGCGTTTATACCGTCGTCATTGGTGATCAGAATGCGGCGGACCATTTTTTCTCCCATGCCTCCGGACTCGCTCATGACCGGTCCCCTTCACTGGCAATCTTCCAACCCAAATCTGCCAGCAGGCTCGCCCGCTTGCCAACGTCCAAAGCATTGGCATTGGCGGCATTGCCATCCAGCGCCCGCTTGTAAACGCCCTGCAGAATAGAGGCCAGCCGGAACAGGGAAAACGACAGATACACGTGCCATTCATCAATGCTATCCCTGCCAGTTTGAGCGCAGTAGCGGGCGATGGTTTCGCGCTCATCGGGAACACCCAGCGCCTCCAGGTCTTCGCCCTTCAGTCCGCGCATGCCTTCCATGTCCGAAGGCAGATAATAGGGAAGACAGAAATAGGCCAGATCCGCCAACGGATGCCCCAGCGTCGAAAGCTCCCAGTCAAGAATGGCAACCACTTCGGGGCTGTCCGGTGCCAGCATCAGATTGCCAAAACGGTAGTCGCCATGAGCGATGGCAGTCTCATCCTTCGCCGGCAGATTCTCCGGCAACCAGGCCATCAGTTTTTCCATGGCCGGAAGATCATCAGTCTTCGAAGCCAGATACTGCTTGCTCCATCGCGAAACCTGACGCGCCACATAGCCCTCGGGCCGACCATAGTCGCCAAGACCAATAGATTTCACATCCACTGAATGGAGGGCCGCCAGGGTATCAATCGCCGAATGATACGCGGGCAGACGGTCCTTCCGGTCCAGCGCCCTGAGTGCGGAATGGCTGATAATCCGGCCCTCAAGAAAGTCCATAACGTAGAACGGCGTGCCAATGACCGAACTGTCCTCACAAAGCACACGGACATTCGGAACCGGCACGTCGGTATGCTCGGACAGCGCCCGCATAACCCTGTATTCCCGCTCGACCATATGGGCGGAGGGCAGGGTTTTTCCGGGCGGTTTTTTGCGCAACACGTATTGGCCGCTGTCGGTGGCCAGCAGAAACGTAGGATTGGACTGGCCACCCTGGAATTGCCGGACATCCAGCCTTGAACCGAAGCCCGGAATGCTCTGCTGTAGCCAGCTCAGGAGGCGGGCCTCGTCGAATTTGTGGGCCGGGAGGACGTCTACCAGCTCTGGGGTGATGCTCATTTTTTGTTTTGCCTTCAGTTTTGGGGGCAGCGGCCGGCGGGCATACTTTGATCGGACCACCCTTAACAAATCGTTTCGCCGCCATCAGCCACGATGACCTGGCCGGTGATGTAAGCGCTGGCCCTGGTGGACAGAAACACGGCCAGGCCGGCAATGTCGACCGGGTCGCCAATTCTGCGCAGCGGCGTTTTATCTTCCGCGCGTTTAACGCGCACGGGGTCTTCCCAGAGGGCTTTGGCGAAGTCGGTCTTGATCAGGCCGGGGGCGATGCTGTTAATGCGGATACCTTTCGGGCCCCACTCCACTGCCAGATTCCGCGCCAGGGCGGCTTCTGCGGCCTTGGAAACGCCATAAGTGCCGATGGTAGTGTTACCACGGATACCGGCAATGCTGGACAGAAGAACAACCGCGCCTTCGCCTTTTTCCGCCATCTGCGGCAACACCATGTTGGTCAGCCAGAAGGTGCCTTTGACGTTGGTGTCCATGATCTTGTCCCAGGCGTCATCCGTCATTTCGGCGGTGGTGCCGTAGACCGGATTGGTGGCCGCGTTGCACACCAGCACATCGATGGTGCCCCAGGCTTCGTTGGTTTTATCCACCAGGTTCTGCAGCTCGTCTTTTTTACCGACATGACAGGGAATAGCGATGGCCTCGCAGCCCTGAGCTTTCAGCTCATTGGCCACCTGTTCACAGGCCTCGGCCTTGCGGCTGGAGATCACGACCTTGGCACCCAGGCGGGCCATTTCTTCGGCGATGGCGCGGCCGATGCCTTTGGTGGAGCCGGTAATCAGGGCGACCTTACCGGTCATATCAAACAGCGGGTTATCCATTCTTCGATCCTCATGCACTGAAGCACGGGAGTGGGCGGGGTGATGTCCTTCCGGGACTGTGCAAAACAAGGATGTTTTGCTCAAGCCTACATGGACGTATTCACGGCGTGTCCCGGAAGGACATCACCCCGGCCGCTCTCCCCCTGATTCAGAGGTTATCGGTTTAGCGGTATTGGCGAAGCTCTATCTTGGCCACAGAGTCCAGATGCACTTCATCCGGCCCGTCCGCCAGCCGCAAGGTGCGCACCTTGGCCCAGGCTTCGGCCAAGAAAGTATCCTGGGAGACACCGGCGCCACCATGCACCTGAATGGCCCGGTCCAGCACCTTCAGCGCCATACTCGGTGCAATCACCTTGATCATCGCGATTTCCTGACGAGCCACCTTGTTACCAACGGTGTCCATCATATGCGCCGCCTTCAGGGTCATCAGGCGAGCCTGCTCGATCTCGATGCGACTGCGGGCAATATCCTTGCGGATGGAATCAAAACTGGACAGCGGCTTGCCGAAGGCCTCCCGGGCATTGGCACGCTTGCACATCAGCTCCAGTGCACGCTCGGCGACGCCGATGGTCCGCATGCAATGATGGATACGGCCCGGCCCCAGGCGGCCCTGGGCGATTTCGAAACCTCGCCCTTCGCCCAAAAGAATATTCTCCACCGGCACCCGCACGTTCTCGTAATGGATCTCTGCATGGCCATGGGGCGCGTGGTCATAGCCGAACACCGTGAGCGGTCGAATCATTTTTACACCCGGCGTATCCAGCGGCACGAGAATCATCGACTGCTGCTGGTGTTTCTCAGCCTCGGGATTGGTCTTTCCCATCACAATCGCAATTTTCGAGGTGGTGGTCATGGCGCCGGAGGACCACCACTTTTTGCCGTTGATCACATACTCGTCGCCCTCGCGGCGGATTTCACAGGCAATGTTGGTGGCATCCGACGAAGCCACATCCGGCTCGGTCATGGAGAAGCAGGACCGGATCTCACCAGCCAACAGTGGTTTCAGCCATTGCTCCTGCTGCTCTTTATTACCGTAGCGGGCGATGGTTTCCATGTTGCCGGTATCCGGCGCGGAACAGTTGAACACTTCTGGGGCCATGGCAGAGCGGCCCATCACTTCGCACAGGTGGGCGTATTCATAGTTGGTCAGCCCGGCGCCGAATTCGCTCTCCGGCAGAAACAGGTTCCACAGCCCGGCGGCTTTCGCCCTCTGCTTCAGCTCCTCAATGATCGGTACCGGCGCCCAGCGGTTTTCTGCCTGCTCGATTTGCTCGTGGTACTTGTGCTCATTCGGGTAGATATGGGCATCCATGAATTCATTCAGCTGCGCCTGCAGTTCTTTCGCTTTGTCAGACAGCTCAAACATGTCCGCTTCCTCTTGATGTTGTTGTCAGTGAGTCGGTAACCGCTCCGTCAGATCGGAACGCCCTCTGGTTTGTCGCTGCCGGACCGTATCCGGAAAGTGCCTTCGGCAATGGCCAGCAGGTTGCCCTTGTCGTCATGAACCTCGCCGGTGCTGTTAAAGATACGGGTGCCTCCCGCGCGCTTACGACCGCTGACCTTTATGGTTCCGCCGGAGCATTGGCCCGTAAAGGTGGTGGTCAGGGACAGGGTAATGGCTTTGCGCATTCGCCCAGGATAGGGGCAATGCGTGCCCGCCTGGGCCAGCGCAATGTCCAACAGTGATGTGAGCACCCCCCCGTGGATCACTCCACCCAGGTTCAGGTGCCGGGGCTGAAGCTCCAGCTCAAGCACCGCCTCGTTCTCCTCCCAGGAGACCTGACGATAACCCAGCAGGCTGTGAAAGCCGGGCAGGTCCTTACCGTCGGTAAACAGGGGCTCTTGATCATTCATTACACTTTCATTCCTGGCAGGTTAAGGGAGGCGGTATTGCCGCCGTCCACGGGCAAGGACTGGCCGGTGATGTAGCTGGCATCGTCGCTGGCCAGAAACAGGATTGCCGCGGCGATTTCTTCCGGATTGCCATACCGGCGCAGCTCACAGCGGGCGCCGAGCTTATGGGCTTTTTCATTGGCCCGGGCGTAGTCGAACACCGCCCGGGTCATGCCGGTTTCCACCAGACCGGGGCACACTGCATTTACCCGTACGTTGTCGCCGCCCAGGTCACAGGCGGCAGTCATAGTCAGATTGATGACGCCGGCTTTGGAGGCACTGTAGGCGTTGCCGCCCGCGCCGGACCGGATACCTGCCACCGACGCGGTGTTGACGATAGCGCCGAGCTTGCGGGCCTGCATGTGGGGCGCCACGTGCTTGATCAGCAGCATGGTGCCTGTCAGGTTCACCGATAGCACCTGGTCCCACTCTGCACGGTCGTTGCCGGTCACCGGCGGGTGGCCCTGACCGGTACTGGCAATGCCGGCGATATTGCACAGCACGTCGATCTGACCGAAGCTGGCGATAGCCTCGTTGACCAACGCATCGACCTGGGCTTCGTTGGCCACATCCACCAGCCGTCGAAGGCGCGGAGCTTGCTCGGGCAACTGGTTTTCAGTTTCCACCAGACCGGCCTCAGAGGTATCCGCCAGGATCACTGACGCACCCTCCCGAGCGAGTCGCAGAGCCGTCGCCCGACCAATGCCGCTGCCGGCGCCGGTGACAATGGCTACCCGTTGATCAAACCGTCCCATATGCCGATGCTCCCCGGTCTGTCTCATTGTTGTTGATGGTGCTGGGGTCTTTCCATTCAGTTAATTTGTCACGCCTGTTGGTTTTGAGTCAATATAATCGGAAGTTAATTTCACTAGATAAAACACGATAACGTTTGAGGGGCAAAAAATGGAAAGTGGCAAGCGAGACATGCCGGTCTATGCGCCAATCGATCCCAGTGAGTCCATGAACGGAATCGGAAATCGTATCCAGCAACACGCCCAGACCCGTGGCAGCCACCCGGCCCTGATTGACGAACAGGGCACCCTGGACTGGCGAAGCCTTGTCGACCAGGTTAACCGCATTGCCAACCGGTTACGCGAGGCCGGTCTGCGGCCGGGCGAGTCTGTGGCTGCCTTGTCAGGAAACAGCCGGGACGATGTCGCCCTGTACCTCGGCACCCTGGTGGCCGGGGGCTGTATGGTGCCGCTGTCTGGCATGGCCAGTACCGAAGCACTTGCACTGATGGTGACGGATTGCCAGGCACGCTTTCTGTTCATTTCCGGCCAACAGCGGGAGCTGTTTGGCCGCCTGCGAGCACAGCTGACCAAGGTACCCGGCGAGCGCATCATCAGCCTGGCCGGCCCCCTGGACGGAGCCGGTTACACCCTGGTTGACTGGCTGGCGCAGACTACGGCCACCGCCCGGCCCGAACCGGTCACCCTCGACGATCCGTTCAATATCATTTACAGCTCCGGCACCACAGGCACGCCCAAGGGTATCCTGCACGATTATCGCTTCCGCCAGCGTCAGATGGTCAGGATGAGCCGCTATGGGCTGGATGGCGAGGCTATCAACCTCGTATCAACGCCACTTTATTCCAACACCACCCTGGTTTCAGTGTTACCCACGCTTTACCACGGCGGCACCCTGGTGCTGATGGCGAAATTCGATGCCCACAGGTTCCTGCAACTGGCCGAAACCCACCGTGTTTCGCACGCCATGCTGGTACCGGTGCAATACCAGCGGATCCTGGCGCAGCCGGATTTTGACCGGTTTGACCTCTCCAGCTTCAAACTGAAGCTCTGCACCAGTGCCCCGTTGCGGTCGGCGGTGATTGCCGATGCCATGGCGCGCTGGCCCGGCAATCTCCGGGAGGTCTACGGCCTCACCGAAGGCGGCATATCCACCAGCCTCGATTGCGCTGCCCACCCGGACAAGTGGGACTCGGTTGGTGTGCCTACCCAGGGCGCCGAGGTACGGGTGATCGACGAAGATGACAGAGAGCTGCCAAGAGGCGCTACCGGCGAAATTGTCGGCCGTGCCATTTCCATGATGCGCGGCTATGTGAACCGCCCGGAGCAGACCCGGGAGATGCTATGGACGAGCCCGCAAGGTGAGGTGTTTTACCGCAGCGGTGACATGGGGAGAATCGACGAGGATGGTTTTATTTATATCCTTGATCGACGGAAGGACATGATCATCTCTGGCGGCTTTAACATCTACCCTGTGGATCTGGAAAAAGTACTTTTGACGCACCCGGCGGTAGCCGACGCCACGGTCATTGGCATTCCCAGCGAACACTGGGGGGAAACGCCCCTGGGCCTGGTGGTTCTCCAGCCCGATCGTGATGAAACCGAAAACGGGATACTGGAGTGGGCCAACACACAGCTGGGAAAATCCCAGCGTCTGGCGGCCATTGAATTCCGTGCCACGTTGCCCCGCTCTGCCATTGGCAAGGTGCTCAAACGGGAACTTCGCGCGCCTTACTGGCCCGGAACCTGAAGCAGCGCAAGACAGATCGGCCGTCGGTACTGCTGACGTTCAATCCATGAACTATCCTTTTATGAATTCTGTAATCAATGACCAATCAACCGCCTATTGCAAAAAACAAGACATGTGTTAGATTCAGAAAACTATGATTCACCATGCAGTCATCAATTCCGCACTGTGAAACAAAGAAAGATCCATTGGTCATAACTAAACAGTCATTTAATGCACAAGTACAACAACGAAAGAGGCCTACCATGACTCTAGTTAATAACGCTCGAAGAAAACTGACCGTCTTTGCCTCGGCACTGACCCTTGGTCTGTCAGCCGCCCTGGCTGCCACGCCGGCCGCCGCGCAGGACACCGTAACCTGGAAAGTCCAGTCCCACTGGCCCGGTTCCAGCAGCTCCTACACAGACAGCCTTGGCCGGATCAAACGGGTTCTGGAAGAGCGAACTGATGGCCGTCTGAAACTGCAGCTTTACGAGGCCGGCGCGCTGTTCAAGGCCACGGACACTTTCAACGCAGTGAGCCGTGGCATCCTGGAAATGGGCACCATTTCCCCGTCCTATGCCCAGGACAAGATCTCCCTTGCCGGCATTGCCTCTGGCCTGCCGTTTGCCTTCCGCAACGTTTGGGAGGCCGCCTATTTCCACCAGAACCTGGGGTTCGAACAGATGCTCCGGGACGAAGCGGCAGAGCATGACGTTTACTGGGCCACAGACAAAGTCTACCCCACTGAAATGGTGGTCAAGGAGCCGGTTGAAAGCGTGGAGGACTTCAACAGCCTGAAGATCCGCTCCTCCGGCGCCCTGCAAACCTTCCTGACCGAAGCCGGGGCCGCCGCTTCTTATATTCCTGGCAGTGAACTCTACTCAGCCCTGGATTCCGGAATCGTGGACGGCGCCCACTGGGGTGCGGCACAGGGTGCCTACAGCATGGGCCTGTATGAAGTGGCCAAGTACCATGTGCAGCCTGCCCTGAACATTGCCGGCACCGACGTCATCATCGTCAGCCAGAAGGCTCTGAACAAGCTGCCGGAAGACATGCAGAAGATCGTCAAGGATGCCCTCAACGAGCAGTTCTGGATCCGCACCAACGAGTACCAGTACAAGGAGCGCATCACCCTGGCCAAGGCCATCGAGGAACAGGGCGTGCAACTGAATGTCCTTCCGGATGAAGTCCAGGACAAGCTGGTCGCCACCGCCCAGGCCATGTGGGATGAAGAAGGCAAGCGCAGTGAGAATGCCAAGAAGGCGCTCGACATGCTGAAAGGTTACCTGGCCGACCTCGGCTATCTCTGATCAGCCAGCGCTCTGACCAGGGCCGGGGTCTTCGACTCCGGCCTTTCTTTCCCCGAACCAAACCAGCATCCCGTGGGAGAATGCCATGAGTGTGATGATCGCCGCATTCATGAGAGGGGTTACCCGTCTCAACGATTTCATCGGCCGGTGGGTTGCCCTCCTGATTTTCGCAATGTTCGTGTTCCTGCTTCTTGAAGTTGGGTTCCGCTATCTGCTCAATTCTCCCACGGTCTGGACCAACGAACTGACCCAGATGCTTTTCGGCATCTACGCAGTGATGTCCGGTGGCTACATCATGGCCCATCGCGGCCACGTCAACGTGGACCTGTTGCATTCACACCTGAAGCCACGGAAACGCGCGGCTCTGGATATCGTCACCTCCGTGGTCTTTTTCATTTTCACTCTCGCCCTGCTGTGGTTCGGAATCGACATGGCCCAGGAGTCCATCTCCAGCTGGGAGACCTCCTATTCGGCCTGGAATCCACCCATCTGGCCGGTGAAGCTGGCCATTCCCATCGGCACCGCGCTACTGGTGCTGCAAGGGCTGGTGAAACTGCTTGAAGACATCGCCGTGGCCTTCAACCTGGATTACTACACGTCTCAAGAGTCCGAATCTGAAGGAGATCAGCTGTGAGCATTGAAGCCCTGACGCTCCTGTTCTTCGGTTCACTGCTATTTTTCCTGCTGCTGGGCCTGCCACTGGCGTTCGTGCTCGGCGGCGTCTCGGTTGTGTTCCTGTATTTCACCTGGGGTTTTGATTCCTTCTACATGGTGGCCTCCCAGATCTGGGGCACCATGGAAAGCTTCACCCTGGTCGCCATCCCTCTGTTCGTGTTCATGGCCATGATCCTCGAGCGTACCGGTGTGGCCCGCGATCTGTACCGGATGATGCACCTGTGGTGCGGCGGCCTCAGAGGCGGCCTTGCCCTCGGCACCCTTGGAATCTGCGCGGTGTTTGCTGCCATGGTCGGCATCAGCGGTGCGGCCGTTGTTGCCATGGGCACCATCGCGCTGCCGTCGATGCTTGAGCGGGGCTATGACAAGAGCATGGCCCTGGGCGTGATCAACACCGGCGGTGGCTGGGGCATCCTGATTCCTCCCAGCATCCTGATGATCCTCTACGCGCTGATCACCGGTGTTTCCGTTGGCAAGATGTTCGCCGCCGGTATCATGCCCGGAATCCTGCTGATGGTATTGACGGCTATCTACATCCTCGTGCGCTGCCACCTGCAACCGGAACTGGCACCCGCGCTGCCGAAAGAAGAGCGGGGCACCTGGCCGGAGAAACTCCGTGCCCTGCGTGCTGTGCTGCTACCAATCGGCGTTGTCGTTATGGTTCTGGGCTCCATCATCGGCGGTATCACCACCCCGACGGAAGCGGCTGCCATGGGCGTTCTGGGCGCCCTGATATCGGCGGCAGTATACCGGGAGTTCAAGTGGAGCATCCTGAAGGAAGCCGCCATCCGCACGTTCAAGCTTACCGGCATGATCATGTGGATCCTGTTTGCCGCCCACGCCTTCAGCGCCGCCTACCAGAGCATGGGCGCCCAGGAGCTGATCGAAGGCCTGATGAACATGGTCCCCGGTGGCCCTTGGGGCATCATCATCGCCATGATGGTGATCGTGTTCCTGCTGGCCATGGTGCTGGACCCGGTAGGCATCATGCTGATCACCCTGCCGGTGTTCATGCCAATTGTGGAGTCCCTGGGCTTCGATCCGATCTGGTTCGGCATCCTGTTTGTGATAAACATGGAAATTGGTTACATGACGCCACCCTTCGGCTTCAACCTGTTCTATCTGAAGGGCATCGTGCCACCGTCAATCACCATGAAGGACATCTACAAGTCGATCATTCCCTTCGTGATTGTGGAGATCATCGGCATCATTCTGATCATGATCTTCCCGGAAATTGCCACCTGGCTGCCGGATCTGTTTTTCTGAACCTGATCTGAAAGCAAAGTTGCCAGCCAAAGCGGGTAAGCGCTAATCTCGTGGGACTTCCGGACAAAGGAACCGGAAGCCCACACAAGGAGAACAGCCATGCATAACCCGCAACGAGAGCCGATGCTGGTATTGAACAGCGTCATCTTCACAGCCATTTTCTTCCTGTTTCCACTACTCCCTGCCCAGAGCCAGGCCGAGACCCTTTCCGACCAGCGAGTGGCCTCGTTTATCGAGAGCGTTCGGGCTGCACAAACACTGGCACCGGAATTCGAGGAGCTGGAGCGCCAGATGGACAACCAGAACGAGAACGCCATGCCGGATTTCTCCCGGATCGTGTCGGAATCGCTGGAGCAGATGAAAGGTCATGAAGCCTACGACCGCCTGGAAGACGTGGTGCAGGATCACGGCTTCGACAGCCTGGAATCCTGGGGTGCCACCGGAGACCGGGTTTTCCAGGCCTGGATGGCCATCGAAATGGCGGAGCAGAAGCCTGCCGCCAGGCAAGAGATGGAATCCGCGCTCGCCGAGATGGAAAACAGCCCTCACATGACGGCCGAACAGAAAGCCCAGATGCGGGCCATGATGGAGGGTGCGATGGGCGCGATGCAAAGCGCGAGCAACGCTCCGGCGGAAGATATCGAGGCGGTGCGTCCCCACGTAGAGGCGCTGAGACAGCTAGGCGAGGATTAGGAAGCAGCCTCTGGAAAACAGAAAGCCCGGCAAGATATCTTGCCGGGCTTTTTCATTGCCACGTTTTATTCAACCGTGATGTGGACCCCTTTGGTCAGGACATCAGGTTGTAGAAAAAGACGATGGCAACCGCAATGGGCGTAACGAACCGGATCAGGTTGTACCAGAGGGTAAAGGCTCCGCCCTGAAGCGCCAGATCGGATTTCAGCGACTCTTTGGCCACGAACCATCCGACAAACACTGCAGTCAGCAAACCGGAGAGCGGCAGCAGCACGTTGGCCGTGAAGAAGTCCAGCAGGTCAAAGATGGTCTTGCCTTCGAAGCGCTCAAACATGGCGAGCGGCGCCACGTCTGCCCAGACATTCAGCGACAGAATCGAAGCAATGCCCAGCGCCCAGCAGAGAACACCGACAAGGATGGAACTACCTGTACGGGCCAGGCTGGTTTTTTCCTCAACCCACTCAACTACCGGCTCCAGCAGGGAAATACCGGAGGTCCAGGCGGCGAACAACAGCAGGATAAAGAACAGGGTGCCAAACAGGCTCCCCATGGGCATATTGCCAAAAGCCAGCGGCAGGGTCTGGAAAATCAGTCCGGGGCCGGCACCGGCTTCCAGGCCGTTGGCAAAAACCACCGGGAAAATGGCCAGGCCGGCCAGGAGCGCGACGACGGTATCCATGATTGCAACGCTGACCGCCGTGCGGCCAATGGAAACATCCCGGCCAAGATAGGAACCGTAAGCCATCATGATGGCCATGCCCAGGCTAAGGGTAAAGAAGGCATGGCCAAGGGCGATCAGAACCCCGTTGATGGTCAAAGCCCCAAAATCCGGCGTGAACAGGAAGCTGACGGCCTCACCAAAATGACCGGTCGTGGTGGCATAGCCAACCGCCACCAGAAGCAGGATGAACAGCGCCGGCATAAGGATGGTGACCGCCCGCTCGAGGCCACCTTTCAGCCCCTGGGAAACCACCAGGATAACCAGCGCCATAAAGATGGTATGCCAGAGCAGTAGCTGACCAGGGCTGGCCAGCAGGCCGCCAAACAGCTCACCGATGGAATCCGCGGTACCGCCGGTGAAGTCCCCCATGGCGGCATGTCCGACGTAGGACGCTGCCCAACCACCAATCACCGAATAGAAAGAGAGGATCACAAAGGCCGCGATCATCCCGATGATGGCCGAGATCCGCCAGCCCGGCGCGCTGAGGTTGCGCTCTGCCACCAGGCGCATACTGGTAATGGGGTTGTGACGACCATTCCGGCCGATAAACACTTCCGCCATCATGATGGGAATACCGATTACTGCGATACACAGCAGGTAAACCAGCACGAAGGCGCCACCACCGTTCTCGCCGGTAACGTAGGGAAACTTCCAGATATTACCGAGACCGACGGCCGAACCGGTTGCCGCCAGAATAAACGCCAACCGGGAAGACCAGAGACCACGGGCGGCCCCTGAACCGTTGCCCGAAACCGAGTTGGACTGAGTCATGTTGTGTTCCTGTGCTTTTGGCTGAGGAATGTCTTCAAAAAGGGATAGCCACGGCGTTGCCGGGGCAATTGGGGCGGGATTCTGCCAGCACTGGCGCGTCGATGCCAGTGCTGGCGCCCTCCCGGGCCGGGATGATCCGGCGGGAGGGCAAGGAAGGGAAAGCTAACTAGCCGTTTTTGCTGATAAACCTGGCGATCAAGTCTTTCAGGCCACGGGACATGGCGCTGAGCCGGTCACTGCTCTGCTTGGCGGAGTCGGCCTGGGCATCACTGTGATCGGCCAGCTCGGCAATATTGGTAATCTGGCGATTGATCTCGTCGGACACCTGGCTCTGCTCCTCGAAGGCTGCAGACATACTGATAAAGCTGTCGGAAATAGTCTGGATCGAGGTCACGATATCGCGCAGCGAGTTCTCGGCCTCCCGCACCTTTTCAAGGCCCTGACCGGCGACAGCCTCACCGTCCCGGGTTGCCTGAACCGCCGAGTCCACCTGCTGACGGAAATCATCGATCACGTTCTGGATCCGCACAGTGGATTCCCGGGTCCGGCGGGCCAGTGAGCGCACCTCATCCGCTACCACTGCAAAACCGCGGCCCTGCTCACCGGCACGCGCCGCTTCGATAGCCGCGTTCAATGCCAGAAGATTGGTTTGCTCGGCAATCTCGGAAATCAGGTTGGCGGCTTCACCGATGCTGTTAGTGGACTCACCCAGCTTGCTGATCGTCGAACCGATTCCGTTTACACGGGTTACCAGCTCTTCAATCGCAACCAGCGCTTCAGCGCTCCGGTCGCTGCCCACACCAGCCAGACGATTGGCCTCTTCCGCTTCACGGGCGTTGCTGGTCACCGACTCGGCCACTTCCTGAATTGAGGCGGTCATTTCATTGATTGCCGAGGCGGTCTGGTCGGTTTCCGCCCGCTGCCGGGCGATCGCCGCCGCGCCATCGCTAATATAGCCGTGGGAAGCCCTCGCCTGCTCGTAGAGCAATTCTGCCTGGTCATCAATCCGCGCCAGGGCCGTGCGAACCCGGGCCTCTTCACTGACCAGCAATAGCGACAGCTGCGAGAACAGTCCGCGCTCGTCGCTGTAGGTACGGGCGACAATGGGATCGCGGAAGGCATCTGGGCGAAGGTCCAGCAGCTTGCGCAAGCGAGCGGCCAGGGAACTGAACACCAGGCCGAACCCCAGGGCATGACCGATCACGACCAGGCCCGCTGCCAGCCAGGGCTGGTTGAGCTGAAGCGCCCCCAGGCTCAACACCAGGGAGACCAGGAATGGCCAGCCGGAACGAAGCATCGACAAGGCGCGGTTGCTGAAGGATGAGGTCATCTTTCCGGCAGAAATCTTGCCATACAGCCGCTCGGCCCTGGCGATCTGCTCGCGCGTCGGCTCGACCCGAACCGACTCAAAGCCCACCATCTGGCCGTTCTCACGGATCGGCGTAACGTAAGCACTGACCCAGTAATGGTCGCCGCTCTTCGCCCGGTTCTTCACCACACCCATCCAGGCCTTGCCGGCCTTCAGGTAATCCCACATATCCTTGAATACGGCCTGGGGCATGTCCGGATGGCGGATAATGTTGTGAGCCTGGCCAACCAGTTCTTCCCGGGAGAAACCACTGATTTCCACAAACTCTTCGTTGCAGTAGATGATCACCCCTTTCACGTCCGTGGTGGTAATCAACCGCCCGCCTTTCCGCATTTTGACTTCACGCTGGGTAACCGGGAGATTCTTGCGCATAAACGGACCTTCTGACTCGGAGCTGACCACGGGAATAGATATGGGCGAACAAGGGTAAGCCCCGATGAACATCATTGATATTCATCAAAGGTTACCCTGCGTATGAGGAGTGTAACGGCAGCCGTAAACGGAACCTTAGTCCGTGCAGGTACTTATGTGGAAACCGCCAGCCGGGCCCGGGGATGGAAGCGAGCGTTTACCCAGAGGGAGAAGGCAATAACCCCACCCCCAATGGCCAGCCTGAGCAGATCGGCATCGCGGTTCCAGATCAGCAGGTTCACGATCAGGCCCGCAGGCACCAGGGCATTGTTCATGATGGCCAGGGTGCCGGCGTCAACCACACAGGCACCGCGATTCCACAGGAACAGACCCAGTCCGGAAGCTGCCAGACCGAGCCACGCGAGAATGCCCCACTGCACGGAGGTCGTCGGTAGCTTGTCGGCATTGCCGAATATAAGGAAGGACGGGAGCGCTATGATCAGGGCACCAAAGAAGAAATAGCCGAAGGTGCGGTAGGCCGGCAAATCACTCTGGTAGTGTTGCATCACATGCTTGTAACCTACCTGGCCGGCGGCAAAGGTAAAATTCGCCACCTGCAGCAAAAGGAAGCCGGTGATGAAGTCCTCACTGAGCCCGTCGTAGCGTATGATACCCGCCCCGACAGTTGCGATGGCTGCAGCCAGGAGCGCCACCGGTGAAAACCGGCGAAACAGGGCGTCATCCAGCAGTGTCACATACAGCGGAGTGAAAATCGTGAACAGCAGGACTTCCGGGACGGTCAGGTAGCTAAAGGACCGGTACAGACAGAGATAGGTAATCCCGAACTGCAACATGCCGGTAACCAGGATGCCCAGCTTCTGTCCGGAAGCCACGCCGCGCCAGCGGATAAACGGCAGAAAGACCAGGGCACCGAGCAGAACACGGCTAAGCACCGCAAAATCGCTGTCCACCTGGCCGGCCAGAAATTCGCCGATCAGACTGAATGAAAACGCCCACAGAACGGTAACAAAAACCAGAAGTCCCATCGCCACTGCCATCTGTTGTGATCAAGGCGCGTACTTTAACGGTTTTCGGAGAAACTTGCAGTGCAGAAACACGGGATAACACCCCATGGATGAGATCCACCAGCCATTACCGGAATCCCGCCAGCCGCTAGTCACCAGAACGCTGACAGAGTGGCGAACCCTTGCCATTCTGGGCGGGCCGATCCTTATCGCCCAGCTCGCCCAGATGGCCAACGGGGTGATCGATACCATAATGGCCGGCCACGCGAGTGCCGAGGATCTTGCGGGAGTGGGTATTGGTAGTAGCCTGTGGATGCCCCTGTTCCTGTTTTTCATGGGCATGCTGGGGGCGCTGCAACCCATTATTTCCGGCTACAACGGTGCCCGGGAGGTGGGGAAAATCATGCCTGCAACCTGGCAGGGGCTGTACCTGGCCGCCGCGGGGTCCGTGATCATGATCCTGCTGCTGACCCACGTGCACCCGGTGCTGGCGCTTCTGAACCTGGAAGCCAAGACCGCCCGCATCACCCAGGGCTACCTCAACGCCTTCGCCTGGGGCATCCCGGCCCTACTGTTAATGACGGCACTACGGGGCCTGACCGATGGCCTCGGGCACACCCGCGTGATCATGGCGTTCTCTGTACTCAGCACACTGATCAACCTGCCCATGAACTACATCTTCATCTACGGAAAGCTGGGGCTGCCTGCGATGGGCGGTGTTGGTTGTGGCTGGGCCACATCCATTTCCAATGGTGTCGCGGCAGCGGCACTGCTCGTGTATCTGAATCGAAGCCGGGTTTACCGTCAGTTCCACCTGATTGCCGATTGGGTGAAGCCGGACCTGGCAGGCATGCGCTACATCCTCGGCATCGGCGTGCCCATCGGCTTCACCATCTTTGTCGAGGCCAGCCTGTTCTCGGTAATTGCACTGTTTCTGGCGCCCCTTGGCCCGGTGGTCGTGGCCGGGCACCAGATTGCCCTTAACGTGGTGTCTTTACTGTTCATGCTGCCGTTGAGCATCGGTATGGCGCTGACCCTCCGGGTCAGCTTCCTTATGGGCGCCCGGGCGCCCGCCACCGCACGACTTATCTCCCGAAGTTCACTGATTCTGGCGGCTGCCACAGCGCTGGTCTTCGCGATACTGCTGTTTGTATTCTCCCGGGAAATCGCAGCACTCTATACCAGTGATACCGAGGTACAGGCGGTCACCGTGAGGCTTCTGATGTTCGCGGCCCTGTTCCAGATTGCCGATGTTATCCAGGTAACCTGCATCAGTGCCTTGCGGGGCTACAAGGATACCCGCATTCCGATGTTCATCATGCTCTTCTCATTCTGGGGTGTAGGCATGCCACTGGGGTATGTGCTGACCTTCATGGACTGGCTGGTACCGGCCATCGGCGCAGCCGGCTTCTGGGTAGGTCTGACTGGCGGGCTAGCGTCCGCCAGCATTCTGCTGGGATGGAGGCTTTTTCTATATGCACCGAATGACGGTCAGGCCGTTTCGGCCGCAAGCTCCGGCGCCCGCTGAAGATCCGCAAATACGACGCGATCCCGGCCGGCTTCCTTGGCTTCGTAGAGCGCCGCGTCCGCTCGGGCCAGCCAGCTATCCACGCTCTCGCCATGCTCAAGCAGCGCCACGCCGAACGAGGCCGTAACCGAACCGCCGGGGTACTTCATGTATTTGCGCAGCACTTGCTGCAGGTTGTTCATAACTGCCTCGAGGCCAATTCCGTCGACGCCCGGCAGTAGCAATACAAACTCTTCACCGCCGTACCGGAACAGCTGGTCTGATTTGCGGGTGTTCTGTTTCAGCAGGGCCACAAGATCGGTCAACACGCCATCACCCACGCCATGGCCATGTTCGTCGTTGATCTTCTTGAAATGATCGATATCCAGCATAACCAGGGCGTAGGGCAAGCCTGTGCGCTCGGCACCCGCCGCCGCCAGATCCAGTTCCTGATCCATCGAGCGCCGGTTCTTGATGCCGGTCAGCGGATCGATCGTTGCCAGATGCTCCAGACGCTCCCGCTGATCGTGGTTCCTGTGGGCAAAGACATAGGCACAGGCACTGACCACAAATGCCGTTGAAGCAAACGACCACATCTGGACATCAGAGCGGAAAGCCCCACCATGAACCATCAGGGCAATGACCGAGGCAATGTTCAGAGATACCGCAATCCTGGGATTAACAAGAAAGAAGGTAGTGACAAGACACGGGTATAGCCAGAAGAGTCCCGGCTCGCCTACCACAATGCCCACGACGACCGCGCCGCCACAAGCAACACTGGCGACAACCACGCCACTTCGTCGCGTGTCCCCGGTTACCCATGCATAGACCAGGGCAGAGCAGATACCGAGAAGAATCGTTGTATCCACCAGTCCGGCCAACAGATTTCCCTGCAGGTAGCGCATCACGGCAAACGGAGTAATTCCCAGAAATGCGCTCACCCCCAACAGGGTGATGATCGATAATCGGAAATCGGTCTTGAGGCGATGGAGCATTTAGCGTTTTCGTCCGGCAAAAGTACTATCCTGAATTCCAGAATAGCCCAACCAATTTGAATGATCGTTAAAGGACAACGATTCTTTACATATTCTCTATCAAAAAAGACAAAGTGTGAACGCCTGCTCATTTTTATGTATCCCGAAACAGGCCAGCGGTAAAATAAGGTAAAACCGCATTGCTTCTTGGCCAGAGCCAAGCCTCTTCTGTGGAGCCTCAGCCGCATTCGGGGTTACACTGGCGACACAATTAACCTGTACCCGAGACACCTGATTTGACCGAACTTGTCCGAATCGCACCCGGCGCGCTGACCATCGGCCGGCCCCTACCTTGGGACGTCTACGATGCAGACGGCAATATCCTTCTGCGCCAGGGCTATGTAATTCAGACAGATTCCCAGCTGGAACAATTGTTCGAGCGGGGCCGATTCAAACCTCGGAAGATCGAGCGCCCTCAGGAAGAAGTGTTCGAGGATACCAGGGATAGGAACCCGTTTGCCGATTACCCGGACCTGCTCCATTCCCTTGAAGCAACCCTGAAAGCCATTACCGATTCCGATCCTTCGGCCCAAAAACGGCTGCTCGGCCTGGCCCGGATGATCGAGCGCACCTGCACGGAATCACCAGATGCAACCCTGGCACTGGTTCACCTCTACTCAATCGGCCCGGTCATTCACGAACAGATCCTGTTTTACGCCATTCTTTGCCAGTTCATTGGCCGGCAATTCGGCCTGGAGGAGAAAAGGGTGGCAGTACTGACTGCCGCCGCCCTTACCGCCAATCTTGCCCTCGTGCCCATCGCCGACAAGCTTAATGCGTCCAATACAGTGCTGAACGATGAACAGCGCGGCGTCATTCGCAAACACCCCGAACGCAGCATCCAGGCCCTGAAGGCCGCGGGTATCGACAACAAGCTGTTGCTGACCATCATTGCGCAACACCATGAGCAAGCCGACGGAAGCGGCTATCCGAAAGGTCTGAGTGGCACCGAAATACGGCCGGAAGCGGAAATCCTGGCGCTGGCTGAGCGGTACGTGGCCATGATCACCAAGCGTGCCTACCGGCAGCGCATGAACGTGGCCGACGCCCGAAAGCTGATTGCCAACCTGGCCGACGGCAAATTCCGCCCGGCCATTCCAAAGGCCTTGCTGCAGATTCTAGGCGATTATCCACCTGGCATACTGGTGCGTCTGGAAAACAACGAAGTAGGCGTGGTTACCCGCCGGCCGGTTCGGGCCCGGGGGCCTTTCGTTAAAGCCATCTTCGGCCCCCGAGGCAACCGTTACACCGGTACCTTCGAGCGGGATACCAGCGAGCCGGACTTTGGCATCCAGGCTCTGGAAGAGCCTGAAGTCATGCCTTCCATGGACTTCAGCCTGGTCTGGGGCTTCCGCTCCTGACCGTCGTCACCCCGTTATAAACCCAGTGCTTTTGCATGATGATCGAGGTGATCATCAATGAACGAGGCAATAAAGAAATAGCTGTGATCATAGCCTCGATGCATGCGCAGGTTGATGTGATGGTGGAACTTCTCACAGGCGTCCGCCAGAGCATCCGGGTTCAGCTGGCTGTCCAGAAACTCGTCCGCAGTGCCCTGGTCCACCAGTAGCGGCAGCCGCTCCCGAGCGGTTGGAATCAGCAGGGTGGCATCCCATTCTTCCCAACTGCGCGGATCATCTCCGAGATAGCCCTTGAAGGCTTTCTGGCCCCACGGGCACTCGGTGGGATTGGCGATGGGCGCAAACGCCGACACTGAAGCATAGCGGCCGGGGTTTTTCAGCGCGCAGATCAGAGCGCCGTGGCCCCCCATGGAATGGCCGCTGACGGAGCGCTTGTCTGTTACCGGCAATTCATTCTCGATCAACTGCGGCAATTCCTTCACCACATAGTCGTACATCCGGTAATGGGGTGCCCAGGGTTGCTCGGTGGCGTTGATGTAGAAGCCGGCGCCGGAGCCAAAGTCATAACTGTCATCCTCACCCGGCAGGTTCACTCCACGGGGGCTGGTGTCAGGACAAACGATGGCCATGCCCAGCTGCGCCGCCCGTTTCTGGGCGCCGGCTTTCTGCATGAAATTCTGGTCATTACAGGTCAGCCCTGACAACCAGTAGAGGACCGGCACCTTCTTCGGGTTGGAGCCCACAGCCACGGGCGGCAGATACACCGCAAACTCCATGTCGCATTCGAGGGTAGCGGAAGTATGCCGGTAGCGGCGGTGCTCGCCTTCGAAACTGACGTTCGTGGATAGGAGTTCCATAGTGTCCTCAATTCTGGGAAAAGTGTGTTTCAGTATTCGGCACTGGCGTGCTTTGGCGGCTCCAGACCAAAACCGGTGCGTGCCAGCTCGGCCAGGATAGCAGTACGCGTGACAATCCCGATCAGTTTGCCGTGATCCACAACCGGGTACACTTTTGGCTTGCCCGCACCGAGGTTCTGGGCGAGATCGACCACCGACATCTCTGCCGAAATCGTGACCGGTTTCCGGAACATAACATCGTCAACGAGCGGGTCGCCCTCCCGATGATAGCCGCTGACCAGCAGGGCATGGATGCAATCCTGCTCGGAGATAAAACCGATCACATGGCGCTGGTCATCAACGACCGGCAGACCAGTCACGTGGTTGTGGAGCAGCGTCTTCACCACTTTGGTGAGCTGCGTGCCACAACGGATTGGCTCGATGTGGTTCCACATGACATCTGACACTTTCAGTGAACGCATGGGCAGAATCCCTCTCCTTGGTGGATGATCGCCATTGTAATGAGCATAGGCAATCACTTCAGAATCCACCACTTTTCCTGGACCATCGGTTTACACGGCAAAATATCTGACTAAACTCAGCCGGTTATACCCAATCCGGGTCAAAAATCCAAACCAATCCATGGCAGACAGGGGGAGATCCCATGGAAGCTATTTCTGAATTCGTAGGCCAGATCAACGGGCTGGTCTGGGGCCCGCCCATGCTGGTTCTCATTCTGGGCGTCGGCCTGTTCCTCAGCCTCGGGCTCAAACTGATACCGGTTCTGAAACTGGGCGCAGGTTTCCGGCTCATGTGGAAGGGCCGCTCCGCCGCCGGTGCCGAATCCGAGGGTGAAATCCCGCCGTTCCAGGCGTTGATGACAGCGCTCTCTGCCACCGTTGGCACAGGCAACATTGCCGGGGTCGCCACTGCGGTGTTCTTGGGCGGCCCCGGCGCCCTGTTCTGGATGTGGCTTACTGCCCTGGTCGGCATGGCTACCAAGTATTCCGAGGCGGTGCTTGCTGTGCGTTACCGGGAAGTGGACGAACGTGGTGATCACGTCGGTGGCCCCATGTATTACATCCGCAACGGCCTGGGCCGCAAGTGGGCCTGGCTTGGCGTCCTGTTTGCCGTCTTTGCCGCCATCGCCGGTTTCGGCATCGGTAATACCGTGCAGGCAAATTCGGTTGCCGATGTCATGGAGACCAACTTTGGGCTGCCGCACTGGGTGACCGGCCTCGTTCTTATGGTTCTGGTGGGTATGGTCCTGATCGGCGGTATCCGCAGGATTGGCCATGTCGCCAGCGCCCTGGTGCCGTTGATGGCAGTTTCCTATCTGGTCGCCGGGCTTGTGGTACTGGCTATCAACGCCGCCGACATTCCAGCCGCTTTTTCTCTGGTGATCAAACATGCCTTCAGCCCCATCGCCGCCGAGGGTGGGTTTGCCGGTGCGGCAGTCTGGGCAGCCATCCGCTTCGGGGTGGCCCGTGGCATCTTCTCGAATGAAGCCGGCCTGGGCTCCGCACCGATTGCCCATGCCGCCGCCCAGACCCGCAACCCGATCAATCAGGGAATGGTGGCCATGCTCGGCACCTTCATCGATACCATTGTTATCTGCACTATTACCGGGCTGGTGATTATCACGTCCGGCACCTGGACCTCCGGAGAATCCGGGGCGGCACTGACTTCCATGGCATTCCAGGAGGCGCTTCCCGGCGTTGGCAACTATCTTGTAGCCATTGCCCTCGCGGTTTTTGCGTTCACAACCATTCTGGGCTGGTCGTTCTACGGTGAGCGCTGCATCGAGTTCCTGTTCGGCGTAAAGGCGATCGTGCCTTACCGGATTGCGTGGATTCTTGCCATCCCCGTGGGCGCCACCCTGAATCTGGGCTTCGTCTGGCTGGTGGCAGACACTCTGAACGCCATGATGGCGCTTCCGAACCTGATTGCCCTGCTGATGCTCAGCCCGGTTGTGTTCAAACTCACCCGGGAGCACTTTGAGAAGGAGAAGGCGTTGGGGGTCTGACCCCCTTGTAATTGCCTCACCTGGCACCAAGATTTGTCGTATACACTCAGAACATAACCCGGCAGTTTTCAGGCCGGAATAACAAACGAAATTGTCACTAACATGATCAAAGGAGAGTACACATGACTTTACGTCTCGGAGATACCGCCCCCGATTTTGAACAGGACTCCAGTGAAGGGAAAATTTCGTTTCACGACTGGCTGGGCGACAGCTGGGGCGTGCTGTTCTCGCACCCGGCGGATTTCACCCCGGTCTGCACCACCGAACTGGGCCTGACCGCCAAGCTGAAGGATGAGTTCGCCAAGCGCGGCGTCAAGGCCATCGCCTTGAGCGTTGATCCGGTCGATTCCCACCAGGAGTGGATCAAGGACATCAACGAAACCCAGGGCTGCTCGGTAAACTTCCCGATCATCGCGGACCACGACCGCAAGGTGTCGCAGCTGTACGACATGATTCACCCCAACGCCGACAGCAGCCTCACCGTGCGCTCCCTGTTCGTGATCGACCCGAACAAGAAGGTTCGCTTGATGATTACCTACCCGGCCAGCACGGGTCGTAACTTCAACGAAGTTCTGCGGGTGATCGATTCGCTGCAGCTGACCGACGAGCACAAGGTCGCCACACCGGGCAACTGGGAGCGTGGCGGTGATGTGGTTATCGTCCCGTCCCTGCAGGATGAAGACGAGATCAAACAACGCTTCCCGAAAGGCTACAAGGCGGTGAAATCCTACCTGCGTATGACACCAGACCCGAAAGCCAACTGGAGCGGTGACTGATCACCAGCCTCCAGGCTAAATAAAAAGGCCGGGCAGCTTAAGCAGCTGTCCGGCCTTTTTTGTGAAAGCGGGGTCAGACGAACGCTTTCATCCGACGCCGATACTTCAATTATCAGAATGCCGGAACAACGGCACCCTCATACTTCTCCATGATGAAGTCGCGAACCGCATCAGACTTCAGCGCCGCAGCCAGTTTCTGCATAGCCTCGCTATCCTTGTTGTCCGGACGTGCCACCAGAATGTTCACGTAGGGCGAATCTGAACCCTCAATCACCAGTGCATCTTCTGTCGGGTTAAGACCCGCTTCCAGGGCATAGTTGGTATTGATCAGCGCCAAGTCTACCTGATTAAGGATACGCGGCAATGTGGCTGCTTCCAGCTCCTTGAAGTCCAGGTCTTTCGGGTTATCGGCAATATCACGGGGTGTCGCTGTGATCTTGCTCTCGTCCTTCAGGGTGATTAGACCCGCCTTCTGGAGCAGCAGCAGGGCACGACCTCCGTTGGTGGGATCGTTAGGGATGGCGACGACCGCACCGTCTTCAAGTGCGTCCAGCGAATCAATCTTACTGGAGTAGGCCCCGAACGGCTCCACGTGGACACCGGCTACGGTTACAAGGTCGGTACCACGGCCTGCATTAAACTCGTCCAGATAAGGCTTGTGCTGGAAGAAGTTGGCGTCCATCCGCTTCTGGTCCACCTGGATGTTTGGCTGGATGTAATCAGTGAAAACCTTCACGTCCAGCTCTACACCCTGCTCGGCGAGCTGAGGCTTCACGAATTCCAAAATCTCGGCATGAGGCACGGGAGTGGCGGCAACAGAGAGCTCTTCGGCAGCGACGGCGCCGGAGAAAGTAGCTGCTGCAGCCAGTGCTGCGAGTGTTTTCTTCAGATTCATAGATCGATTCTCCTGTTGAGCATCTTGAACAAATGAGTTCGGGTTCGGAGTACGGCCGGCGGTCGGTCGGAGTACCCTTCCGAAAAACGCCCGTGAATACGTCCGTGTGGGGCTCGGTCGCGCCATCCTTGGCGCTCCACGTTTTCGGAAGGGTACTCCGACCGCTCACCGGCCTATATCCAGCTTTTCTACTTTCTGCTGAAGTACAGAACCAGACGGTCGCCGACCATCTGCAGCACCTGTACGAAAATAACCAGTAGAGCGACTGTAATGACCATCACGTCCGTCTGGAATCGTTGATAGCCGAAGCGGATTGCCAGATCGCCAAGACCGCCGCCACCTATGACTCCGGACATGGCCGCATAGGACACCAGCGTTATTGCAGTAACGGTAATGCCGGCGATGATGCCCGGAAGCGCTTCCGGTAACAGGGCACCGAAGATAATCTGTTTTACGCTGGCGCCCATGGCCTGGGTAGCTTCGATGATGCCTCTGTCCACTTCCCTGAGGGAGGTTTCCACCAACCGTGCGAAGAACGGCGCGCCGCCAGCCACCAGCGGCGGGATTGCTCCGGCAACGCCCAGCGACGTGCCGATCAGCATTACGGTGAACGGGATCATTACGATCAGCAGGATGATGAACGGCACGGAACGGAGTACGTTCACCACGAACGAGAGCACCGCATAGGCCACCGGCTGTTCCAGCAGCTGGCGCTTGCCGAACAGGAACAGCAGAACGCCGATGGGCAGGCCGATCAGAACGCTGAACAGCAGGGACATACCCACCATGACCAAGGTGTCCCAGCTGGCCCAGCCGATTTCGTTCCAGTCTACATTGCTTAACAGGTCTTCCATCAGCGCAACACCTCCACGTGAACGTCGGCGGCTTTGAGCGCCTGCATGGCCACATCGAGATCACCGCCCACCAGTGACAGGGTCAGCTGGCCATAGGGTGTGTCTTTGATGTGGTCGATACGACCAGAGAGGATACTAAAGTCCACACCGGATTCCCGGGCAACGCTGCCCAGCAGCGGTTTGTAGGTGGATTCGCCCTTGAAGGTCAGGCGCAGGATGCGGCCGTCGGCCTTGCTCAGGTCTTCCTGGAGTTCGTCCCGGTCAATGCTTTCGCTCTCGAAGACAAAGTCTCGTGTGGTCGGGTGCTTCGGGTGCAGGAACACCTCGCTGACCGGGCCCATTTCAACCACTTCACCGGCGTCCATCACCGCCACCCGGTCGCAGACTCGGCGGACCACGTCCATTTCGTGGGTGATCAGGACGATGGTCAGGCCCAGTTCGCGGTTGATGTCTGCCAGCAGCTTCAGAACCGACTGGGTGGTTTGCGGGTCCAGGGCGCTGGTGGCTTCGTCGCAGAGCAGGATCGTCGGGCGACAGGCCAGGGCGCGGGCAATACCCACACGCTGCTTCTGGCCACCAGATAACTGGGACGGGTACTTGTTCGCCTGATCGCTAAGGCTGACTCGGGCGAGCAATTCCTGAACCCTGTCCCGGATCTCGTTCTTCGAGTAGATGCCCGCCAGCTTCATCGGGAAGGCAATGTTGTCCGCCACGGTTTTCGAGGACAGGAGGTTGAAGTGCTGGAAGATCATTCCCACCTTGCGGCGAAAGGCGCGGAGTTCGGCGGCGTCGTAGTCGGTGATGTTCTCGTTGTCGATCAGAATACGGCCGCCGGTGGGTGGTTCCAGCAGGTTGATCAGACGCACCAGCGTCGATTTACCGGCGCCGGAATGGCCAACGATGCCGAATACCTCGCCGGTTTCAATGGTCATATCGGTGGGATGAAGCGCGGGGATCGCCCGGCCGCCTACCTGATACGACTTCTGTACCTGGTCAAATACAATCACGGTCAGCGCCTTGTGGGTGCAGCGTTAAAACCGGCGATTATAGCCCATACCGTCGTCAAACCCGAATTCCGGAATGATTCTCAGTGTGGGTAGATGTCCCTACACAAACGGTTACCTGACATCCGCCACAGCCCTGAACTAAACTTGGATGTCAGAAGAACCTTAAATTTCCTCAGTTTCGAGAGCCACGCCATCCAGAGATGCCAAAACGTGACCATTGAAAAACAGCCAACGCCCTCACGGATGAACTCCACCCAGGCATGGGTCACTTATCTCAGCAAGGTCGAGCTACCGGTTCTTGCCAACACTCTCAAGCGCATCAATGAGTTGACCGACAGCCGAAACAGCACGGTTAACGAACTGGCCAACGTCATTCTCAACGATGCCCAGCTCACCTCCCAGGTGCTGAGGCTGTCCAATACTGTGTTCTACAACCAGACGCGGACTCAGGTCAGCACGGTCAGCCGGGCCATTACCCTGATCGGCTTCGATGCCGTGAAATCCATGGCTATTTCCTCGCTGATCGTCGACGCGCTCCTGAAACGCAACGACCGCCCGCACCTCTTACGCTGCCTGGCCCGGGCCATTCACGCCGCGGTTCAGGCCCGGTGTCTGATGCCCAAACGGAATGAAACGGCCCTGGAAGAGGTTTTTATCGGGGCCTTGCTGATGAACATCGGCGAGCTGGCGTTCTGGTCCTGCGAGACAGAACAGGCGACGGAACTCGAGGAACGCCTGCGGCTTGAGGAACCTCCGGTTGAAGCCCAGAAAGCCGTGCTGCACTCAACGTTTACCGAAATCACCCGCGGTCTTGTAGATGCCTGGTCCCTCGGGCCATTTATCAGGGATGTTGTTTCTCCGGGACAGGCCAATTCCATGGCCTCGAGCCTGGTGCGAAATTCTGTGGAAATGGCCCGACTTTCGGAACAGGGCTGGAGTGGTCCGGACATGGACAAGGTACTGGAACGCCTGGGCAGGGATATTGGTGAGCCCCCGGCGGTGGTTCGCGACCAGCTCAAGGTGAACGCATCGGAGGCCACCCGCGTGGCCGTTTCCCTGGGAATTCCGCAAGTCACCGCCATGATGCCGGGCGCCGAGGGCAAATCAGGCGACACCGGAGCGAGGGCGCCGGACATGGATGCGGAGCTTCAGCTGGAAATCCTGCGCGAATTAAGCCATTGCCTCGCCGAGAAACCAGATATCAACGAGGTATGTCAGCTGGTGATTGAGGGTATCCACCGGGCGATAGGCATGCAGCGGGTGGCCCTGTTGATGAGTGACCGCACCGGCAACGAACTGGTGCCCCGAAAACTCGGCGGTCGCGGCACCGAGGAATGGCGTGAACACTTTGTGATTCCCAAGGACGGAACCGGGCCACTGGGCTCGCTTCTACCCCATGCCCACTGCAGTATCTTCGAGCCCAGGCCAAACCCCGAAGGCGTGGCCTACGATCGCTGGCTGGGCAAAGTCCCGGCATTGATTGGTCCGATCAAGGCAAATGGCCGGCTGATCGGCCTGTTCTATGCCGACAATGCAGCCGGTGCTTACATGCCATCAAAAGAGCAGTTATCAGCCTTCGGCCATTTTATCCAGAACGCGCAGCTTTGCCTCACACTACTCTCAACCCACTAGCACCCGTTCAGAGCTTGTAGAGCTTGGTAACGTGCAGAATCGGCCCGGTTGGTCCCCCTGTCGGCGAACCACCCTCGGGTTCAAGACTGATGGCAAGGGTCCGGTTCCGGGTCAGGGAACTCTGTGCTTCAACTGACAGCGCCACCTCATGGGTTTCACCCGCCGGGAGGACTCCGAGAGACAGAGGCTCACCTTCCTCTGGCACCACCCATAGCTCGTAATCTTTGCCCGACTCCGCAGAGCCTGCTGCAACAGAGCGCAACTTCAGCAGGTTGCCGGGACCGGCTTCGCTCAGCAGCCACAGCGGATCGCCTATGCCTGCCTTGATGATCGCCCCCGCCAGCAGGGGCCGTTCCAAACCAGGAGACGGCTGCTGGAGCAACAGAACCGCGAAAAGCAATGCCGCAGCGGTTGCCACCAAACTCCAGCCTGGCCAGAACCAACCGGCTTTTGATGCGGCCGGGGCGGTCGCCGTGGCCTGTTCGGGCCACAGCCGCCCCTGAATGCCTGACCAAACCCGGGATGGTGGCGCTTGCGCCGGTGCTGCCGTCGATAATGCGCCGAGCTGCTGCTCCCAGAACCAAACCTCCTGTCGGACGCGGCCTGACTCCATCATCCAGCCTTCAAATCGCAGGCGGGCAGGGCCATTGAGAGACCCTAGAACATATTCCGCGGCAAGAATTTCGACTCGTTCGGGTGATTTTCTCATCGTTCAAGACACCTCTTCAGCGCCATGAGTCCCCTGCGGATCCAGCTCTTCACGGTTCCGACCGGCGAGTGCAGGGTTTCCGACAATTCATCGTGCGTAAAGCCCCTGTAATAGGCGAGCAGAATGCTGTCCCGCTGGACATCGCTCAGCTCCTCCAGGCAGCCGGTCAACTGGGCCGAGCCAAAGGTGCGCAGCGAATCATCCAGGGGCCCGGCCCGCTTGTCTGCAACCTGCTCGAGGTGCTCATCTCCGGCGGTCTGCCGGACCTTTCGGGCGCGCATCAAATCGAGAGTCCGGTACCGGGCAATGGTCATCATCCAGGCCAGGGGCGCACCCCTATCACGGTGGTATTCGCCCGCGTGATGCCAGATCTGTATGAAGCTCTCCTGCATCGCTTCTTCCGCCAACTCGCGATGGCTCGCCAATTTGACGCACAGGCCAAACATTCTCGCCGCTACCTGGCTGTAGAGTTGTTGGAATGCGTGTCGATCCTTCCTCGCCACTGAACGCAACAGTCGCATCAGTTCGTCCTGATCTACCTCGGCAGAAGCCATAAACACCCTCGTTTTTATGGTTAATGCGCAAGGTACGGGCCCACGGAAACGGAAGTTGCGCCGATCAGAAAAGATTTTTTCCTGACCGGTGCAACTTTTCGACACCCCCGTCCGTTTCTTACTCCGACGTACTCAAACAGAGAGGAAAGCAAGATGAAAACAATGATCAAACGGTCCGGCCTCGCAATCGCCGTTGCCGGAACTTGCCTTGCTACCGGTCTTGCCCAGGCCTCAAGCCACCGTGAAGCACCCTTCATCACCGAAGTTCCAAAGGTGGACGGTACCGACTTCTACATGTTCCGGAGCTATGAAACCGGCCGGGGCGATTTCGTCACCCTGATTGCCAATTACCTGCCCCTGCAGGATGCCTATGGCGGACCCAACTATTTCGATCTGGATGACGATGCCATTTATGAGATACACGTCGATAACAATGGCGATGCCGTCGAGGATCTGACGTTCCGGTTCCAACTGGAGGACAACCTCAATGACATCCAACTGCCAGTCGGCCCGGATGGCGACCAGCGTATGGTCTCCGTGCCCCTGAAAAATATTGGCGACGCCAGTGATGACGGTAACGTTCAGTTGCGCCAGACCTACACGGTGGATGTCGTTACAGGTGATCGCCGGACAGGTGCCGTGCAAACCGCGACCAACGTGAACACGGGGACCGAAACCTTCGAAAAACCGCTGGATAACATCGGAGCAAAGTCATTCAGTGATTACGCCGGTTACGCGAACCAGCATGTATTTGATATCAATATTCCGGGTTGCGGCACCAATGGTCGTGTTTTCGTCGGCCAGCGTCAGGAGGCGTTTGCGGTAAACCTGGGGGAAATTTTTGACCTGGTGAACACCAACCCCCTTGGAGCCCGGGATGGTGAGGGGCCGGGGGATCTGGCAGATAAAAACGTGACGTCCTTTGCCTTGGAAGTGCCCACCGAGTGCCTGACCGGCACCGCCATGAATTCCAACGGCCAGCCGGTAATCGGCGCCTGGACAACCGCCAGCGTTCGCCAGGCACGGGTAATCAACCCGGCCCCTGGTAGCGAAAGTCGCGGCGCAACCGTTGAAGGTGGTGCCTATACCCAGGTTTCCCGCCTCGGGATGCCACTGGTGAACGAAGTGGTCATCGGTCTCAAGGACAAGGATCGGTTCAACGCCAGCGAACCCAAGGATGATGGGCAGTTCGCCACCTATGTGACCCACCCGACACTGCCCGAGCTTCTGGAAGTGCTTTTCCCGGTGACCGCGCCGAACAATTTCCCCCGCAATGACCTTGTCACGGCATTCCTGACAGGCGTGCCCGGCGTCAATATGCCCGTTGGCGTTACGGCCTCCGAGATGCTGCGGCTGACACCCTCCATTGCACCCACATCTTTGGGCAGTCAGAACGACCTCGGTGTGCTGGCAGGCGATAACGCCGGCTTCCCGAATGGCCGCCGGCCCTATGACGATACCGTCGACATTGCGCTCCGGGTAGCGATGGGTGTGCTGGCAGATCCCGCCGACGCGCCGGATGGCACCCTTGAGTACACCGACGGCGTCCAGCTGGCATCGGACCCTGCCAACCTGCCGGCAGATTATGAGTCCTTCCCTTACCTGGCGACCCCCATCGCCGGTTCACCCAATCAGTAATCGGGAGATGGTTATGAGGGCATTTACTAAGATTTCGGCAGTCGGAGCAATCGCGCTGTTTATGACCGGCTGCTTTGATGGCTCAAGCAGCCGTGCGGAAGCGCCGGCGCCGAGCGTCGATTTCACGGCATTCGTAAAAACGCAGTTCGCCCGGACCAGTGACACTGCCGAGCCGGCAGGCGTCAACGGGGTCGATCTGAGTTTTAATGACCAGAATAATCCGCAGGCCTACAATGATCTGCTTCAATAAAACCCTACGTGGCCGGACTCCCCGCATCAGCGGCGCGGCCTTCCGTTTACCTGCCCTTCGGGGCAGGATTTTTTGGCTCATCACGGCCTTTGTGCCATTTCAGTTACAGGCAGCGCCCAGCCCAATCATCACCGATTTCAGGAATGAACAGGTGCTCGCCGAATTGCCTCGAAATGCCCCGGACATCCGACAGAACACAGGCTCGGCCGAAGAGGCTGGAAACCACCTGCAAAGGCTGATCACTCAGGCGAGAACCAGTGGCGACCCGCGGTACCTGGGATATGCCCAGACCCTGATCAACGAGTGGTCAGAAGAACACCTGACCGACCGTCTCCGGGTCCTCCGGGCAACTCTGCGCCAAAGCCTTCATCAATTTGAACCGGCAAGATCGGATCTCGAACAGGTGCTCACCACGTCCTCAGACGCGGAACAACGTATCCAGGCTCGCCTGACGCTGGCCAACCTCGAGCTTGTGCAAGGTCGATATGACGTCGCCATAAAACAGTGCAAAGCACTTCAAGCTGATTACCCCGGCCTTGTAGCAGCAAGTTGCCTGGCTTCCGCAGAGGCGAGGACAGCCAACCCGGAACAAGCCTACGCGAGCCTGGCCCTGGCGCTTGTCGAGACAAGCAAACGCCAGCGGCCCGATTCAACCAGTCGACTCTGGACCGAAGGCACGCTCGGAGACATCGCCGCTCAGGCGGGGCTTCCTCAAGCCCAGGTGCACTGGCACAGGGTGCTTGTGGCAACCCCGGATGACTTGTATATCAGAGCCCAACTCGCCGACTGGCACCTTGCGCAGACTAATTTTGAACGCGTTTTGACGCTGACCGACGGGTTCGACACGGTCGACACGCTGGCCGTGATTCGCGCCATTGCCATGGCGCGCATGGGACACCCGGACAGTGACGGACTGAACGATCGTTTGCGACAACGCTTTCAAGAGGCCCGCTGGCGAGGCGCCCTATTGCATGCCAGGGATGCCGCGCGATTTCTCCTGGATGTAGATGGCCAGCCACAAGAGGCTCTGGAACTGGCAATTGAGAACTGGCAGAACCAGAGGGAGCCTCTGGACACACGCCTGCTACTGAGATCGTCCCTCGCCGCGAACGACATAGCTGAATACCAGAACGTCAGGGACTGGCTCAGAGAGCAGGGGCAGCGCGATGCCCGCTATCCGGAGTTTGAGCAATGACGGTAACAAAAAGGATCTGGCTTGCTTTACTGACGTTGGCGCTGGTAACAGCCAGCCCCGTGGCCTTGGCCCACAAGGCCAGCGACAGCTTTCTTTACCTGGATAGCGGCCCTGCGGAGCTGCGTATTGATGTTGCATTGCGGGACCTGGCGTTGCTGACCGGCATTGATTCCAACGGCGATCGTCAGGTGTCGGGCCTGGAGCTGCGACAGGCAAGACCAGAGATCACGCGAACCGTAGAGTCTGGACTTACCCTCTCGAACACCAGTGGAATCTGCACCCTTTCCGGCAGGGAATGGGGCGTCAGTCAGCACAGCGACGGCTCATATGCTGCTGCACGATACTCTATCGAGTGCCCGGATGGTGGGCCACCTGTGGAAATGGAGTACAACCTTTTGTTTGAGCAGGATGCCTTGCATCGGGGCCTTGTTAGCCTTGACCAGGGCGGTCAGGAACGTCTCGCTGTCCTGGGCCCCAACGCCAGAACACTCGATCTCTCAAGCGAGCACGACGCAGGTTATTTCGGTGTATTCACAACCTTCGTTCACGAGGGCGTCATCCACCTGCTGATCGGACTCGATCATATTCTGTTTCTGCTGGTTCTGACCATTCCGGCAACTCTTGCAACCTACAAAAGCAGGAAATCCAGCACCGAAGCACCCTGCTTGCGTGCTCGTCTGGTGGATCTGGCCGGCATTATCACTGCCTTTACGCTGGCCCATTCCATCACGCTTGCCCTCGCCGCCCTGGATATCGTTGCCCTGCCGATAGCGTGGGTGGAAACGGTTATCGCGCTTTCAATTGGCCTGGCGGCCTTGAACGTTGCCTGGCCGGTGCTAGGAAACAAGACATGGAAGCTGGCTTTCGGGTTCGGTCTGGTGCACGGTTTCGGCTTTGCCAGTGTCCTCGGCGATCTCACCAGTGGTGTATCCGGATTGGCGGTAGCGCTGGCAGGTTTCAACCTGGGTGTGGAGCTGGGGCAACTGGCTCTGCTGGTGCTGGGATTTCCGATACTGTACTACCTGGGAAAAAGCCAAGTTTACCGGCAGGCTGCTGTGCCAGTGTTACTGGCGGGCATCGGCGCGGTCAGCTTGTACTGGGTTGTCCAGCGCGCGCCCCTATTCTGAGCGCGCGCCGGATGACCTTAGTGCAGGGCCCGCATCTGGCGCGGGTAAAGTGCGGCACTGACTTCCGGCTCTTCCAGCAGGTCGGCCAGTTCGCGGTCTACCGTGGTCTCTTCGCCTTCTTCCGGCAGCGGCTCGAACAGGGTGCTCAGCCAGGAGGCGACGGAAGGCGCTTCGTCTCGTTTGTAATCGGTGGACAGCGCCTTGATCCGGCGGAAGCCGATAATGCGCTGGTGCTTGGGATCCCGAATCTGCTCAAAACCCCGCCAGTAAACGTGATCCCTGGTGTGCAGCTGCACAAACAGGGTGTCTATAGGTCCGTCTGAATCATCAGAACCTTCAGATTCCTCCGCAAGAGTTTCGGGAGCCGCTTCGGCCTCCACTTCTGGTTTCTTGTGACGGATGGTGGTCCAGGCCGGGTAGAGCACGGCCACGGCATCCGCTTCCACATGCTCGCGGGCAGCGCGGAGGATCAAACCCCAGCGGGCCTTGTCGGCATCGGTTTCAAGGGAATTGATGGGCAAGTCGTAGCTTTGTTCACTGGACAGGACGATGGCCATCATCGGGGCGTCTAGCTCCCCCATGGCCTCGGCTTGTGCTACTGATACCAGTTCATCGATTGCCATCGGTTGGTTCATAATACGCTCGCCTCCTCGATGCCATCAGGATCTATCAGGAAGAAGGGGTCTTCCTGACTAACAGCATAGCCTGTTACGGCTACAAAGATAAACGTGGAGTTTGACCTGCCGGATCACAACCCCCGCATTAATCAGAACGCATCCTCAAGCCTTTCGTAGTTGCCAAACCAGGGGTTCGCCTCTTCCAACTGCCCCGCCAGCTGCAGCAGGGTCGCCTCGGCGCCGTGGGGACCGCCCAATTGCACACCCACCGGCAAACCTTCGGCGGTCCAGTGCATGGGCACCGACATGGCCGGCGTTCCGGTGAGATTGGCCAGTTGGGTAAAGGGGGTTCGCGCCAGGCTTTCCAGCGCCATCTGGTCCACCTGGCCGGTTCGATGCACCAGTTTACCGGCATTGAGTTTCAACATCAGGCGGGCGGCGAGCTTGAGATGGGCTGGTGTTTCCAGCTCCCCGATAGCCGCAGGCAACTGCCCGGTAGTGGGGCTCAGATATAGATCGTAACGGCCGAAGAACACGCCAAGGGCCCGGGCAAATTCGTTCCATTGCTGACGCCGGCGAACGTAATCGGAGAGCGGCATGGTGTTTCCCAGCATGCCAATTAACCGGGTATCCAGCTCGAAATCACTGTCGGCAGCACCGAATTGTTCTTTCGCCTTCGCCATCAGGGCAGACACTTCGCCGAAGTACAGTCCCAGATAACAACGGGCCAGGGCCATGCCATCGTACTCCGGCGCAGCGTATTCAACCTTGTGACCGAGACTCTCGAGAACCCTGGCGGTTTCCTCGACGGCAGCAACGCACTCGGGGGCCACCTCCGTATTATAAGGCGACGAGGTAAACACACCGATTGTCAGGCTGCCGGGGGACCGCTGCACCAGCTCAGCGAACGGCGCCGGCGGCTGCGGAATCACAAAGGGATCCCCCGGTGCCGGACCACTGAGCACATCCAGCATCGCGGCACTGTCTCTGACCGTTCGGCTGACCACATGATCGGTAGAGGCGCCTGTCCAGGCTTCGCCCATGAATGGCCCCGAAGAGATGCGACCACGGGAGGGTTTCAGTCCGAACAACCCGTTGTAGGCGGCAGGAATACGGATGGAGCCGCCACCATCGTTGGCGCCCGCCATTGGCACGATACCCGCCGCCACCGCCGCGCCGGAACCGCCACTGGAGCCACCGGGGGTGAGCTGGGTGTTCCAGGGGTTACGGGTAGGCCCCCAGAGCTCGGATTCGGTAACCGCTTTCAGACCAAACTCGGGCGTGGCGGTGCGCCCCAGGAATACCAGGCCACCATCCCGGGCCCGACGAACAAACTCCGAGTCCCGGGAGGCTATATTCTTCGTCATGCCCCGGCTTCCGTAGGTACACGGGTGGTCTGCCTGTTCCTGGGCAAGGTCCTTGAGCAGCAAGGGGACGCCCGCAAAAACGCCCTGTTCGGGGAAGCGCTGAGCTGGCGCTTCGGAGAACTGGGGATAACAGATCGCATTGAGTTTGCCGTTTACGCGGGTTGCCCGCTCCACCGCCGCCTCGCATACTTCCCGGGAAGTGACGGCGCCGCGGCGGATAAGATCAGCGAGAGCAGTTGCATCGTAACGGAGGTACTCGGATTGCTTCATGGCAGGTTCCATTTGTTATTCTGATTCGAGGAAGGTCACGGGTATAACGTCTATGATCAGATTTCTCAAGAGCTTACGCCAGCTTGCCGTGATTTTCATCCTGACGGCATCGGTCGCTGCGAGCGCGCAGGAGGCCCAACCTGACTCCAGCGAGAACAGCGAGTGGACCCGTGTTGTCCGGACGTCACCCTACTGGGTCAGTCAGGGGGTCTTCGAGAACATCCTCACCATAAGGCGCTGGGTGCTCAAGGAATCCGGCTATTGCTCCAGTGCTGATCGACATGTTCTCTATGACATGCGCGGCCGGTTTCTGGCCTGGATCAGTGACGGTGATGACCGTGAGGCCACCCAGCGCCTGCTGAATGCCACGCGACAATCACTGTTTGAGAATAACAAGGTGGAAGACTGGGTGCCTGGCGAGACGGGCCAGACCGGTTATCCATTCGCCCTTTCCTGCGATCAGCCTCATGTTAACGTGGATGAAGCCGTTGCCCGCTATCTTGGCACCCTGCCTGCGGACCGGATCTGGGGCGCCTGGGACGACCTCAGTTTTGCTACCAGTGGTGCGCCGGAAAGCCTGCATGACGCGCTCATGTACGTCTACAACCACCGCAGCAACCAGAATCGCCTTACCCTGCCGCAAGCCTTGCCCCGATACCTGGCCGGCCAGATCCTGATCGAAAGTGGAGCCCAGGCGAGGGCCCACTCCCGGGCCAACGCCAGGGGAATCCTTCAGCTGTCGCCAGCTGCCCTGTCCGACTGCGAGATTGCCCCGGACAATTTCTGGCACCGACTGGCACAGATAGACTGTGCCCTGCGCCTGATGAACCAGAATGCCCGTAATCTGGCACCGGTTTTCCAGCAACGTTTTGGCCATTTGCCTGAGGCCAAAAGAGACCGATTATTCACCCTCCTGCTGGTTCAGGCGTATCATGGCGGCGCCGGACGGGTGCAGGCGCTTCTGGACGATCCTGTACTGGCGCAGCCAGCCGAGTATTTTGCCGCAAACCATGAACGCTTCACCGCCGGTGATATTGCTTTCGGCCTGATTTTTCACAACCTGGGGCGGGACCGTCTGGGACTTGCCTCGCTCTACTATGTGGCCGACGTTCAGCTGGCAACCGAGGCCCTGTGTCGCACGGCCAAACTGAAATCAACGGAATTTTGTGAATGGAAGTACTCAACCAACTGATACCTGAAAGCCTCAGCCTTCCAGTCGCCGTTTTCCTGCTTGCCAGCTCCACCATTACTTCAATGATCACCGCCAGCCTCGGCGCCGGCGGCGGGGTTTTGCTGCTGGTACTGATGGCCAGCTGGATGCCACCCGCGGCCATTATCCCGGTGCAAGGATTAGGAGGACTATCAAATAGCAATCTATGCTGCTTAGCTCTTCTTCCGGATCATACACGTGCATCGCCCCAATCCGAGCCGATATATGACGAAGCCATCTACATAGCAGAGGTCCATCGAACCTTCGCAAGTGTGCCGGGGAAATAGTTGTGAATTTACCCACAACTTTTCAAATTTTTGAAGCATAAATTTTTCACTACTGAGCCAATCCACTGCTAATAGTGATCCAACTATAGTCTGACGTGAGCGTCCAGATTTTGGTGAGGCAAGTTTCTGAATTACTGCTAGCTAAAAAAGCAGGCCCTTTTAAACAAAAGCGAACACTCGCCGAACCTCAAATTTTTGGCTTTTATCCCCCCGAGTTGCCCAAAAAACGCCCCTGCATGCAGCCCCATTCCAAAGGAATCATCGTGGTAACCGGTATAGACGAGCCTTTTTAAGCAACTGAATACAAGGCGCATAAGTTAAATTTCAGGCACTGTTTCTTTCAGTTCACGAAATCAGGAATGATAGCAAAGTGCCAGGCCGAATCCTGGCACCTTGCTATCGGCGTTACTCACTAAGAGTTCGCTGTTTCCAGAGATAAAAGAGCACAGGAATCACTAGCAACGCCAGAATGATGGCGGAAATCATACCGCCCACCATGGGTGCCGCAATCCGGCCCATCACCTCCGACCCTGTACCGGTGCCAATCATAATGGGCACAAGCCCCCCGATAATGGCGGCCGCCGTCATCATGATCGGCCGAACCCGCATACCGGCACCGTGTAGTACTGCATGGCGAAGTGTTTCTCGCCTTGGCTTCAGCCCTTTGTCTTCACACGTTTCCAGCATTGCGTTATAGGCCTGGTTCAAATACACCAACATGATCACTCCAATCTCCACGGCAACGCCGGCCAGCGCGATGAAACCGACACCGACGGCTACCGAGAAATTATAGCCAAGCAGATACATCAGCCAGATAGCACCGATCATCGCAAACGGCAGCGTGCCCATAATAATTCCCACTTCGGCAAAACGGCGGAAGTTAAGAAACAGCAGGATGACGATGATGGCCAGCGTTAACGGCACCACATAGGTCAGTTTTTCCTTCGCACGGAGCATGTACTCATACTGACCAGACCAGTTGATTGAATAACCGGGAGGTAGATCCAGCTCTTCACTCACGGTAACCATGGCCTGTTCAACATAGGTGCCTACGTCGACACCCTCAATGTCCACAAAGGTCCAGCCGTTCAGGCGGGCATTCTCACTCTTAATGGCCGGCGGGCCATCCTCCACGCCGATCTCCGCCACATCTGCCAGGGCAATGCGCTGGCTGGATGCGGTCACGATGGGCAGTTGCTCCAGCTTCTCGGGCGAATCCCGGTAATCTTCCGGATAACGAAGATTAATGGGATACCGCTCAAGTCCCTCGATGGTTCGGGAAACGTTGATGCCACCAATCGCCGAGGCCACAACCTGTTGAACATCCGCGATATTCAGCCCATAACGAGCGGCACGCTCACGATCAATATCCACCTTGATGTAGCGGCCACCAGCGACCCGCTCAGAGTAAACAGACGCTGTGCCGGGTATGTCGACCATGACTTCCTCAAGGCGTTTACCGATATCCTGAATGACGGTAAGGTCCGGGCCGGCAATCTTGATGCCCACCGGCGTTTTAATACCCGTTGCCAGCATATCGATGCGCGTGATGATCGGCATAACCCAGGCATTGGTTACCCCCGGGAACCGAATCAGAGCATTGAGCTCCTGCTTCAGCTTTTCGGTGGTCATGCCTTCCCGCCATTGATCCCTCGGCTTGAGCTGGATGAAGGTCTCGATCATCGTCAATGGCGCCGGATCGGTAGCGGTATCCGCCCGCCCCACTTTGCCGAACACGGTTTCGACTTCGGGGACGGTGGCAATCAGCTTGTCCGTTTGCTGCAACAGTTCCCGTGCCTTACCAATGGAAATGCCCGGGTAGGTGGTGGGCATGTACATCAGGTCGCCTTCATCCAGTGGCGGGATGAACTCACTACCGATTTTGGTGGCTGGCCAAAGGCCCACAGCCAATACCAGCAACGCAGCAATAACCGTCGTTCTCGGGAAGCGTAACACCAGCTTCAGAACCGGCATATAAACGCCAACCAGCAGACGGTTCACGGGGTTCTTGTGCTCCGGCAGCACCTTGCCACGAATGAAATAGCCCATCAGCACCGGCACCAGCGTCACCGCCAGGGCCGCACTCGCCGCCATGGCGTAGGTCTTGGTGAACGCCAGGGGCGAAAACATCCGCCCTTCCTGCGCTTCCAGCGCAAACACCGGCACAAAACTGACAGTGATGATCAGAAGCGAGAAAAACAGCGCTGGTCCGACCTCAGAGGCCGATCTGGCCACGACCTCCCATCGGTTCTCAGGGGTTAACGGGGTTCGCTCCATGTGTTTGTGCATGTTCTCGATCATGACGATGGCGCCATCAATCATTGCCCCGATCGCAATGGCAATCCCCCCGAGTGACATGATGTTGGCGTTGATTCCCTGCCAGTGCATGACAATAAAGGCCGCCAGAATGCCAACCGGCAGGCTGAGAATCGCCACCAACGACGAGCGGACATGGAACAGGAAGATAATGCACACCAGGCCCACCACCAGAAACTCTTCAAGCAGCTTGAACCCGAGATTGCTGACCGCCCGCTCAATCAGACCAGAGCGATCGTAAACCGTCACCACCTCGACGCCTTCAGGCAAACTGGATTTCAGGTCTTCCAGTTTCGCCTTCACGCCATTAATGGTTGCCTGAGCGTTCTCACCGAAGCGCATCACCACAACACCGCCGACGGTTTCACCTTCCCCATTCAGTTCGGCAACCCCACGCCGCATCTGCGGGCCAACTTCAACGCTGGCCACATCTTTCAGCAATATGGGGGTACCGTTGTCATCGAGTCCTAATGGAATCGACAGAAGATCCTCACGGGACTTTATATAACCGGACGTGCGCACCATGTATTCCGCCTCGGCCATCTCGATGACGGAAGCGCCCACTTCCTGGTTGCCTCTCTTGATGGCGTTCTGAATGTGAGCCAGAGGAATTCCCAACGCCCTGAGTTTTTCCGGGCTGACCTTGACCTGGTACTGCTTCACCATACCGCCTAGCGCAGCCACCTCAGAGACACCCGGCACCGTTTGCAGTTCGTACTTCAGGAACCAGTCCTGCAGGCTGCGCAACTGGCTTAGGTCCTGGTTCCCAGTGCGGTCTACCAACGCATACAGGTAAACCCAGCCAACTCCGGTAGCGTCTGGCCCGAGCTGAGGCCTTGCAGAGTCTGGCAGGCTGGGCGCAACCTGGGACAGGTATTCCAGTACCCGGGAGCGGGCCCAGTACATGTCGGTGTCTTCATCGAAGATCACGTAAACATAGGAGTCACCGAAGAACGAGTATCCCCTGACCGTTTTCGCGCCCGGTACCGAGAGCATGGCTGTCGTCATCGGGTAGGTCACCTGGTCTTCCACCACCTGCGGCGCCTGGCCCGGGAAACTGGTTTTGATAATGACCTGCACATCGGACAGATCCGGCAGAGCATCCACCGGAGTTTGTTTCAGCGAATAAAGGCCGAGCCCTGTGATGAGCAACGTCGCCAGCAACACCAGGAAGCGGTTACGAATAGACCAGTGAATAATAGCGGCAATCATGACTCGCCTCCGCCATGGCTCATGGTGCTGTGATCCATGCCTTCATGATCCACCCCCTGCTCATCCATATCCTGAGGCGATGACATCCGTTGGAAGTCCGAGGTTTTGCTGGATTCCGAATCGATCAGGAACTGGGCGGATGTGACCACCGTGTCGCCTGGCGAGAGGCCATTGAGTATTTCCGCATACTTGTCGCCGACGCGCCCAACGGTCACGTTAACCGACTTAAAGGCGCCCTTTTCCATCGCCAGAACCAGTCGGTCGCTCTGTCCGGTGCGGATGACCGACTCCCGCGGCACCAGAAACTGCCGCGGTCCCCGTTCGCCCTGAACATCCAGGCGGGCGAACATACCTGGCATCAGGGCGCCATCATCGTTATCAAAGCGCATCCGCACTTGCGCCGTCCGGGTTTTCGGGTTCACTTCAGGGTAGACGTAATCCACACTTCCACGCCATTCGCGACCGGGCATGTAATCCAATGTCATCTGCACCCGGTTACCGGCCTCTACGGCGGAAAGCTGGCTTTCAAACACTTCACCGATAACCCAGACCTCGTCCAGTGCGGCAATCGATAAAACCCGGTCTCCGGGCTTGATGAACATACCCTCACGAACATTCAGATTCTCGATCACCCCGGAACCCGGAGCGTAAACCGTCATGGTTCTCTGCACTTCGCGGTTTTGACGCAGTTGGCTGATCAGGCTAGCTGGTACATTCAGCGCCACCAATCGCTCGGTAGCAGCATCAACCAGTCTCTGATTGCCGCGGTTCATCGCCAGAAGCAGTTCTTCCTGCGCATTTACAAGGGTGGGCGAGTACAGCGTGTACAATGGCTTGCCTTGCTCAACAGGCTCGCCCTCGGCTTTTACATAGAGCGCTTCGATCCAGCCTTCAACACGAGGGTGCACGTGGGCCATCTCGTCTTCGTTGTACTGCACGTAGCCTACTGTAGTGACGTTGTTGGGCAGGCGTCCCTGAATCACCGGCTCCGTGCGGACCCCAAGGTTGTTCACGACCATTGGTGAAATACGGACCGTGCCGGCTGGATCCTCAGCCGACCCACCCTCCTCGTATACCGGGATCAGATCCATCCCCATCGGTGATTTTCCGGGTTTTTCACTTTTGAAATTGGGGTCCATCGGGGCTACCCAATACAGCGGCTCCTTTGGGCCTGAAGCTGCCATTTCAGCTGCAGGCGTCGAAGGAGCATCAGTATCAAGCCAGTACGTGGCCCCTGCACCGGCGAGACCGCCGAGCAATACAAAGCCCAAAGGGCGAGCAAAATTAGCCATGATGGTCAGTCCTGGTAACGATTCAGTGAAAAGGAAGGTATGTCGGAAGTGTCGGTCGTCAGATAACGGAAACTCGCCAGATTCTTGGCCCGCTCGGCCATCATCTGTATCAACTCAACCTGGGTATTAAGCTCTGCAATTCGTGCTCGCACCGCTTCGGCGAAGTCGCCATCATCGTTGTTGTAAGCCGTCAGTGCGGCGCTTGCCTGCTCTTCCATTTGCGGCAGCAGTGTCTGTTCATAGAGTTCTATGCGGTCATCAAGCCGTTCGATCCGGGCCACGGCAGCACGGGCTTTGGCCTGAAGTCCCCGGATCTGCAAAATACGCTCTGTTTTTGCCGCCTCCAGTCGCGCCACTGATGCATTCAGTTTTCGATCCTGCCGGTTGCCGGTAAAAATCGGGAGATCAAAACCAATGCCTACAGAAAACAGATCGGACCTGTCCTGACCGTTAGGAGCCCGCTCCCGATACCCGTATTGAGCAGATACTGACCACTCCGGTTTATAGGTCTGACGAGCCAGGTCAACATCAACAGTCTGCGCATCAATCAACTGATCAGTGGCGCGGATTGACGGGTGACGGATCACAATCTCTGTGGAGGTTTCAGCCCAGCCCAGAGGAAACACTCTCAGCAGCTCATGGGGTACATCGTCCGTGACTGAAAGTTGGGCCTGGTCCAGGCCGATCCATTCTGCCAAAGCCTCGCGACTCGCTGCCTGCTGCGAATGCAGCGCCGTCAGCCGGTCCTCAAGTCGCGTCAGCTCCAGCGAGGCACGGATAACATCCTGCTGCCTGGAACCCATGGTTGCAGAGGTATACCCCGCCTCGGCGACGTCCTCTAACTGTTCAAACAACCCCCGGTTGCCTTCAATCAACCGGATGCTGTGCTCAGATCGCCAGACCTCAAGCCAAAGATGTGTCACCGTTTCCATGACCAGCGCCCGGCGGTTTTCGCGTCGAAAAGGCTGAGCGCCGGCCATTTCCTCTTTTTTTGCGCTGGCCAACTGGCGGCTATTGCCTCGCGGAATTCGCTGGGTAAATCCAATGGTGGCCTGAGTCATTGCCTCCTGTCCGGTATCAAAAGTATCCGTGGGCAAATTCGCGGCACCAATCGTCATCCGGGGGTCCGGGAGTGCGCCATCGGCAATAGATTCTTCCAACAGAGCACTCTGCATCTGAACACTTTGGCGCAGCCAGGGATCATTCTCGATAGCCGCATCAATTGCGCCCGTCAATTCAAGTCTGGGTACCGCCCAACCGGGCAGACTGGTTAAAAGCAGAGCACCGAGGAAGGCCGGCTTTATAAGGCGAAGAAGAAGGGACAATTTAAAATCTCCATTGAATTATTTCTGAAACGCAATCTTATAGCGCTTATCTGAAACCAAACTGAATTACAGATCAAAATGGTTTAATTTGATTTATATCAAACCGCTGTTATTCCTGAATAAAATTACTTTTTTTGAATTCTTTATCTTAATTTCAGGATCAATTCAGAAACCGATGTTTTAATTAGCACATCAACCAATCAGGAGGTGTGATTATGAAAAATGTACTTATATTTGCAGCAGCAGTTACCGTTTCAACATCCGTGCTTGCCGGCAACATGTCAGACAGTAAGGACATGAAAGTTATGCACAACCAAATGATGGATAAATCATCTGTTGAAGAAATACTTCAGAATGAAGATATGCAGCGTTTACATAGAGAAATGACACGTTATGCGATGTCTGAAGGAGGTTTTGAGGCTCGCGTGCAAATGATGACGGATGAAGGCCGGGCTTATCATAAGGCGCTGAAGCAAAGCCAAAAAAATACCGCAAGGTAATCATTGCGGTAAAGTCAACTCGTGGAGACACAAGCGTCGGCTGGCTCGGGCTTCAAGCAGTCGACGCCCTGATCACGCTCAAGTAAACCACAGAAACCTGAAACTGAACTGAATTTCTTGAACAGTTTAAGGTTATTAAGGAGAGCATCATGAAAAAAATCATTATTGCTGCAGCAGCTGCCACTTTATTTTCTACCATGGCCACTGCCAATTCAGGGTTGGCCGACCGGATTAATGAAGCGCGCACTTACCCGAACAAAACAGCCAGCACCGAAAGTACGCAAATGCACTGTATGAAAAACAAACAAAGCGATCGGCATATGGGTAAGCATCAGGTAATCCGGGGTGAGTTACGACATTTAAATTACGAAGCAAAGGATTCAGATGCCCATTCCATGGGTCATACTCATTCCTGATAAAAGCAGTGATTATTAAGTAAATAAATAGTCGATCACCTTTTATAAAAGGTGATCGACTATTTATTGAATATTTAAACTTTTAAAGGTACCTCCCCTCAGTTTCCATAGTGAATCTTTCATTTGGCTCTCAAGGTCAACCATCCAAGAAACATCCATTCGACGACTAATACCGTTAGCAGTGGCAGGAAGACCCATTGAGCGAGAGGGAGCACCCCGGTGCCTGTCCATGAGAGCACGGGCATCAACTCACTATAGTTCCACCTTTCACCTTCCCCTGTCGCCCAATACTCAAAAACGATCGTTACAACTAGTCCGCCTGCAAGGTAAACCGACAGACTGGTTCGTCTCCAGCCGCTCACTGCCCAAAACCAGTCCCTTGATATCAATGCCGCAACGGCATATGCGCCGATGGCTATATTGGCATCTCCGATAGTGGCGCGGGTGCATAACCACACCACATCCAAATGACGGGCCTCAGTCATATCGGTGAAGAACGGAACCTGCACCATTTCCCAGAAAAAGTGCAGAAAAAAACTGACGCCCCAGATCATCAGAACGAGTACAACAGCGGCTCCTGGCCGGTAGGTACTATTCAGAAAAACCATTGAACCTCCATCAGCCCAAGCGCTTCCAATTTCCCGTACTCGCTCTCTCTGTCACCCCCGAACCACTGGGCCCCAGCAGTGAAATAGATCTCGTGGCTCAGCGGTAGTATCCACGTGGATCTCGGGTAAAGCACCCAACTGGCATCATCGACATTCCGGATGGTCACCAGCCGATACTGCCAGAAGGGGGTGATATCCTGCCATACCAGAAGCCCGGCATAATGGCGCCCTGCATAGACTGGTTGCGTGGACACCAGGCCGGCCAAGCCAGGAAGTCCCGGTGATACGGGCCGACCATTGTAGAAATATTCAACGGCCAGGTTGAGTCCGTTGCGAAATGCCCAATTCAAATCTGCAACTCCTTGCCAGTAGCTGTCCCCGGCATCCGGCTCGCTCCAGACGAGCTCAGAACGCCAACCGGTGCCAGCCACTGAGCCACTGCCGCTGAAACCCGCTTTGGTGACGTCGGCGAACTCACCCACCATCAATCCTGCATCAACGCCGGCGAAAAAACGCTTGGCCCGCGCCGCCGTGCTGGCATTCTCGCTACTATCCTGCGGTGCATGAACGGCACTGAATCGGCCGGTTGCGCCCCAGGATCTATCCCATAACAGGGCGTCTACGCCAATCCGTTCATCGGGCTCTAACTGAAGAGGGCTGACAGGATTGAGGATGTCCATGGGGTTCCAGATCAGGGCTGTGGACCAGTTGACCTGTTGACGCCCCAGTCGGAAGTCGCCTACCGGCGAGCGCCATTGCACGGTACCCCGGTAGAGTTGGTGGCGGGCGACCAGATCACCGGAATCGTGGAGTTCGTCTTGCAGCGTCCAGTAGCGCGGGTCCGGCGCACTCTTGAGAATTTCGAATTCCGGTGAATCCAGGAAGCTGCCGGTGAGCAGCTCCAGATCGTAGGCCGCCTCCAGAGCCCAATCGACCTGGCGGTAGCGCGGCTCCAGGCGCAGCCGGGTCAGATTGGACAGGTAAGGGTCACCGTCCACCAGCGAGCGTGAACCCACTGTCTGATTCTTGAGGGAGCCAGAATGGCTGAAATCCGCCTGGACCCCGGACGCTGAAAGTGCCGCCAGCAGCCCCAGAATGGGACGAAACCGCCTAACCATGGCGAATGGCCTCCACTGGGTCCAGCCGGGCCGCCCGTCGTGCCGGGTACAGCGCCACCAGCACCGAGCAGGCGAACAGCAGCAGGCTGGGCAACCAGACATGGTCGATGATGAGCACCGGGTACACCTTGTCGGTGATGCCGGGAATGGTCTCGAAGGAGCCAGCGATGGCAGACAGGTCGATGCCGCTGCGGTTCAGCCAGGTGACGAGCAGCCCGCCCAGCACTGTGCCCGCCACCATGCCCAGCAACGCCAGGAACAACGCCTCGAACAGGATGGTCAGCACCAACTGGCTGCCCCGAGTGCCCAGGGCAAGCATGACCCCCAGTTCCCGGGTGCGTTCCATCACCGACATCACCATGGTGTTCATCACCCCGATGGCCACTACCACGAACACCACGGACAGAATCAGGTAAAAGTCGATCTGGGTCATCTCGATCATCTGCACCACCACCGGCAACAGGGTTTCCCAGTCCTGGGCCATCAGTTGGGTATCGGCCAGTTCGCCATTGAGCCGTCCGGCCAGCGGCGTGCTCTGAGTGCGGTCCTGCAACCGCAGGGCGATGCGCGAGGCCTGGTCCGGGGCGAACCCTGCCAATTGGCGGGCCTGGGCGATGTTCAAGAACACGTATTCGCTGTCGAACAGGTCACTGCCGGTGCGGTAGATGCCACGAATGGGATAGGCGCCGGAGGCCAGGTCACCGCCGGCCTGCTGAACGGTCACCACCAGCTTGTCGTTCAGGCGGGCGCCCAGCTCGTCCGCCAGCTTTCGACCGATGACGACGCCATCACCACCAGCCTGAACGTACCGGCCTTCCACCATGTAGCGGGCCAGTTGGGTAACCTGCTGCTCCTGATCCGGCGCCACGCCCACCAACTCCATGGGCTGGCTGGTTTTGGGATTGGCCACCATGCCTTTCAGCAGGATACGCGGGGCGGCGGCCTGAACGGCGGGTTGATCGCCCAGCGTCGTCAGCTGTGCGCTCACATTGTCGATGCGTAGTTGGGGCGAAAGGTCCACATCGTGCCCCTTCGCCATCACCTGAACGTGGCCACTCAGTTGCTGGGTGGAATTGCGGATCATCTGCTCAAAGAAGCCGTCGGCAAAACCGTAGAGAAACAGATAGGCCGCCAGACCGAAGGCCGTGGCCGAGGCGGTGATGAGCGAACGGCGAGGGTTGCGGAAGACCGAACGGAGGGCCATCTGGGCAAAGATCACGACCATCCGGTTAGACGTCACCTCGCTATGGATGCGACGTAACCGGTTGGTGGCACTGCGGTGGGCATCCATAGCCTCCAGGGGCGTATGACGGCTGGCAATCCAGGCCGGCAGTATTGCTGCCAGCAGGGCCACCACGATGACCACCACGCCGATGATCGCCCAGCGATCGGGGCTGGTGGCGGGATAGACGATGCCGCTCAGGCCGGGCATGGTATCCATCGCCTTTATGTAGGCGGTGAAGTCCAGGCCATGGCTGGCAAAGTAGGCGGTTACCGCCAGCCCAAGGGCCAGGCCGAGGGCATAACCCACCAGGGCCAGCAGCGCAGTCTCCAACAACACCAACTGCACAATGCGCGAACCCGAGGTGCCCACCGCCATCATGACGCCGAACTCCCGCCCGCGCTCCATCACCGACATCAGGATCGTGTTGACGATACCGGCGGCCACCACCACAAACACCACCAGGATAACGATGTAGGTCACGGCATTGTGAAAGTCCACCATCTGCACCAAAGACGGCATCAGCTCGGGCCAGCCCAGCACCTCCACCTGTCGCGCCTGTAATTGCGGTTGCAGGCGGTCTATCACACTTTGCAACTGGTCGGGGTCGTCCACCCGGGCGGCCACTTCAGTGACCCGGCCCCAGAGCGCGTAAACGGCCTGAGCCGCCTCCAGGGGAACCTGGGCAACTTGGCCGTCTATGCGTTTGACGCCGGTTTCAAACACCCCCACCAGGGTGAAACGATCTGCGCCGATGGAGCCGTCGGCGGCCTGCACCACCAGCGCCAGTTCGTCGCCCACCTCAGCTTCCATAGCCTGGGCCGCGCCAGTGCCGAGCAGGATTTCGTTTCCAGATTGCAGGTAGCGACCTGCCACCAGGGAGCGGTCGAGCCGCGTCAGCGCTTTTTCCCGGGCAGGGTCAACGCCGATCACCTGCATCGCCCGGGATTGGTCGGCCAGGCTGGCCAGGGCGTGGCCGGTCAGGCGCGGCGCTGCGGCCGTCACCCCTTCGGTTTCGGCCACCGCCTGAGGCAGATTCCATTGTTGCGGCAGGGCGATGTTCATTTCCCGTTCGTCATGGAAGCCGCGCTTGTGAACCTTGAGATCACCGGTGACATAGCCGGTCATGTTGTTGATCATCTGGGCGTTGATGCCGTCGATGAACGCCCACAGAAACACCAGGCCCGCCACACCCACGGTCAGCGATAACAGGGTGATCCCCGTGCGCCGTCGGTTGGTCCGCAGGTTACCGAGAGCCAGCCGCAGCCAGGCCATCATGGGCGGCGTTCCTCGCGTTCGATCTGGCCGTCCTTGAGATAGACCACCCGCCGGGCACGCTCCATAACCATGGGATCGTGAGTGGAAAAAACGAAGGTGACGCCCTGCTCGTCGTTAAGTCGGCGCATCATGTCCAAGAGCGCCGCGCCAGTCTTGGAATCCAGATTGGCCGTGGGCTCGTCGGCCAGCACGATGGCCGGTTTGCTGACAATGGCCCTGGCCACCGCCACCCGCTGCTGCTGGCCGCCAGAGAGCTCATTGGGCAGCCGGGTTTCCAGCCCGCCCAGCCCCACGTCAGCCAGGATCGCCCGGGCCTGCCGGCGGCGCTCGCCAAAGGGCACACCCCGCAGCATCAGCACGTATTCCACGTTTTCCTGGGCCGAAAGCACGCCAATCAGGTTGTATTCCTGAAACACAAAGCCGATCTTCCACAGGCGCAGGACGGTTCGCTTCTTGCGGCTCAGGCCTGTGATCTCCTGGCCATCTATCTGAATTTTACCGGAGGACGGCTCATCCAGCGCTCCGATCTGGTTCAGCAGTGTGGTCTTGCCGGAGCCGGACGGCCCCACCAGCGTGGTGAACTCCCCGGCCTCGATGGCCACCGACACATCGTCCAGAGCTTTCACGGCAACGCTGTCCTGGCGGTAGATGCGGGAGGTGTGTTCGACATTCACAAGCGTCATGAGCATGCCTCACTGTGGATTGCGCAAGCGGCGCAGGGTGAACAGGTCGTCGTCAAGCGGAAGATCGAACTCGATGGCGTCAATCTCAATCACCGTGCGGGACTTGGGGTTGTCCGCATCCACCATGGTCCAGACGGTGGGGATTTTCCGGCCGCCCAGACTGTTAATGTCGCTGTAGGTGATGGTCTTGATCGCCCGGTCCCGTTCGCCGAAATAGGTCATGGCAACCGGAATGTGATCGTCACGAATCTGGAATTCCAGGCGGCTCCAGACCACCGGCGCGTCGGGCCTGGGGGTGGAAACCACGCGATAGGTCGTCGCCCCGCCCTGCTCTTCGCTGCCGGTCACTTCATGGGTGTAGTCATCAACAAACGAGCTTTCCTTGACCAGGTCGTCGTTGCTGAAGTTCGAGCCCATCCAGGGTTGCAGCATCATCGAGGGCGGGATTTTGAGGGTGCGGTCCACCTTGGGCAGGTAGTTCCACATGGCATCACCTATCCGTAGCGAGCCGATGCCGGCTTCCTTCCTGGGGGCGTGGATGCGGATCAGGGTTTTGTCCGGCCGGTCCATCCAGGCTTCCAGGTCCAGTTCCCGGGTCCAGTATTCGGTTTCTATACGCATGGTGAAACGGCCGTGGTTGCTGTCCGACCACAGGGTGGCCTCCATCCCCTCAATCAATGATTCCGCCGAGGGCGCACCACCCAGCGCACTGCCCGGAAAAACACTTAGAAAAGCCACCACCCATAAGCATTTCATACACTGCCTCCTTGAGTTAATCGTCTGATTACCCAGAGAAATCAGAGCCCACTCCTTTCAGACCATGCCTCATAGATCCGCTTTTCCCATTTGCTCTGGAAATAGGCGATAGCGGCTTTTTGATCGTCCCTGGAGAGCTCGCCTGCGAAGGCCGGCATTTTCCCACCCATGGGGGCGCCACCTTGATTGATCGTACCCATCAGCGTGTCGAACGAATGGTGCCAGGCATGGCCCGTTCCGTTGAGCGGTGGCGGCGGATAGGAGCCATCCCTCAGGGTCTTTTTCCAATTGAAAGCGCCTTGGGCATTGCCGCCATGGCAGCTTGCGCAGTTGTCGTCGAAGACCATTGCGCCGCGCTCGACCTGGGCCTGTGTGTACCAGCGGTCATCCACCGTCTGTTTACCGCAGCCGCTGATTAGCGCGACCAAAAGAACGCCTACTGAGATAGTTACCACATGCATCATTCTTGTTCCTCGATTTCCTTGCGCCTCAAATTCCTCAATCGCGGAATAAAACGGGGAGTTCTGGCTGCATAGGCCTGCCAATCGGAGCCGAACGCTTGTTCTGTTTCACGCTCCTCGTGAATAGACAGGCGCGAGTACATCCACACCAGCACCGGGAACATGGCCAGCGTCAGCAGCGTGGGCCATTGCAGCAGAAAACCGAACATGATGAGCACAAAGCCGGAATACTGGGGGTGGCGAACGTGGGCATACAGGCCGGTTGTGGCCAACTGCCCTGCCTTTTGCGCGGCGTACAGGGTACGCCAGCCAGCCGCAATCAGATAAAACCCGAGGCCAATAAACACTGTGCTCAAGAGATGAAACGGCCCAAAGTGTGGGGAACCCTTCCAACCAAACAGCATTTCCAGCAAGTGGCCACTGTCGTGAGCCAACCAGTTAACGTCGGGATACTGGCTCTGCAGCCAGCCGGAGAGGAAGTAGAGCGTCAGCGGGAACCCGTACATCTCGGTGAACAGTGCCACCAGAAACGCGCTGAAGGCACCAAACGAACGCCAGTCCCGGCGGGTCTGTGGTTTGAAGAAACTGAAGGCGAAGAATATGAAAATCGCCGAATTCAGCACCACCAGGCTCCAAAGGCCATAATCCGATGCACCATCAGTCATCACGCTGCTCTCCACTCTTTCCCGGTTGCTCTGCCTGGTGGTGGTTATGTCCGCCATGTCCTCCATGCCCTCCATGCCCTCCGTGCATAAAAATATGGATCAGCGGACAAGCAAGCAGTATCAGCCAAGGCAAGGCGCCAAGCAGATGAACCTTGTGTTCTCCCCAGAGTAAAACCAGTGCGATAACGGCAAATATTGCCAAGGTAATTTTAAAGCGTCGATCCATGAGCGGTTCCTTTGCGAAAAAAACATTGTCAGAACAGAGTACTAATGGGCTTCAAGGGATATCTGATGGCCTATGCCGCTCAGCGCGATCTCATCAACCACATCGAGGGATTCCGGGTCGAGCACCCAAAGCTTGTTCTCTGCCCGACTGGTCACCAGTAGCTGGCCATCGTAGGGAGAGACCGCAAGATGATAGGGCGCAGGAGCCAGCGGCCTGGTGTGGCGGGCGCCGCTGGCTAGCTCAATCCGGACCACCTGGTTGCCGCCCTGGCTGGTGGCATAGAGGGTCTGGCCATCTGCGCTCAAGCCAACGCCATGGGGCGCCTCGCCAACCTCGTACCGGTCCGCCACCGCGCCTTTGGCAAGCTCAAGGACAAGAACCTGGCCGGATGCAGCATCATTCACGTAGAGCCGCTGGTTGCCGGGGGCAAGCACCATATGCTCTGGGTTGCCGCCAACCCGCAAATTGCGCTCGACGAACCAGTGCTCGGTATCCACTTCGCTGACCGTGCCATTACCGGTATTGCTGACCAGAAGGGATTGGCCGTCGTCGGTTTGCACCAGATAGTTGGGGGCCGGCCCCGTCGCCACAGTTTTGACCAACTGACCGGAATCCAGATCCACAACGCTGATACTGCCACTAGCAGGATGCGTGGAAACGGCATAGCGACCATCGGAAGTCACCAGCACATGGTGCACCGGCCCCGGCACTTCCAGTTTGCGGTCAATCGTCTTTGTGGCCGTATTCACCAAATAGAGCAGCCCGGTACTCCCTGCTTCCAATTCAGTAGACTTCCCGCCCCCATGATGAGCGGCGTGTTCATCTTCTGAAACGCCTTCGGGGCGACTAACCGGCTCCTGACGATCATGCGCCGACAAACTACCCACCACCAGATACCGGCCATCCGGGGTCAGTGCCGAACCGTGGGTATTCCGTGTGCCGCCAATGGACGACGTCACCTTGCGGTTTTCCAGATCAATAACGCCGACGGCATCCGCTGTGCCCATGGGAACAAATGCCCGGTTCGTGTCTGCGGCCACCATCAGCGAAAAACTCATAGCGACACTGGCCGTAATTCCAGCAATCCACTGCTTGCGAAACGAATGTTTCATAGCGTGCCCTTTTTGGTCAGAGAGTTTCAGTAAGATTTCCTCGCCCGGTTAGCAAGATCCCGAACAGGCATGGTCATTACTTGGCAGTCCATCACACCAAGCTGAAACAGGCCTGAAAACAGTTGCGAAACATGCATCCGTTTGACCAGAATCAAGGTGGAACGATTCACAATGACCATGGACGACCAATGCAATACGAGCCCCAGGAAAACCAGCGAACAACCAAAACCCACGCCGACCAGCTCAACCGGCAGTGTTACTGCATCACTCTTGATCAGAAAGCCCTCACCGATACCCTCAAAAAGCAGTTTTCAGACGCCGGGAACGAATCGTCGGCGGTTCCCGAGCTCCACCACCTGTTTTCAAACACGCCGGTTTTTGTACCCCGGGCGGACATCGCGACGATGGAGCGGATCGTTCAGGCGATCGAATCGGCTGCCGAGCTTCCGTTCTACCGGGAACGAGCTCTGTCCTGGGCGCCCGGCATCGCCGGTTTTGATCCAGGCCCCATCGGGGCCTTCATGGGCTACGACTTTCACCTGGGCGAGAACGGACCTCAGCTGATCGAAATCAACACCAACGCCGGCGGCGCATTTCTGAACACGGTATTGGCCCGGGCTCAACACCGATGTTGTGACCCGTCCCAGCAGACCGCTGGCACCAACCGTGCATTGGATGGGTTCGAGGACGCGGTGTTTGCCATGTTCCAGCAGGAGTGGCAACGGCAAGGTGGCGACTCGACGCCCGGTTGCCTGGCCATTGTGGACGATGCCCCAGAATCCCAGTTTATGTTCCCGGAATTCCAACTGGCCCAGCAGTTATTCCAGGCCAGAGGTATTGAGACCTTGATCCTCAACCCATCGGAGCTTGAGTATGTTGATGGCGCTCTGAGCGCCCACGGCAAGCCTATCGACATGGTGTACAACCGCCTGGTGGATTTTGCCTTGGAGGCCCCGGCTCTTGGGGCGCTGAGGCGCGCCTACCTCGACGGCGCGGCGGTCGTCACGCCCAATCCACGCGCCCATGCGCTTATGGCCGACAAACGGAACCTGATCCTGCTATCTGATGCCCAAACCCTGCGCGACTGGGGCCTGAGTGAAACCGAGGCAGGATTTCTGGATAGAGCTGTACCGAAGACCCGGCTGGTTTCAGCAAGTGATGAGGCGGAGTTGTGGAGCAACCGGCGTAAACTGTTTTTCAAACCGGTAGCGGGCCATGGCAGCAAGGGCGTCTATCGGGGCGAAAAACTAACCCGCCGCGTTTTCGAAGAGATCCTGAAGGGTGATTACATCGCGCAGAACTTCGTTCCCGCCGGAGAACGCACGCTGAGAGTGGATGGCACGGTCACCACCAGAAAGGTCGATATCCGTTTGTACACCTATGCTGGGCAACCTCTGCTTTCCGCTGCACGGGTTTACCAAGGCCAGGCCACTAACTTTCGTACCCCAGGCGGTGGGTTCGCACCCGTCTTTCAGGTGTGATCACTACCGCTTACCCTGGCCTCTCGATCTATTTGGTTGCTTTAAAGGTCGTCCATGCGCCCTACCTGGCGAGCGAGACGCATGGATTCGTTCTGCTCCATGGTCAACAGTGATTCCAGCAGTTCCTTTGCTTCTGGAATCTCGGCCTTTCCAACCAGTGTCTTGTAGAGATCAATAATCTGATCGTGGAAGTCAAAGACCTCGCGGGAGATGCCAGCAAAATCCAGCTTTGCGTAGGGCTCGTCGCAGGTTCGGTGAGTTTTGATCGGGTTATGAGAGAGGTAGTCGATAACTCGGGTCTCCAGAGCCTTCGCATCTCCCTGGCGCTCAAACTCGTTTACGATGCGCTCCATCTCGGACTCATGGGTTGCCAGGTAGTCCAACAGCGCCCTTGCCCGTTCCTCTTCATTCTTTGTTGCGCAATGGGACATGCAACGTGCCAGGTTCGCATGAAGATCACGTGTCCACTCAATCAGCTCTCGAAATGTTCTAATGTCCATTCCAGATTACCTCTTACACATGGTTAATGATGTTGGATGCAAAAACACGTCCTTGTTCGGACCCAGGAGGGAGTCGGTGACGTTCTGCCAGCAAACCACATTCACCTGAATTCAAACTGAATGACCAGAGCGGTCCGGCTCGGACGTTGATCTCAATCAAATGCCTCATCGCCCGACAAAAATAACATTGTCGTAGCTTGACGTATGACCAGATCAAAGGTTTTATATTGAATAAGAGGGACATCAGGATCGCTATAGCCGTTCAACTCATGGAAACCAACATGCCTTCTCGCCAATTCCTTGCAGCATTGTTAAGCATTCTGCTGTTAATCGGCGGCCCGACTCAGAGGCTTGCCGGGGTAGCGAATACCGATGCGGCGAACACGAGCATCAGCGCAGCCGACTGGGACGGAATGACCCAGACCAGGGCCAGTACCTCAGGCATAAATCATTCCAAAATGGCTGTGGATTGCGATACCTCCGAGCAACAAAATTGTCACCGGGCGGCCTCTCACTGCGCTTCAGCTTCGGTTTATGGCATGGCCACAGCAACATCAGTGCCTTCCATTCAAACTGCTGCCCACGTTGACGCCATACCTTTCTGGGCGGTTTACCGCAGCCCGATTTCCGATGTCCTGACGCCCCCTCCTGACACCCTCTCCTGATCCTCTCACAGCTTCATCACCGTGGGCCGCAACGCCCGGAAAACCGGATTTACATTCATATTAACAGGCTGGGCCGGCTTCACAGAGTCATAGGCGGGCAAGCCTGTCAGGAGATCACCATGAAGACCAGAAAACTTGCCCTTTACACTGGCGTAGCTGTCATTGCGCTCGCCGCCGGCGCCACCACGCTGGCAATCCAGGCCAACGAATCCGCCGAAACATCACCCCCTCCGGCCTCGATCAGCCAAGCCGGGCCTGCCATTACCATCTATAAAAGCCCAAGCTGTGGCTGCTGCGAGGGGTGGGTTGAGCACCTTGAGGCCAGCGGCTTCAAGACCCGGGTAATCGATACCGACGACGTCAGTGCGATCAAGCAGACCCATGGCGTACCCGGAGAGCTAGCCTCCTGTCACACCGGGCTGATCGGTGACCTGGTAATCGAGGGCCATGTGCCGGCGGACGATATCCTCGCTTACCTGGAAAACCCCCAATTCAATACCGTCGGACTGACAGTTCCGGGTATGGTCCAAGGCAGTCCCGGCATGGAAACCGGGCGGAAGGACGACTACCAGGTTATCGCCTTCCGCGCCAACGGCCAGCAAAGCGTATTCCGCGAACACAGCGATTACTGAGACCAGTCCCTGCCAACGGCAAGGAATACCACGGATTCTGGAGATTCTGAATGCCAGACCTTGCAACCTGGGGCACCCTGGCCGCTTTTCTCGGCGGCCTGGTGTCCTTCTTCTCACCCTGCACCCTGCCACTGGTTCCGGGCTACTTGTCCGTGGTTACCGGTGGTGCCGTAACCGAGGCCTCGAACCGGCTCAAAGCCCTGTGGCTGAGTGTCTGTTTTGTGCTCGGCTTCAGCCTGGTATTTGTTGCCCTGGGCGCAAGCGCAAGCCTTCTGGGGCAATGGCTGATGGCCTACCGTCAGGAAGCCAATCTGGTGGCCGGCGTACTGATTATTCTCATGGGCCTGTTCATGCTGAGCTGGTGGAGCATGCCAGCCCTGCAACGGGACTGGCGTCTAGGGCATACGCTGGAGGGCGGGCGACCGACCGCCGCTTTCGTGCTGGGGGTGGCATTCGCCGTCGGCTGGACGCCGTGTATCGGCCCCATACTCGGAGCCATACTGGCACTCAGCTCAACCCATGCCAACGCGGAAACGGGCATGCTGTATCTTGCGGTGTATTCGCTGGGTCTGGCGCTGCCATTCCTTGGAACCGCACTGTTCATCGAGCACTTTCGCGAGCGAATGCGAGGATTCAGTCGTTGGAGCAGACCACTGAGGGCAGTGGCGGGGCTGGGGCTGGTGTTAATGGGCGTGATGGTGTTGACCGGCCAGATGACCCGCTTTGCTTCGTGGATGCTATCCACCTTTCCGGTTCTGGGGGATCTGGGCTAGTAGATAAAGAAACTCCCGGCTCAAATATGCCGGGAGGTTTTTATGGCTTCGGGTCGATAACAGATTCCTCTTCGTGTTAAGACAATCAGATCGCCTGAACGACTTCAGAAAGCATATCCCTGACTTTCCCGGCAACCTGCTTGAGATCTTCATTATCAATGGCGGACATGGAAGCCACCGGATCCACTGCACTTACCTCAATGCCCTCCGAAACCTCACGAAGAATAACGTTGCAAGGCAGCATGGCACCCACGCGAGGCTCCACACCGATGGCTTCCCAGGCCATGCCAGGATTGCAGGCCCCGAGAATCCGATAAGCCGACATGTCCTTGTCCAGCTTTTTCTTCATGGTGGCTTTGACATCAATTTCCGTCAGTATCCCGAAACCGTGGTCGGTAAGGGCCTGGCGCGCTCTTTGATCTACGCCCTCGAAGCTTGCATCTTTGATAATTCGATTGATCGTGTATGACATGGCTATCTCCAATGATTCGGAAGTTCATTGTTTATTGATTGAGCTTCACCACCCTCAAACGCAGCGCATTCACTATCACGCTGACTGAGGACAGCGACATAGCGGCCGCTGCAAAAATCGGCGAAAGCAGTATGCCGAAAAACGGATACAGCACTCCTGCCGCAATAGGAACGCCAGCAGAGTTGTATATAAATGCAAAAAACAGGTTCTGCCGGATATTGCGCATGGTCGCCAGAGACAAACGGCGCGCTTCCACAATGCCCATCAAATCGCCGCGCAGCAGCGTAATGCCGGCGCTTTCGATGGCGACATCGGTCCCGGTGCCCATGGCCACACCGACATCCGCCGTTGCCAGTGCAGGCGCATCGTTAACGCCATCACCCGCCATCACCACAATGCGGCCTTCATCTTTCAGACGCTGGACGATCTTGCCCTTGTCTTCCGGCAGGACTTCCGCTTCCACTTCGTCGATATGCAGTTTTCGGGCAACTGCTTCAGCTGAAGTGCGGTTGTCGCCGGTCAGCATGACCACCCGGATGCCGTCTTTTTGCAGCGCGGAAATAGCGGCTTCGGTGGTTTCCTTGACCGGGTCGGCGATGGCTAACAACCCCGCGATGCTTCCGTCGACGGCGGCAAAAATCACGGTAGCGCCATCCTTTCGGAGCTGGTCGGCTTCGCCGTCAAATGTCGCAGTGTCGACATTCTCCGACTCCATCAGAAGACGGTTGCCAAGTAGCACCCGCTTGCCGTCGATTCGACCGGTGACCCCTTTGCCATTCGGGGAGTCAAAGTCTTCCGCATCCGGCAGTTTCAGGTCCATGCCCTTGGCTTTATCGAGAATGGCGTGGGCCAATGGGTGCTCACTGCCTTTCTCTAGGCCGCCGGCATAACGCATCAGATCACTGTCATTGAACCCGTTCGCCGCGACCAGGCGGGTGACTTGCGGCTTGCCCTCCGTCAGCGTGCCGGTTTTATCGACCACCACGGTGTCCACCTTTTCCATTCGCTCCAGCGCTTCCGCGTCGCGGATCAGCACACCACTCTGGGCACCGCGCCCGACACCCACCATGATCGACATGGGAGTTGCCAGACCGAGCGCGCAGGGGCAGGCAATGATCAGCACGCTAACTGCAGCAATCAAACCGAACGCCATGGGCGGTGCTGGCCCAAAGAAAGACCAGGCAATAAAGGCAACAATGGCAATTACGATCACAGCGGGCACAAACCAGCCTGCTACCTTGTCTGCCAGCCCCTGAATCGGTGCGCGGCTTCGCTGGGCGCTGGCGACCATCTGCACGATCTGGGACAGCATGGTATCGCGGCCAACCTTGTCGGCACGCATGATAAAACTACCCTGCTGGTTGATGCTACCGCCGATCACCTGATCGCCGGATTTCTTGCTGACCGCCAGGGGCTCACCGGTCACCATGGACTCATCCACGTTGGAGCTGCCTTCAAGGACCTCGCCGTCCAGCGGCACCTTGTCGCCGGGGCGCACCCGCAGACGGTCACCGACCTTTACCTGATCCAGCGATACATCCGACTCACCGCCATCATCGTCCAGTTTTCTGGCGGTAGCGGGCGCCAGGTCAAGCAGAGCCTTGATGGCACCGGAGGTTTTCTCCCGGGCCCGTAACTCCAACACCTGCCCCAGCAGCACCAACACCACGATGACCGCTGCCGCCTCAAAATACACTGCCACCGAGCCATCGTCCTGCCGGAAGGCGCCCGGGAATACCTGGGGTGCAAGTGTGGCTACCAGGCTATAGATCAGCGCTACGCCGGTGCCAATGGCAATCAACGTGAACATGTTCAAATTTCGACTGACCACGGATTTCCAGCCCCGGACGAAGAAGGGCCAGCCGCACCAGAGCACCACCGGCGTTGCCAGCGCTAACTGAATCCAGTTGGACATCTGAGGAGCAACAATATGGTCAAGCCCGGTCAGGTGCCCGCCCATTTCCAGCACCAGGACCGGCAATGTCAGCACCAGGCCAACCCAGAATCGGCGGGTCATGTCCTTGAGTTCTGCCGACGGCCCGTCGTCCAGGCTCACCTGCTCTGGCTCCAGGGCCATCCCACAAATGGGGCAGTCCCCCGGTCCTTGCTGGCGAATTTCCGGATGCATAGGGCAGGTATACATGGTCCCCGGCGCTACCGGCTCTTGCTGCTGCTTTTCCTCACCGAGGTACTGTTCCGGGTCCTCGTCAAACTTGGTCTGGCAGCGTGACGAGCAGAAGTACCAGGTTTTGCCACCGTGTTCGCTACGGTGCTCTGCCGAGTGGGGATCCACCGACATGCCGCAAACCGGATCTTTCACTGCGTGCTCCCCGGCAGCTTTTTGATCATGACTGTGATTATGACTGTCATGGTGGTGGGCGTGTTGATGCTCAGCCATTCTGATCTCCTGTTTTATCGGCGGGCCAGTCTGCAAATGCAATGAAATACAGCAGAACCAGATTGACGATAGGGATCAGTATCAGTACACCCATCCACCCCGGATACCCCGTGCGCTGGCAAATACGCCAGGCCGGAATGACGACCACAATGGCAATCACCAGCATCCACAGCCAGTGGCCTGCCCACATGGTGTTCCCGAACATGTTATCTCCCATCATGGCAATAGCCTCACTTCCTGATTCTGGTTAATGGTGACGATGCGCGTGACTCTCTTCCTGTTTCGCTTGCGCGGATTCCGGCGATCTTTTCAGGAAAATCTGCTCGGAAACTGCAAGCACAATCATGGTGACCACTGCCACGCCAATGACGAACGGGTCCGTATTCAGTTTTACCCAGACAAAGCCGCCCAGAGCCAAAAGATCCAACAAGATGGCTGTAGTTGGCACCCAGGTGTTGGCCTTGATGTCTTTGCGAAGATAGCGCAGTACACCCCAGTGAATGGCAATGTCCATAATCAGGTAAAACACGATACCCAGCGCGGCAATTCGTGACAGATCAAAGAAGGCGGTGAGGATCAGCCCCAGGACAACGGTATACACCAGTGTGTGTTTCTGGATGCTGCCGGGCATGCCAAAATGCCGGTGTGGTACGAGCTTCATCTCCGTCAGCATCGCCAGCATGCGGGATACCGCGAAGACGCTGGCGAGAATACCGCCCGCCGTGGCCATCATGGCAATAGCGACAGTAAACCAGACACCGTAATCGCCGAGAGCGGGACGCGCAGCAGCAGCGAGGGAGTAATCCTGCGTTTTGATAATTTCAGCCAGTGACAGGTTGCTGGCGACCGCAAAGCCCACCAGCGTGTAGATCACCACGCAGGCGGCAATGGAAATCACGATGGCGCGCCCGACGTTTCGCTTTGGGTCTATTACTTCCGAACCACTGTTGGTGATGGTCGTAAAGCCTTTGAACGCCAGAATCCCCAGTGCGGTTGCGCCCAGGAAGTTGCCCAGCGCTCCGGCTTCACCGGGCTCCGAAAAATCAACCGAGACTGAGTCGGCAATCCAGATCCCGACCAGACCGAAAATCATTATGCCGCCGATTTTCAGGATCCCAATAAAGGAAGCCACCCCCTGAATCATCCGATTGCCCAGCAGGTTGATCACGAAAGCCACGAGGATTAATGCCACCCCCAGAATGGGCACCATACGGCCGCTTTCGTCCCCTCCGAATAGTTGCATGGTGTAAGAGCCAAAGGTGCGGGCCAGGAAGCTCTGGGCGATCACCATGGAAAAGTACATCAACAGGGCGTTGAAAGCCGTTGGCAGCCGGTTTCCGTAAGCCTTGTGCAGGTACATGCCGATACCGCCGGCGGACGGGTAGGCATTGGAGATCTTGATGTAGGAATAGGCGCTGAAGCTGACAATCACCGCCGCTGCGAGAAACGCCAGCGGGAAAAGCACGCCGGTCATCTGTGCCATCTGCCCGGTCAACGCAAAGATACCGGCGCCAATCATGACGCCGGTACCCAGCATGACAGTTCCTGCGAGTGTGAGACTGCCTTCCTTATAACGAGTGGTTCTGTCCTGCTCCCCGCTCATCTAACCTCCGGTTATTTTCGCTTCATGGGTGGGATTTTTGAACAGCAGAACGGCTCATGCTTGGCATTTGCCCGGACGTTGTCGTCGGTAACCCGGTACCAGGCCAATTTGCGCCGGCTCCACCATCCGGTTTTCAATCGGCCACCGTTAGCCTTGATCAGTTCCAGTAATTCATCGACGGACCAGTGGGTTCCGTCGTACGTCACCTGCAATGTGCCATTCGGCTCACGCTCGGCGAAATCAACGCAGGGGTGGTGATTAAGATCGTGGATGAGCCCCTCCCACTGATCCTCTCCAAGCCCCTCGACGGCCATTTTTCGGCGCAACAAAAACTGCTCCTGATTGGTTGCTTTGTGTGCTTTGGTCATGGGGTGACACCTCTCTTCCTGATGACTTCTCCCTGTATCAAAACACTTCAATCTGAACTGCGACTGAAAATGGACACAGACTTTCGGTGGATTTGAGTTACATCAAATCATAGACGAAAAAGGGCCGTGGGATTCCCCATGGCCCATCAGCATCAGAATGCGATTCGAGCGCCGATCACGGCAAACCAGTCTTCTGTCCCACCGCCTTCAGCTTTCGTAAAATCGGCTGTATCGCCGTACTTGCGCTCATGCACCACGCCCACGTAGGGAGAGAACGCACGATCGATCAGGTCATACCTCAACCGAAGGCCAGTTTCGGTGGAAACCAATCCCTTTCCGACACCGATTTCTTCATCCTCGCTAAACGCAACAGTGGCATCCAGCGTTGCGGCCAGGATCCAGTGGTTCGTGAACAGCAACTCGTACTCTGCGTCAAGTTGGGCTGACGTATCGCCATCTTTGCTCACATAAAGGTTCGCATCGATCTCAAACCACTGAGGCGCCAACCCTGCTACGCCCAATACCGCGTAGGTCCGATCCGGACCCTCGGGGGTATCGAATCGAACACCTGCCTTGGCATCAAAGAACTTGGAGATGGGCACTTGGCCTACAAGCTGGTTTTCCAACGTTTCGTAGGCCTTTTCTTCAATCGCATACTCACCTTTTGTCAGCCACCGAACTTTGAGATCGTCCGTGCCGTAGAAGGCATCTGCATTCCAGACACCCAACTCCTCATCGTCGTCACTGTAGCGGTATTCAAATTCCTCGAACTGAATGCCCCAGGTTGTGAGCGGCTGTTTGCGAGCGGTGGTGTCGGAGATCATTTCCTGAGCTGTCGCCGCCGCTGAGAATCCAATGGAGGCAAGAAAACTGACAGCAACAAGTGATCGAATAGATCTCATGCATCACCTCCTTCCGCGGTTGTTGCGTCCGCCTTTGCTTGAGTCGACTCGGGGCCACCCTCAACAATCACTTTGCGGAACATACCGGCCGCCGCGTGATAGGACAGGTGGCAGTGGAAAGCCCACTGGCCAGGCTCGTCCACCTCGGTTTCCATATACACCGTCGTGCCCGGCTGGACGCTGACCGTGTGTTTGATCGGGTTCCACTGACCAGCGCCAACATCGAGGATGGACCACATGCCATGCAAGTGCATGGGGTGCGTCATCATGGTTTCATTGACGAACTTGAAGCGAACGCGCTCACCGTATTTCAGGCGAATGGGGTCAGCGTCCTCGTACTTCACGCCGTTAATACTCCAGGTGTACCGTTCCATGTTGCCAGTCAAACGAAGCTCGACTTCCCGCGTCGGTTCGCGGTCTTCATACAGTGGGTCCTGAGCCTTCAGGTCTGCGTAAGACAGGAACTTGCCGCCATTGGCTGCCGTGGGCACAAGGCCGCTTCCCTTGGCATAGAAGGGATCGCTTGGGCCTGCTTTTCCCATCGCCATGGAGCCATGGTCCATGCCGGACATGCTCGAATGATCCATGCCTTCCATATTCGACGGGTCCATTCCTTCCATTGAGGAGTGATCCATGCCCGGCATCTCTTCTGAGCTATTCATATCCATGTTGCCATGATCCATGCCAGCCATATTGCCGTGGTCCATGCCGGGCATACCGCCCATATCCGCCATAGTCAGACGGGCAGGCTCGCGCAGTTGCGGCACGGCGGCTTCCATACCCTCTTCAGGGGCCAGTGTTGCCCTCGCATAACCGGAACGCCCCATGGATTCGGCGAAAATGGTATAAGCCTGCTCATCTTTCGGGCGCACGATCACGTCGTAGGTTTCCGCTACACCGATGCGGAACTCGTCCACGTTGACGGGCTGAACGTTATTGCCATCTGCCTGCACAACGGTCATGTCCAGACCCGGGATACGGATATCGAAATAGGTCATCGCCGAAGAGTTAATGAACCGCAGCCGGATGCGCTCTCCGGGTTCAAAGAGGCCAGTCCAGTTCTGCTCGGGCCCTTTGCCATTGATCAGGCCTGTGAAGCCCTGTAGGTCTTCCACATCCGCTTTCATCATCCGCATGTCACCCCAGGCCATGCGGTCCCGGATGGTGTTCATCAGACCGTTTTTGGACGCGTCCGAAAAAAACTCCCCTACGGTTTGCTGCTCACGGTTGTAGTAATCCGGCATCATCTTCAGGTTGCGCATGATGCGGTCACCAGAATGAGGATGCTTATCAGTGAGCTGCACAACGTATTCGCGGTCGTAACGGAACGGCTCACGGCCTTCGGGCTCAATAACGATGGAACCGTAGGCGCCGTCCGGCTCCTGAAAACCAGAATGGCTATGAAACCAGTAGGTGCCTGCCTGCTGGATCGGAAACTCGTAGGTAAAGGTCTCACCAGGCTTAATGCCCGGAAAGCTGATGCCTGGCACACCGTCCTGATCAAAAGGAAGGATCAGGCCGTGCCAGTGGATCGATGTCATCTCATCCAGGTTGTTGGTCACGTTGATCCTGACGTTTTCGCCTTCCTTGAAGCGCATCACCGGCCCGGGGGACTTTCCGTTGTACCCGATACCCTCTTTGACGAAGTCACCGGTGTCGATTTCAACCCGGTCGACCGTTAAGTCGTATTCGCCGGCCAGAACCATTGCCGGCATCAACAGGCTCAATAGCCCCGTCAGTAGACGTGTTTTCATCTGTTTTACTCCAAACTGCACTTCGTTGAAGCTGGGCTGGCATTCAGTCGCCAACCCTTGCATTCGCGTGGTTGTCAGAACACCGAATCACTCAAAGTTAACGTCACCGTACATGCCCGCCTGGTAGTGCCCCGGCACGTTACAGGCAAACTCGATATCGCCCTTTTCGGTAAATTTCCAGACAACTTCCTTACTTTGACCCGGTTCCAGCAACACGCTGTTCGGATCGTCATGCTTCATGGTTTTACCGTTGCCCATATCCATATTCATCATGTTCTGATTGAGCTTTCCGCCCTGGATCACGCCATGTTCAACCATCATCATCATTTCCTTCTGATGGCCTTCATGCATGGAAGGGGTGCCGATGTTGAACTCGTGGACCAGACTGCCTTCGTTCTTGACGACAAAGCGTACGGTTTCGCCAGGTTCAACATTGATTTCTTCCGGTTCGTAGTAGTTGTCGTACATTTCGACGGTAATAGTGCGAGAGGCTTCTGATGCCTTGCCCGGTTCGCCACTGCTGGCACCGTGGCCACCGCCATGGGCACCAGCGGCGAGGGTCACTGCCGACATCGACATGGCAACGGCTGCGACAATCAACTTGGATGCATTCATCTTGTCTTCTCCTCAGATTACTGGCCGGAAATACCGGCAACGGTTAGCCCTGAACTCAGAGCAGTGTCAAAATACGAGTGACACCATCGCGCACCAACCTGAATTCTTGCTGAAAATACCCAACTCTTTTGTTGTTCAGCCTGAATTCAGGTAAGTGGGCGACACTGTTCGCCCATCCGGTTCAAGAGAAGGACAGCCCGATGCGATTACTGCTCGTTGAAGATGACCGTTTGCTGGCTGATGGATTGAGCGGCCAGCTCGAAAAGGCGGGATTCAGCGTTGATACGACCTACACGGCCAGAGAAGCCATGGTTCTGGGAGAACAGGAGAATTATCGAGCTGTTATCCTTGATCTTGGCCTCCCCGATGGCAACGGTCTGGACATCCTGCGAAAGTGGAGAAGAAATCGTATCGCCTTTCCGGTGCTCATCCTGACCGCTCGTGGAGACTGGCACGACAAGGTGGAAGGGCTCAAAGCGGGGGCCGATGACTATTTGGCGAAACCCTTTCAGACCGAAGAACTGATCGCCCGCCTGAATGCCATTGTGCGTCGAAGCGAAGGCCGAATTCACTCGATGGTCAAAGCCGGGCGCTATGAGTTGGACGAAAATCGCCAGAGCCTTAAGTCGGACGATGGCACTGAACACAGTTTGACCGGCACTGAATTTCGCCTTCTACGGTGCCTGATGAGCCGTCCCGGCCATCTATTTTCAAAAGAGCAGCTAATGGAACAGCTCTACAACCTGAACGACACCCCGAATGAGAACGTGATCGAAGCTTACATCCGCAGATTGCGAAAACTGGTTGGCAACGACGCCATCTCAACCCGTCGCGGCCAGGGGTACCTGTTCAATGACACTGTTTAGAAAGCCCACATCCGTCAAGGGCACCCTGCTGGTACTGCTGTTGCCTGCGGGCATCGCTCTGATGGGGCTGGCTTGGCTGGTTCATGGTCTGCTGCTGGACCGCATGTCACGAGAATTCGTAGAAACACGCCTCAAGGATGAAGTTGCTTTCCTGGAGCACCAAATTCGCAATTCTGGTGGTAAGCTGGATAGCCTCCAGACCGGTGATTACTTTCAGGAAGTCTTCCACCACGCCTTTGCCATCCATGCGCCTTCCAAAACCATCCTGTCACCGGATTCCTGGGCGCCGGTACTGGGGTCGATGATCGAATCCGGGCAGGATGGAACCTCTCGGGTGCAGGGGGGGGAAACAGCCGAAGCGCCGGAGGATATCCTTGCTTACCGCAAGTCATTCCGTTTGGGCGACACCCCCATCGTGGTGATTGTGGCGGAGGATCTGGGAGCCTTGAAACGCAGCCAAGCCGAGTTGCACGTCTGGACAGCCATCGTTTCCATACTGCTGATTCTGCTGCTGGTTGCCGTGATCTGGTTCGGTATCAACCTGTCCATGCGCCCCGTTGTCGAGCTGAAGGCCACATTAAAAAGGCTTCAGGACGGCGAGGTTTCGCGGATTCATGTGCATGCGCCCGAGGAATTTCGCCCGCTGGTTCAACAACTCAACCAGCTACTCGACTCACTGGATCAGCGTCTGGAACGATCCAGGGATGCGCTGGCCAACCTGTCTCACAGCGTCAAGACTCCCATTGCAGCCGTCCGGCAGGTACTTGAGGACACGAGCCGCCCGCTTCCCAATGAACTCCGGCTCCAGATGACGGCGAGACTCAACGACATCGACAAACAGCTTGAAGCCGAAATGCGACGAAGTCGTTTTGCCGGGCCACAGGTCGGGAAAAGCGCCTACCCACTGAAACAGGCACGGGACCTGCTCTGGATGCTGGGGCGACTGTACCCGGAAAAATCCTTTGAACTGTCGAGCTCTCTGCCAGAGGACGTCCGCTGGCCGATTGAGGAGCACGACCTGAATGAAATTATGGGTAATCTTCTGGACAACGCTGGCAAATGGTCAGAACGCTGCGTGGAGCTGTCATTGGCGCAACACTCCGGAACACTGCACATAGGTGTTATCGACGATGGGCCGGGCGTTGCTGACGCCGAAATCGGCAAGCTGGGTCAACGGGGATTGCGGCTGGACGAACAGACACCGGGCCATGGCCTCGGGCTCGCCATCGTTCGGGAAATCGTCGAACGCTACGGAGGAACCCTCCACTTTACGGCCGCTAAGAAAAGCGGTTTGTGCGCGACAATCGACATTCCCTCTGCGATATTGGCCGCCAGTTAGTATCTTGGCCGCCTTAGATGCAATTCAGGATGGATGATCGCTTGGCAAATCAGGAAAAATCACTTTTAATTCAAATTTCGCTCATGTTGCAGGATCTGCTCAATCATCAGCTGCATTTGATCCATTCGCTGTTGCATCATTTGCAGTTTCTGGTCGGTACTCGGTCCAGTACCTTTATTGGATTCACGGTCGTTCATCATGTGTTGCCCGTTCATCATACCGTGACGCCCCTGCATCATGCCGGGCCCCATCATTCCATCGTGCATAAGATCCATCTGTTCTTGCATCGATTCCCAGTGCTCACGCATCAACCGTTGCCGCTCTTCTGGCGAAGCCTCATCCTGCATGCGTTGCATCGACTGATTCATGCGCGACCAATTTTGATGCATCTGCTGCATTTGCTCCTGATCCATCATCATTCCAGGACCATGTCCTTGCCAAGGGCCCTGATCACCATGCGCCATTGCAAATGCTGGAAGCGCTGCAAGAACGGCAGTTGCGACGAGGTATTTGATCGGCGTCATGTACCTTCCTCCACAAATCAGAGCCAATACCACCTATTTACTTTAGACCACAACTCGAAATAACGCGCAACCATGAGTTTAGAAATGCCCGCAGGTCATTGATATTTCAAAAATCCAGGGTTTTGAACTGGTATTTCTGTAAGCTATTCCAGCATTTAAAGAAAGATCAGATCTAAACGGTGTGGGGGTTATGCACGACGATCAACATTCCCACTGAGATATCAGCGGCCAATCAGTAACCCGGCCACCTCGGATGTAATTCATCGATCACATACCGATGAGAATGTTCTGGCCCGGACTCTACTCTGTGCGGATGATTGCTGGGCAGGTCGGCGTGACTGTGTGCTAGCACCAGCGGATCATCAGCAGGCCAAAGTCTTATCGCAGCGGTCAGGAAAGCGAGCCCCAGGGTCGCCAGCACCATCAACGTTAGTTGAATGCCTGCACTCGATCCCAACCATCCCGCCAGTGGATAGGCGAACAGCCAGCCTGCATGGGATAAGGAAAACTGAGCGGCGAAAACAGCCGGCCGATCTTCGCCGTGAGAGGATTGGGTAAGCAGCCGGCCAATCGGCGTCTGTACTGTTGAGAAGCCTGTGCCAAGGACTACCCACACTGGCAACAACGTTTCAATCGAATCGGCCAACAGGGCCGCTCCCAGGCCACCGAGTAACACCCACGCCCCCGTCAGCATGACCGGGCGATCCTTCCATCGTTTGAGCAGTGTGGGCAATGCGATGGCCGCAAGCATGGAGCCGCCGCCGAAAGCGGCAAACGCCATGGCGGTATGCTGGTCCGTTAGGCCGAAGCTGCCACGCACAATCACGACAGTGTTCACAATCACCATCGAGCCAGCCATGCTGACTACCACGTTCAGTGCCATTAGGCCTCGAAGACGTGGCGTAGCAAAGAAGATTCGAAACCCCCGGCGCGCCCGCTCAAAAACCCCACGACGTTTTTGGGGTGCAGAACCGGATGGCAAAACCACAGACACCACCAGAAATGCAGACGCAATGAAACCCACGACTGTGCCGGAGAACAGCGCCTGCCAACTGGTCGCCAGCAGGATTAACCCAGCCAAAGCCGGGCTCACCAGGTTCTCAAGATCATAGGCAAGACGAGAAAGAGACAATGCTTTGGTGTAGTCGTCCTCGTTCGGGAGCGTGTCCGGAATGGTGGACTGAAATGCAGGGGTAAAGGCGGCAGACGCGGACTGAAGTACCGCAATTAGGGCATACACCTCCCAGATTTCAGATACGAACGGTAAAGCCAGGGCGGTAGCCGCTCGCACCAGATCCAGTGACACCAGCATCATCCGACGGGGCATTCTCTCGGCAAGCGCTGAGGCCAGCGGTGCAATCAGCACATAGGCCACCATTTTTATGGCCATCGCGGTGCCCAACACCTGGCCTGCGTCATTCCCTGCCAGATCAAATGCCAGCAGGCTTAACGCCACCGTCGCCAATCCAGTTCCCAAAAGGGCCACCACCTGAGCGAAAAACAGATGGCGATAGGTTCGGTGTTGGAGAATCCCTAACATCGGTCAGCTGAGCTCAGAGATAACGGGCAATAGCCTTGAATTCATCAACCCGCCTTTGCTGGTCAGGTTCCAGCGCTCCAATCGCGTCGTCCAGGCAATGCTCGATATGATCCTGTACCAGCACACGTTTGGCCTGCTGGATGGCCCTCTCTACCGCATGAAGCTGTTGTGCAAGCTCCAGGCAGGGCTTTTCCTCTTCGATCATGTTGATCACGCTCTGAAGGTGCCCGTTGGCGCGCTTCAGGCGTTTCACGATCTCTGGATGCGACTGGTGTTTGTATTCATTAGCCATTCTTCATTCCTATCCCCCCTAGGGGGATGCTATCCTTAACCAGTCTTTAAATCCAATTACCAGACGGCATCGCCACATTTATGGTCACAGCGATTCAGCGCAAAAATCTGCTGCAAATGCTCGTCATGCTGTTCGCATTGATAGGCATGTCGTTGTCGGTTATCGGCGAAGCCTCTTCACACGGTGCTGCGGAGCTTGCTGCCCCGACCACACTGGATCATGAAAGCCACCCACACAGCCATGACAGTGGTGGTGAAGACTCTGAGAATCACATTCACCATGACACTGGCAACCATACCCATGAAACCATGGGTCACCTGACCAACCGACTGCTCGCCAGCCAGTCGATGTCACTACGGCAGATTATTCCATTTGCCGCAGACTCCCCTCGCAGTTTTCGTTACCGGCTCGATCGCCCCCCGAAAGACTCCATGACGTTCTGATATTCGCTGCGAAGCAGCTTTTGTAATCAAATCTATTGGAGTCACTATGTTGTCAAATCTCTTTGACGGCCATTGGCGCGCGCATGTCGGCGCCGGCGGACACCGTCTGTTATGGATGATCCTGACCATTGGCCTGTTGGGCATGAGTACTGACGTGCTCGCCCACGCGGTTGCCCAGGGAGACAAGGGGTACATTCAGGAAATCACCGGTATAAACCTCATTGCGTTCACTTACCTCGGGGCCAAACACATGGTCACCGGTTATGACCACCTGCTGTTCCTGCTAGGCGTCATCTTTTTCCTCTATCGCATGCAGCACATCGCGATCTACGTGAGCCTGTTCGCTCTGGGACATTCCACAACGATGCTGTTAGGTGTCTACTTCAACGTCGGCATCAACAGCTACCTCATTGACGCGATTATTGGCCTGTCCATTGTGTACAAGGCATTGGACAACATTGGCGCCTACCAACGCTGGTTCGGATTCCAGCCCAACACCAAGGCCGCAACTCTGATATTCGGGTTCTTCCACGGCTTTGGGCTCTCGACCAAGATCATCGAATACGACATCTCACCGGACGGGCTGATACCCAACCTTCTTGCATTCAACGTAGGCGTCGAAATCGGTCAGCTCGTTGCGCTGGCCATGATCCTGATCCTTATGAGCTTCTGGCGCAAAACGGATGGCTTTTTTCGACACGCCTACACCGCCAACGTGGCCATGATGAGCGCGGGCTTCTTGCTCATGGGCTACCAGCTCACCGGTTATTTTGTTGCTTAATTCTGGAGACGATTTATGTACAACACAGATATGCCTTCACGCAGTGATCTGCCCAGCACCGCAAAACTGATTCGTTCCACTATCATGGCCGCGATAGTGGCATTGGTGCTGCTAGTGACTGTGGTAATGCCGGCCGAATATGCGCTGGACCCCACCGGCGCGGGTCGCCTTTTGGGCCTGACGGAAATGGGTGAAATCAAAGGCCAACTCGCGAACGAAGCCGCGGCTGACGAGACAGCGCAATTGGTCGGCGTTCAATCAGCCGGCGCAACAAAACCGCAGGAGCCAGACGCCTCCGCGACGGAAACAACCGCTGCCCCAGAACCAGTCGCCGAGCAGACAATCAAGGAGGAGCCTCTTCCTGAACCCGCCCAAGAACCACTATGGCAGGACGAAGTCCGCGTTGTCCTGGCTCCAGGAGAGGGTACCGAGTTCAAACTCACCATGAAGGAAGACGCCGTCGCGCGATTCTCATGGACCTCTGAGGGCGGCCCGATCAACTTCGATACCCACGGTGATGGCAGCGGTCAATCCATTTCCTATGAGAAAGGCCGTGGCGTTCCAGAAGATAAGGGAGAATTGGTGGCGGCATTCACGGGCAACCACGGCTGGTTTTTCCGCAACCGTAACGATAACGACATCACGCTGGTGCTCCGTACCGGGGGTGACTATGGTGAGCTGAAGAAGGCAATGTAAGGGAGTGCCCCTGATCATTCATCGCATGCACCAAGTCTGTCGAAAACAGACAAACTCGGTGCATCGATTACGATCAGCGATGGAAGACCAACTTGCCTCGGCCCATGCTTCGTGGATTGCCACGCCTGTCCGAAAAGTAACGTGTTTTTCAAGCTGAATTCAGGTTCGTCTGTTTTTATAGTGGGCTGCTTGAAATCCACTTTCTGAGCTATTTTGATTTGCGCACGAGATAGGTGGCGACCAAAATCACCCAACATCCACAAACGGCGTTCATAGATGAAAGTTCTAATTGTCGAGGATAACGCGATACTCGCAGAAAAAATTTCTGGCTGGCTTGCGAAGGAACACTTTACTGTTGATGTAGCCAAAAACGGCTCAGAGGCCAATTCGTTCGTAGAAGCAAGCAGTTACCAAGCGATCGTACTCGATATCGGACTGCCCGACCAGAACGGACTTTCCTTGTTGCAGAATTGGAGAAGCAGCGGCAAAGATGAAGCTATTCTTATTTTAACTGCCCGCTCCAACTGGACAGAGAGAGTTGAGGGCTTAAATGCCGGGGCAGACGATTATCTTCCAAAACCCTTCGAATTCGATGAACTAAAAGCTCGACTTAGCGCCATAATAAGAAGAAAAGACGGGCGAGCAACTGATAAGATTATCGTGGATGGCTTTCTACTTAATGCAACCTATAGAACCCTAACAACTCCCGATCACAAAGAGTTCAGACTAACCGCAACGGAGTACCGCCTTTTACAATGCTTTCTTCGCTCTCCTGACAGAGTCTTCTCGCAGGACGAACTTGTTGAAGCACTCTATAATATCGAAAGGTGCCCAACCAGAAATGTCGTTCAAGTCTACATAGCTAGGCTCAGAAAAATACTCGGGAAAAAACGAATAAAAACATTGAGAGGGCAAGGATATTTTTTTGCAAGAGATCCTCTTCAGAAAAATGCTAAAGCTTGACTTCTTTTACTGTGATTTAACTATTCTTCTTCAAGTAACAGGGTTCGCCAGATAAACGCGCTGGCCCATAAACTGGGCCAGCTTTATTAACAATTAATCATTTCGGTGAAAAATACCAAATGGATTAAAAAGATTTAGTCCAGCCCAGCCAAAACTTCGGGTCGTCCGAATTGACCGAACCAAGTGCGTTACTTGAATCGATATCAGCGTATTCCAGATTAACACTGAAAGCTCCAAAGTTCCCCGCATCTTTGGTGACATTAACAGCTGCATGCCCATAACTCGCATCACCAACAGACGCCTTGCTGTCATCAGTGAAATCATAATAACCAATCAAAACACCTGTGCTGAAATCGTCTTCCAGCGGCACATCAACAGATGCGTAATAATAGATATCGCCTTGAACGAACAGCCCCTCGCCGCTTACGTCGCTATTTGCTGTGTAAGCCACACCAATAGATGCAATGCTGTAACTCAACTCTCCGTATATTTCGCCAAAGTCAATAGATTCAGGAGCGTCAGGGTAAGAGTAATAAATGTATCCAACATCGTAACCGATATCCTCGATTGCACCGGAGAAGCCAGCATAGAGATCAAGCTCGTAGCTCGTCCCATCGCCGAAATCCACATTGGAGCCCCAGCCGCCAAAATAAAGCCCCGATGCATGCTCGTAGTCAAACCCACCTTGGGTCGCTGTTGAGCCATCTGTTTGTGTCACACCGCGAAATAAGTAATTGCTTGTTATGCCCAAATTTGCACTAACATCTGCGCTGGCAATTAACGGGACCGCTTGGAGGGTTACGAGCAAACCAACACTCAGCAAACAATCTTTAGTCGAGATACGTCTTTTCATCGTTTTCACCTTCAATTTTGACAGCTTAGTTATTTGCGCATTGAATAACGCATCTACAATGCATTCACGTTTTGTGCCATCTTTTCCAAAAACTTAAATTATGGGCAGTTGTCGTCAAATCAGGGCCGTAATTAATAAAATTTGTTAAATATTTAATCATTCAATGCAATAAACACTATGCTTCAAGTGTCGCATTGCTCGACGATAGTGCACTTATTAATAAGCGCACCAAATAGAAACAAAACTGCAAGAAAACGATAACTAAAATAGAATTATTTTTAACGTGGAAGTTCGAGATCGGATATGGTTCTATGAGGAAAATAGAGGAAGGTCTTAATTGGTCATGAATACTACTGAAAATTTTCTCAGTAGAGAATGCAAATTTCCAACCATTTGCACTCTGTCTTTCTTTCGAGATTCATTAATCTTAAAGCGCGACCTGCGCCGTTTTTTTGCAAAATTAATAAAATGTATCATTAAATTAATACTGGAGCCACGCAATTGCCCGCTTGGCTCCAAGTAAACAACGATAAGTGTTATTGCTTTTCCAAGAGATCCCCAATCAACTCTTTAATCAATCTATGTTCTTCCTTCAGTTTTTTGACGGTCTCGCTCTCTTCCGCACGATACTGGGAGGAACGTTCATCTATGCTCTTATTAGGATAGCTTCTTGCCTCGTTGTATCTGTCCGCTTGCCCTCCTGCGAGGGCTATTGAAGCACCACTTGCCAGGAAAGAAGCTACTAGAATCATGGATACTTTCTTCATAAAACGGCTCCGATATTTATTTCAATTAGACCAGCGAAATTCAATGGCCTCAGATTCCTAGTAGAACATCGAAACTTTAAACACACTTGAAAATCTATGCTGATGAAACGTTTTTTTCAGCGTTTACCTCTAGCTCAAAAGCCATTCAGGTCGGCTTTGATGACACTAAACCGAGTTATTCAAATGCCTAAGAAGATAAGACCAGGCCAGACCTATCTGTAGACCAGAGCCGCCCTCTCTCAGGCTCGCATCCGTTGCGGCACGCTTCGATTCCAACTATGCTTTTGGATAAGAACACCTCTATGTGCCTTCAACTGAAGCCTTCCGCTCAATCGACAAAAGCACCTTCATGACATCGCAGAAAAGTATCCGAAAAACTGCTTTCCAATATGGCATCTTTTTTAGCCTCTTGTATTTTCTACTGATTTTTTTCTCACACACCTATGTGATGGAGCAGCTCTCGAACGAGTCCAGAAAACATCGCCTTGAAAAGGAGGTGGAGAGTTTTCAAACCATCATTGCAAACGAAATGCCGACGGTTGACGAGATCGGCAGCATGATCGATCGATTCCAATTGCTACTGGAACACGCCCTCATCGTTGAAATGAAAGATGGAAGCGTCATTGCCAGTAACAACGTAAATCAAACGAAGTTGCGTATGGTTTTAGAAAAGCCGGCGGGCTTTGTCGAAATATCCCACGGTGCAGATGGCCTTCTCGGATTAAAACGTGGTGTCGGAATTGACAGTTCGCTTTCGTCAATCACCATCCTGGAAATGGAGAGTGGACTCGCTGAGCGATCCATTGGAGCTCACATGACCTTGCTTGCCGCCTCCGCTTTGTTGCTCGTTGTTCTCTTGGCCCTGGTAGGCATCACGACTTACCTGGCCTTGAAACCGATCGAACACATCAAGGACGACATGAGACGGCTGCAATCTGGCAAACAACCTCGGTTGAATCCTGACGCACCAAAGGAGTTCAGTCCGCTGATCAAACAGTTCAATAATCTACTTGAACTAGCAAGTCGTCGGCTTGACCGCCATCGCCGCCTCAATTCTGATCTTTCTCACATGGTAAAGACCTCAATCTCTGCCAATCTCGCAATCCTGTCAGACACTGGTTCGTTACCTCCCTCCCGCGACGACATAGAGTTCATGACCTCCAACCTAAAGGATCTAAGCCGGTCCTTGAACTACCGCATGAGCAAGGCAGATATATCTGGCAGGCAGATGGGGCAAACATGTTTGCCGGTTGAAATAGCGAATAACGTCATCTCTGTCATGGAAAAAATCTTTCCCGACAAGAGTTTTCGTATTAATACATCTTTGCCGAATAACTTCAGTTGGCCCATGGAGCGTCAGGACCTATCAGAGTTATTCGGTAACCTGCTCGAAAATGGCGGGAAGTGGAGTCGGGCCACGGTTGACGTTTCAATTAGCCCGACCGATTCAGGGCTAACGATAGAAGTTGCAGACGACGGCCCTGGGATTGATCCAGAAGCGGCCTCAAAAGTGATGGATAGAGGTTCCCGGCTTGACGAAACCGTTTCTGGGTTTGGACTGGGGCTGTCCATCGTGTCCGAAATACTAGAAGACAATTTCGGACAGATGAACATTGGATCCTCAGACACAGGGGGCGCCAGAATCACAGTTATGCTTCCTTTCCCAGAGTAGAGCAACAACCATAAATCCCCCTCCCCGCTACGACGGCGAGAATACCCTTCCCTGCTCGCGACAACAATTTTGTAATTCCAGCTTCCTTCTACCGTTGTATATCCTCGAGTTTAGCCTTTGAGAAGTGCTTGAATAGAGCCGGTAAAACAAAAAGGGTTAGGAAAGTTGCCGTCACGAGACCACCAACAATCACGCTGGCCAGCGGCTTCTGGATTTCCGCCCCCACACCCGTCGACAATAGCATCGGTATCAAACCGAGCGCCGAGGTTATTGCTGTCATCAAAACAGGACGTAAACGGGAGACGGCACCTTCAAACACCGCGGTATCCACATTCAACCCGTCCTGTATTCGCTGATTGATGCTTTCGACCATAACGACCCCGTTAAGCACCGCCACACCAAACAGTGTGATGAATCCAACGGAACTGGGCACTGAAAGATACTGGCCGGAGATCCAGAGTGAAAAGACGCCACCAATAACGGCAAGCGGCACGTTGACCAGAATCAACAGCGCCTGACCAACCGAACTGAAAGCAAAGTAGAGCAACAGCGCAATCAGCCCCAGAGATACAGGTACCACAATGGTCAATCGCTTCTGAGCTCGCTGCTGGTTTTCAAACTGACCACCAATATCCACCGAATAGCCGGGGGGAAGGTTTACTTCTGACGCGATGGTATCCTGAATATCGGCAACCACGCTGCCCATATCACGACCCTGCACATTGGACTGAATGACCACACGGCGCTGGACGTCGTCGCGGCGGACCTGAGGCGGGCCGGATTCAATAGACACATCAGCCACATCACCGAGTCTCACCCAGGCCCCGGACGGCGCCTGTAACCTGAGATCGGCAATGGCATCCCGGTCTTCCCGAAAACGTTTCGCCAGACGCACATAGATATCGTACCGCTCATTTCCATTAATGATCTGGCCCGCAGCGGCACCACCCAGCCCATCCCGGACGACACTCATCACATCAGACACGGCAAGTCCGTATCGGGAAAGTGCCTGACGGTTAGGCTGAACCACCAACTGCGCTTCACCGGCAATCTGCTCCATGGCCACGTCTCGTGTTCCCTGTACTGTTCGGACCGCCGCTTCGATCTGCTGGCCTTTCTCCGCCAATACATCGAGATCCGGGCCAAAGAGTTTGATGGCCAACTGCGCACGAACACCTGACAACAATTCATCAACCCGAGTCGCGATAGGCTGAGAAAAGTTAAACAGTAGCCCCGGGTGCTGTTCGAGCTTCTCCTCAAACAGGGCCTGCAATTCATAGCGATTACTGGCGCTGGTCCATTCCGAAGTTGGTTTTAAGCCGATATAGATCTCTATGTTGTTTACGGGCTCCGGATCGCCGCCTATTTCTGCTCGACCAGCCCGGGACAGAGCGTAAGTCACTTCTGGAAATTCCATCAACATGGCTTCCAGTTTTGGCGCAACTTCAATCGCCGTATCAAGGCTTGATGAAGGGGCCAGCGTCACCCGGAGGTTGATTGTCCCTTCTTCCAGTTCAGGGACAAACTCAGTGCCGAGTCGAGGCACGACCAGGGCCGCCAGCACCACAAGAACAGCGGCAGCACCGACAACAGATCGGGTGTGTTTCAGCGACCAGTCAAGGCCCTGGCGATAAAGCTTCTCAAGAGGTTTTAAAACGAAGCTTTCCCGCTCCCGGATACCCTTGCGAAACACAAACGAAGCCAACGCAGGCACAACGATCAGAGCGACGATCACAGCGGAAACGATGGCCAGCATGATGCTGATTGCCATTGGCTGGAAAAGCTTGGCTTCCACACCTTCAAAACTGAACAGAGGCATAAAAACAACCAGGATAATCGCCGTCGCGAAAAAGATGGGCCGGGCCACTTCCCGACCGGCTTCCTGGAGACGAAGCGCAATGCCATGATCATCGTGTGACGCGTCCAATGGATCAGGGTCGTTTTCGACCAACTCGTCCCGTTGGGCGTCATGCTCAGCATCGGGATGGGTCAGATGCTTGAACATGTTCTCAACCATAACAACAGAGCCATCCACCAGCATGCCGATTGCCACAGCAATACCGCCCAGAGACATCAGGTTGGCCGAGAGGCCGAACCAGGCCATGATCATCAGCGCAATACCGATGGAAATCGGTATTGAAAGCAGCACGAGCGTTGTTGCCCGCAAATTCATCAGGAACAGTGCAAGCACGATCGCAATAAACACAAAAGCCAACAGAAGCGCATTGGTCACCGTTTCTACCGCTTTGGTCACCAGATCCGCCTGGTTGTAGTAGGGCTCAAAACGAACCCCACTCGGAAGCGCCTGGTTTATGCGATCAATGCGGGCCTCGATGCCGTCGATGGTGGCTTTGGTGTTGGCCCCCATTCGTTTGAGTACAATGCCAGAAACCACTTCACCCAGTTGTTCAACTTGACCATCTTCATCCTTCCGGGTCATGGTCACCGCACCCTGGCGAATTTCAGTGCCAAGTCCCACCTGAGCGACATCGTCCACGGTTACTGTGATGCCGTCACTGGTTTTAACGGGCACCTGACGGATCTGCTCCAGGCCCTGCTCGCCATTGCCCAGCCAGCCCATACCCCGAATAACCAACTGTTCCTGTCCGCGGCCCATGTACCAACCACCGACATTGGAGTTGTTGTTCTCCAGGGCTTCCATGACGTCGTTCTGTGATAAGTCATAGGACAGCATTCGAGCCGGATTCAGGTTCACCTGGTACTGGCGGACCTCTCCGCCAAACGACAGGATTTCTGTAACCCCTTCTGCCGGTATCAGCAACAGTTTGACCAGCCAGTCGTGCAGGCTGCGCAATTCCATTGCGTCGTACCCCGAATCCGGGTCCGCTATCAGCAAGTACTGGTAGACCTGGCCAAGACCGGACGTATTCGGGCCCATTTCAGGCACCCCGACACCGTCCGGAATCAGCTCCCGCGCGGCCTGCAAACGTTCGAACACCAACTGGCGCGCGAAATAGATATCCGTGCCCTCTTTAAAAACCACCGTGACACCGGACAACCCGGTTTTGGAGATGGACCGAACCTCCTCAACATCCGGCAACGCATACATCACCGCTTCAATGGGATAGGTGATCAGTTGCTCTACTTCCTCAGCCGCAAGTCCGGGCGCCTCTGTATTAACAGCGACCTGGACGTTTGTAACGTCAGGAAAGGCATCAAGATTCAGTTTTGGGATCTGAAACGCGGCCGTGGCGATAAGCACTGCAAGCGCAATAAGAACCAACAGGCGGTTCTGAACCGCCCAGTCGACAACTCGGTTGAACATAATGGCTCCCGGAATCAGTGGTTGTGTGGGTCAAAGCCGCCTTTGGCAATTTCAGAGGCCACAAAAAATGCGCCCCGAGAAACAATCCGTTGGCCTGCAGTCAGGCCGGAAATTTCACGGAGTCCGCCAATTGAGCGGCCCAGTTCCACTTCCACAGGCTCATACTCCCCTTCAGCCTCTTCCACATAGACCGTCCAGTCGCCATCGGCGCCTCGCATTAACGCACTCTCCGGCACCGCAAGCACCGGCTCCGTGGTTTTAAAAAGGAAATACACATCTGCAAACATTCCGGGATGGAAACGATCTTCAGGATTGTCCAGCTCCAACCGAACAATCCGCGTGCGGGTCACAGCGTCAATGGTATGAGCTTCCTGTGATACCGTTGCCACAGCGACACGGCCTGCAATTCTTACTTCCGCTTCTGCTCCTTGCTTAAGGACAATATCGGAGTTTGCCGGCAGGTGAGCCTCTACCCAAAGTTCGCTTTCATTAGCCAGAGTCACCAGCGGTTGGCCTGCCTCAACTCTTTGTCCTTGCTCAAACTCATCGGTCAGCACTGCACCGTCCACGCGAGCCCTGAGCGTGTATTCACCGAGACTACCCATGCCGCTGGCCTTCAACGCACCAATGTCATCCTCGTTTAGCCCATAAGCAAGCAGAGTCGCCCTCGCCGCTTCAATATTGGCTTTCGCGGTATTAAACCGTTGATCACCAACCACGGAACGACCCAGCCCGCTGATTCGCTCCCATTCAGGAAAAGCTTTCCTGTAATCAGCCTGCGCCTGTGCCACCGTCTCACTGAACAGGGTTACCAGCGGCTGGCCTTTGGTTATGTGCTCACCCAGCTCCACGTGACGTCTCAACACCACCGAGGCAACCCTGGGGGACACGTGATAACTGGTATAGCCGTTGGTCAGCAGCTCACCGGGAGCGTAGATTTCATAGTCAACGCGCTTGCTCTTGAGGGTTGCTACTTCAATGCCGGCGAGCTCTTTCTGTTTGGTATTGATGCTTGCGGTGGTTGCTTCTTCATGACCACCATCGCTCTCCTCTTCGTGGCCATGACCTTCTTCCTCTTCATGCTCACGTTCTTCAGCATGCCCGCCCTCATGCTCACCCTCGTCACCGGTGTCTTCTCGATGATCGTCGCCACCGGCGGCATGATCATGGCCCGCCTCCTTATGAGCATCTTCCTCGGCCTGTACCAGTGAAGGGGGGACTATAAACAGCGTCAACACAAATACTGAAATCAGAGCTTTTTTCATGATGAATATCCAGTTTCCAGAATATTATTGGAAGGGGGTGATCAGTTCGCCAGACTGGCTCAAGAGCTCAATCAGGCCCAGCTGCGCCAGCTTTTCCAGTTCAATACCGGTTTTCAGGCTCTCCGCGCGCTGGCCCAGCGCCTGGAGATACTCAGAGGTGGAGAGGTCGCCGACCTGCCACTGCTTCTCAAGCAAATCGGCACTTCGCTGTACACGCCCCTGGGATAATTCTTTCCATCGACGGAGTTGCTTGTCGTATCGCTTCCAAGAAGCGCGAGCGCCTGCCAGGTCATATTGTTGTTTCCGGTAGAGCGCCTGAAACCGCGCTTCGGCCTGCAGAGCCCGTCGATTCGCAGCCCGGATTTCAGCGCTGTAGTTATTACGGACGTTCAGAGGGATCGAGAATGTCAGGCCAACCACGTTCTCGCCACCGTCACGCCCTCCGCTCAGCCCTACTGTCGGCGATGCTGTAGCTTTGCGCCTGGCAACCTCTGCCTCACTTTTCAGCACCTGCCACTCGGCTCGAGCGGCTGCAACTGACGGGTGTGCCAGCAGTTCAGCATCACCAATCTGGGACTCCAGCGCTGGCCAGATATACTCGGGGATTCCCCCATTCTGAGGACTCCAGTCCGGCAGACGTTCTCTAACCTGAGTTTCTGCACGATCAACTGCGGCCTTTGCCTGGGCGACTTCGCTCAACTGACGGGATAGGTTTAAAAACAGAAGCTCTGCGTCGGCACGCCCCAGATCGCCTGCCTGCTGGCGCTGTTCAACCTGGTCCAGCAAGGCATCCAGGCGCTGCTGTTGAGATTCAGCAATTTCTTCAAACAGCTTAGTGGCGCGCCACTCGACAAGCGCAGACAATGATTTGGACGTTTGTGTCAGAACTGCGTCGCTCAAGCCAGCTTGCGCAGAAAGCCTGATCAGCTTTGCCTTCTCCTTTAATGCACCCTGCTGATCAGACCAGTCGATCGTTTGTGACAGCCCTGCCTCAAAGTTATTCTCACTGCCCGTTCTGTCTGCTCCCACGGACAACTCCGGGTTATACAGCGGTTGTTCGCTTGCCTCAGCGTCCTCTTTCCGCGCTGCCGCCCGCTCCGTCGCAGCCAGCACCTCTGGGTGCTTGCTTATCTGGCCAGTGAGCCAACTCGCCCAACTAACAGTCTCCGCTTGACCTAACAGAGGAATGGCCAATAGTACTGAACACAGCAACGCCCGAGGCGAGTGCTTGCTTGCCTTCATCATCGTTCTCCCGAAGCGATTAGTAGCCAAAAAATCATGGGCGTAAAAAGCCCGTGGCGAGGTAGGAAGTGATCGAAATAGTAAGCGCAAACTTTGAAATGAGTTTGAATTTGCAGCTTATTTTAGAAAAATCGCCTAGGGTCTGCGCGATAGAAGCTTTTGACCTGCCGTGTTTTGAACCGGGGGCCAGCATGGCTTACGGCATCACCCTCAGACCGAGTAATCAGGAAGAGGTTGTTAACCGTTTTCAGCCTGGTGACACCCTCCCGCACCATGAGCATTGACTATTGACTCGATAGTTACAGAGCCGTAAAGTTGCGGCACCTGAATCAGAATGATTTTTATTTACATTAAACCCGCAAAGGATACGGAGAATAACCACGTGTTTAAACCTTCCCGACTATCACTGGCCGTGGCAATTAGCCTTGCCCCAGGTCTGAACTGGGCCGCCGGGGATGAGCAGCCCGAGATGCTTGAACCCATGGAAATCATTGGCGATGCTTCTGCCGCCCAGACCTTGCCAGGGTCAGGCTACGTTGTTGGTGAGCAGCAGATGAAAACCGAAGTTGAGACCGACATCAACCAGGTACTGAAAACCGTTCCGGGTGTCTATGTGCGGGAAGAGGAAGGTCTTGGTCTGCGCCCTAACATCGGCATCCGCGGCGCCACGGCCGAGCGCAGCAGCAATGTCACCCTGATGGAAGATGGCATTCTTATCGCACCGGCACCCTACTCCAATCCGGCCGCCTATTATTTCCCGACGCTGAAGCGGATGTCCTCGCTGGAAGTGCTCAAGGGTGCCCCGCTGCTGCGCTATGGCCCGCAAACCACCGGTGGTGTCGTCAACCTGATTTCCACACCCATTCCCGATCAGCGGCAGGGCTATATTGAGTCCGTCACCAACGACCGCGGCTCCACCGACGTTCATGTAACCTATGGTGACACGGTCGGCGACTGGGGCTACCTGCTTGAGACCGTCCAGCGCTCCGCGAAAGGCTTCAAGGAAATTGACCGCAGCAACCGCGATACCGGCTTTGATATCGAAGACTATGTCGGCAAACTACGCTGGCAGGGAGAGCGCCAGAGCGTGACCGCCAAGCTGCAATACTCCGAAGAAACCTCCAACTCCAGTTACCTCGGCCTGACCGATGCGGACTTCAGCCAGGATCCGAACCGGCGTTACGGGTTGTCCAGCATCGACCAGATGAACAATACCCACTCCGGTATCAGCCTGACCCATCAGTTCGACTGGAGTAATACCGTAAGCAGCACGGCCACCCTCTATCGCAACGACTTCAAGCGGAACTGGTTCAAGCTCAGCGGCGGCGGAAGCATCATCGACTCGGCAAACGGCGGCGACGCCAATGCCCAGGGTATTCTGGACGGCACAGTTGACGCCAGCGGCCTGGATTACAAAAACAACGCCAGGGACTACCTGTCCGAGGGCGTGCAGGTAAACTTTGATGTCGACATGGGCAGCCACCAGTTTGATTTCGGCGCCCGCTACCACGAAGATGAAATGGATCGTTTCCAGCCGGTCGATGTTTATGACCAGGTCAACGGCTCTCTGGTGTTCCAGAACACTGTCGCCCCCACGGGCAGCAATAATCGCTTTGAGACCGGCGAAGCCCTGAGCTTCTGGGCGCTCGACACCTGGCAGGCGACGGACAAGCTCAGCGTTAACCTCGCCCTGCGCTACGAGGATGTGAAAACCGGTCGCACCCAATACGCGGATCCCGACCGCACAACCGTCGACAGCACCCGCGCCAATGACAGCGCTGAACTCCTGCCCGGCGCTTCCTTTACCTATGACCTGTCCCAAAGCTGGCAGGTTCTAGGGGGTGTGCACCGGGGTTTCTCCCCTCTCGGGGGTGGTGCCACGGCAAACGAAGAGCCGGAAACCAGCAAGAACTGGGAGGCCGGCCTCCGGTACTTTGGCAATGCGTTCTTCGCGGAAATGATCGGCTTCTACAGCGACTTCTCCAACAAGGCCGAAAACTGTTCCGTGGGCTCGCCGTGCAGCAATGGCGCCACCTCCGGCAGTTTCGTAACCGGCGAGGCCGAAATTGCCGGTGTTGAGTTTCAGCTCCAGACCGGCACCCGGGCGGGCGAGTTCTACCTTCCGGTCAGCCTTACCTACACCTTTACCCAGGCCGAAATCAGCAAGGACAATGCCGCCTCGGGCCTGAAAAAAGGTGAGCAGCTCAAGGACGTACCTGAAAACCAGATGAGCTTCCGAACAGGCATGGAACATCCGAGTGGCTGGGACAACTACCTTGTGGCCACCTACACCGATGAGATGTGTGTCAGCGCGGGATGCAACAACACCGCCACGAAACTGGACGAGACCGAGTCCCTGTTCCTGGTCGATTTCATCAGCCGCTACGCACTGACCGCCAGTGCCGATGTCTTCCTGAAAGTGGACAACCTGTTTGATGAGCAGCAAATTGTCTCACGTTTGCCCGATGGCGCCATGGCAAACCTGCCACGTACCGCCTCATTGGGGGTAAGCGTCAATTTCTGACGAATAACCGGATGGCGCCTGATTTCCGGGTAACTTCGCGGTTGCGTCACGACAGTAAAGAGCCCGAGGCTGGGGCTCAGATCGCTGACAAACCCTCGCCATTTCGGCGGGGGTTTGTTGTAATTTGGGGCCTCGACTTTTTAGAGACTGACCCATTCTCAAAGCGCCGCTTCCGCAGCAATACGAACATGAGGTGGTCGGCCGGCGCAACTCGCCGTTCAACCCACGGACGATGCTAAAGTTGTTGATTTATGCCTACGCGACCGCTGTCTTCTCATCGCGCAAGATCAAACAAGCAACTTGAGCCCTTTGACTCGTTGCGGGCGACCTAGGCGAGGTCTGAAATCTTTCAGCCGGGAATGGAGCTGTGATGGCGGCTCGCGCGACCAGCACAGCCGCGATGCCACCATCCAGCTTAAAGAGAACTAGCTTAAAGTGGGTTGGAGTGCGCTTTCGTTGGCCGCACCATCCTCGATGCGAACAGCCCGGACCAGGCGGGATACAAGTACCTTGCCATCCCCCGGGTGTCCATCCCGGGTCCTGCTCGTTCGCACAATGATGTCCACAACTTCATCGGCAACAGTTTCGGTCGCTACATCTACTTCCAGCTTGACCATCTTCACCTTCTCCAGAGGCGACTCATCGCCGACCAGATGACCAAATTCGTTGAGAGACACGACGGCAATGCTTGCCACTCCCTTGACTTTGGCCAGAGCATCAACCACATGCTCCGCCATAACCTCTCTGACATAAGCCTTTATTTCATACATAAACCTTCTCCTGGCTATCAGACTTCAACGTCACGACGTTCGGATGCAAACCACTGATACACACTGGGCAATACCACCAACGTCAGCAGCGTTGAGGTGATCAGACCGCCAACCACAACCGTTGCCAGTGGCCGCTGGACATTGGAACCAATACCGTCGGCCAGCAACAGGGGAATCAGCCCCAGAATAGCCACCGAGGCTGTCATCAGAACCGGCCGCAAACGACGCTGTGCTCCAAGCTTGACCGCCTCAATGACGTCGTAGCCTTCGTCCCGCAACTGGTTGATGTAACTCACCATCACCACGCCGTTCAGGACGGCCACACCAAACACCGCGATGAATCCCACGGCAGCCGGCACTGAGAGGTAAAGCCCCGTCACAAACAGCGCGACAATGCCACCGGTAACCGCAAAGGGCACATTCATGAAGATCAGCGCCGCATAGCGCAGACTGCTGAATGCCGAAAAAAGAAGCAGGAAAATAAGCGCCAGGGTAATAGGCACAACAATTGCCAGCCGAGCCATGGCCCTTTCCTGGTTCTCAAACTGACCGCCAAACTCCACGAAATACCCCGGCGGCATATCTACTTGCTCCTCGATCCGCTTGCGCAAATCCTGAACAACGCCGCCCATATCGCGACCACGTACGTTCATTTGCACATACTGACGGCGACTGGCATTGGAGCGTGAAATTTTCTTGGGACCCGAGTACATATCAACATCGGCCACCCGTGAAAGCGGGATAAGTTCGCCACTGTTGCCCCTGAGGGGAAGCTTCCTGATTTCATCGATGGACCCGCGATAGGACTCTTGCAGCCGGGCGAAAATCTCAAATCGCCGGACACCGTCGAAGACCAGCCCGGCACCTTTACCGCCAATACCGGTTTCAACCGTACTCATCAAGTTATCGATGCTGATGCCGAACTGCGCCAGCACTTCACGGTCGGGGCGAATAACGATCTGTTTTTTACCCGCACTCTGCTGAGCGCGCACATCCGTTGCACCAGGCACCTCTTGCGCCAGTGCCGCCACTTCCCTGCCGATCCGGCCCAACTCGTCCAGGTCGTCGCCGAAAATGCTGGCAACCAGTTGTGCCTGAACGCCTGACAGGAGTTCGTCGGTTCGCAGCTGAATCGGTTGGGACAGATTGTTGGCAAGCCCGGGAACCCGCTCATCCAAAGCCTCTGCAATCCTGCCCTGGAGATCCTCATAGCTCACGTCCTCTCGCCACTGATCCAGGGGCTTCAGATTGACGAGCGTCGCCACAACGTTCACAGGTTCTGGATCGCCACCCACTTCGGCGCGACCGATCCGGGCATAGGTGCCGGTGACCTCTGGGAATTCGTCTACAACGGACTGGACCCGTTTGCCATATTTGATGGCGGATTCCAGACTGGCTCCGGGAGGCAGTGTCGAGCGAATCTGGAACGTGCCTTCCCTGAGCGTGGGCACGAATTCGCTCCCGAGATAAGGAAACAGCAGGAGACTGCCTGCAAAGGCAATAACCGCAATGCCCATCACAACCTTTGGTGCTTTGACCACAGCATTGACCACGGGTTTGTACAAACGGTTCAGGAACAGAACCAGCTTCGGTTCCTTATGCTGCCCGCCCATCTTGAATGATAGCGAGGCCAGAACCGGCACCAACGTCAACGCAAGCAGCAGTGCGCCGATCAGAGCGAAGCTGATGGTGTAAGCCATGGGCGAAAACAGCTTGCCCTCAACGCCCTGCAGCGTAAACAGCGGCAGAAAAACGATGATAATGATGCCGATGGCAAACACGATCGGACGGGCCACTTCCCGGGCGGACTCACCCACAAGCCTCAGAACGCTGACCTGTTCATCGGATCGCTCCTCAAGGTGTCGGAAGATGTTCTCTATCATCACGACAGCGCCGTCCACCATCATCCCGATCCCAATGGCCAGCCCCCCCAGACTCATCAGATTGGCGGACAGGCCCGAAATCCGCATCGCAATAAATGCGACAAGCACAGACAGCGGCAGGGTTGCGACCACAATCAGCGTGGAACGGATATTCCCCAGGAACAGATAGAGGAAAATCAGCACCAGAACCGAGCCCTCAAGCAACGCTTTCTCGACAGTGCCTATGGCCTTGCCCACCAACTCCGCCTGGGAGTAATAGGCTTCGATCTTCAACCCCTCGGGGAGTGACTTGTTCAGGTCGTCGATTTTTGCGTTGACGTCCTCAAGTACCTGACTGGTGTTGGTCCCGATCAACTTCATCACGTAACCGCCCACGGATTCCTCACCTGAGGACACCTCTGCGCCACGGCGAATTGCCGGTCCAAGGCCAACCTCCGCCACATCCTTGACGTAAATAGGGGACTCCCCCTCACTCTTGGACACAATGATGTTCTGGATGTCTTTGATGCCTTCGGAACCAGAGTTGACCCAGCCGTAACCGCGAACAATGTATTCTTCACCGCCTCGCGTAATGAAAGAGGCGCCGACGTTACGATTATTCTGGGTGAGGGCGCCGCGAATATCAGATACCGTCAGGTTCCTCGCCTGAAGCTTCTGCGCATCGATATTGACCTGGTACTGTTTTACCTCGCCGCCGATGGACAGCACACCGGTTACGCCCGGCACGGTCCTGAGCTGCGGTTTAACAATCCAGTCCTGAATCGTGCGGATTTCCTGCAGGCTGTATTGATCTTTATCCTCAGCTTCCAGGGAATACATCAGGATGCGCCCAAGACCGCTCGCTATGGGGCCGAGTTCCGGCTGCCCCATCCCTTCGGGAATCTGGCGCTTGGCCTCCGATAGCCGCTCGTTAACAAGCCGCCTGGCGAAGTAGATATCGGTGCCATCTTCGAAATAGATGGTCACCCGCGAGAGCCCGAAAATCGACGTGCTCTGCACTTTTTCTAACTTGGGAATTCCATACATGCTGATCTCAACGGGATAGGAAATCAGCGTTTCAATATCAACCGGCGACAAACCAGGACTGGTAGTGAACACCTGAACCATGGTCGGTGTCGCGTCCGGAAACGCATCCACCGGCAGTTTTTGAAATGAAAATATGCCGGCAACGATCACGGCGATAGCAAAAACAAGCGTCATCAGACGATTGTTCAGCGCATAATTCACAATTGCGTTGATCATGCTCCCCCCGAGTTTTAGTGTCCGTGAGCGGCGCTGCGGCCACTGGCGGTAATGGCCGACATCAGATCAAAAGCGCCCACTGAAACCACTTCCGTGTTTGCGCTGATGCCGGACTTAATCTCTATCCAGTCGTTTGCCTCCTTGCCAAGTGTGACGGGAACCGCCTTGTAGGCTCCCCCTTCACCACCCGGAACAAATACAACGGTCTCATCGCCGATGGTTTGCACGGCATCGTCTGGAACTAGCGGTAGTGATGCCCCCGATTGAGTCATGACTCTCGCTTTGGCATAGGTATTTGGACGAAGGTCGCCGTTGGGGGATTCGAGCACGACTCGAACGGGAATGGTGCGGGTTTCCTCATCAAGCTCATTTGAGACCCAGGAAACTTCCCCGGTATGAAAGCGGTCCGCGACAGACTTGGAGAAGACCTGAACTTCATCTCCGACGGATACCCTGCCAATATCAGTTTCCGCAACTTGCAACATCACCCACACCACAGAGGTATCGGCCACAGTAAAAGGCGTGTCTGAAGCGCTTAAGGTTTGACCCAACCGGGCATCCATGCGCTCAATGCGCCCCTGGATAGGAGAACGGAGCGCGTACTGTGCGAGACTGCTATCTGCGCCTGACGAATCACTGCCAAAAACCTCCAGTTGCTCACGAATCGAATCGTACTCCGCTGTAATCTCAAGATAAGCGGCCTTGGCGTCCAGGAACTCTTCTTCGCTGGTGAAGCTTTCACTCCGCAATTGCTTTTCTCGCTGATACTCCGCAGTCGCGGCTTCTTTCCGAGCTTTCAACGAGTTCAGGCGGGAACGAATGCGTGCCAACTCAACGCTGTTCAATGTGGCCAACAACTGGCCTTTTTCAACCTGGTCCCCCAGATCAACAGCCAGTCGCGTAAGCTTTCCCTGCAATAACGGCCCTACCTCAGCGACGCGATCCGGAACATAGTGAACTTCAGCTGGCGCAGTGACGATATTGTCAGCACGGCCTCGGGGTACCGTCACAGTCTGCACGGAGAGTAACTCCCGCTGCTCTGGAGTCAGGTGAACCTCGCGAGCCTCACTGCCTTCAGCCGCGTGCCCAGCCTCATCCTCTTGGTGCTGCCCTCCTTCGGCGTTTTCGGCGCCAGACACCAGTGGCTGATAGACCAGAAAACTGATCGCGACAAACAATATCTGCATATTTCGAATCATCTAAACACCTTCGATGTAAGAGAATGTTCAACCATTAATTTTTTTCATCAGGACCCGGATGACATTGAAAGGGCACCACCGGTGCTCACTTCCAATGCCCGGACGGCGTCGATATAGTCGTGTTGCACTTGGACGTATTCCTGCCTCACCGACAAAAGATTGTCCTGGGCGGCCAGGACATCGGAAGCATCGACTTTTCCCGCCTGAAGGGCTTTCTGCATCAGTTGCAGCGTTTCCTCCGAACGTTCGAGAATCGACTCGTTCATCTGGCGCAATCTGCGTGCGGCGGATTCGTACTGGGCCACAGCGGATACGACCTGGCGCTCAGTAGCCAAACGTAGCGCCTCGGCCTCAAGCTCGGAGATTTTCAACTGAGCCGAGGCCTTCCTTTTTTCACCGGAATAATCATGAAACACGGTCAGAGGCATCGACACACCTGCACCAAAAAGGTTGGATCTTTCCTCCCGCTCGTAGAATCCGAATACTTTCAGGTTCGGAATCGTCAGGCTCTTGGCCAGTTCCAGGCTGGACTCATTCGCAGCAATTCTCTCGGCCGCCGCCTTCAGATCCCCTCTCTGGCGCTGAGCCATCGCGACAAGCCGATTAGTTGGTGGCAAGTTGGCACGAACTACATTGAGTTCTCCCGTCACCCCAACCGCATCGGAGGGGGACACTCCAAGAACTTCCGTCAGGTCAATTTTTGACTGCCTAAGCTTTTGCGCCGCTTCAGCCTTTTGATTTTTAGCTCTTGCCAAGCCAATGACGGCGGTATTGAGCTCAATTCGAGTCTGCTTACCCCGCTCAACGGACACCTCAACCAGCTCTTTGGTTCGACGCATCAGCTCAACGGTGCGGGTTGCAGTTTCCAGCTCTTTCTGAGCAAGCAGTATCTTGAAGTAAGCTGACCGCACTCGCGCCTTGGTGGCCACTTTCAGGTATTCGAGTTCCTGCTGTTGAGAAGTGAGAGCGCTCTGAGCACGCGACTGACCGAGATCGCCCCGATTGCCCATCCAGACTTCCTGAGTAACCCGAACCTCGTAGTTCAGTGACTGATCCGCCTGATCTGGATTGTCACGGCCACTCAGCTCAAGCTCTGGGTTGCTTGGCGCCCAGCGGCTGGCATGGTCGAGCTCAGCTTCTTGCATGGACACTGCAGCCCGTCTCAACGCCAACACCGGGCTATTCTCAAATGCCATTGCCATTGCCTCATTCAAGGAGACAGACTGGCTGGCCTTGGCTCGCTGGAACTCCTTGAGTGAAACGCTCTCCCCGGCAGTGGCAGCCACCGAAGGTATGACGTTCAAGACTCCGGGTACTATCAGCACCCACAACAACAGTCGTTTGTTCATTCAATATCATCCTGGCTATTTGACTGAGATACATGAATCAGCGTTTTCGCCGTAACTACCAGGACAACCCTACAGACAGACCTTTAAATCAGTCTGAATTCGGCCTAATCAAACCTAAACTCGTACGGGGTTCGAGCAAACTATGGCGGGGTATATTCAAAAAGTGGTGAAAGAAAGGCACAAAAGAGGAGGGCATCATCCAGCACATAGGAGGGAGCGGAAACAAAAAACGACGGGCCTATTTAAGCCCGTCGTTGGGTCCAACTGCGTGAAGCAACACTATGAACGATTAAAAATCGAACTGCGCAGCCAGTTGCAGACGAGTGTTGTCAGCAGACTCACCGTTGGCCAGCTCTTTGTCCGCGAAGGAAAGCTCCAACCCCAGCGTTACCGGGTCAGCAACTTTGTAGAAGTTGCTAAAGTGAACGCTTTGCAGGGTTTCAAAGGAGTTCGGGAACAGATCTGCTGGCTGATCACCCTCTACGCGCCCATAGGACAGTCCAGAGGAGAACTTTGGCGTCCACTGCTGACTGATAGCAACGTTGGCACCGTATGCCTCAATGGTTTCAAGATCGCCGTTGGCATCAATGTATGCCTCGCCAATGCCAGAGCGGCTAGCGCTGCTGTCATTATTGCTGAAGGAACTGTAGATGTAGCGTCCCACGCCGTCACCAAAGATCGCCCCTGCCATGACCGTGGTGGCGTCGGTGAGGTTTAGTCGGCCAGCAACCAAAACGCCATAACCAAAGGCGTTATCATCGCCCGTAGCAGTTGCAGAGTCAGTCTGCAGCGAACGTGCCAGGCCGGCAACTTCAATGCCACCTGCACTGCCTGCCCACTTGTACTTGGCAGTCAGATCCGGCGCATTATCGCGAGAGTCTTCAAATCCGGTGGTTTCCGGATTCTCAGCGGACACTGAGAAGTTAGCGCCACCGCCAAGAGGCATCGTGTAGCGCAGCTGTGCCTGACGAATAAAAGAAACACCTACAGGGCCATCAAAATCAACAGTAGACGGATATGCGGTAAATTGCATGAAGTTACTCCAAGTCTGACCCGCAAGCAGACCGTTCAATTCGCCATAGGCGTGACGTATACGCAGGCCTCTGGAGTTGGAGAAGATTTCGTTACCGCCACCACCGTAGAAGTCACCTTCAACGGTGGTCTTTACCTCGCCCGCGTCGGTTGGAGTGGTTGTCTTGATGCGGACACGTGACTGCCGGGCATGGGCGCGAAAAGAAGGATCGCTTTCATCGTTAGCCGTGTCGAGGCCAGCTACGAAAAGACTGTCACCCATGTCCTGATCAAAATCGTAAATCATGTCCAGCTTGACATAACCACCGATTGTTACGGCGGTATTGGTGCCGGGCACCATCCAACCTTCCGAACCCTTGCTTTCCGCCATGCCATCCAGTTGACGCTGCAAATCATTTATTTGTGTCTGAAGTTCAGTTGCAGATTGCGCATGAACAGACGGGGCCAGCAGACCCGTTACCGCAAGCGCCAGTGTCGCTCTCATCGCTAACCTGAGTTTATTAGTTTGCATTGTAAATCAGTCTCCATGAGCCTTCGTTGTATTTCATCTGACCGGTAATTGGCATCGAACAAACCGACCGCTAGCGCGTCTCAGTTGTAGGCCACTTCCGGTAAGTGGGTCGTTGATCTCGCACTTTTCGCCAAATCAACGACGTGCCATGTATAGCAGGTGAACTTGAAACGAAATTGAAAAAAAATGCTCTTTAATACCTTTGTATTAACGATCCCGTCGCAACGTTTTTCTAACGGTGTTCTCTTTTCATGATCTAATTTTATTTTTTCAAGCTGAGTTAAAGTTCATCTGTTTTCATAAATGTGAAGATCATTCAACTTAAAGGTGACTCTATGAGAAAACATCTCTTTCTCGCATCTCTAGCATTAACCTTGGCTGCAGGAAGTCTCCATGCCACTGAGGCCAATAGTGGTAAGCTGGCACAAAACATGCTTTCCGAAAGCGGCATTCAGGACATGAAGAGACAGCATAGAGTAATGACACAGGCAGCCGCATCTGAAGTGGGCATGGAGGCTCGCCGAAAATTGATGCTATCGAATAAGGACGATATCTATCACGAGATGATCGAATCGGGAGATATCAATCTATCTGAATTGGACCAGTTTTCAAAAGATCAGTTTAGTCATTAGAACAAGTTTCGCACTAAGCGCCTGTTGATTTAAGAAGAAAATTCTTTCGATAAATGACGTTTCAAAGCCAGTTGCATCGTGAATGGTCTCCACCATTCCGTCTTGCCGCACTACTTTTGTAGTGCGGCTTTTTTAGTCCTAGATTTAATCGATAACAACTTCTAACCAACTGCTTGGCAGACAACATGCCCAGAAAAAAACGACGCCCTTCAATAAAACGGAAACTGCTTACTTTTCTGACACTAACGGGTTTCGCGTGTACCGGGCTAATATTCTTCTCACACACCCTTTTAATCGACTATATCCATGACGAGCTTCACAGACAGCAGCTACAGGCTGCAGCTAACCAGCTCTCAAAGATACTAACCAATGATAAAGAAGTAATTACAAAATCCTCTCTCAGAAATTTTTCATTGTCTCAATATTCTGTTCACATCGAAGACAGTCAAGGCCGGAGTTTTACAAGCGAGAACATTAAACCGAAATTACAGGTGGTAGAATCGTTCAGAAAGCCTGGAATTTTTCACATATCGGATGATGATCGATCAATCCTTGGCTACTACAAAATGTTTAATAAAAGGCAAGATAAACTAAGCGTTACTATAATTGAAAGAAGCTCCTACTCCCCAAACACACTTGACAAAATCCATGTTATTATATGGATCATATCGTTTACAATTCTCGTTACGATATCAATGATCATATTTATTGGGGTAACTATCGCACTAAAACCTTTAAAAATGATGAGCGCCCAATTAACTTCGCTTAAAAAGGGTGAGCGTAATAGACTGGATGAGAGCGTACCTGAAGAATTCGATGAACTTGTCAAACATCTTAATCGTCTATTAGAGTCGTACGACAAAAAACTTGCCCGTTCACGCCACCTAGCCGCAGATATTTCTCATAGCTTAAAAACCCCCCTTGCCGTCATAAACTCCATGATCAATGACGAAGCCATTCCCACCACAATCGCGAGTCAAATTAAGTCTCAACTGTCTGAAATGCACGAGCTGATCGACACTCAAATGAGAAAAACCGAAATGTCCGGTCAGTACATTGGAAAGGCGACACCAATCATTGAGAGAACTCTGGCACTGGTGGACGTCGTCAGCCGAATCTATCCTTACAAACAGATCCATCTTCAAGAAAGATTACCCAGAGAGCTTGTCTGGCCAATTGATGAGCGTGATTTTAATGAGATCTTGGGCAATGTTCTTGATAACGCTAGCAAATGGTGCTCCCAGGAAGCTCATCTACACTTGAAACTTCACGATGACATTTTGACTATTCTTGTTGAAGATGACGGCCCAGGAGTGGCTTCACACCAACTTGCCGATCTTACCAGGCGCCAGAAAAGATTGGATGAAACAACTCCTGGCTACGGTCTTGGACTTTCAATCGTTCAGGAAATCATAAATGACTACGGTGGCGCCATGCACTTTTCAACATCACCTAAAGGCGGTCTTCGGGTTCTAATCGAGCTTCCCAGAAGCATTTGACGACTACAAGGGCAACTTATCCAGCTTTAGTCAGCGACCAGCAGGCATAGCACCCCGATACACCAACGTCTCAACGTCAAAACTGTCGCTTTGAACTGAGTTTTCATCAGGCGACATAAAGAATAACCCTGTATTGCCTGATACGGGGGACACCGGAGCCGACGTTAGAAGACTTTTTGACTGCGTTTTGGGGGATTTCCCGGATCTCAGTGTCAACCAATCAACTCGCGTCTCATAAACACCTATCCTATCTTCGGCTGCACTGGATTCCTGTGGAATCCCGATATTTACTGCGTCCTCACCGGAGCGTACGAGGAGGTTCGGCAAGAACAGTGTTTGCCTCGGACTAAACACCGCCTCAGGCGACACGTCGTAAGTCATATTCCTGCCCGCAATCCGGTTTCCAATCTTGTAGCCCAGACGGGGTCCCTCTGTGCCAGCAGGGAAAAATGAAACCTCCCCTTGAGAGACGGTCACCATATTCAAAGGTCCCGATTTGCTCTGAACAACGGCATCGATTACCCGAAACACTGGCGTGTATCGGCTTAATTTTTCATGATCGGCCTTATCAAGATCAGGCCCGTTTGGTGAGATTGATATTTGATAAACCTCTGAACCAAACCCCTGATCTGAGTAGAAAGACTGCCCGAGAATAGTTTCCCGGCGGCCGTCAGCATCCAAATCCTGCAATCCCAATATTAAGGGAATGAAACCAATGGCTTCGGCCTTCCCCTCGGCCAACTGGATCAAAGAACTTGAAACGCGACGGCCATTCCACTGATTCAAAATGAGGTTGTATGAGTTTTCTGAAACGTACCAGTCCATTCGGATGACTTTCTCCCGACGGGGCACCTCAATGGACGTCAGGCTCTGAACAGCCCCACCGGAATCAACATGAAAAAAGCTGAGTTTGTTTCCATGCTCCGCCGCAAAATAGTAATCGCTGCCAGAACGAAACGCGGACAACGACTTTGCGTTGATGGGCAGTCTGGCAAATGGAGACGCTAAAGCTTCCTCCTCCTCAACCGAACCTACCCGACCTTCTTCAGCATCGGTCTGTACAATGCCGACCAACCAGGTGTTATTGTAGGTCGCGACGGCTTGACCTCTACCAGTAACCTGAAAACGCACCAATGGCAGATCACTTGACGCCTCTGGCTCCTCCCGCCACAGGAGATCAGGAAACCTGGATTTCAACGCCGGCGTTACCGGCCTGGGATCGCCGGCTCTGTCAGTAAACACCGCCGGAATACCGTAGAAGCGCTTCGATACAGCTCCAACGGAGGGCATCGTTCCAAACAGCACTTTCCCTACCGCCCGATCCTTTCCGATACTCTCGATACCGATGACTGAAAGGTTTTTTTCCGGGATGCCCGCATCGCCAGGTTCCCGCAACACAACAAATAAATCACCCACCTCAACACTGGTATCGCCAACTGTGAGGGAAAGCACTTTTTGATCACGATCTACCTGAGTGACTTCTGCCTTTGCTGGATGCTCGCGCTCAACCGCCTGTACCGCGCCAGCTAGTAGTAGCATCAGGAACACAAATACTGGAGAACGAGTCATCATAGGAAAAAGTCACTCAATGCGGATTCATTTCGTATAACGAAAACGGGGTGGCGCTCCCACCACCCCGTTTTTGTTAGAACTTGTACCTTACCCGACCGGCGACATGAACAATGTCCTGATCACTTTTGCCGTCCTGCAAGGCAGTTTCCTCCAGCGCATCCATGGCATCGCCTGATGCCAGGTATGCAGCTTCTGCCGCGAGCTCCAGCGAAGGGTATGGGAAATAGGAGATCTTGGAACCAAATTCCAGTCCGAGATCTTTTGAGGACGATCCATCTGCAAGTGCAATATTCTCAGCCAAGCGGTTGTAGACCATCATTCCGCTGACCGTAATATTGGCCGCTAGTTTATGATCGAGCTGAAGCTTGTTCATGAAATACCCTTTGTCGAGGATATAGGGCGTTTCGGCGAAGTAGTCATCGCTCGTCATGTTTTCCTGAAAAATCATACTGTCGCTGAAGTCGACATCCGTGGCGATGAAGGCGTCGAAGTCCGCATCTTGCTCATTGCCATCGCCCGATGCGTAGAGCAAGGTGTACGTCAGTTGGTTTGGTCCAAATTGCAGCCCGAGCTCGCCGCGTCCCAGAAAGGTGGAAAGGTCGTAGTTCGTATTGGGATTCGTAGCACCATTCAAAGGAACGAAATTGACCCCCTCTATTGTGCCGCTTTGGCCAATCACCGTACCCTTCACGAACATGCGGCCTAGCGACGTCTCCTGATCATAATCCATCTCCACCCCAAAGCTTGAAACGGAATATTTGGAGTTATCAGCGATGCTCTTCAGTTCATATTCCCTGCTATTTACCGTACCTACTCCCTCAGCAATTTGATCATTCATCTGATAGAGGTAGAAAAGGCCTGCGCTCAGGTTCGGTGAGTAACGCTTGTTCAGGTTGATCGCGAAGTTGTCCGCGCCATCCCAGCCTTCGTCCTGTTCTGAGTCGACGCCGCTCTCATTGGAAGAGTCACCCCGCCCCCATAACAACTGATAGTCAAATCCAGAGCCCAGTGAGCCTTTCCAAACAGCGGCTGTGGCAGTTTCATTCCAGACATGTCGGTTTACTGACACTGGCTGCAAGCCTAGCGATACGCGCTGATCTAGCGTGTTGGGCACCAAAAAATCCACATAAGCCCACCGTGTTTCGATGTTGACACCATCACCGGAATAGTCGCCACCCGAGCCCTCACCGTAGCGGATGCCACCAATCTCCGTCGCAAAAACACCGGTAACTTTTTTGTCATCGGAAGTTGCTTTCGCCCAGAAGCGATATTTGACCTCGCCGAAGCTCTCGGTCGGCTCGTCATCTTTCAGCGTACCGCCACCTGAGTTACCACCAGAAAACCAGTCTCTTTGATTGGTGTAAGCCTGAAAGCGGTTATCCATATCACCGTGGAATTCAATCTCCGCTGCCGTCGCGGCCCAACTTCCCGACAGTGTTGTCATCCCTGCAATCGCAGTGGCCAGAATGTTGCGTTTCAACGTAATCCCCTCCAGTTTCTTTCTTGATTGTTTGTGATATCCGATTCGTACGGATCGTGGCGTAAATCTTAAAACCAGCTAGAACAACGGACTAAAGGTCAAAAAAAAGGCGGGAATGAAGCATTCCCGCCATTAAATAACCTTAGTTAACTCGCACGTAGGATCTCACACGAACCTTAAATGAACTTGAAATCCGGAAAAGATTTCAGATACGTCGGTCTCCCTGTATTCAGCGACCGCGCTCGACCCTACATGGAAAACTTATGCTCGAAGCCCACACCAAATGTGGAGTCCTCAGAGTCAGCCAAGTCCGCCTCCACCTGAGACACGTAAGCATAAACCTTACTCTTGCTAGCCAGTTTATAATCGAGCCCCAAGGCCAGCAGGGTTAGCTCCTCGTTTGTTGTCTCAGCTTCTGTCAGTCCGTACTGCGCCTTGATCTTCCAACGCTCAAGGTTAACGGCACCGCCAACCAGATAAGACGTATCTTCTCCAGGGCCATCGCTTTCTTCTGCTAACTGGTAAACTGCACCGACCTCAAAGTTACTCAATCGGACCTTCCCTACGGTTCGCAGGATATTGAGACGACTATCGCCACTGGAATCGGCTTCCAGTGAATCTTCGATATCAGAATCGTAGGCAATACTGCCGTAGAAATGTTCGTTCTCAAACGTAAAAGAGCTGGAAACTGCATCCGCGGGTCCGTCGTTCTCTGCCCCAGCTGACTGCTCTTCACCCGGGATGACGGCAACACTAACGCCCACAGCATCAAACAGACGTGGGGAACTGTATTGAACAATGTTGCTGGTCCGATTTTCACCAGCCATGATATTTTTTATATCCGCCTGTAGGTCGTTGAACTGGTCAACCTTGCCCTGCGCTGACTTTAAAGGTGTGTCAAATTTTCCCGCAATCAGTGCACCAAGGTTCGCCTGCTTGAAGCCACCGTAAATATTACGCTGAGAGAAGGTTTGGCCATCTTTATCTCCATCATCAATCGATATTTCAAATTCTGCTTTGTAGATCGCCTCCAAGCCTTCGAGGTCGGTATTGAGCGCCCCTTTTACCCCCAGACGGGACGCATTACTCTGGAGCTTCCAGGTATCGCTATTACCGTCGTCCTGGTTTTCATACGAAACATTGGCTTTGCCGTACAGGATAGGACCGTCCGCCGCGAGTGCATTCATTGAAGTTACTGCAACCCCACCAAACACCAACATTGATAGACACTTATTCATGGACACCTCTTCAGATTAGATAGATTCAAAATGACACTTGAAGTCTTTCAAATGCTGAGTAGATGGTGCCTTGTACCTATTGCAAAACTGTTACATTTAAATATTTTTTCGATTTATTTCAATAACCTAAGTTAAAAACTTTCTATTATATCCTTTGACACTGAATTGAACTTGAATATAAGCGGCCGTCTTCATACATCGCGTCGTGGGCACGGAAGCGCTTTCCGTCTGACTCCAGATTCATCCATCAGATTTTTCTGTTCACTTCCCGTACTACTCACCAAATCGATACCAGAACCCCTCTTCCTGAAGCTTATCGGGAAACCTCTTGTCTTGACTGGCCCACTCACCCAGATATCCATAGCCCGGGCGCATGCCTGCAGCCTCCATAAGAGACGTGCAAAGGATCGCGGCAGGGATTGCGGTTGCGCGATACAGATCAGAATGGCCAATTGATATTCGGCGCGATGCGCCATCAGCTCGGCTCTCTGCGGTCAATACCAGGCCGAAGGGCTTTTTGGTAAAGCGCTGAAGAGCTGAATAGAATGCGCGTTGACGCGATTCGAATGAGAAGCATCCGAGTATGCCGGTTCTCTCGAACGTCATCAGCGCATCGGTTACCGGGTTGAGACCAGCGTGGTAAAAGCTGAAGCGCTCAAGGGAGAGCTCCTGCGGTAAGGCTTGAAGTTCATCCAGAAAAACCGGAACACAGATGCTGCTTCCCAACCCGCCTTCAAACCTTCTATATCGAACGTCCCAAACACGGGAGTGTATCCATCCACCATTATATTTCCAACCCTGGCTTTCAGCGGCAGTCAGGATGTCGGCAACACCGCCCCAGCCTATGTCAGCGGATCGATAACGCCCATACATCTTAATGTCCGTCACTGTCCCCGTAGAGGCCTGGCAAAGCCATCGAGCCAGCCACCCAGGCAGCCCCGGATCAGCACCTGCATCCAGTACGAATCGGCTGTCGCTCGCCTCAATGCGTGTCCGCATGCTCTGAAATATTTCAAGCTTGCGCGGATTCGGCGTGATATCGATGTAGTCGGCTCGATTCGCGATACAGCCTTGAACCAGGCTCTCAATTGCAGACACCGAAAGACCACACGCGACAATAACGACATTCTGCCCATGCGGGCATTGCCTCGTTTGTTCAGCGTCGGCCACATCAACTGACCTGGCGCTGAAACGCCCTGTGGCACCGGCTTCGCGATCTAACTTTTCCGCCCGTTTGCGCCCTTTTTCCAGCGACCGGCCTGCCAAGACAATCTTGCCTTCGATCCGTTGCCCCAAAAGAGTTGCAATGGCCGTTCCTGCAGCTCCGTAGCCGCCAAGGATAAGTACGCTCTTGCTGCCCCGTTTCACTTCTTGCTACTCCATTCCATATTCCGAAAGCTTCAACTCGGTAGCTACTATAGGGTCAAGTGGTGACTCTTAAATATGTGCTGACTCATGAGTCTCCTATCCAGCCATAGGCTAAACATTGACTCTATAGTTACTACAGGGTTTTACATAACGCTATTGGAACGAGCACCGGAGACGTGAAAATGAGTAGCGACTGTAATGGACAGTGTGGCAGTGAAGTATCTGTCGTCGACAATAGCTTTAAGGGACCCACCACCGCTTCTGACGCCCAAGTCAGCATTTATAAAGTGCCCAAGATGGATTGCCCCTCGGAAGAACGAATGATTCGAATGGCGCTCACGGGTTTTGACAACATTCAGTCACTCTCATTCGACCTATCAAACCGAAAGCTGGAAGTTATCCATCAAAGCGCAGCCGCACCTATTACCAGCAAACTGGAAACCCTGGGGCTGGGCGCTTCCCTGCAGACGACGGAAGACGCAAGCCCTGAATCCGTCAGAGCGGCTGAATCATCGAATGCCAATGAGACCGAGGAGTCCGGCACTTTATGGATACTGCTGGCAATCAACGGTTTGATGTTCCTGGTCGAGATGACGATGGGCCTGATCGCCCAGTCCGCTGGCTTGATTGCAGACTCGCTTGACATGCTTGCTGATGCGGCCGTTTATGGTATAGCGCTTTACGCCGTTGGGCACGGCATCAAAATGCAGGTCAGAGCGGCGCATGTTGCCGGTATTCTCCAGCTTATCCTTGCCGCTGGGGTATTGGTTGAAGTTGGCAGGCGCTTTCTGTTTGGCAGTGATCCGCAGTCGCTGATGATGATGGCCGTCGCATCTGTCGCCCTTATCGCCAACATCAGCTGTCTGCTCCTAATCGCCAAACACCGCGAGGGCGGCGCCCATATGAAAGCCAGTTGGATCTTTTCAGCCAATGATGTGGTTATCAATCTGGGAGTTGTCCTTGCGGGACTTCTTGTTGCCTGGACCGGCTCCAACTACCCAGACCTAATTATTGGCGGCGTTGTGGGTGGCGTTGTACTCATTGGTGCCAAGCGCATCCTTGCACTAAAAGGATAATTCGATGTCTGAACATCGTGCTAGATTTTCAACGCTTATCTTTCTCGGCTTTTCCGCACTGATAGCGCTTGCCGACCAAATGATTAAATGGCTCGTACAGCAATCCATGGCTTACGGCCAATCGGTTGAGATCACTCCTTTCTTTAATTGGGTGCACGTTTGGAATAAAGGCGCAGCCTTCAGTCTCTTTGCCGATGGCGGGGGCTGGCAGCGATATTTTTTTATTGCGATAGCCGTTGTCGTCTCAGCTGTTCTGGTCAAATTGATTCGGGACAGCCATCAGCGAACAGAATCCTTGGCCTTAGCGATGGTACTTGGCGGCGCATTCGGAAATGTCATCGATCGGGTTTTTCGAGGTTATGTTGTCGATTACCTGGATTTTCATTGGCAATCCTGGCATTGGCCGGCGTTCAATCTTGCCGACGTCTTTATAGTCCTGGGCGTGATCATGATTTTGGCCACTAGCTTTAGAACCCAAAAAAGTCCCGATGAACAAGTGGAAGACCCGCGCTTAAAAACGGGCGACTAAGGAAGAGAGTAGGAGGAGGAATCAATGCACAGTGAATTGAAACGCTTCTTTGGTGCGGAACTTCAGGCTGCCCACGAGGCAGAAAAACGGGGCGATTTCCAGTCTGCCTTCACCAATCTTGAACGCGCCCATATCCTCAGCCAGAAATACGCTCTAGCGCACGCCGGAACTCATATACGGATGCTCAGACTGGGTTGGCGGACGAGAGATGCTCGCGAAGTCCTTGGGCAGCTTACTCGGGCGATTGCGGCCCTGCTCTTCTCCCGCATCTGGGTTCCGGTTGGAAACACAGGGCGCGCAAACGTCAGCGCTTTTACGCCCATGCCGTTACCAGAGGATTTGGCACGCGCATTGGAGGAAACACGCGAACGGTAGGTTAGCTGCCTAAGCAGGAGACGAAACCAACGGTATGCATTTGACCCTATAGCTACTACAGGGCTCATGACTGAATACACACCTTCTTTGATAGAGGCCGACATGCACGACCACAGTCACGATCACAGCCATCATTTCGACACTCATAACCGTTCATTTGCGATTGCGGTGTTTCTCAACACGCTGTTTGTGGTGATTGAAGCGGTGTACGGGGTCCTTTCCGGTTCGCTGGCATTGCTCGCCGATGCGGGCCACAACCTCAGCGACGTGATGGGGCTGATACTGGCCTGGGTAGCCAGCTGGCTTGCCAGCAAAGCGGCAACCTACAGCAAGACCTATGGCCTCAAGAAGACCACCATCCTGGCGGCCCTTTTTAACGCGCTTATTCTGATCGCTGCTGTTGGCGGCATCACCTGGGAAGCCATTCAACGCCTGACAGAGCCTGCCGATGTTGCGGGTCTGACTGTGGTGATCGTGGCTGGTATTGGCGTATTGATCAACGGCGCCACCATGATGCTCTTTCTCAAAGGGCAGAAAGGCGACATCAATATCCGCGGCGCTTTTTTACATATGGCCGCAGATACAGCGGTATCAGTGGGCGTGGTGATCTCCGGTACGGTACTGATGTTTACCAACCTGACCTGGATTGATCCCATCGTCAGTCTTGTTATCGCCGCTGTGATCTTTGTTGGCACCTGGCAGCTACTGAAAGATTCCGTAAAACTGGCCGTCGATGCCGTTCCCAAGGGCATTGATCCTTCGGCAGTCCATGAACGCCTGGAGAATCTACCTGGCGTTCAATCGGCCCATCACCTTCACATCTGGGCACTGAGTACCACCGAAAATGCCCTGACCGTGCACTTGGTGAAGCCCAATTCAGAAAGTGATGACCAGGTTATCAGTGAGGCCGCTGACATGCTCAAAGAGCACTTTGGCATCCAGCATACGACCATCCAATGGGAACGTGAGGATGATCAATGCCCAAACACCGCCCACTGCGCGACGCAGTTCAATTGACAAGGAATGTAAGTGTGCGTGTAGAAATCTCAACAACCTTTCCCGCGCCCGCGGATGACGTTTGGGCGCTGGTCAAGAAAAGCAAAACACTGCTTTTTGTCTGTAAGGGCCTCCTGGGTTTTGGTGACGCCAAACATTTTCCGCAGCAATGGAAAGAAGGTGAGACGCAGGTTACACGCTTACAGTTTTTTAACTGCGTTCCTGCGTGGAGACATTCAATAACGTTCGAAAAGATCGACGATAACAAGCGAACTCTTTCTACTAAAGAAGGCGGAGGGTTGGTCCCCGTCTGGGACCACGTCATTCGAGTTTCACCTAACGGGAACGAGGCCTGCACCTACTTGGACGAGGTGGAGATCAAAGCGGGCGTTCTCACGGTCATGGTGTGGTTATACGCCCAGATTTTGTACCGGTATCGCCAGCTTCGTTGGCGAATCCTGCTACGTAAAGTTCTTCAAGATGTAACATCGAATTAATTGTTGAATCACCAAGGCGCAAGGACCCCATGCGAGACATAATTGAACGCCATCAGGTCTGGGCCTACCTCATCGCTGTTGTCCTCGGCCTTTTCGTAGGTTGGAAGACTTCTCCCGGCGAGGTTGTGCCGGACTACCTGATCTGGACACTACTCGGGGTTCTGCTCTACGCCACATTTACCCAAACTCCGTTGACTCATCTGTCAGGTGTATTCCGGGATCGTCGGTTCATGGGTGCCTTGCTGACCGGCAATTTCTTGGTGATGCCAGCGATAACCGCCTTGTTGGTATTGGCACTGCCAAACAATGATGCGCTGAAGCTGGGCGTGCTTCTGGTATTGATGATGCCCTGTACCGACTGGTTTGTCACCTTTACTCATCTTGGGAAGGGGGACAGCACCCGAGCCATTGCGGCAACGCCGGTTCTGCTGATTGCTCAATTGGTTCTTCTGCCACTGTACTTGTGGCTCTTCCTAGGCAACCAGTTTGGGGTGAATCTTGAGCTTGAGCGGCACCTCCTACCTGCCTTTATCGGGCTGATTGTCGTTCCGCTTATCCTGGCATTTCTGACGCAAACATGGGCCGAAAACTCCAGAGGAACTTCCCGGTTCGTTCGCGCAACGGGACTGATGCCAGTTCCTCTACTCACAATCATACTCTTCATAATCTCGATGGCACAGGTCAGCCAGATCGCCAGTACCAGTGGCATTGTCTGGATCTTGATGGTTCTTTTTCCGACTTATCTACTAGCAGCGGCATTGGTTGGGAAAGTCCTGCGCCAGGTCTTCCAGTTGCCGCCCGAGACCGGACGAACGATTGTCTTCAGCCTTGGCACGCGCAACTCCTTTGTGGTTTTACCTTTGGCACTGTCAATGCCAGAAGCCTGGGCGGCGGCCGTTGTGGTAATTGTCGTCCAGTCGTTAGTGGAACTGTTTGGAATGATGTTCTATCTGAGGTGGGTGCCCAACCGGCTGCTACCAAACACTTAAAAGTCTGACACCAATAAAACTAATCAAAAAATATATGGAGATCTAACGTGCGAACCCGAACTTTGGTCGTGAGCCTCATCCTTTTCTGCCTAGCGGTATTCACTGCCGCTTTTGTTGTATATGACCGCTCTCAGGTTACTAGCGAAACTGCCACTGTCGACAAAACTCCCTTGGTAAGGGACTATTCTCCTATCATAGGCCCCGAAGACGCACCGGTAACCATTGTTGAGTTCTTCGATCCCTCCTGCGAAGGGTGTCGGGCTATGCATCCCTATGTGAAACAGATTCAGGCTGCGTACCCGGAAAAAGTGCGCCTGGTCCTGCGCTACGTTTTGTTTCACAAAGGCTCGGAGGAGGCCGTCAGAATCCTGGAGACGGCTCGCGAACAGAAGGTCTATAAGCCGGTGCTTGACGCTGTCATGGAGGCACAGCCCCAATGGCATGATGACCCCGATATCAAGGCAGCATGGGATGCAGCAAAGTCAGCGGGACTCGATGTTGAGGCCGCCCGTGCCAGTATGAACTCTCCCGAAATTGACGGCATTATTCAACAAGATGCTGCGGACGTTAAAGGGGTCGGAATTTCTGGTACGCCGACATTCTACGTTAACGGAGAAAAGTTGAGTCGGCTGGGGCCTCAGGAACTGTACGACCTTGTGACGTCCAAGGTAGAGTCATCGAAATAACAACACCAGAACCGGCAACGCTATGTCACTGCTAGACTACCTTCTACCCTACGATTTCTCGCCGCTAACCGTGCTGAGCTACATGCTCGTGATGGGGTTCTATGGCATCGGACTGCTTCGGATGCCGGATCAGGATCGGCCGGGCGCGCTGCGAATCTTTGCTTTCACATTGGGGGTAATAATCTGTTATGCGGTGATGCAGACCCGCTTTGATTACTACGCGCAGTACATGTTCTTCGTTCATCGGGGCCAGCACCTGATTCTTCATCACATCGGACCTATCCTGATCGCACTGTCCAACCCCTTGCCGGTCATGCGGTTCTGGTTTGAAAAAATAAGCCCGGGCTGGAAACGCAAACTCCGGCCTCTGGGTTGGATTTATCAGGTTCTGCAGCAGCCCTTCATCGCCCTTTTCCTTTTTGTTGGGCTCATTTATTTCTGGCTGTGGCCATCGATCCATTTCGACGCCATGCTCAGCCGGGATCTGTACTGGGTCATGAACTGGAGCATGTTGCTGGATGGTCTGCTGTTCTGGTGGTTGATCTTTGATCCAAGACCGCCGGCGATCACCTCATCACTTGGGTATGGCAGACGCATGTTGGTTCTGGCTGCCGCAGGTGTGCTTCAGATGTTTCTTGGGGCGTGGATCGTGTTCTCACGTGACATGGTCTACGACGTTTACGAAGTCTGTGGCAGAGCCTGGCCGCTGGACCCGGAAGTCGACCAGCTTCTGGGCGGCATGCTGACCTATATCCCTCCAGCCATGATGAGCATCCTTGGCATTCTTCTGATGCTCCGGCGAGCCATGCATCAGGACGGAAAATATACCAATCATTCCAAAAAACTGAAGGAAACAACCTCATGAGGACCGGTTTCTGGCGACAGCCCACCAAAATCGTACCGGCCATTTCAATGATGGTTTTGGCCATGTTGCTTACGGGTTGCCTCGGCAACGACGAAGTCTGGCATGGGAAAAACATCAGTGGCCTGATGCCTGAGCTTGAGTTCGACCTGATCAACAGCCAGGGCGACCCTGTATCTGGCAGCGATTACAGTGGCCGCGTGAGAATGCTGTTTTTCGGGTTTACCTCATGCCCCGATGTGTGCCCGACTGCCCTGCAAAAACTTAATCAGGCAACCAGTGGCTTGTCTCCAGAGCTTCAGGACGAAGTGCTCACTTTATTCGTGAGTGTCGACCCCAAACGTGACAAGCCTGAGCGCCTCGCAGAATACGTCGATTTTTTCGGTGATAATATTGTCGGTCTCACCGGAAAAGAGCAGCAACTTCGGGAACTGGCTAAACGCTATCGGACAACCTTCGGTTATGACGAACCTGGCCCAGACGGCAACTATGCGGTTTCCCACAGTAGCGCGATTTATGTATTTGATCGCGAAGGCAACCCTCGCTTGTTAATGCGGCCAGACCTGAGCAAAGAAGAAATCAGACACGATCTCGTTGCTCTTATTCAGGAAGACTCTTGAGCACAGTAAAAGTAGATTTCCCTGTTCAAATCTCCTTGCCCAGGGCCTTCCGCATTAACAAGCGAGGGTTGCCTTTTGTCAATACTGCCGACGGATCTGGGGGGGCGATCATAAAGCTTTCTTGAGTTGCGTTATTAACTGGGGAAGTCCATACGGAGACCATTGCAAAGTTCTTGATCGGCTACCCGAATGTCTGCTTTGCGACCTCAGCGGGCTGAAAGCTCTAATCCTCTATGCGACTAAAACAGGGGTTCTTACATACTGACAGGAACCCGTCAGAGCAGAGAAGGGTAAATTGTACATATAACTTTAATTTTTGGTCGAGAGGAGTAGGTTACTCCGCTCTATTGCGTGCCACTTCTCGGTATACTGACTTTTAAAAGCCTTTCTAGGTTTGGTCCCGACCCTCTTGGCCATGCTCTCTAACGAAACTAATTTGTTCGTCAAATTTAACTCTGATATGAATCTCATCGCAGCTTTGTCTGGGCTCGCTAATAGCCAAACGTCATCGGTCCGACCAAACGCGTGAACAATTAGATCCCTTTCACCAGCATCCAAGTCATCCAGGCTCTCGTGCTCCAAACGAACAGCGAAACGGTCCTCTTCTGAGGGATCATGGACCGTCACAAAAGATGTGAGGAGCAAAGACTGGTCAATCTGCTGCTCCGGTGTCCTATTTTGGTACCCAGTCTGTGTCTCTTCTACGCACTTCACTACCGTTTCAAGGGCAAAGAAGTCTGCTATTGATTTCCACACGTTTGTAGCATGAGCTTCAATAATGACATTAGTGTCTACCAGAACAACTTGATCCTTGTCGTAATTCATTTAAATCTCTATAAATCTATATTTGTTTCCAGCCCGTAATCATCGAGGAGACATAACATATCGTCAATCGTCATATCCAAAAGCCTCGCAGCCTTACGTGCAGATATCTTCCCTTCAGCCAGCCCCCAAAAAAGTGTTTCCACAAACACAGCACTGAAGAGTGGTGGCCTCTTACGACTAACAAGGACCTGACCATGGTTTCTGAGCGAACTGTCGTCAATCTTCCGAGCATCCACGGCACTCAACTCACCGAGATTTACTAACCTCCACTTGAGTGCCACAGCGGAGACCTCCAGTTCTTTACCTAACTTGTTTAACCACTCGGTTAGAGCACTAATTCCACTAGGCAGGGTCTCGAGATGACGCGCCAATGCAGAACTCGGCATTAGCAACCCTGCAGCAAAATTGTTTGCTAGATCTTCGACTCGCTTTTGCTCTCGCTTCTTAGGTAGCGTGGTCGTTTCAAAATGCTCCGGAGGCATCACATCCCACGTAAGAATATGAAAGAGCTCATGAGCTAAATCAAAATGTCGACGCTCATCAGACTCATCCCTGTTGATAAGAATCACATTGAGCTTACTTACTTGGCAGGCGGCCCCCGAAATTCCTTTGTTGGAATTAACGTGTAGGACAAGGGTTTTCAAACTTTTTTGGACTGCCACCTCCAAGTTTCTGGCCGGGATGGGGCCAAGCTCAAGCTGTTCAGCCAACTCCTCACCATACTTCTGAGCCTCTTCAAACGAACTCTTTTTTGTCAGATCCATTCGAGGCAATATCGGGCTATTACATTCACCCCTTTGTTCGCATAGCCTACGATACATCGCTATCCAAACGCCTGCCTTTTCCTCAAAAGCGCACAGCTCATCTGTGGAAGCGTCAGTATGTCTCCAAGAGAAGCGACCTTCGCCAACTAAACGGTATGGATCGGTGAAGACCTCTGGTGAAACTCCTAATTTTGAGGCCGCGCGAATTAGCTCATCAGCTTTAATCCTCCGTGCACCGGACTCAATCGCTGAAAGAGTTTGCCTATCTTTAAAGCCCATCGCTTCCGAAAGTTCACTTTGGGGAATGCCGTGTACCTTTCTTAGGTGGGCAAGTCTTTGGCTGATAACGTCACTCATAACGAACTCCATTCCGAGAGCGCGCAAGAATATCTTGCATCTTATCAATATGCAAGATTAGTCGAAGTTCGCCGAAAACAATAGTTTTTATTTGAAACGATGCGCCCAGAAAGGGGGGCTATTACAATTCCGGCGTAGCGAAGAAAATTTAAGCGCGAAAGAGGCAGTACATGACCGACAATTCTAAAAAAAGCAGAAACTGGTTTGATCAAGGCGGCGCTGACTACGCACGCTTCCGTCCTGAGTACCCCCCTGAACTTGCTACCTACCTGGCTCATGTGTCCCCAAGCGTCCAACTTGCTGTTGATGTCGGGTGTGGCAATGGCCAACTAGCACAACTTCTCACCCCACATTTCAACAATGTTATCGGAATAGATCCCAGCGCAGACCAAATTGGAAACGCCAACTCAACGGAGAAAGTTACCTATAAGTGCGCGCCGGCAGAGCATTTACCCCTGCCCGATGGGTGCGCAAACCTTATTACTGCAGCCCAAGCTGCGCACTGGTTCGACCTACATGCCTTTTATAGTGAAGTGCGTAGAGTTAGCACCCCCGATGCTGTCATAGCCCTAATAAGTTATGGGGTTCTCACTCTCGAACCAGAACTCAATAACATCTTCCAGAATTTCTATCTAAATGGAGTCGGACCATACTGGCCTCCCGAGCGCGCATTGGTAGACTCTGGTTACTCAACTATCGCCTTCCCATTCGAGGAGCTTAAGGCACCACCCTTGGAAATTAGGCAAAAGTGGCGGCTGAGAGAGTTCCTCGGCTACCTCTTTACCTGGTCTGCAGTTCGGAAGATTAGAGAGGCTGGTCATGAGGAGGAGCTTTTGGCTTTCACTCATGAATTTTCGGAAGCTTGGGGCAATGAAGATACTCAACGCTCAATTACTTGGCCAATCAACATGCGGATCGGCAGAGTAGCGCTACCCACCACACTCTAGCCCTATCAATTCGAGCGAGGACAATCAGGCAGTAGGTCTCTGGGACTGCAGTTCAAGCACTTAGCGAGCAAATAAATCCTTTCTATTGTGAGATTTACCTCCCCTCTCTCAACCTTTCCAAGATAGCTTCTGTCGATCCCAGCGTCATGAGCCAAGCGCTCCTGAGAGAACCCTCTCGATTTTCTAATCTCGCGGAGATGCCTTCCAAACGCTTCACGTACCGGTGACCCCATTTCTTGCCCTCATAAAAGGCAAGACTATGGTTTCTTGAGGCATAAGGGGCCACGGCATATACTACCCATTTTTTAATTTTCGACTCCTCAGTTTGGCCCATTAAGGACTCTCCCATGAGCAAAAAGAAGCGAATTCGCATCGATCAAATCCTGCTTCAGACACTGAAGCTTCGCGGAGATACTCCTTTTTCAACGACCAAGATCAGGGATCTGTACGTTACGCAAATGACTCGCTCTCGTGACTTAGATCGTAACTCGATCCGTAAACACATTTATAAAGAGGTGCTCCGGCTTGAGTCAGCTTTTGTGATCAAGCGGCACAAAGGTGAAAAAGGGAGGGGCTGCAGGTTCATCTACGAGGGTGCGCCCGAGGGGGTCCTTCTTGAAGCCAAACCCTCTCCATTTGAGCCTTCAGAGGGAACAGCTGCTCCCCCGATGGAACCGGCCATTCTCGAAGGATTAATGGAAGAACTGTCGACGCGCAAGGTAGAACTCATCGCTAGCATCGGTGAGGCTGAGGAGTATCAACGCTTGTGTAAGAAGTTTCCTTCGCTGCAACAAACCGTTAGAACACAATATTTAGAATCCCGGGAAAGAAGCACCAAACTACTTGGCCAACTACGGGCAGTGGAGACAATTCTAGCCGATATCGGTAGCCATCGATGACTCAGATCAAGCTCCGTAATTGGCAGATAGAGTGCGCAGAGAGCGCTTTAGCGGTCTATGAAAGACATTCTCATTTTCTCTGTCATGCGACACCAGGGGCAGGAAAAACTGTGATGGTCGCGTCCGTTGCCAAAACGCTCTTTTTAGAGAATAAGATCGATTTTGTAATTTGTTTCTCCCCGTCACGAGCCGTCGCACGGGGTGTGGCAGAAACTTTCAGTCGAGTTCTTGGGCGCAGTTTCAATGGCCAAATGGGCGCCGCCGGGGGGTCGTACACCTATCAGTCAATGGACACTCTGCCCGATGAGCTATGGCGAGTACTGGACGAGTACCGAGTCTTCGTTGTTCTGGACGAAATTCATCATTGCTCTGGTACCAATTGGAGCGATTCCTCCATTGGCAATAGTTGGGGCAGAACTATTCTTGAGAGGATTCAAGGTAAAGCAAGCTACACCATGTCTCTTTCCGGCACTCCATGGCGAACCGATAACTGCCCGATCGCTCTATCTCACTACAGAGACTCGGACGGGCAGATTTCCTGCGATTACGAATACGGTCTGCGGAGAGCAATATCGGACCAAACGTGCCGGGCACCTCAAATTGTCCTCGTGGATAATCGCGAAATCAGCCTTCAATCATCAGCGTTCGGCTGCAGGTCCTTCGCAAGCATTAGTGAGTCGCTTGAAAATAAGCACATCAAATACCCGGATTTTTTATTCCGAGATGAAATCATTGACCAGATTCTCTCTGAGGCATCAAGACGATTAACTAACCTCCGACGAAGCGCACCTGAGGCGGGAGGGCTTGTCGTGGCCTCGTCCGTGGCACATGCGGAACAAATTGCGAGGCGCCTTTCGATGATTGATGAGACATCAATCATCGTCACATATAAATCGCCTGATGCACAAAAAACCATTTCAAAGTTCAAAACCTCCAGCGCGCGTTGGATCGTATCAGTCGGTATGATCAGCGAAGGAACCGACATTCCCAGGCTTCACGTTTGCTGTCACCTAAGTCGTATTCGAACAGAATTGCATTTTCGACAGGTTCTTGGGCGAATCCTCAGACGGCAGGAAACCGAGATGGCGGATTCAAACGCGTGGCTTTATGTACTTGCAGAACCAAGTCTTACGGAGTTCGCTCGTAGAATTGAAGAGGACCTTCCCGGGGAAAGAGTTGTGTCAATCCACTCAGACTCAGTGAGTACAGATGGTCAAACATCGAAAAAGATTGAATTAGTGGAGGGCCAAGATCTTTCGCTACCATTGGATCCAGTTGGACGAAATTCTGTCGAAGAGTCGATCCATAATGAGGGATCGTCTGAGAAAAACAGTATCGATCTACACGTCAGCAATCGATTCTGGAATGAAATTCTCTCCCTTTTTGTAACTTGACTAAAGCCGCGGCAAGAACCTGTCGCGATAAGAATACGAAACAGGATTTGTCTGGCTCATACTCCGTTGAACTAGTCTTGGTAAAAAAGCAAGAAGCCAGCGTCCCCAAAGCGTCATCAGCTAAACTTGAGGAGAATAAAACTTTGCCGCAAGCACAAGTATTTATGCATGGCAAATTGGCGGGGACCCTTGAACGCGAAGGGACGGTTGTTCGCTTTATCTATGATCCTAATTACGTAACCAATCGGCTACCGGCGTTGAGCTTGAGCCTTCCTCTTCAGCTTGAACCTTTCGAGCAAGATGGTGGACTACCTGCTTATTTCAGCGGATTGGTGAGCGAGGGGTGGTTACGAAGGGTTCAAGCATTCGAGCAAGGAATCGACCCCGCTGACGAGTTTCGGTTGCTGATAAATAACGGTCGCGATCTTGCGGGCGCTGTAACAATTCTTCCGCTGCGTCCATAGGCCCATTCGCCAACATTGATGCTGGGTTTAGAAATCCCTAGAGAGTGGCTCAAACATATTGGCGGGTTAACCCGCCCCCCTCTGGCCTAACCGTTTTCAACTTAAAAATGTTCATCACTGACCCTGACCCCGTATGAACGGACACTAGGCAGGACTCATCATTACGTCGAATTTCTCTGCAGGGTACATGTGTAAAGGTCATTTGTTTTATTTTCCGATTTCGCACGCCTTGACCGGCCCATGATATGTGACGTTAATTTTTTAGGCGTTCAATCTTGTTTCTCAAGCGCGCATTCTCTCGCTGATAGAAAATGGTTTCGGACTCCCATATTGCTATCTGGGACAGGGACTTATCTATGTCTGACTTCAGTTTTTCGATTTCCTGTCGCAATGCCTTATTGGTGATCCTTAGAGTTTTACGCTGGGACTGGCCCTCTGGTCCCAGATCAGCCTCTCCTCTTACCGATCTATTATGATCTTCTATCGCCTCTTTTACGTGGGCATTCCAGGGACTATCCAGTGCAACGTTGCTCTTCAACCCAGCTCCAGACCAAACCTCTTTGAAAGACCACAGTGAGCTTGGCTTCTCTTTACGTAAGCGAATAACCTGCCGCCACAACGCTTCAGTGTTCTGACGTTTTGTTTCTTCTCTATTTTTTAGAAGCCCCTGATGACTCCCTCTTTGCTTCACTTTCATGGTTGGTCCTCTGGCCCGTCAAGTTGGCGAAGAAGTTTATCGATTTCTTCGATACGCCCCCTCAAAAAAGACACTTTGAGAGGCTGATTTTTGAAGAACGAAACCATCCTTTCATTCTCTTGTTTTCGCCAAATCAACGTTCTTTTCTTCCCACTTGCAGGTATCCACGAGTTGTTGCAATCAGCTGGCCTGCAGTTGCTTTTGTCACCTCCACAAAGAGCTTTCTTCGCGCGATAAAAACACAACCCATCATCCGTTTGCTCGACCAAAGCCCTTTCTGGGAGGGATTTGAGGAAAGCACCACGATCCTTTTTAGCCAGGCCGATGAATTCTTTCCGCAGTGCATGCAACTCCTCTGCGCCACCGCCAATTACTGGAATTTGAGATCCAACGAATTCTTCCAGGAGCTCCTCAGACAATTCAAACTTTTCAGCCTGAAGTTCGGCATAGAGGTTTGGGTCGCCATAGACTTTGGTCATTTCGATATCGTAGTGCTTCAACTGATCTTGGAGTGCCCGCAAACCTAGGCCTTGGCGGACCAAAATTCTTGCGAACTTTTTCCGAAATTGGTGGCTGGCCAGTGGCCAAATATCACCGGCGTGACGAATACGGTGCACCCGTGCAAATGCCTTTAGAGAGAAATCAAGGGAGGTCTTCGACACCGAATATTTCGACCTTGGACTTGCGAATAGGTAAGGATTACCTTTTTCAAAAAACGGGTAGCTAACCTTCTCAAGCGCTTCGATCGCCTCCTGTACGATCGGAATAGTTTGCCAGTGATACTCTCTCGGTCTCGGCTCCAGCTTTCTCGTATGGGTCACTACAAAGTGCAAATTTTTAATTCCGCCATCGATATCGACTTTCTGAACCAACCAGTTGTTCTCCGCGCCAAATCGGATTTCTTGTACTTCGGAGATTCGCATACCGGTAAAAATTGCAACTATCACATAAGCTGCTGCTCTAAGGCGCGAAGCTAGCTTTCTTTCTGTACAAGGAGAGCCGGGATCATAGACACCATATTCTTTGAATACCCCTGAGATCCTTACCGGAAGCTCATCTTGCGTTACCTCTCGGCATTCATATTGGGCCTTTAAACGCCGCATCTCGACAAGGGCATCGGCCAACTGTAGGTCTTTGATCGCACACGCAACCAATTCTCCGGCGACTGAATCAGGCATTTCTCTGGTACTGGATTCCTTTCTACCCAAGGCAATCTCTGCCGCAGATGCTGCCCACTGTGTACGTGATCCAAAATCGCGAAATGGGTTGATGCGCAGGCCGTGCCTCATCTTCGTTGACTGCTCATACAACCAGTCAAGCCCCTGCGAACGACTGGTCAAAGTCCTGTTGGTAATGGCCCTACCAATACAATGGTTTCTGATCGCCAACTGGCCTAAAAATTCGTCCAAGTCATATTTATCTAACTCAGATAGGTAATTGAAGCCATTCTCAAACATATAATTGAAAATCGCCTTCAATCCATTCTTTATACTCGAAAAATAGGTCGTGAGTTTTGGCCTTGACCAAGGCGGTTGAACCAACAATGTGTAGACGTACTCTTTTGCTTGATCTAGATAGAGTGATTTTTTTAGATCCGTGATGTCACTTCCATCTGAAAATTTTATTTTTCGAAAATTGAGAGTAACATCCGAAGAACGGTACTCTGGATACTCTTGAGTAAAGTCCCAAACATTTTCTCGATAACATGAAGATCCAGAAACTCTAAGTTTATCTTTCCCCTCTTCACCTAAACATTTAATATCTAGATACCTTACTTCATCTTTCTCAACGCCCTTAAAGCGCTCCCAAGCCGAAGGTTCAATTTTCAAATGGCTTGCGCTAGTCACTATCTCCTACCCTCATACAATGCGGGGTCCCAAACTGGAATAGGTGAAATCCTTGACTCAGTCCTTATTTTTTCGACAACAGCGTTTGGGTACTTAGGCAAAATATACTCTTCCCAAAAAAACTTTTTATTTTCTGTAGCTCTTTCAAACTCTTCTTGTGAGATCTCATCTATATTTAATAAATAACAATGAAAACTCATGAAGCAAAAGTATTTTTTTATGTCTTCGGGAGTTATTACAAGATTTTGACAACCTTGACAAACCTCGACATCAGCATCACAGATTTCTCCTTTCCGTTGTCCTAGGATCTGCGCATCGAATGGATTTTTACAATGGTTCAGAAGTCCATCATGGATTCCGTTGGCCGTATCCTTGGCTATCACCCTTGACTCGTTGGCCTTAAGGTAATCCTCGGAGACCGAACCGCCCTCAGTTAACCCAAGGAACATCGCCTCCTGATGAATTGCGCGCCTTGATCTAAAAAGGGGGTCCTCAACTCTTCGCAGATACTCTGCGGTTGTAGATGAATCAGCATGCCCCAAAAGTGATTGTAGGTACCTCAGATCTTCAGTCCTGAGGTACTCATTCCATGCGAGGGTAGGCCGAATTTGGTGCGCCTGCACCCAGATTCTGTCGCCTGTATCCGAGGCTTTAATTGGGTGCCTATCGAAGAATCTCTTCACACCTGAGTGAAAATACCCGGAACCGAAAGTTTTCGGCTCCTTTTGGGGGTTAGCGTTACTTATCCAGAGCTCTGCTTGACCTTTCGTACGAATCCTTTCCGTAATTTTGATTACACGTTCTATTATTGAGATCGCCCACGTATCGTTTTCGGATTCCTGCTCAGGTATTGTTTTACCCTTCTTTGAAGACCTGTACTTCGTCCAGTCTATATATTTTCTTTCTGGGTCAATTGGATCAGGTTTTATGCAATCGACTGTCAGCCGTTGAATGGTGCTCGGATTCAGCCCCGTTCTGAGTAACAGCATCAAGTAATAGGGAGCTAAATCGTAAGCAGAGATCCAAGACCAAGCCTTCATTTCCCTGAAAAATTCGCCATAGCCTCTCCAATTTTCTCTCATTGCTGTACGAAACTCAGGATACTTCCGCCTTAACATTTTGTCTGTATAAGGCTTCGCCTCCATGAAATTTTCCCAATACCAAATAACATATTCTTTATTTTTCCACGGAGTTAAATATTTTATCGGCGTCGTCTGCCCCAGGTATTTAGGTGTATAATTCGAGTCAGCGCCAATACAATCATAGAACTCCTGGACGGATGAATATTCTTCCGTTGGATAGTCACGCTTCACACCGTACCAAAACGTGTGCCCCTTTGGGTATTTAATGATATCGGTATAACTCGAAATACGCTGGCAACTCAACGTATTTTCAAAATACCAGATAAGGTGTTCCTTGCTCGCCCATAAAGCCCTTTTCCCTGTAGATGCATTCAATTCAGCGACTCCCTCCATCGGAGGGGGCTTCCCGATATATATTGGCGTGTAGGTGGTTTCGAATTTATCTTTTTGGTTTCGAAGCTCCTGGACCACCGCTTTAAAAATCTGCTTAAGCTCCTTTTTGTCATAACCAATATTGGGGCTCTGGAGACTCGTAGACTTCGGGAAGACATTTCTAGGTGGGACAAACTCCTCTATCAATTTTGGGTGATTATTCATCTGAAGAAATACAGATTTCAAAGATCGATATCGCGAAGCAGCTGTCGAATAACTAATTGGTGCATATCTTTTTAGCCATTCAGCAAATCTAGAAAGGAGCGCTGAATTAAGCTGATCCGGTTGGTAAACCGAATGCCTCTCAAGAAACTCAAAGAATCTATTTGATGAATCATATATAGCTATTCGAGTATTATTTCCTTGCAGATACCGAAGTTTGAATAATGCCCAGACAAAGATCTCCAGAATCTGCCGGGAGCTTTCAGCATAGGTTTTCTTCGAGAAATCAAAGGTCTTTCGTTTACCATCATTTTTGCAGGTAACCGAGAAAACCAGATCGGACTGCACACGCTGCTCTGCAGCCCCCAGGGCCATAACACTAGCGTACTTTTTCTTACCCAAGAGAGGCCTCTATCATTTGATCAAGCTCGCGTTGAAGACCTGAATACGTTCCCGAATAGGAAACTAATGTGGCCGTGTGGACATAGTATAGGTGTGTCGTGGTCTCGGATTCATGGCCCATAAGCTTTGCTAAACCAACCAGATCTCGATTTAACAGATAATGGTATGTTCCGAACGTGTGCCGAAGAATATGTGGCGTTGACTTGATCCCTACGTACTGCCCAGCTTTTCTGAATAATTTTTGGACCCAATTGGTAGCAATCGCTTGACCTTTATCCGAGAGGAAAAGGTTTTGCCGAATACAGTCCTCACTGACTTTGGAGATCCTATCGCTGACAGTCTCACGGTCAAGATCCACGTACTCCCACAACTGCAATAGCAGCTGGTTTGGGATCAGGATCACTCTGGCTTTCGCCCCCTTGCCTATCAGTCGCGCAGGTGTCGAGATTCTTCTTGAGTTTACCTCTGGTAAGTCGCTAAGCGGAAAATTACATACCTCTGACACCCTTGCACCTGTTTGAAGCATGAACGCGCCCATGAGGATATTCCTTCGTTTGACATGTGGATGCGTACGCCCTGAGACCAAACCCAACGCGTCAACGAACCTGATTGCATCCTCCATAAGCAAGAAGCTTATAGGCTCCGCTAGCGGGCGAGAGGGATGGCCTTTACTTTGGTATTTACGCTTCGCGCTTAAATTAATGTTTTTAGCTTCAACAGGATTAAGGCTAGGGCAAATGCCTTGTTCGTATGTCCATAGTAAAAACCTGTGGGCTGCCGAGGCCCGCGAATTCACGGTGTTCCAGCTTAGCTGACTACCATCAGACTTCTTATAAACGCACAATGCTTCTACATAGTAGTCAAAAGCATCCTCGTCGATATCTTCAATCGCCAGTTGAGAATTTGAAAGCCAGATCAAGAGCTCTTTGAGATGCTCAGAAAGGGTGAGCAGGCTCTTAACCGCCAACCGGCCGGACATCATTCGCATGTATAGATTAGCGGCTGGGATGGGTGCTAGTTGATCATCGAAAAACTGAGGAACTGCAGCACCTAGCAATCGCACTTTCTCTATGCTGGAATTTCTGAAGTCAACCTTCACACATTTTATGTGGCCATCGCCCAATTTCACCGTTTCCCGCTCTTCAGTTACTTTAAGGATATCAATTGCAGGTGTCTGCCTAATAATTGGCGACCTAGAACCACCATGATCTCAGCGTAGATCAAATTTCGGTCCTGTCTACTGAATAATTTTGGGTTGAGAGAGGGGCGAGAATACATAGATACAGCGTTTCGCCAGGTCCTTCTAACACGGCATGATTCAGTTGGGCTCGAACGTTGGCCGGGCGGCTCTGACGTGGCGCCACATAGACTGGCGGGTGATTGCCGCGTTTCTGCCCGGCGTAATCGCAGGGGCGGCGCTGGGCGCCTGGCTACTGGTGAATCTTCCCGCCCACATCTGGCAGTTGACCATCGCCCTGTTCGTGCTCTATCTCTGCTGGGGGCCGTCGCTACCCAAGGGTGCATTTGGTGCCCCTGGCGTATTCCTGGCGTCGGCGCTGACCAGTTTCGTCAGTCTTTTCGTGGGCGCCACCGGGCCACTCGTTGCAGCGTTCATCAAGCAGATTCATACCGACCGGTTCAGAACCGTGGCCACGTTTGCCACCGCTATGACCCTTCAGCACGCCCCGAAGGCGCTGGTATTCGGAGCCGCCGGGTTCATGTTCTTCGAGTGGCTGCCCTTCATTCTCGCCATGATTGCCTGTGGCTTTGCCGGCACCTGGCTCGGGCTCCATGTACTCAGCTCCCTGAGCAACCGGAAGTTCACACTGATATTCAATATCGTGCTGACAGCGCTGGCGATCCGCCTGCTCTGGCAGGCCAGCCTCTCAGCCGGCTGGTGGTGAAGGCACCACCACAACCCTGTTACGCCCCCGGGATTTGGCGATGTAGCTACCCTCATCCGCCCGGGCCATAACCTCTCTGGGGCCGCTGTCTTCCGCTGTCAGTTCCGTCAGGCCGATGCTGGTGGTTACACCGAATGAGCGGCCGTCATGCTCAATGCGAAGCGCCTCCACATCAACGCGAATCCGTTCCGCCAGCGCCTCGGCCCGGGTCATGCCGCAGGCAGGCAAAATGATGCCGAACTCATCGCCGCCCAGTCTGGCCACGGTGTCGGATTGGCGAACCGCGTCCTTGAACAGATCCGCCAGCCGTTTGAGCAGGTCGTCACCAAGCAGGTGACCGCCTTCATCGTTCACCGGTTTGAAATAATCGAGATCAATCAGCATCAGTACCGAACGGACTTCCTGGCGACCGGCCTCACCCAGGCACCGAACCAGCGAGGCGTTGAATGCGCGTCGGTTCATCAACTGGGTGAGGGTGTCGTGGGTCGCTTCCCAGGACAGCCGCTCCTCCTGCCGGCGCCGGTCGCTGTCGTCCCGCAGCACAAACACCAGGCGTTCATCCTCGCGGCCCTGACGAATGTGCAGCATGGTCAGATCAATAGGGAAGGGAACACCCAGCGAATTACGGAGCGTCACATAGAGGCTGTCCAGGTCATCACCAGTCAGGAACTGCTGCGCCGTCATTTCGCGTTCTTCCGTTTCGATGGTGACCAGCTGGAAGAAGTTCCTGAGCACGCATTCCCCCTCGGTTCCCAGAAGACGACATGCGGCATCGTTGGCAAAACGAATAACGCCCTCGACGTCTACCATGAGAACCCCCTCCTGGAGTACGCCAAGTATCGTCTCTGCCCGCTGCTGCTCTGCCCTGAGGGCCTCTTCCACCTCCAACTCATGGGATATATCGCGAACGACCGTGATGGTGCCGAGCGCCTTCTCAGGGGTCTGTATTGCAGCCGTCATCACATCACCCCAGATCACCCGGTCCCGTGCGGTCGATTCCAGCCTCAACCGTCCCCGGAAAACGCTCTGGTTCCTGATCGCCGTCTTCCAGCCGGCAATCGCCTCCAGTCGATCGCTCTCATGCACACGATTGGCCAGATAACTGTAGGTGAGTTGCTCCGCCGGATGGCCAACGATGGCCTCAAAAGCCGGGTTGGCAAATTCAATTCGGCCCAGAACGTCGGTCTGCACGATGCCGATGGGCGCACTTTGCGTGAGGGAACGGAAAAACGCCTCTCTTTCAGCGAGAGATACCAGAACCTCGTCCCGTTCATCGGTTACGGTGTTAAAAATCTCTGCAACCTGGCGGATTTCCTTGCCTCCGGCGACGTCCACCGGGTCGGAGCGCATACCAAGGTGGCGCTCGCGAATCTGCTCGCCCAGCGTTTTTAGCGGCGCCATCAATCGCCGGAAGCGCCAGAGCGCAAGAGGCGAGATCAACAGGATCACCGCAAGCAGAATCCACACAAAGGCATCCAACGTCCGGGTCATCGGGGCCAGGGCTTCACGTGCCGGCCAGGACGCCGCTACAAACCAGGGAACCTGGGTCAGCTGCTGCACCGACATGATGGTCTTTTCACCGTCGCTGCCGCGGGTCTCCAGCGTGCCTTCAAACCCCTCCATGGCATCCCGGAGCACCGGATTAGCAACACGAACCGGTGACATGGCCCTTTCATCCCGCTGACTGACCACCACAAACCCGCTCCGGGTAGCGACACCGAGATAACCGGTGGTTCCAATCCGGATATTGATAAACTGATCAAGGAAGTTGTTGCCATCCAGGGCGATGGCGCCGCCGATGACGCCGATGAACCGTTGGCGGTGGTCGAAGATCGGCGCGGCGACCATGATGGCCGGCTTTTCCTGATAATTGGACAGGTAGGGCTCGCTGATCACCGGCGTGAGAGTGGAGGAGACCCGGCGAAAATATTCCCGATTGCTTACATCCAGTCCCGACTGCCGGTAATCTTCGGGATGCTCGGCGACCACCAGGCCATCCTCATCCATCAGGTACACAGCATCAAACAGGTGCTCCAGGGCCGTTTGCCGCCGGATCAGAATCTGCGCCCTTGCATTCAGCACATCGCGAGACATGGTGAGGTTCTGGGCCACATGGTTAAGTGCGCCAAGCCTCAGGGCCAGTTTGTCGTCCAGCTCTCCCGCAATCAGGGTGGCAATCGTTTCCACCTGGTCACGGGCCTGCTGTTCCAGCTCCGACCGGCTCAACAGGGACCCGGCCACGGTTGCCAACAAAGCCGAAAGGATGATCGCCACCACCACCAGGGCAACGGCCCGATTCACCAGACTGCCGAACCATTGTTTGATCAGCACAGCATCCACGCTCCCGGACGGTTTCGACGACCCGTAATGACCTTACCTCCAATCTCAGGTTTTCTGTTCGAGTGACCAGTGGCTTCAAGTCTAACAGAGGGGCATTCAATGTCAGGTTACGTACTTGCAAATTTAATGATAATCGTTATTATTTAGTTCCACTTTTGCACAACGAGCGCCTTTTCAAATGACGGACCTCACCCTGCCCATGAACACAGGCCCACTCGCCCAACTGTTTGATATGGGTGGCCCTGTGATGATGGTGCTCGTAGCACTCGCGGTAATCGGCCTGGTTACTTTCGTGTATTTGATGCTCCTTGGAGCACTCTATGCACCACGCTTGTCCGGTCGGCTTAAAAAAACCGTAATGAACTGGCAGAGCAATCCGGCGTCGGTAAGACCCTCAGAAATGCGACAGCAGGCCGGCCGATGGGGGAGGATGAATCCGCTACAGCATCTTGTCACCGATACCATTGAGGCCATTCAGAAGGGCCGGGATGACCGGCAGATCCGGGAAACCGCGGCACGGGATGCCCAGCAATCCCTGGAGCCGTTCGAGGCCCCGCTGAAGATCATCGAAGTCATTGCCGCGCTGGCTCCTCTTCTCGGCCTGCTGGGAACCGTGCTGGGCATGATGGAGGCCTTCAGCGCCATGGCGGCTACCGAAGGCCGTGCCAATGCCACCCAGCTCAGTGGCGGTATTTACGAGGCCCTGACCACCACCGCTGCGGGCTTGGTCGTGGCCATACCGTTTGCTGCACTGGCTGCATGGATCGAGTTCCGGCTGCGACGCATCCACAAGACCATCAACAGTACCCTGGTTTCGATTCTGCATATTGTGCCGGAGCAGACCCTGGACGCTGATGAGGCAGACTACAAGGTTCCTGAACAGCAGCTTCACAGCGAGGCAGCCGGGGACGAGCCCGACCGCTATACAACTGCCCGGGGTCAGCGATTCGCCCATGCAACTGGTTGAACCAAGGCCGAGTCGCCCGGTCCCGATACGGATCACGCCCCTGATCGACGTCGTCTTCATCCTCCTGGTGTTCTTTATGCTGACCACCCGTCTGTTGCCAGTCGACTACCTGGAGCTTGCAAATAACACCACCAACCGCAGCCCGGTCACTGGCGAGCCTCTGCCTGAGCTGACTGTGACTGCCAATGGCAAGGTGCAATGGCAGGGGCAATCCATGGCCCTCGATCAGCTTGTGAGCGAGCTGGGAGACGCCGGTATCACCGAAGTAAACCTCGGGACGACGGGTGATACGCCTCTGGGAGCCTTCACCAGGGTACTCAGCGGCTTGACTGACCAGGGTATCGACACCCACTGGAAGCGGGCGAAATCACAGACACCATGAGCGATCTGGTTCCACCTCCCTTCACCTCCGGCAAAACCTTGATGGAACGCGTGGAAGATGCACTTCTGCCGTTGATCAATCTGGTGTTTCTGCTTCTCATGTTTTTCATCGTTGCCGGCCAGTTGACCGACGACCCACTTCCGGAATTGCCCGCCACGCAGCAGGCTGAGGACCGGCAGTCGCCCCATGCGGACATGATTGTCAGTGCAGAAGGCGAGTGGAAAGTGGATGGCGAGCTGCTCGACAGGGCGTCTCTGGTTGCCAGACTGCCAACGCCTGGCGAAGAGCAACCCCTGAAAATCGCCGCTTCCGAAGCAATCGGCATGGCGGATCTGGAGGCACTCTTCCGGTTGCTTGAGGAGGCCGGATACCAGGATATCCTGTTATTGACGGAGCCTGCCCAGTGATGCCGCAACAACCACCCTTCCGGTGGACACTTTTGCTGCTGGCATTCGTGATCACCTTTGTTGCGCTGGTCTTCGCATCTCCCGAAAAGACGGTGGAGCTCAATACTCTGGGCGAATCCGCCGTCAACACCGCGCCCGCCATTCGTATTAAGCTGGCTGGAGAGCCCGCTCCCAGGCCCGAGCCTGTGACTGCGCCGGAACCGAAGCCACAGCCCAAGCCGGAACCGGAACCGGAACCCGCGCCTGAACCGGAACCCGAGCCTGAACCCGAACCCGAACCTGAGCCTGCGCCCGAGCCAGAACCGGTAACGCAGCCGACGCCCGAACCTGAGGTCACCGAGCAAGTAACAGAGGCAGAGACGCCGGTTGGCGATCCCGTGGAAACGGAGACCCGGGAGCAATCTCAGGCGACCGTTCCGCTTCAAAACGCTGGCGTCAGATCAGAAGTGGACAATTACCTGTCCAGGCTCAGTCGCCACCTTGCCCGGTATTATGAATACCCCCGCCGGGCAAGACGGCTCGGCCAGGAAGGCACCCCTGTGATTGTGTTCGAGTTTCGGAGGGACGGGTCCCTGGTGGCACACAGCCTGAGAGCCAGCTCCGGACATCAGCTTCTGGACGAGTCGGCTCTGGCCATGTTGGAGCAGGCAGAGCCTCTTCCGGCCGTGCCTGATGAGATATCAGGAAAGAAATTCCGTTACGCACTGCCCGTACGCTTTCGCCTCCGCTGAACCGGGCTACCGCTGCGCCAGCTTGCAGCAATCCGCGGAGTTCACGCACCGATCGAGTGCGTGACAACAGGCTTCATGCTTGACACGAAATCAGGTATTCCCACCTAAAACTACATACCAAGCTGATTTAAATCTGATTTTTTTTGATTCAAACCAAACTGGCACAGTCTCTGCAGATTTGGACGTAACGGAACCAACGTTGGTTCTGTTCACAGCGACAGATTCATTCAGACGACGGCGTCTACTTGTACCTGCAGATTGCAGGCGGCGAGTAACGCCGTTTTTTTATGGCCAATCAAAACGTCTGGCCACTTGATAGAAGTCAGAGGAAAACACTATGTCTTACATCGTGCCTTCGGAATTCGTCACCAAAATGGTCGACGCCGGCGAATCCAAGATCTACATGTCAACCCGGGACACCCTTATTCGGGCCTTCATGGCCGGTGCCATCCTGGCCCTGGCTGCAGCGTTTGCCATTACCGTGGCGGTCCAGACCGGCGTGTTCCTGATCGGCGCCATCCTGTTCCCGATCGGCTTTTGCATGCTCTACCTGATGGGCTTCGACCTGCTGACCGGCGTTTTTATGCTCACCCCCCTGGCGCTACTGGATAAGCGTCCCGGCGTAACCCCGGCGGCCATTCTGCGGAACTGGGGCTGGGTCTTTCTTGGCAACCTGGGCGGCGCACTGACCGTGGCCTTCATGATGGCCTTTATCTTCACCTACGGCTTCAACACCGATCCGGGGGCGGTTGGTGCCAAGATCGCCAGTGTCGGAGAGGCGCGGACACTCGGTTACGCCGAATACGGCGCAGCCGGTTGGGCCACCATTTTTATCCGCGGCATGCTGTGTAACTGGATGGTTTCCATGGGCGTCGTCGGCGCCATGATTTCCACCAATGTCAGCGGTAAAGTACTGGCCATGTGGATGCCGATCATGCTGTTCTTTTTCATGGGTTTCGAGCACTCCATCGTGAACATGTTCCTGTTCCCGTCCGCCATCATCATGGGCGGTGAGTTCTCGGTCATGGACTACCTGTGGTGGAACGAGATTCCCACCGTGCTGGGCAACCTGGTAGGCGGCCTGGCCTTTACCGGCCTGACGCTCTACACCACACATGTAAGAACTGCGCCGAAGCGCAAAATTGCAACGGCCTACAACGATACTGCCCTGGCCAGCTCCAACTAAGCAGGGTCTTCCTGCAACTCCGGCTGCCGCACCCGCCGGAGTTGCTTTTTCCTCCAGCAGGGAACCCCCAGTTTTCCATGACAACATCTTTGTCCATTTCCGTCGGCCAGCACTCGGAAGCTGGCGCAAAGCCGATGAACCAGGACTTCCACGGTCTGTTAGTGCCTACGGGGCGTCAGCTGGTTACCAAAGGCATTGCCGTTGCCATCGCCGACGGTGTCAGCTCCAGCGATGTCAGTCAGATTGCCAGCGAATCCGCCGTGGCCGGGTTTCTCAACGACTACTTTTCAACCCCGGAGAGCTGGTCGGTCAAACAGTCCGCGCAACGGGTACTACGGGCGACCAACGCTTGGCTCCATGCCCAGACCCGGCAGAGCCAATATCGCTATGACCGCGACCGGGGCTATATTTGCACCTTGAGCGTGATGGTGGTCAGATCGGCCACGGCGCACCTGTTTCACATTGGCGATGCCCGCATCTACCGGGTCCATTCCGGACAGCTCGAGCAGCTCAGCACCGATCACCGACTCTGGCTCTCCCGGGAAGAGAGCTGCCTGACCCGTGCCATGGGCATCGGCGATCAACTGGACATCGATTATCAAAGCCTACCGATACAACCCGGCGACACTTTTCTGCTGACCACCGATGGCATCCATGAGCATCTGGACGGGCGAACCATGGCCCACATCGTTCAGGAATCTGCCGACGACTTGAACGTCGCCGCCCGCCGGTTGGCGGCTGCAGCCCTCGAGCGGGGTAGCAGTGACAACCTGACAGCCCAGATCATCCGGGTCGACTCAGTGCCCTCAGTGCGAGAAAGCCGCGAACTGTTTCACGAGCTGGCCGGACTCCCGTTCGCGCCGGAGCTACAGCCAGGACACCGTCTGGATGGCTACCGGATTCTGAGACAGATTCACGCCAGCAGCCGCAGCCACGTTTACCTGGCCGTAGAGGAGGACACCGAAACCCGGGTGGTGCTAAAGATGCCGTCACTGGAACAGCGGCACGATCCGGTCTACCTGGAACAGTTTTCCACCGAGCAGTGGATTGCCCGCCGAATCAACAGCGCCCATGTCGTGAGACCGTTTCAATCAGCCCGACAACCCAGCTTTTTGTACCAGGCTACAGAGTTCGTGGAAGGCGGTACCTTGCGGCAATGGATGCTGGATAACCCGGCCCCGGCACTCGAAACCGTGCGTAATCTCGTGGAGCAGATTGGCAAAGGCCTGCGGGCATTCCATCGGCTCGAGATGGTGCACCAGGACCTGAAACCGGAAAACGTGCTGGTCGATGCGCACGGCACCGTCACCCTGATCGATTTCGGCGCCACCCGGGTCGCCGGCCTGGAAGACTCTGGCGACGATGAGCAAGGCGGCCCAAGGGGAGCCGCTCTCTACAGTGCCCCGGAGACTTTTCTCGGAGAGCCTGGGAGCTGGTTAGCAGACCAGTTTTCCCTGGGGGTGATTACCTACCAACTGCTCACCGGCCAGCTACCCTATGGCCCGGAAGTGCCGAAGATTCACAGCAGGAAACAGCTTCGAAACTTGAAATATCAACCTGCCCGCCAGGTCCGGGAGAACCTGCCCGGCTGGGTCGACGATGCCATTGAAAAAGCCGTTCATCCCCAGGCCCACAGACGCTATCCGGCACTCTCGGAATACCTTTACAGCCTGCGACACCCTCCCGTCGATTGGCACAAATGCCATCGACCGCCACTGATGGAACGCAATCCAGTCGCCTTCTGGCAGGGCGTTTCCGTTTTATTGCTTCTGGCACTGCTGGCAGCCCTGGGTCTCCGCTGAAGCCTGCATTGCCCGGGCGAGATTTTGCCCCGCCAGCAATCCGTCGCCTGGTATTCGGGCGCGGGATTGCCCGGCACGCCCGGAGCGTTTCCGAGAAAAAAGATAACCTACTGTTTTAAATAACATTACCTGTTCTGGCACAGGCTTTGTAGTGGAAGTCGGCGTCCAGGGAACACCCCGGGGACACCATTCATTCACAAGTCATGGAGCAGACTATGCCAACTCCTTGTTATATCAGCATCGAAGGCCAGACCCAGGGCAACATCACTGCCGGCGCATTCACTTCCGACTCCGTCGGCAACATCTACGTGGAAGGCCACGAAGACGAAGTGCTGGTTCAGGAATTCAGCCACGTTGTTACAGTACCGACCGATCCCCAGTCCGGTCAGCCTTCCGGCCAGCGCGTGCACAAGCCGTTCAAGTTCACCTCCGCCCTGAACAAGGCCACCCCGCTGATGTACAACGCCCTCGCCTCTGGCGAGATGCTGCCCAAGGTCGAACTGAAGTGGTACCGCACCTCTGTTGAGGGCAAGCAGGAGCACTTCTTCTCCACCATCCTCGAAGATGCCACCATCATCGACATCAACTGCAACATGCCCCACTGCCAGGATGCCAACAACGCCGACTTCACCCAGCTGGTGACGGTGTCCGTGTCCTACCGCAAAGTCACATGGGAGCATGCCGTTGCCGGCACTTCCGGTGCTGACGACTGGCGTTCGCCTATCGAGGCGTAAGTCGATCCGCAGTGAGCGGAATAGATGCTCCGGAGACGAAAGGGTCTTCGGAGCATCAGCTTTAGAGCTTCAAGGAACGAAGAGCATGAGCGACTCAATTACTGAGAATGATGTTGATATCATTCAAGCAATCATTCGGTCATTCTATGGGCAAGGCAATGCCCGTCTGTTTACCTCATCCACGATTACAGATGAAACTATTGTCAAAGTAGTAGAGTTATTGGCAGAAACGGAAGACTGCAGCACTTGGATTGACGCAATTCCCAGCCCGCAGGATTTGCTTATGCCCTCCAATAAACCAAGAAAGTGGGGTCTGCGAATCATCAGAAAGTCCGGAGAGCCCTCTCTCACCGGCAACGTGCGCATTAACATAATGTGCAAGCGGTTCCGCGCTGCGCAATTCAAACCAGCTATAATCGACCCTTTAAATTAAACAGGGATGTGTTTCATGAAAGCGTTCATCGCTTGCGGGATTTTTTTGATCAGCCTGATCTCGGGTTGTGCTTCTCTTTATCAACAAGCCACCGAGTTTCGCACTTCCAATGGTATTGCGTTCGAGTTCAATAGCGGGCAATTCGATACTGTCGATATCCAACCTTCTGAAACACAGATTTGGCGCGGCTCGGAATTAGTGGGCTCTGTAGCGACGATGGAAACCAACGCCGAGTTTTCAACGGCAGTAGAGGAGGTCAGACAGGGTTTTAGGGAAGCACAGAAATCCTCTGGTGACGTGACAGAACTGGACTTGGGCGAAGGAGTCTATGGGTTCTCTGCAACTGTAAACGGCTACACCACTGCTTTTATCGCCACGTCGAACCACCCGTCATCATGGGTTACGATTAGCACTGATGATGACGTTTTCTACGAAGTTTTATCCACGTTGACGGTTCACGAGAGGCACCAATAATATTTGCCGTTAGTTGACACCACTGGCATTGTTTTAATTGGGTGGCTTATTAGCCGCCTCAGCCTGTAAACGCTCAACCAGCCAGACCTTGATGATGGATTGACGGGTAACGCCAATACGCGCTGCCTCACGGTCCAGAGACTCCACGACCCAAGCCGGAAAATCAACATTGATTCGCTTTTGTTCCTGATTCACCCGCCTTGCAGAAGACAGATCAAGATCCCCGACAACATCTTCCTGGCCCTCATCAAACTTCTTGTCAAAGTCTTTAGCTTTCATAAAGCTCAACCTCTTTCTTGCGGGAACGCCTGACCGAAATCAGGCGAATACGCCCCTCCCGGTAAGTCACAACGGCCGACCAGTGCTTGTCCCCAATCTTGCCAATTAGCAGATATCGGGGCTCATCCATGCACTTTGCCTTTACTTCCAGCAAATACGGGTCTTTCCACAGCTGCTGGGCATCTACGAAATCAATGCCGTGCTTGTCCAGATTGACTTGGCTTTTGGTTCCGTCAAATTCAAACACGTCCATGAGTACAAACTATTCCTTTTTTACTCAATCGACAAGAGACTACAATACCTTCACCGGCATCTCTCGTTTGGCTTCCAGGTAGGGCGCCATCACATTGGCGACCCGGCAGATTCTGGCGTATTCCATTAGTCTACCCGGTAGGAAGGTTTTACGGGTGCGATAAAGCTCCAGGGCCTCCAGCACCACATCCATGCCGATGCGATTGCGGAACTTGAAACAGTCCACCAGGGTTTTCTCAGGGTTGTAGACGTTCAGGACGATGCCATCCACGTCCACACGGTCAATGCCTGCACTGAAAGCCCGGCCGGAGAACCGGTATCCGGCCACCGGCGGATAATCCAGTACCGGCAGACGGGCATCCCGCTCCACCGCCAGATGCACCTGATGGGGAATCTGTGTAGTGATGTCGTGCCAGGCCAGCGCGGAAATCAGGCAAAGCACCGCATTGGGGAAACGGGTAGTGGCAGCCACCAGATCCGGGTTTTCTACTGAGGGCAGGTCCGCCAGCCGGTAAAGGCCACGGCTGACCGGTTCAATCAGCCCCTCGTCCCGGAGCTGATAGAACTGGTAACGGCTAAAGCCCCGAGCCAGCGCTTCTGTCAGGCGGAGCTGGCCGCCGCGTTGGCGGAACATGGTTTGGAGTTGTGCCCTGGAAGATCGGACGGAGTCGGAGCCAGACAAATCGTCACCACTTATTTATATATGGCGACAGTTTGTCTGAATTGCATAGGTCATTCAAGTATCGGCTTCACTGGACCTTTCCCAAAGGTCGATAATCAGTACCACTGCATAATATTGCCGAGCCAGACCATAGCAAACCGCAAATTCGAACGTTAAGCTTGTCTATTCTTACGCATTCGTGAAGTGGCCAGGTACCAAGTTTGCAGAAAACGCCCCTACCAACCCAGACCGCCATCAGCCTCGGCGAACTCATGTGCGCCGTCACCCGGGACTGGCTCTGGCAACCGGCGAAGCAGTGGGTCCGGGAACGCAATCCGGGCAGTGTCCTGCATTGCCGGGTTGGGTCCGGCCAGGCCACCTACCACCGCTACGATTCCCGCGACCGGCAGCACCTGATCACCTACGGTGCCCGCATGATCGCCGCTAAGCACCAGCCGGAGACGGCCAGCGGCTGGCTCTCGGGCCGGGAGATCCGGAAACGGGGGTACTTTGGCGGGGAACTGAGCACTCTGAATCTTTTGGCACACACCTGCTGCCACGAGTTTGCCCATCTCCTGCAGCAAAGTGCCGGACAACGGTATCGGGGTTCTGTGCACAACCGCCATTTCTACACCATTCTGGATGAGTTGCACGAGAGCGGGGCTGCGCAAGCTACCCGCAAGGCCCTGGCAGAGAGGGCCAAGGAACAGGGCCTGGCACTGCCGGATACGCCTTTCGAGCCTGTGGACACAAGACAACAGATGGCCCACTGGCAGGTGGGCGATACCGTACGCTTTGGTGCCGGCCAGCGGGAACTTCACGGCCAGATTATCCGGGTCAATCGAAAGACCTGCACCGTGGACGGTATCGGGCACTCAAGAGGGGTTCGTTACCGTGTACCAGTGCAGATGCTGAGCCGGGTTGGCCAGCGGTAGCGGCTAGCCTTACTTGAGTACATCTGCCATCGAAATGAGTGATCGGGCAACCTCTGGAAGCTTCCTGCCCTGATCCATGGCGAGTTTCCGGAGAAATCGGTGGGCTTCGTCATTACTGATTTTTCGATGCTCCATCAACAGGAGCACCGCTTTTTCCTGGGTTTTCCGGTCTTCCAGCGCTTCCTTTGCACTCCGGAGTTCGTCAGTGATCTGCTGCAAACGGCGAGTCTGCTCCTGTACAAGTTCAAAGATTGAACGGCCAAACTGCTGCCCCACCCCTTCACTTGAAAACGCCTCACCCGTTGAACCTTCGCTTCCGGAATTGCACAAAACCAGCAAAGGTTGACTGGCGTCCCCACCGGTATCAAGCGATGCAATCAATGTCTCCTGATGCGCCAACGACTTTTTGGCAGCGGCAAAGCGTTCGATACACCGGGTGTGAAAGCAGCCTTCGACAGAATCCTCAACCTGTTTCAGAGCATCGATACGCTCTGTCATCAGCTTGAACCACTGATCGGCGAGCTCGGAATCGAGATCTTTAAACCGCCCCAAAGACGACGCCAGACGTCTCATACGTTCGATTTCACCTTCACGCTCGTGACCACGTACTTTTTGCCAGAGAGACAGGGAATCCGCATCGGCAAAACCGGCAAATACGTCGAAGCAGCGTTCCTGTGCCTCAATGAGGTGCGCCATGCGCGCGGAAAGTGCACGATCAAATGCCCCGCTCGAGAAACCCGCAGAGCCCACGGCCCGTTCCTGCCCACACAATTCCTTGCCATTCATCAGGTGAACCATCGCCACCAACAACCCGGCAATCGTAGGGTCTGCGGCAGTGTCGGCGGCTTCGAAGACAACGGCTATCAGATTGTGTATCAGGCTGCTGTAGTCCTCGGTGGCTGACTCTGCAGTAATTGTCCGTGCCACGACGCAACGTCTCAGCTTGCTCAGGCCATCGAGGCTGTGAAGTGCGCTGGCAATCTGGTTCAGCAGACGGCTACTGACCGGGTGGCCGGTCAGCTCTTCGTGAATCTCTGCCAGCGCATGCTCAAAGGATCTTTTGAGCCGGTCGGATTCCCCGGCCAGCGACTCTCTTTCTTCCTGAAATTTCTGTCCCGAAGAACCGAGAAACACGTTGGACGCGCCACGCTCCCTTTGCAGACCATGCACCAGACTGCTAATGCATTGGACCAGCCTGCCCATCTGCAAAAAGTACTGGAGGCTCATCAGTTCGCAGGTCTTGGACGCAATCAGATAGTCGCCGGCCCTGGGAATTTCCGGAACGGTATTGCGCTTGGTATTCATCAGTACACTCCCGGGCGCTCTCACCCTCACCCCTCGCAGGGGGTTTCCGCAATTTGAAGACAGACCTGAGCAATTACCGCGCCATGCGAAACAGGCGCCAAAGCCGTGCAGTCTGCCCTGCGACAGGGCAGTTTTTCGGTCAGAAATTACCCTCGAATCCCACGGAAATTCTCAAGACATTGTTTTTAATAGCTTTTAAAACCTGGCACGAAGATCGCTACGTTTTTAGCAAGGACGAACGTCACGGCCATGGATCAGGCCGGACCATCAGATCATTGTTGTTGGCATTGGCGCCGGACCATCGATTTCCCTCCCTCGGGAATAGATGCTCCGGCTTTTTTTGTTGTTTGGGAGGCAGAACCGGAATGAGTAAAAAAACCCTGATCGTGGTTGGCAACGGCATGGTCGGCCATCACTTCCTGGAACAATTCTGCGCCAGCCCGGCTGCTGCCGATTTCGAGATCATCGTGTTCGGCGAGGAAAAACAGCTGGCCTATGACCGGGTCCACCTGTCCGAGTATTTCGGCGGCTCCACCCATGCCGATCTCGCCATGGGCACCCTGGAGTGGTACACCGAGCAGGGCATCCAACTGCACCTGAACGAGCAGGTAACCGGCATCGACCGCGAGAACAGAACGTTGGAAACACCACGGGGCAGTTACCGGTACGATGAGCTGGTCCTGGCCACCGGCTCCTATCCGTTTGTCCCACCGATTGAGGGCAACGAGCGCCCCCACTGCCTGGTCTACCGGACTCTGGATGACCTGGATGCCATTCGCGCCAGCTCGGAGGGTGCCCGCACAGGCGTGGTGGTAGGCGGTGGCCTGCTGGGTCTTGAAGCTGCCAATGCGCTCAAGAGCCTGGGACTGGAAGCCCACGTTGTGGAATTTGCGCCCCGGCTGATGCCGGTTCAGCTGGATGCCGATGGCGGCGCCCTGCTGCGCCACAAGATTGAGGAGCTGAGCGTTCAGGTACACACCGAGAAGGCCACCACAGCGATTACCGAAGGCAAGGATGCCCGTCTGCGCATGAATTTCAGCGACGAATCCTTCCTCGAGACAGACCTGATCGTCTTCTCCGCAGGCATTCGGCCCCAGGATGCCCTGGCCCGGGCCAGCGGACTGGAGATCGGCGAGCGCGGCGGCATCGTGATCGACAACCACTGCACCACCTCGGACCCGCATGTGCACGCCATTGGCGAGTGCGCGCTCTGGGAGCAGAAGATTTTCGGCCTGGTGGCCCCCGGCTACACCATGGCCCGCACTTTGTCTGCCGCCCTGAACGGTGATCGAGAAACTGCTTTCACCGGTGCCGACATGAGCACCAAGCTCAAATTGCTGGGCGTGGATGTGGGCTCCATCGGTGACGCCCATGCCCAGACCCCGGGCGCCCGCAACATTCGCTTCAACGATGAGCAGGCCGGCCACTACCGCCGCATGGTGATCAGTGAGGACGGCAAGACCCTGCTGGGCGCCATTCTGGTGGGCGACAACAGCCACTATGACACCCTGCTGCAATACGCCCTGAACGGCATCACACTGCCGGAGAATCCGGAAACCCTGATCCTGCCGGAAGGCCAGGGCGGCGCACCGGCCCTGGGCCCTGACGCCCTGCCGGAAACTGCCTCCATCTGCTCCTGTCACAACGTGACCAAAGGCGATATCTGCGGCGCCATTGATGCCGGCTGCTCGGACCTTGGCAGCGTCAAGACCGAAACCAAGGCCAGCACCGGCTGCGGCGGCTGCGCCGCCCTGCTCAAGAACGTGGTGGACAGCGAGCTGGAAATGCGCGGCGTGGAGGTCAGCAAGGATCTGTGCGAGCACTTCCCGTACAGCCGCCAGGAGCTTTTTCATCTAGTGAAGGTAAACGGCATACGCACCTTCCGCACCCTGATTAGCCAGCATGGCAAGGGCCACGGCTGCGACATCTGCAAACCGGCGGTGGCCTCAATCCTGGCCACCTGCTGGAACGAGCATATCCTGGCCACGGATCACGTGCCGTTGCAGGACACCAACGACACCTTCATGGCCAACATGCAGAAGAACGGCACCTATTCCATCGTGCCGCGCATCCCCGGTGGCGAGATCACCCCGGACAAGCTGATTGTGCTGGGTGAGGTGGCGAAGGAATACGATCTGTACACCAAGATTACCGGTGGCCAGCGGGTAGACCTGTTCGGCGCTACCCTGAGCCAACTGCCGGAGATCTGGGAAAAGCTGATCGCCGCTGGTTTCGAGACCGGCCACGCCTACGGCAAGTCACTGCGCACCGTAAAATCCTGCGTTGGCAACACCTGGTGCCGCTACGGCGTTCAGGACAGCGTGGGCATGGCGATTCGCCTGGAGGACCGCTACAAGGGCCTGCGAGCGCCCCACAAGGTGAAGATGGCGGTCTCGGGCTGCACCCGGGAATGCGCCGAAGCCCAGAGCAAAGACTTTGGTGTGATTGCCACGGAGAACGGCTGGAACCTGTATGTCTGCGGCAACGGCGGCATGCGGCCTCGTCACGCCGATCTGTTTGCCACGGATCTGTCTGACGAGGAGTTGATTCGCACCATCGACCGGGTGGTGATGTTCTATGTGCGCACCGCCGACCGGCTGCAGCGCACCAGTGTCTGGATGGAGAACCTGGAGGGCGGTTTGGAGTACCTGAAGCAGGTGGTGCTTGAGGATAGCCTGGGGATTGGCGCAGAGCTGGAGGAGCACATGGAGGGGATTGTTGGTACCTACCAGTGTGAGTGGAAAACCGCCGTTGAGGATCCGGAGAAGCGGAAGCGGTTCCGGGAGTTTGTGAATGCGCCTTCGCAGGCAGATCCGGTTCAGGAGTGGACGGTTGAGCGGGGGCAGCGGCGGCCTGTTTTGGAGTCCGCTTAGACTGGTTGTTGAGGGGCAGAGCGCAGGAGTAGGTATCTTTTCCCTCGGGAAAAAGAACTCGCTGCGCTCAGACACCTTTTTCCTGTCGGGAAAAAATACCTACCCCCACGCTCACCGGATCACGAGTTAACGCCCGAGCATAAAAGGCCGGAATTTGAAGGCCGAATCGACCTGAACCGCAAAACGATTCGGTTAATCGCAAAAACAAGATTGGAGGAATGCATGAAACCACGCACTCGTTGGGAAGCGGTTTGTACGGTCGACGACCTGGTACCGGAATCCGGTATCGCGGTATGGACTGAGGAAGGACCGGTGGCGGTTTTTTATCTGCCGCATCGACTGCCTGCGCTGTTTGCCATCAGTCACACAGACCCGTTCAGCGGCGCTAATGTGCTGGCTCGGGGTATTACCGGGGATCTGAAAGGGGAACCGGTGGTGGCCTCGCCGCTATACAAGCAGCATTTCAGTCTGCGCACCGGTGTCTGTCTGGAGGATGATTCCGTGCGGGTAAAAACCTATCCGGTGCTGCTGGACGGCAATCAGATCCGCCTGGAAGTCCGGGCAAATCAACGCCAATCAGTCGCTGCCTGACCCCCTAACAATGTCGGCAAGAGCCGACGCGTGGTATGGGAGGTCTTTGTGCAGGGGAAAAGATGTCTGAGCGAAGCGAGTTGCTTTTCCCCGGAAGAAAGACCTCCCATGGCGCGTGACGGCGCTACTCCCAGCTCAGACCTCGCCGGAATGGCGCTTTTGCCAACGCTCCCGCCAGCCAAGGACAAAGATGGTCAGTGACGGCAGGAAGGTCACGGTTACGATCGCTGCCCCAAGCAGGCCAAACAGGACGATGGCGCCTACGCCCCGATAGAGCTCGGTGCCTTCGCCCGGGAGAAACACCAGGGGCGAGAGGCCACAGATGGTAGTCAGGGTGGTCATGGCGATGGGGCGCAGGCGGGTCTGAACCGCACCGGTGACGGCTTGCACCACGGTAACGCCCTTCTGGCGCAGGTTCTGTCGGGCCTGGTCCACCACCAGGATCGGGTTGTTCACCACCGTCCCCATCAGGATCAGGAAGCCCAGCATGGTGATCATGTCAAAGGGCTGTCGCAGGGGTTGCAAGCCAATCATGGGCAGCAGCCCGCCTACCAGGTTCATCAGGGCCAGGCCCACGATGCCGCCAGCGACGCCCAGGGGGATGGCGGTCATGATCAGCAGCGGGAATCCCCAGTGCGCGAAGATGGCCACCAGCAGCAGGTAGACAATGGCAATGGCAATGATGAAATTGCCGGTCAGAGCCTCCCGGGTGGCATTGAGCTGATCGCTGGCGCCGGAGATATCCACGTTCACATTCGCGGGCAACGCGCCGCTGTCCCGCATGAACTGCAACAGTTCCGTGCGCACCCTCTCAACGCCGGCTTCGAGCGGCACATCGTCCGGGGGAATCACATTCAGGGTCACCGTGCGGCGACCGTCTACCCGGCGGACCGTGCTGGTATCGACGGTTTCCTCGATGGTAGCCAGGCTGGAGAGTGGCAGGGTAGCACCCTGGGGCGTGTGCACCATGACATCCGGCAAACTGTCCAGTGACGGGTTGCGACCCTCGCTGCCGTAGACATAGATATCGATCTTCTCGTCGTCCAGGAAGAAATCGTCGACGTAGCTGCCCTCAGTCAGGGAGGCCACGGTAAAGCCAATGCCTTCAGCGCCAAGGCCAAGTTCCGCGGCACGATCCCAGTCAGGCATGATCTGGATCAGCGGCTGTGCCAGGGACAGCGTGGAGGGTTGGCTCTGGATGCGGGGGTTGTCGAAGATTTCCTCTGCGCGCTGATAGGCAGCGTTCGCAGCGCCGTAGACTGACACCAGATCCGGCCCGGAAATGTCCAGATTGATGCTGCGGGTGCCGCCGTCGTTGCTGGAGATGATGGAGCCCTTGGCCGCGAAGGCGCGCATGCCCGGGAACTGTTCATAGAACCGGGTGATCTCGTCCATCAGGGCTTCGATGTGCCTTGGATTCAGGGTCTCGGCGATGATCCGGATCCTGGTGGGCGTTACCTGCATGTTGAGATAGGCCATGGGCGGCACGCTGGTTTCGCCGGCGGCGTAGGCATCGCCGTCCGCGTTCACGTGGGGCAGGAAGTAGTCTTCCACCTGGCGGGCAATGGCTTCCATCTCCTGCAGGTTATAACCCGGCGGCGCCGACATGGCGGCAAAGGTCTTGGGCTCCTCACCTTCCGGCAGGTATTCGGCGGGTGGGGTCAGCACAAAAATCACCCACAGGCTGAAGCCGACGGTGGCTGCCATCACCAGAAGCCGGCGGACCGTGCCATTCACCAGCCATCGCACCGCCCCCATGGCGGCCCCGCTCCAGCGACCCGAGGTTTCGTTGCCGTATTCATCGGTGGTCACGCCCCGGCGGCCGAAATCCAGCCGGGCGCAGAGGGTGGGTATGATGGTGATTGCCACCAACATGGAGGCGAGAATGGCAGCAGAGATGGCAATGGCCACGTCGGAATACAGCTGGCCCGCCTCTTCCTCGATAAACAGGATCGGCAGGAACACCAGGATGGTTGTGGTGGTGGACGCCAGCACCGCCGGCCAGACTTCGCGCACGCCCTTGAGGGCCGATTCGAAACGGTCCAGCCCCAAACGCCGGTGTCGCTCGATGTTCTCCAGCACCACGATGCTGTTGTCCACCGTCATGCCGATGGCAAAGGCGATACCGGCCAGAGAGATCACGTTGATGGTGCGGCCGGTGATCAGCAGTCCGATAAACGCGGCTATGGCACACAGCGGTATACCCACCACCCCGGCAAACGTGGCCCGGCCGGATCTCAGAAACAGGAACATCACCAGGGTTGCGAAGGCGGCGCCAATCCCCAGGTTGGTCCAGACATTGGCCACCGAGGCTTCCACGTAACGGGCATCGTCTGCGGTCAGGCCCAGCCTCATGCCCGCCGGCTCCAGCACCTCCTGGTTGATGGCGGCCACTTCGTCCATCATCGCGCGTTTGATATCAATGACATTGGAGCCGCTTTCACGACGCACCTGCAGGCCAATCACCCGCTGGCCGTTGATAAAGGACAGCTCCCGGATCCGGGAGTGGCCCTGCTGAACCCGGGCCACCTCACCAAGGCGCACCACGCTGTCGCCCTGCCGGCGTACCACCAGCTGTTCCAGGGATTCAACGTCGTCAAAACGCCCGACCGTGCGCAACAGATACCGGCGCTTGCCAGAGTCGATCTCGCCGCCGGAAATGTCCTGGTTACGAGCCACGATTGCGTTGCGCAAATCCACCAGGCTCAGGCCGCGCTGGGCCAAGGCGGATTCGTCCACAATGATCTGCATCTGCCGGTCGGCACCACCGCCAACGGTAACCTCGGAAACCCCCGGCACACTCTCCATCCTTGGCCGGACGCGATCCTCGATGAAATCGCGCATCAGCTCGATGTCCAGCTCGCGGGGATTGCCCTCCAGGGTAGCGACACGGAAATACATGAACGCATTGGATGAGAAAGATGCCGCGACAATCCGTGGCTCATCGACGTTTCTCGGGTAATCAGGGACCTGGCTCAGGGCATTGTTGATCTGGATGAGGGTCTCGGTGATATTCACCCCGAACGGAAACTCCAGCTCGATCTCCGCAGCGCCGCTGGATGCGGTGGAGGTCATCCGGCTCAGATTGGGGACATTGCGCAGGAACCGCTCCTGTTCGATCAGTATGTCTTTTTCGATGTCCTGGGGCGTCGCGCCAGGCCAGCTGGTTTCCACCGTGACCGTGCGCACTTCCAGGTCCGGAATCATCTGGACCGGAATCCGGAACGCGGCAGCCGCCCCGAGAATGGCAACGATCAGGGCAATAACAGTAACCAGAGTGCCGTGACGGATAATTCCGGCGAACATCAGCGGCTCTCCCGTTCGGCAATGCGAACGCTGATGCCCTCGCTCAGGGATTCGTTACCACGAACCACCACTTTCTGGTCCGTCTCAAGACCATCGGTCACCTCAACCCGGCCCTCGAAGCCAGTGCCCAAACGCACCCGTTTTTCCCGCACCGTCCAGGTATCGTCATCCCCCGGTTCGGCAATCCACACGGTGGTTCGCCCTTCCGGGTACCGATTGATGGCATCCCGGGAGACCGTCAGCCCACGTTCGCCGGTGGTAACACGCAAGACCGCCTGTACAGACATACCCGGAAGCAGCTTCATGGACTCGGGCTTGATGGCGCGGAGGAGAAAGGTTCTGGACTGGGGATCGTTGACCGGCACCAGAACATCGATGGCCGCTCTGCTCATTTCCTGCCCGTCCTGCACCAGCAGCCGGCTGTTGTCGTCGATGCGTTTGAAGAAAGTCTGGGGCACCTGGAAATCCAGGCGCAGGTTGTCGGTATCGACCAGGGTCAACAGCTGATCACCCGGGGTAACCCATTCCCCGAGATCCCGGGACCTCTGGCTGACCACACCATCGAAGGGGGCGGTTACGCGATGGCGCCCGGCCCGGACTTCCACAAGTCGACGTGCGGCTTCCAGACGCGCCAGGGTCGCTTCGCTGGCGGCCACTTCACTCTCCCGGGCACTGACCTCGGTGGCAGCAATATTGCGGCCTGCACCGACGGACCTGGCCTCACGCAGCCGACGTTGCGCTTCCTCGAGACGGCTACGGGCCTCTTCTGCCTCGGCCCTGGCGGCCGCCAACTCCCAGTTGACCATCTCATCATCAAGCTCGACCAGCACGTCGCCGCGGGAAACACGGTCGCCGGTTTCTACCCGAACCTCGTCCAGCAGGCCGGCAACCGCCGCCGACATGCCAGATACCCGCAGGGCATTCACCGTACCGTTCAGGGTCACTTCCTGGACAATATCCTCTGAAGAGACGGCCTCCAACTGAACACCCGGAAGGTCCTGCGCAGCGGTAAACGCGGAAAACAGGCAGCACACAAACAACAAGAGTCCCTGCAGGCTCTTCATGGGGGTAGCCACGTCCTTTTCTCCAAGATTCATTTCAATGGATGCAGTTACTAACCTTAGTTGAAGGCTTACGATGGAAAACCCTGTCCGGACCTTGGGCACCGTTTGGCCCGGTGGGTTGAGGAAATGCGAACCGGGGTCAATCCCGTCGTCAGACATCTGAGCTACTATTGTCACAACACTGATAACAAGGACGCCCCGTGAAACCTCTCAGCCCTACGGATCAGCTTTTTCTCTGGCTGGAAAAGCGGCAGCAGCCCATGCACGTGGGCGGTCTTCAGCTGTTTTCTTTTCCCGACGACGCACCGGATGATTACGTCGCCCAGCTGGCCGACCGGCTCAGACAGTACACAAAGGTAACCCCGCCGTTTAATCAGCGCCTGGATTACCGTTTCGGCCAGCCGGTCTGGGTGGAAGACGAGCATCTGGATCTGGAGCACCACTTCCGATTCGAAGCACTGCCAACGCCGGGGCGGGTCAGGGAACTGTTGTCGTTTGTTTCGGCAGAACATTCCCACCTGATGGACCGTGAGCGTCCACTGTGGGAATTTCATCTGATTGAAGGGTTGGGGGAGCGGCAGTTTGCGGTGTATATCAAGGTGCACCATGCCCTGGTGGACGGTGTCTCGGCCATGCGGATGGTTACCCAGATGCTGTGCCAGGATACCGGCGAGCGGGACATGCCGCCGATCTGGGCCATGCCACCCCGCCCAGCCCGTGAGAAGGATGATGGCGGCCCCTCCCTGTGGCGCAGTGTCGGCCATCTGCTGGGCGAATCCGGCAAACAGCTGGGCACCGTGCCTACCGTGGCCCGGGAACTACTGCGAACCATCAACGACGCCCGCAAAGACCCGGCCTATTCTTCCATATTCCACGCACCCCGAAGCATCCTGAACCGGAAAATCACCGGCTCCCGACGCTTCGCCGCGCAATCCTACGAACTCAGTCGGATAAAGGCCGTGTGTAAAACCTACGGAACCACGGTGAATGATGTGGTAATGGCCATGTGTGCCACCGCCCTGCGCAGCTACCTGATGAACCAGGACGCCCTGCCGGAAAAGCCGCTGATCGCCATGGTACCGGTGTCCCTGCGTAAGGATGATAGCTCCGGCGGCAACCAGGTAGGCGTTATCCTAGCGTCGCTTCACACCGACGTCACCAGTCCGGTAACCCGGCTGATGCAGATCCACGATGATGTTAAGGCTGCCAAAGACCGCTACGCCGACATGTCGCCGGAGGAAATCATCAATTACACCGCCCTGACCCTGGCCCCGGCGGCCTTTAACCTGCTTACCGGCATGGCACCGAAGTGGCAGACCTTCAACGTGGTGATCTCCAACGTCCCCGGACCCCGGGACACCTGCTACTGGAACGGCGCAACCCTGGACGGCATGTACCCGGTCTCCATCGCCATGGACCGCCTGGCCCTGAACATGACCCTGACCAGCTACGGCGACCAGGTGGAATTCGGCCTCATCGGCTGCCGCCGCACGCTCCCCAGCCTGCAGCGGATGCTCGACTACCTCGAAGAGGCCCTGGTCGAACTGGAAACCGCCGCCGGCCTATAAACAGAGCGATCAGCCGAAGCGGCGCTCTTCGTTGCGGATGGAGATCTGATTGTTCAGGGTCCAGAAGTCATACAGCACACCGATCAGGAACAGGCCGCCGGTAAACAGGTAGATGATGCCCGTGATCCACTTGCCCATGTACATCCGGTGAATGCCGAACACACCGAGAAAGGTCAGCAGGATCCAGCCGATGTTGTAGCTGACTTCGCCTTCCCGGAACCGAAGATCCGCCTCCCGGTCCATGGCCGGGATCAGGAACAGGTCAATAATCCAGCCGATGAACAGCAGCCCCAGGGTAAAGAACCAGATGGTGCCGGTAACGGGTTTGCCGTAGTAAAACCGGTGCGAACCCAGGAATCCGAAGATCCAGAGCAGGTAGCCGATCAGTTTGCTGTGGGTGTTTGGGCGCTCTGTCATGTTTGCTCTCATCCTTCTGGGTTGGTACCAGCTTTCAATGTTAGCCCAAGCCTGAGTGTTATGGGGGCTGGCCGGGGGGAAGGAATATTTTCCCTTGGGAAAAACAACTCGCTTCGCTCAGACATCTTTTTCCTGGCGGGAAAATATTCCTTCCCCCCGTCCGTCGAACCATTGTGGCATAACAAACGAAAAGCAAATTAAGACAGAGCAATAAAAAATAAGACGGCAATCTCCTCTGTCAGCAGGGCGTGGGGTGGGGCTTTATTTTTTCGGGGAAAAAATGTCTGAGCACAGCGAGTTGTTTTTACCCGAAAAAATAAAGCCCCACCCTGCGACCACGCTCCAAACCAAGCGGCCCGAGAAGGCCCGAATACCCAAGCCAAACCTCAGGGACCAACCTCAGGAGCCGGATCCGGCCCACCCTCGCGAAACTCGCTGGCCGACTTGCCGGTCCACTTCCGGAACGCCCGGCTGAAGTTGGAAAGGTCCGCATAGCCCAACTCGTAGGCAATCTCGCTGACCGACTGGTTGGTGTACCGGAGCAACTGGATCGCCCGGTCTTTCAGCACCGACTCGAGGATCTCCCGGTAGCTGGTATCCCGGTCCGCCAGCCGGCGTTTCAGGGTTCTGGACGAAACGCAGAAACGCTCGGCCATGGCTTCCAGTGATGGCAAGGGGCCCGGCATCATCCGGAGCATGTTGCGGATCGCCAGGACAATGTCGCCCTGCTCCTTCAGGGCTTTCTGCAGCTCGAACTCGCACTGGTCGCGGGCCATGCGGGAGGCTTCGGCGTCGGCCAGGCGCATACGCACATTAAGAAGGTCCCGGGGGAACACCATCATTTCGTCGGGCTGGCCGTATTCGAACCGCACCGGCAACTGGTCCGCAAACTGCCGGTACCAGGGCGGCTCCGGGGCGATCAGGCGAACCGTGACACCGGTCAGTTTGCCGTCTTCCAGGGCGAAGCCGCGTTTGATGGCGTCTTCCCGATCCAACAGCTGTTCGGTCAGCAGGATCAGGGTGGCACTGACGGTCTCCGCCAGAAACGGATAGAGGCCGGGCACTTCGAATTCAGCGCAGAGTTTTACCAACACCTGATCGTCCGCTTCGGACTGGCTCATACTGAGGAACGGCACCCTCAGATGCAGGTATCGGCGCACAGAATCCAGGGCATCGGCGAAGGTGGGGCTAGTCAGCGCGGCGAAGCCCAGGGTACCGTGAATCGTCAGCCGCAACTCCCGGGCCAGCATGAAGCTGAGACCGTCGTTCCCGGCAAGGTTCACGGCCCGTTTGGCCATGATGATGGCATCGGTAACAAACACCCGGCTGTCGTTGGACTTGAGATCGTCCGGGGTAACGTCCAGGCCTTCATAGAGTAACCGGTCGTTATAGCCAAGTTGGCGGACGGTCTCGGCCAGAACCCGCAGGTAAGCGCCCGGCACCAGGAACAATCCCAGCATCTGCCGTTCTCTGTCCGGACCGGTTGCGCTCATTGGCATTCCTTATTATTGAGTTGGCTGAAGCACCTGAACTGACTCTATCAGATGCCCTGTGCCGCGACAGTGGGGCCCGGCACACCCTGGTCGCCGTCAACTTGGCCAATCAATTTCCCGTCCTTGTCCCATCCTGATCGACAGCCGTCCCCTTTGCGCATTCCTGCCCGACGTTGACTGCCACACACTGGAGCCATGACATCAGCCAGAGTGAGGAGTACACACATGCTGAGCAACAAAACCGCAGAAAAGAAGACGGCTCCGGTTACCCGGGCTTCCAACACACCCGAAAACGTCACGATCACAGCCCAGCGTATGGGTTTTGAATTCGGTGAACAGGTACCCCGTTACTGGGTCGACAACAGCTACACCATCAGCCACATCATGAATGGCCTCTCGGTGCTGTTTCCGCAGGGCGAGCAGTTCTTCGTCGATTCGGTAAGAGCGTTCCGGGACCAGATCTCCGATCCCAAACTGAAAGAGGAGATACGCGGGTTCATTGGCCAGGAGGCCATGCATTCCCTGGAGCACGTCGCCATGAACCAGCATGTTCGTGATCAGGGCATGCCGGTAGAAGAACTGGAAAAACACCTGGAAGTGGTTCTGGGGATCGCCAAGAAGCTGCCCAAACGTCACCAGCTGGCCATCACCTGTGCCCTGGAACACCTCACCGCCATGATGGCCGACATGCTGCTGGACCGTGACGATGTGCGCGAAGACATGGATGAATCCATGCGCCCGCTGTGGGTCTGGCACGCAATCGAAGAAACCGAGCACAAGGCGGTTGCCTACGACGTTTTCCAGGCAGCGGGCGGCACCTATGCCGAGAGAACCTTTTATCTTGCCTTCAGCACCGCCGCCCTGGGTGTAATGAGCACCTATTTCACCAGCCGGATGATGCTGAACGACCGCACGAACTTCTCTTTGAAAGACACGGCCACAGGTCTCTGGCGCCTCTGGGGCGTAAACGGCACCTTCTCAAGCCTGATTCCCACATGGCTGGAGTACTTCAAACCCGGCTTCCACCCCTGGGACCACGACAACAGCGATCTGATTGCCCATTTCAAAGAGCAAATTCAGGCGCACATCGCACCGCAGTACAAGAAAGGTAATCGCAGGACGCTTCAGTAGCTTTTGGAGTTACGCGGCAAGCGGGTGGGGGTGGCTTTTCTTCCGGGAAAAACAACTCGCTGCGCTCAAACATTTTTTCCCTGCAGAAAAGCCACCCCCACCCACTCACTCGCTTGATCCGACTATGCTCAAGGCTATGCTTTTGCCACGCCAGAGCGAATAACCTCGCCCTTCCGCCAAAGCCGCCATTCACCTGGCTGGTAAACATCCCACTTTTCATCTGTGGTCAGAGGTTCAGTAACGATCACGCTGACGATGTCATTGGGCGTCGTTTCCGATTCGAAATCCACCGTTACATCGGCGTCTTTCAGACGTGCAGGACCAAACGGGGCTCTCCGGGTGATGCTGGCCATTTTGGTGGTGCAGTAAGTGAACAGCCAGTCGCCGTTGCTCAGCAGGAGGTTGAACACGCCCTGGCAGGCGTAGGCCTTGGACAGCCGAACCAGCCGCTCGATAATGTCGTCGGTGGGCGTGTTCCGGTCACAATGGCTGCGCAAGTGGTTGAGGATGTCGCAGAACAGGGCTTCGCTGTCGGTGGTGCCGACCGGCTCGTAGAAGCCGGGATTCGAACGGAAACCGGAGAGCTGGCCATTGTGGGCGAACACCCAGTAGCGGCCCCAGAGTTCGCGCATAAAAGGGTGGGTGTTGGCCAGGCAGATGTCGCCGACGTTGGCCTGGCGAATGTGGCAGATGGCCACTTCGCTCTTGATCGGGTGAGTCTGGACCACTTCGGCAATTCGGGAATTGGCGCTGGCATCGGCGTCGTGAAAGGCGCGCACGCCTTTGCCTTCGTAGAAGGCGACACCCCAGCCGTCCTTGTGGGGGCCGGTCTGTCCACCGCGACGGGTCAGGCCGGTGAAGCTGAAACACAGGTCGGTGGGCGTATTGGCACTCATGGCCAGCAGTTCACACATGGGCTACTTCAATATTGCAGGAGAATGATTACCCCAAGAATACCGGAATCAGCCCGCTTCGACAGTCAGAATCTCGAGCTGACGAGGGTTATGACCAGCACCTACGACGCGATTTCGTCCGGCTCGCTTGCCGCTGTAAAGCCATCGATCTGCAACTCGGAATAGGCTCTCGGCCTCGCGACCATGGTCTGGCCACTGGGCAATCCCGAAGGAGGCGGTCACCCGGATGCGGGCTTCGCCATAAGGCAACTCTCGTTCAGAAATTCGCTGGCGCAGCTCGTCCATCAGAACAAAAGCGTTCTTGGGCTTCACATCCCTAAGAATCAGGCCGAACTCCTCGCCACCCAGGCGGCCGACAAAGTCCGTGCTTCTCAGGCGCTCGGTCAAGCATCGGCTGATATTCTTCAGCACAAAGTCTCCGGCCTCATGGCCCAGGGTGTCGTTCACGACCTTGAAGTGGTCAATATCCATCACCACCAGCGCAAATCCGTTACCGCTGCGTTCACCCTCGGCAATGGTACGGTTCAACGTGCCCTGGAAGTTGCTTCGGTTGGCCAGACCAGTCAGCGCATCGGTCTGGGCCATATCCACCAGGCGCTGTTCGGCCTCTTCGCGCCGCCCCTCATACAGATGAATAAATGCCAGCATGAGCGCACCACACAGAACCATGTTAAGCAGATCAATCATTGCATGGGAGCTGCCGACCTGACCAAGGTGGATGTAGTAGATAACGCCGCCGACCATCATGAAGGGAGCGCTGAGGATCATGCCCTCTTTTTTGCCAAGCAGCAGATAGGCGAGAACCGGCATCATCAGCACCCAGACGAACGCAGATACCGATGCGTCGGGCAACAGCATGATGACCAGAAAGAATGCGAACAGCGGCACCAGGTAGGCGTAGACCCACTGCTGCAGATAGGGCGTCGATTTCAGGCGCCAGACGCCGAAATAGAGCAAGGCACTGGCGCAGAGTTCACCAATGCCTACCCAGAGGAAACCATTGAGAATCTGCAGGCATGCGAAAACCACCAGTGCCGAGCCGGTGATCAGAAAAAGCAGCCGCATCAGTGAGCGGCGGTGACTGTCGCGCAGACCCGAGCGGCTCTGTTCCAGAGTGGCCCCCAGGTCGGAATGGTGAGGCGTATTCATGCTGACTCTTCCTTGGATCAGCTTCCGAGTATAGTCCCAAAACACTGTTTGTAAAATGTACAGCGGACCCGGTCGCCAGGCCCGCCATACGCGGGGTACTGTCAGATATAAAGGTTCTTGCGGGAGAAGCGCTCGACCAGCGGCTGGTAGGCAGAGCCCAGCAGGCGGTTGATCGCATCAATACCCCAGGCGTCCGGGCCGACCAAGATGCGGGACTCGTTTTTCAGAATACCTTTAACAATGATTTCAGCCGCTTTCTCCGGCGTGGTCATGGCTAGCTTGTCGAAGCCTTTGCGCTGCGCGTCCGCATTCTCGGATCTGCCCATGCGCGCTGCGTTGGCAATGTTGGTGCGGATGCCACCCGGGTGCACACAACTCACCGCCACCGGCTGGTTCTCCAGCTTCATTTCCTGGCGCAGGGCTTCGGTGAATCCCCGAACTGCAAATTTGGCAGCATTGTAGGCACTCTGCTTGGGTACGCCTATCAGACCAAACACACTGGACACGTTCACCACATGGCCATCGCCCGAGGCAATCAGATGTGGCAGGAAGGCGCGGGTACCATGGGCAACGCCCCAGAAATCAATATCCATGACCCATTTGAAGTCCTCGTCGGTCATCTCCCGCACGGTGGCGGAAAGCGCAACGCCCGCGTTATTGATCACCAGATTCACCTGACCAAAGTCCTTCGCAACCTCTTCCGCATGGGCAAAGATGGCATCGCGATCAGACACGTCCAGCCGGTAGGTTTTTACATCAGCGCCACTGAGCTCTGCGGCGGTTTCGGCCAGGCCTGACTCATTGACGTCGGACAGCGCCAAGCGGCAGCCCCGGTCCGCCAGTGATTTCGCAAGCGCGCGGCCGATACCCGAGCCGGCACCGGTAACAACGGCCACTTTGTTTTTCAGCTTTTTCATGGTCAAAGACCTCTTGTTGTAGGCGTTTCAATTAAAGCAGATACTCTAACAATTGCCCGCCCGCGGGATATGGCTTTAGTGAACCAGGCCGCAAGGCATTCCGGCCACCCTCTGACTCGGCCCCCGGTTTCCGGTACAATCCAGTGCCGTTGTTCGCTGCGCAACAGCAACCCGACGCCTCTCCTGAACCTTTGGATTTTCTGTATGGAATGGAGTCTTACGCATTTCTGGCTGATCCTGGCACTGGTGCTGTGCCTGGCCGAGCTCACCTCCGGTGTGCTCTTGCTTCTCGCTCTCGGTATCGCCGCGGCCCTGACCGCCTTGCTGGCATTCCTCGATGCGCCCTTTGAATGGCAACTGGCTGGGATGGGGATTTTCTCGGGAATCCTGGTCCCCGTCGCCATACGCTGGATACGGCCACGCTTCTCCCCCAAGGGCGTGGCGTATGGAACGACAGGCACGGGCGTGGAACAGGGCCGGCACTACCAGACCCTGAAACGGGACTTCGACGGTGCCGCCGGCATCAAGGTGAATGGCGATTTTTATCGCCTGAGAGTCGCTGACACCGGAGCCACCGACCTTCCGGAAGGAACCAACGTCATTTTCAGACAGTTTGACGGCACGACCGCCGTTGTTGAGACGATCACACACAAGGAACAGTAAACATGGAACAGTATCTTTCACCCGGACTGGTTATCAGTCTGATCGTAGTCGCCATCGGCATCTTCATCATTGCCAAGGGTCTGGTCATCGTGCGCCAGTCCGAGGTCATGGTCATTGAGCGCCTGGGGTCGTTCAACCGGATCCTCGAAAGCGGCGTGAATATTATTATTCCCTTCGTGGAGCGGCCCCGAGCCATCAGCATGCTTCGTTATGTCCGCATGGGCGAAGATTATCATCCGGTGATGAGCGATGAGATCCGGATTGACCGCCGGGAGACGGTTATGGACTTCCCGGGACAACCGGTGGTGACCACTGACAACGTTACGGTGAAGATCAACGGTGCCCTCTACTATCAGATCATTGACCCGCGCCGGGCCGTGTACGAAGTGGCCAATATGAGCCAGGCGGTGGAAGTGCTGGCAAAAACCACGCTGCGCTCAGTGGTCGGCAAGATGGAACTGGACAAGCTGTTTGAATCCCGCAGCGAAGTGAATAACGCGATCCAGGCCGAGATGGAAGAGGCCGCTTCCAAGTGGGGTGTAAAACTCACCCGGGTGGAGGTTCAGGACATCAGCATGCCGGAAGAAGTGGAAGAAGCCATGCGATTGCAGATGGCTGCGGAGCGGAAACGCCGGGCCACGGTCACCGAAGCCGAGGGTGAAAAGTCAGCAGCCATCGCCATGGCCCAGGGCCAGCGGGAGTCCGCCATTCTCAACGCCCAGGGCGACAAGGAATCGGCCATTCTCCGGGCGCAGGGCGAACAGGAGTCTATCCGTCTGGTACTCAGCGCCATGGGCGACTCCGAGGAGAACAAACAGACCGTCATTGGCTACCTGCTGGGCCAGAGCTATATCAAGGTTCTGCCGAATATGGCGAAAGAAGGTGAGCGGGTGTTTGTGCCCTACGAATCCTCGGCCCTTCTGGGCTCCATGGGCATGTTCCGCGAACTGGCCGGCAGCCCGGAAGACACCGTTCGCCAGCATTTGCAGCGCGATGGTCTGCGTGGCGGGCTGGTCGGCTCGGCCGGTAACAGCTAAAGCCTGAGAACCTCTCAACCCAGCAGATTGTCCAGGGGTTGCTCGTAACTGGGGGCAAACACCTTCAGGAAATAAGCAACCTCTGGCAACCCGTCCTCGTCTAACCGCTTGCGGATCTGTCGGGCGGCGGGCTCGAATTCCTTGTTGCCGGCGCGGATCTCCGCCTGGCACTTCAGCCACGCCGACAACCTGTCGGCGGCCTTGATCAGTTCCTTGTCTTCTGCCGGTAGCTGCGATTCCCGAACGTAGGGTGAAAAAGCATCCCGCAGATCCTCCGGCAACAGCGCCAGCAGTTCCGCCTCCGCCTTGTGCTCGATGTCCCCGAATGCTTCTCGCATCACCTTCGAATGGTATTTTACCGGTGTCGGCATATCGCCGGTAATCACCTCCGTTGCATCATGGTAAAGCGCTGCTGCGGCAATACGATCGGCGTTCACACGGCCGCCAAAATACCGGTTGCGGATGATGGCAAGCGCATGGGCGAGGGTCGCCACCTCCCAGGAGTGGGTGGCCACGTTTTCCTCAATGGCATTACGCATCAGCCCCCAGCGCTTGATCCAGCGCAGGCGGGAGACATAGGCAAAAAAATGGCTCACACCGTTACCCATCACTTACAGATCCGTTTTGCATAAGTTAATAATCTTTTGCTTCAGGGGCACAAAATCCCCGTGCTATTCTGAATGCGTATTCAATTGTTACACAACCGGGAAGCGCCGTGCTCACAAACGCACCGATTTGGAAACTACTGGCCATATTTTCTGCCGCAATTATGCTGGCAGCGGCGCCGGTTTTTGCCAATGAAACCGAAATTACCGTGGGCGTTTACCACTTCCCCCCCATTGCCAGTGTTGACGACAACGGGGAAGCCACCGGGCTGCTCGGAGACTTGCTGCAAGAACTTGAGCAGGCCAACCCAACGGTATCCTTCCGGGTCTTTTATACCTCGCCCAAGCGTCGCTACCTGGATTTCGAGGCCGGCCTGTACGACGTTATCTTCTTCGAAAGCCCCGACTGGGGCTGGACCAAGAGAAACGTCGACATCTCCCGACCGATCCTGGCAGATGAGGAGCTGTATGTCGCTCTCAAAAAACCAGGCCGTGACGACTCGTTCTTTGAAGATCTGGAACAGCGGTCGATTGTCGCCATTTCAGGGTATCACTATGGTTTTACCGGTTACGAAACCGACAACTCCGTGCTGGAGCAGAAATTCAACATCGAGTTCTCCGACAGCCACAGCCGCAACATAAACCTGATCAAGGCCGACCGGCCGTCCGTTGCTGAAGTCGCTATTGTCAGCTACTCGTACCTCCAGCGGCATCTGGCCAGGCACCCGGAAGACTGGGACAAATTGCTGGTTTCAAGGGAGCCGGACCAGCGCTACCATCTCAGCATCATCGCCCGCAAAGGCGGCGCTGCGAGCGCCGACGAGATGCTGCGGCTTCTGGCGCCGCTGGTCGATAACGGTCGCTACCGGCAACTCGTGGAAAACTGGGGCCTCCAGTTACCAGCCGGTTTTCTGACCGGTTTCGAGGCCCCCTGAGTTCAACGAACGTCCAGGTTGAAGGCGACAATAACGTTTCCTTCGCTGCCCACGTCCGCATTGCGGGCCGGATCCAGTAGGAACAACTGATCAGCCGGCACACCGTGGGTCTGCTGGAGAACATTGCGCAGGGTCACGCCTCTCGAGGACGCCAGATTGCTCAACGCTTCCGGCGCGAGTGAACGCTTACCGGCAAGATACGCCTCCCGGGCAGCTTGCCATTCCTCCTCGGACACATCCCGCTGACCACCCGCTGTCAGGTCTTCCCGAAGCAGGGCAAGGCCATCGGCCTGAGGCTGAACATTACCCCGAATATTCAGCAGCAGGTCCGGGCGCTCCAGCATCGCGTCCGCCAGCGCCGCCAGCTTTTCAGCCTCGCCCTCGGCCAGCTGGATACTGCCGGGAATAAACCTCACCTTCCCGAGCTCCTCCCCGCTCAGGCCGGCGAGTTCGGCAATCGAGCCGAGCATACTGAACGGTGAGGCCGCCGCCTTGGCCAGAAGATTCACGAACGCCCGCATCACGACTTTCCCGACGCTGAAGTCCGGGTCAGACAGGTCGCCGCTGATGGGCAAGTCGACTTCAATCACTCCCTTACTGTCCCGAAGCAACGCCAGCCCGAGTTTTACCGGCGCATTAACGGCCTGATCACTGGCGATGGCCGAACCCAGCTCAAGACGATCCATCACCACCAGATTGGACGCATCGATCCTGGATCCGGCAATTTCATAATCCAGATTCAGGTTCAGCTTGCCACTGTCCACACCATAACCCAGGTATCGACCAAAGTAAGGCGAAAGCGCAGGCAGCGACAATTCCTGCATATTCAGTTTCAGATCGCTGACATCCTCGGTACCAAGGGTGCCGATGGTGCCTTCAAAGTCCAGATCCGCCACGCCGCCGACCCGGCCCCGGATAGAGACCTTGCCCTGTTGTGGGGAAATGTTGCTGAGGCCTGTCACGCTGCCGTTCAGCTCATCAAACGAGGTGGTAAACGCCGGTTCCAACGTGCGGTCGGTATACGCCAGCTCGCCATTTTCCAGCATCAGCTGGCCAATACGGAAAATGAACCCCGGCTCGGAACCCTCCCCCTGCTGAGCATCTGCGGTCGCCTCCTGCTGACCACCGGCCGCTGACGCTTTGGCGATCAGTTCCACGTTGTGGATATTGTCGGTATTGCGGACAACGTTGATGACCGGTTGGGCCAAGGTCACCGTTCCGATTTCCAGGCGTGCCGGATACACGTTGTATTCAATAGGTGCCAGGCGCAGGGTTTGCCAGGATACCAACGAACCGGAACTGTCGGGCAGCTTCAGATCGAGGCCGGCCACTTCCGCGGTGCCGCTGAAGGTGCCTGTGAGCGGCTCCTGCTGACCATCCAGATCAAGGTTGCCGTCAACGCCCAGCGTGCCGCTGGTAATGGCAAGGTTGGCGCCTTCCTGAACGTAGGGCTCAAAGGTCGCCAGGGCGATGCCGTTTCCAGAGATGGCGGCTTCCAGGGTAAACGGTGCGGGTGTCACCTGGCCATTGAATGACAGTTGGCCACCACTGGCCAGGCTTCCGGTTATCTCGTAAGACACCGGCTCCTCAAGTTGATGGCTCAGTTGCCCGATGGATGCGGAAAGCTGCTCTACGGCAATTTCAGTCGCCGTCGCCGGCTGGCTGTCCTGCCAGAGAATGCGCCCGCCTGACAGCGCGACGCCGGCGACTGACCAGCGGAATGGCTGACCGCCGGTAGACGCTTCGCCGTTGTTTTCAGGCTCAGCTTTGTTGGCGGCCAGCGGTGCCAACCAGTCAATCTCCCCATTTGCGCTCCGGGCCACGGCCACATCGAGCTTGTCCAGCGAAACCTGGCCGATACGGATTTCCCGACGATTCAGGTCGAACCCGACAGCATCCACGGAAAGCTCAGCGTTGCTCAGTCTCGCCTGTTCGCTCTGCTCATCCAGAGCGACGGCCAGATTCTCGAGTTGCAGCTGACCGTTGGTCGTCTCCAGGAAAAAGCCGTCGCCGGCCTGGATTTCATAGTCGGAGCTCAGGGTGACGCTGCCACCACGCAGATCATAGGGAAAGAAAGGAGCCAGGAAATGAGCCAGGGTTTCATAGCCCACCGATGATACCTTGAGCGTGCCGTTCGAGTAGAACGGGGCGACGCTCAGATCACCCTGCCACTCGATGGTCTGACTGCCCAGCGCCGCCAGCAGGGAGTAATCGCTGTCCTGCCCCTCGCGACGCCAGGTGGCCAGGTCACTCAGGGTAAGATCCATCGGGGTAATCCGGAACTCGGCCATGTCGGCCTGGGTAAAATCCCGGAACAACATTTCGCCGCCGTTGAGTTCAATTTTCCCGAAGTACAGCCGGGGTGGCGCCGCCGCGTCATCCGATTGCGACGCTTCAGGCCCTGGCTCTGCAGGTCCCGGGTTGGCCGCCTGCCAGTCTCGGGCAAAATTGACGCTGTAGTCCTCCAGCAGATCCACCCGAACATAGGGCTCATCCAGCTCGATGGCTTCAAACCCGGCAATACCCCGAACCAGCTGGAAAAAATTCATGTCCAACATGAGCCGGTCAAAGGCAAGCACCTGCTCACCCTGGGGATCGTTGGCCGACAGACCCAGCGCCTCGACTCGAAGGGTAAACGGGTTGGTTCGGATATCAGTGATTTCTGCCTGCCAGCCCATACGCTGGTCCAGTTGCTCGGGTACCAGACGCTCCAGCCACCAGGGAAGTAGCAGGAAACCGGCCAGGGCATAGATAATGAAAAACACCAGGAATCCGATCAACAGATTCCTGGGCATATGACTGCGTTGACGGCTCTGGGCCACGGACATCTCCTTCTAAACGGCGGATTCCCGGGGCAATCTTGCCCACCTGCCTGTTCACAAGGATAGTCGGCCCAGAGGCGGTTTGTCAGCTGTGACGGTTATGACCCGGCATCACCAACTCCGGATCGGCGGCCATGTTCGTAAATTCGCCGATCTCATTGAGGTCTCTCGGTACCATGGCAGCTCGCACCAGCTTACGCGTCGAATTGCCGGTTTTCGGATAGGCGGCCTGGCCGGCGCGCCAGGTAACCGGCATCGCAGGCGTGCCGATACGCTGATCAATCTGCCGCAACCGCTTGTACATGAAGGCATGCTGGCTATCTTCATGATCTGGCACCAGGGCAAAGAAGGCGCTGGCCGAGTACCGGGCGAGAAACACCTGATCCGACATCTGATCACGCAATGCCTCGCTGATTTCCCTGACGACCGCGTTCAACGATTCATCACCCATTCCGGTGGCCAGTTCACGGAAGTTGGCAATGTCGAGGTAAATCAGGGCAAACGGGTTGCCGCGGTCGTTGTCCCGGGCAAGAATATCCAGCAGACGTTGTTCCAGCGCTGACCGGTTGGGCAGGCCTGTAACGGCATCGGTAAAGGCAAGCTCTGCCACCCGTTTGTCCTCTTCCACCTTGAATTCCACAAGTGCCCGCTGATGCTTCACATCCAGAACGGTCACCACCAGGGCAACGGCCAGCATCGCAATGCAGAAGACGGCCAGGGGTATTCCCATCCAGTTCCCCCGCAGGCCGTTGTCAGCTGCAGGCACGGCGCCCTCCGGAAAGGTCATCGCCATCATGCCCGTGTAATGCATTCCACAGATTGCAGCGGCCATCACCAGGGCGGCCACGAACTGGACCGCCAGGGTGCCGGATCCGTCCATGCCCTGCAGTTTCCGGCAGAGGGCAAGCGCAGCTCCCGAAGCCACAACGGCAATCGCGATCGAGATCAGCAAAAATACGGTGTTAAACGTCGGCGGCGCTGACATGCGCATGGCATACATGCCCAAGTAATGCATCACTACGATACCGCTGGCCATGGACAGGGTCGCACTGACGAACAGAGGAACTCCCAATTGTTTGCGCCCGATGATGTGGAGAGCCACACCGGAAGCGAACACGGCTGCGAGCCAGGAAACCAACGTCATCATCACATCAAACGACATGGGGACACCCATCGGCATAGCCCGCATTCCGACAAAATGCATCGTCCAGACTCCGGTACCCATCAGCAAGGCGCCGGCAAATAGCCATTTCCGACGCTCGCCGGCCTCCGCATTGACGAGTCTGGCGCCAAAAAACAGAGCCGCATAAGCTGCCAATACAGCAACCAGAAAGGAGGCGACAACAAGGGGCAGATCATATTCGGACATCATTTATGCAAACCTTTGTTTTGTGTGTGCGGGCGGGCCAGCCAGGAAGTTTGCCCAACCCAGGCCAACGTCGCCGTCGGAAGAGATACGGGCAAGTTGTGATCCGGGTCTCACTTTATTGTTGGATTTATGTAACCGTTTCAGACATAAGCAGCGCTGACAGTGAACCCTGAACCCGATATGCTTCTGGCTCGTATTTCTCCCGGATCGTTTTACGCGCAGGCAAGAGGACAAGTTATGGACATCGGCGATATGCGTCGTGATTTCGAGAGTGAGGGACTGGATCGCGATGCGCTGGATAACGATCCGGTCAGACAGTTCCAGACCTGGTTTGAAGATGCCCGGGAGGCCGGCATTCTTGAACCCAATGCCATGTCGCTGGCGACTACGGGGCAGGACGGCATGCCAGATCTCCGCACGGTATTGCTGAAGTACTTCGACGACCGTGGCTTTGTGTTCTACACCAACTACGGCAGCCGAAAAGCGAAGGAGATGGAGGAAAACCCGCAGGCGGCGCTTTTGTTCCCCTGGATCGGACTGAACCGACAAGTAAGGATCCAGGGTGCCGTTGAGAAAGTCAGCAAGGCCGAATCCCTGCGCTACTTCGCATCGCGCCCCAGGGGCAGCCAGATCGGCGCCTGGGTTTCCGAACAGAGCAAGGCCATTACGTCCAGGGGCCTGCTCGAACAGAAGGTTGCCGAAATCAAGCGGAAATTCAGCGAGGGCGAAGTGCCTCTCCCCAGCTTCTGGGGCGGCTATCGCATCGTGCCGGAGCGTATCGAATTCTGGCAGGGCAGGCCCAGCCGGCTTCACGACCGTTTTGAATATGTGAGGAAAGGCGATGGCTGGCTCATCCAGCGACTTCAACCCTGAATCCCGGCCGTCGGTCTGGCTGTGTCACCAGACCGACGGACCCGAAATTGCCCACCCGCACTGGCTGACTGACTACGAACGCCAGACAGCGAGCAAGTTCAGCGGTCCGCGGGAACGTGAATACCTTTCCAGTCGCTGGCTGATTCGTCAGGCAATCGGCAAGTCAGCTCAGGTGGCACCGGACCTCTGCTGCCCGGTATCCGGGCGCCCCAATGCGTCCGGCACGCCCGAGGGCTGGCGGCTGTCCCTCAGCCACAGCCAGGGCCTGTCTGCCTGCGCCACTCTATCAGGCTCGCCCATTGGACTGGATCTTGAACCCTGCCAGCGCCATGCTCAATGGCAGAAAGTAGTAAAACGCTGGTTCTCCCCCGTCGAGCAGGAGTGGCTGTTCCGCGAAGACGACTCCAACACCTTCCTCAAGGTCTGGACCCTGAAGGAAGCATGGCTGAAAGCCACGGGCAGGGGCATTGCCGGCAACCTGCAAACGCTTGAGGTGCGGAAGAATTTCGAGATCTACGGCGACCAGCCCGAGCAGGACTGGCAGGCGGCCTGTTGCTATATTGAAGGCTATCTGTTGACCGTGGTGTACCGTGGAAGCCGGCCCCTATGGCCGGAAATCACCCTACTTGAGCCGCCGCCACGGGACTTCGCCCTGGTGGATGCCGAGCCGATGGAGGCCTACTGGGAGCCACTGTTCCAACGCACGATTCGTCGAAAAAGCCCGTAACCCGAACCAGACACAAATAACACAGGCTATTGTATGGAGACCGCTGAACGCTGCCCCTGGTGTGGAAATGATCCGCTTTACGTGCACTATCACGACACCGTCTGGGGCCGCCCGGAGTACGACGATCTCGCCCTTTTCGAAAAACTCTGCCTGGACGGCCAACAGGCCGGCCTGAGCTGGATCACCATCTTGCGAAAACAGCACAATTACCGAGCCGCTTACGACGACTTCAATCCGGAAAAGATCGTCCGTTACGATGAGGCAAAGGTCGAGGAACTGCTGTCCGACCCGGGCATCATCCGCAATCGGCTAAAAGTCAGATCGATCATCAAGAATGCCCGTGGCTATCTGGATCTGCAGGAACAAGGTATCGGTTTCAGTGATTTTCTCTGGTCGTTTGTTGGCGATAAACCAATCCAGAACCATTGGCGCGCCTTCTCCAAAGTGCCGACCACAACCGCAGAATCCGAGGCCATGTCGAAAGCTCTGAAGCGGTCCGGTTTCACCTTTGTCGGCCCAACCATTGTGTACGCCTTCATGCAGGCGACCGGCATGGTGAATGATCATCTGGTTCAGTGCCCACAACACCGGGAATGCTATTTACTAAGCCAATGATCTCAATAGGCTGGGGGGTCGTAAGTTCTGGAGTGTTTGAAACCGCGGAGCTTTACTGTGCGAATCACCCTCGACCAACTCAGAAGCCTGCAGAGTCCGGTTATCGACCTGCTTGAGATCCTCTCGCTTGAAGGCCAGCACTACATGGCCCGCCTGAGTATGGACAACCAAACCCTGCTTCTCTCGGAGAAAAACGGCACCACCAGTCTGTTCCGCGGCGCCTGGCAGATTCAGGACACCCTGGCGTCGTTCGACATTCGGGAAACCCAGGTGGTCCACCCCTCCGCTTACCACGAAATGGTGGGAATGGAACCGGCAGACGTTGAACCGATGCGAATCCGGGTGCAGAGGCAGAAACCGTGATTGCTGTAGCGAGACTTGCCATCCTCGTTGGCATCGCCGGATTGATACCGTTTATCGGCCTCCTGGCGGGGCTGTTTTTCATGCCGCATTACAGCGTGGCGCTTCTAGGCTATTTCTATCTGTACAGCGCAGGCATTCTGGCTTTTATGGCGGGTGTCTACTGGCCCATTGCCATGCAGCTGGACAACTGCTGCTATCCGTTGTCGCCGCTGATGACGATGCTACTCAGCCAAGTCTTCTTTGTTACTGCGGGGGTAGGATTACTTCTTCCTGTTAACGGCCAGATTGTGTTGTATACCAGTGCCTATCTGGCCCTCTATCTGGTGGACGCCCGCTGGATGAAGGTCTATTGGCCAGCCTGGTATCTTCGCCTGAGACTGGTCCTCACCTCGGTCGTCTTGGTCTGTCAACTTACTGCGGCAGCCTGGTTTCTTCTGCTGCACACTGCTCACTGAATCGAAATTGGGATGCAGGAGCCTGATGTATATCAGGCTCCAAACGCGTCCTCGGGGGATTCGTAACGACTCTGTAGCTTCTTCAAGGCGGTTTTTTCGATCTGACGCACCCGTTCCCGGCTGATGCCGAGATCGTCGGAAATCACCTGCAGCGTTTCCGGTTCCGGCAGTCCCAGACCATAACGACGCGACAGAATGTCTTTCTCACGATCATTCAACTCGCTGAGCATCGACTTCAGAGTACGTTGCCGATCCCTGTCCGACATCGGATGATCCGGCGCCATCTGATCGCCTGCGTCCAGGCTGTCTCCCAGGGTGACGGACCCGTCCTCAACAAGGGGAACGTCCGTTGATATCTCCCGGGTCGCCAGCGCCCTTAGCTCGCCGATCCTGGAAGGGCTTGCCTCCATTTCGCGGGCAAGCTCGGATTGGGAAGGCGTCCGCCCGAGGCTCTGATGCATTCTCAGCGACACTTTGTGCAGCTGACGAATTTCGTCCACCACATTTTCCGGTGTGTGCACCAGCCGGGTCCCACGCTGCAGGCAGCGTTTAACTTCCTCGCTTATCCACCAGTAGGCATAGGTCGAAAACCGGAAGCCCTTGGTGGGATCAAAACGCTCTACCGCCTTGATCAGACCGACGTTGGCGTCCTGAATCAGGTCGGACATGGGAATACCGTGCTGCCCGTAACGGCGGGCAATATGCACTGCCAGACGCAGATTGCTCTGGATCAGCTTGCGACGACAGGCGGTCGCCAGATGAAAGGCCCGGCGACATCGAGATGAAAACGCACAAGCGTCTCCGAGGCTACCAATCACTTCCCGGAACGTCTGCGGAGTCTCCTCCGGCAGGGCCAGCTCGGTACTGATGATTCGGTAACACAGTGTCAGTTTGCGGGAGAGGCGGCGTTCAGCCCCATCTGTCAGCAGTTCATACCGGGACGCATCCCTGAAGTACAGCCCGACAAGGGAATCCCTTTCACCATCGTTGGGCGTTGTCGGAGACGGTCCCAGCCTTTCGGTCGTTCGCATGGCTTAGGTACCGGTCAGAATTTACATCAAAGAATACGACGTGCTGTAGCTGATGGATTTACCGGGGGAGGGTCAGTAAAAACCCACAGACGACGCTGGCGGTCGGCTGTGGGTATCGTGCGAAGAGGTTACAGAAACTCAGGCTGCGACAATGGCGTATTCGTGGTTGTGTGGCTCGATCAGCACACCGTGCAGAGCAACGATCGCCTTCTTGTAGTCGTCCTCGTCCACAACAAACTGAATATCCACCTGGCGCATGCACTGGTGCAGGGCCAGAATACTGATCTCCTCATCCGCCAGTGCCTTGACGGAGCGGGCAAGAATGCCCGGAACCTTCATATCGCTTCCGATGGCGGAAACCACAGCCACCTTGCGGGTATTGATTTCCGCGTTGGGGAACTCTTCCTTCAGCGCCTTGACCACCCGCTTGACGTGTTTCAGCGTGCTACCCACGTAATGAGTGATGGTATTGGCGTTCGTATCCTTGGACATGAAGCGCACCTTGAAGCGGCTCAACACATCCAGAATGCGACGGTCGGAACCCGGCTCGCCCTGCATGTCCTGATCGAACACTTCCACGGCAAAAACGCCCTTGGCGCCGGCAATGATCTCCACCTGGGGTTTTTCACTCACATAATCGCCGGTGATCAGGGTACCCGTGTGCTCCGGCTCGAAGGTGTTCATTACCCGCAGCGGAATCTCGTTCTGGCGCATCCCCTTACCGGCACGGGGATGAATCGCTTCCATACCGAGGTTGGCCAACTGGTCTGCCACGTCGTAATTGGTGCGCCCCAGCGGAACAACCTTGTCGGCGCCAACGATATTGGGGTCGGCGGAGCTCAGGTGGTATTCCTTGTGGATGATCGCTTCACGGGCCTCGGTGATCACCGCGACCCGGCTGAATGTCATCTCGCTGTAACCGCGGTCGAAGGTGCGCATCAGGCCTTCCTTGCACTGGGCATAACCGGTCACGATCGGCAGCTCACGGCTAAGATCTACAGCATCGAAAGCTTGCTTTAGCTTTTCGTCCAGCGGCAGCAATTCATTGTCGCGCCAGCCGGTGAGGTCCACGAAACGGGCGTTTATACCCTCCTGCTGGAGTTTCAGCGCTGTGTTGAAAGCACTGTGGGCCTCACCGATGCCCGCCAGCATCTCCCGCACCGTCAGCAGGTGCTCTTCCAGCTGGAACTGGCCATAGGAGCACAGGCGCTGCAGATCGATCAGGCAACCCCGTACACCCTCGACACGGTCGGTGATGAACTGATCTGCCTGCTGCTTCAGCATCGGGTCCTCGAACAGCTCGCCGTTGATGTCGGTCAGGAACTTGACCAGTTTGGTGAGATCGTCACCCCAGGCCCAGTCGGACTCGGCATCCGCAAACAGAGCATAAACGCCTGGCTCACCGGTCTTCTTGTGTTCCAGCAGCTCGTTGGTCACGCCGCCATAGGCAGAGACCACAAAAATGCGCTGGTACAGGTTATCCTTCTTTCGATTACCGATAATGATGTTGTCACGGACGGCCTCGTAGTTACTCATCGAGGTGCCGCCGATTTTCTCAACGGTATGTAGTTGGCTGGTCATAATCTTGCCTTTGCTATCCTGCAGCATGAATGTCCGGATGTGCAGGCGTCTTACGACGCCTCGCTAAGCCCTTCCTGCATGATTTCGTCCACACTTTTTGCCAGCAGAGCAGCCCCTTTCTTGAGGTCTTCTTCGCTGGTTGTAAGCGGCATCAGGCACTTGATGACTTCATCATTCGGACCACTGGTCTCGATGATCAGGCCGTGCTCGAAGGCACGTTTGGTAATCGGGCCTGTGATGTCTGCGTGTTTTGCTTCAATACCACGCATCAAACCGCGCCCCTTCATTTTGAACTGACCGGGGTACTTGTCGCAAATCGACTGGAGGGCATCGCCCAGCACCTTGGTCTTGGCCTTCACCTCATTGGCAAAGGCATCGTCTTTCCAGTAATTCTCGACAGCAGCGCAGGCAGTGATAAACGCCATGTTGTTGCCGCGGAAGGTACCGTTGTGCTCGCCCGGATCCCACACGTCCAGTTCCGGCTTGAACAGCACCAGGGCCATCGGCAGGCCATAGCCACTGAGGGACTTGGAAACGGTTACGATGTCCGGCTTGATACCGGCAAATTCAAAGCTGAAGAACTCGCCGGTGCGGCCATTACCCGCCTGGATATCATCCAGGATCAGCAGAATATCGTGCTTCTTGCACAGCTCCGACAGGCCTTTCAGCCATTCCGCGCGACAGGCGTTCAGACCGCCTTCGCCCTGAACCGCTTCGACGATTACCGCCGCTGGCAGCTCAAAACCGGAGGAGCCGTCGCTCAGCAGTTTATCCATGATCGCCAGGGTATCGACATCGTCGCCCAGGTAGCCGTCATAGAACATGAAGTCGACATTGCCCAGGGGCGTGCCAACACCGCCGCGGTGATGCTTGTTACCCGTAGTGGCAACCGCGCCCATGGTCACGCCGTGGAAACCGTTGGTAAAGGAGATAATGCCGCTGCGGCCTTTTACCTTACGGGCCAGTTTCAGGGCTGCTTCCACACAGTTGGTGCCGGTGGGACCGGTGAACTGCATTTTGTAGTCCAGACCACGGGGATCCAGGATATGCTTCTTGTAGGATTCCATGAAATCGTGCTTGGCCGTAGTAAACATATCCAGGCCCTGGCTCACGCCGTCTGCTTCGATATACTCAAGCAGTGCCTTCTTCAGGGTATCGTTGTTGTGGCCGTAGTTCAGGGACCCGGCGCCGGCGAGAAAATCCAGGTATTCCTTGCCATCTTCGGTGTACAGGTGCGCGTTTTTGGCGCGGTTGAAGATAACCGGAAACGCACGGCTGTATACACGTACTTCGGATTCAGTCGACTTGAAAATTTCCATCGTCTTGCCTCTTAGCATGTCAGGTTCGAGGTAGATGCGCGGTGGCTTATCAAAAACTGCTGATGGGGTAGCGATAAGGCCTACCGTGCGTTGATTAAAGCCCTGTGACAGACCTACCTCAGTGGTCCGCCGGCTAATTCAAATCACAGCTTTACAGTCGTTCACAGCCCCGCAATCTTGTTGCCGGGCTGATCCAGGACCGCGGCCCTCAGGCTGGCTTCGTGAAAGGCCCTATGCGCAGCAAGAATTCGGAATCGTGCTTGCCGCCAAAGTGGGTCTCTTTCTCGAAATGCTCGTGGTAGGTGAGCTCGGCTCCCATATCACGGGCGAATGAACGGAACAGCGCCCATGAAGCCTCGTTGTCCTCGGTGATGGTTGTCTCCATATGGGTGACGTTCTTGCACGCATCACGGCCAACGATTTCTTTCAGCATCCGCTTGGCCAGGCCCTGTCCACGACCTTTCTCATGCACGGCCACCTGCCAGACAAACACGGTTTCGGGCTGTTGGGGAGGGATGTATCCGGAGATAAAGCCGACCAGATCGCCGTCCTTCTCCGCGGCCACGCCGGTTTCGGCAAAGTGGCTGCACTGCAACAGGTTGCAGTAAATCGAGTTGGGGTCCAGCGGGGGGCACTCTGCCACCAGCTGGTGGAGCCTGAAGCCATCATCTTTCACCGGTGTGCGAAGCGTGATGGCGGTGGTATTCGATCCTTCTGATGTCATAGCGAGATCAATTCGTGGCAAAAAGTTAGTGTTGAATTATATAGACCACAAAATATATTTCAAGTACAGCTCAAAACCCGCCTACGGCAAGGCCCCGACCCACTCTTTCAGAATAGACCGGATTGAAGCATTCGCCAGTGACAAAATGGTTAAATTAGTGCAGGGAAAATCACATCGTCGGCACTTAGTGAGGTGCCCGTCAGAATCCGGTTTCGATAGGAGATGGCGGCGGGCGAGCCGGTCGGCCATAACCGGTCAAACTCCGGCAGCCAGGCCTCCAGGGGGAAGGATACCGGCAGCAGAGAGACATGCAGACCCTGGCGCTCAATTCCGGCAACAGGCTCAATGAAAGGGCTGGAGAGACCAATCCGGGTGATCAGCCCACGCGGGTCTGATTGCAGATTCCCCATGCCTGCGGAGCCATTGTTCACCACTACCCGACTCTGCTCACCCACCAGCCCCGACCAGAGCACCGGCAGGCACGTGTGGGTTGAGGCAATCACATCGGCCCCCGACGCCAGGAACCATTCCGAGAGCTTGCCATCGTTACCTTCGACAAAAGCTTCGTGAGCCAATCCCCATCCGGCCAGAGACTCCAGATCCCCATGCACCACCAAAACCTTTAGGCCTCCAAAGATCAGGCATCGATACCGCGGCAGCAAGGACAAACGACGCTGGATATCAGGATGCTCCCAGGCAATGCCCTGAAGCCGTTCCATGATAAGGTTCGATCGCTCCACCACTCCCTGATCGACAAAATCCGGGTAGGCGCAACCGCACCCGGCACCGGCACTGGGATTCGCCAGCTCGAAATCCACATTCCCGAGACTGACCGTGTGATCCAACACCCGGTTATTGATGGTTCGGAACAGGCTATCGCTGGCGTTGAACCAGTTGAAGTCACCATTGAACACCAGCTTCACCCGATGCCCCTGCCGCTCTTCCGCCAATGCCATCTGCTCGATTTCATCGAGGGCCCAGGGATTTCCGTAGAGCCCTCCAATGATATACAGCACGTCCTCAGAGACCGTTCGGGGATCCTGGCAAAGCGATTCGGCAGAGTACCGGTACGCCAACGGACAGCTGCGGCCTTCGCTCATCGGCTCAGGCCTCCCCCGCCGCCAGTGACCGTCCGGCAAGGCGACGAAGCAATAAAGGCGTAAAGAAGCCAGCCGTACAAATAAGGAAGCCATAGGCGTTCACGCCCAGCAACATGGCGTACTTGCCATCGCCAATGGCCCAGCTGGAGGGGATCAGGCCAACCGCCAACAAAAGCCCGAGGCCCAGGCCAGTCCAGAAACTCAGGTGGAAACTCCAGGGCGACCACTTGGTGAAACCGTAGAACAGGAACACCGGCGCCAGCCCCATGACCATCGTCCCTGAGATGGTAGTTGCCTTGAGGATATCGGTGCCGGCGAACATCGGCAGGTTGCCGAGGAAGGCAAAGATCACCATCACGATCGCACCCACCCGCATGCTCGGCAGCGTGTCAGAAGCACGTTGCGCCAGCCTGGGCAGGTCCACCGCCAGCGACTTGGCCAGCGACGTGAAAGTGGAATCCAGGGTCGAGCCCGCCGAGGTCATCATGACCACGCTCATAAAGAACAACGCCGCCAGGCCCAGAGACTGGCCTACGGCAGCAGGCGCGTTGCCCATGGCCTCAATGCCATTAAGCCGGGCGTGAACACCCACCAGACTGAAGATAAACACCGCCACGAAGCCCAGCAGCCCGGCCACCACAAAGCTCTTGAGCATGGTCTTTTCCTTGTTCACAAAGCCCCGGTCGGTCAGCACCGGATCGTGGAACGGATAACTGAACAGCTGCAGCAAAGCCACCAGCAAGAGATCAAAGCCGGCATTGAGCCGGAACTCACCATTGGTCAGCAGGGCGCTGGTATCGTTCGCGGGTATGATTAGGAACAGCACCGCGCCCACAAAGAACACAAACACAAAAGCCTGAATCACATCGGTGAAAATCGACGACCGAAGCCCGCCTTTCAGACTGTAGGCCAGAGTAAACACCGTAAACAGCATCGCCGCCGCGTAATACTCCCACTCACCGGGCAACCCGAAATAACCGCCCACCACCGCCGTATTACTCCAGACTTCGTTATAAAGCCGGATCAGAATCGCCGCCGCAAACGCCAGACTGGCCAGCCGGCCAAACCGGGAGGTCAGAAATTCCTGCAGACTCTTGGCCCCGGTCTGGGTCCGGATCAGATAGATCACATAGCCCGCCACTGGAATCGACAACCAGTAACTGGCATAAGCCAGACCGCCCACCACACCATAAGCCGCACCCAGGTTCGCCGCATTGGTCACCGACTTGGCGAAGATCCAGCTGATAAAAATACTGGCCGTCAGCGACCACTGCCCCACCGGGTTACCCTGGTCATCGGCACCCTTATAGAACGAATTCGCGTTCTTGCTCCGGGGCGACAGCCAATACATCACCACGCCGTAGACCAGCAGGAATCCCCAGAACAGGGAGGCCTCTGTGAAGTTCATGTTTTCGTACCTTTGTTCTTTGTGCTTTGTTCCGGGGCCTTCCCGGGGTTTTTGATTTGGTGCTTTCGGGGCAGGCCGGTAGGGGGTTCAAAAAAACGCCCGTGAACCCATCCATGGGGGGCTTGGTCGCGCCATCCCTGGCGCTCCACATTTTTTGAACCCCCTACCGGCCTGCCCCTTGTTCAACTTCTGTTCTGGTTTCCCCGGCAAGGGAGATAGCCTATAGACTGGACCGACAGCTTTTTTATGCGCTTTGCTTTTCTATCTTTCTTCCCACTCAGCAACCGAATGGCAAAGCCCTGTCCGCGGTCTGGGTGGTGAGGTTATTTTCCCGCCAGGAAAAAGATGTCTGAGCGAAGCGAGTTGTTTTTCCCAAGGGAAAATAACCTCACCTCCCAGGCCGCCAATGACCAACTATCAGTCCTGAGCGGCCCTACACCAGAATCAAGCCGGCGCCGAACAGCTGGCCCCAAATCGGTAACAGGAAAAACACCGGTGATGCCGCAACATAATGCGCTCATCCATGCTCTCCGCCAGCGTGCCACCCAGATCGTACTGCGGGTCATCGTCCACCAGCGTGCAAGCAAACACCCGAACCTGGTCGCCCTTCTTCACCAGCATCCGCGTATAGGTGCACATAAAGTGCGACCGGGATTCCTTCGTCGGATACTTCTCCATGCAGGTCTCGGTAATCTCCGGGCTGCCGTCTTCCGAGCCTGGCGTACCCAGATCCGGAAATGCGGTGAATGCCAGGTTCTCCGGAATGCCCCACTCTCGGAAGATGTCACGGAACGCGGCTTCGACATCTGCCGGAATTTCCTCCGGATCGGTCTGGCGGGCAATGGACACCTTGAAGCCCTGTTCGACCAGCCAGCGGATGCCCTGCAAAGCCTCGTCGAAGCTGCCGTCGCCGCGGTCCTTGTCGTGACGGGCCCTGTCCGGGAAGTCCAGGCTGACCCGAAAATGAATCGGGTAGGGGTTGTCCAGCAAAGGCAGTACCTGATGCTGGCGCTTGTGCAGCGGCTCGGTGGCGTTGGTCAGCACGAAGCAGGGCCGGTGCTGGCTGGCGTAATTCAGGATATTGACGAAGTCCCGGATCACGAAGGGCTCACCACCGGTGAAGGAAAACTGCTCCACCCCCATGTCGATGGCTTCGTGGATAAACGGCTTTACGTCACTGAGCTTCATGCCAGGAATGCGGCCATCGCCGGGGTGGGAGCCCTCCAGGCAGAAGGGGCAGGCCAGGTTGCAGGCGGTGCCGGTGTGGATCCACAGCTCTTTCAGCTTGTCCGCATCGATGTAACCTCTCGGGTCGCCATTGCGGGTGTGGGTCCAGCTGTCGCGGGCCCGGGGTTCTAGGACTTCCACAGCCGGAATGCGTTGTTTCCGGGCCGGTCTGGTTTCAGTCAGGGGCATAGACGCTCCTCGGTGTATTCGTGTTTTTCCCACGGCGCCAGCCATGGAGCTTCTCCAGCAGCTTCAGGATGCCTTCGGGGGCATGAGCGCGCTTCCATTCACCGGCAGCGTATTTCGCCGACTCGTTCCAGGTCGGGTACGGGTGAATGGTGCCCAGGATCTTGTTCAGACCAAGGCCATGCTTCATCGCCAGGGTGAACTCCGCCAGGATTTCCCCGGCGTGGCTGCCAACCACAACGGCGCCCAGGATCTTGTCCTTACCCGGCGGGGTCAGCACCTTGATAAAACCATGATCCTCACTCTCGGCAATGGCACGATCCAGATCATCCAGCCCGTAGCGGGTCACTTCGTAGGCCACGCCCTGCGCCTTGGCTTCGGCTTCACTGAGTCCCACCCGCGCCACTTCCGGCGAGGTAAAGGTCACCCAGGGCATTACGCGGTAGTCTACCTTGAAGCGCTTGAACTGCCCGAACAGACCGTTGACCGCCGCGTACCAGGCCTGATGGGCCGCCGCGTGGGTAAACTGGTAAGGACCAGCCACATCGCCGCAGGCAAATACGTTCGGGTACCTCAGGCTCATGTCTTCCTCTACCGGTACGGTTCCGTTCGGCAGGGTATCCACACCAATCCGCTCCAGGTTCAGGCCGGCGGTGTTGGCAGCTCGGCCAACAGCAACCAGAACCTGATCAAAAGGAATGCGCACCCGCTCCCCGTCGTGCTCGCAGTAGGCAACCTTCTCTCCTTCCTCTATACGGAACTCGGCAGCAGCATGTTTCAGCCGGACATCCACGCCGTCCGCCTGGAACTGCTTCAGAATCAGTTCGGAGACATCCTCATCCTCCTTGGCCAGCAGGCGCTCGCCCATCTCCACCTGGGTCACCTTGCTGCCCAGCCGGGCAAAGGCATGGGCCAGTTCGGAGCCAATCGGACCACCGCCCAGCACCAACAGACGTTCCGGCTGCTCTTCCAGCTCCCACAGGTTGTCGGACGTCAGCGGCTGCATGTCTTTGAGACCGGGAATCGGAGGTACGGCCGGCTTGCCGCCGGTAGCAACAACGATACTGCGGGCGGTCAGGCGCTCGGTGCGGCCATCGTTGTGCCGGACCTCAAGCTCCCAGGGCGACACGAAGCTGGCTTCACCGGCGATGCAGTCCACACCCAGCTTTCGGTAACGCTCCGGGGAGTCGTGGGGCTCCACTTTGGCGACAACATCCTTGACCCGGTTCATGATGGTCTTGAACGAGCCTTTAACGGGCACCGCCTCCAGCCCGTACCGATTGGCATGGCGCAGGGTGTCGGCAGCCTTGGCGCTGCGGATAAGCGCTTTGGAGGGCACGCAGCCGGTATTCAGGCAATCGCCACCCATCTTGTGCTTCTCTATAAGAGCCACCTTGGCTTTCACCGCTGCAGCAATATAGGCGGATACCAGACCGGCAGAGCCACCGCCTATGACCAGCAGGTTGTAATCGAAATGTTCGGGCTTCTGCCAGCCGGCGTACACTTTGCGGCGGCGGATAAAGCCCACCACAAATTTGGCAATCAGCGGGAACAGACCCAGCAGCGCGAAGGAGAGCAGCAGATCGGCCGAGACAATGTCCCCGGTGGACTGGATCTGGCCCAACTGGGTGCCGGCGTTAACGTAAACAAAGGTGCCAGGCAACATGGCGATCCAGCTTACCAGCGCATAGGTGCGCAGCTTCATGGCCGTCAGGCCCATGGCCAGGTTGATCAGGAAGAAGGGAAACACCGGCACAAGCCGCAGGGTTGCAAGGTAGAAGGCGCCGTCTTTTTCAATGCCGCGATCCATCTTCGCCACGGTTTCGCCATACCGTTTTCGAAGCGTGTCTCGCATCAGGAACCGCGCCACCAGGAAAGCAAGCGACGCACCGATAGTTGAAGCAACGGAGACGGCTGCCAGACCGTAGAGATTGCCGAAAAACGCACCACCGGCCAGCGTCATGATAGTAGCGCCTGGCAGAGAAAGCGCTGTTACCACGACATAAACAACAACGAAGCCCAGCACCGCAACCAACAGATTCTGGTCAATCCAGTTACCCAGGGACTGTTGGTTTTCCTTCAGGTTCTCGAGGGTCAGAAGCTCGCTACCGCCACTGGCAATAAACCCGACAACCACAGCCGCAATCAACGCGACCAGAATCCATTTCTTGAGTGTCATGAAATAATCCTTTCTACCTTGAACGTGATAACGAAGAGACACCCCAATCCCGGAAGTGTTACATCAAACCTTGGGCTCAGTGTTCGCTACCGGCTTACCGTTGTTGTACGTCGTTCGGCAACGCATTGTGTCAACGATTGCTCATGAATATCTAACAATTTGATTACACCGCCTGCCGAATACGCCGGGAACTTATCGACCGATTTCCAAACTTACTGCTATTCTTGAACAATTGCTCATAAAAGGGAACGGTCATGACTGACTCAAGTCGGGAAAAGGAGATAGAACTGATTCAGGGCTTGAAAACGGGTGATAATGATTCTTTTCAGGAAGCAGTACGTGCCTACACCCCCGGCATGTTAGCAGTCGCCCGGTTCTATCTGGATCATTCCAGTGCAGAAGAGGCCGTTCAGGATTGCTGGGTTAAAGTTATTGATGCGATCCATGGCTTTGAAGGTCGTTCAGGTTTAAAAACCTGGTTGCACAGGGTTGTTGCCAACCGTTGCAAGAATCAGCTTCGATCGGCCAACAGGGAAGTCCCAACAGACTTTTCGGACAGCCTGGAGCCAGAACTGGCCCATCGTTTTAACGCCAAAGGACGCTGGGAGCTGCCACCCAAACTTCAATTCCATGAATCCGCCGATACCCTGATGGAGAACGGCGCTCTCAGCGATTGCCTCGACAAACACCTCTCCTCCCTTCCGGAAACCCAGCGCTCGGCGCTGATGCTCTACGAAGCCCACCAGCATAAATCCGATGACGTCTGTAACATTCTGGACGTCAGTGCCTCTAATCTGCGTGTACTTTTGCATCGAGCGAGGCAAAAGATCTTTCTGATGGTGGAGAATTTCCAGGAGACCGGCGAATGCTGATGTGCAGGGATCTCGCGGTAATTGCCAGCGACTATATTGATGGCGAGCTGCCTGCTCTCCAGAACATGTCAGTCAAAATGCACCTGATGATGTGCAAGGACTGCCGGACCTTTATTGGCAATCTGCGGGCAAGCACCGACATGTTAAAAGCACATTCCTCTGGCCAGGCAGACGAGGGGCTTATCCGCAAGATTGACGAACGGGTGGCCCAGGCGCTAAAAGAGGGTCCCCGCGATTCCACAAACCGAGGCCCAAAATGATCAAAGTCAGCGTCATGTATCCGAAAACCGCAGAAAGCACCTTTGACCTCGCCTACTACCGAGACACGCATATGGCGTTGGTCCGCAACAGGCTGGGCGATGCCTGCAAGCGTACAGCCATCGAATCGGGGTTGGCCGGAGGCACTCCCGGAGAAGGCCCCACCTACATTGCCATGGGCCATATGTATTTTGACTCTGTTGGTGATTTCCAGACCGCGTTCGGCCCCCATGCCAAGGAAATTCTTGGCGACATTCCAAACTTCACCAACGTTCAGCCAACGGTCCAGATCAGCGACGTTATCGAATAATCCTTCAGGTCGGACTTACAAACCAGACATCAAGGACCCCCCCCCATGGTCAGCCATCTTCCTCACGAAAGAAAAGCCGCCAGCACCGCTGCTCTGGCTGGAGGCTGGGTCGCAGACGCAGCCAGCCTGGGTTTGCACTGGCTCTACAACAGCGAGCGCATTCTGGAGGTGGGTGGACAGTCGCCCGAATTCCTGCCTCCACGATCCGAGTACTACACAAAGGGATTCGGTTACTTCGCTCACGAGGGGAAACAGGTTGGCGATGTGAGTCACTACGGCGCTGCCACCGGCGTGCTGACCGACAGTTTACTGGCCACCAACGGCAGTCTGGACATCCGCGATTACCAGCGCCGGTTTCGTTCGTTCTTTGGGCCCGGTGGCCAGTGGCGGGGATTTATCGATAACCCGACACGGATCACGCTGGAGAATTTCAATGCGATCGAGCGCAAGGCGGTCGAGGAGGCGCAGTCCGGCATGCCGGATGATCTTTCCGACAAACAGAAGCGAATTCTGGTGCAGAAGGTCATGCCCTACACCCGTCGTTTGAGCGGCAGCGCGCTTGCACAACCGGTGCGCGAGGCCATCAGCCTGACGTACAAGGAAAAGGCCATTCAGGAGGCCGGCGTTCATCTGGCGGAAACCATCGACCGCAATCTGGAACCGGAGAGTGGCGCCGACGACATGCAGCTGCCTGCGGTGTCCAAACTGCCGCCACTGGTTGCCTGCCATAGCGGAAGCAGCAACCTCCTGGACGTTGTTGAAGCAGCCGTGCGGGTTACCAATCACAACGACGAGGCCGTTGCCTGGGCAAAGTGTGCAGCGGTGCTTCTGGACGGGCTATTCAGGGGGGAGCCTCTTGCCAAGGCAATGAATTCGGCCATCGCCGAAGCACCCGATCAGGCGTCCCTCAAACGGGCACTGGAGAGCTCGGAACTGAACGGCGTTGCTGCCGGTGATACGTTTGGCCGTACCTGTTACCTGCAGGAAGCCATGCCGGTCAGCTTTCACATTCTGAACACGGCCCGGAGCTACACCGAAGCCATCCACGCCAATATTCATTGTGGCGGCGACTCCTGCGGTCGAGCCTGGCTGATTGGCCCGGCCATGGCGGCCATGCACGGTGTTGGCGGTGAGAAGGGCATCCCCCTGAGCTGGCTCGCCAGGGTAACGGATGCTGCGACCGTCTATCAGGATATCGAGTCGCTTTTGGGAAATTGAGATTCTGCAGCGGGCATCATACCCTTCCATCCAGCTGCAGCCAGCGAGCCAGACGGGAATGTGGGCGACGCCGCAGGTAAAGGGGCAACGTGCTCATCACCAGCAATACCGTGGCTGCCGCTACAACGGTCAGGGTGGGGTTAAGCTCGAGGGTATGCCCCAACCCGGCAAACACAAAGGTCATGGGTAACATTCCAATGACCGTTGCCAGGGCGTAACGCCAGAGGTGTATCGCCGTTACGCCGGCGGCATAGCTGATCAGGGCGAAGGAAAACACCGGGATCAAACGGGTGAGAAGAACGGCAATAAACAGGAACCGCTGTGACCCTCTGGCCGAGAATACGGGATTGTTTTCAAGCTTTTGCTGAACAGCATCCCGCCCAAGCACTCGCGCCAGATAAAAGGCAATCAGCGAACCCGCCAGGGCACCGGCTACCGCGATTGCCGTTCCGTTGAACATTCCGTAAACCAGGCCGGACGCCGCACTGATCGGCAAGGTGGGTATTGGCCCGACCACGACAGCAAGAACCATCAGGAGCATCAGTAATACCGGCCCAAGAGCCCCCTGACTGGCAAACCAGTCAGACAGCACCGTTGGCGCAAAGCTGGCAGGCATGCCCAGTTGCCGCAGCAGAAGCCAGATCATGGCCATCAAAAACGCGACAATGGCAAGAAAGGAGAGACGGAAAACCAGCGGCGATCGGGTCATCCGGCTATTCTACCCGCTCATCCGGTAACAGGAAGCACAGCCGGTGCCTCAATAAAAAGTAAAGGGCCGGATGTCATATCAACATCCGGCCCTTCGGCACGCTCTCGCAAGCGTAATGTGCAATCAATTTCGTGACACTTCGATTAACGCCATCCCACACGATCGAAGATTTTCACCGCTTCCGGGTTGTTGGTGCCCAGAACGCTCACATTGATGTCATCAATGTTCAGGTTGCCCCAGGAATCCAGCACCGGATTCTTCAGTACACCTTCTACAGCCGGGAACTCGTGATTGCTCTCAGCGAAAATTTGCTGAGCAGTATCGGAAGACAGAAACTCCAGGAACCGTAAAGCATTGTCGCGGTTAGGCGCGGTAGCCACCACACCCGCACCACCGATGTTGGCGTGAACACCGCGGCCATCCTGGTTCGGGAAGATAATGCCAACCTCACGGGCCACTTCACGGTCTGCAACATCATCAGAGTTCAGCAGGCGCGCGTAGTAGTAATGGTTGCCAACCGCCAGGTTGCATTCACCGGCAGCCACAGCGCGGATCTGATCGGTGTCACCACCCTGGGGATCACGGGCCATGTTATTGACTACGCCCTGCGCCCACTCCTCAGCGCCTTCTTCGCCGTGGTACTCAACCAGGCTTGCCAGCAATGACTGGTTGTAGATGTTGCTGGAGGACCGGATGCAGATCTCGCCCTTGAATTCCGGCTTGGCCAGGTCCTCGTACTGACTGATCCGGGCAGGATCAAAGTCTGAACGATCGTAGTAGATCACGCGCAGACGCTGACTGAAGCCGAACCAATGCCCTTCCGGATGACGCAGGGAATCCGGCAGACGGCTGTTCAGGATTTCGGAATCCACCGGCTGGAAAATGCCTTCCTGGTCGGCTCGCCAGAGGTTACCCGCGTCAACGGTGATCAGGATATCCGCCGGGCTGGCGACACCTTCCCGCTGGATTCGCTGGATCAACGCATCGGACTTGCCTTCAATCAGGTTTACCTTGATGCCGGTCTCCTCGGTGAAGGCGTTATAAATCGCTTGGTCCGAATCGTAATGCCGCGCAGAGTATAGGTTGACTTCACTCGCGGAGACACTTGTGGCTGCCAGTGTTGTTGCCAGGGCAGTGGCTGCCAACGTCGCTTTATGAGATACCACGGGATCTCTCCTTGGTTGTTAATTACTATTGCAGATGAAAACGATTAATATTTAGATGTGATTTAAACGAACCTAGGCATAGAAGTCAATAAATAGGAATCAGTCGCTTTTACGTATTCAATACACAATCAGACGCAACAAGCTTACAATTGCATCTCCACTGGAGTTTGAACCGGAAGGCTGGATCGGCACCATGAGCATTTATCAGGAAAGCCCAACCTACAGCGACCAACTCGAGAACGGCCTGTCAGGTCCGTCACTGATGCTTGACCGCGTGCATTGCCAGTTCCATGGCGATAGCGTTGTCAAAGACATCAACCTGCATCTGGAAGCGGGCGAAGTTGTCTGCCTCCTCGGCCCATCTGGCTGCGGCAAAACAACGCTGCTGCGTATCGCTGCAGGCCTCCAGATTCCTTCTCAAGGCAAAGTCTTTCTCGGCAGCTCCCTGGTTTCGGCACCCGGTGGCGTGCAGGTACCACCGGAAAAGCGGAATGTGGGCCTGGCATTCCAGGAATCTGCACTCTTCCCCCATCTGACGGTGCTGGAGAACGTCTGCTTCGGCATCAGCTCCATGCCGAAAAAGCAGCAACGTTCCCGCGCACTCGAACTGTTGGGGCGCCTGGGCATGGCCGATGCCGCCAATGTTTACCCACATACCCTCTCAGGTGGTCAGCAGCAGCGGGTAGCCCTGGCCAGGGCCCTTGCTCCCTCGCCACGAGTCATGCTGCTGGACGAACCATTCTCCAGCCTTGACGCCCGGCTGCGCGACCAGATTCGGGACGATACGCTGCATGTGCTGAAAGAGCTGAACACGGCCACCCTTCTGGTTACTCATGACCCGGAGGAAGCCATGTTCATGGCGGATCGGATCGCACTGATGCGAAACGGAGAGATCGTGCAAACGGGGACTCCTACGGATCTCTACTGCAATCCCGCCGAGCCGTTCGTGGTCAACTTTTTCGGGCAGGTGAACGAACATCGCGGCGTTGTCCACAACGGCGTGGTGACAACGCCATTGGGCCACCTGGAGGCTAAAGGTTTCGGGGACGGCAGCAGCGTTCGAATTCTGATCCGTCCGGAGGCGGTCAAAGTCAGGCAACTTGAAGGACAGGCCGGTGATGACCGCACCAGCCATGTTCTGATGTCCCGACTGCTCGGCCCGACCAGTCTGTTGCATATTTGTGCTCACGGGCCAGACGGGCAGGAAATGCACCTGCATGCAAAAGTGCCCGGGGTGTTCCTGCCGGAGGAGGGGCAGGCTGTCTCGCTTGAGCTGGATATGTCGCAGGTTTTTCTGTTCGGCGAGTAAACCGTGGCTACCCCGTTTTACTTCCCGGGCGGGAACGACGCATCGCCAGGCTCAGAATGACCACGGGAATGATCCCGACCACAACAATGGCGAGGGAGGACATGGCCGACTCGGCCAATCGCTCGTCAGAGGCCAGGCTGTAGGCACGGACCGCCAGGGTATCGAAATTGAACGGCCGGAGTATGATGGTCGCCGGCAACTCCTTCATCACATCCACAAACACCAGTATACCGGCCGCCAGCAGGCTACTGCGCATGATCGGCGTATGAACCTTGCGCAAGGTGCCACCGGCGGTTTGACCGAGGGTTCGCGCAGCTGCGTCCATTGAGGGCGTAACCTTCCCCAGGCTGGCCTCAACCGTATTGAAGGACACGGCCAGGAATCTCACCGTGTAGGCGTAGATCAGGACAAAAGCGCTGCCACTGAGCACCAGACCCACCATGAAACCAAAGTTGTCACGAAGAAAGAGATTGAGCTTCTGATCCAGCCAGGCCAGCGGAATCATGATGCCCACGGCAATGACAGAACCGGGGATGGCATAGCCCATGGCCGCAATCCGGTTCGCACTCCGGACCCAGGAGCTGGGATTCAGCCGCGCGCCGTAACTCAGCGTTACCGCAAGCGTAACGGCAACCAGCGCCGCGCTTGAGGCGAGTATGAGGCTGTTGAACGCGAACTCCAGAAAACGCGTCCCGAAAAGGCTGTCGCCGGTCGTAATCGCCATTTCCAGCAGAATCAGGGCCGGAACAATAAAACCGATAAGAACAGGCAGGAAACACACTGCAAAGGCGAGCGCAGCCTGACCTGAATTCAGCGAATACTCGGGCAACGCCTGATAACGTGCCGAGGTATGGTATTGCTTGCCACCGCGGGAAACGCGTTCCAGAACAACAACAAGAACCACGAACACCAGCAGGCAGGCTGCCAGCTGAGCCGCTGCAACCGGCTCACCCAGGCCAAACCAGGTCCGGTAGATTCCGGTGGTGAAGGTATCGACGCCAAAGAACTGGACTGCCCCGAACTCGTTCAGTGTTTCCATCAGGACCAGCGAAACGCCGCCGATGATCGCAGGACGGGACAGCGGCAGAGCAATGCGTTTGAACATACGCCACGGCCCCAGGCCGAGAGTGCGGCCAACATCAAGTGCACTTACCGACTGCTCCATGAAGGACGCCCGGGCAAGCAGGTACACGTAGGGGTAGAGCACCATGGTAATCAGCAGGGCAGCACCGCCCAGGGACCGGATATCCGGAAAGTAATAGTCGCCAAACTCCCAGCCGAACCAGTCGCGCAAGGCGCTTTGTAATGGCCCCGCAAACTGCAGGAAATCCGTGTAAGCATAGGCAATAACGTAGGTTGGCACCGCCAGCGGCAGCAGAAGGGCCCACTCGAACAGCCGCCTGCCGGGAAACCGGCACATAACCACCAGCCAGGCACAGGCAGTGCCAATCAGGGTGGTTCCTACGGCCACAGAGACACTGAGCACCACGGTGTTACTGAGGTATCTTCCAAGCACCGTGCTGACAAGGTGTTGCCAGACTTCACCAGACGGGAAAAACACATGGGCAAGGATGACCAGCACTGGCATCGCGACCAGCAGGGCGATCACGAGGGTGCTGACCGTCCAGGCGTTGAGACGACGCGCGCGATGACTGGCGGCGCCGGTTCCGGGGCCAGCGCCAGCCAAACCGCTTGTCTGTGATGTCGTATGTTCAGCCATAAAGCCTATGAAGGGCTGGTAGGGACACGGAGTATAAGGGATACGATGGCGTTATGAAAAATAGCCACCCTGAAGGAAAGGTATTGAAGCCTCGAGGGGCCCGAGCGAGTACCAGGGCAGGCGGCCGTGGTCGCCGCACACCGCTGCTCAGCTGGCGAGCCGGTTGACCTGCTCCACGAACGCCGTAGGCAAGGTATCAATCACCGGCCGGGCGTCTCCGCACACATCCGGATGCGGGGCGTCAGGCTCTCTGGCCAGAATATTGGGGTTTTCCGACCAATGCAGCAGCTCCAGTGTGCCGTTCTCCTGCTCCACCAGCGCCGTGCAGTGTTCTACCCAATCGCCGTCATTGCAGTAAAGACCATCTTCGCTGCGCAGGAAGCCGGCGGAGTGGATGTGGCCGCAGATAAAACCGTCGTAGTTGCCCTTTTCCGCGACCGTCAGCGCCGCCAGTTCAAACCGCCGGATGAACGTGCGCGCCTTGCCGATTCTGCTCTTTACCCAGGCTGCCAGCGACCAGTAAGGCTTGCCCTTGAGCCGGCGCCAGGCGTTGAACCAGCGGTTCAGGCGGAGCAGGATACCGTGGGCACGGTCACCGACCAGAAGCATCAGTGGGCTGCATCGCACCACCTGATCAAACTGGTCGCCGTGGCAGACCATGAAGCGTCGACCATCTGCGGTGGTGTGTATGGCCTTGTAGCACAGCTCAATACCGGCAATAGTCTGGCCGCAGAACCGGCGCAGGAAATCGTCGTGGTTACCGGGCACATAGACCACCCGCGTTCCACTGGCCGCCAGCTCAATGAGTTTGTGAATGACGGCCTGATGGGAATCCGGGAAGTGAACCCGTCGCTGCATCGCAATCAGGTCGATGATATCGCCCACCAGATAAAGAGTTTCGCAGCGGACCTGGTTCAGGAAATCCAGCAGATACTCGGCCTGGCAGTCAGCCGTGCCCAGGTGCACATCGGAAATGAAAACGCTCCGGTAGCTCCGCATCTTGCCTCCCGTCTTTCAACCATTCCGGATGCTGACACCTTGGCAAGACCGGGTGACGGGGACATGACAACAATAAGACACTTCTGTGACGTTCAGAAAGGAATCAGGGGGAGGGAACGATGGCTATCCGGTAACCGATGGGGTTACCGGAGTATCACTGCCCGGTGTCTGGAATCCGTTAGCGCAGGTCCGGATTCAGGGTGTAGGTACCCGTCACCCGGGCGCTGGCCAGTACGTGGCCTGCCATGGCTTCGCGCACATCGTTACCATCGAACTCGCCATCCAGCGCAAGGGTATCCACGTCCAGTGCGTGCACCTCGAAGTGGTAGTGATGGAGGATCTCATCGTTCCAGGGCGGACAGGGGCCATCGTACCCGGCGTAAGTGCCGTTCATGTCGGGATTCCCCGCCAGAAACTGGGTGTAGTTGTTCACGCCACGGATACCGATGGGGCCAGGACCCGGCTCCTTGCCCTTGGGAATCACACCATCGCTGTCCTCACCTTCCGGAATCCGGGTGGTGCCGGCAGGCACATCCACCAGCAGCCAGTGGAAGAAGTCGACGCGGGGAATATCTTTTGAAACCGTCTTACCTTCCTGATTCACGTCGTCGGCAACGCTGGGCACGTCCGGATCGAACATCATCACCACGAAGCTTTTCGTGCCCTCTGGCGCATCTTCCCAGACAATCTCGGGATTCCGGTTGGGGCCGAAACTCATGTGATCTTCTTCACTGTAGACCCCGAATGCGAATTTCTCCGGAATCGGCTGGCCTTCGTCTATGCCTTGAACCTGTAGTTTCACGGCGTTGCCTCCTGTGGTTTTTGGCCTTGGGCTCATTGACTGTGTCTGGGACAGTCTCATTCTGTGATAATACGTTTTTAACACAAAACCGATTGAACTGACCACGGAGCCCCGATGAGCCAACAGAAGCCCGGCAAGCCGCAACAGCCCGCAAACCAGAAAGACGAGGATGCGGTTGCCTTCGCCCAGGGTATTTTCGAACTGGCCCGCAACGGCGGTGCCGGACCTCTGAGCGTGATGCTTGATGCCGGCGTCCCGGTGAACATGCGCACCAGCGAGGGCGAGACCCTGCTGATCCTGGCCAGCAAGCACGGCCACCCGGAAACGGTACGTCTGCTGCTGGAAAAAGGCGCCGATCGCGAAGCGAAGGACAGCAACGGCAATACCGCTCTGTCGCTGGCAAAGACCGACAGCGTAAAGCGCCTGTTCGAAGAATCCGGCCGGTAAGCCGGCATGTTCAACAAAGGCGAGATTATCCACCACACCCGGGATGCCCTGGGCAGCATTCTGGTGGTCGATTACCGCAAACACCGGGTGCTTACCTTCAATTCGGTGTTCGAGCAAAGCAAGATTGATCGCCGCTTTCCCTATCTGCCAGTGCATGAGTACAACCGGGCCATGATGCTGCCGGCGGTATTTGCCAACCCTCGCCACGTCACCATTCTGGGCCTGGGCGGCGGCGTGATGGCCGGCGCTTTTCACCATCTTTATCCCGAGTGTCGGATACACGCCGTCGAGCTTCGCCAGGCGGTGCTGGACACCGCGAGGGAATTTTTTGATCTGCCCGGCAGTGAGCGCCTTGAGATCACCATTGCCGATGCCAGGGATGCCCTGGAAAAGCTGCCGGTGGCGAGTACGGATATGATTCTGGCCGATCTGTACAACGCAGACCGGATGAGCCCTGCACAGGCCCAGAAACAGTTCGTGGATGAGTGCGCCCGGTCGCTCACGGAGGACGGCTGGCTGGTGCTGAATTACCACCGGACCCCGGATGTCCAGGGGGCTTACTTCCGGAGGCTCAAGAGGCACTTTGCGGTGCTTCTTGGCTTTCGAAGCAAAAGCAACAACACCGTGGTTTACGCCAGCAAAAAGCACTTCCAGTCAGTGCACCCCAAGGACCCGTTGCTGGAGGAACTGGAGAACCGGCTACCAATAGACTGGCGTCGATTGATGGCGAAAGTCAGCCGGATGGAGTGAGCTGAAAATCGTCCCGGAGTTGATCTGCGTCCTTGATGATTATTGGGGATGATCCATAGTTACTGGTATGGAATCCACAGTGTTCGAGAGGAGTACTGACCATGAGTGAGGAAGACTACAAAAAGCTACATCCGGTACTGAGCGAGGTCACCCAGACCTACGTCGATCTCTACACCAACCGGCCTAATGAGGAAAACCGCGAGAAGCTGATCAAGCTTGAGGCCCTGCTGCACGAGAAGCTGGAAACCATTCAGAAAGCCAAGAACGAGCAGTAACAGGGCCCGACTGCGCCGGGCCCCTGCACGATCAGGTCCATTTTTCTCCGGGACTCCGATAGTCCCGGAAGGCCCTGTGCAGGCGATCCGGCTGGTCGGTCCGGATCAGCATGTCGATGTATTGCTGCTGCAAAAAACCGGCACGTTCCATGTTCTCCGCCATCGCCAGCAAAGGGTCAAAAAACCCGTTGACGTTGTAGATAGCACAAGGCTTCTGGTGCAGCCCCAACTGGCCCCACGTCCAGGCTTCGAACAGCTCTTCCAGGGTGCCAATGCCGCCAGGCAGCGCAACAAAACCATCGGCCAGATCGGCCATCAGGGCCTTGCGCTCGTGCATGTTTTTGACCACATGCAGCTCGGTCAGGCCGGAGTGGGCCAGCTCACGGTCCCGAAGATGCTCCGGGATGACCCCGTGGACCCTGCCGCTCGCGGCCAGGACCGCATCGGCTACGATCCCCATCAGGCCGACATGGCCTCCACCGAACACCAGCTCAATACCATTGCGACCGAAGTAGTCACCCAGCTCCCGGGCTTTGTTCGCGTAGAGCGGATCATTGCCCGACCGGGAGCCGCAATAGACCGCGACCTTCATTCACCGTCCCCGATCTTGTCCTGGGTCTGGGTCTCAAAATCACTGGCATCGTGGCGTTCATGCAACTGGCTGCTGGGCTCGCCCCAGGCCCGATTGACCATGCGACCACGCCTGACGGCCGGACGCTGGGCAATCTCATCCGCCCAGCGAATGACGTTGGTATAGGTGTGGGCTTCCAGGAACTCGGCCGCGTCATACACCTTGTTTTTCACCAGTGCGCCGTACCAGGGCCATATAGCCATATCGGCGATGGTGTATTCGTCGCCCGCGATGTAGCGGTTATTGGCCAGCTGCCGGTCGAGCACATCCAGCTGACGTTTGACTTCCATGGTGTAGCGGTTGATTGGGTACTCGTAGTATTCCGGCGCGTAGGCATAGAAATGACCGAAGCCGCCACCGAGCATGGGCGCACTGCCCATCTGCCAGAACAGCCAGTTCATGGTTTCGGCACGACCGGCCATGTCTTTGGGCAGGAACGTCCCGAATTTTTCCGCCAGGTAGAGCAGGATGGACCCGGATTCGAACAGGCGGATGGACGGGGTGACACTGTGGTCCACCATGGCCGGAATCTTGGAGTTGGGGTTCACCTCCACAAAACCGCTGCCAAACTGGTCGCCCTCGGTAATTTTGACAAGCCAGGCATCGTACTCGGCCTCTTCAATACCCAGTTCCAGCAGCTCCTCCAGCATCACCGTCACTTTCACCCCGTTGGGCGTCGCCAGCGAATAAAGCTGCAATGGGTGCTTGCCAACCGGTAGCTCCTTGTCGTGGGTCGGACCAGCGATCGGGCGGTTGATACTGGCAAACCGACCTCCGCTCTCGGAGTCCCATTTCCAGACTTTGGGTGGCGTGTAGGTAGCGTCGGTCATGGCATTTCTCCTCACAAAGTAGCATTCAGCTGGCTCCGAGGTCGCATTGAGCCCGGGGCCGAAAACTCTAGCATGGAAGATCAAACAAAAAGAACCACAGGAGTACCCCATGGCAGGGCACATTGTGCTCCTTCTTGCCTGTCTGTTTGTAATGCCCCCGGTCCAGGCCGAGCTGTCAGACAGCAAGCGGGCGCTGATCCAGGAGCTGTTTCCCTCGGCAACGGTCATTGAAGACAAGCTGCCGGATTTTCCCGTGTACCCGGTTTATCAACTCCAGGAACTGCTCGGCTATGCCTACGAAACCATAGACCACAGCCGGCTCCAGGGCTTTGCCGGCAAACCGATCAGCATGCTGATCGGCCTGGACAGCAAAGGGCGTTTCACCGGCATCAAGGTGCTGAACCACCACGAGCCGGTCTTTCTCCATGGCCTTGGCGAAGCCCCCCTGTTCGAGTTTGTAGACCAATACGAAGGGCATTCGTTACAAGAGCAGATTATTGTCAGTACCTCCAACTCCAGCCGTTCCGGACGAACCAGTGACGGCAACGTGGTGCACTTTGACGGTGTCAGCAAGGCCACGGTTTCGGTCCTGATCATCAACGACACCGTGCTCTCTTCAGCCCTCAAGGTGGCCCGTAAGAAACTCGAGGGCTTTGCCCAGAGCGCACCCACACGGGCGAAACAGGATTTCTACCAGCCCATGTCCTGGCAGCAGCTGGTGGATCGCGGCTACATTGGACACTGGCAGATTGCCGCCGAATCCATCGAGGCCGAGCTGGGCCGGCCTCTTTCAGACTACCCCATGGACATCGAGCCCGCAGACGGCGAACCTTTTACCGAGCTTTTCTTCGCCTACATCAATTCGCCCATGGTGGGACGGAACCTGCTCGGAGACGATGGTTACCAGCGCCTCATGCAACGGCTGGATGACGGCGCACAGGTTCTGGCCGTCATGTCCCGGGGCGCCTTTCCCCACGTTTCCCGCGAGTTCGTGCCCGGCAGCTCTCCAGACCGTGTTGGGCTCACCCAGAACAACCTTGCCGTGGAAATGCGCGATCTGAACCTGCTGGATCAGAATCTCGATTTTCGGGCGGCCGGCATCCCGTCATTCGATGCCGGCAACCTGTTCCGCGTGGGCGGTAACGCCGGCTTCAACCCCGGGGCGGAAGCCAATCTGAAGCTCAACGTCGAACTGGCCCGCAATCACCTGATGGTGGACCGCACGTCCCTGAATATCCCGGTTCGGTTCAACGAAGACCTGTTTGAAGCCGTCGAGGTTGCCCCCAACCCGGAAGACACCCGGCAACCGGTCTGGATCGGCCTGTGGAAAGAACGCTGGTGGCAGATTTCACTGCTGGTAATCGGCCTGACCGTTCTGACCGTGTTCTTCGCCCGCCAGAAAACCCTGAGCCGCAACCCGAAGCTCGTACACCGGTTCCGCTGGGGATTTCTGTTTTTCACCCTGTTCTTTATCGGCTTCTACGCCCAGGGCCAGCTTTCGGTGGTTAACATCTACACCCTGTTCCTGGCGATCTGGGACGGTTTCTCCCTCAATGTCTTCCTGCTGGATCCGATCATCTTTATTCTCTGGGTGTACACATTCATAACCCTGTTTATCTGGGGCCGCGGCCTGTTCTGTGGCTGGCTCTGCCCGTTCGGGGCCCTGCAGGAAATGGCCGCCTGGCTTGGCGAAAAACTGAAGTTCCGCCAGATCAAGGTGCCCGAGCAATGGCACCGGCGCCTGATCCTGCTCAAATACCCGATCCTGCTCGCTCTAGTGGGTACCGCTTTCTACTCCCTGACCATCGCCGAAAAACTGGCGGAAGTGGAGCCATTCAAAACCAGTATCACCCTGTTTTTCGTTCGCTCCTGGCCCTTCGTGCTTTACGCCGTCGGCCTGCTTGTGATCGGCATGTTCATCCACAAATTCTACTGCCGCTACCTGTGCCCACTGGGCGCCGGCCTTGCGGTGCTTGGCCGGTTCCGGCTGTTCAGCTGGCTGGTCCGGGTCGAGCTCTGTGGCAACCCCTGCCAGCACTGCAAGAATGAGTGCGGCATCAATGCCATTCGCAAGGATGGCAGCATCGATTACGACGAATGCATCCAGTGCCTGGAATGCGTGGTTATCCTCGAAGATGACACCCGGTGCGTGGACAAACGGCTCGAGACCAAAAAGCGATCAAGACAGGCAAACATACTGGCAACGGACGCGGGCTGACCCGCTTCGTTGCCCCAAACCCCGGTTACTGCTTCTTCTGCCATTCAAATTTCCTGAACGGCTCATCAACCGGTGTTTCCGCAATGTGATTGACGTAGTTACTCATGACTTTCTGGGACAACACCAGAATCACTTCCAGTACCTGGCGGTGCTGATAACCGGCTTCATAAAACGCGTCCAGATCCGCTTTGCTGACATTGCCGTGTTTGCGCATGACCGCGAGAGTGAAGGTTCTCAGCGCCTCGAGCTTGTCGCTCGGCAGCGGCGTTTCGTCCCGCAGTGCATTGGTAATGTCGTCAGACACGTCCATCATTTTGGCAATCCCGGTATGGGCCGGGACGCAGTAATGACAGGCGTTTTCCACGTTGATGGTCTGCCAGACGACCGTCTTTTCATCATTATCAAAGCTGCTGTCCAGCACCAGTTGATGCAGTTGCTGGTAACCCTCAAGGATGCCCGGCGCCTCCGCCATGACCGCATGCAGGCCAGGAATCATGCCGAACGCCTTGAGCGAATTGTCCAGCAATGGTCTGGACTTCTCCGGTGCCGTGTCTTTGTCGTGAAGGGGGAAATCTGTCATTGCTAACTCCTTTATTGAATGATTGCTCAATTTCTACTTCAGGCTAACTGTTATTGAGTGGTCATTCAAGATATAATTGAACAGTCATTCAATCACTACGATGGTGAATTGTTGTTATGGCCAGACACGCACGCTATGACCGAAAAACCGCTCTGGAAAAGGCCGTTGGCCTGTTCTGGGAGAAGGGCTATCACGGCAGCTCCATGAAGCAGATTGAGCAGGCCCTCGACATGCGGCCGGGCAGCATCTACGCCACGTTTGGCAGCAAGGACGGTCTGTTTTCAGAAGCACTGGCCGCCTATGCGGAACAGGGCGGCCGGGAGTTGGCCGTTCACCTCAAGGGTTTTGATTCCATTGTTGACGGCCTTCAGGACTATCTGCGCGGCATCGCCTGCAGTTGCGGCGACGGAGGCGCGGCACCCTCACGGGCCTGCATGATCGTGAAAACGCTGCTGGAATCCAGCAATACCCATTCGGCCCTGGCGGACCAGGCCAACAGCATCCTTGCTGCGATTGAGGGATCTCTTGCAGATCTGGTAGAGCAGGCTCGGGTGAAAGGCGAGCTGGCGCAATCCGTAGACAGCCGTCGACTTGCCCGACTCCTGCAGGCGCAGATCATGGGCCTGAGATCCATGGGTGAACGCAATCTGGACCCGCAAGCCATGAAAGACCTTGGTGACGATATGGCCGCCATCCTGGCCGGGTATCGCACCCAGCATTAGACCTGCGGCTCCGGCGAGCGCGCGGCTCCACGGGTTCGCGAGCGCCAGGCGGGAAGGAAACAGCACTTCCGTAGAATTGTACCCACAGGTCCGGCCGCGTTAACATTATCGCCCGGCTCAGGCCCCGCCCTGTTTCCCGATCGAATTGCGCCTGCTCATCTGGTTCCGAGTGAGGACAGCCAAGCATTCTCGCCTGAAGAGTGCTTGGCTCTCTTCACTTACAGGTCTGATTGGTATGGATAACCTTCATCACATTGTTGTGGTCGGCGGTGGCGCCGGCGGTCTCGAACTTGTTACCAGCCTCGGCAACAAACTGGGTAAAAAAGGAAAAGCCAGAATCACGCTGGTGGATTCCGGTCTGACCCACGTGTGGAAACCCCTGCTGCACGAAGTTGCCTCAGGTTCCCTGGATGCCAGCGCGAACGAAATCAACTATCGCGCCCATGCCCGCAAACACCATTACGAATTCCAGCTCGGCCGCATGAGCGGACTGGACCGCGATAGCAAGAAAGTGGTCATAGCCCCGTTCCACGATGTCGAGGGCACAGAGGTCGTTCCCGAACGCCATATCGCCTACGACACACTGGTGATTGCCGTGGGCAGCACCGCCAACGACTTTGGCACGCCCGGCGCCCAGGACAACTGCCTGTTCCTGGACAGCCTCAAACAGGCCCGGCGCTTCCACAACCTGATGCTCAACGCCTTTCTGCGCAAAAATCACGAGGCGTTTCAGGGAGCTGAGCACACCCTGAATATCAGCATCATCGGCGCGGGTGCCACCGGTGTCGAACTGGCCGCAGAACTGCGGCTGGCGTCCCGCGAGCTGCCGGTGTACGGCATGAACCACCTTCAGCCCTCGGACGTTTCCATTTCAGTGATCGAGGCCGCTGACCGTATTCTTCCCGCCCTGCCGGGCCGGCTGTCTGCAGCGGCCACAAGGGAACTGGAACACCAGCGGGTGAAAGTTCTGACCGGCCAGCCGGTGAGTGAGGTACGGCCGAGTACCGTGGTGATGAAAGACGGCACGGAATTACCCTCGGAAATGACCATCTGGGCAGCGGGCATCAAGGCCCCGGCGTTCCTGGCTGAGTTGGAAGGTCTGGAGGTGAACCGGAGCAATCAGCTGGTGGTGGAACAGACCCTGCAAACCACCCAGGATGCGGACATCTTTGCCTTTGGCGATTGCGCAGCCTGCCCGCAACCCGACTCCGACCGTCCGGTGCCACCCCGGGCGCAGGCGGCGCATCAGCAGGCAGACACCCTGTTCAAGACCCTCTGCAACCGCCTGGACAATGGCGAGGCGGTGCCCTTCGTCTACAACGATCACGGTTCGCTGATCAATTTCAGCCGCTACACCACCGTCGGCAATCTGATGGGCAACCTGTCCGGCCGCAGCATGTACATCGAGGGCAAGGTAGCCCGCATGTTCTATCTGTCCCTCTACCGGATGCATCAGGTGGCACTGCACGGCATGTTCCGCACCGGGATCATTTGGCTGATGGACCGGATCAGCCGCGCCATGCACCCGAGACTGAAGCTGCACTGACACTAAGTTCCTGCACCCAGTCGATCATCGGCGCGGGGTAGATGCCCAGTACCAGAATGACAATCGCCAGGGTGACCAGGGTCATGCCGCCAAGGCGGCTGCCCCAGTCATTGGTGACATCCCGGCGTCGCATCCCCGGTTCGGGCAGATACAGGGTGACCATCACCCGCAGGTAGTAATACAGACCAATAGCACTGCCGGCGACAACACCGCCCACCAGCCACCAGCGGCTGTCGGCGACACCCAATGCAATGACATAGAACTTGCCGATAAATCCGGCGGTCAGGGGAATCCCCGCCAGCGACAGGAAACTGACCGTCATGACCGCCGCCAGGTACGGACGCCGCCAGAATAGGCCGCGATAGAGCGGCAAGCCATCTGCGTCTTCGCCTCCGAACGGACTGGAGACGAGAGTCACCACGCCGAATGCCGCCAGGGTCGTCACCAGATAGGTAACCAGATAAACCCCGGTAGTTTCGACGGCCAGTGCGTCGCCGACGGCGATGGCCACCAGCAGGTAACCAAAGTGGGCAACGGAGGAGTAACCCAGCAGCCGTTTTAGATTCGACTGGAACAGCGCCAGCAGGTTGCCGCCCAGCATGGTCAACAGGGCCAAAACCGTGATTAAGGTCTGCAACCAGTCACTCTCGAGGATCGGCGCCGACAGTACCAGCCGCAACAGCATAACGAACACGGCCAGCTTGCTGACCGTCGCCAGGAAAATCGTGGCTGGCGCCGGTCCACCCTGATAGACATCCGGCGTCCACAGATGAAATGGCACCACCGAGAGCTTGAAACCCAACCCTACGATCATCAGCGCGGCACCTGCCAGCATCCAGATATCCGGCCCAGCCGCAAGGGCGCCCGCAATGCCAGCCAGATCCAGATATCCGGTGCGGGCATAAATCAGCGCCATGCCAAACAGCAGGAAGGCAGTGGCTGCGGCCGACAGCAGCAGATACTTGATACCCGCTTCCAGGGAGCGCTCGGCCCGAAAGCTGTAGGCAAGCATGCCGTACAGGGGCATCGACAGCAATTCCAGGCTGATAAACAGCATGGCGAGATGGTCACTTGCAACCAGTCCCAGGGCGCCTGCGGTGGCACACAGCAACAGCAGGTAGAACTCTTCTTGCGGACCGATATACCCCGTCAGATAGTGATGACTCAGGATCACGGTAACCAGCGCTGACAACAGAATCAGCGTCGACGCCATTCGGGCCAGCCCATCCACCGCCATCAACGGAGGAGATCCGTTGGATGTCATGGGCAGCAACAGGAGAGCAAGCACCAGACCCGCCCCGGCTAAGATGGCCGTGGCTGCGTGATGGCGCCGCCAGGCAATCGCCAGCATGACAACTACCGCGGTGGCGCCAACGATGATTAGTGGCAGCAATGTCAACAGGTCCGCCGCGGTCAGCATCAGCGCACCTCCCCGACACTTTCTGCCAGGCTCTGAGCACCGCCCGCAAACAGTTCTACCACCCTGCCGGACATGCCGGCGGTGGTATCCAGCAGCGGTTGCGGATAGAGCCCGATGAGCAGAACCAGCGCCAGCAGGGCCAGCATCATGCCGTACTCCCGCCAGTCCGGTCCCGCGAGCGCTCCGTCACGATAAGCCGGCCCGAAATGGACCCGCTGCATCAGGATCAGCGAATAAATAGCGGCCATGACCAGCCCCGTGCTGGCGATAACCACCACCACGGGCGCGCTCGGGAAAGTGCCGAACAGAATCATGAACTCGCCAACGAAATTGGCTGTGGCCGGCATCCCCAGGGACGCAGCGACAAAACACAGTGTAAATCCGGGCAACGTCGGTATCCGGCCCCAAAGCCCGCCCATGATGCGCATGTCCCTGGTATGGATGCGTTCATAAAGTTGGCCACTGAGTATGAACAGACCAGCGGAGGAAAACGCGTGGGCCACCATCAAAACCACCGCGCCCTGGATGGCCAGCTCCGAACCGGAGTAGATGGCAATCAGCACAAAGCCCATGTGGGAGATACTGGTGTAGGCGATCAGCCGCTTGATGTCCTGTTGGCCGCAGGCGAGCACGGCGCCATAGACAATGCCTACCAGCCCGAGCCCCATGGCCACGGGTGCAAAGGCGGCAGACGCTTCCGGGAATAATGGCAGCGCAAAGCGCAGCATGCCATAGGCGGCGGTTTTCAGCAGAATGCCCGCCAGATCGACGCTGCCTGCCGTCGGCGCCTGGGCATGGGCATCGGGCAGCCAGCCGTGGAACGGCACCACCGGCAGTTTCACCGCAAACGCCACGAAAAAGCCGAGCATCAGCCAGGGAGCGATGGCCTCTGGCACCTCGGTATTGAGAAGAACCTCGTAGCTGAACGAGAGCTCACCGGTATTGCCGAAATGAATAAACACCAGCGCCAGGATCGCCACCAGCATCAGCAGGCCACTGGCCTGGGTGTAGATAAAGAAACGCGTGGCGGCCCGAATTCGGGTCTGGCCGGCCGAGCCGCTGTGCCCCCAGAGCGCGATCAGGAAGTACATGGGCACCAGCATCATTTCCCAGAACAGGAAGAACAGGAACAGATCCAGGGCCAGGAATACACCGACCACACCGCCAAGGATCCACAGCAGGTTGAGGTGGAAAAAGCCGATGCGGTGGCCGATTTCATGCCAAGAGCAGAGCACTGCAAGGGCGCCGAGAAAGCCCGTGAGCGCGACCAGAATGAGCGAGAGCCCATCCATCGCCAGATGGATTTCAATGCCAAAGCGGGGAATCCAGTCGGCGCGCCACTCCAGCAACCAGGGCGTTTCACCCCCCGAGGGCAACGCGAAATCCCCCGCGGCCCACAGCACAAGGCTGATCACCAGGACAAACAGCATGGTCGCCAGGGCAATCCAGCGCGGTATCTGCTCGCCCCAGCGGTCCGCCTGCCAGCATAACAGGCCGCCCAGAAACGGAATCACGATCAGCCACATCAGGATCACGCGACACCTCCCGGGCCAATGGCAAGAGCCAGCAGAATCAGGGTTGCCCCCAGAATCATGGCCGTGGCATAACTACGAATCCGGCCATTCTGGGCCCGCACCAGCCCGTTATTGAGCAGCCGGGCGAGCACCGCCAACAGGTTGATAGTGAGGTTGACCAGGTCATGGCGCAGCATGCGCACCAGCAACTGCCAGGGCCGGACCAGCAGCCGGTCATACAGCGCATCAAATCCCCAGGCCCGGTGCCAGAGAGTCCAGAGGAAGGCGCCCGGGCCAAGACTGACTTGCCGACGGAGCCAGTTCCGCCGCTGCAGGAACAGCCAGCCGGCCACCGCCAGACCGGCAATAACGGTACCACTGGCCAGTAGCTGCAAGAGGGTATGACCTGCCTCGGCGCGCTCACCCGGCGCCATCGGGAATAGGCTGCCAAGGTGCGGATACAGCAAGGCGCCGACAAACGTGGAGAGCACCGCCAGCACGCCCAGGGGCAAATGGTGCGTCAGCAGATGGGTTCCGGGCTCGGCGTGTCTGGCGTTGTCACTGCCACAAGTGCCATGGAAGGTGCCGAGAATCAGCCGAACTGTATACAGGCAGGTCAGGAAGGCGCCCAGGAGACCGGCCACGAGGAGTCCCTGCTGGTCCGCGGCCATTGCCTGCCAGAGGATCTCGTCCTTGCTATAGAATCCGGCCGTTACCAGGGGCAGTGCCACCAGCGCGGACCCGCCCACCAGGAAACCGGCGTAGGCCACAGGCAGGCGCTTTCTCAGCCCGCCGAGATTCGCCATGTCCTGTTCGTGGTGGCAACTGGTAATCACCGCCCCGGCCGATAGGAACAACAACGCCTTGAAAAACGCGTGGGTGACCAGGTGAAAGATGGCGGCATCGAAGGCGCCCACTCCCAGGGCCAGGAACATGTAGCCAATCTGGCTCATGGTGGAGTACGCCAGCACCCGCTTGATATCGGTCTGGGCCAGGGCCGCAAAAGCGGCCAGGAGCAGCGAGACGGCACCGATGACGCCCACCAGCCACAAAACCTCCGGCGCAAGCAGGAATACACCATTGAGCCGGGCAATCAGGTAAACGCCGGCCGTCACCATGGTGGCGGCATGGATCAGCGCAGACACCGGCGTCGGGCCTGCCATGGCGTCCGGCAACCAGGTGTGCAGCGGCACCTGAGCTGATTTACCCAGGGCTCCGCCAAGCACCAGCAAGGCAACGAGGGTCGCGGTAGGGTCGCCCACTGACCAGACCTCGGCAACCCGCGCCATGACCTGCTGGATATCCAGAGTTCCCAGATCACGGAAGATCAGGAACAGCCCCAGGGCGAGAAACACGTCTCCGATCCGGGTGACCACAAAGGCCTTGAACGCCGCACGACCGTTGGCACTGTCCCGGTAGTAGTAGCCGATGAGCAGATAACTGCACAGACCAACCCCTTCCCAGCCCAGGAACAGCAACAACAGGTTATCCCCGAGTACCAGCATCAGCATGCTGAACACGAACAGGTTCATCCAGGCGAAGAAGCGGGTAACGCCGGCCTCACCACCCATATACCAGACGGCGAACAGATGGATGAAGAAACCGACGCCGGTAATCACGGCCATCATCACCAGGGCCAGGGCATCCACCGCCAGACCTATTGTCGGCTGGAAAGTCCCCACCTGGATCCAGGTCCACAGCGTGAAACGAACGGCGCCATCGCCGCCGGCATAAAGCGCAATGGCCCAGGCCGTTGCAAGGGCAGCAAGCCCCACACTGGCAACACCGATAACGGCGCCGGCCCGCGGCCCAAGCCGCCCGCCGGACAAAGCAAGCACCAGGGTACCCATCAGGGGCATGACAAACGACAGGGTGACCGCCAGTTCCATCATCCGCGCATCCTGCTAACCAGATCGAGATTGAGGGACTTGATCCGCTGAAAGAGCTGGATCATCAGCGCCAGACCCACCGCCGCCTCGGCGGCTGCCAGGGTAATCACCAGCAGGAACATCGCTTGCCCATCGGGCTGGTTCCAGGCCGTGGCGCCAACCACGAACGCCAGCGCTGAAGCGTTCAGCATCACCTCAAGGCTCATCAGAACAAACAACATGTTGCGGCGCAGCATCAGGCCAACCAGGCCCAATACGAACAGGATGGCCGCGAGAATCAGGCCGTGCTCCATGGGAATACCCGCCATCAGGGTCGCCTCCTCTGTCGCAACGGATTTGACCGCCGGCCCACGTGGGATGCGGCCACCAGCGCGCCGAGCAAAAGCAGGCCCGCCAACTCCACCACCATCAGCCAGGGCCCGAACAGGGTCAGCCCCACCGCCCGGGCAGTCAGCAGTTCGCCATGAATAACCTTGGCCATATCGCCCCCGGCGATCAGGTGGAACAGCACACCAAGTAGCACCAGAGCCAGCACCGAGGGGCCCAACCAGTGCCGCGGATGGCGCCAGCCAGCCTCCTCGTCATCCTGGTCCGGTCCGAGGTTAAGCATCATCACCACAAACACGAACAGGACCATGATAGCGCCAGCGTAGACGATGATTTCCAGCGCGCCGGCAAAGGGTGCTCCCAGTGCGAAGAAAACGAGGGCAACGGCAATCAGCGAGACAATCAGGTACACCACGGCGTGTACCGGATTACTGCCGGTAATCACACCGACCGTCGCCAGTACCGCCACCAGGCCACTCAGATAAAAGGCCAGTTCCATGGGTCTTTACCTCCCGCTCTATGGCAACAGAGAACGCACGTCCACCGGCTCCTCCTCGTTCAGAGCCTGGCCCTTGTCCTTGCCGCCGATGGCCATACCGGCCACCTTGTAGAAGTGATAATCATGGTCCTTGCCCGGACCGTTGATCAGCAGATCCTCTTTCTCGTAAACCAGCTGTTGACGGTCGTACTCGCCCATCTCGAAATCCGGTGTCAGCTGGATCGCCGACGTGGGACAGGCCTCCTCACACATGCCGCAGAAGATGCAGCGGGAAAAATTGATCCGGAAAAACTCCGGGTACCAGCGCCCGTCTTCCTGCTCACCTTTCTGCAGGGAAATGCAATCCACCGGGCAGGCTACCGCGCACAGGTTGCACGCCACGCAGCGCTCTTCACCGTCCGGATCCCGGGTCAGCACGATCCGGCCCCGGTAGCGGGGTGGCAGGTAAACCTCCTCATCCGGATAGTTCACGGTCTCCCGCTTACGAAAGCTGTGCATGAACACCATCCCCAGTGTGCGCAGCTGGCTCCAGGTTGCCGGTACCAGCCAGAACACGGATTTGATGAACGGGACCTTTTCCTTCTCCATAACAGGGTCCTCCTCAGCCTTCCGGGGCAACGAGCAGAATCGCCGCGCCGGTTGCCAGCAAATTGATCAGGGTCAGGGGCAGACACACCTTCCAGCCGAAGCTCATTACGCGGTCATAGCGGGGCCTGGGCAGCGAGGCCCGCAGCAGGATAAACAACATCAGAAAGAAGCCGGTCTTGATCGCGAACCAAAGAATCGGCGGAAGCCAGGGGCCGTGCCAGCCACCAAAGAACAGAGTAACGATGAGGCCAGACACCAGGACCATGCCCACATACTCGCCAATGAAAAACAGCCCGAACTTCATGCCTGAGTATTCAATGTGATAACCGTCCGCCAGTTCCTGCTCGGCCTCCGGCTGATCGAATGGGTGGCGGTGGGTCACCGCAATGCCTGCGATCAGGAATGTGCAGAAGCCAAAGAACTGGGGCACCACGAACCACAGCCCTTCCTGGGCCGCGACAATCTCGCGCATGTTGAAGGAGCCGGCCAGGGCCACTACCCCCATCAGCGACAGCCCCATGAAGACCTCGTAGGACACCGTCTGGGCGGACGAGCGCATGGCGCCCAGCAACGCGTATTTGTTGCCACTGGCCCAGCCCCCGACCAGCACGGCATAGACGTTGATTCCCGCCATTGCCAGGAAAAACAGCAGCCCGATGTGCAGGTCCGCAATGCCCCATCCGGGCGTTATGGGAATGACGATGAACGACAGCAGCAGCGAGGCAAAGGCGATCACCGGCGCCAGCAGAAACAGCGGACGGTCTGCAAACGGTGGAATCCAGTCTTCCTTGAAGAAAATCTTGATCATGTCCGCCACCAGCTGGAGGAGCCCGAACGGCCCGACCCGGTTCGGGCCGTAGCGATCCTGCCAGAGCCCCAGCAGGCGACGCTCAACAATCGTCAATGCGGCGCCCAGCAGCACCGCACCCAGCAGAATCACCAGGGCCTGAAACATCGCCCAGAGAATGGCCTGCCATTCCGGTGTCAGCCAGCTCATGGCCGCGCCTCCTCTCCGGCTGTCGGCGTGGAACCCGGGCCGGCGGTGAGCGTGACCGGACCATCAGCGATGCCCGCCGGAACACTGCCTGCCGGCAGGCCCACCAGACCCCGGGGCCAGTCCGCCTGCATGCGTGCTGGCAGCGTCACGCAGGCGTGCTCTCCGGTAACGGTCACCAGCCCGCCCAGCTCGGCACCCAGTGAAATGGCATCGGCTTCCGAAAGCAGTAGCACCGGTGACTCCATCCGCTGACGAATAGGGTCCGCCATCGCTGAGGTTTCGTCGCCGCCGAACAGACGGGGCAGAACGATGGCCTGGCAATCGGTATCGAACGGCTGGAAGGCAGCCGGAATGTCAGAATCGTAGTGATAGTGACCCGGCCGGGGATGGAGCAGGCGGATGCCAGGGTCGCCGCCGCGCAAGTGGCCGCCGACCTCATCGGTGAACTTGTTCCAGGCCTGGGGCGAGTTCCAGCCCGGCGCCCAGGCAAAGGGCACCTGCTGGTGCGGGTGCCGGAAACCGCTGTACCCTTCCATGGAGAAGGCAAGTGCGGTGTCCGGATCCTGGGGCACGCGAGGCTCACTGACATTCTGATTGGCACGCATGGATGTGCGACCACTGTACCGGTGGGGCTCACGGGCCAGGCGCAGACCCTCGATACGGAAGCGTGCATCGGGTGCGGCCGCGGTAATCATCTCCAGGTCCGCACAAGCACGGCTGCAGGCCGCTGTTACCTCGTCGAGGGTAATATCTCCGGGCGTATCGCCGCCCAAGTTGGCCGAGAGCCCGTGCAGCCAGCGCCAGCTCTCATGGATCCGGGCTTCGGGGCGAAGATACCCCGGCTCAAATACCTGGAAGAAGCGCTGGGCCCGCCCCTCGAGGCTGACCGCGGTACCATCACCTTCGGCAAAACTGGCTGCGGGCAGCGAGAAGGTTGCCCGGTTCAGAGTCCGGGTGCGCTGATGATCCAGCACCACCAGCGTCCGAACATTTGCCAGGGCCGTGTCGACCCTCGCTTCATGCACGCGTTGATAGAGATCGTTCTCCAGGATAACCGCCGCATCGGCGCTCCCATCAGTCATCTGCTCCAGAGCCCACTCCAGGGGCTGGCCGCCCAACAGGGACAAACCGGTGCTGTTCACTTCCCGACGCACCAGTAACAGTCCACCACAACGGGCCCGACGGGCCAGCGCCCGGGCAATGTTACCGGCCGCCTTGATAATAGCCGGGGAATCGAGAGCACCGCCACTGACCACCAGCGGCCGTTCCGCCGCCAACAACGCCCGGGCAATCTCGGTAGCCCGCGACTGCAGGCCCTCATCAAGATCAGCCACCGCTGGGGCTGTCGGATCAATGGCGTGGGCTACCGCAAATCCAAGACGGGCGATGTCGTCAGGCGCAAGCGCCACTCGTTTACGGGCAAGGCCGTCCAGTTCGGTTTCAGCCGGGTAGGCAATAAAAAGGGGCTGGCGATGGTCCTGGGAGAGGGTTTTCATGGCTTCGGCATTCCAGTTTGGGATGCCCAATTTCGCCGCGTACTCCACCGGTGGCGCGGTGATCGCCTGGCGGATGGCAAGCCCGAGCCGCGCCGCGCTTTCCATGGGATCCTCCCCAAGCAGGAGAACAGCATCGTGCCCTTCAACCTCCCGAAGTGTGGGCGTCGGCAATCCGCAACTGCGGCCCAGCTCGTCCATCAGCCCGAGGCAAGACTGCTCCCTCGAATTAATGCCCGTGGAAAAGTTCTCTTCGCCCACCAGTTCCCGTAGTTGGTGATTGCTTTCCAGGCTGGCCCTGGGCGAGCCAATGCCAATAATCCGGTCGGCATGGCGCAGCGCCTCCGTGATCCGCGCCAGAGCGGTATCCACCCCCAGCGCCTCTGGCTCCTGTTCCCGCGTCTGGGACGGACGGCACTCCGGCACTCGGGGTCGATCCTGCCGGTTCACATAGCCGTACCCGAAGCGGCCAAGGTCACAGAGGAAAAAGCCATTCACCTCGCCGTGGTAGCGGTTTTCGATTCGCCGGATGTCGCCGTAGCGTTCGCCCGGGCTGATGTTGCAGCCCATGGCACATTGATGACAGATGCCCGGTGAGAACTGGAGATCCCACTTGCGGGTGTAATGATCGGAATGGCTCTGGTCGGTGAACACGCCCGTCGGACAGACTTCCGTCAGATTGCCGGCAAACCGGCTTTCCAGGGTGCCTTCTTCGTAGCGACCAAAGTAGATGTTGTCCTTGGCGCCGAACGCGCCCAGGTCAGTGCCGCCCGCGTAGTCGTTGTAAAAGCGCACGCAGCGGTAACAGGTGATGCAGCGATTCATTTCGTGGGCTATGAAAGGGCCCAGGTACTGGTTGCGACGGGTGCGCTTGCGGAACCGGTAGCGGCGCCGGTCGTGACCGGTCATCACGGTCATGTCCTGGAGGTGGCAGTGGCCGCCCTCCTCGCACACCGGACAATCGTGGGGATGATTGATCATCAGCCATTCGACAACGCTGGCTCGAAACGCCCGGGCCTCTTCATCTTCAATGTCAATGCGGGTGCCGTCGGCGGCCGGCGTCATACAGGACATCACCAGCATACCCCTATCGTCCTCGCTGTCCTTGTACTGGCGCACAGCGCACTGGCGGCAGGCGCCGACACTGCCCATGGCCGGGTGCCAGCAGAAATAGGGGATATCCAGGCCCAGGGACAGGCAGGCCTGAAGCAGATTGTCTGCCCCGTTTACCTCGTAACTCTGGCCGTCCACGTGGATGGTTGCCATGGTGCCGGATTACTCCCTTTTGGCCGTGACTGTTCGTTTCATACTTCCCCCGCCGGGATGGGATCGACGTAGGGCTTTCCCTTCGGGTCGCGCACGCCCTGTTCGAACTCATGCCGGAAATGCCGCAATGCGGTCTGAAGAGGCATGGCCGCACCCGGCGCATGGGCACAGAAGGTAAGCCCCGGGCCACAGTCGGCCGCCAGCTTATCCAGCAGTCCCACATCGCCGATGTCACCCTCACCCCGCTCCAGGGCCAGCAGCAGCTTCACGGTCCAGGGCAGTCCATCCCGGCAGGGCGTGCACCAGCCACAGGACTCGCGGGCAAAGAACTCTTCCAGATTGCGCATCAGTGAGACCATGCTCTGATCCTCGGTCACCACCGTAATCAGGCCGGTACCCAGCCGGCTACCTTCCTTGCCAACGGTGTCGAAATCCAGGGGCAGATCCAGATGTTCCGGTAAAAGAAAGCCGGTGCTTGCGCCCCCGGGCAGCCAGGCCTTGAGCTTTCTGTCCTCTCGCAGGCCACCGGCCAGTTCCAGCAGCTCCCGGCCGGTGGTGCCAATGGGCAACTCCCAGAGTCCGGGGCGGTTCACCAGCCCGGATGCGCCATAAAGTTTCGTGCCGCCGTCCTCAGTGCGACCCCCCGACAGCCCCTGGTACCAGTCCGCGCCACGAAGCATCACCGCCGGCACGTTGCACAAGGTTTCCACGTTGTTCACAACTGTGGGTTTACCCCAGGCCCCGGACTGGCCGGGAAACGGAGGCTTCGCCCGCGGATTGGCCCGGTGGCCCTCCAGCGAGTTGAGCAGGGCGGTTTCCTCGCCGCAGATATAGCGGCCTGCTCCGGTGTGCAGGGCAATATCAAAGTCAAAGGCGCTGCCGGCAATGTTCGGGCCCAGCCAGCCGGCCTCCCGGGCTTCGGCAAGAGCTGCCGTGAGGACCCGGGCGGATTCCGCGTATTCCCCGCGCAAAAAGATGTAGCCATACCGGGCGTTGTTGGCGAAGGCAGCTATAATCATGCCTTCAATCAACAGATGAGGCTGCTGTTCCATCAGCAGGCGATCCTTGAAGGTACCCGGCTCCATCTCGTCGGCATTGCAGACGATATAGCCGCGGGGCATGTCGCTACCCTGCAGGGTGAGGCTCCATTTCAGACCGGCGGAGAAGCCGGCGCCACCGCGGCCCCGGACATTGGCCTCCTTCATCGCGGCGATGACGGCACCGGGATCGTGTCCATTGAGAATCTGCGAAACCGCCTGGTAGCCTTCTTGAGCTTCATACTCTTTCAGTCCCACCACCTGGCCATCATCCCGTAGCCGCCAGGTCAGCGGATGGGTCTCCGGCGTTCGCTCCTCAGTCGCCTGCATCAGGCGGCTTCTGTAAATCGGAGACCGGCGCTGGCTGTTCACGGATAGCCCTCCAGGATGTCCGGCAGATCCTCCTCACCCACGGGCCCGTAAACGTCGTCGCCAATCATCATGGCTGGCCCGCCGTCGCAGGCGCCCAGGCAGCACACCGGCAATAACGTGTAGCGACCGTCGGACGTGGTCTGGCCGAGGCTAATACCGAGCCTCTCCGACAGGTTCTTCCGGAGCCGGTCGGAGCCGGTCAGGAAACAGGAACTGCTGTCGCACACCAGGATGACATGACGCCCCACCGGCTGCCGGAAGATCAGGCTATAAAAGGTGGCTACGCCCTCTACATTGGCCGGCCCCACACCCAACACACGGGCAATGGCCGGGATCGCATCATCCGGTACCCAGCCATGACGACGCTGGACAATCTTCAGCGCCTCGATGCAGGCCGCCTGGGGCTGCTCGTAGTGACTGGCCTCGGCGCGCATGGCGGCTTCATCGTCCGGGTGCAACCGGAAGCCGTCGGTGGTGATGGTCTGTGAGGTCGGTGTCGGTTCCATCATCAGCGGTCCACGTCGGCCATAACAAAATCAATGCTGCCCAGGTGAGCAATCAGGTCCGGCACAAAGCCGCCGCGCATCACACTGGGTATCTGCTGAAGGTGCGGAAAACTGGGCGTCCGGATCCGGGTCCGGTAACTCATGGTGTTGCCGTCACTGGTCAGGTAATAGCTGTTGATGCCCTTCGTGGCCTCCACCATCTGCAACGACTCCTGGGGCTTGAGCACCGGCCCCCAGGACACCTGCAGGAAGTGGGTAATCAGGGTTTCAATGTGTTCCAGCATCCGCTCCCGGGGCGGTGGGGTAGTGAGCGGGTGATCCGCCTTGAAGTCCCCCGATGGCATGTGATCCACGCACTGCTGGATGATCCGCAGGCTCTGGCGCATTTCCTCGATACGCAGCTGGCCCCGGTCGAAGACATCGCCCCGCTCGCCCAGGGGCACCTCGAATTCGAAGTTGTCGTAGCCAGAGTAGGGGCGCTGTTTGCGAAGGTCAAAGTTGCAGCCGGTGGCACGGAGGTTGGGGCCGGTGACACCCCAGGCCAGCGCTTGGGCGGTATCGAAGGAGGCCACATTACGGGTGCGCTCACGCACCAGGGCATTCTCCATCATCGCCCGCTCGTACTCGCGCAGCCGTGGTGGCATCCAGTCCAGAAACTCCTGCACCAGTTTTTCCCAGCCCTGCGGTAAATCCTGCATCACCCCGCCAATGCGGTACCAGGCCGGATGCATGCGAAAGCCCGTGATCCCCTCGATCACCTTATAGCCCCGCTGGCGGTCGCTGAAGGTGTAGAACACCGGCGTCATCGCGCCCAGGTCCTGCAGGTATGTACCGAGAAACAGCAGGTGGCTGGTGATACGGAACATCTCGGCCATCATCACCCGGATGGTTTTCACCCGATCCGGTACCTCGATGCCGGCCAGCTTCTCCACCGCCAGCACGTAAGGCAGGTTATTCATCACCCCACCGGTGTAATCAATCCGGTCGGTGTAAGGTATGAAACTGTGCCAGGACTGGCGCTCGGCCATTTTTTCCGCGCCCCGGTGGTGGTAGCCAATGTCTGGCACACAATCGACAACTTCCTCACCGTCCAGTTGCAGCACAATGCGGAAGGCGCCGTGGGCAGAGGGATGGTTGGGCCCCAGGTTCAGGAACATGAACTCGGCGCCTTCACGTTCCCGAGCCATGCCCCAAGCTTCGGGCACGAACTGGAGGGCGTCCTGCTCGGTCTCCTGACCTGCCACCGTCAGGGTGTAAGGATCGAACTCGGTTGCCCGGGCCGGATAATCCTTGCGCAGGGGATGCCCGGTCCAGGTGTGTGGCATGAGGATGCGTTCAAGGTGCGGGTGGCCAGCGAAGCTGATGCCAAACATGTCCCACACCTCTCGTTCGTACCAGTTGGCCGCCGGGAAAACACCGGTGGCGGTCGGGAGACTCAGGTCTTCTTCCGCCAGACCGACTTTGAGCATGATGTCCCGATTGCGGGTAATCGACATCAACTGGTAGAACACGGTGAAATCCGAGTCGGGCAGGCCCTGTCGGTGGCCGCGCAGCCGCTCGTCCATTGCCGACAGGTCGAACAGCAGATCAAAAGGCGCGTCCAGTTGCTTGAGGTAACCCAAAATATTGGTCAGTGCCGCACGCGACACCCAGAGCACGGGCATGCCGGTACGGGTCTGCTGGCAGCACAGAACCACCTCGCCAAAGTCCCGCTGGAGGGCTTCGACCAGTTCAATGTCGGCATTGTCTGCGCTACTGCTCATGCTCGTGGTTTGACTCCTGACAATCAGTTGTAAACGACGGCAAGCGGCTTTAAAGCTTGTCGGGGCTCCTCAGTTCCGTGGCCTGGATTCGCTGATCCCGCCATTTCTCCCGCTGCGAGGGCATCTCGGCCCGGTAAACGCCCTGGTCACCCACCACCCAGGACAATGGCCGGCGCTCCTCCTGGATGGAGTCCTGCAACAGTTGCAACCCCTGCAGGAAGGCCTCCGGACGGGGTGGACAGCCGGGCACATACACATCAACCGGCAGGAATTTATCCACGCCCTGTACCACCGAGTAGATGTCGTACATACCTCCGGAATTGGCGCAGGAGCCCATGGAAATCACCCATTTCGGCTCCAGCATCTGGTCATACAGCTGCTGGATCACCGGCGCCATCTTGATGAAGCAGGTGCCGGCAATCACCATGAAGTCTGCCTGCCTGGGGGAAGCCCGGATAACCTCCGAGCCGAACCGCGCAATGTCGTGGGGTGCGGTAAAGGCGGTGGTCATTTCCACATAGCAACAGGACAGCCCGAAGTTGTAGGGCCAGAGGGAATTCTTGCGGCCCCAGTTAACGGCAGAGTTCAGCACTTCGCTCAACTTGCCGGTAAAGACATTTCGCTCGAGCTGCTGCTTGACCGGGTCTTCGACCCTCTCGCGCCGATCCAACGGATAACGGGCATTGCTTCCCGCAGGACCCTCAGCCCGGGTCAGGGTATAGGCCATGAAAACCTCCCTTGATGGTCACACTACTCCATCCATCTCCGGATTCCGCGGAATCGGGAGACTCAGAGCGTGTGTGTCTATGCGCCGCGCTTGCTCGCCGGGCTCTGCTCGGGCGCCCAGTCCAGGGCGCCGGTGCGACTGTCGTAAACCAGTCCGGCCAGCAGGATGAAGATGAACACAGCGGCGCCCCAGAAACCGGTCCACCCAACATCGGGGATGACAATGGCCCAGGCAAACAGGAAAACCGCTTCAATGTCGAAGATGACGAACAGCATCGCCACCAGATAGAACTTCACGGAAAAACGCTGGCGGGCACTGCCGGCGCCAACGATGCCCGATTCGAAGGGAAGAGACTTGCTGATACCGCGGCTGCGGCCACCCAACAGGCTTGATGCCCCCACCATGAAGGCGCACAAACCCGCTACCGCAAAGATGAAAAAGCCGGTAGCCCAATACTCGGCAATACCCTTTGCCGCCGTTTCAAGCATTCAGTTTCCCCTCGAAAGCACATGGCTGTCGTGTTGGATACCTCTCTTCAAACCTAGCAACGGGCCCCGAATTGCGCAAACCGCTGCGCGGAATCAACGCGCAAACGTATGATGCAAAAGATATTACGGATGAGGCAGGGGATTATGAGAAGATAAGAATTGGAGCGGGTGAAGGGAATCGAACCCTCGTATGCAGCTTGGGAAGCTGCCGTTCTACCATTGAACTACACCCGCAAAAAAGACCGCGAGAGCAATATAAGCGGTCAGCCCGGCAATGGGCAAGCATTCTGTCTGGAGCAACAATGGACCCCACCCTGACTCTGATTGGCGCCCTGATGCTGGTCATCAGTATCGTGCTCAGCCCGCTTTCCAGCCGGGTGGGCATGCCTGTGCTGCTGATCTTTCTCGTGGTCGGCATGATGATGGGCGAGGACGGCCCGGGTGGCATCCAGTTTAACGATTTTGAGCTGGCGTTTCTGATTGCCAATCTGGCGCTGGGCGTGATCCTGCTGGACGGCGGCATGCGCACCCGTGCCGAAACCTTCCGCGTGGGGTTAAAACCGGCCCTGGTACTGGCCACGCTCGGGGTCGCGATGACCGCCGCCGGCGCCGCGGTTGTGGCCTGGTGGGTATTCGATCTGCACTGGCTGACGGCCCTGCTAATTGGTGCCATCATTTCCTCTACCGATGCGGCCGCCGTGTTTTCCCTGCTTCAGGGGCGGGGCCTGCACCTGAACGAACGGGTCAGTGCCACCCTGGAGATCGAATCCGGCAGTAACGACCCCATGGCGATTTTCCTGACCCTGATGCTGGTCACGCTCATCGGTAACGATGGCGACCACGCGGGCTGGGCGGTCTTATCCATGCTGGTGCAGCAATTCGGCGTCGGCGCCGTTGCCGGGATCATTGGCGGCTTCGCCGTGGTTGAGCTGGCCAATCGTATCCGCCTGACTCCTTCTCTGTATCCCCTTCTGGTCGCCGCCGCCGGCATCTCGGTGTTTTCTGCCACAAACGCCCTCGGCGGCAGCGGATTTCTGGCCATTTATCTGACCGGCGTGGTGATCGGTAACCGCCACGTCCGGATGATGCCGATGATCCTGCAGGTGCACGATGGTCTGGCATGGCTGGCCCAACTGTGCCTGTTCCTGATGCTCGGACTACTGGTAACGCCCTCCGATCTGATTCCGCTGGCCGGCGGCGGGCTGATCCTGGCCCTCTCGCTGATCTTCATTATCCGCCCGCTGACGGTCATGCTCACCCTCTGGCCGTTTGCCTTCAATCGGCGCGAACTTGGTTTCATCAGTTGGGTCGGCCTCAGGGGTGCGGTACCGATCGTACTGGCCCTGTTCCCGATCATCGCGGACTTGCCGGAAGCGCAACTGGTCTTCCACGCGGCTTTCTTTATCGTGCTGGTCTCGCTCCTGGTTCAGGGCACCACCATGACACCCCTGGCCCGGAAACTTCGTCTGGAAGTTCCTGCCGGAGAGGATCCCTATCGAAGGCTGCCCCTGGATGCGCCGGCCGCCGGCGATCACGAATTGATGCTGTTCCCGCTGCGTGGCGAAATCTGGGAAACGCCTCGGCGGCTGAGTCAGCTTCGGTTTCCTGAGAACACCGCCGTAGCCGGCGTCTTCCGGAACCGGGTTTGCCTGCAGCCTAAGGCCGATCTGGAAGTCTCCAGTGGCGACATGGTGGCGATGTTCGCAACCCCCAGTGTGTTGCCGGAACTCGGCAAGGCTCTGAGCGGCCGGCATGCGCCCAAATACCTGGCTGAACGTGCATTTTTCGGAGATTTTGTGCTCAACGGCGATGCTCTGCTGGGTGACGTCGAGCAGGTTTATGGCATTGAGTTCGACGATCTGCCCCCGGAGCTGTCCCTGGCTGAATGCTTTGCCAGGCGCACCAAGGGGCACCCGGTTGTCGGTGACCTGGTCACCCTTGGTCCGGTAACGCTGGTGGCCCGGGCCACCAGTGCCGACAAGGTAACCAAGGTGGGACTGAAGATGGACAATTCACAAAATGGTTGATCAGCGAACCAGATAGCCAAAAAAGTTAACAAAACCCCTTAACAGATCCCTTGCGGGCTATGGTATAAAACGCCTGTACAAAGATTAATCATTGGTAAGTTAAGGACATGAGTATTTTCCGCGCCCTATTATCCAGCCTCGCCCTGCTCTGCATCGCCGCTGCTCCGACTGCTTTTGCAACCGAGCTGCTGGCCAAGGCCGACACCCGGATGCCGGTTGCCACCATGTATGAGCCCGCGGACATTCAGAACGTCAGTAGCGTGGTGGTTCGCAAGGGAGAGCGCCGCCTGTATCTGATGGATGGCGAGGATGTGGTTCGCAGCTACCGCATTTCCCTCGGCGACAATCCGGAAGGCCACAAGCTGTACGAGGGTGACGAGCGCACACCGGAAGGCGATTACACCCTGGACTGGCGAAATGCCGAGAGCGATTTCTACAAATCCATCCACATCTCCTACCCCAGTGAGCGGGATCGGGAACTGGCATCCGCCTGGGGCCTGGATCCCGGTGGCAGCATCATGATCCATGGCCTGCCCAATAACGTCGGCGACATGGCCTTTGCCTACACCGGTCTGGACTGGACCGATGGCTGCATCGCTGTGACCAACGAAGAGATGGACGAAATCTGGCAACTGGTGTCCAACGGAACCCCCATAAGCATTAACCCCTGAGCCAAACCTGACAGCCGCATTAAGTTGTTGTCACATGCTTAGCAAATTTACGTATCTGCAGTTAACATTCCCGCTTACAGTGTTTTACACTGTTTAACGACTCCGGTAGTCATTGCCTGACAAACGTTGCTGCGCAGGTTGACAGGAAGTCGTCTATACTGACTTTCGGATCACAGGAAATAACTCGACCAATAAGGGGATTTACAATGCGTAAACTGACGATCGCCGGGATTGCACTGGCTACTGCTCTGACTGCAGGTTGTGCCACCACCGACCAGGGCGCACTCGACGAAGCGAATGCAACCGCCAGCTCCGCTGAGCGCACTGCAGAAAATGCACTGAACACCGCTAACAGCGCTGCCAGCTCTGCACGTACTGCCCAGCAGACTGCAGAAGAAGCTCTGGCCGCTGCCAAGGCAGCCCAGAAAGCCGCTGATGAAGCAAACGAGCGTGCCAAGCGCATGCTCGAGCGTGCCAGCCAGAAATAAGGCTGATACGTAACAGAAGGGCCGGCAATGCCGGCCTTTTTTTATGCCCCGGAATCGGGCTTTTCCGGTTCGGATTTCTCCGGCGTAAAGGGCTTGTTCTCCTTCAGGAACGTGGTCATAAGTTCCATCGGCAGAGGGAACACAATGGTGGATGAGTTCGTGTTGCTCATATCTGCCAGGGTCTGGAGGTAACGCAACTGCATGGAACCGGAATTGGTGGACATGACATCCGCAGCCTCCACCAGCTTTTTGGACGCCTGCAATTCGCCCTCCGCGTGGATGACCTTGGCACGCCGCTCACGCTCGGCCTCAGCCTGGCGGGCAATGGCACGAATCATCGATTCGTTGAGATCCACGTGCTTGATTTCCACATTGGCCACCTTGATGCCCCATTCCTCTGTCTGGGCATCGATGATCTCCTGGATATCGGAGTTCAGCTTGTCCCGTTCTGACAGCATTTCATCCAGGTCGTGTTTACCCAGCACCGACCGGAGAGTTGTCTGGGCGAGCTGGCTGGTCGCGGAATTAAAATCCTCCACCCGGATAATGGCCCGCTCCGGGTCCACAACGCGGAAGTAAAGCACGGCATTCACCCGCACCGTCACGTTATCCCGGGAAATGACATCCTGGCTGGGCACGTCCAGAGTTATTACCCGAAGGTCCACCCGCACCATCTGCTGAATGCCGGGAATCACAATGATCAGCCCCGGGCCTTTCACACCCTGGAACCGACCAAGAAAGAACACCACGCCCCGCTCGTACTCCGGCAGGATCTTGATGGCCGAAACGAGAATCAGCAGTAACACCACCGTGGGTGCCAAATAGGGAATCAGATCGCCAATCATACGGCCTCCTTGTATTGCCGTTACTTTGTCTGCCAGGTCAGCCGTTGTCCGGAATGACCTTTACGGTTACCGTCAAACCCTCGATTGCTGTCACCTGAACCCGGTCACCTTCTTTGACCGATCCTTCGCTGATGGCGTTCCAACGCTCACCGCTCAGACGGACGTGGCCGCGAAAATGGCCATGGTCTCCGGAGAAGTCATCCAACGCTACACCTTCCTCGTGGGTAATCTGTTCGGCACCACTGACCGGATGCCGTCGACGCAGCCCGATAAACCGTGTCACCGTCCACAGAATAAAACCGGCAGCCACGACGGCCGTGCCGCCAATGGTCGGCAGGGAAATATCCCGGTGACTGCCGTCCATCAATATGATCGAACCGGTCACGAAGGCGACAATCCCGCCGACCCCCAGTATCCCAAAGCTGGGGACGAAGGCTTCGCCCACGATGAACGCCAGCCCGAGCAGAATGAGCGCCAGGCCGGCATAATTCACCGACAGGACCTGAAAGGCGAATAGCGCCAGGATCAGCGAAATCGCGCCAATCACGCCGGGCACTACGGCACCGGGGTTGGCCAACTCGAAGATGATGCCGTAGAAGCCGATGATCATCAGAAAGTAGGCCACGTTCGGATTGGTAATCACCGACAACAGGCGGGTGCGCCAGTCTGGCTGGGATCGGACGATTTCCATATTGGCCGTGTTCAGGGTCCTGTCACCTGACGCCATGCGAACGGTGCGTCCATCCACTTGCTGCAACAGATCCCGGAGGTTGGGTGAAACTACGTCAATGACGTTCTTCTCCAGCGCCTCTTCGGCACCGAGGTTTACAGCCTCACGGACCGCCTCTTCAGCCCAGTCGGCGTTGCGGCCATGGCGTTCGGCCAGGCCGCGGATGTAACTGACCGCGTCCTCCAGAACCTTTCGCTCCATGGCGGTGCCTCCGCGCCGTTTACCCTCGTCATCGCTGGCTTGCAGGTCACTGCCAGATGACGAATCGGAGGCGGAATCCGAACCTTCCTCGGATGTGGGAGCTTCGGAGGCCGGATCGCTCTCCGGTTCAGGGCTACCCGGCAGCCCACCCATCTGCACAGGCGTGGCCGAACCCAGGTTGGTCGCAGGCGCCATGGCGGCAATGTGACTGCCATACAGAATGTAGGTGCCGGCGCTGGCAGCCCGGGCGCCCTGTGGGGAAACATAGGTCGCGACAGGAACGTCGGAGGCCAGAATCACCTTGATGATATCCCGCATGGAATCCATCAGGCCGCCAGGCGTATCCATTTCGATAACTACCAGACCGGCACCCTCGGATTCGGCGCGGCGAATGCCCCGGGTGACGTAGTCCATGGTCGCGGGGCCGATAGCCCCCTCAACCGTGAGTACCAGAGCAATATCGGAGGATTTCTGCTGGGCAAAAACCTGATGGGCCAGGGACGCCAGCGCTAGCAGCACACCTGTCAGGAATACCAGAGCCCAGGCCCGGAGGCGGGCGGGATTCTGTGATCGCATGGGACGGTGTGCCTGCATAAAGCCTCCCCGGATCCGGAAGAAATTCAACTTGATACAGATACGATGGCAGCAGGACCGCGGTTCTGTCCTACATGGGACGACAACCGTGTTCAGCGCACCACATCAGAAGTATAGCCGCTGCTCCGGCTCCTTGGCCGATTCCGGCGACTTCTCTTCCACAGTCTTGTCTGCGGCCATCCGGGTTACCCGCTCACCAATCATGGTCGGCAGGCCGTCCGCCTGGTCGACGGCCAGTTCAATGGCACCGCGTTTGACCTCGACATCCGGATGACGGGTTCGGAAAGCTTCAACTTCAGCAAACACCTGCTGCCACAAGCGCTCTCGATCTTCGCGGGGGTAATCTTCATGGGGACGATGGACTTCCAGCCAGACCTCGCCATCCGAAAAACCGATCTTGACGGCGTCGTGCACAACCTGGACCGGAGTGCCCTTCTCGACCTGGTAAACGAACCGGGAGATATCCTCGTTGTACATTCGGAAACACCCGTGGCTGACCGGCATGCCCACACCAAATTTCTTGTTGGTGCCGTGAATCAGGTAGCCCTTTTCACTCAGGAGCAGGGCGTGGGTCCCAAGCGGGTTGCCGGGGCCGGGCGGAATCATCCTGGGCAGATAGTCTCCGGACGCCTCATACTCTGCCCGAATGCTCGCAGGCGGGTACCAGGCCGGGGACTCCAGTGGCATGGTGACCTCGGCATCGGTCAAAGGCGACGGATTCTCTGCCGTGCCAACGCCCACGGGGTACACCTGCACACCCTCATCGGTGAAGTAATACAGGCGGTACTCGGCAAGATTGATAACGATGCCTTCACGCCGGGCGTCCGGCAGCACGTACTGGCGCGGCAGGGTGATGGTGGTGCCGTCGCCGGGTAGCCAGGGGTCCACGCCAGGATTGGCCTTGACCAGCTCCAGGTACCCCATGGCCAAGCGGTTACCAATGCCGGCAAAGGTGTCCTCATAACGGGTTTCAAAAACACCGAGCTCTCCGGCCAGATCCCCCTGGACCGGGAATGTCGGCACACGAGGGCTTCGATCCGGCTCCTCGGGGTATTCCGGGTCGCTGGCAGCATCCTGAGCCTCCGCAAACACGGCGGTCGGGAACACCAGAAACTGTGCCAGAGAAAAAACCGCTAAAAATCTGAACCACATAGAAAACGTTCCGAAAGCATCAGGCAACCGGGTACAGTGACAGCAAGTACCCTCAGGAGTTCATATAGGTCGCCCATACTGTTACGACGGCAAGCGCCACAAACAACACACTTGCGCCAATCCGCGCTGTGGCGAGGGGCAACCTCTCCATCAGCCAGCGTCCCGCCATGATAACCGGTATATTGGCCAGCAGCATACCCACCGTGGTGCCCAGAATAACCCAGAAAGTCTCGGTAAACCTGGCAGCGAGAACGACGGTCGCAACCTGGGTCTTATCGCCGATCTCCGCCAGAAAGAACATGATGGTGGTGGCCATGAACGCCCCCATGCCCAGGAACTTTGAATCATCGCTGTCGTCCTTGTCCGGTACCAGCAACCAGAGCGCGATCGCAACAAAACTGCCGGCCAGAATCCACGGCAACCAGGCTTCCGGAATGAAGGAAGCGACCCAGGCACCGAGCCAGGCAGATAAGGCGTGATTGAGAACCGTTGCGACAAAAATGCCAAGAATAATAGGTAGGCGGGTAGCGTATCGGGCAACCAGGAAAAGCGAGAGCAACTGGGTTTTGTCACCAATTTCCGCTATGGCAACAGCGACCGTTGAAGCGAGGAAAGCGTCCATGAAAAACTCCAGGGCGGATAACCAGACATGAGGCAGTCCACCTTCCGCCCAATGGAGGTGAAACCGCCTCAGGTCTTGCCAATATCACCGGTGTCTCGGTGAAACATGATAGCCATGGGGATTTGGCCCCAAGTATGTTGACTATCATCCGACCGGCAGTTCCGGTGCGGAGGCTACTCCCCTGAAGAGATGCCGGCATAGTAATAAATTCGGAGCGGAGCCGCAACCAGAAGCTCCGCTAGACCCGCATTCTCCATACCGGAATCGCCGCAACCGCCACGAATACCGCCACCAGCCACCAGGCTGAGTGGAACGCGTTGATCGTGGGCATCCCGGAGGTGTGCTCACCGAATTCAATCGTCAGTGCCACCAGGTTGACGCCAAAGGCGCCCCCGAGCTGGCGCATGAAGTTGAGCGTGCTTGAGCCGGCCCCCAGTTCCTGTGGCTCCAGCGGATTCAGAGCGCCGGTCGACAGGGCCGGGAGCATGAAACCAATACCGATGCGGCCAAGCACTGTCCAGAGCACCAGCCAGCCAAAGGCGAGTTCGAGATCGGACAGCGCGAACAGCATGGCGGAAAGGGCAAATGCACCAATACCGAACACCACCAGAACACGGGCACTGTGCCTGTCCGCCATACGACCTGCCAAAGGAAACGTCATACCCAGGACAATCCCCGCGGGTAGCATCAGCAAGCCTGCCTCCGTCGCGCTGAAGCCCAGAGCTGTCTGCACGAACAACGGAATGAGGTAGGTGGATCCGAACAGCGCCAGCCCCAGTGCCATGGCACCCAGACAGGCGAAAAGAAACACCGGTTTACGCAGCAAGGCAATGTTCACCAGCGGATGCGCGGTGCGTCGTTCACGCAGCACGAAGAGCAGCAGCCCACCGAGGGCCAATAATCCTTCGGCGACAATCCAGCTCTTCTGGCCCGCCGCCTGCTGCAACCGGTTCAGGGTGTCGAGCGACACGGCGATTGTAAACCCGAGCAATATCAGGCCGGGGAGATCAAAGCGATAGCGCGCTGGCTGGGAAACAGGCAACGGCAGGAAGCGCCAGGCCATGAGAACACCCACCAGGGTGACGGGTGCCGGGGCAAACATCACGTAACGCCAGTCCAGCTGATCAACGAGAAAGCCTCCCAGCACCGGACCCAGGGCCGGCGCCAGAATTACCCCCATACCGTAGATACCCATGGCTTGGCCGCGGCGATCACGGGGAAAAATCCGGAATACCAGGTACATGCCCATGGGCTGCATCAAACCGGCCATGGCACCCTGGCCAATCCGGGCAGCGATGAGCTGCCCCGGCGTCTCGGCAAAACCACCGGCAAGGGAAATCAGGGTGAAGAAAAACATGGCTACGGCAAGGGTCTTGCGAACCCCGAAATGATCCAGCAGCCACGAGGAGGCGAGCATGGTGGTGGTCATGGCGGCGATGAAGCCCGTCGCCAGCCAGTGAACCTGGCCCTGGCGAATGCCGAACTCCACCATGATATCGTGCAACGCCACGTTGACTACGGTAGCGCTGAGTACGGTAGCCATGGTGCCTATCATCACCGTGGCCACCGCCAGCCAACGCCAGCGATCTCCATAGCGGGCTTTCAGCCCCTCAACTGAGTTATCAGCCAAGGGTTATTTCTGCTTTTCGGCGTTTTCCAGGATCTTGTGGAAGACCTTCACGGTGCACTCGATCTCTTTGTCGCTGATGCCTTCCAGCATTTCCTCGCGCAGCACCTCGGCTCGCCCGGAAAGGTCATCCATAAACGCCCGGCCGGCGTTGGTCAGATGCAGCCGCCGTGCACGGCGATCGTTCGGACAGGGCCGGCGCTCGATCAAATTCTGCTGCTCAAGGCTGTCCAGTAGTCGCACCAGAGTCGGATTCTCGATCGCCATGAGGCTGGCCAGCTCCCGCTGGGTGAGGCCCTCACCGCCTTTTTCCAGGTACACCATCGTGCTCCAGCGCGCCTGGGTGACGCCCAGATCCTTCAGGCGCTCATCGAGCATTTTTCTCCAGCGCCGGGTAACCCGCGCTACCGCAAAAGGAAACTGGTCTCTCATTTGTCGTCACTCCATATCAGAAGAGGGCTTGGCCCTGCCGAGCGCTGCCGCACTTTCGGCTAATTAATCACATTATCGGAAAGTCACCAATAGTATGCTAACCATTGAAATAAAAACAGATACGGAAGTAAAAACAAAATCGGGGAAAACCGAAAGCAGCATCAGCTCGCCTGACGCTGCTCTTCGTGCATCTCCTCGACTTCGGGAGACTCGTGGAACTCGCTGTTTCGGGGATCGATTTCGGCAAGAACCGGCGACGCTTCCGGCATGGCAGGCACGAAGTGCTCCTGGTCTGCAACGGCAACGTCCTCGGTATGACTGATCCGGTAACTGGTAATCGCGGCCAACAGCAGCAGAAATCCGGCATTGCCGAAGAACAGGCCTTTCGGCCCCAGGAGGTTGATCAACTCAGCCATGACAACCGGCCCGATGACACTGCCAACCCCGTAACTGAGCAACAGCGTGGCGCTGGCCGCAACAATACGGGTGCTTTCCATACGGTCATTGGTGATGGCCACGGCTACGGGGTACAAAGCGGCTGAAAGCCCCGTGAACATACCAACCAGAAGGGTCAACAGCCACGCATTGTCGGCCCCAAGAACTCCGACACCGCCTGCGGCTGAAGCCGCTACCAGGGCGATCCAGAACATCACCCGGCGACGGTCGAAACGGTCGCAGAGCCGGCCTAGCGGCCAGGCAAGGATCATGGCCGCGACAATGGCACTGGCCATGAACGTGGATGTCCGGGCAACGTCCAGCCCGATCAGTGTTGCGTACACTGGCCCAAGCGCATAAAAGCCGCCAATCATGACGCCACAGATCAGGGCGCCGGCAACACCGGAAAAGGACTCCCGGGCCAAAGTGAAAATAGAGATACGCTGAACCTGCTCAATAACGGGCGCTTCCATTTTGGTCAGAGCAAGCGGCATCAGCGCCAGCGCCAACAGGATCGCGGCAATCGAGAAAGGCATAAAGTTGGCGGGGTCGCCGATATTTACGATGAGCTGGCCGCCGGCGGCGGACAGATAAAAAACAATCTGGTACACCGCAAACAACGCACCACGGTTGGCATTGGTGGCACGGCTGGAGAACCAGCTCTCGATAACCACCAGCACACCGGCAATACTGAACCCGGAGAGTACCCGCAGAACGGCCCAGAAAATCTCGGAAACGGCCATCGGATAGAGTAGCGATGTAACAGCGGCAGCGGCGGCAAACACGGCGAACGCCCGGATATGACCAACCCGGCCGATAATCCGGTGAACGTAGAGCGTACCCAACACAAAACCGATGGAATAGCAGACCAGAATCCAGCCGATAATATCCGGTGATATCGCCTCGATACTCAGGCGGATGCCAAGCAGTGTCATCAGGAATGCATTGCCGCTGACCAGCAGAATAATGCTCAGAATCAGGGCAGACAGGGAGGTGACCATTCGGGTCATTACAGCGGCTCCGGGCGTTACAGGGTATTTTCGCTTGGATGACAGACAAAATAGCAGCAAGTCCCGGACTTTGCCGGCGACGTATTAGATCAGTAGCGGGAAGTGAAGCCACTAGGCACTTCCCGAAACGTGTTAACTGCGTCACAAAAACCCGCAAAGGCCGCCGTGTAGCGGTTTAACAGGGTTTTACATTAATGCGCCGTAACAGACCATGAGTGTCGGAGCAGGTAACATGAAAACGAGCTATTCATTGGACCGTGAGCGCCTGGTTATGAAAAAAACGGACTGGCCCATCCGCTGGGATCTGCTGCTTCGCTATCGACTCATCGAAACGATTGCCCTGTGGGAAGGTCGTCTGACAACCAACCACATCTGCCACAGTTTCGGGATCGGTCGTCAGCAGGCGTCCAAGGATATCAACACCTATCTACGCGAACTGGCGCCGGGCAACCTGGTTTACGACCGTCACCTGAAAGGTTATGTCCCGGCCGATAGGTTTCGCCCGGTGGTCACCCGTGGCGTGGTGAATGAATATCTGGACCTGCTTGCCCGCCAGCAAAACCTGAGCACTACGTTTGAATCCCTGAACATTGGTCTGCCGGACAGCACAGTGGTTCAGGGTCCGAATCGCGTCATCGCGCCGGACACCATGCGTGCCGTGGTGACGGCAACACGACAGGGTAGACAGCTGCGGGCCAGCTATGCCTCCCTGAGCCGACCGGAAGCGGTGGAAAGCATACTTGAGCCACATACTCTGGTTTGTGCGGGCGACAGCTGGCACTTGCGGGCCTGGTGCGACTCAAACCGGGAATTCCGGGATTTCGCCCTGAGCCGATTCCGGACCTCGCCCGAAGCCCTCCGGCAGCGCGCCAGGCACAACCGGGACCAGGACGAGCACTGGAACCGGCAGGTTACTCTGGTGGTCACCCCGGATCAGCGCCTGACCGAAGCCCAGCAAGAGATCATTGCCCGGGACTACGGCATGGAACATGGTCGTCTGGAGGTTGCTACCCGTGCCGCGCTTGCCCCTTACGTACTGTCCCGGCTCGGCATTACCTTCGACAATGAGCACCCGGATCCTCTGGTGCAACAGCTTGAGCTGGCCAATCCCGACCAGTTGGGATTTGGCAGCAAACGCGAGCAGGCTCTCAAAGCCGTTGCCGGCCTCAGCTAAACTGCCAGTGTGAGCTCTGAGACCTGGCGGTATTTCTTTCTCTGCGTCCTGATTCTGTCGATTCTGCCCGTAGCAGCGACGGCAGACTCGCTCTGTGGTGATCCCGCAACACCCATTTCCCGGATCCAGGGCAATGGCCCGGCCTCGCCCATGGCGGGAGATACCGTCACCGTCGAGGGAATCCTGACCCAGGATTCCCGGGCAAAGGGCGGCTTTGGTGGTTTTTACCTGCAGCAGGCCGATCACCAGGCCGACGGGAATCCCGCCACTTCCGAAGCGCTGTTTATCTACACCAATCGTGATATCGCCGATGTCGGCATGCGACTGCGGGTAACCGGAAAGGTGAAGGAATACCACGGTCTCACCGAACTGGTGTCGGTTCGGAGCATCCGAACTTGCGGGCATGAGGCACTACCAACGCCGATTCCTATAACCCTGCCCTGGACCATCGATCCGGAACATCTGGAGAACATGAGAGTTACCTTTCGCCAGGCCCTGACGGTGGTGGACAACTACAACCTGGCTCGCTATGGCGAGCTGGCGCTGGCCGCCTCAGACCAAGTTCAGCCCACGGAATACCTGCCGCCCGGCAAGGAAGCACACCGGGCACTCACCCGAAACGGGGCAAACCGCGTGCTGCTTGATGACAACCGGTCCCAGAGAGACCCACGCCCGGTACCCTGGCCCCCAGGCGGCCTGTCTTCGGCAACCGTAAGGGCCGGGGATGAGATTAAAGGGCTCGTCGGTGTGCTGGATTTCCGCTTCGATGCCTGGCGGCTCCAGCCCTCTCAGGAGCCGGCTTTCCTCGCCACCAATCCCAGAGAAACCGCGCCCGAGCCGCGACGTGAGGCTTCGGTACGGATCATGGCTCTGAACCTTGGTAATTTCTTCAACGGAGATGGCCGGGGCGGCGGGTTTCCAACGAGTCGCGGGGCTGAGACACCGGCGGAATTCCGGCGCCAGCAGCAACAACTGGTGAACACACTTCTGGCCCCCGATCCGGACATTCTTGCGCTGACCGAACTTGAGAACGACGGCTATGGACCGGCAAGTTCCATTGCCGAACTTGCAGACGCCCTGGGCGGCACCTGGCGGTTCGTCAGCACGCCCGGCCAGGACGGCGATGACGAGATCCGGACCGGTCTGCTCTACCGCAGCGACAGGATTAGCGCCGTTGGTCCGCCAGAGCGGCTCGCCAAAGGGCCATTTGAATCGGGAGGCCGGCCTCCCCTGGCACAGATTTTCGGCCGAACAGACGGTGATGCCACCATCCAGATAATTGTTCCTCACCTGAAATCGAAATCCTGTCGGGGCGCCCGTGGCGATAATCAGGACCAGGCCGATGGCCAGGGCTGCTACGCGAGCCGGCGGACCAACGAAGCGAAAACACTGGCCGCCTGGTCCGGCAGCGACACCCGCAGGCACCATTCAGTCGGCACCCTGATAATCGGTGACCTCAACAGCTATGCCCGCGAACATCCCATCGCGGCGCTGGAGCAGGCAGGTTTTACCAGCATGGTGGACCATTTCCATCCCTGCACCGAAAAGACCTGTGATCACTACACTTACCGTTACCGTGGTCAGAAGGGCTCGCTGGATTTCGTACTCGCCTCCGAGACCTTAAAAACAAGGGTTACGGGTGCCTGGAGCTGGCTGGTGAACGCCGATGAGCCCCGGGTACTCGACTACCGGAGCGATCACCCTGCATCCGGCCGGGGACCCTGGCGCTCCAGCGACCATAACCCGGTGATTGTCGACCTGAAGCTCTGACTTTCGACGCCCCGTCACGGGCAATCTGTTGCCCATTCGCCGACGTCCACGGGCACTGTGGCCAAGGCTCCGGATGCTGGTCCCGGTAGACTGGCGGTCAGACCCAACACCGGTGATCGCTGACAACCATGAGAATTCCTGCCCCCAACTTCTGGCCCGCTGCCCGCACGGGACAACGATTTCTTCTCCAGGCCCGCCGCCGTGAAACCATGGTCGATGGGCACAAGATGGTTTTCCTGGAACGGGGATCGCCAGATGTCGGCCGCCCGACGATCGTGCTGATTCACGGCTTTGCCGCCATGAAGGAAAACTGGGGCCTGTGGCTGCAAAGACTGCCAAGACACTGGCATCTTCTGGCGCCGGATCTGCCGGGGTTCGGGGAGAGTGATTACCGGCCGGAGGCCTGCTACCGGTACGAAACCCAGGCCCGTCGACTGGCTCAGTGGCTTGCAGGCGTTAGCACGGACAACATCCATCTGGCCGGCAGCTCCATGGGTGGCGCGATTGCCGCAGTACTGGCCCACACACTGGATCCGGCGCCCCGCTCGGTGACGCTGCTCAACAGCGCCGGCATCCCCGAAAATACGGAGGTAGACATTCACGCCCCCTTGAAGTCTGACCGGGACGGCATCCTGATTCCACGGGACTGGAAAGGCGTCTACCGTATGTTCAACAGTGTCGGCACCGGCAAGCCCACGGTCTCCGGACTTGCCATGGCCGGCCTTCTCGGACCGGACCTCCTGGGCCGCACCGAGGCCCTCCGGCATATCTTCAGTGACATGGTGGCAGACGCGCTGGCACCGGCCCGCTACCTGGGCCCCGAGACACCGCCACTGCAGGTTCAGTGGGGTGACCGTGACGTGATTACCCCGACCCGCTGCGTTGACTGGTTCAGCTCGGCCACGCCTCAGGCGGAAATCCACATGTTCCGGGGTGTCGGGCATCTTCCGATGCTGGAAACGCCCGGGCGATCTGCCGCAGCTCTGGAACACTTCGTCCGCCGTCATGGCCAGTGATCGATCCGGGTGCTTCCTGCCAAAGGGGCGATGATTGGCCTTTCAGGCCATTTATTCCGTCACCGAAGTCATGGGGCAACGAGCCGCGAGGCGCCATAATCGTCGAAACCAAGCGTTCTGCGACATAACAAGAACAGAATCAGACGAGGAAATCCCATGCGCGCCTCCGTTTCAACGGCACAGGACCTGGGCATGCCGGCCATCTACCTGCATCTTCTGGCCGAACTGCTGAACACCATCGGTGTTGACGAACAGGACCTTCTACTCCGGGTCGGTCTTGACCCGGTCCGCCTGCAATCCACCGATCGGCGGGTGAGCCAGACCCAGGCCAGCGAATTCGTCACCCGGGCCATTATCGAGAGCGGCGAACCCGGACTCGGGATCATGCTCGCCAGGGAGCTGAAGCTGCCCCTGCACGGTGCCCTGGGCACGGCCGTCATGAGCAGCCGAACCCTGGGCGATGCCATGGAGCTGATGACCCGATACCTGACGCTGCGGGTGCCCCATCTTCGGGTCTGCAAACGGGAGACCGGCAACCTGGCCTGGTACGTTGTGAATTGTGATATCGACCTCGGACCCCTGCACGGCTTTATCATGGACGCCATGCTGTTCGGTTGCGTTTCCATGGGGGCACAGTTGACGGGCTCACTCATTGACGGTTTGCGGATTGTTCGAAGGGGACCGGAGCCGGCCTATTTCCAGCGTTTCCGCTCACAGATCCCGGCACCGGTGGAATTCGGCGCTACGGAGAATGCCCTGGTGATTCCGGTTGGCCGTCTGAGCCTGCCCGTGCGCTTCACCGATGATCAACTGGCGGCCTCGTCCAAAGCCCAGTGCGAGGAAGCGCTGCGGCAGCTGACCGAAGACGCCGGATTTGCCTGTCGCGTCCGACGGGTGATCGAGACCAGCCACCCCTTCCCGCCAAAACTGGCCCGGGTAGCGGCCACCCTGTTTGTGTCCGAGAGAACGCTCAAGCGGCGGCTGCAGGAAGAAGACGCCAGTTTCCAGCAGCTGGTAGATCAGGTCCGCCTGGAACGGGCACAGGATCTGCTCCGCAGTACCACCATGAATCTGAGCCAGATTGCCGATGCCCTCGGTTACGCCGACGCGGCGAATTTCACCCGGGCTTTCAAGCGCTGGACCGGCAGCAGCCCCAGCCGTTACCGAATTTCGCCGCCGGGCCCAGATCTCACCAACGCCAGGCGTGCACTGGCCACGGGGTAATCAGTCGATGCCGATGATCTTGTGCATCTGCAGGGTGAGGCGCCACTGGGGATGCGCGAGACAATAATTGGTGGCGCGACGGGTATTGCTTTGTTTGATCTCATCCACGGCCGTTTCCGGTATTGAAGGAGAGGCCATCGGCGACAGAAAGTAATGGCTCGCGCGAATGCCCAGGAATCGCTCCGGCATCGCCAGGGGCTGGGGATAAACCAGCTTCAACTCGTCACAGGCCTCAAGCACCACCGGGGCATCGGCTTTCGGACTGACGCAGAGCCAGTCGATTCCTTCGGGCGCGGGCAGGGTACCGTTGGTCTCTACCCCGACCTCGAACCCCTCCCGGTGCAGTGCCTCAATCAGGGGAGCATCCAGCTGCAGCAGAGGCTCGCCACCGGTGCAGACCACGTAGGGCTTGCCTGGTGCGTCGGGCCAAAGATTGCGTATGTGACGGGCCAGCGCCTCCGCGGTTTCAAAGCGGCCGCCATTCTGACCGTCAGTGCCGACAAAATCGGTATCACAGAAACTGCACACGGCAGTGGCACGATCCTTCTCGCGACCGGTCCAGAGATTGCACTTGCTGAAACGACAGAACACGGCAGCACGCCCGGCCTGGGCGCCTTCGCCCTGCAACGTGTAGAAGGCTTCCTTGACCCGATACATCAGCTTGCCGCCTCGTAGTCCAGGGGATCTTTGACACCATTGGCAGCGAAGGCTTCCAGTCGTTCAACACAGGAGCCGCAGCGTCCACAAGCCCGCTCCCGGCCGTTGTAGCAGGTCCAGGTCTGTGCATAGTCCAGTCCCAGACGCAGGCCTTCAGCCAGGATCTGACCCTTGTCCATGGTCATAAAGGGCGCCTCAATGCCGACCGGCTCGTAGTTGGCCACGCGGCAGACCGCGTCCATTTTATCCACAAACTCCGGGCGACAGTCCGGGTAGATAGCGTGGTCGCCACCATGAGCTCCGTACCAGACGGCGCCAGCACCCGCGGTCACGGCGTAACCGGTCGCCAGGGACAGGAGAATCATGTTTCGGTTAGGCACCACCGTCGCTTTCATGCTGTCTTCTTCATAGTGGCCTTCCGGCACATCGATATCCGAGGTCAGCGATGAGCCGGCCATCACCTCACTCATGGCGCGGATATCGATCACCTTGTGGGGAATACCCAGCGCTCCACATACAGATCGCGCGCAATCAAGCTCCCGGACGTGGCGCTGCCCGTAGTTGAAGGACAGGGCATGAACCTGGTAGCCGCGCTCCCGGGCCAGATGCAGCAGGGTGTAGGAGTCCATGCCTCCGGAATAGATAACGACTACGGTGTCTGTCATTCGGGCTCCCCGTATGGTGCGGTTCGGATTTGGCTGGTTTACTGTCGCGCCCGAGGCCTGTTGCTGTCATCGGGCTTTTACAATGAATGGACATATTGTAACAGTGCAGGAACAGGTTGGGTTCGCGTCTCGCTTGCGGGGCGGGTAAACTCAGCGAAAAACAACTCATCAGCTACACTGACTCCATGACCACTATCCAGCCGGCATTCATCGATTTCGAGGCTTCAAGCCTTGATCTGATCGCGAGCTACCCCATCGAGGTGGGAATCTGCATGCCGGATGGCACCCTCCACAGCTGGCTGATCAGCCCACATGTGCTCTGGCAGGACTGGTCACAAAGTGCTGAGCAGATCCACGGCATTTCCCGCCAGACCCTGGAAGCGGATGGTATTGCGGTGAGCGAAGTCGCCAGTGCCCTCAACGAACTGCTCCCGGAACAGGTGTTTTGCGATGCCTGGACGTTCGACAGTTTCTGGCTGCACCGTTTGTTCAAGGCCGCCCGCATAACGCCTACATTTCAGCTTGAATCCATTTCAGCGCTGTTGGACACGAGGCAGGTACGCGAGTGGTCGGCACTTCGCCAACAGGTAATTACAGAGCTTGGCCTGCCTGTGCATCGGGCCGCAAACGATGCCCTGATTCTCCACAAAACCTGGGAACGGATTGCACCGGATCAGGACGAACTGGCGCCGTTAACGGGTCAAACCCGGCAGGCCTGACGCACTTCCAGGTGATCAGTGCCTGGCGTGACGGACACGCAATGCGATGACCTCGAGACCATCCCTGAGGGTATTCAGCGTCCAGTAGGTCACCAGCGCCATGAGTGCGGCTCCGGTCACGGTAAACACCAGATTCTCACCCACGACCTGCTCCTGCGCGACCAGCAGGTAAAGACCAAGTGCAATAATCAGGGCGAGTTCAATCAATGCGTGGGAACGGAACTTTTTACTGGCAGATCCGGCTTCGTCGGACATTTTGCTAGGTTTCAACCTCTGTCTGTTGATGGCTATTAATCGAATATTAGTGTGCGAATTATCGCCGGGACAGGCCGCAAAATCTGTAAGAAATAATGGCTACGAAGATTCCACTACCCAAAAAAAACGCAGCCATGGAGGCTGCGTAGAAAGGAGAGATCCATAGACTGCCTGGCGCGGCAGGCAGTCAGGATTGCACAACGTAAAACACGTGACGGGTAGGATTATGCCAAGCGGCCCTGGAGGCCGTCTGTAGGGGTTTGCCGAAGAAGCAGGGCTATTGCAAACGGCCCATTAGCCTATACACTGGTAGTCGAACCGAAACACAAGAGCCGGTATGACCAGGATGATTCCACAGTTCAGTGCTTACACAGCAGCAGGTTGCCATGCAGGGCAGTCTGTTCGCGCGATGGTGAAAGACATCTAACGGCTTTCGGTCAGTCCCGGGAGCCTATGTAGCGACCGGGTCAGCTTCTCCGCGAAACCCCGGTTGCTTCAAGCACCGGGGTTTTGTTTTTGCAGCCGCAAAACGACAAGGAGAACATCATGAAGAGACATCCGACAACTCGCGCAGCAAACCAGCCCATGAACAATCGCCAGGGCCCGATCAAGCGTCCGGAGAAGCTGCCGCTGCTGGATGCAATCTGCAAAAAACTGAATCAGCGCGTCAATCTGGATGACGAACAGCGGGTGCTGGGCGTGTATGAGCGGGGCTGGATCTTCAAGGGCGTCCTGGGCGATATGAACGACGCCGAGGCACGGTACGTCAGAGCACTGGCGACCCGTTACAATTCCTGGATTGCCCGGCAGGTCGCCTGATTCAGAAGCCGCGTGTCTGAACCGGTTAGTGGCGCCGGTTCAGACCCTGCATCATTGCCATATCGCCACCGTGAACCATGGCGTAATTATTGACAACATCGTGTATTTTTTCCTGGGAGTAGGGCTTGACCACGTAGCCGTTAGCGCCGGCACTGATCGCCCGCTGAATACTCTCGATCGAATCGTCCGCCGTCACCAGCACAATGTGCTGTTCCTCACGAGCATCCTTGAATTCCAGCATCAGTTCATGCCCATCGCCGTCCGGCAATCCCAGATCCAGCAGAATGATGTGAAATTCCCCGGCCTTGAAAGCCGTCCGCGCGGAAGCCGCGTCAATACACTCGATCACTTTGGTTGCGCCAGCGTTGTAGAGCATATCCACGAGCCGCTCTCGCATCACCGGCTCATCTTCCACTACCAGCACTTTCAGATCCGTCATGTGGGTTGCTCCTCTCAAACTGTCGGGTCGTTGCCCGTGCGCCGCGGCAGGTCCAGCGGCGCTGGTCGGTGCTCACTCATGTCATTGTAGTCAGAGCGTGGCGGGGTCTCCTGATTGTCCGTCGTCCCATCCTCCATGCCAAACCGTGTCAGTATATTGCTGATGCTCACGGCGGTTGTGTAGAGGGATATCGCAATAATCAGAAGGATCGGCTGAACAAAGGTTACAAAACCGGGTACATCCGCGCTGCCCAGTATACTCAGGATCAGAATGATTGCCGGCCCCAGCACCACGAAAAGCGTCAGCGCAATGAAGAAAACAATCCGCTCCTTGTAACGCCCGAGATCCCGGTTAGTCACGAGACCGAGCACGAACTTGCCGATAGCCAGACCAGCAAGAATAGCGGCGGCGATACTCAGGTCCGGTCGCAGCAGGGTTTCGTAAAGCCGGCCTTCCCACAGCCGTTGCATGCCGATAATCAGAAAGGGAAACAACACAAACAGGATATCGGCATAAGTACCATACATCATGCTCAGGGAATGGTGTTCTCGGCGTTCCGGCAACTCACTCATCGGGTTCTTCCTGTTGGTTGTTCTCGGCACACATCAGCCCGGGGTTTTCGCAGCGGCGAGGGCACGGTCTATCATTTCACCGAAACCCTTGAGTTCGCTGCGAACCCGGTCCCAGTCCGGTTCGGTGACTTTCAGAAGATCTTCCACTATTCCTGCCTGTCGGGTCATCAGCGGATAGCCCATGGCTCCCGCCGTGCCCTTGATCTGGTGGGCTTCGGTTTTCATTGCCTCACGATCAGCGTTCGCCAACGCGGCGTCCATTCGGGCCCGTCGCGCGGCAAGCCCATCAAGAAACTGCGCCACCAGGTGGGCAATTTCAGCGTCTTCGCCGGTATCCGTGGCGAAAACGCGCCCCGTGCCCAGCAGTCGATCCAGCAGGGCCGTAAGGTGGGACTGGTCAATAGGCTTGTTCAGCACGCCATCACAACCGGCCTCAAGCAATGCATCGGTTTCCTGCTGATCACCGGCTGTGAAGGCAATCACCGGCCGCCGGAACCCGGCCTGGCGCAGCAGTCTGGTGGCAGCAACGCCATCCATACCGGGCATGTGACGGTCCATCAGCACCAGATGAACGGTATCGGACAATGCTGTCCGAACCGCGTCCTCACCGTTGGTAACAGCCACGACGTCCAGACCTTCCCGGCGCAGCATCCGCTCCACCAGCTGACGGTTCTCCGTGTTGTCTTCGGCAACGAGCACCTTGCCCTGGTAGCGCGGCGTTGGGCTGTGGGCAAGTTCCGGGGTAACCGACAGGTAGCGGGCCAGGGTTTCATAGAATCGCTGCTTGTCGATGGGCTTCGCCAGATGTTCATTGCAGCCCGCCAGCCGATAGTCGGCAATGTCTTCGGACATCACATTGGCGGTCAGGGCAATCACCGGCGTATTCACCCCGGCTTCCCGAAGTGCCGCCGTCGCGTCACGCCCGTTCATCACCGGCATCTGGATGTCCATCAATATCAGATCGAAGGGTTCGCGAATCGCCAGTTCCAGCGCTTCGGCACCGTTGCTCACATGGACCAGCTCGGCGCCGGTTCGCGACACCAGCAAGGAGACGAGCCGACGGTTCACATCGTTGTCCTCGGCACACAGGATGCGTCCCGACAGTCGTGGCGCCACAACCATGGGGATGGCCCTGCGGCGCTGGCTAAGCTCTGAGGCATCGCGCAGAAAATGAACCTCATCCAGTGGCCCCGTCCGGATCGAAAGCTCAAACTCACTGCCCTCACCATAGGTGCTGTTCACCCGGATACTGCCGCCGAGCATTTCCGCCAGACGACGCGAGATGCTAAGCCCAAGGCCAGTGCCACCATATTGCCTGGAAATGGCGGCGCTGCCCTGGGCAAAAGGATCAAAGAGCCTTCCCAACTGTTCCGGCTTCATGCCAATGCCGGTATCCACTACCCGAGCCACCAGCAGCTCCTGCTCCCGATCACAGCGAACTACGAGGGAGATAGAACCTCTATCCGTGAACTTCAGGGCATTTCCGCACAGGTTGATGATGATCTGTCGCAGTCGGGTCGGATCGGTAAGGATCTGCTCGGGCAATGGGTACTCGCAGATGATACTGAAATCCAACCCTTTTTCCCGGGCCCGGGGGGCAAAGAAGGCGCGGATTTCATCAAGAAGTTCCGGCAGATTGACCGATACGATATCGACATCGAGTTTGTTGGCGTCGATCTTGGAATGGTCAAGGATATCATTGACCAGATCCAGCAGGTGGCGCCCGCTGCGCACAACGGTCTCGGCGCTGCTTCTTTTCTCAGGCTCACTCAGATCCGGATCAAGCAGGGTTTCGCCGTAACCGATGATCGCCGCCAGTGGTGTGCGGATTTCATGACTCATGTTGGCGAGGAACTGACTTTTCGCCTCCGCGGAGTTTCGGGCCAGTTCCTTTTCGAGCCGCTCCTGTTCACGCTCCCGTTCGATCCTTTGTCGATTGTGACTTTCCGTGGCGTCGATGCAGGTGCCTTCCAGATGGGTGGGCTCACCCTCGGTGTCATACACCGTGTGAAGTGAGATGGTCGCCCAGCGCTCGTCACCATCCCGGGTCAAGTATCGGGCCTCAATGCCCTTGACCGTGCCCCGGGCCTCCAGCTGTTCAACCACCAACCGCCGCAGGCGATCATCGGCAATACAGGTTTCCAGCACGTCCGGGTTCCGCTTGAGCAGCTCACGGCTGCTGTTATAACCCAGCAAACGCGCCATGGCTGGATTGGCGGTAACAAAACGCCGATCCGGGGACATCTGGAAGACCCCCTCGATGGCGTTATCGAACAACGACTGGTAGCGCTGAAGATTCGACAACGCCCGCTGGCTCCAGCCCAGCGCCTCGCCCTGAACCTGCTTGATCCGGTCTGCCAGGGCAAACGAGAACAGAATGATCTGGGCGGTCAGACCAAACTGGGGCGAGTAGGCAGTGAAGGTGTTCAGCGGCAGTATGCCCATCACCGTCAGGGCGTAGATACCGAAGCCCACCAGCGCCAGTGTCCAGGCGAAAAAATAGGAACGGGCCGCCGGGTTGTAATAGCGCCAGGACAGGTAACTGACCACGATCAGAATCAGGCTCAGCAGAATGGAGCCAACCACAATCCATTCCATGGCCACGTGGTAGGGCAGGAACAGCGACAGCACAAAAGTGGCAACCACCGAATACAGGCACAGGCGGATGACCTGATCAAGATCGGCAGACCGCTCTCGGGTCTCAAGCAGCGACCTTGCCATCAGCAGTCCCCAGAACCAGGTCAGAATGATCTGGAAGTGCAGGAACTGCTTGTCGAACAGAGCGGGCCGGCTGTCGAGAAGCTGGATACCGTGAACCTGTTCGGTGAAGATAAAGATGGCCGCAAAGACCAGGTAGAGCACGTAATAGATGTTGCTCCGCTCGCGAACCGAGACCGCGACGAACAGGTTGTAGGCGAGAATGGCCAGTACCGAACCAAGCAGGATGCCCCGCACCAGCTCATCAACCGAGACTTTTTCGATGTAGCTGTCCGGGTGCCAGAGGCTGATCGGCAGACGGAAAGTATTAGTGTTGACCACCCGCAGGTAGACGTGGCTGAGGGAATCCGGTGCCAGCGAGAGGCGGAATGTCGGGTTGGGGACGGCCAGGTCCCGTTCCACCCAGTTGTCCTCGTAACCCGCCTGTCGCTGATCAACCAGATCTCCGTCGCGGACCATGAACAGGGTGATTTCATCCACCAGTGGCAGGGCAAGCTCAAGGATCCATCCGTTCTGGTCCAGATTGCCACCCGAGCGCAGATCCAGGCGCACCCAGTATGCGGATTCCGTGTAGCCGAAGTTCAACACGCCGCCTTCGTGGCGGGTGAAGGCACCCGATTCGAGAGCGCGAACATCATCAAGGGTCAATGCCTGCCCCGGGTCCTCGAGATACCAGATGCAGCCACCCAGATCACGAATACTCTCGATACCGCCGTCCAGGACAATCTTGCCATCACGGCAGGGCCCGGCCGCACTGGCCGACGCCGGCATCATGGCCGTGGCCAGGAACAGCAGGGCCACTACCAAAGACGTCACCGCTGGAAGCGCCAATTCAAGCCGTTGCCGCAAAATGTGATCTCCGCGAGGGTAGATACCGGTTTTTTGTTTTACTGTCAGTAGCCACGCCGGGGCTATACCGTCCCGGTGACTCACTTTAGCCGTTTACACCGTTTTCCGCATCCCGGGGCCATCTGAAATGAGACATTCCTGCATTTTCGCCGCTGTTTCCATCACCACACTTGTCCTGAGTGGCTGCGGACTTGAGGATACCGGCCCGTCCGCGTTCAATCCGGCTACCAATGTGGATCTGACCTTCTCGAGCTTCAACCTGGAAAACACCAAGGTGGCGCCGGACAACCTCGACAACACCCGTTTCTGGGACTTCTACCGGGGCATCCAGCCCGCGGCAGACGATCCCGACGATCTGGAAACCACCGGGGAAATACGCAGCCACATCGATATTTTCACCAGCGCCACGCCAACGGATGCGGGCACCAGTTATGACAGCGTGCGCAACTCTCTGGATCTGATGAACCAGGTGCTGGCCTCCGGCGAAGTCACCAATTTCCAGGAAGGCAAACGATACATCAGCCAGAGGATTGCAGATGGTGTCGCAGGCACCTACAACACCCGGGGTAACGGCGCGCAGATCCGGTTCACAGACCAGTCGGCGGTGATTGGCAATCTGCCGCTGAACGACCAGCTCTGGATCTACCCCACCCTCGACTGGCGTTACCTGCCGGATGGCCCGGAAGGCTCGGACCTCGAAAACAAGGTATATCGCACGATCCAGTATGTCAGCCGCAGCGTTGAAGAAGAGGAGCAGGCCGCCCAGCCGGAGCTGGTCAGCGTGCTGGCAGGCAGCCGGTTTGATGCCAACAGTTTCATGACGCTGGGCTACAGCCCCACTGAATTCGCCACCGCCGACTACCTGAGCCGGAGCCATGGCAGCATTGAACTGCGCCAGGATTTCATTGACGAAAACACCGACACGCTGTTTATCAAGAATGACGAATCCGACGTAATCACACTCGATCGCTATCCGGGTTATGGCCTGGGAGACAACAGCCCGGACTGCCTGAGAGTCGAGCTGGATTACAACATGGATCTGGTGAGGATTTTTGCCTCGAACGGCGAGCCAGCGCGCATTGACGACCCTGACTCAACCGACGGGCAGGACACCATTCCGAATCCGGCCAATTGCACCTACCAGGAAGATGCCGACGCGATTACCAGCTGGACAACGGTGCCTGTTGCCGGCCGCTAGCCGGCGCCGCCATCCCTGAGGTCCCAGTTCTGCAGGAAGCCTTTCTTGCGGTCGATCATACGTTCATAGGTGGAGATCATGATGGCCGCGTGGGGCGCTTTGACAAGACGCAGGGTTTCTATTCGGCGCTCCAGCCGTTCAACTTCAGACCGCACCTGCTGGTGCACATGATTGCGAACGCTATCGTGATGGTCCAGCTTGACCTCGCGGGAGGCGAACTGGTTACTGGGGGATGTGGGCTTGTCCATTCGGCTTCTCGTCCAATGAGTCGTGATAGATCCTTTTCCCATCACGCAATTCTGCACAACTGTCCGACATAGTGCAATTAAAATGAATAGAGTTTCATTTTTATTTTCAGCTCTGCCGGACCTCCTGTCATCCAGACGACAGAACCCCTGCTATAGTTCCCTGTAGAGACGACATTGCCCACCGACAGGAGCTCCCATGACCCAGACATCCGTGGCGGATACCCTCCGTGAATATCTGTCGCTGCTGGAACTGCTGGACGATGCCTACTGGGAAGCCAGCAGCATTCACCACAAGGACATGCTGTACGACATCATCAGCATCTTCAGCCAGGAAGTGGCCGAGATAAACAAGCTCAGTATCCAGGACCACCATTACCCCTATGAGGTAATTACAGAAGGCATACGCCGGGTGGTGCCCAAGCTTGAGCGACTTGATGAAAACCGGGAAGACGTCATCCAGCGCACACAGACCCTGACGGATTTCAGGGACATTCTGTCCTCCGTGCTGGGCATACTCGAAGCCCAGCTCAGGACGCTCTGAACCCTGCGCCTCAGGCGGCGATCAGCGGTCGTCGGTGCTCGGGTATCAGCGGAAAACGATTGCCCACGGTATACACGAACTTCGCCAGTGCCGGCAGATGATGACCGACGATCGGGATGCCGGTGTTCAGCAGACTGACCGAAATATCACGGGCCGCATCCGCCCAACACAGCTTGTTGATCAGACCCACGTGACCGAAAGCAAACCGGCTGTTCTGACCCCAGAGGCCCACCGGATTACCGCCCAGCATCATGCCGGCACTGAAGCGCATGGGTATCATCATGGTGCGGTCTATCTGCAGGGAACCAAACTGTTGAATGGCCCGGCGGATGGTGATTTCGCTGCAGATTCGACGGCCGTTCCAGAGCCCGCCATTCAGCATCATCTGGAAGAACCGGCCCATTTCCTCGGCGGTTCCGCAAAGATTTCCCGCCGGGATCACCGCTTCCTGGAACCGCGGGTCATTGGTAACCCGCTCGACTGTCCGGATATCGCCACCCAGCGCACGGTTAACAACCCAGGAAACGGGGAAACGCGGCGTTGGTCCAGTGGCGTAATTGCAGGCCAACTCATCGAGATGTTCCGGGGCAATGCCATAGGTAAACCATTTCATGCCCATGGGCCGACGCAAATGCTTGTCGAGGTATTTTTCAATGGTGTCGCCCGTGACGCGTTCCAGTACCCGCTGCAGGACAAAACCGCCGGTGATGGCGTGATAAGCCACTTTGGCGCCATCCACCTCCACCGGTCGTGCAGCACAGAGCAGACGCCAGATTTCATCGTTATCCCACAGCACATCAATCGGCGTTTCCCGCGGAATGGCGGGAATACCACCCCGGTGAGAAAGAATCTGGTGAACGGTGATAGTCCTTTTTCCATTAGCCCCGAACTCCGGGCAGTAGTAGGACACGGGATCCATCAGGTTGACCAGGCCCTGTTCCGCCAGCATGTGCATAAGCAGTGCCGTCACCGCCTTGGAGGCGGAGAAGTAGCAGATGGGGGTATCAGTCGACATCGGAACCTTGGCGGCGTCGCGCGGGTCATGGGGGCCATTGCCACTGGCATGGCCAATCGCCCGGTGCAGAACCTGCTCACCCTTGTGGCGGATGGAAATCTGGATACCCGGGTGCACGCCGGTCCGGTAAAGGCTCTGGACGCTATGCCACAGGGCATCAACGGTTTCCTGGCTGACACCGGCCGCAGCCGGGTTTTCACCGGCATCATCCCGAAAGGTAACGGATTCGAGATCCTCGGGAATCTGACTGCTATGGAGGGCACGGCGGGCAAGTCGGTTCATCGGCTCAAACCTTTTTCAGTACGATTGTTGTTTTTCTATGTTCAAGAGAACCGGCCCGGTCCACATTGGCCGGGCCGCAGCAAGGCGTACGTCACCTCCTCCACCTGCCAGGACACGAGTCTCACTACTGATTATGGACCTGGTCGTGCAGGTGCGCCATGGCGACACAGTTGCGGCCCCTATCCTTTGCCAGATACATGGCTTTGTCGGCGGCGGCACAGAGTGTCGAAGCAGTCTGCCCGTGATCCGGGTAGACCGCAACGCCCACGCTGATGGTCAGGGGCACCGCCTCGCCATTCCCCAACGGCTGCGGCTCTTCCGCCACTTTGCGCCGCAAACGCTCGGCCGTTTCCTGGGCCTCCTCCAGATCCATTTCAGGCAAAACAATCACGAACTCCTCGCCGCCAAACCGACCGATGGAATCGACGCTGCGGACGCTACCCAGCAACAGGCGGCTGATACCCCTGAGAACCGAGTCACCTGCAGCATGGCCGTAGGTGTCATTCACATCCTTGAAATGGTCGAAATCCACCCAGAGCACCGCCATGGGTCGCTGGTAACGTCGGGCTCTCTGAAGCTCCTCATCCAGCACCCGGGACATTTCCCGCCTGTTCAGAAGCCCCGTCAGGGGATCCCGAGTGGCCATTTGTTCAAGCTCTGTCTCCAGCACTTTGCGGTCAGAAATGTCCAGAATGATGCCTTCAAGGTGGAGCGAACCATCTTCCTCCTGAACGCCTCGTCCCCGCTCCCAGACCCAGATACGACTGCCGTCTTTTCGGGTGACCTCATATTCCAGAGAAAACGATTCTTCTTTTTCGAGGGCCACTCTGACTTGCTCGAACAATTGCTGATTGGAGGCTTCGCTGACCAGCGCCGCATAACTGGTGACGCGGTTATTGACCAACTCGTCCGGTTCATAACCAGTCAACTTGATACATCCCTGGGAGACAAATCTCATCGTCCAGTCGGGATCATACAGGCAGCGATAGGCCATGCCCGGAAGGTTGTCCATCAGGATCTGGAGCTGACGCTCGCGCTCACGGAGTGCTTGCCGTTGTCTGTGTTGGAGACTGAGCAGAGCCCGATCCTTGGTGAGTTGGCGGAGCAACACAGAAAACAGAATTACCCCGGTTATCAGCACAAAGAAAGAGCCTTTCCAGGTCTGGATAAGGGAGAGAGTTTCTGGGTCAGGAAACCAGGTCTCTGCAAGGGTGTCGGAAAACGCAATCCAGGCAAAACCGGCGATCAGATAGACCAGCGCAGCCCAACCAGCGCGCCGCAAGGGTGTGCGGTTATCGTTCAAGCTTTTCATTCCCTGAGATTTCGACGACGAAGGCTCCATGGATACAGCCATCGATGTTTGAATACTTACAATGTACGAAAAATAGTCATAACGGGGCTTTAAGTCGAGCGTCAAATGTCATGCCCGGTAAAATCCAACCGGGAATCGGGTTTTGCGGCCACGCCTGAAAGTTGTTGTGATGCCGCTTAGGTGCTTTAATTCCCGGTTTCTGCCGTCTTTCAGGAGCCGAGCATGACGCCTGGCATCAACGCTGCGCGCAAAGCCGCTGTACCCCACACCATCCATGAGTACGACCACGACCCGGCCAGCGAGAGCTATGGCACCGAGGCCGCCGAGAAAACCGGAGTGGATCCCGCCCGGGTCTTCAAGACACTGGTTGTGGCCGTCGACGGCAGGGAACTGGTGGTTGCCATTGTGCCGGTGACCACCATGCTCAATATGAAACTCATTGCCCGGGCGGCTCAGGGTAAAAAAGCCGCCATGGCTGACAAACAGGCGGTTGAACGAACAACCGGCTATGTCCTGGGTGGAGTCAGCCCCCTTGGACAGAAGAAAAAGCTGAAAACCTTTATCGACGACTCAGCCCCGGGCTTCGAGACCATTTTCGTGAGTGCCGGGCGACGCGGCCTGGAGATTGAGCTCGCGCCCCGGGACCTGGCAGCACTGGTAAACGGCGGCTTTTTCCCACTCCATCAGGAGTAAGCCTTGAATCACGCCATTGACCTCCTTCTGATTGGCGGGATCATGCTCCTCGCACTCGGCGCTCATACGCTGGGCCAAAGGGTTCATGTCCCACGGGTGACCCTGCTTTTGCTTGTCGGTGCGCTTGCAGGCCCCTCACTGCTGGATATCATTCCGGTTCGAGTCAGTGACAACTTTCCGCTGGTAACCGAACTGACTCTGGCCATGGTTGGCTTTCTGCTAGGCGAGCGGATGTCGATGCGGGACCTTAAAGATGGTCGGGAAGCGATTATCGTGAGCCTCGCAGTCACTCTGATCACTGCTTTGATGATTTTCGTTGTTGTCTGGCTGGTCACCCACAATCTGACAGCCTCTCTGTTACTGGCCGCCATCGCCACGGCAACGGATCCCGCTGCGACACTGGATGTAATGCGTGAGGCTGGATCGAGAGGGCCACTAACGCGAGTTGTGGCGCAGGTTGTCGCCATCGACGATGCCTGGGGGGCCATACTCTTCAGTATTCTCCTGGTCTTCGCGGAACTGGTGTCCGGTAATGGGTCGGCGATTGTCGAATCGATCGGATTCGGTATCTATGAAGTGGTGGGCGCCATCATTCTGGGTGTTCTCCTTGGCCTGCCCATGGCCTGGATGACCGGGCGGCTCAAGCCAGGGGAACCCATGCTGCTGGAATCCGCCGGCTTTGTTTTTCTCGCGGCAGGTATAGCGGGGGCCTTGGAACTGTCCTACCTGCTCACCTGTATGGCACTGGGCGTTACCGTCGCAAACCGGGCCCACCATCACGTACGACCTTTCCGCTCTATCGAGGGGATCATCGAGCCGTTTCTGGCAACGTTCTTTTTTCTTGCCGGCTTCAGCCTTGAGTGGGACTTGCTGCCCACGCTGGGCCTGCTTGGTGGTGCGTACGTCACCGCACGGATCGCCGGACGGATACTCGGTGGCGCCATGGGCGGTCAGCTTGCCCATTCCGACCACGCGGTCAAACTGCGCAACGGTGCCTGCCTTCTGCCCCAGGCCGGCGTGGCCATGGGCCTGGCACTGGTGGCCACAGACCGGCTGCCGGAAGTCGCCTTTATTCTGCCTCTGATCATCGGTTCCACCGTTTTCTTCGAGCTGATTGGCCCGCCCATCACGATGTATAACCTCAAGCGAGCCGGAGAAACCGGAAGAGGTTACGAGGAGCCCGCCGACGAGGACTGAGGCCGGCACAAAAAAACCGGAGAACCCGCCAGGGTTGTCCGGTTTTTTGAGGGCATCCGGCTGTTAAACCGGATGCTTACAGGCTGACTTACTTCACGGATGCACGGGCATCTTCGAGAATCCGGTTCAGCGTGGCGCTCGGCTGCATCACTTCGCAGACCTTCTCCATCGGCGGGTGGTAGTAGCCACCGATATCCGCCGGGTTGCCCTGAACCACCGTCATCTCTTCCAGGATCTTGTCCTTGTTCTCTTCCAGCTGTGAAGACAGCTTGGTAAAGAACTCCTTCAGCTCCTTGTCGCTATCCTGGTTGGCCAGCTCTTCTGCCCAGTAACGGGCGAGGTGGAAGTGGGAGCCACGGTTGTCGAGCTCGCCGGTAACCCGGGACGGAGACTGGTTGTTTTCCAGCAGACGCTCGGTGGCCTTGTCCAGGGTCTGACCCAGCAGACGCGCGCGCTCGTTATTCTGTTTCTCGCCCAGCTCGTCCAGAGAGACCGCAGTGGCCAGGAACTCACCCAGGGAGTCCCAGCGCAGGTGGTTTTCCTGGATCAGCTGCTGCACGTGCTTGGGTGCGGAACCGCCGGCACCTGTCTCGTACAGGCCACCGCCGTTGAGCAGCGGAACGATGGACAGCATCTTGGCACTGGTACCCAGCTCGAGGATCGGGAACAGGTCGGTGAGGTAGTCACGCAGTACGTTACCGGTCACGGAGATGGTGTCGAGACCGCGAATCAGGCGCTCCATGGTCCAGCGGATGGCACGAACCGGGGACATGATGCGGATATCCAGACCTTCAGTGTCGTGATCCTTCAGATAGGTGTTCACTTTCTGGATCAGCTGGGCGTCGTGAGCACGCTCGTCGTCCAGCCAGAACACCGCCGGCATACCGGTGGCACGGGCACGGTTGACCGCCAGCTTGACCCAGTCACGGATCGGCAGGTCCTTGGTCTGGCATGCGCGCCAGATGTCGCCTTTCTCGACGTTGTGCTCGGTCAGCACGGTGCCGTCTTCGGCAACAACGCGAACGACACCGTCTTCCTTGATTTCAAAGGTCTTGTCGTGGGAGCCGTATTCTTCGGCCTTCTGCGCCATCAGACCAACGTTCGGCACGGTACCCATGGTGGTGGGATCGAAGGCACCGTGAGTCTTACAGAAGTTGATCACTTCCTGGTAGATGGTGGCGTAGGTGGACTCGGGCATAACCGCCTTGGTGTCCTTGAGCTTGTTGTCACGAGCCCACATCTTGCCGGAGTTACGGATCATCGCCGGCATGGAGGCATCAACAATCACGTCGCTCGGGACGTGCAGGTTGGTGATGCCCTTGACCGAATCCACCATGGCGATTTCCGGACGATGCTCGTAACAGGCGTGCAGATCTTCCTGGATCTGCTCCTGCTTGGATTCCGGCAGTTGCTTGATCTTCTCGACCACGCTGGACAGGCCGTTGTTCGGGTTCACGCCAATCTCGTCGAAGAGCTCACCGTACTTGTCGAACAGGTCCTTGTAGAAAACCTTCACCGCGTGACCGAACACGATCGGGTGGGAGATTTTCATCATGGTGGCTTTCACGTGCAGGGAGAACATGACACCGGTGTTCTCACAATCGGCAATGGCGTCCTCGAAGAACTTCACCAGCGCCTTCTTGCTCATGAACATGCCGTCCAGAACTTCGCCTTCCTGCAGCGGCAGGTCGGATTTCAGAACCGTCTGCTTACCCTGCTTGTTCTCGAACACGATGTTGGCTTTGGTCGCCTTGTCGAGAGTTACGGACTGCTCGCTGGAGTAAAAGTCACCACCGCGCATGTGGGCCACGTGGGTGCGTGAGGCCGGGCTCCACTCACCCATGGAATGCGGGTATTTGCGAGCAAAAGCCTTTACGGCAGTTGGCGCACGGCGGTCGGAGTTGCCTTCACGGAGCACCGGGTTAACGGCACTTCCCAGAGCCTTGGCGTAACGGGACTGGATTTCTTTCTCTTCGTCGGTTTCAGGATTCTCTTTGTATTCCGGAAGTTTGTATCCCTGCTCGTTCAGCTCTGTGATAGCAGCACGAAGCTGCGGAATAGAGGCTGAGATGTTCGGCAGTTTAATAATGTTGGCTTCCGGGTCCTTGGTATATTCACCCAGTTCGGCCAGGGCATCCGGAACCCGCTGATCTTCCTCCAGATAATCCGGGAAGTTCGCCAGAATACGCGCCGCGAGAGAGATGTCGCTAGTTTCGAATTCAATACCAGCCGGCTTGGCGTAGGTTTCCAGGATAGGAAGAAGCGACCGTGTTGCGAGGGCTGGCGCCTCGTCGGTCAGTGTGTAGACAATCTTGGCTTTGGATGATGTCATTTTCGTCCTCAGGCTAATGGGTGGGTTCAGGACGGTCATGGCGGGGTCAGGCGTCTTTTGAACGTCCGACCTGAGCAATGACTGATTAGGAACTTTTGATAGGGCTACTAAGATACCAGTTTTTCGTTAATTTTGGTTACGATCTTAGTATAAGAACGGACTAAAGATGCCTGATCTTCGGTTACAAGACGATGAAATGGCGGGAATTTACGAAACTTTCTAACATTGACTGGGTGGTGACGCGGGGCGGGTGAGGCCTTCCAAAACACGCTCCTGGCGGCACATTCCTGTGGCGCTTGGGCTCCGCCATCCCTGGCTCCGCACATTTTTGGAAGGCCTTACCCGCCCCGCTTATCTGACTGGTCAGTGGTATTCCACGGCTAATTTCGAGAAGCTATAAGGCCAGTTATTGTCAACAAAATCACCCGTAAACAGTAGGTCGGATTAGCCAAAAGCGTAATCCGACAACCACTCTCAGATTTCACACCTTCAATCGGGCAACAACCCAACCTCAGCCAACCGCTCCCGAATATGATCCAACGCCTCAGGATTCCCGAGAGCATCCCGATTATCCGCCTTCTTCGAACCATTGATCAGACGGGCCACTGCCAATTCCACCTTTTTGCCACTGCGGGTGTACGGAATGTCGTTCACCTCCACAATGTGCTTGGGCACGTGCCGTGGGCTGGCGCCTTCGCGGATTCGGCTCTTGAGCTGTTTCAGCAGGTCGTCGGTGATTTCCTGGCCGTCGGCCGGAACCACCAGCAAAACCACTTCCACGTCGCCGTCGATCTGGCGGCCGACGACGAGGCTGTCTTTGACCTCGGCCACGGTTTCGACCTGGCGGTAGATTTCCGCGGTACCGATTCGAACGCCGCCCGGGTTCAGGGTGGCGTCAGAGCGGCCATAGATGATCGCGCCGCCGTGTTCGGTGAACTCGATGAAATCACCGTGAGCCCATACGCCCGGGAAGGTGTTGAAGTAGGCGTCACGGTAGCGCTCGCCATCCGGATCCTGCCAGAAGCTGACGGGCATGGAAGGTAAGGGCTGGCGGCAAACCAGCTCGCCCCGGCCTTCGCTGACAGGCTGGCCATCGTCGCCGTAGGCGACAGCATCGACACCCAGGAAACGGCACTGGATTTCGCCACGACGAACAGGCAGAAGGGGTGTTGAGCCAACGAAGCAGCCGCAGATGTCCGTGCCCCCTGCAATGGAGCCAAGCAGGGCGTTGGGAGCGCCATCGCTGTAGACCCAGTCATAGTCTTCCGGCAACAGCGGTGAGCCGGTAGAAAACACGACTCGCAGCTTGCTCTGATCCAGGGTTTTTGCGGGCTTGAGCTCGCCTTTGCGGCAGCCGGCAATGAACCGGGCGCTGGTTCCGAAATGGGTGACCTTCTCTTCCGCCACGGTGTCCCACAGGAAGTTCAGGCTCGGGTAACCCGGAGAGCCATCAACGGTAATCACGGCGGCGCCGGTCATCAGCGCGGAGGCCTGCCAGTTCCACATCATCCAGCCACAGGTGGTGAAATACAGGAAGCGGTCTTCGGGACCAACGTCGCCGTGCAGCATCAGCTCCTTGGCGTGATTGACCAACAGGCCGGCATTGCCGTGCACGATGCACTTGGGCTTGCCCGTGGTGCCGGAGGAATACAGGATATACACCGGATGATCCGGCGGCAGCGGCGTAAACGAAGGTGCCGTGCCTTCGCCGGCGGCGAGGGCGCTTTCCCAGGTACTCACCAGATCGCCGGAAATCGGAGCCTCGTCTGGCAGTTGCTGGACACTGACAACCGCCTTGAGCGTTGGCAGGCCGGCAACAAGCTCGGCAAAATCCTGCTGGCGCGCAAACACCTTGCCACCGTAACCGTAGCCGTTCACGACGATCAGGGCCGAAGGTTCGATCTGGCCAAAGCGGTCAAGAATCGCGCCGATGCCGAAATCCGGTGACGCAGAACTCCAGATAGCGCCAAGACTTGTAGCGGCCAACATCCCCACCAGGGCTTCGTAGCCGTTGGTAACAACGCCGGCTACCCGGTCACCCTGTTTGATGCCTTTGTTGCGCAGGAAGGCTTCCAGGGCACCTGCATCAGCTTTCAGTTCGGCGTAGGTGCGACGCAGCACCGGACGGGTTTCGCAGTAGGCCACGACCGCTTCGCGATCGCGGTGCTCACCATCCGCGAGCCTCAGCAGGTTAGCGGCAAAGTTCAGCTTCATGCCGGGGAACCATTCGGCGCCCGGCATTTCACGTTTGCCCAGTACTTTTTCAGCCGGTGTATCGTAGACAAGGCCACAGTAATCCCAGACTTTCTGCCAGAAGGTTTCCAACTCATCAATGGACCACTGGTGCAGGGCATGGTAATCGGCAAAGGGACCGAAGCCCTGCTGCTCCAGCCAGGCCTTGAACTGGCCCATGCGGGAATTGGCCAGGGTGTCTTCCGACGGAGACCAGACTACTGGTGACTGTTCTTCATTGCTCATCCATATCTCCTGAATGTTACTGCATATGCCAGCCGTGACTGACCACGATGGACTGGCCAGTCAAAGCCGCAGACGGGAATGCAGCCAGATGAACGGCCAACTCTGCCACGTCTTCCAGGGTGGTGAATTCCCCGTCCACAGTGTTCTTGAGCATAACTTTACTGATCACTTCCTCTTCGGAAATGCCCAGCTCCTTGGCCTGTTCCGGAATCTGCTTGTCCACCAGGGGCGTGCGCACAAATCCGGGGCAGATGATGTTGCTTCGCACCCCGTGTTCCGCACCTTCCTTCGCCACTGCCCGACACAGCCCCAGCATGCCGTGTTTGGCCGCCACATATGGGGCTTTCAGGGGAGAGGCCTCCAGAGAGTGCACTGACCCCATATAGAGCATGGTGCCACCGCCACTCTCGTACATGTGTTTGAGGGCCGCGCGAGTCACCAGGAATGCGCCATCAAGATGCACATTCATGACTTTGCGCCAGTCGGCATAAGCAAGCTTGTGCACCGGATCAATGTGCTGGATGCCGGCGTTCGCGATGGCGATATCCAGACCACCCCACTGTTTAACCACATAGTTGACGTTTACGTCAACTGCATTTTCATCAGTCACATCCATTGCAAGGGCGATGGCGGTGCCGCCGGCCTGCTCGATGGCAGCTACGGTGTCCTGTGCCGCCTCGAGTGTCAGATCAGCCACAGCAACCTTGGCGCCTTCGCGGCCGTAAGCCTCGGCAATGGCCCGGCCGATGCCGCGGCCGGCACCGGTAATCAAAGCAATCCGGTTTTCCAGACGCATGGTTATTTTCTCCTTAATCGTAAGCCACGCTGGGCAGCCAGGTCGCGATTTCCGGTACCACGAACACAATAGCCAGTGCTGCCAGCTGAATAATGATGAACGGTATAACGCCACGGTAGATATCCGTCACCTTGATTTCCGGTGGCGCCACGCCCTTGATGTAGAACAACGCGAATCCGACCGGCGGCGTGAGGAAAGAGGTCTGCAGGCACATGGCAAACAGGATGGTGAACCACACCAGATCAAAACCGAGGTTTTGCACAACCGGCGCAACCAGCGGCAGGATGATCAGGGTGATTTCAACCCAGTCCAGGAAGAAGCCGAGCAGGAATACGCCGAAGAGAATGGTCAGAACCACGCCATAGGGACCGAACGGCAGACCCAACAGCGCGTCTTCGATCACCTGGTCGCCGCCCAGACCCCGCAGGACCACGGAGAACGCGGTCGCACCCAGGAAGATGGCAAAGATGAACGCGGCCGTGCGCGTCGTCTGCTGCATGGAAGAGTTAAGCACGTTCAGGTTCAGTCGACCGGACATCAGGGCCAGCAGCAGAGCGCCCAGCGCGCCCACACCGGAAGCCTCCGTTGGAGTCGCTATGCCGGCAAAGATGGAACCCAATACGCCCAGAATCAAGGCAGCGGTTGGCACTACCGCCTTTGCCACTTCCCAGACGATGGCCCAGCTCACTTTTTCGGTGCCCTCCGGCACCGGCGCAATGTTCGGCTGCAGCATCGGACGGATAATCGCGTAGGCCACGTACATGGCACCCAGCATGAGGCCTGGGAAGAAGGCGCCCATGAACAGGTCACCGACTGACGCCTCGGGAACCGCCAGGCGGTCAGCCATCAGAACCAGCATGATGGAGGGCGGAATCAGAATACCCAGGGTCCCGGTAGCACACGCCGTACCCACCGCAAAGCCCTTGTCGTACTTGTTCTCCATCATTACCGGCAGGGACAGCATGCCGAGGAGTACCACGGAAGCCCCGATGATACCGGTGGTCGCAGCTAACAGAACGCCGATAACAATGACGGTAACCGCATAGCCACCGCGAACGGCGCCAAACAGTTTGACCATGCTGTTCATCAATCGCTCGGCAACGCCGGACTGGTCAAGCATGATGCCCATGAATATGAACATGGGCAGGGCCACAAGGGTTTCGCTACTGACCACCTTCCAGATTCGCTCGGGCACAAGACCCATGGAAGATTGATAATCGAACCACAGATTGGCTCCAAAATTCTCAACGGCGACGACACCAACGACGGTCCAGATAACCGCGGTGCCACCCAATACCCACGCAACCGGATAGCCGGTCATCAGCAGTGCCCCGAAGGTGAGGAACATGCCGATTACAAATAGGGTTTCAAGCTCCATCAGGACGCATCCTCTTTCTTGGTCTCACCGGACTCGACCCGGATTGGCTTCGGAAAGCCGAAAAGCAAAGCGGTAACTTTCAGCAGACGGGACAGGGCCGCGACGATCAGGAGCCCGAAGGACAGCGCAAGGACGCCCTTGAGAATCCAGCGGTAAGGAAGGCCCGCCGGTGCCTGACTGGTCTCGCCCTGTTCCCAGGAGCTCAGGGCATAGGGAATCATTTCGTACACCGCCAACACCAAAAACGGCAACAACAGGAACACCAAACCAAACAGTTCAATCCACGCCTGGCCCTTCAGCGACAAGCGCTCATGGATAACATCCACCCGCACGTGATCATCGGTTACCAGGGTGTAGCCCAGCCCCAACAGCCAACCAGCGCCAGCGAGGTGCCACTGGACTTCTTCCAGGGTGACCGACCCCATACCAAAGGCATAGCGACCGACCACCGCGTAAATGATCACGCCTGTGACCACGAACCAGAGCCAGGATGCACTCCTGCCTATCGCAGAAATCACACCGTCCAAAACCTCGCTTAGCCGGGTGGTTGGAAACTCGGTGTGATGATGAATAAATTGACCGGCATCCGACGCCGATGCATGCACATCGGGTGGTGAGCCTTTATCAGACACTGTCATACAACAGTTCCTCGTTCAGAAAGCCTGCCGTGAAACAAGGATGGCCCCGCAGGGCCATCCAGACTAAATCGAAGAGCACCGGAATTGCGTCCGGTGCCCAGGGTCAGCCCCGAACCTTAGAGGTCCGCCGGAACGTAGGCGCGGGTATCCCACACCTTGTAGGATTCCATGAACTCCTGCTGGCTTTCGTAAACACGCTTGAAGTCAGCATCCTTGGAGGCTTCTTCTTCGAGCACTTCCTGCGTTACTTCCTTCAGCTTGAGCAGAACGTCGCGGGGGATCTGGTCGGCCTGAACGCCCTTGTCCTGGAACTCGGCCAGAACCTTGCCGTTCTTGTACTCACCCTCGGCCAGACCACGAGTGGTTGCCGCGGTGCAGGAAGCCTCAACCAGCGCCTTCTGTGCCTCGGTGGCTCGTGCCCACTCGTCCTTGTTGATCAGCATGTACTGGGCTGTGAACTGCTGGTGCCAGCCCGGGAACAGGTTGTACTTGACCACCTGGTTAAAGCCGAGGATCTGGTCGATGGCGGGCATGGAGAATTCGGTAGCATCAATGGTGCCCTTTTCCAGCGCCTGGTAAAGCTCGCCGCCCGGCATCATGGTGACAGAGGCGCCCAGTTTCTCGAGAACCTTACCACCCAGGCCGGCGAAGCGGATCTTCAGGCCTTTGTAGTCTTCCAGTGTTTTGATGGGCTCGGAATACCAACCAGCTGTCTCGGGCCCAATGATGCCGCACAGTTGTGCGTGAACGTTGAAGCCCTTGTTGGCATAGGTTTCCTGCAGCATTTCATGACCGCCACCGTAGTAGTACCAGCCGATGTAGGCAGGGGGCTTCATGCCGAAGGGAACAGCGGCGAACAGGGGAATTGCAGGCACTTTACCCTGGTCGTAACCGATCCAGGTGTACCCGGCTGAAACCTTGCCGTCTGAAACAGACTGCAGGATATCGAACGGCGGAACCAGCTTGCCGGGCTCATAAACACGGACCTGGATGCTGCCACTAGAAGCGGTAGTGAGGTTGTCTGCAACCCAGGCGGCGGGAGAACCGAGGCCCGGGAGGTTGGTAGCGAAGGCTACGGGCATTTTCCAGCGCAGATCGTCTGCAAACGCGGAGCCCGTGGTAAGAGCGATCGCACCGGCCACACCGGTGAGAGCCTTGAGAAGTTTCATTGGCAAGTCTCCTAACTTTGTTATTGTATCTGGCCTGGCGCGCATAGCCGGGGCCTGATCTGAGTATAGTCAGAGAATGCAGGAACAGACGGACAGGGTTAATCATGGGGGTCCAACAGTTCGCGTCAGTCTTGTTCTCTACATTGTTCTGACGTCCTGCACTTCGGATATAGCAGGCTCCATGCCAGATTAACTTTATCTATACTTTTCAGAATGTTAAGAATTCGTGCGCGAATCGATCGAGCAAAGAATGTCCGGATACCAGGACAGTCTTAGACATCAGTCGTAAGGGATTGTACGGATGAACAGACAGTCGTCCGGATTTCAGGACAGCCTGGCCAGTTTCTCGTAAAGAACGGATCGGGATATGCCCAACAGCTTGGCAGCCCGGGTGCGGTTGCCACGGCTTGCCACCAGGGCTTCTTCGATGGCCTGGGCCTCTGCCTCAGCAAGAGTCTGGGACAACGGCCTGACCGGTTGCGGCGCAAGAGAAGACACCGGGCGCGTCCCGGCTCGGGGCAACACCTTGAAAATCGCGTCGGCATCGAGCAAGCCACCTTCCTCGCCCATGGTCATTGCCCGCTCGAGAACGTTGCGCAACTCACGGATATTGCCCGGCCAGTCATAACTGCCCAGCGCCGAGACGCCAGCATCCGTAATCTCACCGCGCAACTCCAGACCCTCGCAGATCTCTTCAAGAAGGGCTTCGCAGAGCACACCGAGATCCGCCAGCCGATCCCTCAAAGGTGGGATGGGGATTTCCAGGACATTAAGGCGGTAATAAAGATCGGAGCGGAAAGTACCTTCGGAGATCATGACCTCAAGATTTCGGCTGGTGGCAGCAATAACCCGAACATCCACCGAAACCACCTTGTTGGAGCCCAGCGGTTCAATCTCTCCCTCTTGCAGGGCCCGCAGCAGCTTGGCCTGCAGCGGCAACGGCATGTCACCCACTTCGTCGAGAAACAGGGTGCCACCGTTAGCCAGTTGAAACTTTCCTTCCCGGGTGCGGCGATCGGCACCGGTGTAGGCGCCGGGTGCGACGCCAAAAAACTCGGCCTCAAGGAGGTTGTCCGGAATGGCGGCCACGTTCACTCCCACGAACGGTTTCTCCGCACGTCCCGAGACCGTATGAATCGCCTGGGCGAGCACTTCCTTGCCGGTGCCTGTCTCACCGAGCAATAGAACCGGCATGTCGCGACCGGCCGCCAAACGCGCACGACGCTTGACCTCCAGCGCCGCCGGACTGGCACCAACAAAATCACCGAGGCTATAGCGAGTACCCCGCGCCTTTTTCGCCAGCGCCTTGCGCGCAGCCGCCAGATCCTGGTGGAGCCGACGGTATTTCGACACCAGTGGCGTCAGGGGCTGAAGGTCGTCGTAAAGTACAAAGGCCACGGCACCGACGATTTTTCCGTTGTCGTCGTAGTACGGCAGGCGCGTTACCACCAACTGTTGCTGGTTGTGCTCCATGATGTCCAGCAGCAGGGGTTTACCGGTTTCAACCACCTCGGGCATTCGGGTGTGAGGGATCAGCTCGCGCACCGGTTTGCCGATGATTGTGGACGGATCGCCCAGGCCAAGAAGATGGGAATAGCTGCTGTTAATCCAGGTAATCCGTGCATCGCAGTCCACGGCGATGGCACCGGCGCTGGCTTCCTCGAACATGGGAAACAGGGCTTCGATCAGGTCTCTGGTCAGGCCACTTTTATTGTTGTCAGAAAACAGCTGTGTCATGTACCGCGCACCAACGGGTCGAATGTCATTCATTTGGATAACCCTCGCACCCGACAGGCCGGATGCAGTGACGGAAGTATATGGGGCCCCCGGACCGGGGGCAAACGAAGCCGGCCCCGCAACGGGCCGGCGTGTATCACACTTATTCCGGGATCCGCACCTGGTCGTCAGTGAAGACAATAAGGTCCGCGGCGTCCGGCGCGGGATTGATCGCCGGCAGGTTGGCCTCCGCCAGTGGGGTAGTAATAGCGCCGCGCGGCACAGTCCGCACCACCTGACTCGGCGGTAACGCCTGCTTTTCAGTCAGATTCGCCCAGACCAGGTCCAGCGCCTGGAAATAATAGTGGTGCAACGGCACATACCGGTCAGCAACGCCCGGGAACCCATTAAGTACGTCCAGATGATGCGCGTTCAGGATTTCGTAGTACCGCAGGTTGCTTTTCTTTCCTTCCACTCGCTGGTTCAGGCCAAAATAGGGCCGGGAGGTGTGGTTGATGGGTAGAATCGCATCGGCACGGCCGGTCACGAAAACCGTCGGCTTGCCCTGCAGATCACCCGAGGCACGGACTTCGGCGATACCCTCGGCAATAGCCGTTGCCAGCTCGGCGTCAGAGCCCTGCAGATCAGCTCCGCTGACGGCGTCCCTGCCCTGGGCAAGGCTACGAAGGCACAACAGTGCATCCAGGCCATAGTCCAATTGGTTGGTACTTGGTGAAGCACTGGCAGGCAGATTGGTGGGCTGACCATCGGCACCATCGTAGACGATGTTTACCCCGGCCGACGGCGGAATGCCATTGCTGGCCGAAAACAGTGCCGCCTCTGCAGCGGGCGCCAACTGGGTCACGGCTCCGGCGGAATCGGTTGCCGCCAGACTGAGCTCACAGACACGATCCTCGACACCGGCGCGACCATAAGCATTGGCATAGGTCATGGAAATACTCTGGGCTACGGCGAGCCCGAAGTGCACCGGCGCCAGCAGATTCTGCTCCGGCTGAATACCAAAGTCCTCGTTCAGGATGCGCAGCGCGTCTGTGGCTCGGTCATCCAGAGTGGCGCCACTCACCAGACCCTTGTTGGCAAGGGAGTTACAGATATTCTCGCCGATTGCAGGGGGATTGAAGGTGGCGTTCAAAGGCGCATCGTCCCGGATCGCCGGCGCCTGGTTGGCACAGCCCTGATAGACGGCAAGGGCCGTGGTGTAATCCAGCAGGCTGCGGCTGTGCTCGGTAATCTCCGGGCCCTCGCCCTGGCGTATGGTGAAGCTTCGGTCCACCTGCGGGTTCACGTTGGGCTCGGACACCGCCACGCCATCGATAAGGCCCTTCGTATCCTGCTCGGCTGCACGGACGGAAGAACCACCACCGTTGGAGACACTGGAGGCAATGACCACGGTGTTTTTGGGTTTGATGGTCAGCAGCGTTTCGCCGTTGCCCAGCTCACGGCCAAACTTCTCGTTCAGCACGTAAAACCCGAATTCGATGGACTGCAGTACATGCTGGCCCCAGTCGGCTTCCGGATTGGCTCTGGAGTGAGCGTGCTTCCAGGCAAACCGATCCGGCCAGGCGCTGTCGAAATCCGCTCGCTGCCCATCGGTCAGGTCGGCCCGGAACTGCACTGGTTCGACATCGGAGGTTAGCGTGCCATCAATCCGCTGGGCGGTGTTTGTAGCCAGGTTATGGGAACCGGTGCCTGTGCCCTTGTCGGTGTATACGACAGCACACCCCTTTTTCAGGCCCCACTCGCCGGCCGTACCGATAGCACCGTAGATGCCCCGGGAGCCGGAGGACGGCGCGGTGACCATGCAGGGTCGATCCGGGTCAAAGCTATCGGGCACCTGGGCCATCACCGTAACCTGCACGTCGGTTCCGGGCACAGACATGTAGGCAATGAATTCGTCACCCGCAATCAGGCCTTCACCGCTTGCGTTAACCTGCGGACCGAAGAAGGTTCCATAACCGCCTCCGGGGGCGGTATCCACCAGTGCGCGGTAGTTGTTATAGATCGCCAACCGTCGGAGTTCTTCAGCGGTAGGGTTCAAAGGGTCTGCGAATGCAGGCCCGGGCGCACTGGCCAGACCGCTGGCACCCAGGCCCGCAGTAAGCAGGTCATCAGTAATACCGTCGTAGCTGGTCTGACTGATATCGCCCTGAATGAAATCGGGGATTTCGTTAAACGGAGGATTATCCTTGCAGGCTGAGAGGGTCAACCCCGTGGCGCCGATCAGGGCGCAGAGCATTATTCGTTTCATGATCGTTCCTTGTTTGTTGTTGTAAACGAACAGACCAGGCCGCAAGCCGGGCCCCGGGAACGCCATGCGCATCCTGTGCCAATTGGCTATGTCTATGATTTATAAATATTAAATTTACCTCTTACTTAAACTTTAATGAATAATTCCGGATTTCCGGACAGCCCCGGGGCCGGCAATCATCGAAAAACACCTCCATTGCGAGCCTTGCAGAGATTGTCCTTGAAACCGGACACTGTACTGAATGTCGGACAATGGAGTCTGGGTGAGGCAATCCGAGCCGTATCGACATCCATCAATATCAGCCTGTCGTAACTTTGGTGTGAAACTTCAATTCGCCTGAAAAAGGAGAGCCCAGTGCCCGGTTACCGAACAGGGGGCAGACGGGGTGGGTTGGTCGGCGTGATTGGCAGCCTGCTGTTGCTGGCCGGATGCGCGACCCACCACAATGCACCAGAGAACGCGGCCTTGCCGGGAGAACAATCCTTTCAGGTAGAGCGCAATTTAGAGTTCTCCCCCGATAACTGGCCACAACGACTGTTCGCCGACCTTTACCTGCCCGAGAACGGGGCCTCAGGGCATCGCCATCCGGTGGTCCTGATGGTTCACGGGGGTGGCTGGCAACGACGGTCCCGTGAAGACATGGCCTGGATCGCGGAAGAAGTGGCCAACCACGGTTTCGCGGTGCTGAACATCGACTACCGGTTTGCACCGGAATACACCTTCCCGGCGCAGCTGCATGATCTCCAGCTCGCCCGCCAGTGGTTGAACGAGCATGCCGACAAATACCACCTCGACCGCAAGCAAGTCAGCGGTTTCGGGTTTTCATCCGGTGCCCATCTGATTACCCTGCTGGCCCTGGTGGCAAGCTCCGACAGCGAGCTGAACCAGCCGTACGGCGGGCCGGAGTCCCGGCTGCACGCTGTTGTCGCCGGCGGCTTACCGTCTGACCTCATGGCGTTCGGTTCAGGCAAGCTGATCCGGCAGTTCCTCGGTGGCGAGCAGCAGGCGATGCTGGACACCTATCGCAGTGCCTCACCGATCAGTCACGTGACCGCCAACGCACCGCCCTTCTTCCTCTTTCACGGCGCCGTGGACATGCTTGTGCCCTTCAGCCAGGCCGAACGTTTCCGGGACGCTCTCGCAAGTCATCAGGTATACAGCGAACTCTATGAAATGCATCTGCGAGGACATGTCACCAGCTTTCTCACAGCCGGCGATGCGGTTGACGAGGCAATCGCATTCCTCGACCGAAAGAACAGCGACTGATTGCCGGGTCGCTATCCGATCCGGATGAACGGCAGCAGACTCAGGCCCATGATCACCAGAATGGCCATGCAGGCCGCCAGAGTCCGGATTGGCCTCTGCCTGAGCATGAACCAGAAACCGCCGGATTCGCCCCGGGCCAGGTGCTCCTCGTAGGCCTGTCGCTGGGTTTCATAGCGTTGCCGCTGATACTCATCCAGCAGCGCCCTGGCCCTGGCCGCCTCATCGTCGTCGTGCACCCAGAAACCGCCCATGCTGATGCCCCAGCGGCTTGGTGGCGTCTCGTAATAGGCTACCTCATGGGCATCAAACAGGGCCCGGATTTCCTCGGCCTCGTCATCGGGTACATGGCGCAGGTTCATCAGATGGTGGGGCATGGACTCTCGTTGTCTGGTATCAGGTGCGGGTATCCCTATATCCTAGCACTAAAGCCCGACGGGGCCCGACAGCCCGAATTCGACACCGGAACCCTGAATGACCGACAACCCCCTCCGATTGCTGCTGGAGTTTGACAGCCAGGCGCAACGGGACAGATCACAGCCGCCTACCTTCCTGCATCGACGCGACCGCAAGTTCGCTCTCGTCTGTGAAGAGCAGGGCGAGGCCCCGGACGCGGCCCGCTGGCTCGCCCACCTGAACCGCCTCAGCGGTCCCCGGACAACCCCGACATCCGCGGACCGGACACTGGCATCGTGGCGCCGGATCAACGGTGGTTTTGCACTGTCAGGCGCGGTCGCGGGCACGCTGGCGATGGCCGGGCTGCTGTTCTATGACGGCGGCCAGCGCATCAACATCACGGTTTTCCTGGCGTTCGTGTTGCTGCACCTGATATTTGCCCTGTTCACCACCGTGCAGGCCATGGCCGGATGGCAGCCCTGGCGCTGGTTGGCGCACCGATTTGGGGTCAACCCGGGAGATGGCGCCTTCACCAGGCTTCAGCCTGTCCTGATGGCCAGAGCGGCTCACCTGGGCGGCATTGCGTTCGCCATCGCAGGGCTGTTTACCTTGCTGGCCATGGTCGTCTTGCAGGACCTCGCCTTCGGCTGGAGCACCACGCTGGACACTGCCGCCACCAGCTATCACGGATTGGTCAAGGCCATTGCGACGCCCTGGGCCTGGCTCTGGCCTGCCGCGGCCCCGGATCTTGCGCTGGTCGAGGCGACGCGTTTTTTCCGGGCCGGCAACCCAACGGCAAGTCCTGACCCGGCCCTCTGGGGCCTGTGGTGGCCGTTTGTGGCCATGATGTGGGCAACCTGGGTTCTTCTGCCAAGGGTAATTCTCTGGGCGTGTGCGTCCGTGCAGGCCCGGCAAAAAGCCCGGCGCCTGCTCACCAGCCATCCAGCCATGCACGCCCTGCTGTATCGCATGGAAACATCCGCCCTGGACACTGGCAACAGCCATCATGACGCCGACGATCTGCCGGACACCGACACTCGAGGCAACCTGCTACCACTGCCCGACAGCGACATTCTCTTGTGTTGGGCCGGCGCCGGTGAACCGGAATTGCCAGAGTCGCTTCGGTCAGGCAAGCAGCTCGTGCTTAAGGCCGGCGGCAGCGCCAGCCTTTCGGACGATGATCAGGCCCTGCACCGGATCGCCGAGCATCTGAAAAACCGCGCCAGGGCAGTCATCCTGCTGGTTCGCTGCTGGCAACCCCCGACCGGCGAGCTTCAGGACTTCCTCGCGGCCGCCCGGGACATCTGGCCCGACAACGCCAGGGTCGCGCTGGTGCCACTGGCCACGGACAGCAATCAGCAACCCGATGCCCACCAGATCCAGCCCTGGCTGCGATTTGCCGAAAGGTTGGGCAGCGAGTTTGTCCAGGTGTCTCTGCCCCCATTCCAGATGCGGGATCCCTACACAGCCATCGGGGACGGGTCATGACTCAGATACCCACGTTTGCGGTCGTCGGACACCCGAACAAGGGTAAATCCAGCGTGGTGGCGACCCTGTCCCAGAACGATGCCATTGCCATTGCCCTGGAACCCGGCACGACACGCAGGCATCAGGCTTACCCGCTGAAGGTGGACGGCCAGACCCTCTACACTCTGGTCGACACGCCCGGATTCCAGCGGCCGAGACGGGTAATGGAGTGGCTGGAAGCCCACAGCGTCTCCGCCTCGGATCACGCAGACACCGTCAAAGCCTTTGTGGCACAGCATGAGGGGGACGGCCGATTCACCGATGAATGTGAGCTTCTCAGACCGCTGATTGAAGGCGCCGGGATCATCTACGTGGTGGACGGCTCGGTGCCCTACAGCGCAGAGCACGAGGCAGAAATGACCATCCTGCGCTGGACTGGCCGTCCGAGCCTGGCCCTGATCAACAGCATCGGTGCCGACGACTACAGTGATACCTGGCAGGCCGCGCTGGGCCAGTTCTTTCAGGTTGTTCGCCGTTTCGACGCCGTTCGCGCCCCATTCGAGCAACATCTGGGCCTTTTACGGGCTTTCGGACAATTGGAGCCGGACTGGGAAACACCACTGGAACAGGCCACTCACTACCTGTCCGCCCAGCGGCAGCAGCGCCGCCATCAGGCCGCAGTACTGATCGCCGGGACGCTTGAGAGCATGATGTCCTACCAGGAAAAACGGACGCTTACCGCCGGCCAGGCTGCAGAAACCAGTGACGGCTCCCTGGCCGAACAGCTGCGGGAACGTTGGTATCGTCACCAGCGCAAGCGGGAACAGACCCTGCGCGTGGACATCGAACATCTTTATCAGCACCAGCGCATCCGTCGCCAGGAAGCCGAACTGGAGTGGCACAGCGAACACGACTTGTTTTCGGAAGACAGCCGCAAAGCCTGGGCGGTCAGCAAGCGCTACCTGGCCACCGCCGGCTTCGGCGCGGGCGCCGTCAGTGGCGCCGGAATCGACGCGCTGACCTTCGGCTCCTCCCTTGGAACCGGCGCTCTGGTGGGCGGTTTGATCGGTGCTGCCGGCAGCTATTTCTACGGCGATCGGCTGGCCCTGCCGGCCCTGAACATCGGCGTGCTCAGGGACGGATTGAAAACAGCCACCTTCGGTCCTGTACAGGACAGCCAGTTCGGCTATGTTGTATTGGGAAGGGCCGTGGATCACTGGTGGCATATCTCCCATCGGAATCACGCTGGTCGCGACCTGCTGGACCTTGAGCCAGCAGACCATCACTGGCTCGAGCGACTTGAAAAATCGAGCCGACAGGAAATTCAGAAAGCCTTCGACAAGTGCCGGAAACGGCGCCCCCTGGATGAACGCCAGCGGGAAAGATTCGCCACCTCGATCGAACAGGCCATGGCCGTTTACGACGATTGGCGGTTGAACCGCACCTGAAAGGGATGTTTATACTAAAAGGCTATTCCATCACACAATGAGGAATGCTCATGAAAATCGTACGAGTGCAAGACATTATCGGTACCGAGCGGGAAGTCACCGGACCAGGCTGGACAAGCCGCCGCATGCTGCTCAAGAAAGACGGCATGGGCTTTTCCTTCCACGAGACCATCATCCCTGCCGGGGCCGAGTTGAACCTCTGGTACAAGCATCACCTGGAAGCGGTCTACTGTGTTGCCGGCAACGGCAAGATCCTGGACAAGGCCACCGGTGAAACCCACGAGATCACTGACGGAACCCTGTACGCACTCGACAAGCATGACCAGCACACCCTGTACGGTGGCACGGAAGACATGCGACTGATCTGTGCCTTCAATCCACCGGTTACCGGCAGTGAAGTCCACGACGAAGACGGTGCCTATCTGCCGGACACCAGCGAAGACTGAATCGTCTTGCCCGTGGCTGAACACCAGGCCGCGACCACACCGCCACCGCCAGCGAAGCTGCTGCCGGTGGCGGTGTTGCTTTGGCTGGCAGGCGTTTACCTGCGGATACCGGTACTGGTCGCGCCGCCCCTGGCGCCGTTCATCAGCGACGAACTGGCACTCACCCAGGCACTCACCGGCGCCCTGACCACCCTCCCCATCCTGATGCTGGCCATCGGCTCCATGCCCGGCTCACTGGCCATTGCCCGGATTGGCCCCCGCAATACCCTGGCTCTGGCCATGGTGATCATGGTGATCGGCTCCGCCGGGCGCGGCCTGATGCCCGACACCCTGACCCTGATGATTGCCAGTGCCGTCATGGGCATCGGCGTTTCCATGATGCAACCATCACTGCCGGCACTACTGCCCCGGTGGCTGGAACCCCACCACCTCGCGTTAGGCTCGGCGATCTACATGAACGGCATGCTGATGGGTGAGTTCATAGGTGCCGGCATCACGCTGCCTGTGCTCATGCCCCTGCTGGACAACAGCTGGCGCGCCACCCTGGTGGCCTGGTCACTCCCGGCGCTGCTGGTTGCCGCAGCCCTGTTCCTGCCCAAACGGGACCGGGCCAAACCGGTGCGAAAAGTAGCCTGGCTACCGGACTGGCATAACCCCTTGACCCTGAGAATCGGTCTACTGCTCGGCCTCTCCGGCTCGCTGTTTTTTGGCCTCAACGCGTACATGGGCAACCTGCTGCAGCATCAGGGCCAGTTCGACAAACTGCCGGATGCCCTGTTCTGGTACAACCTTGCCCAGGTCTTCGCCTCCCTGATCATGCTGAAAATGGCGCGCTACTGGGTCGGGCGTCGTGGCGTCATCGCCACCCTGGCCAGCATCAGCCTGCTCGGCGCCATTGGCGCGGTCATGCTTACCGGCTGGTGGTCCATCGTCAGTGCCACCCTCATGAGCCTGGTCGCCGGCATGCTCCTGATCCTGCTCGTTGCGATCCCCCCGCTGGTGGTCTCCGCCGCCGAAACTGGCCGCCTCTCCGCCGGCACCTTCCTGGTCGGTTACACCGTCGCTTTTTGCGTGCCCATGCTTGGCGGTGTCGTCGCCGACTGGACCGGCGATGCCCGCCATGCCCTGATGCTGATGATCACCTACGGCCTGCTGGTCTTGCCCCTGGCCTTTACCCTGAACCTGGAACGAAAAAAAGACCAGCCCGAAAGCTGATCCTTCTCTGAATACCAAGTTTCCCTTCGCGGACTCCCCGTATCCAGCCGGAACGGTCGTGGGGCGGGGGTGTCTTTTCCGCCGGGAAAAAATGTCTGAGCAAAGCGAGTTGTTTTTCCCAGAGGAAAAGACACCCTCGCCCCGCGGCCAGACTCCGAACTAATACAGGGTCAGATGTAATAGTCCTTCAACGGAGGAAACCCGTTAAACTCAATGGCGCTGTACGTCGTTGTATAGGCTCCGGTAGACAGCCAATACATCCGATCCCCAATCGCCAGATTCAACGGCAACGGATACTTGTGATGCTCATACATGATATCGGCACTGTCACAGGTCGGCCCGGCAATCACACAATCCTCGCCTTCGCCCACCTTTTCCGTCCAGATCGGAAACTTGATCGCCTCATCCAGCGTCTCGATCAGGCCTGAAAACTTGCCGACATCGGTAAACACCCAGCGATGCAGGGCAGTACGGGATTTCCGGGAAATCAGAACCACCTCGCTCACCAGAACACCGGCGTTGGAAATCAGCGATCGGCCCGGCTCGATAATGATCTCCGGCAGCTCCGCACCAAAATCTTCGTGCAGGAAGCGGGCAATCTCCTCGGCGTACACCTTCAGCTCATTGGTGCGAGTGATGTAGTTGGCCGGGAAACCACCGCCCATGTTGATCATCTTAAGCTCGATACCGTCTTCTTCCTTCAGACGCTCGAAAATCACCTTCACCTTGTTCAGGGCCGCATCCCAGGCGCCAATCTCGCGCTGCTGGGAACCGACGTGAAACGACACGCCGTAGGGCACCAGACCCAGGTCACGGGCAAGGATCAGCAGGTCCATGGCCATGTCGGTCTGGCAGCCGAACTTGCGGGACAGCGGCCAGTCTGCCGTCAGGGTACCTTCGGTCAGGATACGCACATACACTTTCGAGCCCGGGGCCGCCTTGGCGATGTTGCGAAGGTCTGCCTCCGAGTCGGTGGCAAACATACGAACGCCTTTCTCGTAGAAGGTGCGAATGTCCTTCGCCTTCTTGATGGTATTGCCGTAGCTGATCCGCTCACCGGTCACACCCAGAGCCATCACCTTGTCCAGCTCGTACACCGACGCGATATCGAAAGAGGCACCCTTGTCGCGCAGCATAGTCAGGATCTGCGGGGCCGGGTTGGCTTTCACCGCGTAGTAAACCTTGGCGTAGGGGAAACCCTCGACCAGCTCGTCGTACTGACGGTCAATCGTTGCGGTATCGATCACCACAAACGGAGTTTCCTTGCCGTCGGCAAAGTCCTTGATGCGCTTGAACGTGTCAGCTTCGTAGTAATCGGCGATATTGGCGTTAGCGGCTTCGGTCATGGGTGGGGTGTCCCTCCACAGGGCAAACAGGCATAAAAAAAGGCACTACAGCAACGCTGCAGCACCCGTTAGATGGCGCGATCATCGGGCTTTTTTGACGGCCCGGATATGAGCATATCTACCCATAAGTAATGGGCGATATCGGCAACGCCACTGGCATGAATTCTGGCGGGAATTCCTAGACCGCCACCGGCCATATCGGCGGTGGTTCGGTGGGCCCGTCCGGGTCTTCCGGTTCGGTCTGTTCCCGCAGATAGCCAAGGATCGCTTCCTGAAGCTCCGTGCCCTGACCCAACCCCTTGTTTCCGAACAGCCGGTTGAATTCCAGTACGTAAGGGTGGCCATCCACCAGCGCAATATCAAAGCCGGCGTGATCAACACCCAGATCCCGGGCCAGCCGCAATGCCAGCGCCGTCATCGCCGGGGGAACCGGGCTGTTGTCGATGCGGCCACCTTGGGCCACATTGTTGTAGAAGCCCTGATCGGCCTGGGTTCGCCAGTAAGCCGTCAGCACCTGATCGCCAACCACAACAACTCGTGCATCCCGGTCCAGAGGCAGGTATTCCTGGGCATAGAGCACGTCGGTGCGTTCGCAGTAGCGGCGCCAGTCCTCACGGGATTCAATCAGCCAGACGCCTTCGCCCATGCTGGCCTTGGGGAGCTTTGCCACGAACGGATGCACCATGGCATCCCAGATCATGTCACGTTCCACCGGGCCGTTGGCCTCAATCATGGTCCAGGGCGTGTGTTCCGGGGCTACCGCCTGGAATGCACGGGTCATCTCTACCTTGTCGTGGCCGATTCGATAGCTGGCTTCGCTGGGAAACACCCGGCACTTGAGACCATGAACCAAGGCATTTAACTGCCAGTATTCGGGGAACAGGACCCAATCCGCTTCCCGCAACAGTTCTTTATGACGCAGAAACCGGTCCGGTTTGAGAACGGTGGTGTTGGGAAAGCTCAGGGTTCGAAAAATATCGAAGGAAACAAGGTGCATGGATACTGCGCACTCGGATTGAATTGCGCGTATTTTATACAGGGATTACATTCAGGCAAGCGGTATTTTCACGACCGGGCATCAGGAAAAGACCGTACAGATGCGATCCTTGGAGCAGCAAAGAAGCGCAGGAGGGCGGAATGCAGGAACTTGATGAGAGAGCAGAGTCTCTTCTGGCCGGACTGCAAACGGACTTCCAGTCCGGCGCTACGCAGCTGGCACTGAACACCCTCAATCAACTTCTATCTTACCTGGACGATGTCGAGCCAGAGGGCGAGACATTTCTGAGGCTTCTGGCAGAACTTCGGGCGGCACGCCCAAGTATGATCGTGATTGGCAATGCGCTGTCCATGATCGAAGAGCAGCTGGCCACGGATCCTCAGGTCGCGCGGCAGGCCGTCATCCAAACCAGGGACCAGCTAGCGAATGCCACGAGGACCATTGCCCGGCACGCAAGCGATCATCTGCCTGGGGCCCCGGTTATATTGACCCATAGCGCCAGCTCCGCGGTGCTGGCGCTATTTCGGATCATGGCGGAACAGGGCCAAACCTTCTCTGTCATCTGTACCCAGAGCAGCCCGGGATTCGAAGGCCACTCCCTGGCCCGCGCGCTGAATGAGCTAGCCATACCCATCATCCTGATCACCGATGCGCAGATGGGGCTGTTCGTGCCTCAGGCTGACCTCGTGATCACCGGGTGCGATACCTGGCTCACCGATGGACATTTTATCAACAAAAGCGGCACGTACTTGCTGGCTCTCGCGGCCCACGACGCTAGGAAGCCCCTCTGGGTTCTGGCCGACAGCTTCCGTAACAGCGACGCCGAACCCGGGTCGGTTGAACTCGAGGAAATGCCCGCGGAAGAACTCAACGCCCCGGCGGGAGACTGGATAACGCCACGGAATATCTACTTTGAGCGGGTGCCACACACGCTGGTCAGCAAACGCATCAGCGAATTGGGCGTTTTTTCGTGCCCTGCTGAGCCTCGGCGGTAAACGGATCTTCCGGCCAGGGATGCTTGGGATACCGTCCACGCATGTCCTTGCGCACCTCGGGGTAGGCGTTACGCCAGAAACTGGCCAGATCCGCGGTGACCGCCAGTGGCCGTTGTGCGGGGGACAACAGATGAAGCACCACCGGTACCCGCCCGCCGGCAACGGCAGGGGTTTCTTTCCAGCCAAACAGCGCCTGGAGCTTGGCCGCCAGAACCGGGCCATTGTCGGCGGTGTAATCCAGACTCACCCGCTGGCCGGTCGGTATGGTCAGGTGTGTTGGCGCCAGACTCTGAAGCTGCTGCTGGGCCGGGTAATCAATCAGGCTGTTAAGGGCCGCCAGCAGGTCGATCCGGGCCAGATCGGACCATCGGGTCATGCCGACCAGAAACGGGCCCAGCCAAACCTCGAGATTATCCAGCAACGCCGCGTCTTCGGTGTCCGGCCAGCCGGAATCCGGGAAGGTTCTGGCGAGCAACATCATTCGGGCACGCCACTGGCGACTGCCATCACTCCAGGGCAGGCTTTCCAGGCCCTTTTTCCGAATCGCACTGAGCAGCCCCTGCCGGACCAGTTCCGGATCCACCCGGCCAAGCGGCTTTTCCTGAAGCACGAGTTCACCCAGTTTCCGCGCACGTCGCGCCAGAATTTTACCCTGGCTATCGTCCCACAGCGCCTCTTCGATCTCCTGTATGTGGTCAGCCAGGTCGAGCTCCAGGTCCGGAATGTCCACCGGCGCGGCCAGGTAAATCGTCGCTTCGCGGGCCTGGCCATCCAGCTCGGCCGCCACCAGCCACTCGTGCCGAGCCAGGGGATCATCCTCTCTCAGTACCGCACCTTTGCCATTACTGAGCTGATACCTTGCCGCCTTATCCGATCGCCGCCTGGCAATACGGTCCGGATAGGCCAGGGCAAGCAATCGGCCGATCTCGGTCTCCGAGGGCGGTGTTGCCTCAGTCGCCCCGGGCCCGGAAAGGCGTCGGGCCGACTGGCGTACAGCCTTCAGGCGAGCGACATCCAGCGTGCGATCCCGCCGTTCCCCGAAGAACACCCGAACCCGCTCGTGCATGTCCGCACCAGCTCCGGGGCCCAGGAGATCACGCTCTTCCAGCAAGGCGGCCAAGGCCGCAGCCGCGCCTCCGAGCCCTATAGAACGGCCTTTCAACACCATATGAGCCAGTCGGGGGTGTATACCCAGCTCCCGGGCTGCTTTGCCGTGGTCCGTAATAGCTCCGTCTGAATCGAGCAGATCGAGCCACTGCAGCAGGGCCACAGCCTGCCCCCAATGGGCGGTGGGAGGCTTATCAATCCAGGCGACTGCATCGGCTTCCCGCGCGCCCCACTGGGCCAATTCCAGCACCAAGGGTGCCAGATCGGCCTCCAGAATTTCGGGCGGCGTGTAATCGGCCAATCCGAACTGTTCTGATTCGCTCCACAATCGATAACAGACCCCGGGCTCCATCCGGCCGGCCCGGCCTTTACGCTGTTCCGCAGAAGCTCTGGATACCCGGCCAGTGACCAGGCGAGTCATGCCACTGTTCGGATCGAACACGGCCCGACGCTGCTGACCGCAATCGATAACAACCCGAACCCCTTCAATGGTCAGGCTGGTTTCGGCAATAGCCGTGGCCAACACCACCTTGCGATGGCCTTCAGGAGCCGGAGAGATTGCCTGGTCCTGCTGCTCCGATTTCAGATTGCCGTATAGCGGAGCAAGCATCACCCGGTCCGGCAGGTTTGCACGGAGCTGTTGCTCAACCCGACGTATCTCACCCACACCGGGCAGAAACACCAACAGTGAGCCGCTTTGATCAGTCAATGCCTCCTGGACCACAGAGGTGACCTGATCCACCATGCGGCCACTGCGCGGCAACGGCCGGTAATAGACATCGACTGGAAACGCCCGTCCTTCACTGGTTATTACGGGCACGTCTCCAAGCACTTGCGCAATCGGCCCGGTGTCCAGGGTCGCGGACATCACCAGCAATCGCAGATCCTCCCGCAACGCCTGCTGCGATTCCCGCACCAGGGCCAGGCCCAGATCCGCCTGCAGCGAGCGCTCATGGAACTCATCAAAGATGACCGCCGCGTACTCCTCCAGCATCGGATCCGCCTGGATCAGCCGGGTCAGGATGCCCTCGGTCACGACTTCGATCCGGGTAGCTCCGGACACACGGGTATCCAGCCTTGTGCGATAGCCTACCGTCTGGCCGGGCTGTTCATTGAGTTGGCGAGCCATGAACCGGGCGGCAGAGCGAGCTGCAAGCCGACGGGGCTCAAGCATCAGGATCTTGCCGTCACCGCGCCAGGGCGCATCCAGAAGGGCAGCAGGCACACGGGTGGTTTTACCGGCACCGGGCGGGGCCTGCAGAAGTACGGTAGTCGTGCGTTCCAGGGCCGCTTTCAGGTCTGGAAGAATGGCATCAATAGGGAGCATCGGATTCCGGGTTTCTGAAACGTCAGGAGCTCACCCGTTCACGATTGGCCTTTGCCCACTGGTAAATCCGCTCAAAGGCCTTGGCCAGGTTGTGCGGATTATGGGGGGGCTGGATCACAGCAGCAAGTTCGCCATCGGGGTTCAGCAGCGCAAAATGGCCGCTGTGATCCACCAGCAGCTCGCCATCCACCTCACGATGGACAAACACGGCGTTCAGGCTTTTGGCCAGTTCCCGCAGGGTGTCCAGATCTCCGGTCAGACCATGGAAGTTTTCACCGAAGAAGTCCGTGTAGGCTTTGAGTTTTTCCGGCGTATCATGCTCCGGGTCAGCGCTGACCAGCAGATAGTCAGGCTGGGGCAGTTCCTTGGACAGCAGCTTGTCGGTCTGGCGCAAATTGGCCATGGCTGCCGGGCAGATATCCGGGCAGTTAGTGTAGCCCACAAACGCAAAGGTCCAGCGACCCCTCAGGCTCTCACGGGTGACCGTTTCTCCGTTCTCATCCGTCAACGTAAATTCCGCCAGCTGCCGTGGCTGGTCATAGACATAGGTGTTGAAATCCGTCAGCTCCGGCGCCGGTATTGGCTCCTGGTTACCCACCAGAAACACCTGCCGGCCGACGACCAGTCCAAAGATCAGAACGACGATTAATAGCAGACAGAACAGGGTCAGGCGAATAGAGCTCGAAGTTTTCATGGATCGTCCAATTCGATGGTCAGACAAGCAGGCGGGGATGGCTTTCCGAAACCGTGCGGAGCCATGGATGGCGGAGCCGAGCGTACACGGACGTATTTACAGCGTGTTTCGGAAAGCCATCCCCGCCTGCGTCAGCACAATGTCTGATTCAGAAGAATACAAAATGATCCACAAGCAATACCACAAACAGCGCCATGAGGTAAGTGATGGAATACTTGAAGGTATTCAGGGCCACCCGCCGATCGTCACCCTTCAACAGCCTTACCGCATACTGCAGAAAGCGCAGGCCAAGGGCCAGGGCGCCCACCAGGTAGATACCGCCGGACATGCCTGTGACAAAAGGCAGCAGACTGACCGCCAGCAACATCAGGGTGTAGAGAAGGATGTGCAGCTCGGTAAACTTGTTGCCATGGGTGACCGGCAGCATGGGAATGCCGGCCTTGGCGTACTCTTCTTTGCGATGGATAGCCAGGGCCCAGAAATGCGGCGGGGTCCAGGCAAAAATGATCAGCACCAGCAGCAGGGCGTGGCCCTCAACCTGGCCTGTCACAGCGGTCCAGCCCAACAGCGGTGGCATCGCACCGGCAAGGCCACCAATGGTGATGTTCTGGGGCGTTGCCCGCTTGAGGAAAAGGGTATAGACACCCGCATAGCCCACCAGGGAGGCGAGGGTCAGCCAGGCGGTGAGGTGGTTGACCTGCCACATCAGCACGGCCATACCGCCACACGCGAGTATCGTTGCGAACAGGAACGCATCCAGAGGCGAGATCTTGCCTGTGGCCACCGGGCGCTTACGGGTACGAGCCATCACCGTGTCAATTTTCTGGTCTACCACATGGTTGACCACCGCAGCCGCGCCGGCCAACAGGGCAATCCCCAGATTGCCCCACACCAACACCCCCCAACCGGGCACGCCTGGCGCCGCCAGCAGCATCCCGATAACCGACGTGAGGATCATCAACGCGACAACCCTGGGCTTTGTCAGCTCCAGGTAGTCACGCCAGGAAATGGTTGTTCTGGAGTCGCTCGCAATTGCCTGGGCGGGCAGTGCTTCCACTTGCTCGCTCATGCCCTAACCTCCTGGTTCATTGTTGTTGTGTGTGTTGACGGGATGCTATGTGGTTCGAGTAATAGCTGATGCCGCCAGATCAGGTGAATGACTGACAGAAGCAGGCCTGCGCCCATGGCGTTGTGGGCCACGGCGATGGACAGCGGAATATGGAAAATAACATTGGCGAGGCCCAGCAGGATCTGAACACCCAGCAGGACCGCCACCAGCCGAATGGCGTTATCCAAGCCGGAATCACCACGTCGCAGCCACATCAACGCCAGTAAAGCACTGAAATAGGCCAGCACCAGCATGGCACCGAGTCTGTGAGTTACATGGATGGCCACCCGGCCATCCGCCGTCAGTTGGCCGCCCAGGTAGTTTGGGCCCACGTGCTGGGTCACGTCAAAGCCGTGCCGGAAATCCATGCCCTCAGGCCACCACTGGCCCTGGCAGGTGGGCAAATCGGTACAGGCAACGGCGGCGTAGTTGGCCGCTGTCCAGGCTCCCAGGGCAATCTGCATCACCACTAACAGCAGCCCGCCATAAAGCCATGGCCGGAAACCGGACAGGGCATTTGATGGCGGTGGTTCCCGATCCGTTGTCTGTCTGGCCTGACGTCGCAACCTGAAGGCCAGCAGCGTCAGGAGACTCAGGGTGGTAAAGCCGCCAAGCAGGTGCAACGCCACCACCTGGGGCCACAATTTCAGAGTCACCGTCCACATACCGAAAGCGCCCTGAAGGATGATGAAACCCGCAATAAACAAAGGCAGCTTTATCGGAACACCCTGGCGCCGATTACGAACCGCATAGGCGGCCAGGCCGAACACCACCAGCCCCAGGGTGCCGGCGGCGTACCGGTGGATCATTTCGGGCCAGCCTTTTTGCACATCCACCGGCGTATCGGGAAAACGGGCGTTCGCGATGGCAATGTTCGATTCACTCTGGGGCACTGTGAGAAAGCCGTAGCATCCGGGCCAGTCAGGACACCCCAGCCCCGCGTGCACCAGACGGGTCCAGGCACCCAGCATGATCACGATAACCGCCAGCAGTACGGCAAAAGTTGCCCATTTGGCCATCTTGCGGGCCGCCGTGGATGGGGAAACAGATGACTGATTCAAGACTGACTCTCCGCTCTGGCAATTAACCGATCTGCGACAGTTTGAGCAGATGTTTCAGGTCCTCCAGCATATCCTTGCCGGTATGCTCGGAACCGTAATGCATCATGATGTTGCCGAATGGATCCACCAGCAGGATACGGGGCTCCGATTCCGGATTGACTCCCGATGGCCAGGACGGCTGGGTTCCCTCTGCGGGGACAAGGCGTTCCATCGAATTATATTCGTCTGACCAGCGTGACTGCAAATCCGGGGGCATACTGCCCAGTACGGCCGCCCGGGAAACGCGATTGGCGTTCTTGCCAAGTGCAATATTCACCTGCCTGGCCAGATAGAGCAGCTCTTCACACTGGCTGCCACACTGGCCGGCCGCAACAATCATCAGCCAATCCGGGTCCGTTTGGTCCGGGCCAAAGCGTTCAACCAGCGGTGTACCGGACGCGGTTTCAAGGTTAAGCGTAGAGACCGGCGCCACCGGCTGGAGCAGGACGCCATTGTTGGTATGGCCGGCAGGGTTCAGCCAGCCGGTGTAGAACATAATGGTTGCAACAATTATCGGGCCAAAGCCCAGCGCAAACAGAAGGAGAGCCGTGCGACGACCGCGACGGGCCTGCTCCGGCGTTGGCCCTTCGTTTTTTTCCTGGTCGGATATCCGGTTAGCCATTGTCATTGTCATTATTGGTTCCTGTCTTTCTGTAACTCGCCACTACTGTCAATATAGTCAGCGCAATGGCCAGCGCAAACCATTGCGTGGCATATCCGTAATGGGTTTGGGGCCCCATCAGGTCCGGTTCCCAGTCCGCCCGGTAGGCACCCGGCTGGCGCTCTCCGGAAAGGCGCACGATCTGGCCGGGAAGTTCGGGGATCTCCTGCCGGGCCGCCTGCTCGGAGAGACTTTGCACTCGCCGGGGCCATTGTCCACCTGCCGCCGGCTGGTCCATCAGTACCGGGGGCACTGGATAGTCACTGATCCGTCCTTCCAGGGTAAAAATCCCTTCCGGCGTTTCCAGCTGGGGGAGCTGATCCCGGGTTCGGGGAGCCTGAACCCAACCGCGATTGACCACCACCGGCGGGCCTTCAAGGGGACGGAAATCGGTAAGAACTTCATAACCCGGGATCCCGTCCCGGGTCCGGTTATCCAGCAGCCAGGTTCGGCTTCCATAGAGGCCGGTCAGTGTCACAGGCCGGCCACTGGTCAGGTCCCTGGCTACCATATCCTGCCACGCCAGGTTTTTCGCCTCCTGCTGCCACTGGTCCAGCAAAACCTGTTTTTCCGCCGCCCGGTTCAACTGCCAGACACCGAGGCCGATGAGTATCGGCAGGAAGACGCCACTGAAAACCAGCAATCGCCAGTCAAAGTGCCATTGACGTTGTTGGCCCTGCGAATCAGACATGCTCTGCTATAGTGACCTCAACGGGTCTGGAACCTGTTCCCGCCCGTACATTCACTGCACCTACAAAAACAGGAACTCCAATGCTCAAAGGCTTTATCGTTTTTCTGATGCTTGCCGTCGTGGTGAGTCTGTTCAGTGGCCTGTTTTTTCTCATCAAGGATGGCGGCAAAACCAACCGGGTGGTGAACTCCCTGGCGGTGCGGGTCACACTCAGCATACTGCTCCTGGCGGTCATTCTGATTGCGCTGTGGCAGGGCGCCCTGACATTAAACCCGACGCCCTGATCAGCATTTTTCAGAGAATATAGACAAAGACAAAAAGACCAAGCCAAACCACGTCCACAAAGTGCCAGTACCAGGCTGCCGCTTCAAACCCGAAGTGGTTATCTGCCGTGAAGTGGCCTTTGGTTATGCGTATCAGCATGATGATCAGCATCAGTGAGCCGAGAATCACATGCGCCCCGTGGAAGCCTGTCAGCATGAAGAAAGTGCTGCCGTAGATCCCGGACTGCAGAGTCAGGTCGAGGTCCTGGTAGGCGTGCATATATTCGTAGCCCTGGACAAACACGAACACGATCGCCAGCGCGATGGTCAGGGCGAGCCAGAGCTTGGTTTTCGCCCGATGGCCGGACTTCAGGGCATGGTGAGCCACGGTTACCGTGAAGGAAGATGTCACCAGCAGAATGGTATTCATTAACGGCAGGCCCCAGGCACTGATAACCTCTTTGGGTCCGGGGTAGGCCTCCGGGCTAGGGTTATTTATGAGAGGCCAGCTCGACTGAAAGCCTTCCCACAGCATATTGGAGGAACCCCGGTCGCCCTCGCCACCCAGCCAGGGCACAGCGAAAACCCGAACGTAAAACAGCGCCCCAAAGAACGCGGCGAAGAACATCACTTCCGAGAAAATAAACCAGCTCATGCCCCAGCGGAAAGAACGATCCATCTGCGGACTGTAAAGACCGGCCCTGCTTTCCTTTATCACGTTCCCGAACCAGCCGAACAACATGTACGCCATGATGATGGCGCCAATCATGAACATGATCCAGGCACCGGTGGTGCTCTCGCCCTGCTTGCCGTTCACCATGATGGCCGCAACCCCGTAGAGGGTCACGCCGAGGCCGACGGTCGCGATGATGGGCCACTTGCTCTGTTCCGGAACGTAGTAGGTCTGGTTTTCCGCCATGACAGTCTCCGATGGCTTATCCGTTATCGTTTATTGTTGTGTCTTTCCGGGAAGTTTGCGTTACCGCCGGCTGCTTGCCCTGATCGTAAAGCGTGTAGGACAGGGTGAGTTTGGTGATGTGCGCTGGCAGGTCTTTATCGACGATAAAAATCAGGGGCATTTCAGTGCTCTCTCCGGCTTCAAGCGGTTGCTGGTTGAAGCAGAAGCACTCGGTCTTGTGAAAGTAGAGCGTGCCTTCCGAGGGCGCAAGGCTGGGAACCGCCTGCCCGACCATCGGCTCGGCCGTGGGGTTCTCCGCATAGAAATTCACCGTTGTCGGCTCTCCTGGATGCACCTCTACCGAACGCACAACAGGGCGAAACTTCCAGGTCATACCCGGGCCATTGGACGCAAGAAACTGTACTGTCACCTTCCGGCTCATATCCGCTTCGGCCACCTCGGTTGACTCGTATCGCCCGCCGGTTTTGCCGTTTATCCCCGTAATCTCACAGAACACGTCATAGAGCGGCACCATGGCAAAACCGAAGGCAAACATGCCAACCACCCCGGCCAGGCACCAACTGACAACTCGGTTGGTGCTACGGGATGCGCCTGCCTCGTTTGCCTGCTGGTTCGACATGATGCCGGCCTCCGGTTACTTCACTTCCGGTGGTGTCGAGAAGGTGTGGTAAGGCGCCGGCGAGGGCACGGTCCACTCGAGACCTTCGGCACCATCCCAGGGCTTGGCAGCCGCCTCCTTGCCACCCCTGATGCACTTGACCACGATAAACAGGAACAACAGCTGTGTGGCTCCGAACATGAATGCACCGATACTGGAAACCATGTTGAAATCGGCGAACTGCAGCGCGTAATCCGGAATCCGGCGTGGCATGCCGGCGAGCCCCAGGAAGTGCATCGGGAAGAACGCCAGGTTCATGCCGATAAAGGACAGCCAGAAATGGGTCTTGGCCAGGGTTTCGTCATACATGTGGCCAGTCCACTTGGGCAGCCAGAAGTAAGCCGAAGCGAAGATCCCGAAGATGGCGCCCGGCACCAGCACATAGTGGAAGTGGGCAACCACGAAATAGGTATCGTGGTACTGGAAGTCAGCCGGCGCGATGGCCAGCATCAGACCGGAGAAACCGCCAATGGTGAACAGGATCACGAAGGCCACGGCAAACAGCATGGGCGCCTCAAAGGTAAGAGAACCCCGGAACATGGTGGCCACCCAGTTGAACACCTTCACCCCGGTGGGCACTGCGATCAGCATGGTGGCGTACATGAAGAACAGCTGGCCAACGATGGGAATACCAACGGTGAACATGTGGTGTGCCCAAACCACGAAAGACAGCAGGGCAATGGCACCGACCGCATAGACCATGGAGGCATAGCCAAACAGGGGTTTGCGGGAAAACGCCGGAATGATATGGGAGACCGCCCCGAAGGCCGGGAGGATCATGATGTATACCTCGGGGTGCCCGAAGAACCAGAACACGTGCTGGAAGAGTACCGGATCGCCGCCGCCGGAGGCGTCAAAGAAGCTGGTGCCGAAGTTGATGTCCATCAGCATCATGGTCACCACACCGGCCAGGACCGGCATCACCGCAATCAGCAGGAACGCCGTAATCAGCCAGGTCCAGACAAACAGGGGCATCTTCATCAGGGTCATGCCCGGCGCCCGGAGGTTCAGGATGGTGGCGATCACGTTGATCGCGCCCATGATCGACGAGATACCCATGATGTGGACCGCGAAAATAAAGAAGGTCGTGCTCGGCGGCCCGTAGGTTGTGGACAGGGGCGCGTAGAAGGTCCAGCCGAAGTTGGGACCGCCGCCTTCCATGAACAGGGTGGAAACCAGAATCAGGAATGCGCAGGGCAGGAGCCAGAAGCTCCAGTTGTTCATCCGGGGCAGCGCCATGTCGGGGGCGCCGATCATCAGCGGCAGCATCCAGTTGGCAAGGCCGACGAACGCCGGCATGACCGCACCGAAGACCATGATCAGACCATGCATCGTGGTCATCTGGTTGAAGAATTCCGGCTGCACGATTTGTAGCCCGGGCTGGAAGAGTTCTGCCCGGATGACCATGGCCATACTCCCGCCCAACAGGAACATGGCGAAGCTGAATATCAGGTACATGGTCCCGATATCCTTGTGGTTCGTGGTCAGCAGCCAGCGGCTGATGCCTTTTGCCGGGCCGTGATGATGATCCTGGGCGTGGGTATCTGCAACCGCACTCATGAAAACCCCCGTTACCGCCATTTATTGTGGCTGGTGATATCTGTTATCTGGCGTTGATTACTGCTGGTTCTTGTAATCAAAAATTTCTTTCGGAGTGACCATTTCACCGGTGTTGTTACCCCAGGCGTTCCGCTCGTAGGTAATCACCGCCGCCAGGTCCACTTCGCTCAGCTGGTTGCCGAAAGCCTGCATGGCCGTACCGGACTTGCCGTTCACAACGATGTCTATGTGAGCCGCCATGTCCTGGGTTGCAATGGGGCTTCCCTTCAGCGCCGGGAACGCCGGTGGCGCACCGCTGCCGTCCGCCTGGTGGCAGGCAGCACAAGCGGTCTGATAGGCTTTTTCGCCCCGTTCCATCAGCTCGGCCATGGTCCAGTCTTTCTGCGTCAATTGGCGCTCGCGCTCGGCAGCTTCCTTCTTCTCCGCAACCCAGGCGTTGTACTCCTCCTCGGGAACCGCTTCGACAACCACCGGCATGAAGCCATGGTCCTTGCCACAAAGCTCGGTGCACTGACCGCGATAAATGCCGGGCTTGTCGACCCGGGTCCAGGTCTCGTTGATGAAGCCCGGAATCGCATCTTTCTTGACGCCAAAATCCGGCACCCACCAGGAGTGGATAACATCGTTGGCCGTCACCAGAAAACGGATCTTTTTCCCGACCGGAACCACGAGATGGTTGTCCACCTCGAGAAGGTAGTTTTCACCTTTGGCCTGTCGGTTCTCAATCTGGTCTCGCGGCGTCGCCAGGTTGGAAAAGTAGCCAAAATCCTCATTGATATATTCGTATTGCCACTTCCACTGATACCCGGTGATCTTGATGTCCACCTCCGACTCGGAGGTGTCATACATGTCGACCAGGGTCGCCGTGGCAGGAATTGCCATAACAACGAGGATCACAAAGGGTATGATGGTCCAGAGAATTTCTACCAGGGTGTTCTCGTGAAAGTTGGCCGGTTTGGCGCCCTGGGATTTTCGGTGGGCAAAAATAGACCAGAACATGACCCCGAAAACCACGACGCCAATGACGACGCAGATCCAGAGTATGGTCATGTGAAGGCTGAAAATTTCGTTACTGGTGCCGGTCACCCCCGGGGTCATGTTCAGTGTCCAGTCCGCCATGGACCAGGCGGGGAACATCAGACCGCCTAAAAGGGCACCTGCCCGCTGAGCGTGCACGCGCATACTGTGTCTCCACAGAGTGTTATTCTTGTCGGATTTTGCGTTATCCCACTGGTCCTTACTGGCGCTCGCATACACCGGAAAAACCAGAGTGGAAGCCTGCTTACGGATACCTCAGATTCGAGTATAGACACAGATCAAAAAAAGACTAAAAAATCGGTTAAACCCAAAAGCGCTAACCACATTCTTTTAATAAGCAAAACGAATATGACATTAAACCTGCCGGCAACTGACCGGCGCCTCTGGGCTCTGGCCTGGCCGTTGATGCTTACCAACCTTACTGTGCCGCTTCTGGGACTGGTGGATACTGCCGTGCTCGGACACCTGGAAAGCCCGGAGTATCTTGGGGCGGTCGCCGTTGGTGCCAACCTGTTCAGCATCCTTTACTGGACCTTCGGCTTCATGCGCATGGGCACCACGGGTCTGGCAGCCCAGGCCTGGGGTAAGCGGGACAGCTTTAGCCAGGTGGCGTTGCTCCTGCGGTCGGTGCTGCTGGCAACCGGTATTGGTCTGCTACTGATCCTGTTTCACCAGCCGCTGATCCAGACCGGCCTGAGCCTGATGAATCCCAGTGACAACGTTACCGAACTGGCGGCCGAGTATGCCGGGATCCGGATCTGGAGCGCGCCGGCCGTTCTCTGCCAGTACACCCTGGTTGGCTGGCTCATCGGCACCCAGTTTCCGCGAGGCCCGATGATCATGCTGATTGCGGCAAACGGCCTGAACATCGTTCTGGATGTTCTTTTTGTTACCGTGCTTGGCTGGAACAGCCGGGGCGTGGCCATTGCCACTGTGATCGCCGAATACGGTGCCGCCACCATCGGTTTCCTGATCGTATTACGGCGAATACCTGAGGGGCAGAGGCTGACGAGGGCTCTGTTCGGCAAACTCGAGGATTATCTGAAGATCCTCCGGGTTAACCGCTACATCATGGTCCGAACCATCGCCCTGTTATTGGTGCTGGCATTCTTTACCGCCCAGGGCGCCCGTCAGGGAGACACCATCCTCGCTGCCAATGCCGTTCTGATCACCTTTCTACTGCTGATCTCCAACGCCCTGGACGGTTTTGCCAATGCTGCCGAGGCGCTGATTGGCGAGGCCATCGGCAAAGGCAGCCGCCGGCGCTTCCGGGTGGTCTTTCAAAGTGCCCTGCGATGGTCACTCTGGGGCGCCCTCTTGCTCACCCTTGTTTTTGTTGCCGGCGGACACTGGCTGATTGCGCTGCTGACCGGGATCGAAGAGGTGAGAGCCACCGCCTGGCGCTACCTGCCCTGGCTCTGGCTGCTACCGTTTGCCGCAGTCTGGGGTTTCCTTCTGGACGGCGTCTTTATTGGAGCAACCCGCACCCGGGACATGCAGAACACCATGCTGTTCTCAGCCTTGGCCGTTTTTGCTCCGGTCTGGTGGCTGACCACGGGCTGGGGCAATCACGGGCTCTGGTTCGCGCTGATCTCCCTGATGGTGGCGCGGGCTCTGAGCATGGGGTGGCTGTGCTGGTCCCATACCAGGAATGATCGTTGGTTCCAGAGCCAGTGACGCAGATTCAATCTGAAACATTACAGCCAGGTATTTTCACCACAGCGGAAAAGCAGGGGCAAAAATCTCGGCTACACTTGTCTGAACAGGCAGGCATGATGTGGTAGCCAGCCCTTCTCTCCTGCCCGGGAACTCGTTGCTATCAGTTGCTAACAACGGGAGGCGCCTTGCGACCTCAATTCGTTCAGACATCGGCTTCTCCTGAAATGACACCACAGGTAGTGCTTGAGATTATTGACCAGGCGCGGCGTAAGGAAGCCCGCTCCGGGACCTTCCTCCGACAGCTTCACGAAAAGGTTGCCGTGTTGCCGTCTGCAGTCACTATTGAGGGGTATCAGCCCGCCACCTGCCTGTTCCAGTTCGTGGTTGAGTACATCGAAATGGCACCAAGGCTGATCGAGTGCGTAGAAGCCTGTGCCCGGGAAGCCGGAAAAGCCGACCTGTTTGAGCCCTTCGTGAACGCCGCCATCCGGTATTTCACCCAGCCATCAGCGCTCCTGGTGCGCTATGACGGTCTCGATGGCCTGCTGATCCGCGCCTACCTTTGCCACCGATTGATGGAAGAAATGTATGAAAACAACCGATGTACCCGGGCCAGCGAAATCGTGGATATGGAAGCGACTCGTGCTAACCTTCTGGCTCATCAGCTTATCGGCGAGCCCTTTGCCAACGAGCTGGACGACTCCATCACCGTCACCGTGTTGCAGATAGCAGGCACGCCGGACTATTACGAGCTCAACCTCGACCCGTTTGTCGAGCAGGTGAACAACGCCGCCTGGGACTGGATGCGGCATTACTGGGAAAATCTGCTGGTAAGGAACCACATTCGATTTTCTCTCGGGTCCGGCCTGGCCTGACAGGTTCAGAGGTTTAATGAAAGTATCAGCGATTGCAGTGCTGGCGGGACTGTTGATTTCTGCCATGGCATCGACGGCCAACGCGTACGAGCTGTCCGTAACCGTCACCCTGGAAGGCAACACCGAACCCGTGGCCAATGCCGTGGTTTCCGCAGACAGCGCCCGTCCGGCAACACCGGTTTCTGCCGAAATCTATCAGAAGGATCGCGCCTTCCATCCCCATGTACTGGTGGTGCCAGTCGGCTCCAGCGTGGATTTCCCGAATCGCGACAATACCCAGCACCACGTGTATTCCTTCTCGCCGGCGAAAACCTTCAACATTGAGCTTTACGCCGACCGCCCGGCGGCTCCCATTGTTTTCGACAAGCCTGGCATCGTTGAACTTGGATGCAACATTCATGACCACATGCAGGGCTTTGTGGTGGTCACCGACACTGCTGCTACCGGCCGAACAGATGCCTCGGGCCGGGTTACCCTGTCGCTCGACACTCTGGCCGGCGAAGGCAGCCAGGACACGGTGACACTTGAGATCTGGCACCCACGACTGCCGGATAACACCCGCCCGGTCACCCGCGAAATCGAACGTGACAGCGAGCCCGCAATCGTCACCCTCAATCTTGAGCCCGAGCCTGCCGCAGAAGGCTCGCTGGACCGTCTCCAGCAACGCTTTCGGGAGCTTTGATGGGTCTGGTATCTCGTCTCGGATTCCGGGGCCGGCTTATTGCGGCCATGATCTCGCTGGTGGCGCTGGTGAGCCTCGTGATCGTCGCCCTGCTGATGGTGTACCTGTTCGAGGATGAAAAAAGCAGGGCACTGGAACAGCTGGCTATCGGAGAGCGGCTGACCAACGAGGTGATTGACCGCCGGACTGAGCTGGAACTGTCCCGGCTCAGTGTTGTAGTACAGGATTTCGGCTTTCGCTCCGCCATTGCCAGCCGCGACCCGGCAACCATCGACAGTGCGCTGGAAAACCACAGCGGCAGGGTGGGCGCCGACTTCGCGCTCTTGCTGGACAGTCAGGGAGAGCCCCTGGCCTCGACCCTGCAAAGCTCTTTTCCTGCCGTCAGCCAGGAACAGCTGACAAGCACCCGTCGTAATGGATTTGCCCGGTCACTGCGGGCCATTGATGGCAGGGGCTACGAGATTCTCATCATCCCGATAGAGGCCCCGGGGCTTCGGGCCTGGCTAGTTAGCGGCTTTGCCATGGACCAATCCCTGGCAGAGGTCATCGCCAGGCTTAGTGGTACATCGGTGATCTTCCGGGCACGATCGAATCAGAACCACAGCCTGAACAGTTTTGCCGCCACCACCAGTATCGATGCCAAGCTGGAACAGGAGCTTTCAGGCGCATCCGACAACGCCAATTTCATCGAAAGTGCCGGTTATTTCACCCGGATAATCAACCTGGGCGAATCAGACCCCGCCGCCGTCCAGGCCGTACTCCTGATCAGCCGTGATGCCACGCTCCAGAACTACTACCAACGAGCGGTGGAAATTGCCCTGTTGGTAACCGCTATCCTGATTTTCGCCATTCTGCTGGCACTGGTCATTGCCCGGAACCTCGGGCGTCCGGTGCTGCAGCTGGCAAGCTACGCGCGGGCTATCGGTGAGGGCACCACGCCCGAGGCACCGGCAATCCGGGCCGGCGGCGAACTGACCCAGCTCCGGAATGCCCTGCGGGACATGCTGTCTGGCCTTCGGGAGCGGGAAGCCCAGATCCGCTATGCGGCGACCCACGATGACGTCACCGGACTGAAAAACCGCAACGCCCTGATGCAGGAAGCCGCCGAGCTGTTTGAGAACCGTGGCACGGGTTCACTGGTGGGGATCCGGCTCAACGATCTCTCCGACATCAACGACACCCTGGGGCTGGAATTCGGCGACAAGGTGCTGATCGGTATTGCAAAGCGCCTGCAGCAGGAACTCCCGGACGCCCGCATCCTCGCCCGCACCGGCGGCGGCGAATTCCTGGCCCTGATTCCTTCACTGCCCCCGGAGCAAAGCAATGAAAGAATCCGGCAACTGCACGCGCTCATCGAATCTCCCTTGCAGGTAGACCAGACGCCCTTCTCCCTCAGGGTCACCATCGTCACCATGGAACTGCCGGAAGATGCCTCGGATACCGACGCCCTGCGTCGCCGGCTCAATCTCACCTTCGAGCAGGCCGAGGCCCATCCCGAAGCCTTCACACGCTACAAGCCCGGACAGGATGAAAGTCATCTCCGGGAACTGAAACTGGTTACCGATCTGCACACCGCCATCCTGAACAACGGGTTGCACATGAACTATCAGCCAAAACTGAACAGCCAGACCGGTGAGCTGGTTCAGGTGGAGGCCCTGGTACGCTGGATTCACCCGGAGCTGGGTTTTATATCCCCGGAGGAGTTCATCTTTCTTGCCGAGCAGTCGGGACAAATCCACGATCTGACAGCCCATATCCTGCAACGGGTCGCCAGCGATGCCCGGCGTTGGCACGAACAGGGTGTTGATGCGGGCGTCGCCATCAACCTGTCCGCCATGGACCTGACGTGGCCCGCCCTTATCCAACACATTGGCGACACCTTCCAGGGCTGGCACCACAATCTGGAGCGGGTCACTCTGGAAGTCACCGAAAGCGCCCTGATGGAAGACCCGGAAGAGGCGATGGCAACACTGAACCGGCTCCGGGAACTGGGCGTGACCCTGTCGGTAGACGACTTCGGTACCGGTTATTCCTCGCTGTCCCAGTTGCGCAAGCTCCCGGTACAGGAGCTGAAAATCGACAAGTCGTTCGTGCTCAGGCTGGATACCGAGCCCCAGGACCAGCTGATTGTGCGTTCCACCATTGATATGGCCCATGGCCTCGGGCTGAAGGTCGTGGCCGAAGGCATCGAGAACCTGGAGGCATGGCGCCTTCTGCAGCATTGGGGCTGCAACCTGGCTCAGGGCTTCTACCTGAGCCGTCCCGTCGCACCGGAGGATCTGCCTGAGACAGCCCGCGCCCTGGCTGACCGTCGGGAGGAATTGACCCATACCAACCCGGAGTATTCAGAATGACAGCAAGATGCCTGGTAACAATGGCCGTGGCGCTCCTGATCGCACCGGTGGCCGGCGCCGACATTGGCAGCCGGATCTGGGCGACCGGAGGCGTTACCACCATCGAGGGCAGTGCCGGCGGCGGCCTGGTGCCCTGGGCACTGCTTGGAAGCTACGCCAGCGACGAGGAGTGGGGCGGCACCCTTGCACTCAGCCGGGCCGAAGTGGACGAGTACTCGCTCTCGGTCACCAGTGCCGGCCTGAACTGGAACAACCGGCTGGAACTCACCGTGGCGCGGCAGACCCTGGATCTGGACAGCCTCGTGTTTACCCTGAAAGACGGTTTCGGCCTGGAACAGGACGAGCTGAACCAGGATATTTTCGGCGCCAAGGTCCGGCTCGTCGGCGATGTGTTGTACAGTCCGTGGGGCCAGTGGTCTGCCGGTGTGCAGTACAAGCGCCAGCGGGATTTCACCGTGCCGTCGGCGATTGGCGCCCGGGACGACAGTGGCACCGATGTGTATGTCAGTGGCAGCAAGCTGTTCTTTGCCGCCGTGATGGAGCGCAACCTGCTGGTAAACCTGACCGCGCGGGCAACCCGGGCCAACCAGGGCGGGCTCCTGGGATTTGGCGGTGACCGGAACAACAACCACGAACTGATGATGGAGGGCAGCGTCGGGCTTTTCCTGAATCGTCAGTGGCTGGTAGGCGCCGAATACCGGCAGAAGCCGGACAACCTGAGCTTTGCCACCGAAGACGACTGGTGGGACCTGTTTGTCGCCTGGGTTCCGGACCGTCGCCTGGCAGTCACAGGCGCTCTGGTCAACCTGGGTGACGTTGCCACACTGGAAGACCAGCAAGGTCTGTATCTGTCGCTGCAGGGGAGTTTCTGATTATGGTCCAAACAAATCTGCACCCCACGCTTACCGCCCTGTTGATTGCGCTGGCACTGGGACTCGGTGGCTGCCAAAATCTGAACAGCGGGCCGGAAAACAGCCTGTATCAGCAGCTCGGTGAACGGGAAGGCATCGCAAACGTAGTGGAGGACCTGCTCTACCTGATCGTCGAGGACGAGCGCATCAACCAGCAGTTCAAAGGCATGGATGTCGCCCAGTTCCACCACAACCTCACAGATCAGCTGTGCGAGCTCAGTGGCGGGCCCTGTGCCTACACCGGAAGGGAGATGCGCGAACTGCATTCCGACATGGCCATCACCGACACCCAGTTCAATGCTTTGGCGGAAAACCTGATCCTGGCGATGGAGAAAAACGATATTCCCACGGGCGCCCAGAACCGGCTGATCAAACAGCTTCTGCCGCTGTATCCTGACATTCGCAACCTATAAAACGGAGACCCTTGCCTTGCTCGAAAACGCTGATCTGGGAAAACTGATTATTCGCCTGACCCTGGGCGGGCTGATGCTGTTCCACGGCATTGCCAAACTGCTTAACGGTGTTGGTTTTATCGAAGGCGAACTGGCCAGCCACGGCCTGCCTACCTTTCTTGCCTACGGCGTATTTGTCGGCGAAATCATCGCACCGCTGATGGTGGTTCTGGGCTATCAAACCCGGATCGGAGCCCTGCTGATCATCTTCAACATGCTGTTTGCCATTATCCTGGTACATGGCAACGAACTTCTGAGCCTTGGACGCGGTGGCGGCTGGGCACTTGAGCTGCAGGGCTTCTTCCTGTTTACTGCCGTTGCAGTGATCTTCCTCGGGCCAGGCCGTTACAAGCTGAAGAACTGAAGATCAGAGAGCCCTCAGGCACCGGATACGGTCGCAGCCCTGAAATCACGGGCCACCATGACCCGGTTTCGGCCGGACTCCTTTGCCGAGTAAAGGGCCTCGTCGGCCTGACGGATCAGTTCCTGGGGCTCCATCTCCGGATCCGGAACCACGCAGGCAACGCCCACACTGATAGTGAGACTGACCGGGGCGACCCGCTCGTTGGAATAGACCGGCGACCGGGCAACAGCCTGACGCACTCGTTCGGCCACGCGAACTGCCCCTTCTTCCGGTGTTGCCGGTAACAGAATGATGAACTCCTCGCCGCCATAGCGGGCCAGCAGGTCGCCGGATCGCTGGACTTCGGCCGCACACAGGGCGGCCACTTCGGTCAGACAGTCGTCGCCGACCAGGTGGCCGAGCTCGTCATTTACCCGCTTGAAGTGATCAATATCCAGTAGTAACAGGCTCAATGGGTGACCGTGTCGCTGGGCCCGTTTCCATTCGTCCTGCAGTTTCTCATCGAACCGGCGCCGGTTGGCGACGTGGGTCAGCCCATCGGTGAGACTGATCGCCTTGAGCTGTTCATTGGCGCGCTCCAGTTCGTCGGTGCGCTCCTGAACCCGCATCTCCAGGGTCACGTTGGCCTGCTGCTGGATCGCCAGCGCCTGCTCCTGGGCCTCATGGCGTTTGCGACGTTCCAGATTGATCCGATAGGCAAGGGCAAAGGACAGCAGAACCACCTCCAAGGCCACACCGATCTGGGGCATGAACTCGGTGAGAAAACTGCGCGGCATCATACCGAGCTTGCTGACGGCCAGAATCAGATGGCCAATTAACAGGGGCGTCCAGGCCAGCACATAAAAACCGCCCAGGATCTGGCCCTTGCGCCACACCAGAAAACCGATGAACCAGGCCGCGGGAGTAACCACTGCCGCAATACCGCTAACCAGCACAATGCCAGTCTGATAACTGCCAAACAGGCCGAACAAGAAGCAAGCGAAAATAGCGGTCAGAACCCACTGCAGGAACCGATAGCTTCTCAGACTGTAGTGTCGAATGTGCAGAAAGCGGATTGCGAAAATAATGGCGGAGAAGAGGGCGAAGCAGATAACCGGAATGGTGAAATATCGATTGATACCGGGAGCATCCGGCCACAGCCACTGAAACAGCAGACCATTGAAATTGAGCTGAACCAGCCCGGTAAACACAACCGTCAGCACGTACCAGAGGTAGGTGGAATGGCGCACGATAACGAACAGGAAGAGATTGTACAGCGCCATGGCAACGATGATGCCCAGAAACATCGTCTGCCAACCGTAGGACAACTGCTCGTTGGCGAGGAATTCCGCCGACGGAATAACTTCCAGAGGAATCTGCACCGAACCCAGCGTTTTCACCCGCACGAAGGCGGTGACCGGCTCGGTGTTCGAGGGCACCAGGAAAACAAAATTACGATGATGAATCGGGCGACTGCTAAAGGGCAGGGTATCGCCAGTGTGGTGGGTCTGGATCAGCTCACCGTTCAGGACCCAGTAAACAGAAACCTCATCCAGCAACGGATAACCGATTTCCATCACCCGGTTCGCCGGGTCAGGCGAAATCTCGACTTTCAGCCAGAAACTGCCATCACTGAAACCACGATTGAACACCTCACTGGAGCCGGATGTCTGCCAGTCGCTCGGGGGCAGGACGCGAACGTCGTCGAGCGCCAATTCATCCGCGGCCGCTTCCAGCCAGTCAAATGCGACGGGAGCAGCCTGAACAGGCGTGCTGACCAGACACGCCAGCGACAATAAAACGAGAAGGATGCAGGTTAACTGCCGCATCATAGCTGTTTCCGGTTTCCGGGCCCGTCCGGGTGATCTACACTTTCAAGCCCTGACTGAGTCGTTCGCATCCCTGCAATTGTTTCCAGTTTAGACGGTTGCGCGTGCTACGTCCTCCGTAACGACAGGGCCAGCATAGCCCGAATCCATTGAGGCCAATAATGACCGAGCGCAAGAACGAGATACGTCCGGGTAAATACCGACACTACAAGGGCAAGGATTACGAAGTCATCGGCGTTGCCCGGCACAGCGAGACCGAGGAGCAGATGGTGGTCTACCGCTGCCTTTACGGTGACTACAGCCTCTGGGTGCGTCCTCTGACCATGTTCCGGGAAACCGTGGAAGTTGCCGGCGAGCAGGTTCCCCGCTTTGCCCGCCTCGATGAAGCCTGACCGTTACACAACCTCTTTGACTACCGCGACCATTTCCTGCACATTACCGCGCTTTTCATGATGCCGGCCCCCACAAGGGGCCGGAACAACCGTTAATTCCTACCCGGAGTTTTGCCATGAATGCCGTCGTCGCCGCGGTCGCGATTATGCTCGTCCTGAGTTTATGCCGCATCCACGTTGTTGTTGCCCTGATTATCGGTGCCGTATCCGGTGGCCTGATTGCCGGAATGTCCCTGGAAGCCACCATCGAAGCGTTCAATAGCGGCCTCGGAGGCGGTGCCACCGTGGCACTGTCCTACGCCACGCTCGGTGCCTTCGCCGTTGCCATCGGCAAATCCGGCCTCGCTCACGCCCTGGCCGACAGGGCCCTGGCTCTGGTGGGCCGTCAGGAGGAAGGCGCCGCAGTAAACGGCATCCGCTTTCTGATCATCGGCCTGCTGCTGGCCATTGCCATCTCGTCCCAGAACATCCTGCCGATCCACATCGCCTTCATCCCCCTGGTGGTACCGCCGCTGCTCTACGTGATGGCCAAACTGAACATGGATCGCCGCCTGGTTGCCTGTGTGCTGACTTTCGGCCTGATCACCCCATACATGTTCTTGCCCGTCGGCTTCGGCGGCATCTACCTGAATGAAATCCTGATCGCCAAGATCAACGCCAACGGCGTCGACGCCTCGGGCCTCAGCGTCATGAAAGCCATGGCACTGCCAGCACTCGGCATGCTGTGCGGCTTGCTGATCGCGGTCTTTTTCAGCTATCGCAGTGGCCGCACCTACAACCTGGAAACCATCACCAAAGCGGAACGGGTAGAAACCAGCTACAGCCCGCGCACCCTGGTTGTGGCCCTGTTGGCCATCGTCACCGCCTTCGTGGTGCAGCTCTGGCTGGGCTCCATGATCCTGGGCGCCCTGGCCGGTTTCGTGCTCTTCAACCTGTCCGGTGTGGTGCGCTGGAAAGAGGCCGATGATCTGTTCACCGAGGGCATGAAGATGCTGGCCATGATCGGCTTTATCATGATCGCCGCGTCCGGCTTTGCCGAAGTGATGCGGGAAACCGGGGAAATCGCCAGCCTGGTGGACAGCTCGGTGGGCGTGATTGGCGAGAACAAGGCCATGGCCGCACTGCTGATGCTGGTGGTGGGCCTGCTGATCACCATGGGGATCGGTTCGTCCTTCTCGACCATCCCGATCATCGCGGCCTTATACGTGCCCCTGGCCCTGCAACTCGGCTTCAGCCCCCTGGCCATCGTTGCCCTGGTCGGCACCGCCGGCGCTCTGGGCGATGCCGGTTCCCCGGCCTCCGATTCCACCCTCGGCCCCACCGCCGGCCTGAACGCCGACGGCCAGCACAACCACATCTGGGATACCGTGGTGCCGACGTTCCTGCACTACAACTTGCCGTTGCTTGGCTTTGGGTGGTTGGCGGCTATGGTTCTTTGAGCTGGGAGGTTTTTCTGTAGCCTGCTTGTTGAGGGGAGTTGCGAGGGGGCCGGGATATTTTGCCCTTGGAAATGGCAACTCGCTGCACTCAGACATCAATTTCCGGCGGGAAAAATATCCCGGCCCCCTCACATAGGAACTCACAGATATCGCTGAAAAGATTGGTTGCTCAAGAGATATCTTTTGAGCCAGATCGAGAGGGTGTGGGTGTGCTTTTCTGGCGGGGAAAAGATGTCTGAGCGAAGCGAGTTGCTTTTCCCCAGAAGAAAAGCATTCCCATGGCCTCTCACCCCCTCAACCAGAAGGCTAAGAGTTAACGATCAATCCTCGTCGTCGGCAGCAGACTTGAAGAACACCACCTGCTTGACGGTGTGATCGTCCTCATTCTTGCGCTTGTTCACCCGCGTCTCGAGCTCGGGGTTGGACGGTTGTTCGGCGTCGGATACCGCGTCGGTAAAGCCGCAGGCCACGCACTCGCGAACCTGATCATCGTCGTCGGTGGTGAACATCATGATCTTGTCCATCTCCGCGCAGCGGGGACAGACAGCGCCGGCGATAAAGCGTTTTGGACTCGCCATAAAAATACTCCCGTTTGGAACAACCGGCAGCCTTTACGACTGCCGGCTCAAATTGGGTCAGGCGGCTTCGTCCGTGATGCCGGTTTGCTTCAAGAGCGCATCCACCTGCGGTTCGCGACCCCGGAAGGCCTTGAACAGTTCCATGGGCTCCTGTGAGCCGCCTTTCTCCAGGATATTGTGGAGGAAGGCCTTACCGGTTTCCGGGTCGAAGATGCCTTTTTCCTCGAACAGGGAGAAGGCATCGGCCGCCAGCACTTCCGCCCACTTGTAGCTGTAGTAGCCAGCCGCATAACCACCGGCAAAGATGTGCGAGAAGGAGTTGGGGAAGCGGTTGAACTGCGGGGCTTCCACCACGGCAATCTCGCTGCGCACCTTGCGGTGCATATCCAGCGGGTTGGTGGGCGCTTCGTCGGTGAATTCCGCGTGCAGGCGGAAGTCGAACAGCGAGAATTCGAGCTGTCGTACCATGCCCATGCCGGACTGGAAGTTCTTGGCCGCCAGCAGTTTCTGCAGCAGATCCTCCGGAAGCGGTTCCCCGGTCTCGTGATGCGAGGCGATCAGCCCTAACGATTCCGGATTCCAGCACCAGTTTTCCAGGAACTGGCTGGGCAGTTCCACCGCATCCCAGGCCACACCGTTGATACCGGAAACGTCCAGCACATCGACCTGGGTCAACATGTGATGCAGGCCGTGGCCGAATTCGTGGAACAGGGTGGTCACTTCGTCGTGGGTCAGCAGCGACGGTTTGCCATTCACCGGCGGGGTGAAGTTGCAGGTCAGGAAGGCCACCGGCAACTGGAGCTGGCCACGCAGGTTACGCCAGCGCACCCGGCAATCGGCCATCCAGGCACCGCCACGTTTGCCCTGGCGGGCATAGAGGTCGAGATAGAACCAGGCCAGGGGCTCGCCATTGCGGCTGATGCAATACGCTGTGGCGTCCTCGTGCCAGGTTTCCACTTCCGGCTTCGCTTCAATCTGGACATCGAACAGCTTTTCAGCCACACGGAATAGTCCGGGCACCACCTTGTTCACCGGGAACCAGGGACGCAGGGTTTCCGGGGAGATGTCGTAGCGCTTCTGGCGAAGCTTTTCGCTGTAATAGCCGATATCCCAGGCCTGCAGTTCCTCGGCGCCGTACTCGTCTTTCGCGAACGCCTTGAGCTCGGCAAATTCTTTCTCGGCCTGGGGCTTGGACTTGGCCGCCAGCTGGTTCAAGAAGTCCAGCACTTCGTCGCTGCTGCGGGCCATCTTGGTGGCCAGGGAGCGCTCGGCGTAGTTGTCAAAGCCCAGCAGCTTGGACTGGGCGTGGCGGCGCTTGAGGATTTCCGCCATCACCGGGGTGTTGTCCCACTGGCCGGCATCCGGGCCCTGGTCGGAGGCGCGGGTCACAAAGGCCTCATAGGCTTCCCGACGCAGATCCCGGTTGTCACAGTAGGTCATGACCGGGAAGAAACTGGGAAAATCCAGGGTAATAACATAGCCGTCCAGGTCTTTCTGGCGGGCGGCCTGTTTGGCGCTTTCGATCGCAGTCTCGGGGACGCCGGCGAGTTCATCGACGTCGGTGATATGTTTGAACCAGTGCTGGGTAGCATCCAGCACGTTATCACTGAACTTGTTGGACAGCTCGGACAGCTCCCGGGACAACTCGGCGTACTGCTTTTTCTTGTCTTCCGGCAGGTCCACACCACCCAGGTGAAAGTCCCGGAGCGTGTTCTGCACGGACTTGCGCTGGGCCTCGTTCAGGTTCTTGAAATCGTCCCGGTCGGCCAGCTTCTTGTAGGCGTCACACAGGGCTGCGTTCTGGCTCACCTCGGTGCTGTACTCGGTGAGCTTCTCCAGGCAGTTCTTGTACACCTTTCGCAGCTCGTCGTTGTTCATCACGCCGTTCAGGTGCGAAATCACCGACCAGGCGTTGCTCAACTTGTCATCCAGCGCCTGCATCGGCTGCGCCAGGGTTTCCCAGGTGGGATCGTCCTGGTCTGCGATTTGGCTGATTTTCATCCGGTTTTCACTGAGAATCTGGTCAATTGCCGTTTCCATGTGTTCGGTGCGGACATGGTCAAACTTCGGCAACAGGTCGTAAGTCAGTAACGGGTTATTCATAGGTCCCCTTCTCAGTTCGTCGAATCTTGGGTAGTTTGGTTTCTTAATTCTCTGGGGCTGGCACCTGTGGGAGAGGTCCTTCCAAAACACGCTCCTGGCGGCACGTCCATGTGACGCTTGACTGTCGCCATCCATGGCGACAGACAGTTTTGGAAGGACCTCTCCCACAGGCGCCCCGGGCCTCCGGGTATACGCGTTCAATTTCAATCCAACAGGTACTATGTAATGACGAATATACGTTCACACAAGGGTATCACGCCACATTTTGGGGAACGGGCATGGGTCGATCCAAGTGCCGTGGTGATTGGCGATGTGGAAACCGGCGATGATGTTTCCATCTGGCCGATGACAGTGGTTCGTGGCGATATGCACAAAATCCGCATAGGACACAGGTGCAGCATCCAGGATGGGTCGGTCCTGCACATCACCCACGCCAGTGACTACAACCCCGGTGGTTATCCGCTAACGCTTGGCGACGATGTGACGGTGGGCCACAAGGCACTGCTGCATGGCTGCACCATTGGCAGCCGGATTCTGGTGGGCATGGGCTGCATCATCATGGATGGCGCCGTGGTGGAGGACGAGGTGATTGTTGCCGCGGGCTGTCTGGTTCCGCCCGGCAAGACACTCGAATCCGGGCATCTCTACGTGGGGTCGCCCTGCAAGAAAGCCCGGGCGCTGACGGAGAAGGAGCGCGGTTTTTTCACATACACCGCCGCCAACTATGTCCGCCTGAAGGATGAGTATCTTAACGATCAGTAAGCCAGTGGTCTGAAGTCACCGCCGTGGCCGTATCTTTCGGGGTAACCTTAGATCCCGGAGACCACTGTGGACACACCAGACCAACCGTTTGATCGAGCACTGCTCTACCTGCGCGCGGCAGGCCACGATACCGGTCCTGAAACCCGGGCGCGGTTGCACAGCCTGCTGCAGGTACACGCCGCTGAAAACCCGGCCCTGAGCAACGTGCAGTTCCTGGCGCGGATGCCGGAGTGGTTTACCCTGCCCGGGCCATGCCAGGGGCGCCCTCTGCCACCCATTACCCGGGCCAGTATCGGTTACCCTCGTGAATAGCGCCGCGTGCTGGCGCCCGGTCGCGTTCCGGCGACGCCTTCTGCTTGTTTTCCTGGTGGCCGCTCAAACCCTGGCCGGCGTCTATTTGTTTGCCCAGACATTGCCGGAGCAGGCGAATGGCGGAACGACTGCCATGTTGCTGGCCGTCTTCGGGCTCCTCTTTGCGTGGATCGGCGTGGGCTTCTGGACCGCCGTTTTTGGCTTTGTTGCGCTCCGCTTTGGCGGCGACCCCTGGAGCCTGTCCAGCCGCGTTGGGCAGCCTGAGTCCGAAGAAGCAACGGTCGCACCTACCGCCGTCGTGATGCCCGTTTGCAATGAACCGGTGCAGCGCACCCTCGGCGGTCTGAAAGCAATCATCCGCGATCTCGAGCGAACGGGACAACAGGAATCCGTTGATTTCTATGTGCTCTCGGACAGCCGGGACCCGGAAATCTGGCTCGAGGAACAGGCCACCTGCGACCGGATACGCACAGAGCTGGCGCCCGGCCAGCAATTGTTTTACCGGCGACGCAACATCAATCTGAACTACAAGAGCGGCAATATCGCCGATTTCCTGCGTCGATGGGGCCGGCGCTACCGCTACATGGTGGTTCTGGATGCCGACAGTCTGCTCAGTGCTCATTGCATTACCCGCCTGATACAGCTCATGGAAGCCCGGCCCGAAGCGGGGATTATCCAGACCACACCCCGCCTTGCCCGGGCAGAAACCCGATTTGCGCGTCTGCAACAATTTGCCAACCGCTGTTATGGCAGGCTTTACGGTGCCGGACTGGCCGCCATCCAGCTTGGAGAGGCCACCTATTGGGGCCACAATGCGATCATCCGGGTAGCGCCGTTCATGGCCCACTGTGGTCTTCGCAAGCTTCGCGGGCCCGGCCTGTTCCGGGGACCGGTACTCAGCCATGATTTTATCGAGGCGGCACTGATGGGCCGGGCCGGCTACGAGGTCTGGCTGGAACCAACCATCACCGGCAGTTTTGAGGAATCACCGCCGACCCTCGAGGATGACCTGATCCGGGACCGGCGCTGGTGCCGTGGCAACCTTCAGCATCTGTGGCTACTGGCAACCCTGGGGAGGATCCGGCTCGCCCACCGGATGGCCCTGTTAACCGGAATTTTCTCGTACCTGGCCTCTCCGCTCTGGCTGGTCTTCCTGGGCTTGTCAGGCTATGTGGCGCTGGCCGATTCGACGCCGGCTTTGCCGGGCGTGATGGCTACCACGGGCACCGGCTCTGGTCCGGGCTTTCTGCTGGTCCTGGTGACCTCGGTACTGCTGTTCGGCCCCCGGCTGCTTGCAATCGCGGACCGCGCGCTGGCAAAGCGGACTACCCGGTTTGGCGGGCTGCTCAGGCTCTCGGGGAACACGCTGATGGAGACGCTCGCAGCACTGGCGCTGGCCCCCATCCGGATGTTGGTTCACACCTTCCATGTTGTGGGCGCGCTGTCGAATCTCAAAGTTGGCTGGCAGGGACAGAACCGGTCCGGCGGCGCCAAGCCGGGCCTCAGCCTTCGGCACTTTGCCCTCCTGCTGGCTTCCGCCGTTGCGGCGCTCAGCCTGATTCAATGGCACGCGCCGTCGCTGACACCCTGGGCGCTGCCCGTATTGGCACCGGTATTGTTATCACCTGCTCTGGCCTGGTGGCTGAGCCGCAAACCGGGCGAAGGGCAATGGTTGGCGGTGCCCGAGGATTACCGGATAACGACGGTGATTGATCTTGCCGGTCCCGCACCACTGGGTCATCGGAAACCGGGCAGTCTGGAATGGTTCGAACAGATGGTTCTGTCTCCCGTTCCCGCCCGGGAGCACAGGCGAAGTGCCTCGCCATTACGGGGCAAGAAAGCACGAGCCCTGGCGTCTCTGGTGGATCGCTGCGCCACAGAAGGCAAGCAGGGCCTGACTCACCGGGAGCTCAGCCTGATCTGCAACCACCCGGAGGCGCTAGCCGCGCTGCATTGGCGCGCCTGGCATGCCTCCCACGAATCACCATGGCGGGAAACACTGACCCGCATGGCACAATCGGTTGAGGGAGAATCGCCGGTACCGGTACCCCTGCCCCGTCGGCAGGAACAGATCGCCTGGGTTGAGGTCGCTTCGTGATACTGGCCTGGCTTTTTCTGCTGAACGGGCTGTTCCTGTTTCCGTCCCTGGCATTGCCGGGTAACACCCCCTGGCTTTCTCTGGAGGCCCTGATCCTGTGGGCCATCATTTGCGGGCTCAGGGATCCCGAGCGGAGATACCGCGTCGCCCGTTTGCTGGCTATCGCCTACGCGTTTCTGTTCCTGCTTGTTCTGGCAGATGCCCTGGTTCGGGAGAGTCTTGGCCGCGGCCTGAACCTGTATCTTGAAGTTGGCCTGTTGGATGCGGCCTGGAATCTGCTCAACACAAACCTGGGGGCGGTTCTGGCGGTTGCGGCCCTCGCCGCTCTGCTGGGTTTGCTCGCAGGCGTGGGCTGGCTGTTTCGCTATGGCCTCGAACGGCTGGCGCACCACTCGCCGGCCCACCTGGGTAAACCGCTCTGGTTTGTGGCCGGCCTGTTTCTGGCCGGGGCCGTCACGCCCTGGATTGGCAGCCCGGCGTTGGCCTTCGTTGCCAATCAGGCCTCCCTGATCACTCACACTCACCAGACAACCCGGGATTTTGCCAACGAATTGAGGGCGCAGCCAGGGCGGGAAGGCCGGGCAACGCCCCTGCCAGGGCTGGCACATACCGATGTCATTCTGGGTTTTATCGAGTCCTACGGGGTGTCGACGGTCACGGACGAGCGCTACCGGTCACTCGTCAATCCGGGCCTTGAGGCCCTGGGCCGGTCCCTCGATGCGGCCGGGCTGTCGGTGGTGACTGGCCGGCTGCAATCACCCATCCAGGGTGGCCAGTCCTGGCTTGGTCATCTATCCGTGTTGAGTGGCCAGTGGATCCACAACCAGCTTGCCTACGAAACCCTCCTCAGCTCCGGCTACGCCACGCTGATCGATGACTTCCGCAGCACAGGGCACAGCACTGTCGCCGTGATGCCGGCTATCACCCAGGCCTGGCCCGAGGGCCGGCTGTTCCGCTACGACCGGATTTACGATCACGATGATCTGGGTTACCAGGGGCCACCATTCAACTGGGTCACCATGCCCGACCAGTACACCTGGCACCGGTTTCAGGACATTCGCGATGCGAATGAGGGGCCGCTCTTTGCCGAGCTGGCGCTGATCAGCAGCCACGCTCCCTGGGTGCCGATCCTGCCGGTGCTCGATGACTGGCAAAGCATCGGCAACGGTGAAGTGTTCCGGCGCTGGGAGGGTGCTGGCGAGGCGCCGGTTTCGCTGTGGCGCGATCCGGACCGGGTCAGGGAGCATTATGGTCAGGCGATTGCCTATGCCCTGGAAGTTGCCGGGGGCTTCGCCGCCCACTATCTGCGCCAGGACGCCCTGATGATCATTCTGGGTGATCATCAGCCGGCGCCACTTATCACCGGCGAGGAGGCCAGCCGGGATGTGGTCGTTCATGTCATCAGTGCCAACCCATCGCTGGTGGAACCTTTCCTGTCCGGCGAGCTCCCGGGTTTCCAATCCGGTATCCGGCCCGATCCGGAGACGGCTGGCGCCACCATGAGCCAATTCCGTCCGTTTTTACACCGGCATTTCGGGGAACTCTGAAGCCCGATCAATCCCCGGCCGCAGCCGTTTTCTTGGCGCCGGCGTTCTCCAGCGCCCGGGCATAATCGACACTGCGGCGATGACGGGAAATCAGGTCAAGAATGGTTTCCCCGTCTAGGCCTGCGGCATTCAGATCCCGACCCTCGGCAACAAAAAAGCCGATAAAGCGCTCGAAATCTTCGGCCCGCATCGCCTGATAGGCTTTCAACAGGGCGTTGAAGTCAGGGTTCTCGGCAGCATCCCAGGGCTGGATAGCCAGAAAACTTCTGACCCGCTCATCACTCCACTCTTCGCCAATCACTTTTGGCTTGTCCGGTCCACTCATGGTTACCCTCTCGCTCCGCTGTGCCAGTCAATAAACGGCGGACAGTATAAAGCCCTGAAAGCACGACAGTTATATGGATTACGAATGAGAAGCTTCACGCCGGATATAAGACTCAGGGCATGATTTCGACCGGAAGGTCGCCGGTCGGGACGTCATCGTTGCACTCGGGATTACGAATCGCGATCTCCACCCGACGGTTAAGGGCCCGGTTCTCTGGCGAATCGTTAGGCGCCAGAGGATTGGTCTCGGCTCGACCGGCCGCCACCACGCGGTCGGCGGGTACCTGGCGGTTCATCACCAGCTCGTGAACCACAGACACGGCACGAGCCGCTGAAAGATCCCAGTTCGAACGGTAGCGATCACTGGAGATGGGCCGGTCATCGGTGTAGCCGGACACCAGGACATCACCGGTACAGGCGGACAGCACATTGACCACCCGTTCGATGATCGGGATCATCTCGGGTTTTATGGCGGCATCACCGGATCGAAAGGTGGCTTCCTCGGAAAAGCGGATCACCACCTGGTTCTGGTCGTAATTGACACTCAGGGCCTCCGACGCCACTTCCGATTCCAGCTCCCGGATCATCCGGCTGGCCAGATCAATCACGCCTCCAGGGATCTGGGTGGGCGCGGCACCCTCGGCGCGCTCATCAATAAATTCGGGCTCCCTGGTCTGGGATTCCGTTGGCTCGGGGAGGGATACCGTCTCGGATTCAATCATGGTCAGCGGGGAACCACCGATATCATCGGCCAGGACATTACTGGAGCCAAAAGCGACCGCCATGGAATTGGCCATGGCCCGGTACTTCTCCACGTCCATCTCGGCAAACGACAGCAGGAGTATGAAAAAGGTCAGCAGCAGGGTGGCCAGATCCGCAAATGTGACGATCCAGGCCGGCGTCTGGTTCTGTAAACGCTTCCTGTTTTTCTTCTGGACCAGTTCCAAACCCTCAGGCCTCCCGCTCCGGCGCCAGGCCGGTGCGCTGCTCCGGGTGAACAAACGAAGACAGCAGTTCGGTCATTACCCGGGGATTCTCACCGCGCATGATGTTCTTGATGGACGTGATGATCAGCACCTGGTTCCGGGCCTCGTCCTCGGCTTTCAGCTGAAGCTTGTCGGCCAGGGGCAGGGCAACCAGTTGGGCAATAAACGCACCGTACAAGGTGGTAAGCAGGGCGATGGCCATGGCCGGGCCAATGGAGGACGGATCGTCGAGAGTGTTGAGCATCTGCACCAGGCCTACCAGAGTGCCCAGCATGCCAATGGCCGGAGCCGATTCGCCGATGCCCCGGAACACCCGCTCGGCCACTTCGTAACGCTCGGCGGTCTGCTGGGTTTCCTGGGCCAGCGCCTCCTCCACGAGTTCCGGCGGGTGGCCGTCGACACACAGGTTGATGGCCTTCTGGAGGAACTCGTTGTCAGTCTGGTGGTTTTCCAGGCCCAGAATGCCCTCTTTGCGCACCACCATGGCGAGCGAGCCCACTTCCCGGATCAGCTCCGCCGGCCGCGCCATGCGGTCGGTAAACGCGGCAGACATGGCCAGGCGGAAGGCGCTCATGACTGACGCCATTCGGAATTTGATCAGGGTAACGGCGAAGGTCCCGCCCAGCACAATGGCAAGCCCCGGAAGGTTCAGGAACGTCAGGAAAGAGGCATTGGCGAGCATCGCCATGATGACGATCAGAACACCTGCCACAAGCCCTACAAGGGTAAGAATATCCATCGAAAATCCCTACGGAAGTTGACCCTGAGCATAGCCCAATCCGGTGGCAGCGGCTCAGTCGTTACGCAATTCCTCGATGACGGGGCCGGTGGCAGGGTTCACGCCGCGCCAGATACGGAAGGATTCCGCCGCCTGCTCCACCAGCATACCAAGCCCGTCATGAACGTTCTGTGCACCCTGTTCCAGCGCCCACTGATTGAACGTCGTGGTTTGCAGAGAATACATCATGTCGTAGACCACCGTTTGCTCTCCGAGTACCTCCGGTGACAGCGGTGGTAAATCGCCCTGGAGGCTGGCACTGGTACCGTTGATGATCACGTCAAAAGGCTCCCGGGGCTGTTCGAATCCGCAGGCAGAAAGCGCGGTCTCGCCCGCCACGGGTTTAAACAGGTTAACCAGCGCGTCAGCCTTGGCAACCGTCCGGTTGGCAATGGTAATGGCGGCAGGATGCTCCGCCAGGATCGGCCCCAGAACACCACGAACCGCGCCACCGGCCCCCAGCACCAGGATGCGTGCCTGCCCGAGGACGACACCGTGGTTCACAACCAGGTCTCGCACGATACCGCACCCGTCAGTGTTGTCAGCGGTGAGCCGGCCCTCGTCATCCAGATACAGGGTATTGGCGGCCCCGGCATTCTCGGCCCGCTCGGTACGACGGTCCGCCAGCTTCCAGGCTTCCTCCTTGAAGGGCACGGTTACGTTCAGGCCCCTGCCACCCCGTTCGAAGAATTGCCTCACCGTGCCGGCAAAATCATCCAGCGGCGCCTGGATGGCCGTGTACTCAACCGGCTCACCGGTCTCGCTGGCAAACAGGCTGTGGATCCTCGGCGATTTGCTGTGGCTGATGGGGTTGCCAACTACCGCGTAGAGATCGTTAGTCATGTTGGGTCTCCAGCCAGTTTCGGCCGGTCAGGAAATAATCTGTCAGCCGGGCTTCTTCCGAACCGGGCTCGGCGGTCCGGTTGTAGTCCCAGCGCACCAGCGGCGGCAGGGACATCAGTATGGATTCCGTGCGACCGCCGGATTGCAGGCCAAACAGTGTGCCGCGGTCATAGACCAGGTTGAATTCCACGTAGCGCCCCCGGCGGTAGAGTTGGAAATCCCGCTCACGGTCACCAAACGGATGATCCATTCGGCGCCGGACGATAGGCTCGTAGGCGTCTATGTAGCTATCGCCCACCGCTTTCATCAGACCGAAATCCTGCTCGAAGTCGCCGGTGTTGTGGTCATCAAAAAACAGACCACCAACACCCCTGGGTTCATCCCGGTGTTTCAGATAAAAGTAATCATCGCACCAATCCCTGAATCGCTTGTAGGTGCCCTCTCCGAACGGCTCGCAGGCATCGCGGGCTGTCCGGTGCCAGTGCACACAGTCTTCCTCAAAACCGTAGTAAGGCGTGAGGTCGTAGCCGCCGCCAAACCAGTAAACCGGCTCGCTGTTCTGCGGCGTGGCAATAAAAAACCGCACGTTGGCGTGGGAGGTCGGCACATAGGGGTTGTTGGGGTGGATCACCAGGGACACACCCATAGCCTGCCAGGGTGCACCAGCCAGATGGGGACGATGAGCGGTGGCCGAAGCTGGCATGGTGTCGCCCATGACGTGAGAGAAATTAACACCACCTTTCTCGAACACCCGGCCTTCGGTGATCACCCGGCTGACGCCACCACCACCTTCGGGCCGGTCCCAGGCATCCTTGATGAACGATGCGCCATCATCGAGGGCCTCCAGACGGTTGCAGATGGACTCCTGCAGGCCCAGCAGATACTGCTTGACCGCCTGGCTATCGGGTTGCTGTGCCATAAACGCTCCTAACGAAGTTGCTGACCGCTGACAATATCAATAATACGGCTGGGTTTGCGATTACCGCCCAGTGCTCCCGGAACGATCCAGTCCAACTGATCGCCAAAATACCCGCGCACCTGCCAGATATGCCGGGCGGGCTGTCGCCCGGCCGGATTACAGGACGTGGAGACCAGAGGCATGCCCGTCGCTTCACAGAGCGCCCGCACCACCGGGTGCTCGCTGACCCGAACCGCGATGGAACTGTGCTTTCCGCGCACCCATTCCGGCACCTGTCGCTCTGGGTCTGGCAGCAGACAGGTCACGGGGCCGGGCCAGTGACGCTCAGCCTCGGCCCGGAGCGGAGGGGGAAGGGGATCCAGCAGGAAACGGACCTGGTCAAGGGAAGAAGCCACCAGAATCACGCCTTTCTCGACCGGGCGCTGCTTCAGCTCCAGAACCTTCTCTACCGCTTCCTGGTCCCAGGGATCACAACCCAGCCCCCAGACAGCCTCGGTGGGATAGGCAATAACGCCGCCTCCCAGAACCGTGCGGCGAGCGCAGTGCAATTGCCAGTCAGATAGGGGGTGGGAATGGGCCATACTGCTTGTGTCAAACGTTGATCCGGTTAGATGATCACACGGGGTTCAGGCAATTTTCTGGAAGCCTCCCGGTGCCGAGCTGACCAGCCCCTGCAACTCCAGAAGCAACAGGGACTGCATAAGCTGATCGGCAGGAAGGCCGGTTGCTGAACTCAGTGCATCGGTTGACTGTGGATCATACCCTAAAGCCTCAAACACCGCGATTTCACGGCGGTCGAGGCCGGCCAGCGGCCCCTTGCCTCTTGGCTTCGGCTCCGGGGTGCCGGCCGCTTCGGCTGTCAGTGGCGGGGACCACCAGGCACCAAGCTCCTCCAGAATATCGTCCACCGTTTCCACCAGGCGGGCACCCTGCTTGATCAGGTGATGACACCCCCGGGCAACCGGGCTGTGCACCGAGCCGGGAATGGCGAATACTTCCCGCCCCTGCTCCAGCGCCATCCTCGCGGTAATCAGGGAACCACTGCGCAGGCCCGCCTCGACCACCAGCACGCCACGGCTCAGGCCACTGATAATGCGGTTGCGTTGGGGAAAGTGCGCGGCTCTTGCCGGCGTGCCAGGTGGATACTCGGAAATCATCAGCCCGTTCGCAACGACCCGCTCACCCAGGCGGCGGTGCTGGTGAGGGTAAACGCGATCCAGGCCACAGCCAATCACCGCTACGGTGGGACACCCCGCCTCCAGCGCCCCCGCATGGGCAGCGCCATCGACCCCGAGCGCCAGACCGCTGGTCACCACCAGCTCGCGGGCGCTCAGTTCGGCGGCAAAACGCCGGGCATGATCCAGACCGGCGGGCGTAGCCTTGCGGCTACCGATGATACCAATCTGGTCCCGGGCGAGGAGTTCCATATCGCCTCGGGTGTAGAGCACCAGGGGCGCATCGTGAATGTGCCGGAGCTGCTCCGGGTAATGGGTATCTCCCCAGGTCAAAATACCGACGGCATACTTTTGGCAATCGTGCATTATGGTCCGCACCTCACGAACCGCCGGATGCGCATCATCCTGCTTTTGCCAGGCCTGGATTGCGGCCATGGCGTCTGCAGTCAGGCCCAGGGCCCGCAGGGTTGCAGCATTCATGGAGAGCATTTTGGGCAAGTCAGGAAATTCAGTCAGCAGTTCACGCCGACGGGTGCGACCGAGGCCGGGCAGGCAAGTCAGGAACAGCCATTGGGCTGTGGCAGAGGAAAACACGGCATCATCCTTGAAAACAGCGAGGCCGGACCTTCCTGGTCCGGCCATTGCTTCTATCGGTAGTCAGTCAATCAGGGGTTGGTAACCTTGTCACCCACCGTCAACACGCGGTTGGCCTGCAGCACCAGACCGTAGCTCATTTTTTCGTAGGCCTGGAAAACCATCAACAACCCCGCACGCTCGGAAGGCAGCTCGATGGTCTCTCCGGTCACCGGATCGCGAACCAGATTGCCGCTTTTCAGGACGGCCATCACGTTCCCGGCTTCCAGTCCTTCCCGGGTGCCGCGGTTAATGGCAACCACATCGTACTGACCGATCTGGCTCACGCCCCCGTCAACCGAAATCATCTCACCTTCAATGTCCCCGCTGGGTGCGCTGGGCACGAAGCTGGTGGTCAGGCGACGGTCCTCACTCACCAGAAGGCGGTCGCCAATGCGAACCTCTTCGTTGGAGCTGGTCAGGTTTACGGTCAACACATCGCCATTTTCCCGCGCCACATCACCACGGGCGATACTGCGCGCCTCAAGACCGAGGAACTCGCCAGTATCCGGATCCCGGAACTCCTTGCTGCGACGGAATATACCTACCTTGTCTGCAGGCTTTTCCCCGCGAGCATAGAGCTTGTCGCCGGCACCGGTGATAATCCGGCCGTCTTCACCCTCGAGAACATAGGGAGCACCGTTAATCTCTTCCGGGCTGACAATACGGGTATCCGTCAGGAAACTGCCAATGGCATCAAGCGGGATCGCCGGGATGGGCGTATCGATGGGCTCGGAACGTACCTTGGGCGACAGCTTTACGACATCGTTGCTGGCAACCTTGGTAATACGGGGCTTGCCATCAATATAAACCAGGGCAAGGCGATCACCGGGATAAATCAGGTGAGGGTTGGCGACCTGCGGGTTTACATGCCATATTTCCGGCCAGTACCAGGGGTTGTTCAGAAAACGGGCCGAAATGTCCCAGAGGGTGTCACCCTTAACTACGGTGTAACGCTCGGGATGATCGGACCGCAGCTCCGGTGCAGCATGAGCCCAGGAGGTTATAAGCAGCGTAGTTGCTGCCAGAGCGTACAGCAGTTTCCTCATTGTGTAAGTCCTTGATCGCGTGCCTTGATTCTTTGCATTCTGTTGGGATGCAGTCAGTTACCTGCAGCTTATTACGTTGTTATTCCAGTTACTATAGAAGAAGTCTCGCAAATTGTGATGTTATCTTTTGTTCTTCCAGTAAATTCTATCCCGTCGTTGAAAGATTTTAACTATTGACTGATCAGTTTGTACTCAATCGACGAATTGTTGGATAATAGCCGTATAGAACTTGATAACCCCTCCAGCCGTTGAAAGCTGGGGCCTTGCCCCGATAATAGTAGAGGCAAGGTGAAAATTTGCGCAGTACGCTGTCGCATTTCGGAGATCAGTTTCACACTGTTACAAAGAGCAGCAAAGTCAAAAGGGATGCCGGCACAATACCGCGGGCATCCCGACATACAGGCAAAAAGACCGACCTATGATACTAGAGATTCTCGAATACCCGGATCCCCGTCTACGCACCATTGCCAAACCGGTAGAAGAGGTGACAGACGCCGACCGCAAGCTGATCGACGACATGTTCGAGACCATGTACGATGCGCCCGGCATTGGCCTTGCGGCCACCCAGGTGAATGTGCACAAGCAGATCATTGTCATGGATCTGTCCGAGGACAAGAGCGAGCCGCGGGTGTTCATCAATCCCGAGGTGGAAGTGCTGGACGGTGAACGGGAATACATGCAGGAAGGTTGCCTGTCGGTACCTGGATTCTACGAAGACGTCGAACGGATCGAACACTGCATGATCCGAGCAATGGACCGGGACGGCAAACCGTTCGAAATCGAAGCCAAAGGCCTGCTGGCTGTCTGTATCCAGCATGAGATGGATCACCTGAACGGCAGATTGTTCGTTGACTACCTCAGCTCTCTCAAGCGCAACCGCATTCGTAAAAAGCTGGAGAAGCAGCACAAGAAGAGTGCCTGATCAGGCTTTGGCCTAGCCCAAAACCAGACACTATTCCGGACCGGGTCATGACCCGGTCTTTTCGTATACAACGGAACAGAGATCACAACACCGTGCGACTTGTTTTTGCTGGTACACCGGATTTTGCGGCAACCGCGCTCCGCGCCCTGATTGCAGCCGGCCACACCATTGTTGGCGTTTACTCCCAGCCGGATCGTCCCGCCGGCCGTGGCCGGAAGCTGCAGCCCAGCCCGGTCAAGCAGGTGGCGCTGGACCACGGGATCCCGGTCTTCCAGCCCGAAACACTGAAAACGCCCAACGCCCAGACGCAACTGGCCGATCTGAATCCGGATGTGATGATTGTCGCGGCCTATGGTCTGATCCTGCCGAAGACGGTCCTGGACATTCCAACCCACGGTTGCCTGAACATCCATGCCTCGCTGCTGCCACGCTGGCGCGGCGCCGCACCTATCCAGCGGGCCATAGCGGCAGGCGATGCGGAAACCGGCATCACCATCATGCAGATGGACGAGGGCCTGGATACCGGCGCCATGCTGTTGAAATCCCTGACCACCATTGAGGACACCGACACCGGCGGCAGCCTCCACGACCGGCTCGCAGACCTGGGCGGCAAGGCCATCATCAAGGCCCTTGAGTTGCTGCAGAAAGGTGAACTCACCGGGGAACCTCAGAACGACGAACTGGCCTGCTACGCCAGCAAACTGAGCAAAACCGAAGGCCATATTGACTGGTCCGCAGATGCCACAGCTATTGAACGGCTGGTTCGTGCTTTCAACCCTTGGCCGGGCAGCTACACCGATCTGGGTGACCAACGCATCCGGATTCACGAAGCCCAGGCCCTGGTTAGCACCAGTGATGGTCTGCCGGGAACCGTGGTGCAACGGGATCGGGACGGGATCGACATTGCCTGCGGCAACGGCACCCTGCGCATTACCCGTCTCCAGCTGCCGGGCTCCCGCGCCCAGAGCGTGAACGACCTGATCAATGGCGGCAAGGAACTGCTCATGCCCGGCCAGGAGCTGCGCTGAGATGGGCGACCGACAACACCCCATGCGCGCCATCGCCGCGGGTGTGATGCTTTCCGTTGAGAATGGCCAGTCCCTGTCCCAGTGCCTGCCGCCGGCTCTGAACCGCCTGCCCGCCAACGAACGCCCCGAGCTCCAGGCGCTCTGTTACGGCACCTGCCGCTGGTTTCACCGCCTAGACGGCGAGCTCAACAGCCGGCTGAAAAAACCTCTGCGCAAGCCCGACCGCATCATCCATCACCTGATGCTGGTAGCCCTGTTCCAGTTGCGCTTCAGCCAACAGGCCAATTACGCCGTTCTCAACGAAACCGTTGAAGCCTGTCGGGCCCTGGACAAACCCCATCTGACCGGGCTGGTGAATGGTGTTCTCAGGGCCGCGGAGCGGGAAGGCGCGCCAGAACCGGCAGACGATGCCGCCAGGTTCAGCCACCCGGTGTGGATGGTGGAAAAGCTCCGTCACAACTGGCCGGAAGACTGGCAGCACATTCTCGACGCCAACAATGCCCAGGCGCCCATGACCTTGCGGGTAAACGCCCTCCGTTTTGCCCGGGATGAGTATCTTGGCCTGCTGGCTGAGGCCGGCATCGAGGCAAACGCGACGCGCTTCGCGCCCCATGGCATTCAACTGGCCACTCCGGTTCCTGTCGATCGGCTGCCCTGGTTCGCCGATGGCGCTGTCAGCGTGCAGGATGAGGCCGCACAATTGTGTACCACCCTGATGGACCTGGCGCCTGGCCAGAAGGTCCTGGATGCCTGTGCCGCTCCCGGCGGCAAAACCTGCGCGATTCTGGAGAGCTGTGGCGAGCTGGCGGAAGTGGTCGCCATCGACGAATCCCCTGATCGCCTGCCCAGGGTTCAGGAGAATCTGGACCGACTTGATCTCAACGCCACCCTGAAACAGGCGGATGCGGCTGCGACCGACCAATGGTGGGACGGCGAGGCATTCGATCGCATTCTGCTGGACGTGCCCTGCAGCGCCAGCGGCGTGATTCGCCGCCACCCTGATATCAAGTTATTGCGCCGTGAATCGGACATTACCCCCCTGGCGGCCATACAGCTCGGGTTGCTGGACGCAATGTGGGCTATCCTGAAACCCGGAGGCCGGCTGGTGTATGCCACCTGCTCGGTGTTCCCGCAGGAAAACCACCGTATAATTCAGCGGTTTTGCAAGCAGCAGACCGATGCCAGTCTCGTTGAGCCGGATGCTCAGTGGGGACGCGATATGGGTGCGGGGCGGCAACTGCTCCCGGATCCGGACAGCCATGACGGCTTCTTCTACGCCGTGCTGGAGAAACCCGAACCATGAAAATCCTGATTCTCGGTGCCGGCCAGGTCGGCGGTACACTTGCCGAAAACCTGGCCAACGAAGCTAACGACATCACCATCATCGACAGCGATGGTGCCCGATTGCGCGAGTTGCAGGACCGGCTCGACATCCGCACCGTCCAGGGCGCGGCGTCTTATCCCACGGCACTGCGACAGGCCGGAGCCGAAGACGCCGACATGCTGATTGCCGTCACCAACAGCGACGAGACCAACATGGTCGCCTGTCAGGTGGCCAAACTGCTGTACAAGACCCCGACCACGATCTGCCGGGTGCGTGCCAACGCCTATCTGGCGAAATCCGAGCTTTTCTACCAGCGCGACCAGACCAAGGATCTCGACAGCCTGCGGGGTTTTCCCATTGATGTCCTGATCAGCCCCGAACACCTTGTGACGAAGCACATCACCCGGCTGATCGAGAATCCCGGCGCCCTCCAGGTACTGGAGTTTTCCAAAGGCCTGACCCGCCTTGTGGCCATCCGCGCCACCAAGGGTGGCCCGCTGGTGGGCCATGAGCTGTCTTACCTGCGCACCCATATGCCCAAGATCGATACCCGCGTGGCGGCCATCTTCCGCAAAGACCGGGCAATCATGCCCGAGGGCAACACCGTTATCGAAGACGGGGACGAGGTGTTCTTTATTGCCGCCGGCGACCACATCAAGTCGGTGATGAGCGAACTCCAACCCCTGGTCAAACCCTACAAGCGCATCTTTATCTGCGGTGGCGGCAATATCGGTCAGCGGCTGGCCCATACCCTCGAGAACCGGTATCAGGTCAAACTGCTGGAGCGGGACCACGAGCGCTGTGTCATGCTCTCGGAGAACCTGCGCAAGACCGTGGTTCTGGAGGGTAACGCCGCCAACAAGGATATCCTGCTGGAAGAGAACATCGAGAGTACCGATGTGTTCTGCGCAGTGACCAACGACGATGAAGCCAACATCATGGCTTCGCTGCTGGCCAAGCGCCTCGGCGCCCGCAAGGTCCTGACTCTGATCAACAACCCGGACTATGTGGACCTGATTCAGGGCGGCGACATCGACGTGGCCATCTCGCCCCAGCAGACCACCATCGGCAGCCTCCTGACCCACGTTCGCCGCGGTGATGTTGTGAACGTTCACTCACTTCGCAGGGGTGCGGCAGAGGCGATCGAAGCGATTGCCCACGGGGATCACCGGTCTTCGAAAGTGGTCGGTAAACGGCTTGATGAGATCAACCTGCCGGAAGGCACCACCATCGGCGCCATCGTGCGTCGCAACGAAGTTCTGATCGCCCACGATCATCTCCGGATCCAGCCGGACGACCACGTTATCCTGTTCCTGGTGGACAAAACCCGCATCCGGGATGTGGAAAAACTGTTCCAGGTGGGTCTTACCTTCTTCTGACTTAGAAATACACAGCCAGCACGCGTATAATGCGCCTTTCTTTTTTCGGAGCGCCCCGAAGGACAACCGGGGCGCCACACACAGACTGATCAGCAGGCAACCGTCGTGACAGACAAGGCAACGAAACAGACAACTCCGGATATCGGGACCTTCCAGGGCCTTATCCTGGCTCTGCAGAATTTCTGGGCGCAGCATGGCTGCGTGGTCCTCCAGCCACTGGACATGGAAGTGGGTGCCGGCACGTTCCACCCGGCCACCTTCCTGCGTGCCATCGGGCCGGAAACCTGGAACGCCGCCTACGTTCAGCCCAGCCGCCGTCCTACCGACGGCCGTTACGGTGAGAACCCAAACCGCCTGCAGCATTACTACCAGTTCCAGGTGGTTCTGAAGCCATCACCGGACAACATCCAGGAACTGTACCTGGATTCCCTGCGGGCGCTGGGTCTGGACCCGCTCGTTCACGACATCCGGTTTGTAGAAGACAACTGGGAGTCCCCGACGCTGGGCGCCTGGGGTCTGGGCTGGGAAATCTGGCTGAACGGCATGGAAGTGACCCAGTTCACCTACTTCCAGCAGGTTGGCGGCCTGGAATGCTTCCCGGTGACCGGCGAGCTCACCTACGGGCTTGAGCGGATCGCCATGTACCTGCAGGGCGTCGACAGCGTGTACGACCTGGTCTGGACCGAGGGACCGGAAGGTGTGGTCACCTACGGTGACGTGTTTCACCAGCAGGAAGTGGAGATGTCCACCTACAACTTCGAGCACGCTGACACCGAGTTCCTGTTTCATAGCTTTGATGTTCACGAGCGGGAGAGCGCACGGCTGATCGAAGCCGGCCTGGCCCTGCCCGCCTATGAACAGGTTCTCAAGGCCTCCCATACTTTTAACCTGCTGGACGCCCGCCACGCCATCTCGGTTACCGAGCGTCAGCGCTTCATCCTTAGGGTTCGCACCCTGGCTCGTGCCGTCGCCCAAGCGTACTTCGACAGCCGTCGCTCGCTTGGCTTCCCGCTCGCCCCCGAGGCGTTGCGCAAGGAAGTCCTTGCCGCCGCTGAGGCCGCCGACGACAAGGCGAAAAGCAAGAAGGGCAAGAAAGCCAAGAAGGCACAGCAGGAACAGGGGAACGCATAACCATGGCAACACAGGATTTTCTGGTCGAACTGGGCACCGAAGAGCTGCCCCCCAAGGCCCTCAAGCCGCTGTCTGACGCCTTTACCCAGGGCATTGCCCGGGGCCTGGAAGAAGCGGGGATCGAATTCGGCAAGCTTGAAGCCTTTGCCGCTCCGCGTCGCCTGGCCGTGCGCATCCGGGATCTGGCTGACTCCCAGCCGGACAAGTCGGTTGAAAAACGTGGCCCTGCCGTCAAGGCGGCCTTTGATGATGCCGGCAATCCGACCCGCGCGCTGACCGGCTTTGCCACCTCTCTGGGCGTGACCCCTGACCAGCTCGACACTCTGGAAACCGACAAGGGTGCCTGGGTGGTCTACCGCACAGTCGAGCAGGGCAAGCCCACCGTAGAGCTGATGCCGGAACTGGTGGAGCAATCACTGGCCGGCCTGCCGATTCCCAAGCGCATGCGCTGGGGTGCCCACCGTACCGAGTTCGTGCGTCCGGTCCACTGGGTAGTAATGCTGTTCGGCAACAAGGTGATTGAGGCGCCCATCATGGGCCTGACTCCGGGCAACAAGACCCGCGGTCACCGCTTCCATTGCCCGAAATCCCTGATCGTACCTACGCCGAGTGATTACGAAATCGTCCTCAAGCAGGAAGGCTATGTGATTGCCGATTTCGCCGAGCGCCGGGAACAGATCCGTGCCGGCGTCACCGAGCTGGCCGAGAAGGAAGCCGGTGGCAAGGCAGTCATCGATGAGGACCTGCTGGACGAAGTCACCGCGCTTAACGAGTGGCCGGTGCCGTTGATGGGTCGATTCGAGGAACGGTTCCTCGAGGTTCCGGCGGAGGCCCTGATTTCTTCCATGAAGGAACACCAGAAATACTTCCACGTTGTAGCCGCCGACGGGGAAATGCTGCCGCTGTTCATCACCGTTGCGAACATCGAGAGCAAAGATCCTTCACAGGTTGTTTCCGGTAACGAGAAAGTGATCCGACCCCGCCTGTCCGACGCTGCGTTCTTCTACGAAACCGACCGGAAGACAAAGCTCGAGGATCGCATCGACGCCCTCAAGCCCATCGTGTTCCAGGAGAAACTGGGCAGCATCTATGACAAGTCTGTGCGTGTTGCCGCCCTGGCAAAGAAAATCGCGGACGCCATCGGCAGTGATCCGGCCCTGGCCGAGCGTGCGGCCATGCTGGCGAAGACTGACCTGGTCACCGAAATGGTCCTGGAATTCACCGACCTGCAGGGCATTATGGGCCAGTATTACGCTGCCAACGACGGTGAACCCGAAGACGTGGCCAAGGCGCTGAACGAGCAATACATGCCCCGGTTCGCCGGCGACAACCTGCCGACAACCCTGACCGGCTGTGCCATTGCCATCGCGGACCGTCTGGACTCCCTGGTGGGCCTGTTCGGCATCAACCAGCCGCCATCCGGCACACGGGATCCGTTCGCCTTGCGCCGTGCTTCCCTCGGGGTGCTGCGCATTATCATCGAGCGCGAGCTGCCGCTGGACCTTCAGACCTGCTGCGAGTGGGCCGAAGAGAACTTCACCGTACTGACCGAGCAGAACACCGCCAGCACCGTGGTGGACTACATGCTGGAGCGCTTCCGTGCCCACTACGACGAGCAGGGCATTGGCGCCGAGGTCTACCTGGCCGTTCACGCCCGCCGTCCGACCCGGCCGCTGGATTTCGACCGCCGGGTAAAAGCGGTGGAAGCCTTCCGGCAGCTACCCGAAGCGCAGGCCCTGGCCGGCGCCAACAAGCGGGTGTCGAACATCCTGACCAAACAGGGTGGCGACAGCATCGGTGAAACGGTCGACACCAGCCTGCTGCAGGACAGCGCCGAAAAGGCCCTCGCCGAGCAGGTCGACCAACAGGCCGCGAAGGTTCTGCCGCTGTTCGAGAACGGCGACTACGCCAATGCCCTGAGCTCACTGGCCAGCTTGCGGGCACCGGTGGACAACTTCTTTGATGAAGTGATGGTCATGGCCGACGACGAGGCGGTAAGGAACAACCGGCTGGCGCTGCTGAACCGCCTGCGCAACCTGTTCCTGCGCGTTGCGGACATCTCCCTGCTGCCCACAGCAGGCTGAGACCGGACGACGGGGCACGCGCACAGCGATGTTGATCATTCTCGACCGGGACGGGGTCATCAACGAGTACGATGGCAATTACATCTGCTCGGCGGATGAATGGCACCCCATTCCCGGCAGCGTTGAGGCGGTGGCCCGGCTCTGTATTGCCGGCCATCGCATTGCCATCGCCACCAACCAGTCAGGCATCGGCCGCGGCTACTACGACACCGATGAGCTGGGTGCCATGCACGAGAAGCTCGAGCAGCTGGTGGAAGCCCAGGGTGGCTGCATCGACTTCATTGCCTACTGCCCCCACCACCCCGACGACCAGTGCTGCTGCCGCAAGCCACTCACCGGCCTGCTGGAGCAGATCCGCGAGCATTTTCATCTCGCCAGCCTTGAAGGGGTCATCATGGTGGGAGACAGCCGCAAGGACCTGGAAGCCGGCCACGCCGAAGGGTGTCTTCCGGTACTGGTACGAACCGGTAACGGACTGGACACCGAACGGCATCTGGACGCCAGGCCCATACCCGGCGCCGATGTCAGTATCTACGATAATCTCAGCAAATTTACGGATGCCCTTTTATCCGCCGAGGGCTGGTAAAACCGAAGCGAATCCGTATAATACCGGCCGTTGATCGGCGTGTGGCGCAGCTTGGTAGCGCACTTCGTTCGGGACGAAGGGGTCGCAGGTTCGAATCCTGCCACGCCGACCACTTTCCCGCTTTTCTTACTTTTCTTCTTATCCTACTTTCGTTACTACCTACAGTGGCTTTCCATTTTTGCCGGTACATTACTCTTTGTTCGAGCAGCTAGATTCGTTGCTGGGGAAATTTAGTGGACAATATGGCCGGAGCCGAGTGCATACATTTTTCCGTTTTCTGTATACGTGACACGTCACACACATAGAAAAACGCTATTTCCTTTGCATATCTGCTTGTACATGTATAGATTTTTGGTTTTTCTATACACAAATTAAACAAGGGATGTTCTGTGCTGCCAACCCTACCTCTTGAATACGTCGAACAATGGGAATCTCGCACCGTGCTGAAAAAGGTAGCGGAGGCGCATCGTTATCTGGCAGAGCTAAAAGGCGTAGCAGCAACTATCCCCAACGAAGAAATACTTATAAACACGCTCACGCTGCAAGAAGCCCGCCACAGCTCCGAAATCGAAAACATCATTACCACCCAGGATGATCTTTATCGCGCTGTAGTGTCAGATGAAGCCAGCGTCTCGCCGGAAACCAAGGAGGTTCAGGACTACGCTGCTGCGCTACGGGCCGGTTTCAGGAGCGTTCGCCAATCCCGGCTGATTCGGCTGAATGATATCCTTCTGATCCAGGAAACGCTGGAAAAAAATCAGGCAGGCCTGCGCAAGCTCCCAGGCACCGCTCTGAAAAATCAGGCTACTGGCGAGATCGTATATGAGCCGCCACAATCAGCTCAGGACATCAAAGATCTGATGGAAAATCTGGTGGCCTACATCAATGATGACGAACTGTGCGATGCCGATCCTCTCGTAAAAATGGCCATTATCCACCACCAGTTCGAGAGCATTCACCCATTCTACGATGGCAATGGCCGGACTGGGCGCATCATCAACATGCTCTACCTGGTAGCAAAAGATCTGCTGGATCTTCCGGTACTCTATCTCAGTCGCTATCTGATTCAGACTAAAACCGGGTATTACCAGGAATTACAGGCCGTGCGTGATACCGGCGACTGGGAGCCTTGGCTGCTTTACATGTTGGAGGGTGTTAGTCAGACCGCTAAACAAACCATTGCACTAATTGGCCAGATCCGTGAGCTAATGCAGCACACTAAACACCGAATGCGTGACGAGTGCCCGAAGATCTACCGTCAGGAATTACTGAACAACCTGTTTAATCACCCGTACACTAAAATCGAATTTGTGATGGAGGATCTGGGCGTCAGCCGAATTACCGCCACCAAATATCTGGATGAATTAGTCGGTATCGGTCTGCTGGACAAAACAAAAGTAGGCCGCAGTAATTTCTATATCAATTCAGCCCTGATGGTTCTCTTCCTTGAGCGCGCATAACACGATTCCGGATTTCATTTGTATCTACTAACTACGCCAGGACGATCGAAGGTTTGTGGACTTTACTTCCATAATCTTGCATTAAAGCAAGGGCTCCACCGGCAACAGCGAAAACAGAAACACCAGCGCACGCTTGAAAGCCCCGGTATTCGGCTCATGACGATGCTCGACACTCTCCGCTCCGTTGAATTCCAGCCAACGTAGTTCACCTTCGCCGTCCAGAATAACCTCGTAGGCCACCAGCCTTACCTGCTCAGTAAACGCTGACTCCAGGGCATTGGCCAGCTCCGGGCTCTTGATCAGAAAACCCAGCTCGGTGTTCAGATTCGCTGAACGGGGGTCGAAATTGAAGGAACCAACAAAAAGCGTCTCGCCATCTACGGCAAAGGTTTTGGCGTGAAGGCTGGCGGCCGAGCTGCCGGCAATGCCGCGAGGGCTCGACTTGCTGTCTTCCTCCTCCGACCTGAATTTACGCAGCTCGAACAACTCAACACCCGCCTTTAATAGGGCCTCCCGATATTTCGCATAACCTGAATGCACCAGGGCGACGTCGTTGGCTTCCAGGGAGTTGGTGAGAATCCGTACCTGCACACCGGCGCTTTCAAGCTCGCTGAACAGCTCAACGCCACGATTACCGGGGACAAAGTAGGGCGAAATCAGGGTCACTGTCTTTTCAGGTTCACCCAACGCCAGGGCCAACTGTTGGCTCAATAGACCCTGCTCTCCTTCGAGCCCCTGGGCCTTGGCAGGATCGTCGCTCACCATCTCTACCGGCGCCCAGACAAAAGAGACCTCCCGGTCCAGCAATTCCCTGAGAAAATCCGAATTCTGCAAAGCAGCCACGAAGCGCCGGGCTTCAGCATCCTGTTCGACGGAAGCAAGACTTGCTGCCATGGCATCCAGATCCTCATCATCGGCGCCTGCGAGCAACCGATCCACCGGGTACGCGGACTGACTCGCCCAGTAGCGATCAAAATCCCTGGAGACACTCTCCACGACGGGCCCGATCGCCAGAACATCCAGATCCGCGAACAGCGTACCGTCACCCACACCGAAATACTCATCAGCAATGTTGCGGCCGCCAATAATGGAGGCCTGGTTGTCAGCCGTGAATGACTTGTTGTGCATCCGGCGGTTCAGGCGACCAAAGTCCGTCAGAAAGCCCAACGCCCTGGAACTACGAATCACAAACGGATTGAACAGCCGAACCTCGACGTTGTCGTGATGATTTAACGCCGCCAGGAAATCGTCCAGGCCGGCGATGCCGTTGTCATCCAGAAGCAGCCGAACCCGAACGCCGCGTTCGGCCGCGCGATACAGCGAGTACAGAAGCAGCTTGCCGGTAATATCCTCGCGCCAGATGTAGTACTGGACATCCAGGGATATCTCGCTGGCCTCGGCGAGCAAAGCGCGGGCAACGAAAGCGTCCAGTGGATCCTCCAGTGTTGTAATACCACTGAGATCGGGGTGGACTTCAATTTCTCTGCCAACTGCGCTGCCAAGGCGCGTATCTGCCGTCTGCGCCTGAACGAATGCGACAGACTGTGAGCGGTCTTTCAGGGATGGCAACGCACAACCTGCCAGCAGACCTGTGAGCAGTAGGAGTGCGAGAGGGGCGAAAGTTCGGCTTTCGATCATTTTCAAAGGGGGCCTGCGACTGTGGGCACAATCTGAAGCATGCCACAGAGTAAACGCTTTATCAGAACAGAGAAGTAACCCTCACGGTAGAGCGATCTACTGAGAAAGGCCCGCCCTCAATTCGTTAAGCCTATTTGTTCTATAGATATAACTGTATTGGCTAAGAGCCTCCTGGCGGGTTATTGTTACTCCGACATCAAGAGGCAACCCGCCTCCACCAGCAAAACCCGACAGGAGATTCATCATGAGTTTATTGCTTGGCTCTACCGCCCCGAACTTCACCATCGACAGCACCGCCGGCCAGATCAACTTCCACGACTGGGCAGGTGATTCCTGGGTATTCTTCTTCAGCCACCCGGCCGACTTCACGCCGGTGTGCACCACTGAAATGGGCCGCACCGCGCAGCTGGCGAAAGAATTCGAGGCCCGCAACGTGAAGCCCCTGGGTCTTTCCACCGATACCGTGGAAGAGCACGTAAAGTGGATTGAAGACGTCAACGACACCCAGAACTGCGACCTCCAGTTCCCGATCGTTGCCGACGCTGACCACAAAGTGGCCGAGCTGTACGAAATGATCCACGCCGGTGAGAGCGAAACCGCAGCCGTGCGCAGCGTGTTCATCATCGACCCGAACAAGAAGATTCGTCTGACCATGACCTACCCGATGGCGGTCGGCCGCAACTTCGACGAGATCCTCCGGGTCATCGATGCCCTGCAAACCGGTGATGCCAACAAGGTTGCCCTGCCGGCCGACTGGCGCAAAGGAGACGACGTGATCATTCCGCCCTCCATTTCCAACGAGGAAGCCAAGGGTCTGTTCCCGCAGGGCTGGAATGAAATCCGTCCGTATCTCCGCACCACCAAGCTTTAATCCGACTCGCGGATAGATAAGGGGCCCGTCGTTCGGCGGGCCTCCCCAATGCAGGAGGAAACCATCATGAAGCATATACTGACAGCCCTGCTCGCCACTATCGCCATTGCCTTCAGCGCCCAGGCAGAAGAGGCACTTTCCCTCACCCCACAGCAAACCTATGACATGGTTCAGGAGCAGGGAGACCAACTCCTTTTTTTTGGATGTCCGGGATCCGGTTGAAATCATGTTTATCGGCTTCACCGATGTGGTCGACAAGAATATCCCGTTCAAACTCGCCGATCGCTCGACTTTCCTTGATGACAAGGGTCGGTTTGCCATGAACACCAATCCGGAGTTCGCTTCACAGGTAGAAAATGCTCTGAAGGAAAAAGGCCTGACCAAGGATGATCTGGTCATTACCATGTGCCGCTCCGGGTCCAGCCGTGGCAAGCCAAGCGCGGAATATCTGCTGGAGCGCGGCTTCACCAATGTGAAGTACATTGACCACGGTTTCCAGGGAAGTGGCGCCAAAGAAGGCAAGAAGAAAGGCATGAGAATTGTAAATGGCTGGCAGAATGACGGCCTGCCATGGTCCATGACGCTGAACGCCGACAAGATCTATCGTCTTTGAGTCAGATGTAAACGCCCGGGGTCACTGGACACCGGGCTTGCAAACTCAGAAAGTGAACGTACGCATCTTCGGGTTGAGCATCTGGCCGGCCATTTCCGGCGGCATGGCAACGCCCACGCCGTCAATCAGATCGTCCTTGCCGTAGTCGCTGTTCGGAAGATACAGCGCACAGACCTTCGCCTCACCACCGTTTTTCAACAGACCGCGCAGCATCTGCCCCGGAGTCACATCTTTGGGTTTGAGCGCGGGCGCTTCGTAGGACTTAAGTGCCAGGTCACCGGCTTTGTCGCACAGCAGCACGTTTACCTTGGCGCCCTGCTGGGCCATGGTGTTCGAAAGCACCATCGCCATGCCCTGTGTCTGCAGCGAATCGCTGGACAGGATCACCAGCACTTCTTCAACACCCCCTTTATGACTGTCGGCATGAACGCTGAGAGGTACGGCTGCAATCACCGCAGCCGCGGCGATGGCTTTGATTGACTTGATCATGGGAAAAGCTCCTTTTTAGTGGATCGAATAACTTCGAAACCAATGTATCCGGCCAGGGAGTGGCCTTCAGTGACAAAGTCACTCAACTCTGCCCAGCAGCTCTTCACCCACAAAAAAGCCGGGCTTTATCGGCCCGGCAAAGGGGTTGTGTGCTCCCTCTCCCGGGTTATTCCCAGGCAGCACCCTCGAGTGCGTCCAATGGAATCTTCAGATACCGTTTGCCGTTGGCTTCCGGCTCGGGAAGGCGTCCACCCCGGGTGTTGACCTGCAGCGCATGCAGAATCAATTTCGGCATCGGCAACTCGCTGTCACGGGTGTTCCGAAGCTCCACATACTCGGCTTCGGAGGTTTCAGCCAGGTGCTTGTTCGCCTGCTTCTGCTCGCCAACGGTACTTTCCCATTCAGGTTCACGACCACCGGGCATGTAATCATGACCGGTGAACAGGCGGGTCTCGTCCGGCAAGGCCAGAATGGCCTGGATGGAATCCCATAGCTGATGGGCGTCTCCCCCGGGGAAGTCCGCGCGGGCAGTGCCGAAATCCGGTTGGAAAATGGTGTCGTGCACGAACGCCGCATCTCCGATCACATAAGTGACGGAGGCCAGCGTGTGACCTGGCGAAAACATCACACGCCCATCAAGATTGCCAAGCCGGAACTCGTCCCCGGCCCGGAACAAATGGTCCCACTGTGAACCGTCAGCAGGAAAATCGGGCCAGTTATAGATGCCTTTCCAAAGCTCCTGAACTCCGGTCACATAACCACCGATTGCGGTTGGAGCGCCCGTCTGCTCTTTCAGGTACTGGGCTGCCGAGAAATGATCGGCGTGGGGATGCGTGTCGAGGATCCACTGAACTTCAAAGCCCTGTTCACGAATAAATGCCAGGAGTTCATCTGCGTGGTGCGTCGTCGTTGCGCCGGACTTTTCATCGTAATCGAGCACTGGATCAATGATCGCACACTGCTTTGTTTCCGGATCACTAACCACGTACTGGACACTGAACGTTCTTGGATCGAAAAACCCGGCCACATTCGGTGTGCCGGCGTGTTTTGCCGGTGATTCCTGAAACGTTCTCATAAGTGCGTCCTCCTCTGCATTGAAAACGCGTGATTGCTTACTTTAGTTATTAGTATATAGCTATAGGTTTTAATCTTCCAATTGCGAGCACCCATTAAGGCAATACACAAAACCTTTCGGATAATCCCAATTCATTAGGTTTTCCTAACTTTATAGCCACGCACTAGAGCTTCAGTCGGCAATATTCTTATTTAATCTAACGATAGAACCTTTTGTTTGGTACCCTTTGATATATCTCAAGCTCACTCGCACACAGCAAACAAAGACAAGAGGTTCGAGGCATGACCAGCAACACAACCACCACGGGCAGCGTCAAAACCCATACCGTCGTAATCGTGGGCGGCGGAGCGGCCGGTGTATCGGTGGCATCCAGCATCCACAAACGGGATGGCAATATCGACATCGCCATTATCGAGCCGGCTACCCGGCACCACTACCAGCCCGGCTGGACCATGGTGGGTGGTGGGGTTTTCCGGCCAGAAGTCACCTCCAAGCCCATGTCAGAAGTGATGCCAAAATTCGTATCCTGGTACCAGCAACCGGTAACCGCCATCGACCAGGACAACAACCAGGTTTCTCTTGGTGACGGTTCCTCCGTGGAATACAAAGCCCTGGTGCTCGCTCCCGGGCTAGAGCTGAACTGGGCCGGCATCGACGGTCTTGAGGAAGCGCTGGGCTCCAATGGGGTCACATCCAATTACCGGGAAGGCATGGCCAGCTACACCTGGGACATGGTGCAGAAGCTCAAGAAAGGCCGGGCTCTTTTCAGCCAGCCGCCAATGCCGATCAAATGTGCCGGCGCCCCTCAGAAAGCCATGTATCTGTCTGCCGATTACTGGCTCAAGCACGGCGTGCTCAACAACGTGGATATCCAGTTTCATAACGCCGGAGCCGTCTTGTTTGGCGTCGCCGATTACGTCCCGGCCCTGGAAGCCTATGTCGAAAAATACGGCATCGACCTGAATTTCCAGAGTACCCTGGTTGCGGTGAACGGACCTGCTAAAACGGCTGTGTTCCGCTCAACAGATGGCGACGGCAATACCGAAGACCGTGAGGTCAGCTTTGATATGCTGCACGCGGTGCCCCCCCAGCGGGCGCCGAAGCTGATCCGTGAGTCTGCCCTGGCGAACGAAGCCGGCTGGCTGGACCTGGAAGACGACACCCTGCGCCACAAAACCTACGCCAACATCTTTGGGCTTGGCGACGCGAGCGGAACCGGCAACGCAAAAACCGCTGCCGCGGTGCGCAAGCAGGCACCCGTGGTGGCTGAAAACCTCGTGGCCACGCTCCGAAACCAGCCGCTTGAAGCCGCCTACCTGGGCTATGGCTCCTGCCCGCTGACGGTCGAAAACGGCAAGATCGTGCTGGCAGAATTCGGCTATGGCGGCGTACTCCAGCCCAGCTTCCCGAAATGGATCAACGATGGCACCAAAGCGACCCGGGCGGCCTGGTGGCTGAAGGCGAAACAGTTACCCACTTTGTATTGGCACGGCATGTTGAAAGGTCACGAGTGGCTTGCCAGGCCAGCAGTCCGATCCCCCCAAAAATAAGAACTCTGCCTGAGAAGCCAGATTTGCAGTATTTGTCCTTGCAATTCCAGCCTGCCCAATTTCTTTTTCGTGGCAGGCTGGCGTATCAACGACTACCTTTCGAAGTGAAAGCAGCCGGATACGCAAGGACTTGCGATGAGAAAGAATCTACCTGTCACGGATAACGAAAAAACCTTTCCATCTAATCAGAAACTGATTTCCTCCACGGACCTCAAAGGGAAAATTCGACACTGCAACTCGGCGTTCGTCGAGGTCAGTGGCTTCAGCCGTGACGAACTGATAGGCCAACCCCATAACATCGTCCGGCACCCGGATATGCCTCCGGCCGCCTATGAAAACATGTGGTCTCACCTTAAAGCCGGGCAGCCCTGGATGGGCCTGGTAAAGAACCGCTGCAAAAATGGCGATTACTACTGGGTCAGTGCCTATGTCACGCCGGTCACCGAAAACGGCAAAGTAGTCGGGTATGAATCCGTCCGATCCTGTCCGGACCGACAGGATGTGGCTCGGGCGGAAAAACTCTACGCTGATATCCGTTCAGGCAATTCTGGCATTCGCTTTTGGCAGCGTTTCCAGCCGCCGACCCTCTTCCTCGCATTTGTCTTTATTGTCGCAGGGATCTTGTTTATTGCCGGCCAGAAAATGTTCTCTGAGCTCTCACTGGCTGTCGGCGTCATTATCTATGCGGGCTGGATGCATGTTGCGCGAAAACAGCTTATGGCGTCAGTCACTCAGTTACTTGAACACAGTTTCACCGATGACCTTGCTGCAAAAAGCTACACCGATGACGAATTGCCCCTGGGCAGGATCAAGGTTGCTGTCAAAGCTCAGCAGGCGCATCTGGACGCAGTTCTGACCAGACTTGAAGACTCTGCGGATGAAATGCGACTGTTTTCCGTGAAAGGCCGTGAAGTCACTTTCGAGGCGCAGGAAGCCCTCAGGCAGCAACAGGCTGAAACCGAACAGGTCGCGGCGGCCGTGCATGAGATGTCCCAGACCATCGCTGAGGTCTCTTCAAATGTTCAATCAACCGCGGAGCGGGCGGACAGCGCCAAGGAATTTGCCAACGAGGGGCGCTCTGTGGTCCGGGGAACGCGGGAAGCGATCGAGACCCTTAAGGGTTCTGTTCACAGCATCAGCGACTCCGTCGGCGAACTGTCACAACAAACCCAGCAAATAGCGTCTGCCGCGAAAATTATCGAGGAAATCGCTGAACAGACGAACCTGCTGGCTTTGAACGCTGCGATCGAAGCTGCCAGGGCCGGCGAACACGGGCGCGGTTTCGCCGTAGTCGCTGAGGAGGTTCGTGGATTGGCATCACGCACACGGAATTCCACCAGCGAGATCCACGGCATCGTCAATGCATTGATTTCCCGGTCCGAGGACGCCAACAGAAAAGCAGACGAAGGCAAGCTGTCGGCGGATGAAGGCATGGAAAAAATGCTGTCGGCAGAAAGCACACTGAATGACATCGCTGAATCGGTTACCAATATCGCCGAAATGGCACTGCAGATGGCAGCGGCCGTTGAAGAGCAGGCTCACGTATCTGACCAGATCAACGAACAGGTGGAAAAAATTTCGGATCTGGCATCCAACAACTTGTCGAAAGGTGAGGAGTCCACCGACTGTGTAAAAAACATTGAACAGATTGCCAACGATTTGCACGAACTGGTCGTAAGGTTCAAATAGCCAAGGGTTAAGGCATCACAGTATGAGCAAGCAAGACCTGGCATCGGCGCTGATGGATGCAGCGGTTGACGCCATCATTGTTATCAATGACAAGGGAATCATTCAGCAGTTTTCCGAATCTGCCAGAGCCCTGTTCGGATACGCCCCCGAGGAAGTGATCGGGCATAACGTCTCGATGCTCATGCCTTATCCGGACGCTCGTCACCACGATCGCTACATTGAGAACTACAAAAACAGTGGTGTCGGAAAAATAATTGGCATCGGTCGTGATGTGAAGGGGCAAAGAAAGGACGGCCAAACCTTTCCAATGCACCTTTCGGTTGGCGAGAGCGAATTTGCTGACCAACATCTTTTCGTCGGAATTTGCCACGACCTCAGCAATTATAAGAGCGCTCTCGACAAACTGGCGGCGGCTGAAGAACGTTACCGTGAAATTGTTCAGGCGCAGAAACAGTTCATACTGCGACTCGACAGCGATTTCCGAATTACCTTTGCCAACGCTTCTTTCACCCGAGCGTTGGGAACAGAAAACACCGACATCATCGGAGCGCCAATCACGGTCTTTTTTAACGAACCTGGCCATCGTATCCGCCAACGTCTGGCGTCCCTGTTCAGTGACGAGAACACCTCTGAGGAAATTGCTGTCAAAGTCACGATGAATGGCAAGGACGGCTCGCAGACTCTTGTAGACTGGAGTTTCCGAAGAACTTCGACGCAGGGGAGCGACGAAGCCGAATTACAGGGATTTGGTATCGACGTATCCGAGCAGGAAAGGGCCCTGGAGCAGGCACACTACCTCAGAACACACGATCCTTTGACGGGTTTGCTAAACAAACAGACGCTCGTTGAAGATTGTAAGGTCTGGTTCAGGAGTGCCAGCCCCGGCGCGCTGCTTTACATCGATATAGAGCATTTCAGCCTTATCAATCAGCGCTACGGCTACGAGATTGGCGACGCCGTTTTGATCAAGCTTGCCAACCGCATAGGGCGTGCCATCCAGCGCGCAAATCATTGCGCGCGGGCAGGAGCAGACACCTTCCTTGCGGCGATCCAGGTAAGCAGCCAGGCAGACGCAGAGGCAGTAGCGGAGAGGATCATCGAATATATTTCGACACCGTTCAAACTGCGGGAAAACCAGCTCAATGTGCGGGCCACTATTGGCATCGCGATGTACCCTGAAGATTCGGAAGTCATTGAAGTTCTCCCGGAGCTGGCCGAGTCGGCCAATGGGTTCGCTCGAGACCGAAACCAGCGGGTCGGGATTTTTGATTTCGAGCACCACAAAGTGCTCCACAGGCAAATCGAAATCGAACAGGGGCTCAAGGATGCTATCGAAAGTCACCAACTGGCGATTTATCTTCAGCCTAAATATCGGATCAGTGATAAATCCATTGCAGGTTATGAGGCACTGGTCCGCTGGCATCATCCCAGAGAGGGTTTCATATCACCGGGCGAATTCGTCCCGATAGCTGAAAAGTCTTCGTTAGGGTTGGAGCTGGACCACTATGTGCTGGTTCGGGTATTTGAGCTTATCGCCTCTGCCAGAGCGACTATCCGCGACTTTCCGCCTGTTGCCATCAATATAACGCCCGCGCACTTCTCACGAGTGGACTTTCACAAGCTGGTATTGGCCGGCATAGCGGATGCCAACATTCCGATTGAAAGTGTCGAGCTGGAAATTACCGAAGGGGCGGTAATGGAACGATCGGAAGAGGCCAGACAAAACCTTGATGCCCTTCGCAGCCAGGGTGTTCGCATCGCCATTGATGATTTTGGCACGGGTTACTCTTCACTGAACTATCTGCGATACCTTGGCATTGATGACCTGAAAATCGACAAAACCTTTGTTGATGAGGTATTGACGGAAAAAGGAAAAATTATCGTCAAATCCATCATTGATATCGCGGCGGCTCACGACATTCAGGTCATCGCAGAGGGCGTGGAAACTGCTCAGCAGTTCGAACTGTTACGTGAAATGGGTTGTCATCTGTGTCAGGGCTATCTACTGTCGAAACCACTACCGGTTGACGAAGCCATTGAACTTTTTTCCCAGCAGTCGCCTGCTCAAACACAGTGAGTCACAACCATGGACAGCAGTACCCTGGAGAAACGTCGGCTCACGGCACTGGAGCGCCTGGGCATCCTGGATACGCCACCGGAAGATCGGTTCGAAAGGCTCACCCGGATTGCCCGCCAGTACTATGGCGTGAAAACCGCGCTATTTTCGATTATTGATCATGAGCGCCAGTGGTTTAAATCTCGCCAGGGCCTTGAAACCAGTGAAACCCCCCGCTCAGTTGCTTTTTGCGATTACGCAATCCAGCAGGACAAAGCGTTTATCGTATCGGATGCCACGAAAGATCCACGCTTTGCGCAGAACCCCCTTGTAACAGGCTTCCCCCATATTCGATTCTATGCCGGCATGCCAGTGCGGGAGCCAACCGGATTCAAAATCGGCACAATCTGCATCATCGACGATAAGCCCAGGGATTTCGGGGAGCTGGATCTCGATATCCTTCGCAACCTGGCCACGATGATTGAGGACGAACTCGAGCGGACCTATCTCTCGATTGAAAATCATGAATTTGTTGAGGTGTCCCACCTGAACCGGTCGATCCAGAGGGCCCTGAACGTCTTTCTGACCAGTGACAACCAGCACGCCGCCTTCGAGCAGATGCTGAACGATCTGCTTTCGCTTACTGGCAGCCAGTTCGGTTTCATTGGTGAAATCCAGTTCAGGGAGAACGGCGATCCATTTCTGAAGATCGGCGCAATCACCAACATTGCCTGGAATCCGAAAACGCAGGCGCTTTACCAGCAGGTTGAACGACGTGGGCTGGTTTTCGATCGGCTCGATACGCTGATCGCACTTCCTATGACAACAGGAGAGGTTGTCATCTCGGACGATGTCGCCACAGATCCCCGGCGCGGAGGACTGCCCGAGGGACACCCCAATATCGACGCCTATATCGGGATTCCCGTTTTCTCGGGTGATCAACAGGTGGGACTTGTTGGACTTGCCAATCGCCTGGACGGTTATAAGCCGAGGCTGGCCGAGGAACTTGAGCCTTTACTGCAAACTCTGGGGAACCTGATTGAACGGAAGCGCCTGCATCATGAGAAACAACAGCACCAGGAACGGCTTGAAAAAGCTGCAAATTACGACTCGCTGACAGGTCTTCCGAACCGTCGACGGCTCACAGAAATATTTACTCAGGAACTTCATGAAGCAAACCTTCGCCAGGGGACTGTCTCCCTCTGCTTCATTGATCTGGACGGATTCAAGGGCATCAACGACCAACAGGGTCATGCAGTGGGCGACGCTGTTCTGAAAATCATTTCCGAACGTCTCAAAGCCACGATCAGGCAACACGATGCCATCGGCAGGCTCGGGGGCGATGAATTCGTCGCTGTTCTCAGGGATGTCGAAGACTCAACAGTCTACAGCCGGATTCTGGAAGCTATCCGCCGGCCCATCAGCTACCAGAATGCCGTCATGAACCTGTCGGCCAGTATGGGGGTGACCGTTTATCCCGATGACGCCGAAGACCCCGATACGCTGCTTCGGCATGCCGATCAGGCTATGTATGCGGCCAAAGATTCGGGAAAAGATACCTATAGCCTGTTTGATCTGGCGTCTCACTTTAATCGCAAGGAGCGAGTTCGTGTCCTAGAGCAGGTCGACGAAGCGCTGGCAAAAAACCAGTTCGAACTCTACTACCAGCCCAAGATCAACTACCGCACCGGAACGGTTGAAGGTTTTGAAGCACTGATCCGTTGGAATCACCCGGAGGAGGGACTCCTTTCCCCGGCGCGTTTTCTGGAACACCTGGAGTTCACCGATTACGCCAGGCAGGTTGGACTGTTCGTGATGGAAAGCGCGGTCAGCGTCATCTGTGAATTCATGGACCTGGGGCTGCCGTATACCCTGAGTATCAACCTCAGCCCGTCCCACTTCCTGAGTGAACACTTCCCCGACGATATAACGGGCATGCTGAACGAGTGCCCTCACGAGGTGCGTGACCGGCTGATCATTGAAATCCTGGAAACGACCGCATTGGACGATACCACGACCGTCATGAAGAATCTCAGCGTCTGTCGCAATACCGGTCTTTGCATCTCCCTGGATGATTTCGGAACCGGCTACTCTTCACTGAATTACTTCCGGACATTGCCGGCCCAGGAAGTGAAGATTGATAGAACCTTTGTGGGTGATCTGATAGGGAACCAGGATAACTCGATGATCGTAGAAGCTATTTTACGCCTGTCCCAGAGTTTTCAGAGGCGCACCGTGGCGGAAGGGGTGGAGACGGCCGAGCAAGAACAACGTCTCCTCGAACTTGGCTGTGATGTAGGGCAGGGCTACCGGTACAGTCCACCTCTGCCACTGGCAGAAGCGCTCGACTGGGCCAATAATTTCAATTGGGCTCGTTACCATTCGGGCCACAACTAGCCGCGAACAAGCGGCCTTCGTGTGAGGGATCACATGCACCTGACTGCAGAAACCAGGCTCAATGCCATTCTTGACGGCACCGGGGCAGGCACCTGGGAATACAACCTGGACACCGGCGAAATCATCTTTAATGAACGCTGGGCCACCATGCTGGGTTACACCCTGGAAGAGCTTTCGCCATTGTCGTTCCAGACCTGGGAAAAGCTCAGTCATCCCACCGATATCGAGTCAGCAAACCAGGCATTGACCGCGTACCTGAGCGGTGATGCCCACCAGTTTGAATGCGTGGTGCGTATGCTTCACAAGGACGGAGACTGGCGTTACATCCACACCCGCGGGACCCTGTTCAACAATGACCAGACGGCAGAAAGCCGTTGGCTGATGGGAACCCATCTGGATGTCACGGAAGAGAAAGTTTCCCAGCACCAACTGCAGCAACTTGCCGAATCCCTCCCGGGGGTCATATATACCTTTACCCTCAATAAAGATGGCAGTTTTCTCTTTCCCTATATGAGTCGCAAGGCCAAGGATTTCTATGGCGTAACGCCAGCGGAAACCCGAACCCACCCGGAACGGATGTTTGAAGCCATTCATCCAGAGGATGTTGCAAGAGTTCACGAGACCATCGAGCTTTCCCGCAAGACGCTACGCGAATGGGTTTGCGAATACCGCATTATGAAAGATGGCCAGACCCGATGGCTGCGAGGTGTTTCCCAGCCGGAGAGAAATCCGGACGGTAGCACCACTTGGCATGGCGTTATTACTGACATCGACGACCAGAAACGCCTGGAATTCCAGCTGGAAGCTCTGACGATTACCGATGAACTGACAGGGCTCTATAACCGGAGATATCTGCTCAGAAAACTTGAGGAACTGGCGGAACAATCTGCCCGTTACGACCATCCGTTCTCATTGCTTTCCCTGGACATTGATTTCTTCAAAAGCGTCAACGATTCCTGGGGCCATCTTACCGGCGATAAGGTATTGCGCAAGGTGGCCAGTCTGATCGAAACGCGGACCCGCAAGACCGACATTGTTGCACGCACCGGAGGGGAGGAATTTATCGTTCTGATGCCTCACACCACGTTGAGTGATGCCCGCCATGTTGCCGAATCCCTACGGATCGGTATGGAGACGGAGAGCTTTCTCAGTGACGATGACACCCCTTTCAACGTTACCTTGAGTGCCGGAGTCGTATGTTGGGACCGAAGCATAAACGGTGTTCGGGAGCTGCTATCCGCATGCGACCAGTTGCTTTACCAGGCCAAACGGGCGGGCAGAAACCAGGTTGTCGTCAGCGAATTCGGCGCTGAAAAGAGCTGACAGGCAAAAAACAGCGTATTCTGGCCTTGAACAACAACCCTGATGGAGAAAAAGCATGATCGGATACGTCACCCTTGGCGTCAGTGATATGGAAAGAGCAAAGGCATTCTATGCCGATTTGTTGAGCGACCAGGGAGCCAAGGTGCTTCTGGATATGGGCCGCATCGCATTTATCGGTAAGAGCATGAGCGCGCCCATGCTGGCAGTTTGCGTTCCCTTCAATGAAGAGCCCAACCATCCTGGCAACGGCAACATGGTGGCTCTGCCTGCCGGTTCGAAAGAGGGCGTGGATGAAATGTACAAGAAGGCCATTGAGCTCGGCGCCACCTGCGACGGCGAGCCCGGTCAGCGAATTCCGAACCAGTTCTACGGTGCCTACGTGAAGGACCCGGACGGCAACAAGCTGGCGTTTTTCGTATTCGGTTGATTAGTTGCGGCCCTCAGACGAGGGCCGCGGTCTCTATTTTTCAGCTAACCGCTGCCGTCACTTCCGCCTTACCGGTTTTCAGCAACGCGTAACCGAAACCAATCACCAGTGATCCCACCGCAATCGCAATCAGATAGGGCAATACCGCACTCACCGCGTTCGGAATGGCAAGCACAAACAGCCCGCCATGGGGTGCCATCAGCTTGACAGTGAACAGCATCGACAAAGCACCGGTAATTGCGCCACCGATCATACACACCGGGATAACCCGCAACGGATCCTTTGCCATAAACGGTATTGCACCTTCCGAGATGAAGCACAATCCCAGGACAAATGACGCCCGTCCGGCCTGGCGTTCCGCCTCTGCAAACTTACGCCGGGCGATGAAAGACGCCACACCCATGCCTATGGCCGGTACCATTCCTGCCGCCATGATGGCAGCCATGGGTGCCGAGCCGCCGCTGCCCTCAGACAGCAGTCCCACGCCGAAGGTATAGGCCGCCTTGTTGACAGGCCCTCCCAGGTCAAAGCACATCATGGCGCCCAGAATGCCACCAAGCAGGATCGCATTGGTCGTTCCCATACCCTCGAGGAATCCGGTCAGGGCGCCCATGATGGCAGCCATGGGCTCTCCAATCACATAGATCATCCCCAGGCCGGTAACCAGACTGGCCAGCAAGGGAATGATGAGGATCGGCTTCAGCGATTCGATGCTCTCGGGCATTGGCAGTTTCTGGCTGATAAAGCGCGCTACATAACCAGCGAGAAAACCCGCCACAATACCGCCGAGGAATCCGGCTCCCAGTTCGCCCGCCAGAAACCCACCGATCATTCCCGGCGCCAGGCCGGGACGGTCGGCAATCGACCAGGCAATGTATCCGGCCAGCAACGGAATCATCAGCTTGAAGGCGGTGCCGCCACCAATCTGCATCAGGGCCGCGGCCAGGGAGCCTTCTTCCTGGAAGGCATCGATGCCGAACACAAATGACAGCGCAATCAGCAAGCCACCGGCCACAACCATCGGCAGCATAAAAGAGACACCGGTCAGCAAGTGCTTGTAGGGCCCGCGCTTTTCGCCGCTACCGGCAACGCTGGCAGCTTTCTGCTTTCCGGCTTCCAGAACGACGGCTTCCGCCAGGGCATCACGGATGGTCTCAGCGGGCTTCTTAAGGGCGGCGCCGGTAGAGGTTCGCCACACTCGCTTGCCGGCAAAACGGCTTGGATCCACCTCAATGTCACAGGCGAGGACAACCACATCGGCAGCAACAATCTCCTCATCGGTCAAAGGATCCTGGGCGCCAACCGAACCCTGGGTTTCAACCCGGATCTCATGGCCGTCGGATTGTGCCGCCACGGTAAGCGCTTCCGCCGCCATAAAGGTATGGGCGACGCCGGTGGGGCAGGCGGTCACGGCGACGATTCGTTTGGCGGCGGCCGCCGTCTCACCTGAGGCAGTGGGCGCCGCGCTGCCGGTCGTCGGGTCCCAGGATTCCGCTTCCGCCTGAGCCCTGTCCAGAATCGAATCCGGATCGGGCAGCGCGGCAGTGACCGGGATCTGCAACAGGCGTTTGCCGGCGTACACCTCAAGGTCAACGGGCACGCCCACGGCTGCGATTACCAGATCGGCCTTTTTGATGGCTTCAGCGTCCGGCTGGCTTTCGGCCTTGCCGTCCGGGCCACGTGTGTCCGTGGTCACCGACCAGCCGCGCCGGTGCGCTGCCCGCTCGAGGGCCCGAGCGGCCAGAAAGCGGGTTGCCACACCCTGAGGGCAGGCAGTCACAATAATCAGATTCATAACGGCATCTCTCCGGTGTTGTTTTCCCCGGGCCAGGACTGCACCCGGGTTTCTTGGAGAAGGGTGGGAAAGTCTGGTGCATCGGGGTCGCCAGCACCTATATGTTGGACACACTCCGCAGACAGGGCGGTGGCAAACTGCAGCACAGCCTCGGCAGACTGTTGGTCAAGAATACCGTGCAGCATGCCGGCCAGGAGGGTATCGCCGGCGCAGACGGTACTGACTACCGAAACCGGGGGCGCCCACGATCTCAGAGTGCCGGCCGGTGATCGCCAAAACACCCCATTCGCTCCCATGGAAACCACCACATGGGGTACGCCGCCGGCCTGAAGGCGGGCGGCGGCCGATTCAATGGCTGCGATATCCGGCAGAGGCATCCCGGCCCAGCCAGACAACTCATCAGTATTGGGTTTTACTGCAAAAGGAGCGGACTCGATTCCAGCTGTCAGGGCATCACCGCTGGTATCAAGCCAGACCGGTTTGCCTGACCGGCCAGCACGCGTCACCAGCCTGGCCAGCCCGGACGGCGAACAACCCTCGGGAAGACTGCCACCGATAACGACTGCGTCGCATTCCGAAAGCAGAGGCGCCAGCCGGAATTCCAGTCGCTGCAAGGTGTCCTCCGGAATCCGGAACCCCCGCCCGTTTAAGTCGGTAACCCGGCCGCCGGACTCCGCAATCTTGACGTTGATCCGGTTATGGCCCGGAATGCGCACAAAACTGTCCTGCAATGCTTCGGCTTCGAACAGACGTTCAAAGGGGGCGGCATTGGTTTCACCCAACAAACCGCTCACCGTGACCGAATGCCCCAGACGAGCCAGCACCCGGGCAACGTTGACGCCCTTGCCGGCCGGCTCCAGCCGGGTATTACCGGTGCGATTGACCTCACCAAGTGTGAGAGCCGGAGTTTCGACACTCAGATCCAGGGCCGGGTTCAGAGTCACTGTGAGGATGTTGGCCATTACCAGGCCTCCAGGGCATCGCGTACCTCGGCGGCAGTTGCCAGGGAAAGCGCCTTTTCAGCCTGCTGTCGGGCATTTTCGAGGCTCAAGCCACGAATGCAGGCCTTCACCAGAGGCACACGGCGGCTGGTAACGGACAATTCGTCCACCTCCAGGCCCACCAGTACCGGAATTGCCTGGGGATCGGACGCCAGTTCTCCGCAAACTCCCACCCAGCGGTCGTGTGCATGAGCTGCGTCCACTGTCATACGGATCAGCTGCAGCACCGCCGGATGCAGGCCATCGGACTCGGCCGACAACTGGCCGTGGCCACGATCAATCGCCAGGGTATATTGAGTCAGATCGTTGGTGCCGATGGAGAAGAAGTCCACTTCCGGCGCCAGGGTTGATGCCAACAGAGCACAGGACGGGACTTCGATCATCACGCCCACCTGAACATCGCCGGCCGGAACTTCGGCCTGCACCCTGGACACGATCGCCCGGGCAGCGCGGAACTCCTCGAGATCCTTGACCATCGGAAACATGATGCGCAGCGGCCTGTCTCCGGCGGCAGTCAGAAGTGCCCGCACTTGGGTTTCAAGAATATCCGGCCGGGTCAGGGACAAACGTATGCCCCGCATGCCAAGAAAGGGGTTGTCCTCCTGGGGCAGAGGCCAGTAATCCAGAGGTTTGTCACCCCCGACATCCAGAGTGCGGGCCACCAGGGGCAATCCGTTCAGGGCATCGAATGCGTGTTGGTATTCCCGCACCTGGGTCTCGAGGTCGGGCGCTTGTGGATGCGCCATGAAGATGAACTCGGTACGAAGCAGGCCGATACCGTCTGCGCCCCTGTCCACCGCGTCCGGTGTATGGGCCGTGTTGCCGAGGTTGGCGCAGACTTCGACAGTATGACCGTCTTGCGTCGTAGCCGGCAGATTGCGGTTTTCATGGGCCTGGGCCTGCAGCGATTCCAGTTGCTCCAGTCGGCGGTTGATCCGTTCGCAACGTTCGGCCCCGGGATTCGGCACCAGGCAACCCCGCTCACCATCCACCACCAGATCGGCACCGTCCGGGATAGTGAGAATGCGCTCGCCAGCACCCACCACGGCAGGCAGACCAAGGGCTCGCGCCAGAATGGCGCTGTGGGAGGTTGCGCCACCGCGGGCAGTGACCAGGCCACGGACCCGGGACGTATCCAGCCGGGCAACGTCCGAAGGCCCGAGATCATCCGCGACCAGAATGTAAGGAGCATCCGGCGGTGTCGGCATCGCCACGCCACAAAGGTTGGCCAGCACTCGACGACCGACATCCCGCAAATCTGCGGCACGTTCTGCCAGCAAACGGTCTGCCAGCGCTTCCTGGGCCCGGGCTGCGGTATCGATGGCTTTCCACCATGCGGCTTCGGCCGAGCCGCCTTCGTTGATCGCTTCCAGCGCTGCCTGATACAGATCTTCGTCCTGAAGCATCTCCACGTGAACCGAGAGAATCGGGGCCGCCTCGCCGCCTTCCGCCTGACGAATCAGGGTACGGAGCTGGCCATCGGCCTCATCAACAGCCCGGTTCAGGCGCTGGATCTGTTGTTCACTGTCCTCGGCGGACTGCGGGTACTCCAACGCCGGCTGGCGCATCACAAAGGCCGGCGCCAGCGCCAGTCCAGGTGATGCGGCAACGGCTTTCAGGGGCTGATCGTCGGACAGGGGTTCCGGTGGCCGGGCCTTGGGTTCGGTGGCGTGCAGTTCTGCAGAACGCAGCGGAGCAACCTTCTCGCCCAGCCCCTCTTCAATGGCTTTGGTCAGGGCCGCGATGGCCGCATTGGCGTCGTCTCCGGTTGCCGACAGCACCAGCGTCTGACAACGACGAGCACCCAGGCCGATCACCCGGGTCAGACTGGTGGCGGAGACCGCGCTACCGTCACCCTCGAGGAGGCGAATCCGGATGCTGGCATTGTGGCGGCGTGCTTCCTGGACCAACTGTTTGGCCGGCCGGGCATGCAGACCGTGGGTATTAAGCAGGGTCACTTTGGCCGTGACCGCATCGGCTGCCTCTCCGGAAAGCCGCGCCAGCACGGCATCCGCACTCAGGCCATCAATCGGTTCATTACGAGCCAGGAAGTTATCAATACGGTCCAGCAGGTCGTGGCACTCATCGCCCGGACCCGCCAGGCAAAAGACACCCCGGAGTTCCGGCGTTGGCCGCTTCGGCGTTGCCAGTGACAGGGTCGGGCGCCTGGCGCCAACGGTGTGATGGGTCAGCCAGAACCCCTGGCCAAGGTCTACCGGTGGTTGGCCGATGATGCTAGCCAGAAAATCCGTATCTACGCAGCGCAAACTCTGGAGACGCGCCGCTGCAATCAGGGCCAGTTCGTTCGGGGTAGACGCATCAATACCCAGACACAGGGTCTCGCTGTCACATTTGGCAACCGCCGGGGCTTTGGAGAGCAAAGCAACCAGTTCGGCGGCATCCGAAGCATGGCCCAACTTCTCAGACAGCCCGGGCTTGTCCAGCACGCGGGTCAGGTGACGAAGAATATCCAGGTGCTCATCGGACTGAGCCGCAATAGCGACCAGGACATGCACCCGGGCACCATCGTGCCAGGTGACTCCCTCGGGAAACTGAAGAATGCGGATACCAGTTTTCAGGACAGCACCCCGGCTTTCCGGTGTACCGTGGGGAATGGCGATGCCGTTGCCCAGAACCGTCGAAGATTGCTGTTCACGGGCGTTCATTCCGGCCAGGTAGTCCGGTGAAGTCCGACCGGCGCTCTCAAGATCCCGGGCAGCCTGTTGCAGTGCGTCTTGCCAGTCAGAAGCAGTTGCACCCAGTCGAACGTCATTGGCAGTCAGCGTCAGCATGATCGTTGCCTCGCTTTTTGTTTTGATACTGCGTCTTCGTTTTGATACCGCGTATCGGTTTTAGTTTGCTGAATCGTGTCAGCATGCTTAAAATCGATCATGAAACAGATATGATCAGAAATCAAGCAATCTTTTAATCGGAGCTGTCGCCCATGACCCTTGCAGAACTTGCCCGACTTGCCGGCGTCTCACGAACCACCGCCAGCTATGTCATCAATGGCCAAGGGGTTGCCCGGCGCATTAAACCGGACACCATCGAGAAGGTGCTTGCAGTGGCTCGTGAGCAGAACTTTCAGGTAGACACCCATGCAGCAGCTCTGCGAGGTGGGGCCAGTCGGACTCTGGGCTTTATTCTGCCCGACCTGGAAAACACGAGTTATGCCCGATTGGCCAAGCTGCTTGAGCAGGGAGCAAGGGCCAGAGGCTACCAGCTTCTGATTGCCGGCTCTGATGACGATCCAGAGACCGAGAAATCCCTGGCTCGATCCTTGAGGGCAAGGCGCTGCGATGCTCTAATCGTTGCCAGTTCCCTGGCCGGAAACGACCCGTTCTACCGACAACTTCAGAAAGACGGTCTGCCGGTGATTGCTGTTGATCGCGCCCAGTCACCGGATGAGATTCGATGCGTGGTGAGCGACAACCGCGCAGCGGCCGAAATCCTGACTCGCTCCGTGCTCGATGCCGGAACCGCCAGCATCGCCTGGCTGGATGCAGTACCTGAGATAGCCATGACTCAAGAGCGCCGGGCGGGCTTTCTGGCTGCTGCGAGTGAGGCCGGTACGACGGCGTGGGTGGAAAGCGGCCCCCACTACGACCGCGACTCCGGTGCGGCAATGATGCAGCAGATTCTGAGCAAGCATGGCCTGCCGGATGCTCTGGTTACGGCGTCTTACACCCTTCTCCAGGGGGTCTTGGATGTTCTGCTCGCACAGCCCGGCGGACTTCCGGAGACGCTGAAACTCGCGACTTTTGGCGATGATCGATTACTGGACTTCCTCCCACTGTCAGTGAACTCTCTCCCGCAGAATCATGAGGCGATTGCCAATGCCACGCTCGAACAGGCCATGTCTGCCATCACAGAGAATCGCTCTGTGGACACCGTAGTCATTAACCGGACGTTAAAGATTCGCCCCGGGGATCGTCTTGGCGCTGCTCTACAAACCACCAGCGCGGCAAAAGCCGATTAATGGCCGGCTTCAGAAACCGATCATCAATCAGCCAGATTACACCCCGGTCTTCCGGGGTGCGGATCACCCGCCCGGCCGCCTGGGCCACTTTCTGCAACCCCGGAATCAGATAGGTGTAGTCGTACCCGGCAACAAATCGCTGTTCGAGCCGCGCCTTGAGGATTTCATGCCAGGCATCAAAGGGTGGCAAGCCAAGCGTTGCCACAAACGCCCCGATCAATTGATCCCCGGGCAAATCAATACCCTCACTGAACACCCCTCCCAGAACGGCGAACGCCACACTCCCTTCTGACTCCCTGAAACCTGCCAGAAATTCTGCTCTCTGTTGCGGCGACATGCCCGGTTGCTGCGCCCGCTGCGGAACATCCGGAGCCTGCTCGGCCAGGGCCTCACTAACCTGCTGCGCGTACTTGAAGCTGCTGAAAAACGCCAGGTAGTGCCCGGACCGCTCCCGGAACTGACTGGCGATCAGGTCGGCGATGGGCTTGAGCGAGGCCTCCCGATGCACCTGCCGGGTGCTGATGCCGGGCGTGAAGTGCACCTGCAGCTGTTCCGCGCTAAACGGGCTGGGCAGCGAGGTAAAGCGTGAATCCTCGGGCAGACCCAACAGATCCCGGTAGTAAACACCGGGGCTCAGGGTGGCGGAAAACAGCAGAACCGAATTCGCCGCTTCAAACCGCTCCCGCAGGAAATCCGCCGGGATCAGGTTCTGAATAGTCAGACTGGCCCGTCCCCGACCGGCGCGCTGGAATTCGCACAGGGAGTGATCACCGAAGGAATCTGCCAGTTTCATGAAGGCGACGCTTTCAAACAACAGTTCCTGCAGGGCCAGATCCGGCGGGTGGTCGGCCAGGTAATCGGTCAGATTGGAAACCATGGCCTGCAGGGCACCCAGCAACTGGGACGGCAGGGTTTCCAGAAACGCCGGAGTTTCATCGCCGGCCTGGTGATCCCGGATCAGGCTCTGCCAGGCGCGGGCGGCACGGTCAATGGCGGATTTCAGCGGCTTCGGTGCGGTCTTCTTGATCCTCAGCAAACGCTGTTGATCCAGCCGGACCGAGTACATGCCCCGGCCCCGGTCTACCAGGTTATGGGCCTCGTCTACCAGTACGCTGGCCTTCCAGTTGTTCTGGCGAATCAAACCATGGAGCAGGGCGGATTGATCGAACAGCCGGTTTACGTCACCGATCACCAGATCGCTCCACCGGGCCATTTCCTGGGCCAGAAAGTACGGGCAAATATCATGACCGGCGGCGATCTTCGCCAGGGTGTGCTGATCCAGCGTGCCTTCGCTCTGGGCCGCTTCCGCCCGCGCATCGGGCAGTCGGTCGAAAAACCCTTTCGCCAGCGGGCATGAATCGCCATGACAGGCCTTGTCCGGGTGCTCGCAGGCGTCGTCTTTCGACACCAGTTCCAGGGTTCGCAGGGGCCAATGCTGGGCGGCTTGAGCCGACCGCAGGCGGGCCACCGCATCCATGGCAAGCTGACGGGCGGTATTGCGACAGGTGAGATAGAACAGCCGGTCCTGCCCGGCCGACGGCATGGCCATCAACGCGGGAAACAGGGTGCCCAGGGTCTTGCCCAGGCCGGTGGGGGCTTCCAGCAACAGGGTGCCGGACTTCACGGAGTTCTTGTACACCGTCTCCGCCAGCTGGCGCTGCCGGGGGCGAAACGCGGGGAAGGGAAACGCCAGGCCTGCGAGCAGGGCATTGCGCTGTTCGCGGTAATGCTCCTCCTGTTCGGCCCAGGCCTTGTATTGACCACAGAGGGTTTCCAGTTCCTGCCAGAGTTCTTCGGCACTGGCGGTCTCCACCACCGGCGTTTCCTTGTCCTTGCCGGTGTCGTAATAGATCAGCGCCAGCTCCAGGGTTTTCCGGTTTTCCTGGCGGCACAAAAGCGCACCATAGGCCCGCAACTGGGCACGATGGAGGGCCCGCTGATGCTCACGGATCCGGGACAGGTCCCCCCGATGGGTCTTGATTTCCTCCAGCCGGCCGCGGTGCGGGTTATAGACATCGGCGCGCCCGGAAAGCACTAACCCCAGACATTCACCAGTCAGTAAATACTCGCTTTTATAGCCGTAGCCGCGCCGGGACTGGATTGCCTGATGGCCGGCGATGCCCTCCTCGGCACTCGGTGCCGGGGTATAGCGGAAGTCCAGGTCGCCCTTGCGCGCGGCAAACTCGCACAGGGTCCGGACGGCAACTTTCACCGTCATTCCATTGCCTCGCTGTCCTGCCATCGCACGTAACAGACACTGGCCGGGATACCCTCAACCGCGAAGAATTCGAGCCAACGGATCTGGTGGTCCTGCAAGCGGTCACCCGGCCCCTTCACTTCTATCATTTCATAACGCTTGTCAGGCTCAGCCGCATTGGGGAGAAACCGGATCAGATCAGGAAAGCCGCTGCGATGCTCCCGGATATTCAACAGCAGGCGACGGAACAGGCGTTCCAGATCCGCCGGTGGCAGACAGTCCAGCGCCAGGCTCAGCAGTTCCTCGGTGATGACCGGCCAGATCACGAACGGGTTGGTGGTGCCCTGTTTGGCCCGGTAATTCGCCAGAATCCGCTCCCGGTGGCTGCCATCCGCCAGCCACGCAAAGCACTGCTCGAACGATGTTTTCCGACGACTTACGAAGTCTTCCCGGGTCAGGTCCGCCGGACCCACATGGAACGGATGGAAAAAGGCTCCCGGCACCGGCGCAAAAATAGTTTGCCAGCAGAGCAGGCCGAACAGGCCGTTGATCAGCGTGTTTTCCACATAAACCACGGGCGCCTCGTCCCGGTAAAGGTGGTCCTGAACGGCGTATTCAACCGACCCGACATCTGGCTTCGGCAGGGTCAGGGTCATCTCCCGGATCGGCGGCGGCTGGGGAGGCGGTGGCGGTATCTCGCCAAGCCGGCTCGCAAGCCGCTTCAGAATTCGCGCCAGGCCCTGGGCTTCGGCATCACTCAGTTCATGGTTCTGCCACTCGGCAGCAATGGCCCAGGCTTCCCGGTGACGCTTCATCCGCTCGAGCAACCGGAGCTGCTTCAGCCGCGCTTCCCGATGGCCGCTGCTGGCGAAAGCCTCTAATGCCAGTTCCCGCTCCCCCTGGCGCTCCCCCTGCCGGCCCAACTCCAGCAACAGCCGGTCGCGGCGGCTGGTCAGCCAGGCGTTATCCGAGGGTGCCGGAACCGCCTGCCAAACCTCGTGGGCGGGTACGCCCTGGTCCAGCCATTCCCGGCACTGGTGCATGGCAAGATACAGGTCGACCTCTGAACGATACTGGAACGCCCGGGAATCAGGAGTGAAGGTCACCGGCTCATACTGCTGATGACCCAGTTCCACCAGCACAAAATCGGACCAGCTCTGGCGAAGATTGCCAAAAAACATCAGGCGCACCCGGTCAAACAGCGCCATGGTTTTAAGCCTGACCGCCGGCCTGGCGTGCTGACCGAGCCAACCGGTAACGGTAAGAGGGTCGGGAAATCGCAGATGCAGGGCGTCACGCATCTGGCCCTTAGGCAGGTTGGCGGGCTCTCCGGCCGCCTTCAGAAGAGGTCCCAGAGCCGGGCGCAGTTCTCCCAGGGTGAACAACCGGAACAGCTCGTCCAGGCTGAGCAGGGGATCGGTGTCCAGCCAGTCCGCACCCGTGATTTCGTCGAGGGCCCGGCCTTCTGGTATGCCGAGCTCCGGGTACTTGAGTTTGTCCGACCGGAACAGATCGCCCGTGCGCATCACCATTCGGGTCAGCAAGGCCCGGGCTGGCATTGAAAGGGTATGGAAACTGGCCAGTCGATCCCGCTCTTCCGCCGTCAGCAGGTCGCCGTGATGGCTCTGCACCCAGCCAAGGACGGTCTCCATGTTCTCGAGATAGTACAGCGGATTGTTCAGATCTGCGGTACCCGGTTGTGGGCTTATCGGGTTCCGTACTGCCATAGTCAGCTTGGCTTTATGCCTCCGGTATCAATCGTCGAAAAATGGTCTCACATAATCAAAGATCTGTCCTCTGGTGGTTAGCCACAGTTCGCTTTGCTGGGCACATCGCTTCACAATCTCTTCAAAGGCCCAGGCGCCTGCAGGCCTTCCGTAGCAGTGGCCGTGAACAATCACGTCGAGAATCAGCGTTTCACGATTGCTCGCCAATAACTTGTCCAGCGTCGTGTTGAACATTTCCACAAACTGCTCGGGCGTTCTGCCGAATCGCATGGCGTGTGGCAGATCATTGAAATCAATGGTGACCGGAATCGCCATGATGGAACTGTCGGAAAATCGCTGGAGGTAAGGTCGATCGTCATCCAGTGCGTCGCCGTGCCACTTGTAGCCATGCAGGGATAGACGACGCTGAACGTCCAGATCGGAGGTGATTCTTGGACTTATCCAGCCGCCCGGCTTATGACCGGTGGCTTGCTCAATCAGCGCAGTCGATTTTTTTATATTGTCTTCGATCTGCTGTGCATTCAAATACGGGAAAAGCATATTCTGGCCATAGCTGTGGCCAATAATCTCATGTCCGTAATCAAAGCGTTTTTTGAGCTCATCCGAACAGTGTTCTGCAACCAGTCCAGAGGTAAATACACTGGTGGCAACGCCGTAACGCTCTGCAATATCGAACAGCCTTCTCGCGCCTACGTTGGCGTTGTAGCGTCCATAGCTGTCGGCGTTTGGATCTACCATATCGCCAGCCAGAACGTTGCCCATGGGATTGACACTGGAACAGGCATCCGGTGTCCACATTTCAAAAGCGATATTGAAGTTAATCGCCAATCGTTTGTTTTCAGGCCATAAAAAGTCTTTTTCCAGGCGCTCTATTTCACACAAAACTTCCTGGCTCATCGCTTTTTCCTTTTATTAATTGATGCCGAATTAAATTAAATAAATAACCATCCCACAATTAAATAATATGATTTATCCGTTTTTGCAAATGCAATTATATTCAGGTGCTTATGAATGAAATTCAGGAAGGATCCCTTTTTAATTTAATTCACAAATGACTGAATAATATTAAATTTGCGCTTTTGTTTTTCTTACCCTAGATTATTTTTTACCGATCAAAATCGGAGCGAATAAACACAAATAAATTTGGCACAACCTGCCTGACTGGAAAACAGGTGCCATCAAGAAAAAACCCTTTTCCAGTTTGATTTACATCGGAGAAAAACAATGAAACTGATGAATCGTAAATTGATCGCCGCCGCCGTTCTGGCCAGCGCCGCCACGTTGAGCCAAGCCCAGACAACCATCAAGCTCGGCTGGACCACGGCCGACAGTAAGGTCGACCCGTACGCGATCGCCGCCCACTACTTTGCGGAAGAACTTGAGGCCGCCGCTCCCGGCGAATTCAACGTGCAGTTCTATCCCAACCATCAACTCGGCAATGACACCGCGATGCTGCAGGCCATGCAATTTGGCACCATGGACGCGGGCGTGATTACCGGAACCCAGGTAGGCACTCTGGAGTCTGCGTTCCAGCTCAACGATTTGCCTTTTCTGTATGCCAACAACCAGCAGGCACACAAAGTTCTGGATGGCGAAGTAGGCCAGACGCTGCTTTCCAAGCTGGACGCCAAAGGCATCATCGGGCTTGGTTTTCCAGAAGCGGGCTTCCGGCACACCATCAACAACGAACGCCCAATCCGCACACCGGAGGATTTCAACGGTGTGAAGTTGCGGGTACAGCCCAGTGACCTGTTCATTGCCAGCTTCCGCGCCATAGGCGCAAACCCGGTTCCCATGGCCTGGAGTGATGTTTTTACCGCGGTGCAGCAGGGCACGGTCGACGGACTGGAAATTCCGCTGCCTGTGATCTTTGCCAACAAATATCCGGAAGTAACTGACTATCTTTCCCTGACCAGTCATACCTACAACGCCCTGGCCCTGCTGATGTCCAAGCAGACCTTCAACAAGCTCTCGCCGGAAACCCAGGAACTGGTTCATCAGGCCGCGAAGCGGGCCATTGATCGTCAGCGCGAGACCGTTGCATCCAATAACGGTGCGGTTCTTGATCAGATCGAAGCAGCGGGTATGACCGTTAATGAAGTCGACGATGTCGAGGCGTTCCGGAGCAAGGTTGCCAACGTCTACGACGAATACCGCAGCAAGATTGGCGCGGATATTCTCGACAAGGCCCTGGAGCAGGTGGCCGAATAACGCCACCTGCCCGGAAACACCCCGAGGCTATCGGGACTTTTAACCGGGAACCGTCTGGATGTATCAGTACCTGGATAAATTTGGAAACGCCCTCGCCTTGGGGTCCCAGGCTGCCGGAGTGGTAACCGCTCTGGCCATGATCGGCAGCCTGCTACTTGGCGTCTTCTACCGTTACGTACTCGGTGATGCGCTGGTGTGGAGCGATGAAGTTGCGGCTCTGGCATTTACCTGGACGGTCTTCCTGTTTGCCAGTGCGCTGGTGCGCACCGGGGGCCATGTTCGGGTAACCCTCCTGGTCGACTCGCTGCCGGCGCTCCTCGGTGAGCTGGTGGAACGAAGCATCATGGTGCTGATCTTCGGCCTGGGGCTTGTGATGCTCTGGACCGGGTGGAACTTCGCGGAGTTCACGGCCGGCCAGGTATCGCCAGCCATCCGTTATCCAATCTGGGTCAGGAATGCAGCGGTTCCCTTCGGGGGCGCGCTGATCTGTATTCATGCCCTGATTCTTCTTGTCCGGCCACGGCCGATCCATAAATCCTCGGAGCATTAACATGGGTGAGATTGGCCTGGTCATGATAATTGGCCTGATTGTTCTCCTGGCCCTCGGTGTTCCCATTGCGTTCACAATCGGCCTGCTGGCGGCTGTCGGCATCTGGATGGCCGATGTGAATCCGATGATTCTGCCCCAGCAATTCATTGCCGGAAGCAGTGTTACGAGTCTGCTCGCGATTCCCGGTTTTATCCTGGCAGGTGAGGTAATGAGCGCCGGCGGCCTCTCCCGGCGGCTGGTGCGTGTTGCCGAAACCTTCTTCGGGCATTTGACGGGCGGTCTCTCAATGTCGACGGTTGCGGCCGGAACCTTCTTCGGTGCAATCTCCGGGTCCGCCCCCGCTACGACAGCGGCAGTCGGCTCAATCATGATTGATGAGCTTGAAGACCGGGGCTACCAGCGCGGTTATGCCGCCGCACTTGCGACTGCAGTGGGACCGTTGGGACAAATGATTCCACCCTCCATCCCGATGGTCATCTGGGGTGTACTAGCGGAGGAATCCATCGCCAAGCTGTTCCTTGCTGGCATCATTCCCGGTCTTATTGCTGCAGCCGGTTTTTGCGTAGTAAGCGTCCTTTACGCCCGGCATCACGGTGTCGCCAAGGAAAAGCGGGCCACCGGAAAAGAATTCCTGTTCGCTCTGAAAGATGGTATCTGGGCTCTGCTTGCCCCGGTTGTCATACTGGGCGGTATCTACAGCGGCATGTTTACGCCCACCGAAGCCGCTATGGTCGGTGTGCTCTACAGCACCATTGTCGGCCTGTTCCTCTACCGCGACCTGGACTGGAAAAAGATGCCCTCCATCCTGATGAGCTCCATGAGAACGACCGCCGTTATCATGTTCATCGTCGCGGTGGCTTACGGATTCGCCTGGGTAATGGCCAGTGAACAGATTCCGGCCCAACTCACCCAGGCGCTGCTTGCGCTCACGGACAACCCGATCATCCTGTTGCTGATCGTCAACCTCATGTTGCTCCTGCTGGGCGCCGTGATGGATAACATTTCAGCGATGGTAATCCTCAGTGGGGTGTTGATCGGCCTGGGCCAGCAGATCGGCCTGGATCCAATCCAGCTAGGCGCCATGGTGGTGATCAATTTTGCCGTCGGCATGGTGACGCCACCGGTGGGCTACTCCATTTTTGTTGCCTCCAGTATCAGCGGCTTGCGCGTGGAGACCGTCGCGCGCCACATCTGGCCGTTCATGTTGGTATTGCTCGGGGTTGTCGCACTGGTGGCCTATGTGCCAGCCATTACCCTCTGGCTGCCCGCAACCTTCGGCTGAGCTCCCGGCCTCCAAGGCTGCCTTCCAGTAGCTGTCCCCATAACTCCTTCTGTCAGGCCGGTGCTCGATACCAGAGCACCGGCTTTCCTCTGATTGTGGACGCCCCGAATCTGGCGCAAATATGAAGGGTCTGCGAGACTTGTCAGGAGCCTCTGGCAATCATTGGCCGCTCTGAAGCGCTATGACGCTGCCACAGGGACGTTGCAATAACAACAATGAAGGTAAGCTGCGAGAGTCAGGAAATATGGTGAATTTGCGCGATTTTGATCTGAATTTGCTGGTAATTTTCGCCAACATCATGGAGCAACGATCGATCTCAAAAGTCGCCAATGAGCTTGGGCTATCACCCTCGGCCGTCAGCCATGCACTCGCTCGTCTGCGTCTGATGCTCAACGATCAGTTGTTCTACCGCACCGCCAAAGGGCTGGAACCCACCGAAAGAGCCAAGGAACTCATTGTTCAGGTCGAAGATGGCCTTTCCTACCTGTCCAGCGCCATCAGTGCCCAACAGCAATTCGTGCCGGCCGAATCCAAGCGCGTGTTCAGTATGCAGGTGGCCAATTATGTTTCCGGCTTTTTCCTGCCCAGTTTTTCCCAGCGGATTCGAGAGGAAGCGCCGAATATCACCATCGATATTCTGCCGTTCTCCATTTCCACCGAGAGCTCCGAATGGGACCGGGTCGACGCACAGATTCGTCTGACACCCGGCCGCCTGAAGCCCAAGGCGGTGCGCAGTAAACGGCTGATGGCCGATGACGTTGTAGTATTGATGCGGCCCGACCATCCCAGCGCCTCGGAACCCATGACACCGGAGCTGTACGCCCGGCTGCCCCATGTAAAACTGTCCCAGGCGTCCACCGGTACAACGGTGATTGATGACGCGCTCGCCGGGCGCGGTTTTGAGAGGCATTCGGCGTTGATCGTGTCCAGTTGGGACGCCATTCCCGATATTCTGATGAAGACAGACCTGATTGCCATAGCGCCACGTCGGCTGCTGGCCCTGGATCCCCGTCTTAAACACTTCAAATCCGCGCCTCTGCCACTGGAAGAGGTCGTGTTCTCCTTTGACCTCTGCTGGGATCAGAATTCAGAAAAAGAATCCGGCCATAAATGGCTCTGCGAAACGATTATTGACGTATTCAATGCGGAGATTAAGCAGATTGAAACCTGATTGGAGACGTCATGACCACACCCATCCTGATTACCGGCGCTGGCCAACGCATCGGCCTGGCCTTTGCCAGAGCCTGTCTTGACCGCGGTCAGCCCATCATTGTTACCTACCGAACCTATCGACCGGCGATAGACGCACTCCAGAAAGCCGGTGCCGAGTGTATCCACGCGGACTTTGCCACGAACGAAGGTATCGAAGGATTTATTCAAACCCTGAAATCCCGAACGGACAAGCTCCGCGCGATTATTCACAACGCCTCGGACTGGATGCCTGAGCGCGAGGATTCAGATCCGGCCGATGTGATGAATGCGATGATGCAGATCCATGTGACCACCCCGTACCTGATCAACCTGGCCTGCCGATCCATGCTGGAGCAGGGCGATTCAACCACCGACATCATTCACATGACCGACTACGTAGTGGAGAAGGGCAGCGCCAAGCATATTGCCTATGCCGCCAGCAAGGCTGCGTTGACCAACCTGACGCTGTCGTTTTCACGGTTGCTGGCGCCCAGGGTGAAGGTGAACGCGGTCGCTCCCTCCCTGATCATGTTCAACCAGGGCGACAGCGAGGCCTACCGGGAGAAAACCTTGAAGAAATCACTGATGGGCATAGAGCCCGGAGCCGAGGTCGCCGTTGCGACCATCCAGTTTCTGCTGGACACCCCCTATATCACGGGCAGGACGCTTCCCCTGGACGGCGGGCGGCACCTGGTATGAGCACTTGGCCTGATCCCGTTAAATACCCAGTTCGGCCGGCTGGAGTCTCACGCCGGCTACCTTCCAGGCCCCTTCAGTGAGCACCATCCGGTAATAGGCGTCCCATCGCTTGCCCTCCGGCCCCTGCAACCGGACCACCTGGATTTCAAAGGCGCCGTGGGGCACGCGCTGGGTAAACTCGATGGCCGTGGCGTTGTGCACCGCCGGGTAGGCTTCACGAACCATGTCGACAAACACCTGTGACGAGCCGAATCGACGCTTGATGCCCTCGGAGGCGTGAGCCCAGGCCTGCTCCTCGTCGTTGTTCGCAAACGCTTCGATCTGGCGCAGGATGGTGTCGCGGATTTCTGCGTCTTTGTCGCTGGCCACAGACTGTGGAGACCCGAGAATCGCCAGACCTATGAAAGCCAGAAGTACGGGAATCAGCCACTTTCCGAAAACGATGTGTTGGTGACCCATGATGGCACCTCTCTATTGTTCATCTTTTAAACAATACGGTCAGAGCCAGGCTCCGGATTCGCCTGCCACCAAGGGGATTCCTGTTACCAGCTGCCCCTCTCCGGCCAGATGATCTTCATCAGTGCCCGACGCTTGGGATCCGGGAAGGCGATGGCGTTGTCGGACCTGGCGATCGAGAGGACCTCTCCGAGCATACGGAACAGTTCGATATTGTCGTGAACACAACGGGGGATGGCCTCGTCTTTCAGATAGTTCAGGTAGCGATCCAGATTCTCTTCGTCCGGCCGCCAGTGATCGCCAAAGGCGTCCCGGAACAGGGCCCGGGTGGCAATGGCTCGCCATTCGTCGCGATACCCCGTATCCAGCCTTTCCGGATACACGTACAGATCTCTGATTTCCTGATCAATTTTCACTTCCACATGATCCGGCGGAAACAGCATCCGCATGGCCAGCAGGTCGCAGCTGTCATTCAACTGCTCGTCCACGGCGGTTTTGACCAAATCAATCCTGCTCATAATTGCTCGTTTTATGACCTGTAACGGAAAGCGTTTCGTACTGTTCCTTACGACAACAAACCTGCGGGAGACTTCCCATGCACATGGACACCGGCGAACTGAAAAAACACAAGCACGACACGATTTCTCTGCTGGAGATTGTCTCGATGGAAGGTCGCTATTACATGGCGCGGTTCTATCTGGACGGGCAGGGCTATGTTCTGACGGACCCCTACGACAAGCCAGTGATGTTCACCGGAGCCTGCGCAGTGCGAGAACATTTCCACGAGTACGAGGTTGAGCGCACCGAGGTGATTCCGCCGACCGGAACCGATGAAATGATTGGCATGCCTGACAGCGGCTCTGAAACCATGCGGGTCCCCCTCTAGGCCCCGCCTGATGAAGCCTTAGCTTCCAGCGAATGAGAGCGAATCCACCAAATCGGCGCCATTGAACACCGCGCCGTGAAACTCACTTTCCGGAACCTGATTCAGCGTAAATACCAGAGCGCTGGCAGCCTGCTCGGCAGTCAGACATTCCCCGGCCTCCAGGCGCTTGGCCAGCCACTCTGCATGAGGCAGGTTCAGTTTGCCGGCCTTCTCGATGTGGCTCCGGATTCCCGGGGTATCCACCAGGCCAGGCTGGAACAGACTCACCACCGGTCCATCCAGCATAGTGTCGAATTCCACGGACATCTGGCGCACCAGCCGACGCAGCGCCATTTTGCTGATCCCGTAACTGCCGGTTCCGGGTTGTGCGTGCTTGTCCATACCCGCACCAATCATCACAATCCTCGACGCAGGTTCGCCTCCTTTCAACAGCGGCAGCAACGATTGGGTGAGCAGCATGGGCGCGGACACATTCACGGCCAGGGCTTCCTGGAAATCGATGAGCCCCAGGCTGGCAAAATCCGCAGCCGGCTCACCCACTCCGGCGCAATACACAAAAGCAGAGAGGCGATCGACCGTACCACTCACGTGTTGGGCCATATCGCGGGTGCTTGTGGGATCCGCCAGGTCCACTTCCAGGGTCATCACTTCCCGTTCGGGTGCTTCGGCGCGAAGTGTTTCCGCCACCTCTTCCAGCTTCGCCACGGTACGGCCAGCAAGAATCAGGTCATGGTCCCGGGCGGCCAGTTCCAGGGCCAGAGCCCGCCCAATGCCAGACCCCGCGCCAGTGATCAGTGTCCACATTGTGCTTCTCCTTTTCGCAGATAATTCACGACACCGTTTGTCTCGACGGGCCGTTATGATTTTTGGAGATCAGACGTTTCAGACAGTCCGCATCTGTGGTCACATACGGTAACCTGTGGCAACAGGATTGAACTGCACACCAGACAAGGAAATTCATGGCCGCACTCTCCACCGAGCCCACCGAGCAACGCGCCAGGATCGAACCCGGGTTTCACGCGATCCACGCCAACCATCTGGAAGACCTGCGCCGGGCCGTTGTCTACATCTGTCGGCACAACCCCATGCCGCCACTGGAGAGCGAGACCTTCCTGGTGCAGAGCAACGGTATTGCCCAGTGGCTGAAGCTGGCGCTGGCGGAGAAGCGCACCGAAGATGGCCTTGAGGGCGGCCTTGGGATTGCTGCCGGTATGGATTTCCTGTTCCCGGCCCGGTTTATCTGGCAAGCCTACCGGGCCGTGCTTCCGGACGGTGAGGTACCGGAACAGTCGCCCTTCGACAAACGGCGGCTGGTGTGGCGGCTGTACCGGTTATTGCCACGCCTGGTGGGGCAGGACGAGGCCTTTACACCCCTGGCCCGTTTTCTGGAAGGTAACGATCCGGACCTGCGCAATTTCCAGCTGGCGGAGAAGGTGGCGGATCTGTTTGACCAGTACCAGGTTTTCCGGGCCGACTGGCTGGCGGCCTGGGAGCAGGGCAAGGACGTGATTATCACGGCCCGGGCCGAGGAAAAGCCTCTGGATACGGAAACCCGCTGGCAGCCACTGCTCTGGCGAAGGTTGGTAGAGGATGTGGGGGCTGAAGCCCATACCAGCCGCTCGCAGATCCATACCCGGTTCATGGAACAGGGCCAGCGACTTCAGGCGCCGGCCAACCCGTTCCGGCTGCCGACCCGCATTGTCGTCTTTGGCGTCTCCTCGCTGCCCCGGCAAGCGCTGGAAGCCCTGTACGTCCTGAGCCGGTTCAGTCAGGTGGTACTGTGTGTTCACAACCCCTGCCAGTTTTACTGGGCCGATATCATCAGCGACCGGGAGCTGCTCACCGCCGAACGCAAACGGGGCAGGACCCATCCGACACTTTCCGACATTGAAGATCCAGACCAGCTGCACCAACACGCCAATCCACTGCTGGCCGCCTGGGGCAAGCAGGGCCGGGACTATATCCGGCTGCTGGACGAGTTCGACAACCCGGATCAGTACCGGGGCAGCTTCCAGACGCCAGACCAGAAAATCGATATTTTCTCGGACCATGGCAACCAGGAAGCACCTCGCCTGCTGCACCAGTTGCAGAACGATATCCACAACCTCACGCCCCTGCAGGAAATCCGCCAGCAGCAGCGAGAGCTGGACCTGCACCAGGATCATTCCCTGGCGTTCCATCAGGCTCACAGCCCCCAGCGGGAAGTGGAAATTCTGCATGATCAGCTGCTGGCTGCGTTCAATGCCGACGCCACGCTGCGGCCACGGGACGTTATCGTGATGGTGCCCGATATCAACGTGTACGCGCCTCACATCCAGGCCGTGTTCGGCCGCTACCAGCCGGGCCGGAAGCGCCACATTCCCTTCACCATTTCCGACCAGGGCCAGCGCCACCACGAGCCGGTGCTGATTGCCCTGGAAACCCTGATGTCACTGCCCCGCAGCCGGTTCGCAGTGAGTGAGATCATCAGTCTGCTGGAAGTGCCGGGCATACGGGACCGCTTCGGTATCAATGAAGAAGAGATCCCCCTGGCCCGTCGTTGGGTCGAGGGCGCCAATATCCGCTGGGGTCTGCACGGCCAGCACCGGGAAAGTCTGGACCTGCCCGCCGAACTGGAACGCAATACCTGGCAATCCGGGCTGCGCTCGATGCTGCTGGGTTATGGTATGGGCGACGACGAGGCCTGGGCAGGCGTGGAACCCTTCGGCGAGATCGGCGGCCTGCAGGCCAGCCTGGCAGGCCGCCTGAACGACTTTGTGGGTCAGCTGGAAACCCTCTGGCAGGCGCTGCAAACCAATCGCACCCCCGGAGACTGGGAGCGCCTGTTTTCAGAGATGCTCGTGCAGTTTTTCCACAAGGTGGAAGGCAGCGACCTGTTGCTGCTGAACCGTTTTCGCCGCCAGCTGGAACAGTGGCTGGATGACGCCATGGCGGCAGGCCTTGAAGAACAGACACTACCCCTGAACATCGTCAAGGATGTCTTGCTGGAAGGGCTGGATGAAGGCGGCCTGAACCAGCGTTTCCTGGCGGGCAAGGTCAATTTCGCCACCCTGATGCCCATGCGGGCCATCCCTTTTCGCAAAGTGTGCCTGCTGGGCATGAACGACGGCGACTACCCTCGCTCCCGACCACCGGTGGATTTCGACCTCATGGCCCAGGATTACCGCCCTGGGGACCGATCCCGCCGGGAAGACGATCGCTACCTGTTCCTGGAAGCCCTGCTGTCCGCCCGGGAGCAGCTTTACATCAGCTGGGTCGGCCGCAGCATCAAAGATGATTCGGAACGGCCGCCGTCGGTACTGGTGGGCCAGCTTCAGGATCATCTGGACAGCCTGTGGTCCGTCGCAGGACAATTCGAGGTAAAGGTCACCAGAGCCCTCACCACCCAGCATCCACTGCAACCGTTCAGCCGGGCCTATTTCCCGAAAGCCAACGGTCTGGAACAGGGTGGTGAGGGCGAAGACAGCCCACCCAGGCCCCTAAACGACGTCCTGCAGGCCCGTCATCTGTTCACCTTTGAACGGGAATGGCGCAGTGCTCATGGTGCTGAAGCTGGAGAACAGACGCAGTCTGCCCTTCCGTACCAGGCGCCCGAGGAGCCTGTCAGCCTGAGCGATCTGGCCGCTTTCCTGAAAAAACCCATCGACACCTTTTACCAGCGTCGACTGCAGGTGCGCTTCGAAGATGTCGAGGACGACGACACCGACAACGAGAATTTCGACCTGGACGGCCTGGACCGCTGGCGGTTGGACAACGAGCTGATCCAGGACGGGTTGCTGAAGGCCAGCAACGAAGAAGAACTGCATGAGCGGTTGCAAACAACCCTGGACCGGATGGCCCGCCGCGGGGACCTGGGCATGGGGGTCACCGAGCACCGCCTGCGTTCCGAACTGGCCGGCCGTTTGCCGGATCTGTTCGAGCGATATCAGAGCGCACTGGCTGACTGGCCGGAAGCAGTCGCTGAACCGCTCTCCTTTGACTACCGGTTTGAAAACGCCCTGGGTTCGGTGGAAATAGCGGATCTAATCGACAACCTTCGCTGCAATGGCGAAGGCGAGCTGTGCCGGCTGGTGGTGGCCGGCTCCAGCCTGCTGACCGGTTCCGGGTCCAGCAAGAAAGTGCGCTACGCCAACCTGATGCGGGACTGGCTGATTCACCTGGCCGGACAACTGGGCCGGCAACCGTTCGAAACCCTGATTCTGGCCAAGGAGGAGGGACGAAAATTCCGCTTTGCCCCATTGCATCCGGAACAGGCGAGACCGCTGTTCGAAGCGGTGCTCACGCGGTGGATGGAAGCCACTACCCGGGCGCTGCCGTTTCACTGCGAGGCCGGTTTCGCCTGGATCACCAGCTTCTACGGCAGCAAAAAGTATGTGGGTGACCACGAGCGAGCCATCGGCGAGGCGGAGCAGGCCTATACCGTTGCTCTGGAGCGGGACACCGGTTACCTGCGAGGCGCCTTTGAAACGCCGGAACTGCTGATGGCGAGCGGCGAATTCGAAGCTTTGCTGCATCAGCTCTATGTGCCGGTCTGGGAAGCCGAGCAGGGCAAGTCGGCAGCGGATCAGATCGGGAGCGTGGGATGACTGAACAGATGAGCAACCGAAACCCGAACCTGGATCCCCTGGCCCTGGCCCTGAACGGCAGTGCCCTGATCGAGGCCAGTGCCGGCACCGGCAAAACCTTCACCATTGCCATTCTGTACGTGCGCCTGGTGCTTGGCCACGGCCAGTCGCCCGACAGCCCGCTGCAGAACCTGCTGCCTCCCAATCTGCTGGTGGTCACTTTTACCGAGGCCGCCACCAAGGAACTGCGTGACCGTATCCGCACCCGGCTGACCCAGGCCGCCGAGGTGTTCTCCGACGCACCCGACGAGCCTAATCCGCCCGCGGAAACCGCACTGATCTATCAGCTACGGAATGAAAGCTACCCGGATCCGGCCAGCTGGCCGGAATGCCGGAAGAAACTGCTGCTGGCCGCCGAGTGGATGGACGAGGCGGCGGTATCCACTATTCACAGTTTCTGCAACCGCATGCTCAGCGAGCATGCCTTCGACAGCGGCAGCCTGTTCAAACTCACCCTGGAAACCGACCAGAGCGAATTGCTGGACGAGGTCGCCCGGGATTACTGGCGCACCTTTGTCTATCCGCTGCCCCCGGCGCTGATGGACGAGGCCCTGAGCCACTGGAAAACGCCCGGAGATCTGCGTCAGGGGGTTCGCAACCTGATTGATGATCCACAGAGCCTGGGCACACCGCCGGACAGCGTTTACCAGGCCATCGACCAGGTGGTCCGGCGGCGTCTGGAACAGTCACAGGCCCTGAAGGCTTACCCCTGGGGTCAGTGGCGCGGGGAAGTCATCGAGCTGCTGAACGAGCTGAACAAGAGCAAACGACTCCATGGCGCCAGCAAGAACGCCATGATCAAGGTCTGGGACTTTCTCATTGCCTGGGCGGAATCGGACGACCTGTTACCGGAGAAAATCGACAGTGCCGCCGGCTTCAGGAACCAGACACCCGAAGGCCTGGACAACATTCTGAAAGGCGACGATCCTGCCCCCCATCACCCGGCCTTCGACGCTATCGAGGCGCTGCTGGATTTCAGCCAGAACCAGCCCAGCGCCAAATCCGACATATTGCGCCACGCCAGCCACTGGATGGCCGAGCGGCTGGAATCGGAGAAGCAGAAACGCTCGGAGATGGGTTTCGACGACCTGCTCACCCGGCTGGACGATGCGCTGCACGGCCCCCGGGGCGACCAGCTGGCCGCGACCATCCGCCGCCAGTTTCCAGTGGCCCTGATTGACGAATTCCAGGACACCGACCCGGTGCAGTACCGGATCTTCGACCGCATCTATGATGTGGCTGGCGGCGATTCCGGTACCTGCCTGCTGATGATCGGGGATCCAAAGCAGGCCATCTACGGCTTCCGGGGTGCGGATATCTACACCTACCTGCAGGCGAGGCAGGGTGTGAAAGAGCGGACCTACACACTGGGCAAAAACTTCCGCTCCGCCAAAACCATGGTGGCCGCGGTCAACCAGGTGTTCGAACACAGCGACCGGCACAGCCGGGACGGCGCCTTCCTGTTCGGCAAGGGCGATACCTCACCGCTGCCGTTCCAGGGCGTGGACGCCAACGGCACCAAACGAGTCTGGTCAATCAACGGGGAAGTGCAGCCCAGCCTGGTGTTCTGGACCCACGAATCCGGTGAAGAGGACAAGGACGGCAACCCCAAGGGCATAGCCAAGGGCGCCGCCACGGCCGATGTGGCAGAAACCTGCGCCAGCGAGATCGCCCGTTTGCTGACCCTGGGCCAGGCCGGGCAGGCGGGTTTTTCCCTCCCCGATAATCCCGAGGATCTGGAACCGGTTGCCCCGAAAGACATCGCGATACTGGTCAACAACCGCAACGAGGCCAGCGCCGTTCGGGACGCCCTGGGTCGCCGGCGCATCAAGAGCGTCTACCTGTCAGACCGGGATTCGGTGCTGACCTCCCGGGAATCACAGGAAATGCTCTACTGGCTGCGGGCGTTTGCCGAGCCCCGGCAACTGGCTTACATCCGCGCGGCCCTGGCCACGCCCACCTTGGGTCAATCCTGGCATGCCCTGAATCAGCTGCTCACCGACGAGCTGGTTCTGGAGCGGGAAATCGAACGCTTTATCGGTTATCAGCAGCAATGGCAGAAGCAGGGTGTTCTGCCCATGCTTCGCAGTTTCCTGATGGACTTTGAAGTCCCGGGTCGGTTGCTCCAACGACCCGACGGCGAACGGCGGCTGACCGACATTCTGCACATTGCCGAGTTGCTGCAGCAGGACAGCCTGCAACTGGACGGCGAACATGCCCTGGTGCACCACTACACCCAGATTCTGCGGGCGGCCGACGAGGAAGACGAACACCGAACCCTGCGGCTGGAAAGCGATGCCGGCCTGGTGAAGGTCATCACCGTGCACAAATCCAAGGGCCTGGAGTACCCGCTGGTGTTTCTGCCCTTCGGCACGGCTTTTCGGGCTCAGAGTGAAAAGCAGGCTTTCGTGCGCTACCACGATAACCAGGGCAGGCTGATCACCGTGTTCGACCCGTCGCCGGAAGACGTGGCCAGGGCCGACCAGGAGCGTCTGGGCGAGGATATCCGCAAACTCTATGTGGCTCTGACCCGGGCCCGGTTTGCCACCTGGGTCGGCACGGCGGCCCTGGACAACTGGCAGCAAAGCGGCCTGGGCTACCTGATCGCCGGCGACGGACAGCGCCGTATCAGCGAATGCCTGGATCATCTGGCACAGGGCAGAACTGAGATCCGGATTACACCGCTACCGGCTCCAGACGACAGGCAATACCACGAACAGGCCCCGGAAGCCCTTGGCCCGGCCATGGTCTCTTCCCGCGAAGCCAAAGAGGACTGGTGGATTGCCAGTTACTCGTCCATCGAATACAGCGGCATGACCGGCACCGGTATCGCCTTTACCGGTGAGGTGGAAGACGCCCAGACCCAGAACCTGCTGGAAGAGAGCAGCCAGGAAGAAGGGGAAGAAGCAGATCAGGTAACGAGTCAACGCAACCAGCACAACTTCCCCAAAGGCGCCGGGCCGGGCACTTTCCTGCACGAACTGCTGGAGTGGTGCACACAGCAGGGATTCCAGCGGGTTGTGGATAACCCGCCGCTGCTTCATGAGCAACTGACCCGACGCTGCGGGACCCGTGGCTGGAGTGAATGGTTGGAACCGCTGGAACGTTGGCTGCAGGCATTGATCAGCAGACCCTTGAGCCTCGACCGCGCCGGCAAAGAACGCGTCAGCCTGGCGAACCTGATCACCCTGCGCCCGGAACTGGAGTTCTGGTTTGAGAGCCGCAACGTCAGCGTCCGGAAACTGGACCAGCTGGTGACCGCGCACACCCTGAACGGCGCAGACCGCCCCCGGGTCGAGGAGACCCGGTTCAACGGCATGCTCAAAGGCTTCATCGATCTGGTGTTCGAACACAACGGGCAGTATTACGTGCTGGACTACAAATCCAATACCCTGGGCGAGGATGACAGCGCCTATACCGACCAGGCCATGGGCAACGCCATTCTGGATAAACGCTACGATCTGCAATACGTGCTCTATCTGCTGGCCCTGCACCGGCTGCTGAAAGCCCGTTTGCCGGATTACGACTACGACCGGCACATTGGCGGCGCAGTTTATCTGTTCCTGCGAGGCGTTGATTCCGCCAGCGGCGGTGCCTTCACCGACAAACCACCCAGAGCCCTGATTGAACAGCTGGATGCCCTGTTCGATGGCGAGACCCTGGCCGGGGAGGTGGCTGCATGAGCCGTTCGCGCTCTCAAACCGGAAAATCCGACCACCAGATTGATCTGTTCGCGGAGGACATCGCCCCGGAAAGGTCGACCATGACGGCAACCGGTGACAACACTGTCGATATCAACGACCTGCTCACCAGCCCGGATAAAACCGAGGCTCTACTGCTGCACTGGCAACAGGCGGAGTGGATACGCCCGCTGGATGTGGGTTTCGCCCGGCTGATCCGTGAGCTGTCGGAGGAGCAGGGCGAAAAACCGAATCCCGTGGTTCTGCTGCTAGCGGCGCTGACTTCCCATCAGGTGGGTCGTGGCCATGTTTGCGTTGACCTGAGCCATCTCCTTGCCGATGCAGGGCATACCCTGTCACTGCCGCCGGATGAGTCGATTCACGAGCCACTCACCGATTCCGACGCCGATGAACCGGACCAGCCCAAACCTGCCGAAGTGCTCGCACTTGTGACGCTGCCGGAATGTTTAAGCATACTGGAAAAGGCATGCGCCGTAAGTGATGGCTCACTGACAACACCAATGGTGCTGAACGAGACCCGCCTTTATCTGCGGAGATTCTGGCGCTACGAGCAACGCATTGCCGAGGGCATCCAGCAACGCCTGGCTCTGCCATTCGCTCTGGCAGACCCGGAATCCGGGCCAGCACAAACCCTGACCCGCGCGCTCGGCCAGTTGTTCCGGTCGTCAGAATCGGTGGATTACCAGAAGCTGGCCTGCGCCCTGGCGGCCAGGAACCGTTTCGCGGTTATTACCGGCGGTCCTGGCACCGGCAAGACCACCACCGTGGTCAATCTGCTGGCAGCCTTGCAGGCGGTCGCCGGAGAATCCCTCGAGCGGGCAGGCCGCAAATACCGCATCCGCCTGGCGGCCCCCACCGGCAAGGCCGCTGCTCGCCTGAACGAATCCATCGGCGGTGCGGTCAGCCGGCTGCCCCTTGCCGAGTTACCGGGCAACGTGGATCTGACGGATATTCCTACCAGGGTCACCACCCTGCATCGGTTGCTGGGCAGCAGGCCGGATACCCGCAAATTCCGCCATAATCGCGACAACCCACTGCTCGTGGATATCCTGGTGATTGATGAGGCCTCCATGGTGGATGTCGACCTGATGGCGTCGGTATTCGATGCCCTGCCCGCCAACGCCCAACTGATCCTGCTGGGCGACAAGGACCAGCTGGCCTCGGTGGACGCCGGTGCGGTCCTGGGTGAGCTGTGCCAGCGGGCCCTGAAGGCCCATTACACACCGGAAACGGCGCAGTGGCTGGCCGCCATGACGGGCAGCCAGATACCACAGTCACTGGTGGATGAAACCGGCCAGCCAATGGACCAGGCCGTGGCCATGCTGCGCAAGAGTTACCGGTTCCAGGAAGACAGCGGCATCCGGGCGTTCGCGGAAGCCGTGAATACCAATGCGCTTGATAGCGCCATGTTGCGCCAGATCCGGAAAGCGGAATTCGACGATGTCATCCTGCTCAACGGCCAGTCCGGAAAACCGGACCCGGAAGACACCCTGGATCGGGTGTGTCGCCATGCCATCACCGGCTCACCGGAGGCATTCCGCCATGCCGGGCAGGGCCGGGAAGTGAACGGCAAGCGCCTGCCACCACCCGTTGGCTATCACCACTATCTGGAACGGTTACAGAATCACGGCCTGAACGAAAACAGCCCCCGGGAAGACTGGGATGCGATGGCGGCGCAACTGCTTGAAGCCTTCAGTGACTTCCAGGTGCTCTGTGCCCTGCGCAAGGGCCCCTGGGGCGTGGAAGGACTGAACGACCGGATCGCACGGCAGCTATTGGCTGAAAAGCTGATCCCACGGGCAGAAGGCTGGTACCCGGGCAGACCGGTATTGATCACCGGTAACGACTACAATCTGGGCCTGATGAACGGCGACATCGGCATTACCGTCAGCGTGCCCTGGGACCGAACCGAAACCGGCGAGCCCCGGTGGACCCTGCGAGTGGCATTCCCCAGCAGCGACACGCCTGGCGGCATCCGCTGGATTTCTCCCAGTCGTCTGCAGCAGCTGGAAACCGTGTACGCCATGACGGTGCACAAGTCCCAGGGTTCGGAGTTCAACCACACCTGCCTGGTGCTGCCAGACCGGCTGAGCCCGGTCCTGACCAGGGAGCTGATCTACACCGGCATCACCCGGGCCAGAAACTGGTTCAGCCTGATTGCCGGCAATGTGGACGTTCTCAGGGACGCCGTGGGGCAGCAGGTCGTCCGGGCCTCCGGCCTCGCCGAAAGGCTCAGGGCGAACTAGTCACTGGCGTCCTTTTTGTCGTCATTGCCTTCTTCGTCACGACTGTGCTGCTGCGCCCAGAGATGGGCGTAGTAGCCACCGGCGGCCAACAACTCGTTGTGACTGCCACCCTCGACAATTCGTCCGGCGTCCATCACCAGGATGGTATTGGCATCGCGGATAGTGGACAGCCGATGGGCAATCACCAGGGTGGTCCGCTGCTGGCTGACCTCGTTAAGAGCCCCAAGGATTGCCTGCTCCGAGAGTGAATCCAGCGAGGACGTGGCCTCATCCAGAATCAGCAACGGCGGGTTCTTCAGAATCACCCGGGCAATGGCCACCCGCTGTTTTTCGCCACCAGAGAGCTTCAGGCCTCGCTCGCCAACCTTCGTCTCGTAACCCTCCGGCAGGCTGTGGATAAAGTCTTCCAGGTGGGCCATTCGGGCAGCCCGATAGACCTCTTCCTCGGTGGCTTCCGGCCGCCCATAGGCCAGGTTCCGGTACAGGGTATCGTTGAATAGCACGGTATCCTGGGGCACCACCCCAATCGCCGCTCGCAGGCTGTCCTGGCTCACGTTACGGATGTCCTGGCCATCGATACGGATGGCGCCCTGATCGACTTCATAAAAACGGAACAGCAGGCGGGCTAGGGTGGACTTGCCGGCACCACTGGCCCCCACCACCGCCACCTTGTGGCCAGCCGGGATGGTGAAATTCACATCCCGCAGAATCGGCCGGTCCGGGCGGTAGGCAAAGTGAATATGGTCAAACTGCACTTCGCCTTTATCCACAGCCAGCTCGGTAGCATCCGGGGCATCTTCAATCGCCGGTTTGTCTCCCAGTAGCTTGAACAGGCGCTCGACATTCACCAGGGCCTGACGGATTTCCCGATAGACAAAGCCCAGGGCGTTCAGGGGAATGAACAGCTGGAGCAGGTAGGCATTGATCATGGTGAAGTCACCCAGAGTGATCTCACCGCTGGCCACTTCCTGAACCGCCATGGCCATAATCACAATCATCGCCACGCCAATGATCAACGCCTGGCCGGAGTTCAGGGCGGCCAGGGACAAACGGTTTTTCAGCCGAGCCTGTTCCCAGTCATCCAGATCAACGTCGTATAACTGCGCCTCATAGCGTTCATTGTTGAAATATTTGACGGTTTCATAGTTCAGCAGGCTGTCTATCGCCCGCGAGTTCGACTGATTATCCCGGGCGTTGGCTTCGCGCACGAATTTGGTCCGCCACTCGGTGATCTTGATGGAGAAGACCACATACACCACCACAGCCACCAGAATGGCCACGACATAACCCACGTTGAACACCACGAACAGGATGCCGGCGACCATCAGGATCTCCAGCAGGGTGGGCACAATGTTGAACAGGGTAAAGCGGAGCAGAAAACTGATGCCGTTGGTACCCCGCTCGATATCCCGGGCCAGGCCACCGGTCTTGCGGTCCAGGTGGAAGGCCAGTTCCCGCTGGTGCAGGTGCTCGAACACCCGCAGGGACACCCGACGCATGGCCCGCTCTGCCACCCGCGCGAAAACCGCATCCCGAAGCTCGTTGAACAGGGTGGCGCCAAAGCGCAGCGCGCCGTAGGCCACTACCAGGATTACCGGGATCCAAAGCAGGATGTCCGCGCCCCGGTTCTGGTCCAGATAGTCGACGATGTATTTCAGGGCAATGGGCGTGGCAACGGTGGCCAGCTTGGCCAGCACCAGTAAAGCCAGGGATAAGATCACCCGACCGCGGAATTCGGCGAGGTAGGGCCAGAGGCCTGAAATGATTTTCCAGTCCGGTTTATGATTTGCCGGGTAATCGTTGTCGGCGTAGGCGCGCACAGGATTTCCTTTTTTACTTCAGAGTAGTCGAGCGCACGAGTCGGGATGGCCTGACAGGACACGCTGTAAATACGTCCCTGTACGCTCGGCGAAAGCCATCCCTGGCTTTCGACGGTCCTGTCAGGCCATCCCGCCCCGCACGCTCTTACGTAGCTGTATGATAGGTCTTGTTGCCAGTACAAACCGTATTGGAGTGGAGTCTACAGTAGCCATCACCGTGGAGGCACATCATTAACACTCGTCACCGCAAGGCCCTGAAACTGGTCATCGACTTTATCAGCCCCTATCGCCGGGCCGTCGCCGGTGCCCTGGTGGCTCTGATCTTCACGGCCGGTATCACACTCGGCCTAGGGCAGGGTTTACGTATCCTGGTGGATCAGGGATTAGCCACCGAGTCACCGGCGAATCTAGCCAGGGCCATCGGGCTGTTTTTCATACTGGTATTGGGCCTGGCGTTCGGGTCGTTTGCCCGGTTCTATCTGGTGTCCTGGATCGGCGAGCGGGTGGTGGCGGATATTCGCAAAAAGGTCTTTAACCATCTGATTGATCTTCACCCGGGTTTCTTCGAGCAGAACCGGGCCCTGGAAATCCAGTCGCGGTTTACGGCTGACACCACGGTTCTGCAGTCGGTGATTGGCTCAACGGTATCCATTGCCCTGCGCAATGCCCTGATGCTGGTCGGGGGGTTGCTGCTGCTGTTCATCACCAACGCCAAGCTGGCGAGTATTATTCTGCTGGGCTTTCCGCTGGTGATTGCCCCCATCCTGTTCTTTGGCCGGCGGGTACGGGCGCTGTCCCGGCTCAGTCAGGATCGGGTTGCCGATGTTGGCAGCTACGTGGGCGAAAACCTCACACAGATCAAGACCGTTCAGGCCTTCAACCATCAGCCCCACGACCGCAAGTATTTCTCCGAGGTATCCGAGCGCGCGTTCGAGATCGCTCGCCAGCGTATCCGTCAGCGCGCCTGGTTGACCACACTGGCCATTTCACTGGTGATGGGTGCCGTAGGCATTGTTATCTGGATAGGGGGCCTGGACGTTATTCACGGCCGTATCAGCCCGGGTGAGCTGGCAGCCTTCGTTTTTTACAGTCTTCTAGTGGGCGTTGCTGCCGGTGCCATCAGTGAGGTGATTGGCGAGCTGCAGAGGGCGGCCGGTTCGGCGGCGCGGCTGTTCGAGCTGTTGCAGACCGAGCCGGCGTTTGAGCGTAAAGACACGACGGTAAGCCTTCCGGAGCCCGTTCAAGGTGAGATCGGGATTGATCACCTGAGCTTCAGTTATCCGGGACGTCTGGAACACCCGGCGCTGACAGATCTCTCTCTGACGGTGAAGGCCGGCGAGACACTGGCTCTGGTGGGCCCGTCCGGGGCCGGAAAATCGACCCTGTTCGATCTGCTGCTGCACTTTTACCAGCCAACGGACGGTAAAGTTCTCATCGATGGCATTAACACCGCCGACCTGTCGCTCCATACCCTGCGCCGATGTTTTTCCCTGGTGCCCCAGAATCCCGCCCTGTTCCATGGCACGGTGGCCGACAACATTCGTTACGCCCGGCCTGATGCCAGCCAGCAGGATGTTGAGCAGGCTGCGAGGATCGCCCATGCCCATGATTTCATCCAGAGCCTGCCAAAGGGCTACGAGACGCTGCTAGGGGATGCCGGCTTGGGGCTGTCCGGTGGCCAGAAGCAGCGTCTTGCCATCGCCCGGGCGCTGCTGGCCGATGCGCCAGTACTGTTGCTGGATGAAGCCACCAGTGCACTGGATGCGGAGAGCGAGAACCTGATCCAGCAAGCGATTCCAGCGCTCACTGCCGGGCGCACCACCCTGGTGATTGCCCATCGACTGGCCACGGTCCGGGATGCGGACCGGATTGCCGTTATGGACCAGGGACGCCTGCTGGCAGTGGGCACCCATGATGAATTGATGCGCCATAACGCCCTCTATCAACGCCTGGCAAAACTGCAATTCCGGGATGATGCCGCCTGAGGGCGACAATAGTCGGTTTGTTTCCTGACACCGTACTACTTACACTGTTAGGTGAAACTTTCGAACCTGAACCCAGGGAGAATGGCAAAGTGAGCAATAAAGAATTGCAGGCACTCAAAGAACGCTACGTTGCGGCGGGCGCGGCAAGTCCCAATGAACAATTTGCCGACCATGCAACGAATGCAGAGCTGTGGGATGCAGACGGCAAGCGCATGATCGATTTCGCCGGCGGCATCGGCGTACTGAATGTCGGCCATCGCCACCCGAAGGTGGTGGAAGCGGTCAAGGCACAGCTGGATAAACTGATGCATACCTGCCAGACGGTTATGCCCTATGAGGGCTACGTTAAACTGGCAGAGAAACTCAGCGGGGTGGTACCGGTTCGTGGCCATGCCAAGGTGATGTTGGCCAACTCCGGTGCCGAGGCCCTGGAAAACGCCATGAAGATTGCCCGTGCAGCGACCGGCAAGACCAACGTGATCTGCTTTGACGGCGGTTATCACGGCCGTACCTTCTACACCATGGCGATGAACGGCAAGGCAGCGCCCTACCAGACCGACTTCGGGCCGATGCCAGGAACTGTCTATCGCGCGCCATATCCGGTGCCGTATCACGGCGTCAGCGAAGACGAGGCACTTCGTGGTTTGAAGATGACCATGAAAGCGGACTCGCCGGCCAACAATACGGCTGCCATCGTGATTGAGCCAGTGCTGGGTGAGGGTGGTTTTTACGCGGCGCCAACCAGCTTCCTGAAGGAAATCCGAAAAATCTGCGATGAAAACAACATCCTGATGATTGTGGATGAAGTTCAGAGCGGCTTTGGCCGGACCGGCAAGATGTTTGCCATCGAGCACAGTGGTGTCGAGCCGGACATGATGACCATGGCCAAGAGTATGGCTGACGGTATGCCCATCTCCGCAATTGTCGGTACCGACAAGCACATGGATGCCTCCGGCCCGAACTCCCTGGGCGGCACCTACACAGGTAGCCCGACGGCCTGTGCTGCAGCCCTTGCCGTGTTCGATGTGTTCAAGGAAGAGGACATTCTTGGTAAGGCCCAGGCGCTGGGTGAGAAGCTGAAGCAGCGCTTCAGTCAGTGGCAGGAACAGTTTGCCCATGTCGATAATGTGCGCAACCTCGGCCCCATGGCGGCCTTTGAGCTGGTTGAAAGCAAGGATAGCCATACACCCAAGCCGGAACTCGCAGCGGCGGTAACCAAGAAAGCAAAGGAGAAGGGTCTGATTCTTCTGAGCTGTGGTATGTACGGCAACACCTTGCGGTTCCTGATGCCGGTCACCATCGAAGACGATGTGCTGGAAGAAGGGCTCGCCATTGTGGAAGAGAGCCTCAAGGAAGTGGGTGCCTGATCGGCGCTGACGTTCTTGAGGAAACAGGGAAGCCGGGCATAAGCCCGGCTTTTTTATGCCCGTTTGGAAGGCGTCTATTCAGCTAGTCAGACCACCGCTTCTGTGTACGCGGACGGCGGTTACGTCCGCACTTGGATTCATCGTATACTGCCCGGACTACTCCGGCAGTGCCTTCAGGCCTGCTCCAGTTTCACCAACCAGGCTAGATCATGACGTCTCCGAGCTCCGCCAACGTTCCGGACCACAAGCCAAGGCCCTGGGTCGACTTGCTGGTCAGCATTATCATTCCATCCGTTGTCTTGATGAAGTTCAGTGGCGAAGAACATCTAGGCAGCGTGAACGCACTGGTCATAGGCCTGGCGTTTCCACTGGGCTGGGGTTTGTTCGAACTGATCAAATACCGCAAGAAAAACTTCATTGCGGTACTCGGTCTGGTCAGTGTCGGGCTAACCGGCGGCATTGGCCTGCTTGAGCTGGATGCGGGTTGGTTGGCCATCAAGGAAGCCGCGATTCCGGCGATCATTGGCTTGGCAGTACTGGCTTCCACAAGGACGAAATATCCCCTGGTACGCACCCTCCTGTATAACCCGTCAGTTCTGGATGTGGATAAGATCCACAAGACCCTCGAGGAGCACAACCGGGTCGGGGAGTTCGAGGCCCGCCTGCTGAAGGCCAGTTACTTCTTTGCGGGCACCTTCCTCTTTTCCTCGATCATGAACTACGTCATAGCCAAATGGATCGTGGTCAGCCCGTCTGGTACGGAAGCGTTCAATGAGGAGCTCGGCCGGATGACCCTGGTGAGCTATCCGATGATCGCCATTCCTTCCATGATCATGATGATGCTGATTTTCTATTATCTGTGGCGGACCATTCGACGGCTGACTGGCTACACGCTTGAAGAGGTGATGGCGCCTCATTTGGCTGAGAAAGAGAAGGAACGAAACAAATCCTCGGAATCGACCACGGGGAAATAACAGTTCCCTGGGTTTTCCATTAAGGCCGGACACAAAAAAGCGGCGGAGGTTTAAAGCCTCCGCCGCTTTTTTATTGCGCCGGGACGTTGTGGATCAGATATCCAGATTGGTTACTTCCAGCGCGTTAGTCTGGATAAAGTTGCGACGCGGCTCTACGTCGTCACCCATCAGAGTTGTGAATATCTGGTCGGCGGCAATGGCGTCTTCGATGGTCACTTTCATCATCCGCCGGGTCTCCGGATCCATAGTCGTTTCCCACAACTGTTCCGGGTTCATCTCGCCCAGTCCCTTGTAACGCTGAATGTTCAGACCTCGCTGAGCCTCTTTCATCAGCCAATCCAGAGCGCCCTCAAAAGAAAGAACCGCCTGTTTACGCTCACCCCGTTGGATATAAGCGCCTTCTTCTATGAGACCATCCAGGGTCTCACCCATACGGGCGATCGCCGCGTAAGAGGATGATTCGAAGAAATCATGGCTGAAGACATGGTCGTAGGGGATCCCGTGAACGTAGATGGTCACCTTCGGGAGGTACAGGGCCCGTTCGGTATCCTTGGTTACCGAGAAGGTGTACTTGGTCCCGGTGCGGGTATCCAGGTCCAGGCCGTCACCCAGGCGCGCAACCCAGCGAGCCACGGAAGCTTCTTCCTTCAGGTGCTCGGGCTTGAGCGTGACGTTCTGAAGCATCTGTTCCAGAACCTTGGCCGGGTAGGCACGGGACAGGCGTCCAATCATGTTCATAACAGCCTGGTAGTCCTTCACCATGGTTTCCAGCGCAGAATCCTTGATCGCCGGAGCCTCCGGGTTCACATAAAGCTGGGCGCCTTCCAGAGCGGTCTGTGTGAGGTAGGCTTCTTTGGCCTTCTCGTCCTTCAGGTACTGCTCCTGCTTGCCCCGCTTGACCTTGTAAAGCGGTGGCATGGCGATAAAGACGTGGCCGCGCTCAATGATTTCGCGCATCTGACGGAACAGGAAGGTCAGCAGCAGGGTCCGGATGTGGGAACCGTCGACGTCCGCATCCGTCATGATAATGATTGAGTGGTAACGTAGCTTGTCAGGATTGAATTCTTCCCGGCCGATACCACAACCCAGAGCCGTAATCAGGGTGCCCACTTCCGCAGAGGAGAGCATCTTGTCAAAGCGCGCTTTTTCCACGTTCAGGATCTTGCCCTTCAACGGAAGGATCGCCTGGGTCTTGCGGTCACGGCCCTGTTTGGCGCTGCCGCCGGCCGAGTCACCCTCCACAATGTACAGTTCGGAAAGGGCAGGGTCTTTTTCCTGGCAGTCCGCCAGTTTTCCGGGCAGGCCTGCAATGTCGAGGGCGCCTTTGCGGCGGGTCATGTCTCGCGCCTTACGGGCGGCTTCACGGGCCCGGGCGGCCTCGATCATCTTGTTGACGATGAGCTTGGCTTCGTTGGGCTGTTCCTGCAGATATTCGGCAAAGCTCTGATACAGTTCCTGCTCGACCGCGGTTTTTACCTCGGAGGACACCAGCTTGTCCTTGGTTTGGGAGGAGAACTTCGGGTCCGGAACTTTCACGCTAATGATGGCAGTGAGGCCTTCACGGGCATCGTCACCGGAAGTCGCAACTTTGGCCTTCTTGCCCAGACCTTCATGCTCAATGTAGTTGTTGAGGGAACGGGTCAGAGCCGCCCGGAAACCGGCCAGGTGAGTACCACCATCCCGCTGGGGGATGTTGTTGGTGAAGCAGTAAAGGTTTTCCTGGAAAGCGTCGTTCCATTGCATGGACACTTCCACGGCAATACCGTCTTCCCGCTCACGGTTAAAGTGGAATACCCGGTTAATCGGGGTCTTGTTAGCGTTCAGATGCTCAACAAATGCCCGCAGACCACCTTCATATTGAAAAACTTCTTCCTTACCCGAACGTTCATCGGTCAGACGGATGCGGACGCCACTGTTCAGGAACGCCAGCTCACGAAGGCGTTTGGCAAGGATGTCGTAGTGGAACTCAATGTGAGTGAAGGTTTCCGGCGACGGAATGAAATGGACCTTGGTGCCCGAGGCGTCGGTTTCGCCAACAGCGGCCAGCGGCGCATTGGGCACACCGTGAGTGTAGGTCTGCTCGTATACCTTGTTATCGCGACGGATAGTCAGGGTGAGGGTAGAGGACAATGCGTTGACCACGGATACACCCACACCGTGAAGGCCACCAGACACCTTGTAGGAGTTGTCATCGAACTTACCACCGGCGTGCAGCACGGTCATGATAACTTCGGCCGCGGAAACCCCTTCCTCTTCGTGTAGATCCACCGGGATACCACGGCCGTTATCTTTAACGGTCACCGATTCGTCCGGGTGGATAACCACGCCAATCTCTGAGCAGTAGCCCGCAAGCGCTTCATCGATGGAGTTATCCACCAATTCAAAGACCATGTGGTGCAGGCCGGTGCCATCATCGGTATCGCCGATGTACATGCCTGGCCGCTTTCGCACCGCATCGAGTCCTTTCAAGACTTTGATACTGGAGGAATTGTAGTTCGATTCACTCATTCGGAAACTCCTGAAGCGTGATAGCCCGGGCAGTATTCGCTTTTCGCACCGGTCTTATTCTTCCGTCAATTTGCCATGTTCCACGTGGAACAATCTGTAATCTGGTGTTTTACCGCCTGGCCAGAGCTGTTCCACGAGCGGACGCTCTATAGACGTAATAAACACCTGACAACGTAATGCCTGTAGCCTGCTGGCCAGCATAGCCCGATGCCCTTCATCCAGCTCGGCGTTGATATCGTCAAGCAAAAAGGTCACCTGCTTGCCCATGCCACTCAACACCATGCCTTGGGCAATCTTCATCAAAATCACCAGGGTTTTCTGCTGGCCCCGGGAGAAGGTTTCGGCTACAGGCCTGCCCTGAAACTTCAACCGGATATCGGCGCGGTTGGGACCGTACAACGTGTGACCGACTTTCCGCTCCTGTTCCCGATGGTCTGCAAGTAATTCTGCCAGCGGCCGACTGACATCCCAGCCCGCGTAATACTCGAGCTTTAGACCTTCGGCCCAGGGTACATCTACTTCCCGGACCAGATTTTCAAAAGCCGACTTGAACCGGCCAAAAGTGCCGACACGGGCCTCACTAATGCGTTCACTCAGAGCAGCGTACTGGTGATCCCAGACACGCATTAAAGCTTCGTCTAGTCTACCATTTCTCAGCGTTTGATTCCGCTGTGATGTCACTCTCTGGCATTGTTGCCAGAGAGATCCAAAAGAAGGTTCCACGTGGAACACTAACCAATCGAGGAACTGACGCCGCTTTCCCGGTCCACCCGCCACCACATCAAAAACACCAGGATCGATCACGGATACCGGCAGGTGTTTCGCGAGCGCAGAAAGACTCCTTACCGCCTCACCATCTACCCGTAACACCGTTTCCTTCTGACCAACATCCCGGGATATTCCCAGGCGATGCACCAGATCGGTCTTAATGCCATGGTTGCGTTCACCCAGCCCATGGTCGAGGCCACCAAAAACCGTCAGCCGTTGTTCACCATGACTCACCACTGCCTGGTGTCTGTTCACCCGAAACGAACGGCCTAATCCCAGATAACCGATGGCTTCCAGCACACTTGTTTTACCGCTACCGTTTTCTCCGTAAAGCAGATTAAACGACGATGAAAAGCTGACCGGCGCCGACGACAGGTTGCGGAAGTTCTCAGTCTGGAATTTAACAAGCGCCATAGAAAAGCAGACTCGAAGGGGACGAGGGCAGGAAACAACACAAAACCCTTAAACGAAAAAGGCAGCGTTACCTTCCCGTCGGTAACGCTGCCCTAGTGTACAAAAGCCAATCGCTCAAGGCGACAGCCTCAGTGGAGCATGTTCAACCGTTCGTCCATGAACACGTCCATTTCTGGTGCAAGGATGTGAACATAGCGATCGAAATACAAGAACTGTTTCAGTAGCAAAGCGAATTCCCTTGGAAAATGCAGGCCGTGGCTTTCGCCGATCTTAACCATATCCATCAGGATATGATTCACATCGTCTTCTGCCTGCTCCGCCTCATAGGGAACCTCGTCGGGCACCATTCGATCCATTTGCTGGTACAGCCTTCTCAAATCGCTGGCCAGATCTTCGACCCGAACCGTCTGATGGGTAATACCGATGCGGATCATCGCATCGGCCATTCCTTCGAAATTCCCAACCATAACGGCTGAAATGAAATCGCTCACCGCCTGCCAGGTATCCGGCTTGATACGACCAACAATTCCGAAGTCGATAAAACCAACGCGACCGTCCTTGAGAACCATCAGGTTGCCCGCGTGCACATCCGCGTGGAAAAACTCACATTGGGTCAGACTGGAGAACCAGGTGTTCATGGCCGTAATCAGGGTACGCTCCGGATCACGCGCGTAACCGCGGATGCTTTCCAGATCGGTGAGGGACACACCGTGGAAACGCTCCATGGTCAGAATCCGCCGGGTACTGCAATGTTCGAACACCCTCGGTACTGCCGCATCCTCATTATGGGTTTCGTGCAGAAATTCCCTGAACACCTTCAGGTTGTTCGCTTCCTTGATGAAATCGCATTCTTCCATCATGGTCCGCTGAATTTCCTCGACGATACCGGACATGGACGTCCAGGACAGTTTCGGTGCCAGAGTTTCCAGAATACGGGCAGACAGGTACAGGAAGTTCAGATCTGTTAAAAGAATGTTTTCCACACCCGGCTTCTGAACCTTGATCACAACTTCTTCACCGGAAACCAGACGCGCGGCATGAACCTGGGCAATCGATGCCGACGCCAGGGCCACCGGATCGATTTCCGAATAGACTTCCTCCAGGGGTCGGCCAAGCTCTTCCCGGATAATCCTCTTGATCACACCAAAGGGCAGGTTGGGTGTTCTATCCAGGCAGTGCTGGAATTCCTCGACATACTCCTTCGGGAAAAACGTCGGGGAGCTGGCAATGAACTGTCCCAGCTTGATGTAAGTTGCACCGAGGGATTCAAACGTCTGCCTCAGCAGGCGGGGCGTTGGAGGGCGGTCCCCCCGAAGCCAGTTGACCCCGGTGCGCCCGAGTACCGACACAGTCTGGCCAATCCTGAAGGCGCCTTTGATTCCGTTCGTTACGGTACTCATCAATCTCATCTCCTCCTACAGCCTCATGGGCATGACAACATAGAGGCAACGGTTATCGTTTTGCGCCTCTATCAACGCACTGCTGTTCGGATTCGACAGGGTTATCTTTACCTGGTCTTCATCCAGCGCGTTCATGACATCCACCAGATAGCCTACATTAAAACCAATTTGCAGGGATTCGCCCTGATAGTCCACCGGCAGCGCGTCTTCGGCCTGTTCCTGATCCGGGTTGTTCGCGAATACCTGGAGTTCATTGGATGCCAGGTTCAGGCGCACGCCGCGGATGTTCTCGTGAGACAGGATGCCCGCCCGCTGCAGGGTATTCTTCAACGTGGCGCGGTCCGCCAGAACAACCTTGTCGCCTCCTCGCGGGATAACCCGGTTGTAATCGGGGAATTTCCCTTCGATCAGTTTCGACGTAAAGGTATACGACCCCACCGTCGCCCGCAGATGATTGTCGCCGATGACCAGGGTGACCGGTGTTTCCACATCATCCAGCAACCTGGCCAGCTCAAGGACCCCTTTCCGCGGGACAATCACCTGCCGCAACTCCGGGCAATTGGTCGGCAGCTCCAGATGTGCCATCGCCAGCCGGTGACCATCCGTCGCCACCGTCCGCACATGATCCTTGTCCACTTCCAGCAACAGGCCATTCAGGTAGTAGCGTACGTCCTGCTGAGCCATCGCGAACGCCGTTGCATCAAGCATCCGGCCGAGTTCCTTCTGGGGCAGCTCCAGCCGGAAGCTTTCATCTTCGTCTTCCACGTTGGGGAAGTGCTCCGCCGGCAGTGTGGACAACGTGAAGTGACTGGCGCCACAACGCAGATGCAACCGATCGCCTTCAAGCGACAGTTCCATCGGCGCCTCGTCGCCAAGAGCCCGGGAAATATCGGACAACTTGCGGGCCGGAACGGTAATCCGGCCGGGCTGATCCACATGCACCGGCGTTACCCGTGCCACCAGCTCCACTTCCATATTGGTACCGGTCAGGGTCAGGGTATTGTCTTCGGCCACCAGCAACACGTTGGAAAGCACGGGCATTGTCTGTTTCTTTTCCACCACGCCAGCAATGCTTTGCAGCGGGGTAAGCAGGGATTCACGGCTGATCGTCAGTTTCATGGCACTCAGCTTTCTTTATGTTGGAAGGGTGAATGTTATTCGCCAACGCCCGGCATCAGGTGGTCAGCAGTCTCATAAAATTCTGATAATCCTCGCGGATGCCCGGATCAGTCTCCTGCAATTCCACGATTTTCTTGCACGCATGCAATACGGTGGTATGGTCCCGACCGCCAAAGGCGTCTCCAATCTCCGGCAAGCTGTGATTGGTCAGCTCCTTGGAAAGGGACATGGCAACCTGCCGGGGCCGGGTCACCGTTCGAGTCCGGCGCTTGGAGAGCAAATCGGCTACCTTGATCTTGTAATATTCCGCCACAGTGCGCTGAATGTTGTCGATGCTCACCTGTTTCTCATGCAGCGCCAGCAGGTCTTTCAGGCTCTCCCGGATAAACGGCGGCGTTATTTCCGAGCCGGTGAAGTGAGCATTCGCTATCACCAAACGCAGCGCCCCTTCCAGCTCTCGCACATTCGAGCGAATCTTCTGGGCAATAAAAAAAGCCGCTTCGCTGCTCAGCTTTACGTTGGCCTGATCGGCCTTTTTCATCAGAATAGCGACCCGGGTTTCCAGTTCCGGTGGCTCAACCATCACAGTCAGGCCCCAGCCAAACCGGGATTTGAGCCGCTCTTCCATATCGACAATTTCTTTCGGGAACCGGTCACAGGTCACGATCACCTGCTGACCACCCTCCAGCAGCGCATTAAACGTATGGAAGAATTCTTCCTGGGATCGCTCCTTGCGGGCGAAAAACTGGATGTCGTCGATCAGCAGGGCATCCACCGAACGGTAGTAACGTTTGAATTCATTGATAGCATTCAGCTGCAGCGCCTTAACCATGTCTGCAACAAAGCGTTCCGAGCGAAGGTAGGCGACTTTCGCCTTGGGGTTGCGACGAACAATTTCGTTGCCGATGGCGTGCATCAGGTGTGTTTTACCAAGACCAACACCGCCGTACAGGAACAACGGATTGTAGGCACCACCCGGATTCTCCGCCACCTGCATGGAGGCGGCTCTTGCGAGCTGGTTGGATTTACCTTCGACAAAGGTTTCGAAGGTGAATCCTTCATTGAGAAAACTCTGGTGCTTGATATCGCCTTCAACCTGAACCGACCGTCGCTCACTGCCACTTTTCGGGCGAACCGAAGGCGACCCGACCACCGTGGCGGCCACACCTCTCTCTTCTTCGGTGACCCGGCTACCGGTCTCTTCATGAACCCGACCATTAACCCGGGCAGGTGCCTCCGAGCGTTTGACCGGCTCATCTTCACGGGGTGCCGAACCCACTTTCATATTGACGCGGGGAGCCTGCCCGCCGTTCAGATCCTTGAGCACCTCTTCGATACGCCGCAGGTACTTTTCGTTCACCCAATCCATCACAAAGCGGTTCGGAGCGAACAGCATAAGCTGCCCCTCCCGGAGATCGGACTGCAGGGGCCTGAGCCAGGTATTGAACTGTTGTGCGGGAAACTCGTCCCGGAGTACTTCAAGACATTGATGCCACATACTGTTTGGCACGACAGCCTGCTCCCGATAACCCTGAAATGTCTCTGAACGGACAAGGGACTTCCTGTCCTGTGAGATGACCCCGGATTCTAACCCGGCCGGCCCTTCAGTGAAAGAGCCAAAGCCAGTTCATGAACAGCCTGTGGAAATAAATTTCTATGCATTTCATATTTTTACGAACTTACCTACAACCTTGTGTACAGAAATTTCCTGCAATGAAAGTTACCCACAGCCCTGTGTGTACAGCCCGGGTTCAACCCTGTTAAGAACCCCGGGATGCAACCGGGGATAACTTTGAACCTCGCTTCGAAAAGGACTTACCCACATTTCGCCCTGCCATCGTCCACAGCTCTCAGGGTGCCTTATCAATACCCTTATGAACCGCCCAAAGACATGTTTTCCTAACCTTTTTTTCGCTTATCCACAGAAACCTGCGGTACTAATAACAGTAATAATTAATCCTTAAAAGAATTCTAAACAGACTTACTGAATTTATTACCTGGCATGACAGATTCCGAATTTCGAGCATGCGCATAACCCCCTAGCAATAAGCATTGAATTCCCGCCAGTATTTGCATAGAATGCCGCTCCTGTTTTGGCTGTTCATTTTCCAGCCAGTTACTGAATTTCCAACTTACGAATTGTGAGATCATCACCATGAAAAGAACGTTTCAACCAAGCGTCCTGAAGCGTAAGCGCGTTCACGGTTTCCGTGCCCGTATGGCCACTGCCAACGGTCGCAAGGTTATTTCCCGTCGTCGTGCCAAGGGCCGCGCACGTCTGTCCGCGTAAGCTCTGATTGCCTCATGAAGGCTTTGAGTTTCCCGAAATCACATCGTCTTTTGCGACCTGCTGATTACGGCAAAGTCTTCAACGACGTGCAGCTGAAAGTTCCGCACCGGAATTTTCTGATCCTGGCGACACCGAACAATCTTGGTCACGCCAGGATCGGTTTGATCTTCTCGAAGAAAAACCTGAAGCTTGCAGTCCAGAGAAACCGGGTAAAGCGCCAAATCAGGGAAAGTTTCCGTCACCAGACGGACCTGCCCGGCCTGGATCTTGTGGTTCTGGGACGCCAGGGGCTGGTTTCCCTGGACAACCACTCGGTTCGGTCGTCCATAGATGACCTCTGGCGACGTCTCAGGAAAAAGTACGCTCAATCTCAGCCATCCCGGGCAGCAACATCGGAATCTGCCAATCGAGGAACGGGTTAATGCGCAAGCTTCTGCTTCTGCCCATCCGCTTCTACCAGTATGCAATCAGTCCGCTGATGGCCAGTCACTGCCGCCACTACCCCACCTGCTCACAATACGCCGTTGAAGCCATAAACCATCATGGCGCGCTCAAAGGATTATTTCTCGCAATCCGGCGTCTGTTAAGGTGTCATCCCTGGGCGGAAGGCGGTTATGATCCTGTACCGGGAACGACAAAGCCTCGGGTTTCGGAAACCGCAACAGCCTGCGTACACGCTGATCACTCCCATACAACAACCCAGACCAGACAGTAACTCTATGGATATTCAACGCATCGTATTATTTGCCGGCCTGGCTATTGTCAGTTATCTGATGGTGCTTGCCTGGAATGAGGATTACCATCAGCCGCCCGAGACGGCTCAGGTCGCTGAATCCCAGCCTTCGCAGACCGCTGGCAACATGGGCAATTCGGACAATATGGTGCTTCCGGAAGAGAGCTCCGCTCAGGTTGATGCTGATGGCGAGTTCACAACTCCGGAGACCGGACAGGCTGTCATCAGCTCAACCGAAACCACCACCACGGTCAGCGATCAGTTCGTCACAGTCCGTACAGATGTCTACGACCTGCAGATTGATAGGGTCAGTGGCAACTTGGTAAAAGCCCAGTTGCTCAATTACGACAAATCCCTGAACAGCAAAGCACCACTGACCCTGCTGAACAACACCCAGAATCGCCTGTACGTTCTGGAAAGTGGGCTCATTGGTCGTGATGGTCCGGATAGTCGCAAAAACGGTTCGGCTCCGGTCTACAGTGCTGACGCTGCAAGCTATGAACTGGCGGAAGGCGACAACCAGCTTCAGGTAGATCTGACTTACACCTCCGACAATGGCGTCCAGATCACCAAGCGTTATGAATTTGAACGCAACAGCTACGAAATTGGCGTCAAATATCTGGTTGAAAACCGGTCTAGTGAAGAATGGCAGGCCAATTTCACAGGTAAGATCGTCCGGGACCAGTCCCCGGACCCGACCTCCCAGACCAGCATGGGTATCCAGGCTTTCCTAGGTCTGGTCATCAGCTCCCCAGAAGATCCCTACGAAAAATTTGATTTCGGTGATCTCCAGGAAAACCAGATTAATCAGTCCGTTACCAACGGCTGGCTGGCATTCCTCCAGCACTACTTCCTGTCGGCATGGGTACCAGAGCGCGATATTCCCGCCCAGTACCAGACCACACGCCGCGGCCCGAACTATGTGATGGGCTTTGTCTATCCGGCAACCAGTGTGGCGCCGGGCGAAACCGCCGAGATCGGTGCCCGGGCCTATGTCGGGCCGAAGATCATCGAACGCCTTGAAGGCATGGCTCCGAACCTCGACCGTACCGTTGATTTCGGCTGGCTGTTCTTCATTTCGCTTCCGCTGTTCATCATTCTGGACTGGTTCCATAGCCTGGTTGGCAACTGGGGCGTGTCCATCATCCTGCTGACGGTTCTCGTCAAGGCGGTGTTCTTCCATCTGTCGGCCACCAGCTACAAGTCCATGGCCAAGATGCGTGCGGTGGCGCCACAGCTGACACGACTAAAAGAACTGTATGGCGATGACCGTCAGCGCATGTCCCAGGAAATGATGGCACTGTACAAGCGGGAGAAAATCAATCCGCTTGGTGGCTGTCTGCCAATACTGGTCCAGATGCCCGTGTTCATCTCCCTGTACTGGGTACTGTTTGAAAGTGTCCAGCTTCGCCATGCACCGTTCATGCTGTGGATTCAGGATCTGTCGGTGATGGATCCGTATTTCATCCTGCCAATCCTCATGGGTGCCAGCATGTTTGTACAGATGAGTCTGAACCCGACGCCGCCGGACCCCATGCAGGCCAAGATCATGAAAATGATGCCCTTGATCTTCACGGTCTTCTTCCTGTGGTTCCCGGCAGGTCTGGTACTGTACTGGCTCGTGAACAACATTCTGTCCATTACGCAGCAGTGGTACATTACCCGCAAGATCGAAACAGAAATGGCCGGCAAAAAGCACTAGTACCGGTGCCCGAACCGACCCGGCAAAGGCTCCTCAGTGGGGCCTTTGCTGTTTTCAGCCTGTGGAAAAACCATGAGCCAGAGTTCTGAAACCATCGCAGCCATAGCCACCGCACCCGGACAGGCCGGGGTCGGAATCGTTCGCGTGTCCGGTCCCAAGGCACGGGTTATTGCCAGACAGATGCTGGGGTTTGAGCCTAGACCTCGTTATGCCCATTACGGCCCGTTCCAAGATAGCCGGGGTGAGCTGATTGATGAGGGCATCGGGCTGTTTTTCCCCAACCCCCACTCCTTCACCGGTGAGGATGTCTTGGAGCTTCAGGGCCATGGCGGCACCGTGATTCTCGATCTTCTGCTTCGGGAGGTTTGCAGCCAGGGCGCAAGACTGGCCCGACCGGGCGAGTTTTCCGAACGGGCGTTTCTGAACGACAAACTGGATCTCGCCCAGGCTGAAGCCATTGCCGATCTGATCGAAAGCAGCTCGGAACAGGCGGCACGCTGTGCCGTTCGTTCGATGCAGGGGGTGTTCTCGCGGCAGATCGAGGATCTGGTGGACGCGGTGACCCACCTTCGGATCTATGTTGAGGCAGCGATCGATTTTCCCGAGGAGGAGATCGATTTTCTGGCTGATGGCAAGGTGGCCAGTGATCTTCAAAACCTGCTGGACCGGCTCGAGAAAATTCTGGCGGAAGCCCAGCAGGGGACTATCCTGCGCGATGGTATGAAAGTGGTCATTGGCGGTAGGCCCAATGCCGGCAAATCCAGCCTGCTGAATGCCCTGGCCGGTCGCGAGGCTGCCATTGTTACGGCTATTGAGGGCACAACACGGGATGTCCTGAGGGAACATATACATATTGATGGTATGCCGCTGCACATCATCGACACGGCCGGTCTCCGGGACAGCCCGGATGAAGTGGAACAGATCGGTATTGCCCGGGCCTGGGATGAAATCCGTCAGGCCGATCGCATCCTTCTGATGGTGGATGCCACCACCACCGATAAAACCAGCCCCCATGAAATCTGGCCAGATTTTATTGACCAGTTACCGGCCAACGCACCGGTGACGGTTATTCGCAACAAGGTAGACCTGTCCGGTGAAACAGTAGGGATCAGTGCCGAAGACCACCAGAGCGCGCCGGTCATCCGTTTGGCGGCGAAGTCTGCCGAAGGTCTGGAGATTCTCCGGGACCACCTCAAACAGTGCATGGGGTTTGCCAGTACCACCGAAGGCGGCTTCCTGGCCCGTCGCCGGCACTTGGATGCTCTGGAACGGGCCCAGGCCCTGCTGATCCAGGGCCAGAGCCAGCTCGAGGGATTTGGTGCCGGTGAGCTTCTGGCTGAAGATCTGCGGGCCGCCCAAGACAGCCTGGGCGAGATCACCGGGCACCTCACCCCGGATGAGTTGCTTGGCAAGATTTTCAGCAGCTTCTGTATCGGGAAGTAGACCTACCCCGTAAAGGCCAGATCCTCGGCATCCAGTTGCATCAGGTTTTTGCTGGGGCTGAGCATGCTGCTAGCGTGGCCCTGGGCCCGAGGCAACAACCGCTCGAAATAGAACTCGGTAGTGGCCAGCTTGGCCTGGTAGAAACTGGTCGATTCCGCGCCGCCATTATTGATCTTATCCACAGCTACGACGGCCTGACGCATCCAGATATAAGCCATGGTCACGTAGCCGCTGTACATCAGGAAATCGTAGGATGCGGAACTCACCACATCGCGATCCTTACGAGCCGCGAGCATAATACGGACGGTCAGCAGGTTCCATTGCCCGGTCAGCTTGAGCAGTTCCAGAGCCCAGGGCCGTAGCCGTTTATCGGTGAGATGCTTACGGGCAAAATTGGCAATTTTCAGGGTGAACTCGCGCACCGCCCCACCTTGGGTCATCAGCAATACTTTTCGTCCCAGAAGGTCCAGCGCCTGGATTCCGGTGGTGCCCTCGTACAGGGTGGCGATGCGGGTATCCCGGACAATCTGCTCCATGCCGTGTTCCCGGATGTAACCGTGGCCTCCAAAAACCTGGACTCCCAGGTTGGCCGCTTCGCAGCCGAGTTCGGTGAGAAAGCCCTTCAGAATTGGCGTCAGGAAGCCGAGCTTGTCGTCGTATTTGTCCGCCTTTTTATCGTCGCCTTCGGTGAATCCCTCCACCATGTGATCGGCCAGCCGGGCTGCGTAATACAGCATGGCCCGACCGCCTTCGGCGATGGCCTTCTGGGTTAGCAGCATCCGACGCACATCGGCATGGTGGATCAAACTGTCAGCCACCTGATCCGGTTCTTTCTTGCCGGAAAGTGCCCGCATTGAGCGCCGATCCTTCGCATAGGCCAATGCCCACTGATAGGAAAGCTCAGCCGGCCCGACACCCTGAATTGCGGTGCCAATTCGGGCGGTGTTCATGAAGGTGAACATGCAGTTGAGGCCTTCATTCTCGGGACCAATCAGAAAACCGGTGGCGCCATCGAAATTCAACACACAGGTGGCCGAGGCCTTGATGCCCATTTTCTTTTCCAGACTGCCGCAGACCACCGCGTTGCGTTCGCCCACGCCGCCCTGGCTGTCGGTCAGGAACTTGGGCACGATAAACAGGCTGATACCCCGGGTGCCCTTGGGAGCATCCGGCAGACGGGCCAGTACGATGTGGACGATGTTTTCGGTCAGGTCGTGGTCGCCAGAGGAGATGAAAATCTTGGTTCCGGAGAGCCGGTAACTGCCGTCGGCCTGGGGTTGGGCTTTGGTCTTCACCTGGCCCAGATCCGTGCCGCACTGGGGTTCGGTCAGACACATCGTGCCGGCCCAGCGGCCTTCCGTCAGTGGTGCAAGGTAGGTCTGTTTCTGGTCCTCGGAACCGTGCAGGAAGATAGTGTTCATGGCCCCCAGGGACAGACCGGGATACATGGAGAAGGGCCAGTTCGCGGTGCCCATCATTTCCTGCTTCAGCAATCCCATGGATGCAGGCAGGCCCTGGCCACCGTATTCCTCGGGCGCTGAGAGTCCCTGCCAGCCACCCATGGCGTATTGCTGATAGGCTTCGCGGTAACCGGCGGGTGTGGTGACTTCGCCGTTGTCGAGTTTGCATCCTTCCTCGTCGCCGGAGAGGTAGAGTGGGCTCAGCACTTCTTCACAGAACTTTGCGCACTCGCCGAGTATTGCATCCACGATGTCCGGCGTGGCGTTTTCACCGCTGGCCAGGGTGGCGTAATGGCCCGGGTAGTCGAACACCTCGTTGAGCAGAAATTTCATGTCGCGCAGGGGCGCGTTGTAAACCGGCATAGCGAAATCCTCTGTATCTTTCTCGGAATCTTCGGAGGGCAATCACCCGCCATTGCCTGTTGTTTTACGCCAATACCCGGGCACTGCCATTGACGAAAAGCGCCGGGCAGACTGTCAGAATGGACAATTGGCCGAGATGACGTAGATGACCCTGTGGATTCCGGGTAATGATCGTAAAAGACGGTTGCGACGTATTTCCTTGCGCCCAAGAGCCCCCCATATTCCTGTTTAGAGAGTGTAAAAGTCATGCAAAGCCTGTTTACTGAGATATCGAAACGCCTGTCGACACCTATACTCTGTGTATTGTTTTCGGCACTGCTGCTCAGTGGCTGTGCCAGCCCGTCGCTTGAGGATTATGCAGACCGTAAACCCGAGCTGGTCCCTGAAGAGTTCTTCACCGGCGAACTTTCCGCCCGGGGCGTGGTCAAGAATTTCTCCGGTGAGGTGATTCGTACCTTTGATGCGGATATCAGCGCGTCGTGGGATGATGAGGGTGTGGGCACCCTGGATGAGGTGTTCCGCTTCAATGACGGCGAAGTGCAGACCCGGGTGTGGACCTTGACGCCGACCGACGACGGGTATCATGCCGACGCTGGTGATGTGGTTGAACCCGGAACCATGCGCTGGAGCGGTAACGCCATTCATATGAATTATGTCCTTCGCGTGGCCTACGGTGACGGTACGCTGGATGTGCGGATGGACGACTGGATGTATCTGATTACACCCGACACGCTGATCAACCAGACCACTATGAGCAAGTGGGGAATCGACGTGGGCGAAGTGGTTCTGGTCATCCAGAAAAAGTAACAGACGACTAACCAAGACCCGGAATATCTGGAAATCCTATGTGGAAGCAGTGGTTGATTGCGTTGGTGCTGGTGGCTGTGGCTATCGGCGGCGCCTTTGTGTATCAGAACCTGGACGACGGCGATGCCGCCCAGGATGGCCGTGAGCGTCCCGCCAGCGCGGTGAATACCATGCTTCCGCAGATGGAGACGGTGCGGGATGTGGTCAACGCCGTTGGCAGCCTGAACGCCCTCAACGCCGTGGAACTGACCACGGAAGTCAGTGGCCGGGTTGTGCAACTGAATCTGGAAACTGGCCGTCGGGTGGAGCAGGGTGAGGTGCTGTTGCGACTGGACGATCGCCAGGCCCGGGCGGATCTTCAGGTGATCGAGGCACAACTGGCGGACGCTGGCCGGCAGTTCGAGAGAGCACAGCGATTGCGCTCCAACAACAGCATTTCCCAGTCCCAGGTGGATGAGTTGAGAACGGCCGTCGATGTGGCCGAGGCCCAGCGACAGGCGGCACGGGTACGTCTGGAAAATCACCGGATTGAAGCGCCGTTTGCCGGCGTGGTCGGATTGAGTGACATCAGCGTCGGGGCCTACATCGCCGCTGGAACCTCGGTGACCACCCTGGACACCACGGACCGTATGGAACTGGGCTTTTCGATTCCGGAACGTTTTCTGGGGCAGGTGAGTCTCGGGCAGCAGGTTCGCGGCGCATCGCCGGCCTACCCGGACCGGCAGTTTTCCGGTCAACTGGTAGAGTTGGGTTCCCGGGTTAGCGAGCTGAGCCGGTCGCTGCCGGTCAGGGCACTGATCGACAACCCTGATGGCCTGCTGCGGCCCGGGCAGTTTATGTCCGCCACGCTGACGCTTCGGGAACGGGAAGCATTGGTGATCCCGGAACAGGCGGTGATGATCCGAGGCGATGAACAATATGTGTTTGTGGCTGAAGACGGCGTCGCCCGGCGGGTTTCAGTCAACCTGGGTTCGCGTATGCCCGGGTTTGTGGAAGTGTCGAAGGGTTTGAGCCAGGAAGATCCGGTGATTGTGACGGGTCAGGACCGGCTCAGCAGCGGGGACCGGGTTCGGGTATTGGAAGACGACAAAGCCATTCCCGAGAACCGTTTTATCTCTGCCAGGGAGTCCTGATCGGTGGTCCTCTCTGACATTTCCATCAAGCGGCCGGTATTTGCGACGGTTCTCAGTCTTCTGATCGTGGTGTTCGGCCTGGCCGCCCTGATGGGGCTTCCGGTGCGGGAATACCCGGATATCGATCCACCCGTAGTCTCCATTTCCACCGACTACACCGGTGCGGCGGCCGAAGTGGTGGATACTCAGATTACCCAGGTGATCGAGGGTGCCATCAGCGGCATCGAGGGTATTCGCTCCATCGAATCGTCCACTGAGCAGGGCGAATCCCGAACCAGCATCGAATTTACCACGGCCCGGGATGTCGACATTGCCGCCAATGATGTGCGCGATGCGGTGTCACGGGTGGCTAACCAGTTGCCGGACGAAGCGGATCCGCCCGTCGTGCGTAAAGCGGATTCCGATGCACGCCCCATGATGTGGGTTACCCTGCGCAGTGATGTCTGGGACAGCGCTGAGCTGAGTGACTTTGCCGACCGGGTTCTGGCGGACCGGCTCTCAGTACTCGACGGTGTTGCCGACGTGCGTATCGGTGGCGAACGGCGCTATGCCATCCGGGTCTGGCTGGACCGGGAACGTCTTGCGGCCCGGGATATCACCGTGTCGGAAGTTGAACGGGCGCTGCGTGCCAACAACGTCGAGTTGCCGGCCGGATCGGTGGACTCGTCCACCCGCAATTTCACGGTTCGCGCCGAAGGTCGGCTGTCGAATGTGGAACAGTTTCGGGAACTGGTAATCCGCCGCGACGGCAATGATCTGTTGCGTCTTGGCGAAGTGGCCAATGTCCAGATGGGGGTGGAGTCGGATGTCAGCCGCCTGCGCGCGAACGGCCAGACCGCCATCGGTATGGGGGTCATCCGTCAGTCCAAGGCCAACACGGTGGCCGTTTCCGATGCGGTCCGCGCCGAGCTCGAGAAAATTCGCGAGACCCTGCCGCCGGAAGTCACCATCGCGGAAAGCTATGACGAATCCATCTTCATCCGGGCCTCCATCAAGGAAGTGGTAACCACGCTCGCCATCGCGGTGTCTCTGGTTATCCTGGTGATTTTCCTGTTCCTGCGTTCCTGGCGCGCCACTCTGATTCCTGCGGTGACTATTCCGGTTGCGGTGATTGGCGCCTTTATCGGTCTGGGTTTTCTCGGTTTTTCCATTAACGTGCTGACCCTGCTGGCGGTGATTCTGGCCATCGGCCTGGTTGTGGACGATGCCATCGTAATGCTGGAAAACATCCAGCGTCGGATTGATGAGGGTGAGCCGCCATTGCTTGCCGCCTATCGTGGCGCAAAACAGGTCGCGTTTGCCGTTATTGCCACCACGCTAACCCTGGTGGCCGTGTTTGTGCCGATCTCGTTCATGGGCGGCAACATTGGCCGGCTGTTTGCCGAATTCGGTTTTACCCTGGCGGCGGCAGTGGTGTTTTCGAGCCTCGTTGCCCTGACCCTGGTGCCGATGCTGTGTTCCAAGTGGCTCAGGCACAGCCACGAATCGGCAGAAGGGCATCGTCTCTGGGCGGCCAGCGAAAAGGTCCTGAATGGCCTGACCAATGGTTACCGCAGGCTGTTGGAGTTTTCCCTGAGGCAGCCGGGCTTGTTACTGGGCCTGGGACTTGTCGGGTTGGTCATTGCCGCCGTGGTGTATCCGAAATTGCCTCAGGAGTTGGCGCCGACCGAAGACCGTGCCGTGATCATCATGCCCACCAGCGCACCGCGAGGCTCGACGGTTGAATACACAGATCACTACGTGCGCCAGGTGGAAGAGTCATTGCTGCCGTATCTGGATGAGGGCATAGCCAATCGCCTACTCTCCATCGTTGGATTCCGGGATGAAGAGGACAATGCGTTCCTGATCATGGGCCTGGTGCCCTGGGAAGAGCGGGAGATCAAGCAGCAGGAGGTGACCAGCGAAATCCGCAAGAAGCTGGCCGACGTGTCCGGCATACGTACCGTGGCCGTAAACCCGCCCGGTCTGGGCCAGCGCGGGTTCAGCCAGGCAGTCGAGTTTGTGGTGGCCGGTCCGGATTATGAATCAGTGCAGGCCTGGAGCCAGGAGATTGTGGAGCGGGCCAAGCAAAACCCGAATCTGGAGAATCTGGATACCGACTTCGAGCTGACCCGGCCGGAGCTGCGGGTGAATATCGACCGGGAGCGGGCCGCGGATCTGGATATTACGGTAGAGGACGTGGGCCTCACCTTGCAGACCATGCTGGCTTCCCGGCAGGTAACCACTTACATCGATCGTGGCCGGGAATACGACGTTATTATTCAGGCGGAAGACGCTAACCGGGCAACGCCTGAAGACCTGGGCCAGATTTTTCTGAGGCCCCGGGAGGGCGGTAACCTGATTCCATTGCAGGCACTGGTCTCCGTGCAGGAAATCGGCGCCAACCCGGACCTCCGCCGCATCGACCGCCTGCCCGCCGTGGTGATCAGTGCGTCTCTGGCGGATGGTTACGACCTGGGCTCGGCCTTGAACTACCTGAACAACCTTGCTGTGGATAACTTGCCGCCGGAAGCCCGCGTCAGCTACAAGGGCCTCAGTCGGGAATTCCAGGAATCCTCGGCCGCGATCTACGTTACCTTTGCCCTGGCGTTTGTCATCGTGTTCCTGGTGTTGGCCGCCCAGTTCGAAAGCTGGATCCATCCGTTGATCATCATGTTGTCAGTTCCGCTGGCGGTGACCGGGGCTCTTCTGGCGCTCTGGTGGACGGGGATCAGTCTCAATATTTACAGCCAGATAGGCATCATCATGTTACTCGGCTTGATGGCCAAGAACGGGATACTGATAGTGGAGTTCGCCAATCAGCTCCGGGACAAAGGCTATGAGGTTCGGGAAGCAATTCTCGAGGGCGCCTGCTTGCGCTTCCGGCCGGTACTGATGACAACCATATCGACGATTTTCGGAGCCGTGCCCCTGGTGATTGCAACTGGCGCGGGTGCAGAGAGCCGGGCGGCCATTGGCATGGTGATTCTGGGCGGCCTCATCTTCGCCACCACGCTGACCCTGTTCATCATTCCGGTGCTCTACAACCTGTTGGCACGGTTTGCCAAATCTTCCAATGCGGTGGAAAAAGAACTGGAACGCCAGGCATCCGGACAGGCTGGTGGCACGGGATTGGCCGCCGCCCCGCAGAAACGCGCCGACGATTTCTGACCAACCGGATGATTACAGGGTGGCCGGGAACTCCAGCTGGCCGCCAAACATCTCATCCGGGTGTATGTCGACACAGAAGACCTGTTGCCCCGGCAGCATTGTCGAGAGGGTGACGGTTCGTTTGGCATCCGGCAGACCGACATAGGGCCGGCAGCTGCTGATGTGCTGGGGCCGTTCCAGAGCATTCCGGAAGTACTCCCTGTGGGTCCATTGGGCGCCGGCGGAATGATACAGCGGATTGAACTTTCCGCGATGAATGTCCGGATTGGCGCGGGCAAGGTTGCCTTGCTGGATGCCCTGTGGATTGAGCAGGAAACAGCGTTTCACACCATCCACTTCCAACAGCTTGTTGCACGCGGTGCTGAACGGCAGCTCCCGGCTCAGGGAATGGCAGGCTTCGAGAATTTCGAAACGCAGAAGGCGGAAATAACTCTCCTGATCCCGTATGTCCTGAGCTGACGACTCGCTGGAATCGGCAATGATGCGTTTTAACGCCTGTTCGGTCAGTTCCGGCTCGTGTTGTTTCAGGTTGGATGGCCTTGCGAACAGGAAACCCTGCAGAAGATCGGCCTCCGTTTGCAGGGCAATGTGAGCCTGGGTGTGGTTCTCGATCCCTTCCAGAAGCACGAGACTGCCGCTTTCGCGGATCATCTTTACCAGACTTTCCAGCAGCATTCGGGCGCGACTGTTGTTCTCGGCGTTTACCAATAGGCTTCGGTCGAGTTTCACAATGAGCGGATTGATGCGCCACAGGCGCTCAAAATTGGAATCGCCCATACCGAAATCGTCGATAGCGATCTGAAAGCCGTGTGCTTTGGCCTTGAGGATGAATTCCAGAAGTGCGGCCGGGTTGTCGGATGCGGTTTCTACCAGTTCCAGAACCACCTTCTCGGGATCTATTCCGCTACGCTTGCATTGCAGAGCAAGCTTCTCCAGGGAAGCTTCAGGATGGATGCAGGTACCGGGATTGATATTCAGGAACAGCCAGACGGCCTGGGAGCTGGCCGCAAAGTTGTCCAGGTGAAGCTGCAAGAGATGTCTGTCCAGCTCCGGCGTCTGGTTATTTTCCTCCGCTTGCTCGAAAAGTTTGAACGGAGAGATGCTTTCGTTGTTCTTCCTGACCCGGACCAATGCCTCGTAGCCAACCAGTTTGCGATGGGTCGGGCTCAGGATCGGCTGGTAAACAGAACTGAAATCATAGTCGTCGATGATCTTGGGAGCCCGGGTTATTTGGGCTCCGCGATAGATGCGCCGGGGAAGTCGGACTACGCTGCTCATTGTCAGGGACCTTTATAGTGCCAATAATCCAGCCATCCTGGCCCGATGAAAAAGTGTCTGAACAAGGAGACCAAGCGAATTGCGTACCAGACGGCCAAAAATAAAGCGTTTAACTATGCTTAACCCCGTCAAATAAATGAACATGATTGCCGCTTTCTACGCTATTGCACCGGATCCGGGCAGATTTTCGGTAGCAATGCCGGCAACGCACCAAAACAGGATTTCCTGATGCCATCAAAAAGTCAGTTCCGTTTGCTTGGCCAACGCCGGTTCCTGCCGTTTTATCTGACCCAGTTCTCCGGCGCCTTCAACGACAATCTGTTCAAGAACGCCTTGCTTCTACTGATCACCTACAGTGCCGGCGGCTTGATGGGACTGTCGGTAAATGTGGTGGTTAACCTGGCCGCTTTCCTCTTCATACTGCCGTTTTTCCTGTTTTCCGGTATCGCCGGCGAGATGGCGGATCGCTATGAAAAATCCCGGATCATCCGGAATGTGAAGCTGGCGGAAATTGTCATCATGGTCGCTGCCGCACTCGGACTCTGGTTCGGCTGGTACGAGTTGTTGCTGGTTCTGCTGTTCCTGATGGGTACCCAGTCCACGTTCTTCGGTCCGGTGAAATACGCGATCCTGCCCCAGGTGTTGGCGGACGATGAGCTGGTGGGCGGCAACGGCCTGGTTGGTATGGGCACCTTTGTGGCCATACTGCTGGGCACTATTGTCGCGGGGCTGTTAATGGGCTTTGAGACGGCGGCCCGGCTGACGGCGGTTGCCGTTGTCGTCATGGCGGTGTTCGGCTATCTGGCGGCGCGCCAGGTCCCGCTGACTGAATCCGATGGTTCTGGTGTTAATGTCCGGTTTCGCCCGGTGCTTGAAACCTGGAGGCTGATGGCTCTGGCGGCTGAGCGTCGGCAGGTATTGCTGGCGGTGCTGACCATCTCCTGGTTCTGGTTTCTTGGCGCAGCCTACCTGACCCAGTTCCCCAATTTTGCCCGCACCAATCTCCTCGGTGACGAGACGGTGGTAACCCTGTTGCTGGCCATGTTCACGATTGGCATTTCCATCGGCTCCATGATGTGTGAGCGGCTCACCAAGCACCGGATTACCCTGTCGCCCGTACCCTGGGGTGCCTTGGGGCTGAGTCTGTTCGGGATTGATCTGTATTTTGCCGTTCCGGACGACCCGGTGGCCTCCACCTGGTGGACCCTGTTGACCGATCCTGTCTACCTGAGGGTGTTGATGGATCTGGTAGGCATCGGGATTTGCGGTGGTCTTTTCATCGTGCCCCTGTACGCCTTTATTCAGCACGAAACGCCACGGACCAAACGTGCCCGTATCATTGCTGCGCTGAATGTCATTAATGCGTTGTTCATGGTGGTGAGTGCCTTGGCCGGAATCGTGGTGCTCGGTGTGTTGGAGATCAGCATTCCGGGGTTTTTCCTGCTGCTCTCGCTCCTGAACGGAGTGGTGTTGTTGGTGGTCTGGCGACTTCGACGTAAAACAGCCGGAACTGTTGTGGATAATTAGTTGGACAACCTACGGAAAGCCTCTGGATGACTTTCTACGAAATATTATAAATCAACAACTTAGGTGTTTTTTTAGGGTGATTAATAAGTAGTCTTGCATGTGGATAACTTTCTTGAAAACTTTTATGAGAAGAGTGATCCAAACCCATGAAAAGCTGTGGGTTTCGGTTTTCCACTATCCATTTAGCGTGCTGAAAAGTCCCCTTTGAGTCCCAATCAGGTCCCTGCTGCTTTCAACGTGGTACGTCTCTGGTTAAAATTTGCACATCCTGACTGCAATTTCCCGGGTGAAGCGTTATACTCGCCGCCCGATTTTATCCCCCGATTTCCGAGGTGAGCTGTGGATTTTCCGACCCGTTTCGATGTCATTGTCATTGGTGGTGGCCATGCCGGTACCGAGGCCGCGCTGGCGGCTGCACGCATGGGTTCCCAAACCCTGCTGCTGACCCACAACATTGAGACTCTGGGCCAGATGTCCTGTAACCCGGCCATTGGCGGCATTGGCAAAAGCCATCTGGTGAAAGAAATTGATGCCCTCGGTGGCGCCATGGCTGAAGCCACCGACAAGGCGGGTATCCAGTTCCGGGTACTGAACAGCCGCAAGGGTCCGGCTGTACGCGCCACCCGTGCCCAGGCTGATCGCGTTCTCTACAAGGCGGCCATCCGCCATACCCTGGAGAGCCAGCCGAACCTGACCTTGTTCCAGCAGGCGGCGGACGACCTGATTGTCGAAAACGACCAGGTGACCGGTGTCGTGACCCAGACCGGTATCCGCTTCAACGCCAGGACCGTGGTGCTCACCACCGGTACCTTCCTCGGCGGTGTTATCCACATCGGTATGCAACACCATGCCGGTGGCCGTGCCGGTGATGCACCGGCCAATGCACTGGCCCAGCGTCTGCGGGAACTGCCCTTCAACGTTGGTCGTCTGAAAACCGGTACGCCGCCACGGATTGATGCCCGGTCTGTGAATTTCTCGGTGATGCAGGAGCAGTGGGGTGATGACCCCACGCCGGTGATGTCGTTTATCGGCAGCCGTAGCCAGCACCCGGAACAGGTGTGCTGCTATGTGACCCGAACCACCGAACAGACCCACGATATTATCCGCAGCGGTTTCGACCGTTCGCCGATGTTTGCCGGCAGTATTGAAGGCGTGGGTCCCCGCTATTGCCCGTCTATCGAGGACAAGGTGAACCGGTTTGCCGACAAGGATTCCCATCAGATCTTTGTAGAACCGGAAGGACTCACCACCAACGAGCTCTACCCAAACGGCATTTCCACCAGCCTGCCGTTCGATATCCAGTTGGCGGCGGTGCGTTCGATTCCCGGCTTTGAAAATGCCCATATCACCCGGCCGGGTTACGCCATCGAGTACGATTACCTGAATCCCCAGGACCTGCGCCATACCCTGGAAACCAAGTTCATCCAGGGCCTGTATTTCGCTGGCCAGATCAACGGCACCACCGGTTATGAAGAAGCGGGCGCCCAGGGCCTGCTGGCGGGAATCAACGCTGCCCTGCGGTCCCAGGAAAAAGACGAGTGGTACCCGCGCCGCGATGAGGCTTACCTGGGTGTTCTGGTGGATGACCTGATCACCATGGGCACGTCCGAGCCCTACCGTATGTTTACCAGCCGCGCCGAGTACCGCCTGATCCTGCGCGAGGACAACGCCGACCTGCGCCTGACCGAAACCGGTCGTAAGCTCGGTCTGGTGAATGACGAGCGCTGGCACAAGTTCAATGACAAGCGTGAGGCGATCGCCACCGAGCGCAGCCGCCTGGAGGCTACCCGGATTCACCCGAACACCGAGGCCGGTGAGCGGGCCAACGGATTTCTCAAACAGCCGATGACCCGGGATCAGTCCCTGGCGGAACTGCTGCGTCGCCCCGAGATTGTCTACAACCACATCGCCGAGATTGGTGCCGAGCAGGCCGATGATCCCGTGGTCGCGGACCAGGTGGAAATCGAGATCAAGTACGAGGGCTACATTTCTCGTCAGACCGACGAAATCGAGCGGCTGCGAAAAAATGAAAACACCGCCCTGCCGGTGGATCTGGATTACGATGTGATCGGCGGCCTGTCCAACGAGATCAAGCAGAAGCTCAAGACCGTACGGCCGGAAACAGTGGCCCAGGCCTCACGCATTCAGGGCGTGACTCCGGCGGCGGTGAGCCAGATTCTGGTACATCTGAAGAAGCGCGATCTGCTGCGCAAACAGTCGGCCTGATCTTCGCCCATGACCAAGTCACTCTGGCACGGCCAGCTCCGGGACGGACTGGCCACAATGGGCCTGTCCCTGGATGAGGATCGGCAGGAAAAGCTGTTGGCTTTCCTGGGCCTGCTCAACAAATGGAACCGGGCGTACAATCTCACGGCGGTTCGTGATGAACGGGAGATGGTGTCCCGGCAGCTGCTCGACAGCCTGAGCATTCTGCCCTGGGTCACTGCGGACCATCTGTTGGATGTGGGTGCTGGCGGCGGTCTGCCGGGTATTCCCCTGGCGATCGCCCTGCCCGAAAAACGCTTTACCCTGCTCGACAGTAACGGCAAGAAAACCCGATTTCTCAACCAGTGTGTGTTGGAGCTCGGCCTGGATAATGTCGAGGTTGTTCACGGGCGGGCGGAAGAATGCAATCCTCAGGAACCTTTTACCCAGATCAGCAGCCGCGCCTTTACTGCGCTCGAGAATCTGGTGAGCTGGTGCGGCGATCTGTTGGCAAATGGGGGTGAGTTCCTTGCCATGAAAGGTCAGTTTCCGGATGATGAAGTGTCTGCCCTTCCGGCTGGCTGGCAGGTAACATCCAGCCACCCCCTGGACGTACCGGGCGCCGATGGCGACCGCCATCTTCTGGTGATCGGCCGGACGGTGAATGCCCGGTAGTTTGGCAGTCCAATTTCAGAACCGCTAACCCATAAACAAGGAGCCAGGACATGGCGCGCGTGATTGCAGTGACCAATCAGAAAGGCGGTGTGGGCAAAACCACCACCTGCGTCAACCTTGCTGCCTCCCTGGCCGCCACCAAGCGCCGGGTGTTGCTGGTGGACATGGATCCCCAGGGCAACGCCACCATGGGCAGCGGTGTGGATAAAAATGCCCTGGAACTGTCCGGCTACGACATGCTGACCAAACGTGCCAGTGCCGCCGAGGTGATTATCCCCGCGGAGGCTTCCGGGTTCGATATCCTTCCGGCCAACGGTGACCTGACGGCCGCCGAAGTGGAACTGATGAACGAGATTGGCCGCGAACACCGCCTGCGCCTGGCGCTGAACACCGTTCGTGACAACTACGATTACATCCTCATAGATTGCCCGCCATCACTCAGCCTCTTGACAGTCAATGCCCTCTCGGCGGCGGATTCGGTGCTGATTCCCATGCAATGCGAATACTATGCACTGGAAGGATTGGCGGCGCTGATGAACACCGTTGAGCAGATCCAGGAAACGGTCAACCCGAATCTGCAGGTGGAAGGCATTCTGCGCACCATGTACGACCCTCGCAACAGCCTTACCCTGGACGTTTCCGGCCAGCTGAGCGAGTACTTTGGCGACAAGGTGTATCGTGCAGTGATTCCCCGCAACGTCCGTCTGGCCGAGGCCCCCAGCTATGGGGTTCCGGCCCTGAAATATGACCGCGCCTCCAAGGGTGCCATCGCCTACCTGGCCCTGGCCGGCGAAATGGTACGTCGCCACGGTTCGAAAAAGACATCCGCGCCGGTTGCGGTGTAACATACCGCCCTGTCACTCACTTAAGCACAACGATATTCAACGGGAAGAATGACTGACACCATGGCGGCGAAGAAACGAGGTTTGGGTGAACGTGGACTGGGCGCCCTGCTGGCGGGCTCCAAGGTCAATCTTGACCAGGAGCTGAAAGACCACGACGGTGAGCTCCGCGAAGTTCCCATTGATCTGATCCAGCGTGGTCGGTTCCAGCCCCGGCGTGATATGGACCCTGCCGCCCTTCAGGAACTGGCGGATTCCATTCGCCAACAGGGTGTAATGCAGCCGGTAGTGATTCGTCCCATCGCTGAAGGTCGGTACGAGCTGATCGCCGGTGAGCGCCGCTGGCGTGCCACCCAGATGGCCGGCCTGGACAGCATCCCTGCCATCATCCGGGATGTCCCCGATGAAGCCGCCATTGCCATGGCGCTGATCGAGAACATTCAACGCGAGAACCTCAATCCCATTGAAGAAGCCTTCGCTCTCCAGCGCCTGCAAGACGAATTTGGCCTGACCCAGGCCCAGGTGGCCGAAGCCGTTGGCAAATCCCGCACCACCATTACCAACCTGCTACGACTGATCGGTTTGTCTGAAGACGTTCGTATCATGCTCGAGCATGGCGATCTGGAAATGGGCCACGGCCGGGCGATGCTGACCCTGGCGCCAGAACTGCAGATGCAGGTGGCCAAACAGGTGGTGGCCAAATCCCTGTCGGTTCGCCAGACTGAAGCCCTGGTACGCCGGGTTCAACAGGAAACACCGGACAGCAAATCCCGGAAAAAGGGAGTGGTAGACCCCAACATCCGGGCGCTGCAGGACGATCTGGCTGAGCGATTGGGAGCGCGAGTGTCGATTGATCACGGGCAGCGCGGCAAAGGCAAGCTGGTGATCGAGTACAGTTCCCTCGACGAACTCGACGGCATCCTGGGCCATATCAAATAAAATCGTTGGGCTTTTGTGGGTCTTCCGACCCCCCTACGAAAGTTCGTATCTGGTTACGTACACAACATGTAGTGGTGAAAAACTGAACGGCCGTCTATTTGTGACGAAAATTGCCAAAACCCAGTTATTCCGCCGCTTTTGACCGATCAGCCGGTTCCCGGTTTTGTTGATTCGTGCACATTGAACACATATAATCTGCGGCGCTCGTGTCGGTGTATTTGCTTACTTTTTAAACGACATCGACCGAAAAGCACCGTACTTCCGGAACGAACATGACGAAGGCAGCTTCAGGCGGTATTGGCCGTCCACCCATCGCACGATGGTTTGTTATAGAGAGTGTGGTACTTGTCTTCGTCAGCCTGGCGTTTCTCTTGCGAGGCGAGGTTTCGGGTTATTCAGCGCTTCTGGGTGGACTTATCTTTCTGATCCCCCACGGTTATTTTGCGCTCAAGGCATTCCGCTACGCCGGCGCGCGGTCTGCCAAGAAGATTATGACGTCTTTTTATCAGGGTGAGGCCGGCAAGCTCATCCTGTGTGCCATCCTCTTCACGATGGTATTCAAATGGATTCAGCCGCTTGATATTGCGGCACTTTTTTTAACATTTGCGATCATGCTGGTCACCAACTGGTTGACACCGCTTCTGGCGGGCAGCAATACGCAGCAAAGCTAACTGGACCTGGGAAACCGTTATGGCAGGAAGTGCATCCGAATATATCCAGCATCACCTCCAGAACCTGACGTATGGCAAGTTGCCTGCGGGTTACGAGCGTGCCGATGGCACGATACTGCAGGAAACACAGTGGACCATGGCGCACAACGCTACAGAAGCATCCGACATGGGGTTCATGGCACTGCATGTTGATTCCCTTGGTTGGTCCGTTGCTCTGGGTGTGATTTTCCTGTTTCTGTTCCGCCTGGCTGCCAAGCGGGCCACGTCTGGCCAACCTGGCGGGCTGCAAAACTTTGTTGAAGTGATGGTGGAATTCGTCGATCAGAGCGTGAAAGAAACCTTTCACGGCAAGAACAAGGTCATCGCGCCTCTTGCCCTGACCATCTTCTGCTGGATCTTCCTGATGAACCTGATGGACCTGGTGCCGGTTGATTTCCTGCCGCAGTTGTTCCACCTGATGGGTCTGGAGTACATGAAGGTGGTTCCGACCACAGACGTGAACGTGACTCTGGGCATGTCACTGTCCGTATTCGCCCTGATTATCTTCTACAGCCTGAAGGTCAAGGGTATCGGTGGCTTCATGGGTGAGCTTACCCTGCATCCCTTCTCTTCCGACAATTTGTTCCTGAAGATTCTGCTGGTGCCGGTCAACTTCCTTCTCGAGGGCGTGAGCCTGATCGCCAAGCCGATCTCACTGGCTCTGCGTCTGTTCGGTAACCTTTACGCCGGCGAACTGATCTTCATCCTGATTGCACTGCTGCCGTTCTGGGCACAGTGGGCACTGTCTGTACCCTGGGCGATTTTCCACATTCTGGTTATCACCCTGCAGGCATTCATCTTTATGATGTTGACGATCGTGTACCTGAGCATGGCTCACGAAGACAGTCACTGATCGGACACCATTAAGCCGTAGTTCTAAACCCTAAACCCTTAAACTGAAAAACCTAACTGAAAACTGGGAGTTATCATGGAAACTGTAGTTGGAATGACCGCTATTGCCGTTGCACTGCTGATTGGCCTGGGTGCCCTGGGTACTGCGATTGGCTTTGGTATCCTCGGTGGCAAGTTCCTGGAAGGCGCTGCGCGTCAGCCGGAAATGACCCCGATGCTGCAGGTTAAAATGTTCATCGTCGCAGGTCTGCTGGACGCCGTAACCATGATCGGTGTTGGTATCGCACTGTTCTTCACTTTCGCCAACCCGTTTGTCGGCCAGATCGCCGGTTAATCGAGTCGCCAGAGCCGGGGTTTTGCCCCGGTCAGATGATTCTTAACAAAACAGGCGAGAGGTGAAGACGTGAACATTAATTTGACGATGATTGGTCAAGCCATCGCGTTCTTTATCTTTGTCGTCTTCTGCATGAAGTACGTGTGGCCGCCAATCATGGCCGCACTGCAGGAGCGTCAAAAGAAGATCGCTGACGGACTGGCTGCCTCAGACCGCGCTGCGCGCGATCTGGAACTGGCTCAGGAAAAGTCAGCTCAGGAACTGCGTGAAGCCAAGCAGCAAGCTGCTGGTCTGATTGAACAGGCCAACAAGCGTGCGGCCCAGATTGTGGAAGCATCCAAAGATGACGCCCGCAAGGAAGGCCAGAAGCTGATTGAGCAGGCCAAGGCCGAAATTGAACAGGAGCGGAATCAGGCTCGTGACGCTTTGCGTGCAGAAATTGCCAGCATTGCCGTTGCCGGTGCCGAGAAGATCCTGGAAACCTCTGTCGATGCCTCCAAGCACAACGAGATGTTGGAAAAATTGGCGGCAGAACTTTAAACGACGAGGTTCATCATGGCAGAACTGAGAACGCTGGCCCGTCCCTACGCAAAGGCAGCATTTAGTGCCGCTCAGGAGCATAAACAGCTGGCTGAGTGGTCCCAGGTGCTGACAATCGCCGGGCAGGTCACCGCGAACAAAGACATTCGACAGCTTCTCGCGAATCCGGGTCTGGAAGAGCAGAAGAAGGCTGAACTGATTCTGGAGGTCGCCGAAGATGGCGTCACCGATCAGGTCCGCAACTTTTTCGCTGTACTGGCTGAAAACCGCCGGCTGACTCTTCTTCCTGAGATTGCAGCGCTCTTCAACACGTACCGGGCTGATCTGGAGCGCACTGTTGATATCGAAGTCACCGCGGCTTTCGAGCTGACGGACGAACAGCAACAGAAGCTCGCCCAGGCACTTTCGAAGAAACTCGAGCGGCAAGTGTCACTCGCAGCGTCATTGGACAAGTCTCTTATTGGTGGTGTGATTATTCGCACCGGCGATATGGTCATTGACGCATCTGTACGCGGAAAGCTGACCAAGCTGGCCGACGCTCTGGGCTCCTGATTTCAGCACAAGGTTTGAGGATATTGGCATGCAGCAACTGAATCCATCCGAGATCAGTGACATCATCAAGAAGAGAATCGAGAAACTCGACATCTCTTCCGAAGCAAAGAACGAAGGTACGATCCTGTCGGTATCCGACGGTATCGTGCTGATCCACGGTCTTGCCGACGTTATGTACGGTGAGATGATTGAATTTGCCAACGGTACATTCGGTATTGCGCTGAACCTTGAGCGTGATTCTGTTGGTGCCGTTGTGCTGGGCGACTACGAAGATCTGGCGGAAGGCCAGAAAGTTCGTTGTACCGGTCGGATCCTGGAAGTGCCGGTTGGTCCGGAACTGATGGGCCGTGTTGTCGATGGTCTGGGTAACCCCATTGACGGCAAGGGTGACCTCGGTACCGATCTGACCTCTCCGGTCGAGAAGGTTGCACCGGGAGTTATCGCACGTCAGTCCGTTGATGAGCCAGTTCAGACTGGTCTGAAGGCGATCGACACCATGGTGCCGATCGGTCGCGGCCAGCGTGAGCTGATCATCGGTGACCGCCAGATCGGTAAGACCGCTGTCGCCATCGACGCGATCATTAACCAGAAAGACACCGGCATCAAGTGCATCTACGTTGCCGTCGGTCAGAAGCAGTCTTCCATTGCCGCCGTTGTGCGCAAGCTGGAAGAGCACGGTGCCATGGACCACACCATCGTGGTTGCCGCCGGTGCCGCCGATCCTGCAGCGATGCAGTTCCTGGCTCCGTACTCCGGTACCTCCATGGGTGAATACTTCCGTGACCGTGGTGAAGACGCCCTGATCATCTATGATGATCTGTCCAAGCAGGCCGTGGCTTACCGCCAGATCTCCCTGTTGCTGCGTCGTCCGCCGGGCCGCGAAGCATACCCGGGTGACGTATTCTACCTGCACTCCCGTCTGCTGGAGCGTGCGTCTCGTGTTAACGCTGATTATGTTGAGCAGCTGACCAACGGTGAAGTGAAAGGCAAGACCGGTTCCCTGACCGCTCTGCCGATCATCGAAACCCAGGCTGGTGACGTTTCAGCGTTCGTACCGACTAACGTAATCTCCATTACCGACGGTCAGATCTTCCTGGAAACCAACCTGTTCAACTCCGGTATTCGTCCGGCAATGAACGCCGGTATCTCTGTATCCCGGGTAGGTGGTTCCGCCCAGACCAAGATCATGAAGAAGCTTGGCGGTAACATTCGTCTGGCTCTGGCCCAGTATCGTGAACTGGCCGCTTTCGCACAGTTTGCTTCCGATCTCGACGAAGCAACCCGTCAGCAGCTTGAGCACGGTCAGCGTGTAACGGAACTCATGAAACAGAACCAGTACAGCCCGATGTCTGTGGCTGAAATGGGTACGGTTCTGTTCGCAGCCAACGAAGGCTTCCTGGACGACGTTGATGTCGACAAGGTAGTGAAGTTTGAAGCGCAGATGCTCGACTGGATGCGCTCCGAGCAGAAAGACCTCCTCGACAAGATCAACGAGAAAGGCGATTACAACGACGAAATCGCTGCCGGCCTCAAAGCTGCACTTGAGAAATTCAAGACCACTCAGAGCTGGTAAGAAAACGGGCCTGCGGCATGTGTCGCGGGCCGCTTTTCGTAGCAATGAGTGTCTAACTTGAGAAGGCAGTGAGTTATGGCCGTCGGCAAAGAAATACGTAACCAGATTTCAAGCATCAAGAGCACGCAGAAGATCACCAGCGCCATGGAAATGGTAGCTGCGAGTAAGATGCGTAAGGCTCAGGAACGCATGCAGGCGACACGCCCGTATGCCGACAAGATGCGTCAGGTGATCGGGCACATTGCCAAGGCGAATGCTCAGTACAAGCACCCGTTCATGGTCGAGCGCGAGGTTAAGCGCGTGGGCTATATCGTGGTGTCAACTGATCGTGGCCTCTGCGGTGGTCTGAACATCAACCTGTTCAAAACGCTTGTCCGTGAAATGAAAGCGTGGAAAGAAAAAGGAGTGGAAACCGATCTGTGCGCCATCGGGCAGAAAGGGGCTTCCTTTTTCCGGAGCTACGGCGGCAATGTCGTCGCGGCGTTGACCCATCTGGGGGACAGCCCGAGCTCTGAAAAACTCATCGGCAACGTCAAGGTTATGCTGGATGCGTTCTCGGAAGGCAAGATTGATCGCCTTTACGTGGTAAACAACGAGTTCGTCAACACCATGACCCAAAGCCCGAAGGTGGAGCAATTGTTGCCCCTGCCTGAGAGCGAAGACGAAGAAGAGATCAAGAACCAGTGGGATTATCTCTACGAGCCCGATGCCAGGCAGATCCTCGATGGCCTTCTGCCACGTTTTATTGAATCCCAGGTGTACCAGGGTGTGGTAGAAAATCTGGCATGTGAACAGGCAGCCCGGATGATCGCCATGAAGAGCGCAACTGATAACGCCGGTGGCATTATCGACGAACTTCAGTTGGCTTATAACAAGGCGCGTCAGGCAGCCATTACCCAAGAGATATCGGAGATTGTGAGCGGCGCGGCTTCGGTCTGATCCCGCCCACAATCCAACTGGTTTTATTGACTATCAAGATAACGAGGAACCGAGCATGAGTAGCGGACAAATCGTTCAGATCATTGGCGCGGTTATCGACGTGGAATTCCCACGTGACTCCGTACCCAAAGTATATGACGCACTGCTGCTTGAAGGTGGCGAAACAACTCTGGAAGTCCAGCAGCAGCTGGGTGACGGCATTGTTCGTACCATCGCCATGGGCAGCACCGAAGGCCTGAAGCGAGGCCTGAAAGCAGAAAACACCGGCAAGCCGATTTCGGTACCGGTCGGCACCCAGACTCTGGGCCGTATCATGGACGTTCTGGGTCGACCCATCGACGAAGCCGGCGATATCGGCGAAGAAGAGCGTTGGGCGATTCACCGTAAGGCCCCGGGCTATGCCGACCAGGCAGCGTCTGCGGACCTGCTGGAAACAGGCATCAAGGTTATCGACCTGATCTGCCCGTTCGCCAAGGGTGGTAAGGTTGGTTTGTTCGGTGGTGCCGGTGTTGGTAAAACCGTCAACATGATGGAGCTGATCAACAACATCGCGAAAGAGCACTCCGGTCTCTCCGTATTCGCGGGTGTTGGTGAGCGGACTCGTGAAGGTAACGACTTCTACTATGAAATGAAGGACTCCAACGTCCTCGACAAAGTAGCGATGGTTTACGGTCAGATGAACGAGCCTCCCGGAAACCGTCTGCGTGTGGCCCTGACCGGTCTCACCATGGCTGAGAAATTCCGGGACGAAGGCCGTGACGTACTGTTGTTCGTGGACAACATCTATCGTTACACCCTAGCCGGTACAGAAGTATCCGCACTGCTCGGCCGTATGCCGTCTGCAGTAGGTTACCAGCCGACTCTGGCCCAGGAGATGGGTGAGCTTCAGGAGCGTATTACCTCCACCAAGAACGGTTCCATCACGTCCATCCAGGCGGTCTACGTACCGGCGGATGACTTGACTGACCCGTCGCCAGCGACCACCTTCTCGCACCTGGATGCGACCGTGGTTCTGAGCCGTGATATCGCTTCCAAGGGTATCTACCCGGCGATCGATCCGCTAGATTCCACCTCCCGTCAGCTGGATCCGCTGGTTATCGGTCAGGAGCATTACGAAGTGGCCCGTGGCGTGCAGACCAACCTGCAGCGCTACAAGGAACTGAAAGACATCATCGCCATCCTGGGCATGGACGAACTGTCAGAAGAAGACAAACTGACTGTAGCCCGTGCCCGTAAGATCGAGCGTTTTCTGTCCCAGCCGTTCCACGTTGCTGAAGTATTCACCGGTTCCCCCGGTAAGTACGTTTCCCTCAAGGAAACCATCAGCAGCTTTAAGGGCATCCTGAATGGTGACTATGACGAATTGCCCGAGCAGGCGTTCTACATGGTTGGTACCATTGAGGAAGCGGTCGAGAAAGCGAAGGAAATGAAGAGCAAGGCCAAGAAGTAATTTGTGGCTGAGCACTTCTTTCCGGATCGATCAAAGAGGCAACTGACATGGGTATGACCGTGCATTGTGATGTGGTAAGTGCCGAAACAAAGATCTATTCCGGATTGGTTGAAATGCTGATCGCAGCGGGCTCTGAAGGTGACCTGGGTATTGCCCCGGGTCACACTCCCCTGCTGACCCAGCTGAAGCCGGGCCCTATTCGGATTATCAAGCAAGGCGGTGAAGAAGAAATTCTTTACGTGTCTGGCGGATATCTGGAGATTCAGCCCAATCTGGTTACCTTGTTGGCGGATACTGCGGTTCGTGCAAAGGATGTGGACGAAGCTGCCGCGCTCGAAGCGCAGAAAGAAGCCGAGAAAGCACTTGCCAATAAGACCGGTGAATTCGAGTACTCCCGTGCCGCTGCAGAGTTGGCCGAAGCTGTTGCCCAGCTTCGTACCATTCAGCAGCTGCGTAACAAAATGCGCTAAGCATTTCCGTTTCGGGTTTGCCGAACACCGAAGCCGCATCCTGAGCGGCTGGAAGACCAACGCAAAGCGTTGTGCCTCCGGCCCCAAGGGGTGCGGCTTTTTTTGTTTACTGACGATAGAGATCAAACCACAGGGAGCCTGATCCTTTATGAGCCCGCTACACGTTGTCATTCTGGCCGCCGGCCAGGGTTCTCGCATGAAATCGTCGTTGCCGAAGGTACTTCACACCCTTGCGGGAAGACCGCTGTTGCAACACGTGATCGACACCGCACACCAGCTGGGCGCAGACAAGATTCACACCGTGATCGGTCATGGTGCGACCCAGGTGCAAGAACGTATCGAGGATGATGGCATCCATTGGGTTGAACAAAAGGAGCGTCTCGGAACCGGACACGCGGTTGCTCAGGTTTTGGAACACCTCCCGGAAGATGCCAGAGTTCTCGTCCTCTACGGAGATGTACCCCTGATTCAGAAACCGACTCTTGCCACTTTGGTGAGTCATGTTGCCGTGAATAGTCTTGGCTTGTTGACCGTTACCATGGACGACCCAACAGGATACGGACGCATTGTTCGCGATGACCGTGGCAGAGTCACCTCTATCGTCGAGCATAAAGACGCAAGCATCGAACAGAAGGCGATCAGGGAGGTAAACACAGGAATTCTGGCTGTCATGGCTTCCCACCTGAAAACCTGGATCCCCCAGCTTTCAAATGAAAACGCACAGGGCGAGTACTATCTGACAGACATCATCGCCATGGCCGCGGGAGAAAAAATTGATGTAGCCGTCAACCAGCCGCAAGACTTGTTCGAGGTTCAGGGCGTGAATAACCGTGTACAGCTCGCCGAGTTAGAGCGTTGGTTTCAACGTCACCAGGCCGAACGTTTGATGCTGGCCGGCGCCTCGCTTGCCGACCCGGACAGGGTGGATGTGCGCGGCAACCTGGAAGTCGGTACCGACGTTTTCATCGACATTAATGCGGTTTTCGAAGGCAATGTGAAGATCGGCAACAATGTTCGGATTGGTCCAGGCTGTGTTATCAGGGACACGGAAGTGGGTGACGGAACCGAGATCAAGGCATACAGTGTGATCGAGAGTTCAAAAATCGGGGAGAATGGCCAGATAGGCCCCTATGCGCGTTTTCGACCCGGCAACGAGCTTGCCGCCAATACAAAGGTAGGAAACTTCGTTGAGCTTAAAAAAGCCGTGGTTGGCGAAGGTAGTAAAATTAGCCACCTGAGTTATGTTGGCGATGCCACCCTGGGTGCAAGGGTAAACGTGGGTGCAGGAACCATTACCTGCAATTATGATGGTGCAAATAAGTACCAGACAGTTATTGGGAATGGCGTTTTCGTGGGCTCTAACTGTTCGTTAGTCGCGCCGGTGACTATCGCACCGGAAGCCACCATCGGTGCAGGGTCCACCATCACCCGTGATGTAGCCGACCACGAACTGGCTGTCGCACGGGGTCGGCAGCGCAATATCGCCGGTTGGGAAAAGCCGAAGAAACACTGATACAAACGATCAACAGACAGGTAGAACAGCATGTGTGGAATTGTAGGCGCGGTTTCGGAAAGGGACGTTCAGGGTATCCTTCTTGAGGGTCTGCGCCGTCTGGAATACCGGGGATACGATTCGGCCGGTATGGCCGTAATCGGCGGCGATCACAGTGTCCAGCGTGCTCGTGAAGTGGGCAAGGTTGCGGCCCTGGCGGACGCCATGGACGCCAATCCGCTGTCAGGCCACATGGGCATTGCCCATACCCGCTGGGCAACCCACGGCGAGCCCTCTCAGATCAACGCCCATCCGCACATGTCTGGCGACCGGCTGGCTATTGTCCACAACGGGATCATCGAAAACTATCAGGAGCTGCGTGAGGAATTGCGGGCTGACGGTTTCGAGTTTACGTCCCAGACCGATACCGAAGTCGTCGCGCACCTGATTGAGAAACACTACCGCACACTGGGTAATCTCCATGATTCCGTGCGTTCGGCGATCGCCCGTTTGCGCGGAGCCTATGCCCTGGCGGTGGTACACGCCGACGAACCGGAGCACCTGGTGGTATGCCGTGAGGGCAGCCCCCTGGTCATTGGTGTGGGTATTGGCGAAAACTTCATCGCGTCTGACCAGCTGGCGCTGCTGCCAGTGACCGACCGGTTCATGTTCCTGGAAGAAGGCGATATCGCCGATATCCGAAAGGACGCCATTGCCATTCTCGACCGCGATGGCAAGGCCGTCGAGCGGGAAGTAACACGCTTCGAGCATGGCGCTGATTCCGCCGACAAGGGCGAGTACCGCCACTTCATGCTCAAGGAAATCTACGAGCAGCCGAAGGTGATCAAGGCGACCATGGAAGGCCGGGTCACCAGGACCCGGGTACTGGAACAAGCCCTCGGGACCGAGGCTGCGAACCTCCTCGAAAACGTTCGTCATGTCCAGATCATTGCCTGTGGCACCAGTTACCATGCCGGTATGGTGGCCCGTTACTGGATTGAGGAGCTGGCGGGCGTCGCCTGTTCCGTCGAGGTGGCTTCCGAATTCCGCTATCGCAAACACGTGATCCAGCAGGACACCCTGTTCCTCTGTATTTCCCAGTCCGGCGAAACCGCCGATACCCTGGCGGCCCTGCGTCAGGCGAAAAAAGCAGGTTTCCGGGCAGCATTGGCCATCTGTAACGTGCCGGGCAGCTCCCTGGTTCGCGAATCCGACCTGGTGATCATGACCCAGGCGGGACCGGAAATCGGCGTGGCCTCCACCAAGGCATTCACCACCCAGCTCACGGCATTGCTGATCTTTACCCTGGCTCTGGCCCGTCATAATGGGCTGCCCGAGGAGCAGGAAGCTGAAATCGTCGAGGCCCTCCACCTCGTGCCTGGCCAGGTCAGCGATGTGCTGGCCCTGGATGGCGAGATCGCCGAGATGTCCAAGGCATTCATGGATAAGAACCACAGCCTGTTCCTGGGCCGCGGTTCCCAGTTCCCGGTGGCTCTTGAAGGTGCCCTCAAGCTCAAGGAAATCTCCTACATCCACGCCGAGGCCTATCCTGCCGGCGAGCTCAAGCACGGCCCCCTGGCCCTGGTCGACAGCGAAATGCCGGTTGTCACTGTAGCGCCCAACAACGACCTGGTTGAGAAGCTGAAATCCAACCTGGAAGAGGTCCGGGCCCGCGGTGGTGAGCTGTTTGTCTTCGCCGATAAAAAGGCCGACGTCAAAGCGGAAGACGGCCTGCACGTGATGCAGATTCCGTCCGTGCATCCGATTACCGCGCCGATCGTGTACACGGTGCCACTGCAGTTGCTGTCCTACCATGTGGCCGTGTTGAAGGGTACCGATGTGGACCAGCCGCGGAACCTGGCCAAGAGTGTCACTGTAGAGTAGCCGCGCAGGCCAGCAAGGCCTTGATCACAGAATAAACGTTTTCTTGTATTTCACGATAATGATAATTATTATCATTATCGTGAATAAACAAGGAGAACGTGATGGAATTTCTGTGTCCCAATCACCGCCAACAGTTCGCGGACCTGCCGCTGGAAGAACGCAAAGACCTCTGGCTGTTCTGGATGGAGAATGCCCACGACTGCAGTGAGCAGGGGCAGTGGCGGGATGTTATCTCTCTGGCTGGCAGCGCCTTCGATCTTGCTTGCCTGCACGGGCTGCGGGATGAATCCTGCATGCACATCGAACTGACTCTCTCAGCCATACTGGTCTCCCGGGCCCTTTCCGATCGCGGTGAGCGGGCCGGTATGGACGCGGTGATTCTCCGGGCACTGGAGAGCCTTCAGCACCCGGACTATGCCGCCCCCATCGACGGTTGCTGTGATATCCACGACTGCGTTTCTGTGCTTATAGATCCTTCACGGCACGCAGACTTTTTTGCTGACTACCTGAACTGGCCTTCCTTACCTTTCGTTCCACCAAAACGGGCAACTATGATACGGACGCTCCATTGACCTCGTAACCGGACAACAGAGGCATAGTTAGCAGAACAGGTTGGATAGGCGTGGAGTGGGCAGGTTGCACACATTCAGTCAGGCAGATTTCGAACGTTTCGGGCAGCTTTACGACATAGAATTTCGGTTTCCGGCCATCCAGGGCGACACCGGAAGTGATGACCGTATCGTTGCCCGGGGTGACATTGCCGAGTACAGCCTGGCATCGGGTTTTCGGTTTACGTTTTCTTCGCTTCAGGTACTCCAGGCGTATGAATCAGTCCCTTCTGGTCATGCGCCGTTGCTTGTGCTGGTCGTTCTGGATGGCACCGTTGAGCTTACCCTCGGGTCGGACGAACACGTTTTGTCACCGGGTAATGCTGTCAGCATGCAGCTGCACCCGGACTATCCGTTACGGGCGCACCAGCCTGAGCAAGAGCATCTGCAAATTGTGGCACTCGCTTTCGACCCACGCGGCGCAACATTGGGCCACGTCTCCTCCAGCTTACAAGACCTGACTATTCTTCCCCGGGTTCCCCTGCGCCAATGGAGTGTGCCCCACCCGTTCGAGGAGTTGCTGCGGACCCATGCACGCCTCACGATGACCGTCGCCCAAAAAAACCTGGTTTTGGAGGGCCTAGCACTGCAGCTTGCCGGACTGGGTCTGGTAGGCGAAGAGCATGAATCCCCGGATGTTCCGGTGGTTCCGGTCCAGCAACGTCAGCGACTTGAGCTCGTAAGGCAGCATCTGGAGTTCACCCCGGACCATGACCACACCCTAAAGGACCTCGCACAGATGGCTGCCATGAGCCCAAGCGGCCTGCGAGCGAAATTCCGGGCGATGTACGGAGTGCCGGTGTTCGACTATCTCAGAAAATGCCGACTTCGGTTGGCAAAGCATTATCTGGAGCAAGGCTTCAGTGTTGAACAGAGCGCGAACAGGGTGGGTTACACCCACGCGACCAATTTTTCGACGGCGTTTCGCCGAGAGTTCGGCTTTTCTCCCCGACAACGGGCGGCCAATCACAAGAAATAGCATTACGCATAGGTTTTTTGGCTTCTGGAATACCAAAGCTCGGATCTAAACAACAATAATTCGCATTACAATTAAACTTGTAAAGCGCGTTGTTTGGAGCTGATCAATGAATTCGTTACGTGATAATCGCCAGTACTTACTCCCGTCCGGCCTGGCCGTGGCCATAGCCGGGGTTCTGGCAAGCCCGATACTGTACGCGCAGGAAGCGAATATTACCGAGCTGGATGCCATTGAAGTATCGGCAGATGCCGCCGAACCGAGCGGCACCGCACCGAGTGATGGCTACACCGCAGAGGCGACCGTTACCGGCACGAAAACAACCACCAGCGTGGTTGAAACGCCCCAGTCCATTTCCACAGTCACAGCGGATCAGATCGAGGACCAGAACGCGGCCAACCTGGGCGAAGTTCTGCGTTATACAGCCGGCGCCCGAGGCGAGACCTTTGGTTTCGAGCCGCGCACCACGTTTCTGAGAATACGCGGCTTCGATGTGGCCACCAGTGGCTTGTTTCGTGACAACCTGAAACTGGCGAACCCCGGCTTTGCCGCCGGTTACAGCCTGGAGCCCTATGGCGCCGAGCGCATTGATGTGCTCAAGGGGCCTTCTTCCGTTCTGTACGGACAAGCCGGTCCGGGTGGGTTGGTGAACTATGTGTCCAAACGTCCTACTTTCGATACACGCAGAGAAGTGCGCGTTGAGGCTGGTACCAACGATCTGGTCCAGGGTCAGTTTGATATCAGTGGGGCGGTGAATGACAGTGATACCCTCGCGGTTCGCCTGGTAGGCCTGGTTCGCGACAGCGAAACCCAGGTGGATTTCGTCAACGACGACCGAAAGTACCTGGCCCCCAGCCTGACCTGGCAGCCCACGGACGCCACCCGACTGACGGTATTGGCGCACTGGCAGTACGACGATACCCAGCCATCTCAACGTTACCCGTTGCAGGGCACGTTGGAGCCAAATCCGAATGGCCCGATTCCTGACAACCGGTTTACCGGCGAGCCAGGGTACGATGCCTATGAGCGTCGCGAGAGTGCCATTGGTTACGAGTTTGAGCACCGCATCAATGACCAGATAGTTCTGCGTCAGAATGTCCGGGACTACCGTAACGATGTTGACGACCAGACCATCTACACCACCGGCTTGCTGGCGGATCAGAGAACCATTACCCGGTCACGCTTCGACAGTTTCGGTCGCATTGACGGACTGGCCATGGATAACCAGCTGCAGTTGACTGCCCAGACGGGCTCGGCAGAACATACCGTTTTGGTCGGCCTCGACCATCAGGATATCGATGTGTCATCCCGGCAGTTCTTTGGGGCCGCAAGTAACCTGGACATCTATGATCCTGTCTATGGGGCGCCTGTCCCTGATGCCCCATTGTTTAAAGACGAGGACGGACAACTCAAACAGACCGGCATTTACCTCCAGGATCAGATCCGGGTAGACCGTTGGACGGTTTCCCTTGGCGGCCGGTATGATGTGGCCCGTTCCGAGACACTCAATAATCTCACCGGCGCCACAGCTAGCCGGGAAGACGAGGCCTTCACTGGTCGTGCCGGTGCCAGTTACCAGTTCGCGAATGGCTTTGCCCCTTATGTGAGCTACATGGAGTCGTTTCTCCCCACCACAGGTACCGATGCGGCCGGCAACCCGTTCGAGCCCGAAACCGCACACCAATATGAGCTGGGCGTAAAGTACCAGCCCAATACGGACACGCTGGTGACACTGGCCTGGTTCGACCTGACCCGGGAAGACTACTTGACCACCAACCCAACCAGTTTTGCCAATGAGCAGAAAGGCGAGGCCAACTCACGAGGGTTGGAGGTGGAAGCCCGCACCCGTCTGTTCCATGCGCTGGATGTGATCGCCAGCTATAGCTATACCGATGCCGAGATCACCAAAGCCAGCAACCCGGTGGAAGAGGGCGAGCCGCTGGAATACACACCGGAGCATGAAGCGGCCTTGTGGGGAAAATACAGCTTCCGGGGCGGCATGCTGCAGGGCCTGGGGTTGGGCGCCGGTGTGCGTTACATCGGCGAGAGTTTTGGCGCGGCATTCAACGCGGCCAATTCCGCCCTGGAAGTACCGGATGTAACCCTTGTAGATGCCGCTGTTACCTACGACATTGGCCAGGTGTCGCTAGGCCTGCATGCCCAGAACCTGCTGGACGAGAAATACGTGGCAACGGCTTTCGACAGCTCGGGCACCTACGGCACCCGCCGTGAAGTCACAGGTTCGGTTACTTACCGGTTCTGATTACATTATCCTCCCGGCGCAGGGACGCGCCGGCTCCGACAAATTTTCTCAATAGACCCCATCAGTGCCCTTCTCCCAGAACATTTGTGTATTTTTTTCACAAAGCGACCTCACAGCCACGCAAATCGGTTAAAATACGCACGCTACATTTTTGTTGATCAAGTAATACTACGAAGATATCTGTGTTGATCAGCGCCCATTCCCCATTTGCTTGTTAGTAAGACCAAAATCGGTCTTCATTTTGTACCTTTGGCCTATACCCCGGTACGCAAATATCAAGGAAGATGCGGGCCTGCTGGCACATAATACCAATAACCCGTTTTCTCAGAAGATTTCCGTAATGCCCAATACCGTTATCTCCGGCTTTACCCACAATTTCCTTGGCAAGGCGCCCGTCTGGTACAAGCAGGTGATCCTGCTGTTTCTTGTCGCCAACCCAATTGTCATGTGGACGCTGGGGCCCGGAACGGCCGGCTGGCTTCTGATTGCAGAGTTTATTTTTACCCTTGCCATGGCCCTGAAATGTTACCCGCTTCTGCCCGGTGGCCTGCTGGCGGTAGAGGCACTGCTGATTGGCCTGACCACGCCGGATGCCGTGTATCTGGAAGTGCTCACCAACTTCCCGGTGATCCTGCTGCTGATGTTCATGGTGGCGGGCATCTACTTCATGAAGGAACTGCTGCTGGTGACGTTCACCCAGATTCTGGTGGGCGTGCGTTCCAAGTCGGCGTTATCGTTACTGTTCTGCAGCGCAGCGGCGCTGCTTTCGGCCTTCCTCGATGCCCTGACGGTTACCGCGGTTATTATCAGCGTGGCGGTAGGGTTTTACGCCGTTTACCACAAGGTGGCCTCCGGCAAGGGCTACCAGCACAAGGATCACAACGCCGGCAGCGACGACGAAGTAATCGAGCTGCACCGCGAAGATCTGGAAAATTTCCGGGCGTTCCTGCGCAGCTTGTTGATGCATGGTGCTATCGGTACCGCGTTGGGCGGCGTTGCCACCATGGTGGGCGAGCCCCAGAATCTGTTGATTGCCAAAGTCGTGGGTTGGGATTTTGCCGGCTTCTTCCTGCACATGGCGCCAGTGAGTTTGCCAGTATTGGCGGCTGGATTATTTACCTGCTGGGCCCTGGAGAAGCTGCGTTGGTTCGGCTACGGCGGGCGCTTGCCCAAGCCTGTGCGTAAGGTGCTGGAAGAATTTGCGGAGAACGAGCGGATTAAGCGTACCAAGGCTGATCAGGCCGCGCTCTGGGTACAGGCTGTTGCCGCTGCAATCCTGGTGGTGGGCCTGGCTTTCCATCTCGCCGAGGTCGGTCTGATTGGCCTGCTGGTCATCATCCTGATTACCTCCTTTACCGGAGTTACCGACGAGCACCAGATTGGTAAGGCCTTCCAGGAATCCCTGCCGTTTACCTCGCTGCTGGTGGTTTTCTTCGCGGTGGTTGCGGTGATTCACGAACAGCACCTGTTCAAACCGATCATTGACTACGTGCTGTCGCTTCCTGAAGCCAGCCAGCCAGGCATGTTCTTCCTTGCCAATGGTGTGCTCTCAATGATCAGTGACAACGTTTTCGTTGCCACCGTTTATATCAGCGAAGTGAAGCAGGCTCTGGACGCTGGAGCCATCAGCTATGAGCACTTTCAGAAGTTGGCGGTTGCCATTAACACTGGCACTAACCTTCCCAGTGTGGCGACTCCCAATGGCCAGGCCGCATTCCTGTTCCTGCTGACGTCTGCCATTGCGCCGCTGGTTCGTTTGTCATACGGCAAGATGGTGGTGATGGCGTTTCCCTATATGCTGGTGATGGGCGGAGTCGGCCTGTACATGGTTATTAACCATATTTGACATTCTGTTCGGATTTTTGCGCGCGGTGTCAGTGCAGATTCGTCCGGGTCTGTTAATCTTTGCCTAAACAGACTCCAACAATACGGATTCCATGCACAGAAACTGCCCAGTTCATCGTTCCTCAATGTCTGAAGCCATGCATTTGATCGGTGTTCGGCTTTGGATATTGCTGGCAGGTTTATTGTTTACTTCTGCCTCCCTTGCCGAGCCGGAATCCGTAGACAAGACTCTTCGCATTGCCTATGTGGAGTTTCCTCCCATCACGTACCAGGACAGCGATGGCAGCGCTGCTGGCAGTTTTATAGAGCTTACCCGGAAGATCGCGTTGGAGGCGGGTTACGAACCGGAATTTCTCTTATTGCCCATCAGCCGGGTATACCTGTACCTGCGCAACGGTCGGATTGACGTATGGCCAGGTTCCGCCAACGTTCCTGCGCTTAACGGTGAAGTACTCGAGACCTGGGTCACTCCCCTCGCGACCCAGCTCAGCGCCTGGTATTTGGAGGGAACCGAACCACTCACACATTTTGATCAACTGCAGGGCAAGACCGTCATCACGATAGGAGGGTACACCTATGGAGGGCTCTTGTACTGGCTGGAGGCGGAAGGCTCGATTGACGTCACCGAGGCCCCAAACTATCGGGCTGCTCTGGAAATGCTCAAGCTTGGCCGCGGACATTACCTGTTTGGCCATCGGGATCCGGTTCTGGAAGCCCTGACAATGCCCAAAGACGAGAAAATCCGTGAATCGGCGATCCGTTTGAGGAATCTGACCTGGCTGTTCTCGCTGGCCAACCCCCGGGCAGCGATACTGCGGGAAGAGTTCGATGATGCCTATATCCGTTTGGCTGAAAAGGGTGAAGTACCGCCGATACGAGAGGTTGGAGAGAGCTTTGTGATCCCCGGATTTCCCGAGCAATACCGTTAGTAGTGTTGAGGGCTCAGGAGCCGGGTTTAAGAAGGATATCACCATACCAGGCTGTGGCCTTCTCCCCGGTGTTGTCCGAATCCGACATGATGGCAATACCCACCACCGGTGGTGGTTCCTCGCCAAACGCTTCCCGATAGTCGGCCATGATATCCCGCTCCACCGTGACCCATTCGCCGACCTGTTCTGATCCGGAATTAACGGAAATCATCATGGTTTTTTCGGTGTACGGGTTGGGCACAATCTCGCCCTTCGGGAGAGTATTGGCCCAGATGTAGTTGAGGGCATTGCCCGGCAGGGACTCACCGAATAACACCTCGACGGTCTTGCGTTTGGCGCGCTCGAAAAACCCCGCCTTCTCGGGCTGGAACTCGAACGCCACATAGATTCTGGCCGGGTAATCGTCCCCGGACTTTTCCCGGGCATCCCCGTTTTCGAAGACATTCGAGACCTTCCAGCGCCATTGCAGAATCAGCGAATCGGTTGGCTCCAGCGTGACCCGTGCGATCAGTCCCGACGCACCGCCGTCCGTGGTCGCCCGCACGACCTGCTGACCGTCTTCGGTTGTCAGTTCATAGAGGCTGAGCTGATCTATTTTGGGGAATTCCAGAGGCTCCCAGCCATCATTCAGGGACTGCATTTCCGAGAAAGGTGTGAGCGGGGATGGTGTCTGTGCCAACAAGAGCCCTGACAGGCCCATCAGAACCAGCACTGATAAAAATGTGGCAGTTTTTCTCATCGCGCTTCTCGCTTTCAGGTTCACAGTACCCCGATGGACAGACGCTATGAGCAAAAGTGCCCGAGGCCATTACTGGATTGCCAGCAAGCGGATTGCACTGGCTGCGGCCGCCGTCCGGTTCTCTACGCCCAGTTTCCGGAATACCTGCTCCAGGTGTTTGTTAACGGTTCGGGGACTCATATCCAGGATCTGGCCTATCTCCCGGTTGGTCTTGCCGTTCGCGATCCAGAGTAACACGTCGGATTCTCTCAGTGTCAGCTCGAACCGTTGCCGCAAGGCTGCTGTTGCGCTGTTCTGGTTCTGTGGTGTTTTCAGCCTCAGCAGGTATTCCCGGTTATCCACAAGGGCAAGAAACTCTACCGTTCTGTCGATGCCCATGATTTCGACTGGCATGCTGTGGCCCGGCTCGGGACGATGGCCCAGCCATTCCTCCAGTCTGGCACGTACCTCGGGGAATTCGGGGTGCGCTGCGTCGGGCAGGTACTGGCAAACCTGTGGCGTGCCCCAGAGCAAATTCGCCTCGCGGTCCACCGCAAACAGGTTCTGACCGGCCGTATCCAGGGCGCTACGAGCACTGCGGGTCATGCGGGCGTTCGTCAGGTGTACATCCATTCTGGCCAGGAGTTCGGTGGTGTTAATCGGTTTGGTCACGTAATCCACGCCACCGGCGTTGAGCCCCATAACAACGTGCTCGGTATCGCTTAGACCGGTCATGAAGATGATAGGAATATCGGCGAACGCAGGGTTCTCTTTCAATCGACGACAGGTTTCAAAGCCGTCCATATGGGGCATCAAAGCGTCCATCAACACCACATCCGGGGTGATATTCTGGCTGATCGTAAGCGCCTGGTTTCCTTCCAGGGCAACGAGCACCGTCATACCTGCCTCTTCCATGGCATCGTTGATCATTCGAATGGAGTCGACTGCGTCATCTACGACCATCACGACAGTCTTCCGGTCATTATGAAGCTTCATGTTCGGCTACCTCGAGTAGTTCAAGAATTTTCTCAAACTGGAAATCGTTGGTGAGTCTGGTGAGCTCAATCGCAAAGGGTTCGGCTGCCTCACCGCTGTGTTTCAGGTCATGCAATGCCTCAAGCAGGCCTTTCCGGTGTCCGATCCGGGCCAGAGTGGCCAGAGCCAGGCGCTGCTCCATTTTGGGTAAAGGCAAAACGCCATGGTCGGGTGCTGGAATAGCCGCCATGGGATCCGGGCTCTTATCGAATCGCCAATTGAGATCCAGCACGCTGGCAATGGTGTCGAGCAACAGGTTCAGCCGAACCGGTTTGATGATGTAGCCATCGTGCAGACGCGGTGAGTCTGCGGCGTGGTGGCCCTCGTTAGCGTCGGCAGAGACCATCACGACAGGCATGGTGTGCTTGTGCTGTCGTAGCATTGCCAGGACTTCCCAGCCGCTTTGGCCCGGCATGGACACGTCGAGAAGCACAAGGTCAGGGCGTTCGGCCTCAACGGTTGCCAAAACCTGCAGAGCATTGCCAAGATCGACGATTTCAAAGCCCAGGGGCGAGAGCATGGCCCGCATGACCTGGCGGTGGGACACATCGTCATCCACCAGCAGTACTTTGCGCCGGGAGCCGTGGTAGCCGTAGATGCGCCTGGCCGGCATGGAGATTGAGCGGGGTGTTGAAGAATGCAGGCTTGATAGCATCAGGCTGACCCGGAAGACGCTACCCTGACCCAGTTCGCTCTCGACCGAAATATCGCCACCCATGATTTCCGTGAGCAGGCGGGTAATGGTCAGACCCAGGCCTGTGCCGGCCCGGCTTTGCCCCGGTGTCCGGATACGTTCGAAGGGTCGGAAGATGCGTTCCACATTCTCAGGGGCTATGCCTTCCCCGGTATCGCGTACGGTGAACTCGGCGACCTGACTGCGATAACGCAGGGTCAGGGAGACGCCGCCCCGATCCGTGTATTTGATGGCGTTGGAGAGAAGGTTGATCAGAATCTGGCGCAGCCGCTTCTCATCGGTGGTGACCATCTCCGGAAGCGGGTTGGGGCAGTGGTAATCGAAGGCCAGGCCTTTGTCTTCCGCCTGCAGGCGGAACATGGTTACCAGTTGCTCCATCAACAGCTCTATTCGAACCTGATCGCGGTGCAGGTCCAGCCGGCCGGCTTCAATTTTGGAAATATCCAGCAGCCCCTCAATCAGATCGGCGAGGTACTCACCGCTTCGGCGTATCACGCCGAGGGCTTCCTTGCGGTGGGAGGGAATGGTCTCGTCGTTTTCCATTAACTGGGCATAGCCGAGGATGGCATTGAGCGGGGAACGGAGTTCATGACTGATCCCCGTCAAATAGCGACTTTTCGCCCCGTTGGCGGCCTCCGCCTGTTCCTTTGCCTGCTGAAGAGCCTGGTCGGTCCGTTCGTGGGCGACGATCTCTTCCATCAGGAGGCGGTTCTGGCGTCGGGACTCTTCCTCGGCCACCACCCGGCTTTCGTGGGCGAGCACGAACAGCCAGCAGATCACGCCGGTTACGATCACCAGAATGAAGAACACTTTCCACAGGGTCACTGACAAAAGAATGCCTTCAGCGGGTGAAGCGACCGGCGTCTTGAAATAGATCAGGGACAGCAGCAGGCCGGAAAGGCCGTTGATGAGCACCAGCAGGCTCAGAAAATGCCCGAGCCTTGAGCGCAGACCGGCCAAAACCGGTTTTGGCATCAGGCTCCCGAGAAACTGGTTGAGCTGTTCCTGATATCCGGCCCCCGGTTTGCAGGCGTCTGCGCAACGGGCATCGAGTGAACAGCACAGTGAACAGATGGTGCCGTCGTACGCGGGACAATGGGTGAGATCTTCTGGTTCGAAGTGATGTTCACAAATCGTGCATTGCACGAGCTGATGATCAGTAGCGATGGGGACAAATGGCCGTGCTGTGTAGAAACGGCCACCGGTTTTCCAGGCGATCAGAGGCGCCATGATCAGCGCGACTCCCATGGCGATAAAATGGGACAGAGCCTCCGGATAGACGCCCAGTATGCCGGTGTGGCAGATGATGCCTACTACAGAGGCCGTCAGCATGGCACCAACCCCGACCGGGTTGATGTCGTACAGGTGGGCACGTTTGAACTCAATGTGTGCGGGACTGAGCCCCAGTGGTTTGTTGATCACCAGATCCGCCACCAGCGAACCAACCCAGGCAATGGCGACGATGCCATAGAAACCCAGGGTTTCCTCCAGCGCCCGGTAAACGCCCAGTTCCATCACCAGAAGGGCAATGGCGACGTTGAAAAACAGCCAGACAACTCGTCCGGGGTGGCTGTGGGTGAGTCGCGAGAAGAAGTTGGACCAGGCGATGGAGCCGGCATAGGCATTGGTAACGTTGATCTTGAGCTGGCAAAGAATCACGAAAATGCCCGCCATCGCCAGGGAGATCTCGGGCGAATGGGTAATGTAATTGAAGGCGATCAGATACATCTGGGTGGGATCAGCCGCCTCCGAGGCGGTAACGCCCTGTTTCAGGGCAAGAACCGCAAGAAAGGAGCCCGCCAGGATTTTCAACATGCCGATCACAATCCAGCCAGGTCCGCCTGCCATAACGGCGGCCCACCAACGTCGCTTTTCCCGGGCATTGCGGGGTTCTGGAATGAAGCGCAGGAAATCCACCTGCTCGCCGATCTGGGCAATCAATGAGAAAACCACAGCCGCCGCAGCCCCGAACATAACGATGCTGAAGCCACCGGAATCAACCGGGTTAAGCCCCTCGAACTGTGTCCAGTCGCTGACGGAAGAGGCATCCGCGTAAACAATGAAAACAAAGGGCACCAGTTGGAGAAAGATGAAGGCTGGCTGGGTCCAGACCTGGAACCGGCTGATCGTGGTGATCCCGTGGATTACAAAGGGAATGATCACCACGGAGCAAATCAGGTAGCCCAGGACTAGTGGAATCCCGAACAGCATTTCCAGCGCCATGGCCATGATGGCGGCCTCGATGGCGAAAAAGATAAACGTGAACGAGGCGTAGATCAGCGAGGTGATGGTGGAGCCTATATAGCCAAAGCCGGCACCGCGAGTCAGCAGGTCAATGTCGACGCCATAACGGGCCGCGTAGTAACTGATCGGGATGGCGGTGAGGAAGATCACCAGACTGACGGCCAGTATCGCGGCGACCGCATTGTCGAATCCGTAGTGGAGGGTAATGGAGCCGCCGATGGCTTCCAGCGCCAGAAAGGAGATGGCGCCCAGGGCTGTGTTGCTTACCCGGGCCGCGGACCAGCGCCGGGCACTCTTGGCGGTAAAGCGAAGCGCATAGTCTTCCAGGGTCTGGTTGGCTACCCACTGGTTGTAGCTGCGCCGAACCCGAAAAATATTCTGTCTTGCCGCCATGACTGCCTTGCCTTTGGTGTTTGAGTGCCCCGCGTTAGTGCAGCTTCAAGCTGAAATGCACCGGATGAGAAAGCCGGAACAATATCCGTGCCATAGACCGGTGCAGGGATGTTCTTCTTCTACATGCCTGCGTTTTTAGCCTGTCCTGTTGGTTACAGGAATGCGTCAAATGACGTAGCGCGCTGGGGCGATTGCCGAATGGGCACCTGTACGGGTGCCGAGCAGAATGATTCTCGTGGGCACTGTGCTTTCGAAGGGAAGCGCGGATCCGGACTTCAAAAACTGCGAGGAATCACCATGGATACGACAGATCAAGCCGCCAACGGGCGGTCGTTCGGTAAGGGACTGGGGCTGAAAAAGAGCCTGATGACGCTGGCGGCTTCCGTCATGCTTGCGACGTCGGCACAGGCGGCAGTGCCGGCCACAGCAGAGGTCAACACGACTGGTCTGGCGGTGACGGATGACACCGTTACGGTCGGCATTCTGCACTCCATCACCGGCACAATGGCGATCAGTGAGATTGGCTCGGTTCAGGCGGAAAAGCTGGCTATTGACCAGATCAACGCCTCCGGTGGTGTCCTGGGCCGCCAGATTGAATTCGTTCAGGAAGACGGCGCCAGTGACTGGCCGACCTTCGCTGAAAAATCCCGGAAGCTACTGCGCCAGGACAACGTTGCTGCGATCTTCGGCGCCTGGACCTCGGCCTCCCGCAAGGCCGTTCTCCCGGTTATCGAGCAATACAACGGTATGCTCTATTACCCCACCTTCTACGAGGGTCTTGAGCAGTCGCCCAACGTGGTCTACACCGGCCAGGAAGCGACCCAGCAGATCCTTGCCAGTATCGACTGGGCCGCAGAAACCAAGGGTGCCAAAAGCTTCTATCTGCTCGGATCGGACTACATCTGGCCCCGTACTTCGAACAAGATCGCCCGCAAGCACATCGAGGACAAGCTGGGCCTCAAGGTCTCTGGCGAAGAGTACTATCCGCTGGGTCACACCCAGTTCAACTCCGTCATCAACAAGATCAAGCTGCGTAAGCCGGACGTGATCTTTGCCTCGGTTGTCGGTGGCTCCAACGTGGCCTTCTACAAGCAGATGAAAGCGGCCGGTATCGATTTCACCGACGAAAAGCCCCTTCTGCTGACCATCTCTGTGACCGAGGACGAAATCCGCGGTATCGGCGGTGAGAACGTGGACGGCATCTACGCCTCCATGAAGTATTTCCAGAGCCTCGATAACCCCAACAACAAGGAATTTGTTGCGGCCTTCAAGGAAGCCTACGGCGATGACATGGTCATCGGTGACGTGACCCAGGCGGCTTATCTCGGCCCATGGCTGTGGAAAGCTGCGGTTGAAAAAGCCGGCTCATTCGACATCGACAAGATCCGTGAAGAGTTCGCAGGCATTGAGTTCACGAAAGCGCCAGAAGGTTACGTGCGCATCCACGAAAACCATCACCTGTGGTCCAAGACCCGCATCGGCCAGGCTCAACCTGACGGCCAGTACAAGGTTGTCTACGAGACCGAAGAACTGATGGAACCGGACCCGTTCCCGGAAGGCTACCAATAAGCCCGGACTGCTGGCGCCCCCGGGCGCCAGCATCCGTTGCCTCTGCAACACGAGATTAAGGGTTTGAAGGGTAAGTTGGTCTCAAGGGGAGTAAGGGTCATGTTTGATGGCTACACCAGCAGTGAATTGATGTCGATATTTGCCATGCAGGGGTTTGCCGGGCTCTCCCTGTTTTCAGTGTTCGTACTGATGGCATTGGGCCTGGCCATCATCTTTGGTCAGATGGGGGTGATCAATATGGCCCACGGGGAGTTCATGATCCTCGGCGCCTACACCACCTACCTGACATCCGGTTTTTTCCAGTCCTATCTGCCGAGCCTGTTCGGCGGCTACTTCTTCGTCGCCATGGTTCTGGCTTTCCTGATTTGTGCTGCCCTGGGGGCATTCGTCGAATGGCTCATGATACGGCGACTCTATCACCGACCACTGGATACCCTTCTGGCCACCTGGGGTCTGAGCCTGATCATGCAGCAGGCTTACCGATCCATCTTTGGCGCCCGGGAAGTGGGTGTGGACCTGCCCGAGTGGATGATGGGGGCGATCCAGGTGACTGACCTGGTGGAGCTGCCCATCAATGGCTTGTTCGTCATGATCATCGCGCTGTCCATTGCCGTGGGCGTGTATTTCCTGATGTACCGATCCGGCTATGGCAAGAAAGTGCGGGCGGTGGTTCAGAATCGCCCCATGGCTGAAGCCGTTGGTATCAACAGTGCCGGTATCGACCGAGCCACCTTTGCCCTCGGGTGTGGCATCGCCGGCGTCGCGGGTGCTGCCTTCACCATGATCGGTTCCACCGGTCCGTCCTCTGGCCAGGCTTATATCGTAGACACCTTCCTGGTGGTGGTGTTTGGCGGTGCCCAGAGCCTGATCGGCACCATTGTGTCCGCCTTCGGTATATCCCAGGCCCAGTCCACCATGGAGTTCTTCCTCAGTGGTTCCATGGCCAAGGTGCTCACCCTACTGGTTGTCGTCGGCATCCTGATGCTGCGTCCAGAAGGACTCATGGCCCTCAAGGTCCGTCGCTAGGAGATTGTCATGAAGAGTTCATCCCCATTGAAATGGTTTGCCACCCGCGAGGGACTGTATTACGTCGCACTGGCCGTGTTGCTGGTGGTGCTTTTGCCACTGGCGCTGGACCCATTCCGCCTGAACATGGTGGGCAAGTACCTGACCTACGCCTTTGTCGCCATTGGCCTGGTGATGTGCTGGGGCAAGGCCGGCATTCTCAGCCTGGGCCAGGGTGTGTTCTTTGGCCTTGGCGGCTACTGCATGGCCATGTTCCTGAAGCTGGAGGCCTCCACTCCGGAGGCCACCGCCATTCAGTCCACCCCCGGCATCCCGGATTTCATGGACTGGAACCAGCTCACCGAGTTGCCATGGTTCTGGGAACCGTTCCACAGCTTCTCCTTCACCCTGCTGGCGGTGATCGGTGTGCCGGTTCTGCTGGCGTTCGTTATCGGCTTCGCCATGTTTACCCGGCGGGTGGGGGGCGTGTACTTCGCCATCATCACCCAGGCTATCGCCGCAATCCTGACGATTCTGATTATCGGACAGCAGGGCTATACCGGCGGTGTGAACGGCATTACCGATCTGCAGACGCTGAACGGCTGGGACATCCGCACCGATGAAGCCCGGACCATCCTGTACTTTGTCTGTGTTGGCATGCTGTTCCTCTGCCTGTTTGTGGCGCGCCTTGTCCAGAACCGGAAGCTGGGCCGCATCCTGGTGGCCATGAACGCCCAGGAAAACCGGGTGCGTTTTTCTGGCTATGACGTTGCCGCCTTCAAGATCTTCGTGTTCTGCCTGGCAGCGGCTTTTGCCGGCGTCGGTGGTGCCATGTTCACCCTGATTGTTGGCTTCATGTCGCCGTCGTTCATCGGCATCGTCGCTTCCATCGAGATGGTCATCTTCTGTGCCCTGGGTGGCCGGTTGTCCATCCTCGGCGCAGTCTACGGTGCCTTGCTGGTAAATGCCGCCAAGAGCGGCTTCTCGGAATCCTTCCCGGAACTCTGGCCGTTTGCCATGGGTGCTTTGTTTATCGGCGTCGTACTGGCCTTCCCGAACGGTCTGGCCGGCCTGTATCAGACCTACGTCATGCCCCTGGAAGACAAGATCTTCAAGCGCAACAAGGGTGCACAGCTGGAGGCTAAGCCCGCGAAAAAAGCCGCAGAGCCGAAGCCGACCGCTGAGAAGACTCCTGATTACGATCCGATGATCGATTCCTACAGCCCGGAGAAATCGTGATGAGTGCAGCCAAAAGCAAAAGTGGGGATTTCCTGCTGGCGGTCGAAGGCCTGACCGTGTCATTCGATGGCTTCAAGGCCGTGGATGACCTGTCCTTCTACCTCGATCCCAAGGAAATCCGGGTCATCATCGGCCCCAACGGTGCCGGTAAAACCACGGTTCTGGACCTGATCTGCGGCAAGACCAAGGCCACGTCCGGCTCCATCAAGTTTGACGGTAAGGAGCTTACCAAGCTCAAGGAGCACCAGATTGTTCACTCCGGTGTGGGCCGGAAGTTCCAGACCCCGTCGGTGTTCGAGGACCTGACTGTCTTTGAAAACCTTGAAGTGTCCTACCCAAAGGGACACAGCGTGATGGGCGCCCTGGGATTCAAGCGCGACGCGGAGGTGATCAAGGCTGTGGAGGAAGTGGCTGAAACCATCTTCCTGACCGAGGCCCTGAATGAGCCGGCTGCCTCGTTGAGCCATGGCCAGAAGCAGTGGCTGGAGATCGGCATGCTGCTGATCCAGAAACCGGACCTGCTGATGCTGGATGAGCCGGTAGCCGGGATGTCCGTCACCGAGCGCAAGAAAACCGCCGAGCTGCTGAGAGTGATTACCAGGGACCATACGGTACTGGTGATCGAGCACGACATGCAGTTTGTCGGTGATATCGCTGACCGGGTCACGGTCATGCATCAGGGCAAAGTTCTTTCCGAAGGGTCCATCGAGCACGTGAAATCGGACCCGAAAGTCATCGAAGTCTACCTGGGGCACTGATCATGCTGAGCATCAAACATCATTCGGTGGCCTACGGCCAAAGCACCATCATCGATGACCTCAACCTCGACGTGGCAAAGAACGAAATTGTCGCCGTGGTGGGGCGTAACGGCATGGGCAAGACCACGCTGATGAAATCCCTGGTGGGCATGACCCCCACGCGAGGCGGTGAAGTCAGCCTGGATGGTAACGACCTTTCCGGCCTGAAGAGCTTCCAGCGTGTGCGCGCCGGAATCGGTTTCGTGCCGCAGGGGCGGATGATCTTTCCGACACTGACGGTACGGGAGAATATCGAGACCGGCCTGGCCGCTGTTGGTGAGAAGAAGGTACCCGAGGACCTCTACGAGATGTTCCCGGTACTGAAGGAAATGCAGAACCGGCGTGGTGGCAACCTCTCCGGCGGCCAGCAACAACAGCTGGCTATTGCCCGGGCACTGGCCACCCGGCCCAAAGTGCTGCTGCTTGACGAACCCACGGAAGGTATCCAGCCCAACATTATCAAGGAAATCGCGCAGACCCTTCGGCGCATCCGGGATGAGCGGGGCCTGTCGATTGTGGTGTCGGAGCAGGTTCTGAGCTTCGTGATGGATGCGGCAGACCGGATCCTGGTGATTGAAAAGGGCGCGATTGTGCACGAAGAGAGCCGCGAAGAAGCGGATCAGGACAAGATTGCGAGCTATCTGGCGGTTTAACGAGGAGCAGAACGATGAGACACGGTGATATTTCCAGCAGCAACGATACCGTCGGCGTAGCGGTGGTGAACTACAAGATGCCGCGGCTGCATACCAAAGCCGAAGTGTTGGACAACGCCCGCAACATCGCTGACATGATCAAGGGTATGAAAGTCGGCCTGCCCGGCATGGATCTGGTGGTGTTCCCGGAATACAGCACCATGGGCATCATGTACGACAACGAGGAAATGATGGAAACCGCGGCCACCGTGCCCGGTGACGAAACGGCCATCTTCTCCGCCGCCTGTCGTGAGGCGAACACCTGGGGCGTGTTTTCTCTGACCGGGGAACGCCACGAGGATCACCCCAACAAGGCGCCGTACAACACCCTGGTTCTGATCAACAACGAGGGTGAGGTCGTCCAGAAATACCGCAAGTGTATCCCCTGGTGTCCGATCGAGGGATGGTATCCGGGTGACACTACCTACGTCACCGAGGGTCCAAAGGGCATGAAGATCAGCCTGATCATCTGCGACGACGGCAACTATCCCGAGATCTGGCGCGATTGCGCCATGAAGGGGGCGGAGCTGATTGTTCGCTGTCAGGGCTACATGTACCCGGCCAAGGAACAGCAGGTGATGATGGCCAAGAGCATGGCCTGGGCCAACAACTGTTACGTTGCGGTGGCCAACGCCTCCGGATTTGACGGCGTGTATTCCTACTTCGGCCACTCCGCGATCATTGGCTTCGATGGCCGTACCCTCGGGGAATGCGGTGAGGAAGACATGGGCATTCAGTATGCCCAGCTGTCCGTGAGCCAGATCCGTGATGCCCGTGCGAACGACCAGTCCCAGAATCACCTGTTCAAGCTGTTGCACCGGGGCTACACCGGTGTGCATGCCTCCGGGGACGGCGACAAGGGCGTGGCCGACTGTCCGTTCGAGTTCTACCGTACCTGGGTGATGGACGCCCAGAAGGCGCAGGAAAATGTGGAGGCCATGACCCGGAAGACGGTAGGTACCGCCGAGTGCCCGGTGGGCGAGCTGCCGTTCGAAGGCAAGGAAAAATCCGCAGGGGCCTAAGCCCGGGAGGCGTTCATGCCGTTTATCAACGAACGGCTGGAAGCCAATCGGGAAACCATTGAAAAGAACCGGGCCGCCTCAGGCCCGGTTCGTGCTTCCCGGTTCCGCTTCGAGCCCGAGGCCGTGATGGCCAGACTGCGGGAAAATATCGTCGGCCAGGATGAGGCTCTGGCCGCCATGGAATCCATGCTGGTGCGGGTGAAAGCCGATATCGGCGAGGACAACCGGCCGCTGGCGGTGCACCTGTTCCTGGGTCCCACCGGCGTGGGCAAAACCGAAACCGTGCGCCTCATTGCCGAAGCCATCCACGGTAATCGCGATGGCCTGTGCCGTATCGACATGAACACCCTGGCCCAGGAGCATTACGCCGCAGCCCTGACCGGTGCACCGCCGGGCTACGTGGGCAGTAAGGAAGGCCACAGCCTGTTCGATCTGGACAAGGTACAGGGCTCGTTCAGCAAACCCGGCATTGTGTTGTTTGATGAAATCGAGAAAGCCAGCAAGGAAGTGGTGCGCACGCTGCTGAACGTGCTGGACACCGGTCGGCTGGTGTTTCCCTCCGGTAACCGGGAAATCGACTTCCGCAACACCCTGATCTTCATGACTAGCAACGCCGGTGCGCTGGAGGCGGAGACGTATGAGCAGAGCTACCAGCGGGGCTGGCGTCGCTGGCTCGGTTTATCACCTGGCAACGGCGAGGCCATTCGCGATACCGCTCTGCGCCGGCACTTTGACCCGGAATTCCTCAACCGGATTGATCAGATCCTCACCTTCAACCGACTTACCGACAACTGGCTGGACGCCCTGCTGGACATTGAGCTGGCGGGCCTCAATCGCCGGTTGTCCAGAAAGCACGCCGAGCTGTCGCTGTCGCCTGAGCTGCGAGAGGAACTTTGCCGTGGCTACGACGCACGCTATGGCGCCCGTGAAATGCTGCGGGCGTTCCGGCAGCGTCTGGAACCCGCCGTTGCCCGGGCGTTGCTGGCGTATCCGGACTGTCGCCGGTTTGAAGCCGGCCTGAAGGCCAGGAAGGTCACGGTGCACCAATACGTCGAATGACGTAGGCACCGGGGGCATTTCGCGAATACCTCACAGGGACGGGATTTCGGATAGTAAAGCCGTTACCTAATCGTGCAAGCCAACACCAAGGAGCGCCCGTTATGGCTGAAACCATTATCAAGATCGATCTGAACAAGTCGGCCTATGAGAACGACAAAATTCACAACCGCTGGCACCCGGATATTCCGCTGGTGGCCACCGTCAAGCCGGGCGACGATTTCATCGTTGAGTGCTATGACTGGACCGGCGGCCAGATCAAGAACGACGACAGCGCCGACGACGTGCGCGATGTTGATCTCAGCCAGGTTCACTTCCTGTCGGGACCGATCGGGGTCGAGGGCGCGGAGCCGGGCGACCTGCTGGAAGTCGACATCCTCGACATCGGCACCTTCGAAGAGAGCCAGTGGGGCTTTAACGGGTTCTTCTCCAAGCAGAACGGCGGTGGCTTCCTGACCGAACACTTCCCGGAGGCCCAGAAATCCATCTGGGACTTCAACGGCATGTTCACCAAATCCCGCCACATTCCCAACGTGGAATTTGCCGGCCTGATTCACCCGGGCCTGATTGGCTGCCTGCCCTCCAAAGAATTGCTGGACACCTGGAACAAGCGTGAGGCCGGACTGGTCGCGACCGATCCGGAGCGTGTGCCGGAACTGGCAACACTGCCCAACGGTGAGACCGCCCATATGGGCCAGATGACCGGTGACGCGGCCAAGGCTGCCGGCGCCGAGGCCGCGCGTACCGTGCCGCCACGGGAACATGGCGGTAACTGTGACATCAAGGATCTGTCCCGTGGCTCCAAGGTGTATTTCCCGGTGTACGTGGACGGGGCCGGCCTCTCCGTAGGCGACCTTCACTTCAGCCAGGGCGACGGCGAAATCACGTTCTGTGGCGCCATCGAAATGGCCGGCTGGATTCACCTGCGGGTGAACCTGATCAAGGACGGCGTGAAGAAGTACGGCATCAAGAATCCGGTGTTCAAGCCCAGCCCGATCAAGCCCCGTTACGATGACTATGTAATCTTCGAAGGCATCTCCGTAGACGAAGACGGCGGCCAGCATTACCTGGACGTGCACGTGGCTTATCGTCAGGCGTGTCTGAACGCCATCGAATACATGACCAAGTTCGGTTATACCAAGGCCCAGGCCTACGCGATTCTGGGCTGTGCGCCGGTGGAAGGCCACATTAGCGGCGTGGTGGATATCCCGAACGCCTGCGCCACGCTCTGGTTGCCGACGGGCATCTTCGACTTCGACATTAACCCGTCCGCTGAGGGTCCGCAGAAGAAAGTCAGCGGGGGCATGGACGTACCGCTGTCGAAAGATAAGGAGTAATCGCCATGCCCGTGTATGACTACAAGTGCCGTGAACATGGCCTCTTTCACACACTGGCCACCATGGAGGATGCGGCCAAGCCGGCGCAATGCCCCACCTGCAAGGCCATGTCGCCGCGGGTGATCGTGTTGCCATCCCACATTGCCGCCATGGACCCGGCCAAAAGGGCGGCCGAGGACCGGAACGAGCGGTCCCGGCATGAGCCGGTGTTTTCCACCGCAGACCGAAGGGCGAATGATAAGGAGCACAGTCGCGCCTGCGGCTGTGGCTCCCCGAAACCCGGAAAGTCCATGCTGTTCTACACCGCTGACGGGAAGAAGATGTTTCCTTCCATGCGGCCCTGGATGATCAGCCACTGATTGGCTGAGTTGAAACTGTCACGTGTTTGGCCCCCTCTCCGGGGCCTTTTTTATTGCTTCAGGTTGTCCCTTCCGAATATCGTGTATATAGTGTTTCTATCCTTGGTCAAATACCAGATGTAGTGATCAGTGCGTAACCAACTCGGTCAACGTGTGATCATCTCAGCCATTCTGGTATCGGGAATCCGGTGAGACTCCGGAACTGACGCGCAGCGGTATTGGGGAACAAGCGTGGCATCAAGACACTGGTGAAAGCCGGGAAGTCGCCACACGAGGCCGAATCGAACGATTCATGCCCCTGAGTCCGAAGACCTGCCAGGGATGAAGGAGCCTTACGGCTCCCAACTGCACCTTCGCGACCCAGGGTGAGCAGACCGGTTATGCCCAGCCATTCCCATGGCGAGGTGTGCCCCTGCGTACGCGATGGTGAAAGGAACTCAACGCGTATTCAGGAGAACACTGCATGTCTGCCTCAGCCCTGGCCGAACCCCGGCCAACCTCGCACACGGACACCGAATCCCTTCAGGTCATCAAGCGCAACGGCACACTTGTCGGCTTTGACCCATCCAAGATCAGCATCGCCGTAACCAAAGCGTTCCTCGCTGTTGAGGGCGACACCGCCGCCGGTTCCGCCCGTATCAATGACGCGGTACACCGGGTGACCGACCAGGTTATCCAGGCGATTGGCCGTCGCCTGAAGGCCGGTGGCAAGGTGCATATCGAAGACATCCAGGATCAGGTGGAACTGGCCCTGATGCGGGCCGAAGAACAGAAGGTGGCCCGCGCCTACGTCCTGTATCGGGAAGAGCATGCCCGCGAGCGCGCCCGCCATGCGCCGGTTGAGGCGCACCCCCATCTGACGGTGAAAAAGACCAGTGGCGAGATTGCTCCGCTGGATCTGGGCCTGATGAAACTGCAGGTGGAACAGGCCGCCACAGGGCTGGAGGGCATTGAAGGTGATTCCCTGGTGGACGATGCCCTGACCAACCTGTACGACGGCATCGCCGAGGAAGACGTGCTGTCGGCCTTGATCATGACAGCCCGCAGCCGGATTGAGCGGGAGCCGGACTACAGCGCGGTCACTGCACGCCTGCTCCTGGAGCAACTTCGCCTGGAGAATGCCGCCGCCCTGGGCCTGCCCATCAGTCTGCCATTGGCTGAGATTTATCCACAGGCCCTGAGTGCCTTTATCGATGCGGGAATCCGTTACGAATTGTTGGATGAAGCTCTGGCCACCTTTGATCTGGAGCGCCTGGGTGCCGCCCTTCGGCCGGAGCGGGATCTGCAGTTTGGCTTCCTGGGCCTGCAAACCCTGTACGACCGTTATTTCCTGCACTGGAACAAGGCCCGCCTGGAATTGCCTCAGGTATTTTTCATGCGGGTTGCCATGGGCCTGGCCCTGCGCGAAGACGACCCGAATGCCCGGGCCATCGAGTTCTACAACCTGTTGTCTTCGTTCGACTACATGGCGTCCACACCCACGCTGTTCAACAGCGGTACCCGCCATTCTCAGCTGTCGTCCTGTTACCTGACGACGGTTGGCGACGATCTTGAAGACATCTACGGCGCCATCCGAGATAACGCCATGCTGTCCAAATGGGCTGGCGGTCTGGGTAATGACTGGACTCCAGTTCGGGCGCTGGGCTCCCACATCAAGGGCACCAACGGCCAGAGCCAGGGTGTGGTGCCCTTCCTGAAAGTAGTCAACGACACCGCCGTAGCGGTCAACCAGGGCGGCAAGCGCAAGGGTGCGGTGTGTGCCTACCTGGAAAGCTGGCACCTGGACATCGAGGAGTTCCTGGAGCTGCGCAAGAATACCGGCGACGAACGCCGCCGAACCCACGACATGAATACGGCCAACTGGGTGCCGGACCTGCTGATCGAGCGCATGCGCGAAGACCGGGACTGGACCCTGTTCTCCCCCAGCGATGCGCCGGATCTGCACGACCTGTACGGCAACGCCTTCCGTGAACGCTACGAGCATTACGAAGCCCTCGCAGAGCAGGGCAAAATCAAGCTGTTCAAGAAAATCCCGGCCAAGCAGCTCTGGCGCAAGATGCTCACCGTGCTGTTCGAAACCGGCCACCCCTGGATCACGTTCAAGGACCCGTGCAATCTGCGCTCTCCCCAGCAGCACCGGGGCGTGGTGCACAGCTCTAACCTGTGCACGGAAATCACCCTGAACACCAGCGCCGACGAGATTGCCGTGTGCAACCTTGGTTCCGTGAACCTGGCGGCTCATATCGCCAACGGCGAGCTGGACGTGCAGCGCCTGGAACAAACGGTGAACACCGCCGTGCGCATGCTCGATAACGTTATCGACATCAACTACTACGCCGTACCTCAGGCCCGGAATTCCAACCTCAAGCATCGCCCGGTCGGTCTTGGCCTCATGGGTTTCCAGGACGCGCTCTATCAATTGGGCCTGCCGTATTCCAGCCCGGAAGCGGTTGAGTTTGCCGACGTTGCCATGGAGCAACTCAGCTACTTCGCCATCCGCGCCTCGGCTTCGCTGGCGGGTGAGCGAGGCGCCTATGAGAGCTTTGAGTGCTCACTCTGGCAGCAGGGCATCCTGCCGATCGACTCCATTAACCTGCTCAAGGAAAACCGCCGGGAAGGGGACCTGTCCGTGAATACCAACGCCCGGCTGGACTGGTCTCCCGTACGCGAACTGATCGCAAAAAACGGCATGCGCAACAGCAACGTGATGGCGATTGCCCCGACTGCGACGATTTCCAACATCGTGGGTGTGTCCCAGTCCATCGAGCCGGCGTACCAGAACCTGTTCGTGAAATCGAACCTCTCCGGCGAGTTCACCGTGGTGAATCCCTCTCTGGTCCGAGACCTCAAGGCCGAAGGACTGTGGGACAACGTGATGGTGAACGACCTCAAATACTTCGACGGCAGCGTTCAGCAAATCGACCGCATCCCCAACGAACTGAAAGCGCGATACGCCACTGCCTTTGAGATCGACGCAAGGTGGCTGGTGGAAGCCGCGGCCCGGCGCCAGAAATGGCTGGACCAGGCCCAGAGTTTGAACCTCTACATGGCCGAGCCCAGCGGCAAGAAGCTGGATGCCCTCTACCAGCTGGCCTGGGAACGTGGGCTGAAAACCACCTATTACCTGCGCTCCCTGGGTGCCACCGGCGCTGAAAAAACCGCTCCGGTTGCCGCACCCCAGCCCCAGGTGTGCAGCATCGACGATCCGGACTGCGAAGCCTGTCAGTAACGCCGCGGTAAATGTAGGTCGGATTAGGCGAAGCCGTAATCCGACAACCAAGCCAGAGTTCACGAACCACCGTCGGATTACGCTGCGCTAATCCGACCTACAGTGAACCGAATGTAGAGGTAAGAAAATGCTCAACTGGGACGACGAACCAACTACTCAAACCAAACCGACAAACACAGCAGCCCCGGCACCGGTGAACGTGGACGACAAACGAGTCATCAACGGCGAAACCGACATTAACCAGCTGGCACCGTTCAAGTACCCCTGGGCCTGGGAGTACTTCATGAACGCCAACAAAAACCACTGGACCCCCCTGGACGTGAACATGGCCCAAGACGTTCACGACTACCACCACCGGCTGACCGCGCCGGAAAAACATGTGTACGAGAACGTGTTGGCCTATCTGACCACTTCCGACATCCTCGCCATGCGCAACATCGGCCTGGCGGTGATGGAGAAGATGAGCGCGCCCGAGCTGCAGATCTACCAGGCCCGGCAGGTATACGAGGAAGCCATGCACACCTGGGCCTACCAGCACTGCATCGAAACCCTCAACCTGGACCAGAGCGAGATCTACAACCGCTACCGTGTGGTGCCCGCCATCAACGGCAAGATCCAGATCGCCAACCGCCGGCTGGATGCGGCCATGCGCCCGGACATGAACCTGCGTAACAAGGACGACCTGCAGGAATTCATCATGTCTTACCTGTTTTTCGCGGCGGTGTTCGAAGGCACCTGGTTCTACAACGGCTTTAGCCCCATCTTCGCCCTGCAGCGTCGAGGCCTGATGCGCGGCACCGGTGAACAGCTGCAGTACATCCTGCGGGACGAGGCCATGCACTTCTCATTCGGCCTGAAAGTGGTCAACCAGATCGTCGAAGAGGAGAGCATCACCTTCGATCCGAAGGCGGTGCGCGAGATGTGGGACGAATCAGAAGCCGCCGAGAGGGCCTATGCGGACTACATCTTGCGGGACCCGATACTCGGCTACTCCGCCGAATATCACAGCGAACAGTTCCGCTTTGTGGCCAACCGCCGTGCCCGCACCGTGGGCCTGGAAGAGCCGTTCCCGGGTGCGAAGAACGTGTCGCCCTGGCTCGACGAGCAAGCCACCCTGCGCAAGGAAAAGAACTTCTTTGAAACGCGGGTGATTGAATACCAGACCGGGGCTCAGCTGGAGTGGTGAGGGCTTACTGACCGCTAGCCGAGCGGACTGCGCACCCCTGCGAAACCTTGTCCGAGGACGTGGGTATAAATTTGGGTGGTGCGCAGATCCGCATGGCTGTCGCGACATTACGATGCACAGCGAGCCAGGTCAGAAACTCATTGACCTCTCTGGGCCCCATATCGCGAGGGTGCTTCATTTGCTGAAAACGAATGAAGTAACGGATCCAGTACCAGTAGGTTTTTTCGGTACGGATGCTGTAATGATTCACGCGGATAACCGCATGAACCTGGTCCCGTAAGCGAGGTTGTTTTCCCTTCATGCGTCCCGGCTCCCTGCCAATACTGTTTATTTATACAGTATTATTGGTGGCGTGGATCACAGATGTCAAATGATTACATGGAAAGGCAGTTTGTAGTGGGCTAACCTGTTGTTTTATAAATTTATGGGCACTGCGTACTGTGATCCAGAAGCCGCAATAACGAAGCGGTCAAATTTCTGCAATCATGAAGCGCTCTGTCTAATTGCTGTTATGCACTAAGGAGAGTGAAGTGCCGATAACCGGCGGGTGTTTCTGTGGTGAGGTGAGCTACCAAGTCGATGGCATACTTAGTGATGCTAGGTCCTGCCATTGCTCCCGCTGCCGAAAAGTATTCAGCTCCCAGGCGTCAGCATATGCATTGGTTGAATCCTCTGAGTTCAGTTGGTTGTCCGGCGAGGAGTTGCTTACATCCTATGAGGGCAGCCATGGCTTTGGGCTTCAGTTTTGTAGCAAATGCGGGTCTACGCTCTGTGGCATTTTTAATGGAGTCATTCATGGTGTGACTTTGGGATGCGTGAACGGCGATCCTGAAATCGAGATTGGCATGCACATCTTTGTAGGCTCCAAGGCGACGTGGGAAGTTTTGCCAGATACGGTGACTCAATATCATGAGCAGGGTCCGAACAATGCATAACCAGGCGGTCAACCGGACGCCAAAAGCGTACCGCTTTTGGTTCCCTCCGCTGCGCTCCGGCGCCGGTTACCATCAGCGTTAAGTGCTTTAGGGGTATCAGTGCTGAATTCATTATCTGAGCATGGTTTTAAAAGCGTTTCCGGCTATGGCAAGAGAATTCCAGAGTGTGTGTCACTTTTAAAGAAGCAAACATGGAATACAAATCGCGCTATATGTGTGGTCGAACTGAATGTGCTCCCCAAAGATATGAGGACTTATCTTAAAGGGTTGAGAACTAGTGTGGCATTTCGGGTCGGCTTCTTTCCTTTGTTTTGGGGGTTGGGCTTGCAGGTTGTGGTGGTCTGTCCCGGTATTAAATCTCTAGAACAAGATCCGGTAGATTTCGTGGCGAAAGTAGACAATCAATGGGCAATCATCCAGAGCGTGTTCCTTGTCGACCCAGGAGATCGAAGTTTTAGAGAAGGTAGAACTTGGGGGCAGTTCTTAACCGGCAAATATCAAGATGCCATTTCAAATGAACTGCGAGTTAGCTATGGCAAAGCAGGCACTTAACAAGGCGCTGCTGCCGACAAGCGGCAGAGCTAGGCGTTAAGCGTATTTAAAAGGGGAGCTTTATGAGGTTGTCAGCCTTACTTATATCTAATTTCAAGGGCATCAAGGATGAAGTGAAAATCCTTATAGATAATATTGTTGTCCTAGTTGGTCCGAATAATAGTTGCAAATCAACAATGCTCGATGCATACGAGGCCTATGTCTCAATGGGAAGTCCACTTAGTATCGATCATTTTCACAATAGAGAAACAGATAGCCCGGTAATAATAACCGGTATATTTAAAGATGTTACACAAGACGATATAGATACCTTGGGACAGGAATGGTATCTGCAGAATGATCCAGAATTTGGCGATTGTGCTAAGTTTCAGATTCGCTGGGAATCCCCTGATGAAAATGGCACAAAGTATAGCTTTAGCAATAAAATCAACGACTGGAAAAAAGGTGGTGCTGGGGGCTGGAATACGCTTTTACAAAGTAGGTTACCTGCACCAATCAGAGTAAATCCAAATGATGGATACGACGGTCTTGAAAAGGTAGTCAAAGATCTTGCCTCAAAAAATGCAGCAAAGAAACTAAAAGATGACAAGGGCAAAGTAGCTGGCATTGTTTCTGAAATAGAAAAGTTAGCAAAAGAAGTAGATAAAGAAATTTCTGGAAGCGTAAACCAGTTGAGCAAAAAGATAGAGAATGAATTGAATAAATTGTTTCAGGGAGCTTCTGTAAGCTTTGAAACAGGAGTTGGGAAGTTTAAGGCTGAAGACGCGATAAAAGACGGCTCTAAGTTCTTTATAAAAACAAGTGGGAATGTATCTTCTCTTGACCATCAAGGTACTGGCATCAAGAGAGCCTTCTTATGGTCGGCTATCAATGCTCTGTGCAGTGAAGGAATGTACAAGAAGGGGTCGAAAGTAATTCAAAATGATGCCCCAAAAGTTTTGCTTATTGATGAGCCTGAGATAAATTTGCATCCTTCTCTGATAAGAGCGGCGAGGAAGGCGATATATGCCTTGGCTGATATGGAAGGCTGGCAGGTCATATGTACAACTCACTCTCCTGTATTTATTGATCTTACGCAGGATCATACTACTTTGATTAAGGTCTCAAACACTCAGGATGGTGTTTGCTATTTTCAAACAGATCGCGCTCACTTTAGTGTTGATGAGAAAGATAATTTAAAAATGCTGAATCGATGTTGTCCGACCGTTAACGAGTTCTTTTTTTACTCGAATGCGCTTCTTGTTGAGGGTGATACCGAATATTTGGCATATCAATACATCATTGAAGAATCAGGCCTTGAGGGAAGCTATTGCGTTATAAACTGTAGAGGGAAGGCCAACATTCCGACGTTCATCAAGATATTTGACCAATTCAACGCGAATGCTGTTGCAATTCACGACCTTGATACAAGGTTCAAGAAGGATGGATCTAAGAATGCCATGTGGACGATTAACCTGAATATCAGAGATCTCGCAGATAAAGCCGGTGGGAGAGTCAAAACTGTAGTCCATAATCCTGACTTTGAAGGATTTTATCTTAACGAGAGTCCGGTAAAAGACAAGCCTTATAATCTCTTTACTCATTTAACCTATTCTGGTTTTAAGACTGAGGAGAAGTACAAGAAGCTGCGAAATTCTCTCAATTCAATTATTGATGGTTCGCATGAAGGGTTATATGAAACTCAGGCTGAACTTGATGGAATGGCTTAACAATGCCAAGCACGGCGACAGCTTCTCCATTGCGGCTGCGCCTCCATTCCAAAGCTGCGCATGTTGGCGGCGTTAAGCTCTATTGTTGCGTGATGCGCAACATGCTAGCATCCCCTCATGATTAAATCATTCCGTCACAAAGGACTGAAGCGGTTTTACTCGACCGGCCACACGTCTGGCATACAACCCGACCATGCCAAGAAGCTGCGTATGCAACTGGCTGCTCTGGATACGGCGACTTCAGTGGAAGACATGGATGTCCCTGGTTTTCGGCTTCATCCATTGAAGGGTAAAGATAAAGGCCGGTGGTCGATTAGGGTTAACGGAAATTGGCGCATGACGTTCGAATTCCAGGACGGCAACGCCTACATTCTTGATTATGAGGATTATCACTAATGACTATGCATAACCCGCCTCATCCTGGTGAATTCATTCGTGAGGTGTACCTGGAGCCTTTCGGTATCAGCTCTCGTCAGCTTGCTTCCAGTCTGGGCGTTTCTCCCTCCACTTTGTCTCGGTTGCTAAAAGGGGATAGTGGCATTAGCCCTGAAATGTCTTTGCGGCTGTCCAAGGTTCTCGGGCGTACTCCTGAGAGCTGGTTGGCGATGCAAGATATGTATGACCTATGGGTGGCTCGCGGCACAGTCAATCTGGAGGGTATTCATCGCCTGGACTTCGAAGCAGCTTAACCAGTGGCTGTTGTCGGACGCGCCTGCGCTGGCGCTCCGGCGCAGGTTACCCAAGCATTAGCACTCAGTGAGGAAATGAATGTTTGTTGCCGTTTATGAGTTTGAGATCAAGGAAGGCGCAGAGACTTCATTTCGCGAAGCTTGGCTTGCAGTGACGAAAGCTATCTATGAGCACTGTGGCAGTTTTGGTTCAAGACTCCATACCTCAGACAAGCCGAATATCCTGGTTGGTTATGCTCAGTGGCCTGATCGGGAAAGGTGGGCAAAAGATCGTCACGTAATCGATGAAAAATATCATAGAGCACGCAAATACATGCTCGACTGTTTGGTTCAATCGAAAACTGTCTATAAATTGGAAGTCAGTGACGATTACTTGCAGCCTGTTTTGGCTCAGCCAGTCTCGTTTTCCGATAGCTGATACGGCGCGGGGAGAATCAGTGCGCTATTGATCGCTGAATTTGTGCTCGGATTGTGTGAAATAAGCTGCAGAAAACTGTAAAACCTTAGTTTTGATCAATGGTTGATGGAGTACGGGTGGTGAGCGTCAGGTGTCGAGGGATCGTTTTGCTGTGTTTGTTGCAGCTCGCGGGGTGTTCAATCACTCAAAGTGGAAAAGGCTTTGATCTTGTAGACGACAATAAATACGAGGAAGCTCTGCCATATTTTGAAACGGCAGCAAACGAGGACGGTAGTAAGTCCTCTGCGGTCATGGCCAGCTTCCTTTATTTGTCCGATTACCAGATCCCGCGCGATATCGAGAAAGCAAAGGAGTACTACCAGCTATCGCAAAGCCTGGAGCACGGTCGTTGGGATCAGTACCTCGATTACTTTATGCCGTTGGCAAACGCTAAAATTCTGCTTTACGACGATGATCCCGGCAATGATGAAGAAGGAACGGATATTTTAAGGGGAGATCGTTACTCCGAGTATTCGCCTGCTCTTGGTTTACTGGCCAAATCTTACGCTTTCGGAAAAGGTGTCGATAAGAAGATTGGCATATCCAAGGCGCTGTTCGAACGATCAGTCGAATACGATAACGAAGTATATTCGGCGCATCATTATTCCTGGTTTTTGGCGGTCCACCCCGATGCGGAGTTTCGTGATGGTGCTCGAGCGCTGGAACTGATTCAGGAAGTCATGGAGGACGACGATGAATCAAAGCAGGCAACAACACTGGATACGTTAGCGGCGGTTCTCGCAGAAAATGGTCGGTTTGATGAAGCTGTCGAAACTCAGAAGAAGGCGATAGACAGGTTGATTGAGGAAAGTAAGGATTATCCCAAGTTCCTTGTCTGGAAAAGTTGGCTGGAGTGTCGCCTGAAAACGTACGAGAAAAACCTTCCCTGGCACTATGAATCGAATCAAACGCCCTTTGTTGGTTCTGCCGGCAGTCAGCCTTGTGTGTGGAAAGAAAGCCCATAAAAGGGGATTTGCCGACCAGCCTCCGGCAGTACCAACCAAGACTGACTGACAGACTTCCCCTATTCAGCAAGACGCGCAACCTTCTCCATGCCCTATCTCACATCAGGCTGCGCGTACGGCTACCCTCGTACCGTTGAACGCCGCATTGCCCGTCAACGCGTCAATGCGCCCGGAATCAGTAACGTCGTTCATGCTCACGCCGGGTTGTCCCTCGGCGATCGACATGGCGGTGTCGGGCCGGTTGTGGCCCCAGCCCTGGGGCATGCTGATCACACCCTCGAACATATCGTCGTCGATTTCCACCGGCAGGTTGATGCTCCCGGAAGCCGACGTAACCTTGGCCAGTTGTCCGTCTTCAAGCCCGATTTTGAGGGCATCTGACGCGTTCATCTGCAAAGTGCACGGGTTCTTGCCCTTGACCAGGCGGTGGGAATTCTGGGTCCAGGTATTGTGGCTGCGGGGCAGGCGGCGGCTGATCAGCGTGAACGGATAGTCGCTGGTCTCATCTGCCTGCAACAGGCCTGAGGCATTCAGGCGCTTCAGATCGTCCAGATACAGCTGCGGAGCCACCCGGATCTTGCCGTCTTCGGTCTGGATGCGCTGCGCCAGGCAGGGCTGAAGCGGCCCCAGATCCACGCCATGAGGGTTGGCTTTCAGGGTCTCCAGACTCATGCCCTCTTTTCCGTAGGCGCCGTGTTTCAGGCCCAGATCCAGCATGGCCTCCGGCGTTACGCCATCGTCTTCCAGGCCCGTTAACTGCAGGGCGAGATCCCGCAGAATTTCCCAGTCGTGTTTCTGGTTTGGCGCTTTTTCGAACATCGGTTCCGAGAATTTCGCGGTATTGCGAACGGCGAAAGAGTTGAAGAACACATCGAAGTGCGGCACTTCCAGCCCGGTCGTGGCCGGCAGGATGATGTCGGCGTGACGGGTGGTTTCGTTCAGGTAGATATCGACCGACACCATGAAATCCAGGGCATCGAAAGCGTCTTCCAGTCGGGCTCCGCCGGGCGCCGAAAGCACCGGATTACCGGCGATGGTGATCATCGCGCGGATCTGGCCCTCGCCCGGGGACAGGATCTCATCGGCCAGGGTAGCCACGGGGAATTCGTTGTTGAAGTAGGGGAGTTTTCGCACCCGGGACTCATAGCGGCCATAGGAACTCGGCTTGCCCTTTTTGTCCCTGACAAGATCAAAGGCCGGCTGGGGTAACATGGCGCCGCCGCGGCTATCGAAGTTGCCGGTAAGAATGTTCAGCACGTTGTTCAGCCACTGGCAGAGGCCGCCGAACGACTGCGTCGAGGCGCCCATGCGGCTGTAGCAAACCGCACTTTTGGCAGCGGCCATCTCCCGTGCCAGCTCGCGGATGGCGCTAGCGCTCATACCGCAGGCGTCCGCTACGGATTCCGGAGCATAGGGTCTGACGGCCTCGGCCAGTTGTTCCAGCCCGTCGATCCGGTCTTCCAGGTGGCCAAGGGTAACCAGTTGTTCCTCGAACAGGGTGTGGACCATGGCCAGCATGAACAGTGCATCGGTTTCCGGGCGGATGAACAGGTGCTGGTCGGCCTTTTTCGCGGTTTCGGTGCGCCGTGGATCAACCACCACCACTTTGCCGCCGCGTTGCTGGATGGCTTTCAGCCGTTTCCCCACGCCGGGTGCGGTCATCAGGCTGCCGTTGGAGACAATTGGGTTGGCGCCAATGATCAGCATGAAATCCGTATGGTCGATGTCGGGCACCGGAATCAGCATGCCTGCGCCGAGCATGTAATTGGAAGCCACGTGGTGCGGTAACTGGTCGGCGGAGGCGGAGCTGTAGCGGTTGTTGGTGCCCAGCGCCTTGAAGAACCGCGGCAGCATGATGGCGTTGCCGAAGTTATGGGCGTTTGGATTACCCAGATACACCCCAACGGCATCCTGGCCGTGTTCCTGCTGGATGTCCCGAAACCGCGAGGCGATTTCCTCGAAGGCAGCTTCCCAGCTGATCTCCTGCCAGCCGTCGGCGGTGCGCTTCATGGGTGTTTTCAGGCGGTCCTTGTCATTGTAGAAATCCTGCAGTGCAACGGCTTTCGGGCAGATATGGCCGTGGCTGAACGGGTCGTTGTTGTCGCCCTTGATGGACAGGATCTCGTTACCCCGATGCTGGATTTCGAGGCCACACATGGCTTCACAGATGTTACAGGTGCGGTAATGGGTCTGGGTGTCGGTCATGGCAAACACTCACTCGGGATATTGTCATTGTAGGTTCTGGCAGTGTGGCACAGGCCGGCGGAAAATCAGACGGTCATAATTCACATAAAACCGGTCAATCCCGCCAAATAATGTTTCTCCCGGTGCCTGAAAGACAGGCCGGAATTTCATCGTACAATAGCGCCATGGCTAAAACCTTTTACCGTCGGGGCCCGGACCATCGTGCCGGAGCGCCGGTTACCTTTCTCGACGTCCGTCGTCGTTTCCAGTTTCGTACCATCGAGATTGGCCGCTGGGTCACCGAGCCGGAAAAACAGCGCAGTGCGTCGCTGTTCTACGATGCCCTGTGCGACCTGATGACCATTCTTGGCGGCACCGAGTCGCTGGTTTCCCTGCGTGGCACCCTGGCTCTTCAATATGGCATTGGCGGCCGACCGGGTGTGTCGGCCCACTACACGCCGGCCACGCGCAGCTTCTCACTGGCCAAAAATGCCGGGCCCGGCAGCATCGCCCACGAGTGGTTTCATGCCTTCGATCATTACATCGGCGAGAAACTTTTCGGCGAGGCCCAGAGAGGCCAGTTTGCCTCGAAGCTCTGGCTTGGCCGTGACGACGCTGTACGGCATCCTCTAAACGATCGACTGCAGGCCTGCTTCAAGGCGATTCTTCTGGACGAAAAAGGCGCAGAGCCGAGCGAGCTCTTCCGGTGCTCGGTGAAGGCGGACAAAGCGGCAGGGATTCAATATTTCAGCTTGCCCGAAGAGCTTTGCGCCCGGGCGTTTGAAGCGTTTGTGCAGGATGCAGACGTGAAGAACGCCTTTCTGGTGAGCGGAACCCGGGAAACTGAAGAGGCAAAACTGGGTCTGTACCCGGTGGGCGCGGAACGCGAACGCGTCAACAGCGCTCTTTACGATTATTATACCGCTCTTGGCCGGGCGCTCCGGTCAGCAGAGGAGTAATGGCTTATGACAGCACTTGAGCTGAAATTACCGCCGGTGGTTCTTGTCGCTATTGTGGCGGTTGGGATGTGGGCTCTGTCCCGTATTGCACCTGACTTTCCAATCGCCATTCCAGTAGCAGGCTGGTTGGCGTCTGGCGTTGCACTGACGGGTATGGCGATCGCGGTTCTTGGTGTCTCGGCGTTCAGAAAGGCGGGCACAACGGTAGATCCCAGGGTTCCCGGGCAGTCGGAAAGTCTCGTGGTTTCTGGTGTCTATCGGTACAGCAGAAACCCGATGTACCTCGGATTCCTGCTGGTGCTTTGCGCCTGGGGCCTGTGGCTTGGCAACCTGCCGGCCCTGCTTTTCCTGCCGGCATTTGTCCTCTACATGAACCATTTCCAGATTGTTCCGGAGGAGCGGTTCATGCGGGACAAGTTCGGTGCCGCCTATGCGACCTACTGTGCCGAGGTTCGCCGCTGGATATGAGCAGCAGTTCAGTGGCAGTGCGCGTGAGCAGCCGCGTTCTCATCCCTCGGATCGCCCATGCCACCCTTGAGGCCGTATTTGATCAGCAGCAGGTTGGCGGGCCAGGCTGCAAACAAGCCCAGTGAGAGTGAAATGTAAAGAGAGGACCAGAACAGGGCATCCCCCATGGTGGCCCTGCCGCCCAGGTAGAGATCGGTGGTAATTGCCACGGACTCCATCACAACGATGCTGATGGTTTCTGCGAAGAAGGCGCCCTTGAACGCTTCCTTGAACGCCATGCCGTTCTGCATCATCGGGCCAATATTCAGGGCGAAGCCAAAGATATAGGCCAGGGTAAAGGTGATGATGGCAGCCCAGAAATTACCCATGGCAAACAGGCCAACGGATATCAACACCCCGAGAATTTCGCCGATGCCGCAGCCGGAGTAGCAATGTGCTACCGACCGGAAGCCCTTGCGGGCAAGGCTGTCGGTAGGGATCTGTTTGCGCCCCGAGTATCGGTAGATAGCTACGCCTACCGGCCCGGAATAAAGCACGGTAAGCCCCCACACCCACTGCATCATGGAAGCAATGTGGCTGTTGCTGGTTCTGAGGTCGTAAACCACCCAGACGACGCTGGCCGCAACAAAGGCCAGCCAGATGCCCAATCCTGTCCAGGTGTTAAGCAGGGCCTGAATCTGGTCAAGGCTCATAGCGAATACAGTCCTTTCAATCGAAATGTATACCTCTAGTCTAGTCGGTGGAGGCCAAGTGCCTCCCTTTCAACCTCCATCCAGGCCTGTAGCTCGTGTAGAGGCTTCGGCGAGCAGATCCAGTAGCCCTGGAGCATTTCCGCTCCGAGAGCTTCAAGGAGGCGTGCCGATTTTTCGGTTTCGACACCCTCGGCCACCACCTGATAGCCCAGGCCCTGGCCCATCCTGATGGCGGTTTCGACAATCATACGCGCGCCCTCGCTGGATTCGATGTCCTGTAACAGTGCGCGGTCCAGTTTGATTTCGCTGGCGGGCAGTTTCTTGAGATAGGAAAGCGAGGAGTAGCCGGCGCCAAAGTCGTCAATCGACAGCTTCAGCCCGATATCCGTCAATTGCTTCAAGGCTTTCAGGCCGGTGTGCGGATCATCCATGGCAGCGGTTTCGGTGAGTTCGATAATGACCTGTTCGGGCCGCAGCTGATATCGCTTTACGCGGGTTTCGAACAGGCCTGTCAGTTCTGGTGAGCTGAGGTCCCGGGCAGAGATATTCACAGAGACGGTGAGCTCTGGATTGATCGCGTGGAGCGCCTTGAGATCGTTCATAGCCTGATCCACTACCCATCGTGTCAGATGTTTGATCACACCGGTTTTCTCTGCCATCGGAACAAATTCAATCGGCGCCACCCAGCCTCGATCCGGGTGGTGCCAACGGATCAGCGCCTCAACACCCACCACTTTGCCTGTCGCCAGGCTGATTTTGGGCTGGTAGTAGAGCTCGGTCTGATTGTGGTGCAGTGCCTCCCGGAGGTCGGACATCAACGTCAGCCGGCTTTCGTCATAGATGTCATCCTTGCGGGAATACAGGCCGGTTTGATAAGGGCCATGAGGCGCCATTTCCATGCCGACATGGGCATTGCGGATCAGCAGAGCGGCTTTCTTGCCATGTTCCGGATAGCTGGCGGCACCGAACCGGGGATTGGGCTCTATGGCGATATTGTCCAGCAACACGGGTTCTGCCAGTTGTTCGAGTGCATTATCCAACGACTGGAAGTCGTCTCCCGTTTTACCGACTTTTACCAGCAAACCAAAGCTGTCCCCCGAGAGCTGATATACCCGCTCATCGTTGCCGAGCGCATCGACGGTGTGATGAACCATGGGCAGGCCTGAGGCCAAACGGGTCATCTGCTCTGCCATGGCCTTGAGCAAACGTTCGCTGCGGTCCAGGCCCAGCGTCCGGTTGATTTCCTTCAGCTGCGTTATCCGGGTAACGCCCACCATGAAGCGGCCGTTGGGGTTTTGCCGCAATTGCTCATCCACCATCCACTCGAACCGGTTGCGGTTTGGGAGACCGGTAACCGGGTCATGGGTCAGTGCTTCATTCAACTGGTTCTGGGCTTCGTTGCGGGCCTTCTGTTGTTGCAGGATATCGGCCTGAGCCTGGATTTTCTGTTCCCGTTCCCGGTATAGGCGGTCGGCGAGGGCAAGCGTGAGAATGAAAGCCTCGAGCCCGGAGCCGATCTGCATGGCGTACTCGGTAAAGAAATTCTCCGGCAGCAGGCCCAGGGCCCGCCCCGCCGTTGCCGAGACCCCTATCGTAAGAGGTGTCCAGGCGATCGTGAAGAACACCCCGGCCCGGACACCGGCAGCCCAGGCCACAGGGCCGGCCACCAGGAGCAGCGAGAAGAACGCGAACGCGGAAACAGCCGCCACCCGGATACCGGTGTCGTAATCCAGCAGCGGCGCAGACAGGAAAAACAACATTTCAAACAAGAGCATCCCCTGCAGGGCCCGGTACAGCCTGGGGCTGTTAGAGCGCACCTGGAGGAACTCCATGCAGAAAAGTATCGAGAACATCGCCAGGAATGGCATCGACAGCAGAAGCACATGCGTGTGAAGAAACGGTGCGCCCGGGTAGATGTGCTGGAGTGTATAGCCGCGTACAGCGGCGAAGAACAGGAAGTAGCCGGAAATGGCCAGGGCGTAGTACAGGTACAGCTTTTCTCGCAGGGTCAGGAACACGGCCAGGTTGATCAGAATGATCACTGCGAGACTGCCGTAATAGAAAAAGTGCAGTTTCTGCTCGTTGGCAGCGGCTTCGTAAAAATCATTCTGTTGCCAGATCTGCAGCGGCACGACCATCGTGCCCTGGGTGGCGACCCGGATATAAAGAGTTTTCGAGGCGTCCGGGGCCACATGGAATCGATATAGCATGTTGGGATGGTCGACATCCCTGGGGTAGAAAGAGCGGGTGTCCCCGGTGGCGAATTCTCGGAGCAGGGTGCCGCCGGAGAGCTCGTGAAACACCACGTCATCAAGCTGGGAATAGCCCAACTCGGCAATCAGAAGCTGGTCGCGGCCGGTCTGGTTATGCACCTTAATCCGCAGCCAGTAGGCGGAATCGGTAATCCCGAAGGTGGCCTTGCCAGATGGTTTGGCCTGCCAGGCGGATTCGGGGAGGGCGCGAACATCGGCCAGTTTTGCATCGGCACCGGCGTCTTCCCAGTACTGGAAATGGCTTTCAATCGGTTCGCCTGAGGCAAGGGTAATCGGGCCGCCATCCGCGTGCGCAAACTGGAACGCGCAGGAGGCCAGAATCAGTACAAGGATACGCAGAGCAGTGCTGAGGATCACCAACAGTAGACCCCGTTATATCGCCATCAGGCTTTTATTTTTTATCCCGGTCATCAGCTTAACAAGCTTTCTCCCTCGGAAAAGCCGAGAACCGATATTTAATGTAGCGAAATGTCTCATATTTGCAGATTCCCGGCCTTGCCCATTCGTCTTCTTGTGCTTCCCGTAGCCTGTAAGCGGCTGTCTGGATGGCGGCGCATCTGCTACGTTAGAGGGAGGATTTCTATCCCAAGGAGGCCGCTATGTTTGTCGCTGAAAAAGCAACCGGGCACCTGATCGAAGTTATGGACACCCAGGCACTGTTTGATCCCCATATCCAGCAGGTGCGAGGCAGCCTCCATTACGGTGAGGAGGCACAGGACCCAGAATTGTTTAAAAAATCCGAACTCGCATTTCCCTCCGGTGAAGCGCTTCCCGTGTGCTGGACAGACCCGGATTATCGGCGCCATAGCTGATATTTGCATTCCCCTCCCGCAGCTTAACAGGGCCGAGTTAGCGTGGCCCTGGGCTCGTTCGCTTTTTGATCAGGTTTGAATTTCCCGCTTCGCTTCTGTAAGCTTTTTATTAATTGAACGTTCAATTAATAAAAAGCAGGGCTGATTGGTGCTGCTTTCAACACCGGAATCAAGACGAGTAACCGAAGCCGCCATGCCAAAAGTTGGGGTTAAAGACACACGCAAGCAGCAGTTGATTGAAGCCACCATGCATTCGATTGCCGAGCTCGGAATGCAGAACACCACCATTGTGAGCATCAGCAAACGGGCGGGCATGTCCTCCGGGATTATCAGCCATTATTTCGGCGGCAAGCAGGGTCTGATTGAGGCGGCCCTGCGTTATCTGCTTGATCAACTGGGCAAGGAACTCCGGGAGCGAATGGCCAAGACCGACCGCTCCCCGGAACAGCGGCTCAATTGCATTATCGAGTCGAACTTTTCCGAGTTTCAGCGTTCTGCGCTGGCGGCCAAGACCTGGCTGAGCTTCTGGGCCCGGTCGATGCATGAGCCGGGGCTCAAGCGGCTGCAGCAGATCAACAACGCCCGGCTGTACAGCAACCTGCGATATTCCTTCGCACAGGTGCTTGAACCTGGCGCAGCGACTGAGGCCGCCCGGCAAACCGCGGCAATGATCGATGGGTTCTGGTTGCGCAGTGCCCTGAGCCTCGATCCGGCAGAAAGTTTTGAAGCCGGCGAGCGGCTCTGCAAGAAATTTGTCCACGAGACACTGGCGCAGGCAACCGCCTGAGCCGGGATTGATTCGAACGGCCCACAAGGCCTGAAGACACCGAACCGAGGTTAATTACCGACTATGTCTGCATCTCTTCCTGTTGTTCAGAATTTCGTCCATGGCCGTTTCCTGGCCAACAGCACCGGCGAAACCTTCCCTGTGGTGAATCCGGCCACGGGTCAGGTTATCTACGAAGTGGAAGTGGCGGATGAATCCGTGCAGCAGGCCGCCATTGAAAGTGCCCGCGCCGGTTTTGCCGAGTGGTCTGCCATGACCGCCATCGAGCGCAGCCGGATTTTGCTTCGGGCGGTTGCGCTTCTGAGAGAGCGTAATGATGAATTGGCTGCCGCAGAGGTGCGCGATACTGGCAAGCCCTGGCAGGAAGCAGAAGCCGTGGATGTGGTCACCGGTGCCGATGCGGTTGAGTTCTTTGCCGGCCTGGCGCCGTCCATTGAAGGCAACCAACAGGACCTGGGCGGTGATTTTTACTACACCCGCCGGGAGCCCCTGGGCATCTGCGCCGGCATTGGCGCCTGGAACTACCCGATCCAGATCGCCTGCTGGAAATCCGCGCCGGCCCTGGCCTGCGGTAACGCCATGATCTTCAAGCCATCCGAGGAAACCCCCATGGGTGCGGTGAAGCTGGCGGAAATCTTTACCGAAGCGGGCGTGCCGGCGGGCGTATTCAACGTGGTGCAGGGCGCCGCCGAAGTTGGCCAGTGGCTGACCCACCACCCGGAGATTGCCAAGGTCTCCTTCACGGGAGAAGTTGCCACCGGCAAGAAGGTGATGGCAGCGGCATCTTCCACCCTGAAGGACGTCACCATGGAGCTGGGCGGGAAGTCACCGCTGATCATCTTTGACGATGCGGATCTTGAGAACGCCATTTCCGCCGCCATGGTCGGCAACTTCTACACCCAGGGTGAGATCTGCACCAACGGCACCCGGGTGTTTGTTCATGAAAATCTGTACCCGCGCTTTATCGAACGTCTGCTGGAACGCACCCGCAACAATATCAAGCCTGGCGACCCGATGAATCCGGACACCAATTTCGGCGCCCTTATCTCCGCAAAACACCGGGATCTGGTGCTCGATTACATCGCCAAAGGCCTGTCCGAAGGCGCGACCCTCAGCCACGGCGGTCGGGCCTTTGAACCGGAAGATTCCAAAGGCGGCTATTTTGTCGAGCCCACCATCTTCACCGATTGCACCGATGATATGACCATCGTTAAAGAAGAGATTTTCGGGCCGGTGATGTCGGTACTGACCTTCTCTGACGAAGACGAGGTGATTGCCCGGGCCAACAACACCGATACCGGTCTGGCCGCTGGCGTGTTCACCAACGACATCCGCCGGGCGCATCGGGTGATTCACCAGATCCAGGCCGGCATCTGCTGGATCAACAGCTACGGCGCTTCGCCGGCGGAAATGCCGGTCGGCGGCTACAAACTCTCCGGCATCGGCCGCGAGAACGGGCGCGAAACCATTGCGCACTACACCCAGATCAAATCGGTGTATGTCGGCATGGAAGACCTCGACGCCCCGTTCTAATCCCGCACACGACACAGGAGAATGCGTATGACAGAAAATCGATACGACTACATCATTGTGGGTGCGGGTTCTGCCGGTTGCGTGCTGGCCAACCGCCTGACCGAGGACGCGCGCCACCGGGTGCTGCTGCTGGAAACCGGCGGCAGCGACAAGAGCATCTTCATCCAGATGCCCACCGCCCTGTCCATTCCCATGAACACCAAGAAATACGCCTGGCAGTTCGAGACCGAGCCGGAACCGTTCCTGGACAACCGCCGCATGCACTGCCCCCGGGGCAAGGTGCTGGGCGGTTCTTCCTCCATCAACGGAATGGTCTATGTCCGCGGCCATGCCCGGGATTTTGACGAATGGGATTCCGAGGGCGCTACCGGCTGGCATTACCGCAACGTCCTGCCGTATTTCAGGAAGGCCGAGACCTGGGCCTTTGGCGGCAACGACTACCGGGGCGATAAGGGCCCGCTCGGTGTGAATAACGGCAACAACATGCAGAACCCGCTCTACAAGGCCTTTATCAGGGCGGGTGCCGATGCCGGTTACTTTGAGACCGATGATTACAACGGTACTCAGCAGGAGGGCTTCGGCGCCATGCACATGACCGTCAAGAACGGTCGTCGCTGGTCCACTGCGAACGCCTATCTGCGCCCGGCCATGGAGCGCGATAACCTGACTGTGGTCACCCATGCCCTGGTGCACAAGGTGTTGCTCGATGGCAAAACCGCCACCGGTGTCCGTTATGAGCAGGGCGGCAAGGTGCACGAGGCGAAAGCCGCCGAGGAAGTCATCCTGTCAGCGGGCTCTATCGGTTCACCCCACCTGCTTCAGCTGTCCGGAATTGGCAAGCGTGAGGTACTGGAGAAGGCTGGTATCGAGGTAAAGCACGAGCTACCCGGCGTTGGTGAGAACCTGCAGGACCACCTGGAGTTTTACTTTCAGTACCGCTGCAAACAGCCAGTTTCGCTGAACGGCAAGCTGGACTGGTGGAACAAGCTGAAGATCGGTGTTCGCTGGATTCTCCGCAAGGACGGTCTGGGCGCCACCAATCACTTCGAGTCCTGTGGCTTTATCCGGTCCAAGGCCGGCGTCGAGTGGCCCGACCTGCAATATCACTTCTTACCGGCAGCCATGCGCTACGACGGTAAGGAGGCCTTTAATGGAGACGGATTCCAGCTGCACATTGGTCACAACAAGCCGAAAAGTCGGGGCTTTGTGCATGTGCAATCGGCCGACCCGAAACAGGCACCGACCATCCGCTTCAACTATCTGCAGCACGAGGCAGACCGGGAGGGCTTCCGGGACTGTGTGCGCCTGACCCGGGAAATCATCAACCAGCCGGCCATGGACGAGTATCGCGGAGCGGAGATCCAGCCCGGTGCCGAGGTCCAGACCGACGAGGAAATTGATGCGTTTGTCCGTCAGGCGGTGGAGAGCGCCTACCACCCGTCCTGCTCCTGCAAGATGGGCACCGACGAGCTGGCGGTGGTGGACCCGGAGACGCGGGTTCACGGTATCCGGAATCTCAGGGTGGTGGATTCGTCCATCTTCCCGACCATACCTAACGGCAACCTGAATTCGCCCACCATCATGGTGGCCGAGCGGGCAGCCGACCTGATCCGGGGCAGGGAGCCCCTGCAACCTTCTGACGCGCCTGTGGTGATGGACGACCAGTGGCAGACACGTCAGCGCCCGGGACAGGCAAAGCGCGCGCTCGCGTAGCGCGTCGTCATCCCACCCGGGTGCGCAACGCACCCGGGGTTTTGCAAGCCCTCAGGATTTCCCTATCAGCGCGACGGTGTTCTGCCGTTTTCGGGCGCCCGATAGGCAAGTCCTGGGTTTGTGTCCGATTCGAACCAAGTAGAGGAGGAACACCCATGCTGTTTATCAAAAAGAAAGAAAGTAACCGGAGGACGTTATGACCCTCTGGTTATCTGCCGGTCTTATATTCACCTTCGCCGCCATCGTGCTGATTCTGTACAAATGGTGGGACATCCAGTGCATCGGCGTAACGCCGGTACGAACCTTCACCTTTATCGCCATCCTGTTCACCTCCGGTCTGGATGTGGGGCTGATCATGTTTCCGCTGACCGAGTTCGGTGGCTACGGCGATCTGTCTGCCAGCCCTGAGTACGGCTTTGCCAACCCGCTGGCCATAGAGTTCGGGTTCTGGGCATTCCTGATCTGGGGGTTCTATTTCCTGACCTGTTTTTACTTCGCGATCATCGAGCCGCGGGTGCAGTTCTTTGAAATCCCGCTGGTGAAAGTGGTTAACAACGTGGTGATCATCGGCACCTGCGCTTTCACCGCTTATCTTTTGCTGGTGAATTTGCCCTGGTATCTGCCCATGCTGGGTGACGGTGAGTCTGTGGTGCCTGCGTTCTACTTCATCGTGTTTGCTGCGATTGCGCTGGCGGTCTACTCCAGCTCCAAGATCAAGTATGTGCGCATCCTCAGCCTGGGTTCGAGCCTGCTGTTTATTGCGCTGATCGTGGGCATGTGGTTCCGGGCGTTTGTGATGGGTGCCGGCTCACCGGCGGATTTTTTTGGCACCGCCGGATTGATCGGCGAGTATTTCGCCAACATCCACCAGTTTGCGCTGCCCATTAATGACTACCACGAGTTCTACCTGTTCTGGTGGTTTGCCTGGAGCATCATGATCGGCCAGTTTACCGCTCGCTTCGTGAGTGGTATCCGTACCTGGCAGCTGCTGATTGCCATGCTGGTGGTGCCGTCTATCGCCATTGGTGTGTGGTTTACTGTGCTTTACCACTATCATGCGGAAGGTCTGCAAATTGCGGCGTTTACCAACCTTGCCATGATTTCGGTGGGTGTATTGATGGTGGTGAATTCGCTGGATTCCCTGATCCGATTGTACACCGACAACCTCAACCTCACTGCCGAGCGCCTCGGCCGGGTGAACTATGTGGTGTTCAATTTCCTGGCGATGGTCGGCCTGACCATGCTGTTCCAGCTGGATTTCTTGCGGATTCAGTGGGTTGGCGCCCTGGTGATTGCACTGTATTTCAGCTGTTTGGCCTTTATCCTGGCGAAAAAGCGGGCGGAAGTGGCTGCCATTAAAGCGTCACCGAAAGAGAATATTCTGGATTTCGGAAAGATTGAACTGGCGGGCTAAGACCCCATAGATGGGGTGGCGGAAGGAAATTCCCGGCCGGAAACCAGAGATAGGTTTTCCCTATCTCTGGTTTGGGAATTATCAATTTTATCCGCATCGTCGATATCCGTACCTTACGCGCCATCAATTCATCAACTTATGAATCCATAAACAAGGAGTTTTTTAATGGGCATCATTAACAGCGAGATCAAACCGTTCAACGCCACCGCTTTCAAAAACGGCGAGTTCGTTGAGATCAGCGAAGCCGACGTGAAAGGCAAGTGGGCGGTATTTTTCTTCTACCCGGCCGACTTCACATTCGTTTGCCCGACCGAGCTGGGCGACGTGGCCGACAAGTACGAAGAGCTCCAGAAGCTGGGCGTTGAAGTGTTCTCCGTGTCCACCGACACCCACTTCACCCACAAGGCATGGCACGACAGCTCCGAGACTATCGGCAAGATCAACTACTACATGGTAGGCGACCAGACCGGCACCATCACCAACAACTTCGGTGTGATGCGCGAAGGTCAGGGCCTGGCAGACCGCGCTACCTTCCTGATTGATCCGGATGGCATCATTCAGTCCGTAGAAATCAGCGCTGAAGGCGTTGGCCGTAACGCTGACTACCTGATGGACAAGGTCAAGGCTGCCCAGTACGTGCGCAAGCACCCGGGTGAAGTTTGCCCGGCCAAGTGGAAAGAAGGCGAAGAAACCCTGGCTCCGTCACTGGACCTGGTTGGCAAGATCTAAGCTCTCCTTCCGGAAAGCTTATGAACGAAAAACCCCGGACGTTCCGGGGTTTTTTGTGTCTGAACAAAAAGTGAAGCTCAGAGTGCGTCGAGAATGGTTTCCGCGCTGGTCTGGTCAAGGCCCTGAGCATCCACGTGCAGCAGCTCAACCTTTCCGTCGTTCACGATCATGGCGTAACGCTGGCTGCGAATGCCCATGCCGTTGGCGGTCCGGTCCTGGGTCAGGTCCAGCGCCTTGGCGAACTCTGCTACGCCATCGGCCAACATGATGATCTCTTCGGCATTGTGGGCCTTGCCCCATGCGTCCATCACGAAAGCATCGTTGACCGATGTGCAGACGATTCTGTCCACGCCTTTGGCCCGCAGTTTGTCGGCATTCACCACAAAGCCCGGTAAATGGGCCGCTGAACAGGTAGGGGTGAATGCACCTGGTACTGCGAAGAGAACGGCTTTCTTGCCGGCAAAAAGTTCGCTGGTGCGGACTTTCTCCGGACCTTTCTCGCCCATTACCTGAAGCTCGATATCTGGCAGGGTATCACCCGGCTGAATTGGCATTGCTGTGGTCTCCACTGTTGTCCTTGTTGAAATAATCGGCACCACGGGCCTTGAGGCGATAGAACTCTTCTATAACACCGGCCATCGCCTCAGGACAGTAGGGCCGCAAACCACTCAATACGAGTCGCTTGGTCACTTCGCCCACCGGTTTGTTGTCGGCGGTCAGGCGGTATTCCAGAAACACGTTGCCTCGCTTTCCCGCGGCCTCGAGGGTGGCGTTGTGCAATTCCAGGCCCGGTGAGGGAAGATCCAGGTTGTCCAGGGCCAGGCTCATGCTCTCGTACATCACCATGGGGCGGTCGGGATTGAACATTACCCCGTTAGACTCCATTAATGGCTTCAGGGTATGAGGGAAATTCTTGCCGGAGGCCGCCACGTAGGCGCGAGTGATGTCTTCGATCAGTTGTGCATCCTGGGTGCAGGCGCCACTGCGAGTAACTTCTATGTAGACTTTGCCAGCGTCGTCACAGACATCAATAGTGTTCTCGGTTTCGATGAACTTGAGCGGTACATTTTCACCGAGCAGACTGCGAAACCGGAAGGTCATGTTCTCGGACAGCCCGAAGCGCGCCAGCACAATCGCGAAGAGCAGGTCTCCGGGAACACAGAAACGGCGGGCGTCCGGGTCGTGGATGGGATTGAAGTCCCCCGCGATCTCCTTGGCGAACTGGCTGGCCTGCAGGGCGGAGATAACGACGTGTCCGTCCTGGACGGAGTGGAAACGATCTAGAAACATGCGTTGCCTATTCTGGGTACCAGAGAATGATGGTGCGACGGTATGACAACATCATACTGCGGTAGGCTTTCGGTGGATATGCGCTATTGGTCAAGCTCCGAGCGGCGATGAACCTGAATGTATAGCAAAGCCCTATCAAACAGTTTGGGTCAATTAATTTGAGCATCAGCGTGCCGCGCCGTATCTTGGCGCCAACTCAACCTAACCACCGTATTTGATTCAAATACTTAGTTTCGAGATTTAAAGGAGAAGTCAGACTATGTTGGATGCCAATATCAAGGAACAGCTCAAGGCCTACATGGACAAGCTGCAGCAACCGATCGAGCTGGTTGCGGCCTATGACGACGGCAAGAAATCCCAGGAACTTCGTGAGCTCCTGGAAGAACTGGAACCGATGTCTTCCAAGATCAGCCTGCGCACCGAAGAATCCAATGATGTGCGCCGTCCGTCCTTTGCTATCAATCGTGTAGGCACCGATATTGGCGTTCGCTTTGCTGGCATTCCCATGGGCCACGAGTTTACCTCGCTGGTACTGGCCCTGCTGCAGGTAGGTGGTCATCCGTCCAAGGCATCCCAGGATGTAATCGAGCAGATCCAGTCTCTGGAAGGCCGGTTCGAGTTTGAAACCTATTTCTCTCTGTCGTGCCAGAACTGCCCGGACGTGGTTCAGGCCCTGAACCTGATGAGCGTGCTGAACCCGAACGTAAAGAACACCTCCATTGACGGGGCCCTGTTCCAGGATGAAGTGGAGCAGCGCGAAGTGATGGCGGTACCCAGCGTTTACATGAACGGTGAGCCCTGGGGTCAGGGACGTATGACCCTGGAAGAAATTGTTGCCAAGCTGGACACCAGCTCCAGCGAGAAAGACGCCGAGAAAATCAATCAGAAAGACGCCTTTGAGGTCCTGATCATTGGTGGTGGCCCGGCTGGCGCCTCTGCTGCCATCTACGCTGCGCGGAAGGGCATTTCCACCGGCATCGCGGCCGAGCGTTTCGGTGGCCAGGTGGCTGACACGATGGGCATTGAGAACCTGATTTCCGTACCCTACACCGAGGGCCCGAAACTGGTGGCGGCCATGGAGCAAAACGTCAAGGAATACGACGTGGATATCATGAACATGCAGCGCGCCGAGAAGCTGATCCCGGCGTCACGCCCGGGCATGCTCCACCAGGTAAGGTTGGAAAACGGTGCCACTCTCAAAGCGCGCAGCTTGGTGCTGTCCACCGGTGCCCGCTGGCGCCAGATGGGCGTTCCGGGAGAGGAAGAGTACCGCAACAAGGGTGTGGCCTACTGCCCGCACTGCGACGGCCCCCTGTTCAAGGGCAAGCGCGTGGCGGTGATTGGCGGCGGTAACTCCGGTGTCGAAGCAGCCATCGATCTGGCCGGTATCGTGGGTCATGTAACCCTGATCGAATTCGGTGCCGAGATGCGCGCTGATGAGGTGTTGCAGAAGAAACTGCGGAGTCTGAAGAACGTCGAGATCATCACGTCCGGACAGACCACCGAGATTACCGGGGAGAATGGTAAGGTCAACGGTCTGAATTACACCGACCGCACCTCTGGTGAGCAGCACCACATCTCCCTGGAAGGTGTGTTTGTACAGATCGGCTTGGTTCCCAACACCGAGTGGTTGAAAGGTGACATCGAACTGAGCCAGCACGGCGAGATCATCGTCAACGACCGCAACGAAACCTCCATTCCGGGCGTTTTTGCGGCGGGTGACGTGACGACCGTGCCTTACAAGCAGATCGTGATCTCCATGGGCGAAGGTTCCAAAGCCGCTCTCAGCGCCTTTGACTTCCTGATCCGCAATTCTGTGGACGAGAGCGAAGACGAAGCGGCGTAATCGACTCAACGCCGCCTGATGAGAGAGAAAGGCACCGGAGCGATCCGGTGCTTTTTTTCAAACCCCCATATTTAACAAGGTTTTTCTGGCGTATAGAAAACGACATTGCCATACTGCGGAACCTGTATGAAAAATAGTCATTTATTTGTCGTCATGGACTGATGCGCGAGTCATGAAACGCTACCTCTCTGGATTTCGGGTACTCCTGTTTGCCGCAGTCATACTGAGTACGCCTGCAGTGGCCGATCCTGTGATCCGGATCGCGGTTCCGGATATCACCAGTCTGCTGACCGAAAACCGGGATGGTGTCTACCAGAGAATCCTGCACAGGGCCCTGGAAGGCCTTGATGTGCCTGTGACCGAGCAGTTCTTTCCCTACAAACGGGCCATGATGGTATTCGAGCAGCATGGCGCAGACTGCATCTATTCCTTCACCGAGGTCCTGGAGCGTCGACTGGGCGACGATGCGGTTATTGCCAGTTTTCCACTCGGCAAATTCACCTATTACCTGTTCACCCCGCAGGACGCAGATCCCATGAGTTCCCTGTCGCAACTGGAGGGGAAAACCGTGGGTGCGGTTATTGGTCATGAGACCTATCTGGACGGAGTGCTGGAGGGCCACGACGTTAATGTGATCTGGTCGAAGAGCGATGCCCAGAACCTGGCCATGCTCGAGCACCAGAGATTCGGCGCCATGATTGCTGCGGTTCCGGATGTCCGGCCTTTCATGGACGAGCTCAGCTACGATCCGAAGACGCCCCTTCTTGAAAGTTACGATCGGCTTACCTGCCACAACACCGAAGCCAACCGGCAGTTCCTGGGCAAGCTCTCGGCTCGGATGAAGAGCCTCAAAGAAGCCGGGCTATACGAACAATTGGCCGGCCAGCTCTACGTTGAGTTTGACTACCCCGCTCCGGCCGCTGAACATTCCCTTCTGAACTGAGACATTGGTTACGGATCTCCGCTTGTCTGTTACACAACAGGTCGGTAGCTTAGGCTCCTTAAAAGCCAACTCTGCCAGGTCGTCCAGAGGGTGATTCGTTCCATGAGGTCTTATCCAGCCCGCTTTCTGATCAGTTTCCTGCTCCTTCTTTCAGTGCCTTTGGCGAACGCCGGCGCAAGGCCCAGCGTTGTTTTTCTGTCGCCGGATGATTCCCGTTTCTGGCAACTGGTGGCCGGTTTCATGGAGGCGGTGGCGGAGGATCTCGAGGTAGACCTGGAGGTTCAGTACGATCGGGAGAGTCATCGATTCAGCTATCTTCGCATGGCGAAGGACGTATTGGCCCGCGAAGAAAAGCCCGACTACCTGCTGTTCATGTGCAAGGAGAATGTTACCGAATCCATGCTCAGGCTTGCGGATGGGGCAGGGGTAAAGGCGTTCACCTTCAATACCGATGTGCCTGACGGCGCCCGAGCCAGAATTGGTACGCCGCGAACGGTTCTGTCGGGCTGGCTCGGCCACTTATCGCCGGACAATATTGCCGCCGGTCGCACTCTAGTAACGCTACTGGGTAAGCAGGCCGAACAATCAGGGCTCGCCTCTGGACCCAGCATTCCCATGGTCGCCCTCTCTGGAACACGGGATTCCTCTGCCGGCAAGGACAGGGACGGGGGGATGCTGGCGGCTGCCGTTCAACAGCGAAGCCAGCTTCTACAGCTTGTGTATGCCAACTGGAGCGGTGAACTGGCCCGTGAAAAAACGGAGGTCCTGCTGGAGCGCTATCCGGAGACTGTTTCCATCTGGAGCGCGAGCGATGGCATGGCACTGGGGGCCATTGAAGCTGCCCGACATGCCGGCCGGATTCCGGGGCTGGATCTGCTGGTTGGTAGTGTCGATTGGCAACCTGAAGCCCTGGATAAAATCCGGTCCGGGGAGTTGCTGGTCAGCCTGGGCCGGCATTTCATGGGTGGTGGACTTGCCTTGCTCCTGCTGCATGATTATCACCATGGCCGGGATTTCGGTGATATGTCACCGGACTATGTTTTCCGCTACAAGCTGGAACCTGCAACCCGTGACAATGTTGAGTGGGTGCAGCGCATTATGGACCCGAAGAATTGGAGCGCCATTGATTTCCGGCGTTTCAGCCGCGTTGGCGAGACTGAGACTGGTAAGACAGTGCCCGATTCTGATGCCGTGCTGGATGCGATCACTGGGGCGCTGGCAGGGCAGAGAGCAGACACGGTAGCGAGGAGAGAATAAGGCCTTCCCGGATTCGAGCAGGCTCTAGGGACTTGATATGTCCTGCACCAGACTGCCTTCCGGAGCTTCAGGCTCCTCTTCCCCGGCAAAGAGATGGCCGTAGGCCGCCCGCACACCGGAAACGATGAACCCGTGGGGCACGTCGTCGAACAGGCCGTGGTCGTTGACGTATTCCATGTGGGCTTCGCCCGATTCTGTGTACTCCTGGAAGATCGAATCGTTAATACCATCAAATTCCAGCGGCTCCACCTTCATCAGCTCGCACAGTTGCCGATTGAACGCCGGCGTCGCCTTGACCCATTGGCCGTTCAGGTACAGCTCGATGTACCCGTGCATCCGGAAAATGTCCGACCGCAGCCATTCGATCAGTTTCGGGCTTGAGAGATGGTTGCGTACATCGGCCAGGCCGAGGCGGCTGGGAACGCCAATGGATCGGGCTGCCGCGCCCAGAAGAACCGCTTTCGGGATGCAGTAGGTTTCGCCGCTTTCCAGAGCGTAGCTGGCACTGAACGTGTTGGCATCGGTCCGGAACACGTACGGGTTGTAGCTGATGCTGTCACGAACAGCGAGATAGAGCGCCTTGATCTGCTCCACCGGCTCATCAGGAACTCCCTCCAGTTCTGACTCGATCCAGGCCTGCAGCCGTGGATGGTCATAGTCGAAAAAGGCGGTGGGCTGGAGATAGCGTTCCATAGTCATCAGTCCGGTCTCGGGATCAGACTCTGATCGTGCTCAATTGGCAATGCACAGGCAATGGCGGTTTCCGCCAGAACGATTGGGGAAAGTGCTCAGAGCATGGGGTTTGCAGTCTAAAGATTTCGCATTAATTCGTAGGTGCACATATTCACCGCTGAGGCCAGGTTCAGGGACTCGATCTGCCCCTGGCCTTGAATGCTGTACGGCAACGCCTTCAACTGATTGAGGGCCTCCCGCGGCACACCCCGGGCCTCGTTGCCGAACAGATAACAGTCGTGTTCCCTGAAGCCCTGGGATGCCATCGAACCGCCATTGAGGTCGAGGCAGGCAAGACTCTGGTATCTTTGGGGAAGGCTGTCCAGAGTCACGTCGGTCTCGAGAGGGATGTGAAAGAGCGCGCCCATGCTGGCTCGCACCACCTTCGGGTTGAACGGGTCTACACTGCCCGGGCTCAACAGACACCGGAAACCGCCGAACCAGGCCAGGGTGCGCAGTATCGTACCCAGGTTGCCGGGGTCCTGAACCTCATGCAGATAAATCGCTTTTTCGCCGGGCACCGGTTCCGCCGGGCGCTCCGGCATGGGCACGACAGCCAGAATTCCCTGCGGGGTTCGGGTGTCGGCGAGTTGCGCCATCTGGCGTTCGTTGATGACATGTGATCTGAACGGGCTCTGCCAGTTCTCATAGGCTCCGGTGACGTAGAGTTCCGAGGCCTTAAGAGCAGGTTGGCGGTCGGCGGCTTTCTGAAGCTCAAGAATCAGGTGTTCGCCCTCAACGAGGTAGTGGCCAAACGACTGCCGGTACTTTTTCTGGTGCAGCTTTTTGATGTCGGCCAGATTCACGAGGGCGGTCTCCCGTCAGGTGGGCGTGGTGGGTTCTGAAAAATCATAGAATTCAGGCAGGATTGTACGTGTGGCCGTCCCGGTTGTCAGGATTTTGCCGCCGCCCGGCGCGGCACGTACAATTGGCCCTTGGCTTTCCCGTTGTGAAGAGACCCCATGGCCCGATCCAAAAGCAGTAGCCGCTGGCTTGAAGAGCACGTCAACGACCCCTTCGTGAAACAGGCGCAGGTGGATGGCTACCGCTCGCGGGCCAGTTACAAGCTTCTTGAAATCAACAAGAAGGACCGGCTGATCCATCCCAATATGGTGGTGGTGGATCTGGGCTCGGCGCCCGGTGGCTGGTCTCAGGTGGCGGCCAAACTGGTTGGCCACAAGGGCCGTGTCATTGCCTCAGACATTCTCCCCATGGATGCCATTGCCGGCGTGGATTTCATTCAGGGTGATTTCACCGAGAACGATGTGTTCGAGTCGATCATGGCCACCCTCGGTGATGACCCGGTGGACGTGGTGATTTCCGATATGGCTCCGAACATCAGCGGCGTGACCGTGGCCGACCAGGCCTCGTCCATGTATCTGGTGGAACTGGCCCTGGACATGGCAAGCCAGGTGCTCAAGCCCAAGGGCAGCTTCCTGGCCAAGGTGTTTCAGGGGGAAGGGTACGACGAGTACCTGAAATCGGTCCGCGCTGTCTTCGACAAGGTTGTGGTGCGCAAGCCGGATTCCTCCCGCTCCCGCTCCCGGGAAGTCTACATTCTCGGCAAGGGTTTCAAGGGCTGATTCAGCCCACAGCCCGGTCGAATCCCTGCATCACATTCACGGCATTGACGCCGATGGCGTCGACGTCGTAACCGCCTTCCATGGTAAAGACGGTTGGTAATCCAAGCCCGGCAAGACGCTGGCCGAGGGTTAGATAATCGCCGGAGGTCAGCTTGAAGAACGAAATCGGATCTTCTTCGAAGGTGTCGACACCCAGGGCAACCACCAGGGCATCGGGCTGGAATGATTGTATCCGGTCGCAGGCCTTTTCCAGTCCCTCGCTCCAGACGCTGTAGGGCGTGTTGGGCGGATAAACCATGTTCAGGTTGTAACCCTCGCCGTCGCCCTCGCCAATCTCGTCTTCAAAACCCAGAAAATGGGGAAACACCAGATCCGGATCGCCGTGCAGGCTGATGGTGAGAACGTCGTTGCGACCGTAGAAGATCGCCTGGGTGCCGTTGCCGTGGTGGAAGTCGACATCCAGCACGGCGACCTTGCCATAGCCCTGGTCACGAAAGGCCTGAGCCACGATGGCGGCGTTGTTGAAGAAACAGTACCCGCCGAACAGATCGGCATGGGCGTGGTGGCCGGGTGGGCGGCACAGGGCAAAGGCGGCGCGCTCGCCTTCAGCCACCAGTTTCTGGGCGGTAAGGGCCACATTGGCGGATGCCCGGGCAGCTTCCCAGGTGCCGTCTGAAATTGAGGTCTCCGCCGCGAAGCTGTAATAGCCCAGCCGGCCGTCGATGTCCTTGGGCAGCCGGTGGCGCATGCCTCGACCCGCCCAGACCGCCGGGATGGCTTCACCCGGTTTGCCGGCAGCCAGCCATTCCTGCCAGCAGGTTTCCAGGAAGGCCACGTAATCCGCCGTGTGCACCCGCTTGACGGGCTCCAGACCAAATTCTTCCGGTTCCAGAATCTCTCCCAGCGCCTGTTCCTTCACCCGTGCCAGGATGGTTTCGGCACGGGACGGCTTCTCGTGAGGCTCGATCAGCAGTCCGCCATCCAGTTCGGTTTTGACGTGTCGGCGGCTGTGCAGGGGAGAGAATACGGTTTTCATGGTCTTGGGTGGTCCTTGCTGAATGACGTGAGCACTTTGGCACAGGGAGCTTGATGGCTCAAAGGCCCTGATTGTGGCAGGCTGAAACCTTTTGCGGGCAGAGGGGATTACCGATATGGCGAAAAGCGACAGGCCGGTAAAGGATGATTGATCTGATCGCGGACATGACCCTGGCCGAGGTTCTGGGCCAGGTGTGCGGTCTTGTAGCCCTGGGTTTCTGCATTGCCGGCTTCGCGAACAAGAATGACGACCGGTTGATGGTGCTGCTGATCTCCGCCAACGTTGCCTTTGCCCTGATGTTCGCGTTTTTCGAGAGCTGGACCGCCTCTGCTCTGACCGTTCTGGTGATTGTACGCATTACCCTGGCGCGGAAGTATCAGGGCAACTGGCCCATTATGCTGGGCATGCTGGCGGTGAACCTGTTAGTCGCCTGGGCGACCTGGGAATCCATCACCGACGTATTCCCCCTTGCCGCCGCTGTTTTCGGCACCGTGGGCATGTTCATGCTCAGGGGTATTCCCCTGCGAATCGTGCTCGGGTTTGCTGCCCTGGCCTGGATGCTCAACAACATCGTGATCGGCTCCGTGGGTGGCACCCTGGCGGAGGGCATGGTGCTGGTCACCAACATCATCACCATCATCCGGCTCTATCGGCTGCAGAAGAAATACCCCGATTTCACGCCCGGAAGTTGAACGGCGTTGCGGGTCGGCGGTTTCGCATCTCAAGACTGACTGAAACAACCAGGGACAGGGACCACTTTGGCCAATTCCCGACCAGCCCAGCCTGAGCTATCTTGATTGCAGGCCATTGATTATAAAAAGCGGACTGGAATCCGAGAGGACAGGCAATGAGTAACCAGCATTTCGATGTACTGATCATCGGCGCCGGCGTTTCCGGCATTGGCATGGCATGCCATCTTAAGCGTGAATGCCCCGGCAAGTCGTTTGCCATCCTCGAACGTCGGCAGTCCCTGGGTGGCACCTGGGATCTGTTCCGTTACCCGGGAATCCGCTCGGATTCGGACATGTTCACCTTCGGCTACAATTTTCGCCCCTGGACCGGCGGCAAGGTGCTGGCCGACGGCGCATCGATCAAGAATTATGTGGCGGAGACCGCCAGGGAGCATGATGTCGAGCGCCACATCCGCTTCGGGCTGGCGGTCAAGACGGCGGACTGGTCGGGCGTCGACAAACACTGGAAGCTCACGGCCCTGAACGAAGCAACCGGCGAAACAGAGCACTACACCGCCAACTTCATGGTCGGGTGTACCGGCTACTACAATTATGATCAGGGCTACAAGCCAGACTTCCCGGGTGAAAATGATTTCCGCGGCCAGATCGTACACCCGCAGCACTGGCCGGAAGATCTCGACTACGCGGGCAAGAGGGTGGTGGTCATTGGCAGCGGCGCAACCGCGATCACGCTGGTGCCGACTATGGCGGAGAAGGCCGGGCATGTGACCATGCTCCAGCGCTCACCCACCTATCTGATGCCTCTGCCCTCAACCGACAAGGTGTCTCTGGCCCTGCAGAAAATTCTGCCCGAGAAAACCGCCTACAAGCTGACCCGGGCCCGGAATATTTCTATTTCCCGTTTCCTTTACTTGCGCTCCAGAAGGAGCCCCCAGTTCATGCGCCGGCTGTTCCTGGGCATTATCAAACGCAAGGTTGGGGGCACCGCCGACATGCGTCACTTCACGCCGGATTACAATCCATGGGACCAGCGCCTGTGTGTGGTGAAAGACGGGGATCTTTTCCGGGCCATGAAAGCGGGCAAGGCCTCCATTGCCACTGATCATATTGATCGCTTCACAGAAACCGGCATTCGCCTGAAATCCGGCGAAGAGCTGGAAGCGGATATCATCATCCCGGCAACAGGCTTGGATATCCAGATGCTGGGCGGAATCCGGCCAATGGTGGACGGCCAGGAAGTCGTGATGAAAGACAAGATCATCTACAAGAACGTGATGGTTGAGGGCGTGCCCAATGCCGGCATGATTTTCGGTTACACCAACATTTCCTGGACACTGAAGGTGGACATTGCCGCCGAGTACCTGTGCCGGCTGATGAACCTGATGGACAAGCGTGGCTATCGTACCGTGGTGGCCCGGGACACTGAGAACAGTCGCGGAGACGACACGGTTCTCGGATCGCTCGACGCTGGCTACATTCGCCGGGCCGCCGATCGCCTGCCCCGCCAGGGCACTCACGGGCCCTGGAAGTCGTCTCAGAATTACCTGGAAGATGTGAAAATCCTGCGATTCGAGCCGATCGAGGATGGCTACCTGGAATTCGACGGCAAGCGGACCCACGCGAGCCATAAAGAATCGGGCGGTTTCCTGAGCCCCCTGCGCTCGGCCCTGTTCGGGACCTGATCACTCAAAAGCTGAACGAATGACATCCCGGTAGTTGCGAATGCGCTGAACGTAATGCACGGGTTCATAGCCCCGGGCGTACCCGTAACGGGTGCTGGGGTAGTATCGCTTGTCCGCCTTCAGGGGTAGAACCTCGGTCATTTCCTGCCAGGAGTCCGGATTCTTGTTCAGGGTCCGGGCCAACTCCCGGGCATCCAGCAAATGCCCCCGGCCTATGTTGTAGCTGGCCAGCGCCAGGAACGTGCGGTCCGGCTCCGGAATGGTTTCGGGCAGGCGGCGGTGCCGGTCGGCCAGGTAACGTGCGCCGCCATCAATGGCGGCCTCGGGGTCCAGCCGGTTGGTGACACCCAGAGATTCGGCGGTACGTTGGGTCAGCATCATGATGCCGCGGACTCCGGTGGGAGATTTCGCTGCCGGGTCCCAATGGGACTCCTGATAAGCGAGGGCGGCAAGGAGGTCTGCGGGCATGCCGGTTTTGGCCTCGGCTTCCCGGAATTGATCAATGAATTCTGGCAGCCGGTCCTCGATCCGACGGTTCAGCGCCCTCAGATCGACAAAATCGAAATCACCGATGTAGGAATAGTAACGGTTCTCCATGAGGCCGATGGCTTCATCGCCATCGACGCTATTCATCCACTCGTGGGCATCTGCGCCCAGGTCTTCTGAACCCTTGGGCAAATACCAGCCAAGGTTCCGCCCCTCCGTGAGCGTCATTGCCACTTCCAGGTGCGGGAAGTGCCGGCGCATCACCTGAACAATGTTGGAATCGGCGACGGTGCAGCCGACGTCCTGTTCGGCAACGTCCGAGAGGATCACTTCGGTAGTGCGATCTGCATCTTCCTGAAACTCGATTCCCGGGTGTTGCTCATTCAGTTTGTTCAGGGTTTCGACGTAGCTGGAGCCGGCGGTGACGACAATATCGGTTCCCGGGATGTCTTCGGGTTTCCGGGGCATGGGCCGCGCATCGCGATGGCAGACCAGCTGTTCGGTAATCTCGGTGTGGGCCGGGCCCCGTGCGAAAAGCTCATCCCGGGAAGCCAGATGGGTCAGCCCGGCTGCCGCCAGGTGGGTGTTGCCAGACTCCAGCGCAGAAAGAACGTCACTGGTGGATTCCAGCATGGTCCATTCCACCTGCCAGCCACGCTGTTCGGCATAAGCGCTGATCAGCGCATGCTCGGGACCGACGGGATTTTCATGGCGATCCAGGTAATAGGTGGTGGAGCCATTGCGGGTAGCGACTTTGAGTGTCCCGGTCTCTGACGGTGGTTTGAGATTCGTTGCCGTCGGTTGGCTTTTGTCTTCACTGCAACCGACCAATACAATTGGCAGGATCAGGAGAACGTGGGCGAACTTCGATCGGGACATAACGAGGAGTTTCCTGTCGTTTCAGAATGACATCTACGTATTAACACGTACCTTTACTAAACCATACTCCTGAATTTCGGAACTGGATCCCTCCGGGTCATCAGGGTTGATGAGGAACTCAACTATTCAACCGGCAGAGAATGTGTCAGGCTGGCCGACCGCTCTCTCATTACCAAAGGCGACCGTTGTATGGCGTCCGGCAGAAAAAGTAGAAAACGCGCGCTCTGGCATCCCGCTTTCTGGGGGGCCTGGACTCTGGTCTTCCTGCTCTGGCTTTTGTCGTTTCTCCCAATGCGGCTCAAGCAGCGTTTTGGTCGCTGGCTGGGCAGGCTGCTTTCCAGAAAAATGCGATCCCGTGCCAGGGTTGCGGACGCCAACCTGGCGGCCTGCATGCCGGAACTCGATCAAACGACCCGTAGCCAGCTGGTGGAGGATGCGTTTGTGGCCTCGGCTCGTGGCGTTCTGGAAAGCGTTCATGCCTGGTGGCGGGATATGACTCCCTACTGCGAGAGCGCCTCGGTGCATGGTACCGAGCACCTTGAAGAAGCAAAACGACGCGGCAAGGGAGTGCTGCTGATCGGTGGGCACTACAGTATTTTCGATTTTGCACTGCCTTTGATTGCCTGCAAGCTTGAGAAGCCGGGTTACATGTACCGCCCCAATAACAATCCGGTGATTGATCGTATGATCGAACGTGGCCGCCGGCGGCATTTTGGTATCCGCCCCTTCACCAAGCGTCAGATAAGACCCATGTTGTCGTTCCTGAAAGAAGGTGGGCAGGTCTGGTTCGCCTGTGATCAGGATTTCGGCAATAAGTCAGAGGTGTTTGTGCCCTTTTTCGGGGTCAGTGCCGGCTGTATTACCTCGCCGAGTTACATTGCCCGGGAGTCCGGCGCTGCGGTCATCTGTGTGAGCCACCTTCGAATGCCCGATGGCAGTTACCGGGTGGTGTTTTCTCCGATACAGGAATCCTTCGGTGAAAACCCCGAACAGGACGCCAAAGTCTGGAACCGTTTTATTGAAGCCACCGTTCGTGAGCAGCCCGATCAGTATCTCTGGCTGCACAAGCGATTCAAGAGCAGGCCAGAGGGTGCGGCAGCGATTTACTGATGCGCGCTCATGCGTGCCGCCCGCCGCTGTTCTATCCTGAAATCTTCAGTAAACGCTTGGGAGGATACTATGCGCTGCATTCTCAGACTGGTTCTGGTGGCATCAACCCTGTTGTTCGCCATGCTCACCCATGCCGCAGATGGACTGGTCGCGGTCAAAAGCAGTCACGATGTAAAAGCCACGGCCGACAAACTCGAGTCTGTGCTCAAAGAGAAGGGCATGACGGTCATGGCCCGCGTTAATCATCAGCAGGGCGCCGAAAAAGCCGGTCTGGAATTGCGTCCGACCGAAGTGGTTATTTTCGGCAACCCCAAAGTCGGCACACCGCTGATGCAGTGCGCCCAGAGTGTCGCCATCGACCTGCCCCAAAAAGCCCTGATCTGGGAGGATGCCAACGGAGAGGTGTGGCTGGGGTACAACGATCCGCAATACCTCAAGAGCCGCCATGGCATTGAGGGGTGCGATGAGGTGCTCGGAAAAGTCAGCGGGGCATTGGGAAATTTTGCCAAAGCGGCAACCCGGTAGATAAAAACGCCCCACGGCTAACGGGCACAGCGGGCTTGGTTCACTGGTCGGGTCTGCGGATCTTTTCCAGGCCCCTGGCCAGTGTTGCCCGTGACAGCTCGCCCATGTGGGAATCGATCAGTTCGCCCTGGGCATTGTAGAAAAGCGTTGTTGGCAAGCCATTGCTGCCCACTGAGCGTGCCAGCTGGGCCTGATCGTCCCGGTAAAGGTTGTTCAGGTTCAGGCGGTATTCCTCAAGAAAGGAACGGATGGTCTCGGGCTGTTCCCGCTGGTTGGCAAACACAAACGCGATATCCGGATAGATGTGTTGGGCTTCCTCCAGCACCGGCATTTCCCGGATGCAGGGTGGGCACCAGGTTGCCCAGAGGTTCACGACCAGGGGTTGGCCCGGAGCCAACCGGGACAGGTTGATCACTTCACCATTGAGCGAGCGCAGGGTCACGTCCGGCATACTGCGGGCCTGCTGTTCGATCAGTGTAATGGTGCCTGCGGTACCGGCCCAGAACAGGGCGCCCGTTAACGCGGCGGTAGCCAGCGGCTTGCGTTGTGCTCTCCTGCGCCACATCAGAAAGCCGGTGAAGATGATGGCGCCGATGACACCCCAGAGCGCATCAAAACCGCCGTCCCGGATATCAATGATGCCCAGAAGGTCGTTCTGGTAATGCTCGAAGTAGCTGATTACGAAACCGATCCGGGCGCTCAGCATCGCGACTACAAAGATATCGGCCACCGATCCGGCTACCGGCACCTGATATTTGCGGCCAAGTATCCCTCCAACCAGCAGAGCCAGCGCGAAGGCGATAACCAGGAGAAGGTGGCCGATGGACAGGCTCACTGGGCCGATACTGACGCTCATTCTGACAAATTCCTGTGTGGTTCGGTTTCGTGAAAGCAGTCTGACTCGAAGATGCAATCCAGGTTCCTTCGGATGCTTATTATAATCACCTATGGCTAATTGGCCGGGGCTCTGTTAATGTTCCCGCATCCTGCCTCTAGGGATTCCGCAGTTTAAGGCTTTAAGCCCGTGCGACCTTTCCATACGACCTGTCAGAGGACGTCACCCCGATAACGGCGCGTGACCGTAGTCGTCTTTTATTCCATGAATATTCATGGCATCTGCCCGCATTCGCCGAAAACGGTGGTCGTGGAGGCAGAATAATCAAGAGTTGATCTTATATGAGTTTTTCTTCACTCGGTTTGTCCGAGCAGCTGGTCCGTGCCACGTCTGACCAGGGTTATGAAACCCCGTCTCCCATTCAGGCCCAGGCGATTCCTGCCGTGCTTTCTGGCCGGGACGTTATGGCGGCAGCCCAGACCGGTACCGGCAAAACCGCCGGCTTTACCTTGCCCTTGCTGCAGCGTCTGGGTGAAAACCCGCGCACTGGCAAAGGCCCCCGCGCCCTGATTCTGACGCCCACCCGTGAACTGGCGGCGCAGGTTCATGACAGCGTGAATCTTTACAGCAAATACATTCCAACCAAGGCCGCCGTGGTCTTCGGTGGTGTGAAAATCAATCCGCAGATGATGAAGCTGCGCAAAGGCCTGGACGTGCTGGTGGCAACACCGGGCCGTCTGATGGACCTGTACCAGCAGAACGCTGTGCGCTTCAACGAAGTGGAAATCCTGGTTCTGGACGAAGCCGATCGCATGCTGGACATGGGCTTTATCCGCGACATCCGCAAGATCCTGTCGTTGTTGCCGGCCAAGCGCCAGAATCTGCTGTTCTCCGCCACCTTCTCCAACGAGATCCGGACTCTGGCAGAAGGTCTGCTGGATAACCCGGTTCAGGTTGAAGTCGCGGCTCGGAATACCTCTGCCGAAAATATCAAGCAGTCCGTCTATCCGGTAGATCAGAGCCAGAAAACAGCGCTGCTGAGCAAGCTGGTTCGCGATAACAGCTGGGATCAGGTGCTGGTTTTCACCCGCACCAAGCACGGTGCCAATCGCCTGACCCAGAAGCTGGAGAAGGACGGTATTACGGCTGCTGCCATCCATGGGAACAAGTCACAGGGTGCCCGTACCCGCGCGCTGGCGGATTTTAAAGCTGGCGAAGTACGTGTGCTGGTGGCGACGGATATCGCCGCCCGTGGCCTGGATATCAAGCAGCTGCCCCAGGTAGTGAACTTTGAACTGCCCAACGTGCCGGAAGATTACGTGCACCGTATCGGCCGTACCGGCCGTGCCGGTGAAAGTGGTCACGCCCTGTCGCTGGTCAGTGCCGATGAAGGCAAAATGCTCGCCGGTATCGAAAGGCTGATCAAGAAGCAGCTGCCGCGCACGGAAGTGGAAGGTTTCGAGCCGACCAACAACCTGCCGCTGAAGCCCAAGGCCAAGGCCGACCCCAGTCGCGCCCGTAACCGCAATGGTAACGGCGGTGGCAATGGTCGTCCTGGCGGAAAGCCGAAGAGCTTCGGCGCCAAGCCGGGTGGTCGCAGCGGTGGCCGTAGCCAGAATGGCGGTGGTCAGCGAAGTCGTCCGGCTCAGCGCCAGAGTGCCTGAAGGCTGATTGGCAGTTATGAGAAACGGAGCTTCGGCTCCGTTTTTCTGTTTCTGATGCCCTGACTTTTTGAGGGTGGATGCTCTAGTATTCAGGGTCTGAAACCAGTCCGGCCAGGATATCCCCGCCTATGCATCAATCCAGCTCTGTACGGGCACAGTTGGGCTTGAGCCGACCAACGCGGTCCATGGCCGATGGTCAGTTTGTGCTTGCTCTGGTTATCGGTTGTCTGATTGGTATTTTGCTGACAGTGCTTGCCGGAGGCGGTGGCTGGCAGGATGCAGATCTGCTTTCAATTCTCTCATTGGTGCTCTGGGCACCTATCATCGAAGAACTGGCATTTCGCGGGGTGGTGCAGGGCTGGCTGGCTAACACTCCGATGGGTCAGAAACGCTTCGCCGGCCTGTCCTTCGCAAACCTGATCGCGGCGTTTCTGTTTACTGCCTGGCATCTTGTTTATCGAACCGATCTGATGGCCTGGCTGGTGTTCCTGCCTGCTCTGGTGTTTGGGTATTTTCGGGACCGGCACGACTCGCTGCTGCCCTGTGTGATTTTGCACGCCACGTACAACTTGTCGATCCTCCTGGGCCAGACGTATCTTAGCTTTTGAGCGCCAGTTTCATTTGTAAATAGCCCCACGGCAGCACGCCCTATATTTCTTTTGGCTATTACGTTATAACTGATGCCGGGTCACGCGTTGGTGGTGACGGAGTGTGGTCAAAAGTTGATTAGTGTCAAAGCCGGAATTCTGCTTGTGTATCAGCCTGAATATCCCGGCAATCTCGAGGGCGGTTATGAGGACTTTTCTCCCGAAAAGTGTGTTTCCATGGCGATATGTTGCGCTCATGTCGATATTTTTAACGGCCTGCAGCGATACTGGCGGGTCGTCTGAAGACGCAAATGGCGAGACCGACCCGGATTCCGGCCATGAAGATATTTTACCCTCGCTTACTGCCCAGATAGAGCACTGGAGCCCGACCGGCGTTTTCCTGGCGGCGGCGGATTGTGGCCAGTGCCATACTGCCAGTCAGCCCGGTGACAGCCCCGCCGTGCTGCGGGCGCCAGATGCTCAGATCTCGGAGAACCAGCCCTCGCCCCAGGGTGATGACATTAGCCCCTTCGCAGACTGGAAAAGTACGGTGATGGCGAATGCGTTCACCGATCCTTATTTCCGGGCGAACATGGTGCATGAGGCGGAGACATTCCCCCATCTGGCAGGGTTCATTGAGAACAAATGCCTGACCTGCCACAGCCCCATGGCGACCACGCATGCTCACCAGACGGGGTCAGGTCTCGATGATGGTTTTTACCGGGCCGAACAAGCCCTTGTTGACCCCCATGCCCGAGAGGGGGTCAGTTGCACAGCCTGCCATCAGATAACCGACAGTGTATTGGACGGTAATGCTTACCCCGATGGCGTGCACTCCGGCAATTTCGAGATTCCTGCCGAGGGTGATCCGGACGCATTCACGATCCATGGGCCATACCAGAACCCGCAGGGGCAGGCGATGCAGAATCAGGTCGGTTACACGCCAGTCTTTGGTCTGCATATGTCGGACTCCCGGCAGTGCGCCAGCTGCCACGAACTCTACACCCCGACCATCGATATGGAGACGGATCAGCCCAACGGTGAGGATTACCCTGAACAGACGCCTTACACCGAGTGGGCAAACAGTGATTTCGGACCCAATGGCAGCAACCCCCGTTCCTGTCAGCAGTGCCATATGGCGCGTGAAGAGATAACTGAGGACTTCCTCACCCGTCTGGCGGTCAGGCCGAACGGCTCGGTAAACGCCAGTTGGCCCGAGAGGCAGCCTTACTCACCTCATGTGATGCTTGGCGGTAATACCTGGTTGCTTGAAACCCTGGAGCTGTTCAGAGAGGAACTCGGTCGCGGCGATATCAATGAGGCGGGAGAATTTGCGGCAACGGCAGAGTTGACCCGGGAGTTCCTCAAAACGGCTGTAACGTTATCAGCAACCGGGCAGACCCTCGGGGCTGGCGAGTTGGCCTTTGATCTGACCATTCAGAACGAAACCGGCCACAAGCTACCCACCAGTTTCCCCGCTCGGAGAATGTGGGTAGGAACCCGGGTGAGTGATGCCAATGGCGCGACGGTGTTTGCCAGCGGACTCCCGGATCAGTCTTATCGTTTGCCAATGGATGCGGTGTTTACTTCGGAGGCCTGTCTGGCCGCGAAGAAGACCTCCGATTTTGATTCCTCGGTCTGCTATCAGGCTCATCTCAATGAGGTATCGTCCGAAAACGATGTGCCGGTCTATGAAACTGTTCTGGGCTCAACCACCGGCGCAATTACCCATATTCTGCTCTACGCCGCTAACCCGCTGAAGGACAATCGTATCCCTCCCAAGGGGTTCGATATTGCCTCGGTACCAGAAGATGTCCGGCCGATCGGGCTGAATGGCGATAGCGATTTTAACGCTGAAAACGCAGGGCGGGACACCATTCGCTATCGGATTCCGGTTGGCGCGGCCGTGGCTTTGCCCCTGCAGGTGGATGCGACTCTCTACTACCAGTCTATCCGCCCGACTTTTATTGATGGCTTGCACGGAGAGCATGAATGGGTTGATGAGTTCCAGACAATCGCCAGATTGAACCCACCGCCCGCCGAGGTTATGGCCGAGCTCAGCTTCGAGGTTCAGTAGGATTTGATGACAGGCTCAGGGAAGAGCTGTTTTATGATTGGGTATCGATATAAAAAGGCGGGGCCGGAGAAGCCCCGCATAGGAAAACGCACCTTCCGCCAGCCAACAGACCGTGGCGACTGGCGGAGGCACGGGGATCAGAACTTGTAGGACACGCCTACCATGTAGACCCAGGGGGCGATATCCACGTCGATGGTGCTGGTATCGGCTACCGCATTGCCCGCGTAGGCGTTGATGGTGGCTTCGGTGTCGATGTCGATCCACCAGACCGCAGCGTTGATACCCACGTTTTCGGTGATCATGTAGTCAAGACCAATTTCGGCTGCCAGACCAAAGCTGTCATCCAGCTTGATGTCTGTACCGTCAATACCCGGGTTTCCGGCTACAGCGTCATAGGTGGTGGTCAGCGTCTGAGTGGTCTTCTCTTCAAAGAAGTTGGTGTAGTTCACACCAGCGCCGACGTATGGCTGGAATTTGCTACCGCTGGGCATCGGGAAGTATTGCAGTGTGATGGTCGGCGGCAAGTGTTTGGTTTCTGCCAGCTTGCCGGTTCCACCGAGCGCCGCTCCGTCACCGTTGATGTCGTGTTTGAACGGGGTCGCGGCAAGCACACCAACAGCGATCTGGTCTGTCAGCATGTAGCTAGCGGTCAGTCCCAGCTGGGTATTTGAATCGACGCTTACTTTGGCACCGTCAATCTCGCCAAGAAGGCCAGAGGTCAGATTGCCACTGGAAGAATCCGGATCAACCGTTGCCACACCAACGCGGCCTATAAAATCACCAGCTTCGTACGCCTGAACAGCGGGAGCAGCAGCCATTACCGCTGCAGCCAGAACACCAAGTTTGAATGTACGGGACATATCCATCTCCTTAACCTGAATCGTTGATGACTGCAGATTAATGACATCGGGAGATGGAAACTTGATTTAGCGCAAGAATGCCCGGGCAGGTGAGCGCGTTTGATCAGCGGATTGATTCAACTCAAAAAAACCGACGGTGATTCGATGGCTGCGGTTATTGCGAATAGTCAGGCAGAGTTCTTTTTCCGCACGGGCAGGCTCTCGTCCGGGACAAACACGTCTCTGATGGACAGGGCCTGGCCATCGGCGTCCTGGACTTCTACCGTATGAATCGGTCGGCCTGTAGCGCGGTCGCGCAAATCGAGCGAAGGCTCGTCCGGAGCAGGGTTCCACTTATCTCCCCACTGGCGGAGAGCGATAACCACCGGGAAAAGATCCCTGCCTTTTTCGGTCAGGCGGTATTCAAAGCGTGACCCATGTTCGCCCACATCCACCTTGCGCAGCACTTCATTGTCCACCAGTCGTGCCAGTCGATCACACAGGATGTTCCTGGCAATGCCCAGTTCCTGCTGGAAATCCACGAACCGGCGGGTGCCATACATGGCGTGCAGCACAATCAGGAGGGACCACCAGTCGCCCACTTCATTGAGGGCGCGGGCGACGGAACAGCTGGAGTCATCAAAACGTTTTCTGGCCATGACGGGAGTGTACCGAATAGGGTTGCATTTTAAAACCAGATTTAATAGGGTTGCTTTACGAAACCAAATTAGTGAGGTTGCACACTATCATGAGCATAAATCTTGGCCCGCTTTTCGAACCGTTTGAACTTCACAACCTCAAGCTGCGAAACCGGGTGGCTATGGCGCCCATGACCCGTAACTTCTCTCCGGAGGGTGTTCCGGGAGAGAACGTGGTGTCCTATTACCGCCGCCGGGCCGAAGCGGGCGTTGGCCTCATCATTACCGAAGGCACGATCGTCAATCACGCGGCCGCCAATGGCTACCCGAATGTACCGGCGTTTCACGGCACCGACGCTCTTGAGGGTTGGAAGCATGTTGTCGACGCGGTCCATGAGGCCGGCGGCGCGATTTTCCCGCAGCTCTGGCACGTGGGTGCCGTCAGGAAGGAGGGCACCCCGCCGGATCCTTCGGTACCCGGTTACAGCCCTTCCGGCTTGTTCGCACCGGGCAAGCCCAACGGCAAGGCTATGAGTAAAGAAGACATCGAGGATGTCGTCGTCGCCTTTGCCGATGCGGCCCAGGATGCCAAGGCACTGGGTTTTGATGGTGTCGAGCTCCATGGCGCCCACGGCTACCTGCTGGACCAGTTCCTGTGGGAAGGCACCAACCAGCGCGATGATGAATACGGCGGCAGTCTGGAAAACCGCCTGCGGTTCGTGGTGGAAATCGTTGAAGCGGTGCGTCATCGGGTTGGCCCGGATTTCCCGATCATGCTCCGATTCTCCCAGTGGAAGCAGCAGGATTACGAAGCCAAACTGGTTAACAGCCCGGAGGAACTCGAACGCTTCCTGAAGCCTCTGGTAGAAGCCGGTGTGGATATTTTCCACGCCTCCACCCGTCGTTTCTGGGAGCCGGAGTTTGAAGGCTCGGATCTGAATCTCGCGGGCTGGACCCAGAAGCTCTCCGGTAAGCCCACCATGTCTGTCGGCAGTGTCGGGCTAACCGAAGATTTCATCAGCGGGACCTTTGCCAGCAAGCAGGAAGCCGTTGAGAAAGCCGGTATCGATGAGCTGGTGGAGCGAATGAACAACCACGAGTTCGAGTTGATCGCCGTTGGCCGGGCGCTTTTGCAGGATCCTGAGTGGCTGATCAAGGTGAAAGAGGGCCGCCTGAACGAGGTGGAATCCTTCGCCAAGAAGTCCCTCGCCAAACTTTATTGATCCTCCCCTTCGATCGGACGATCGAAACCTGCCGCAGTGTCTTCGGGCCTGCGGCTTTTTTGTGTCCGGTGAATCTGTCGTCTTCGTAATCGCGTCTGATCAGAGACACGTTATGATAGGTGAAATTCACCTCGATATGAGGAATTGGTATGTCGATGCTTGGTTCGATCAAAACACTGTCGGTGGCGCTGCTGATGTCGGCCATCGTGGGGTGTGCGACCGTCGGGAAAGATTTTGCTACCCACAATGTGGATCAGATCCAGATTGGTGAAACCACGCGGGCCGATATCCAGGAGATGTTTGGCGAGCCGTGGCGCACCGGGATCGAAGACGGCAAACGCACCTGGACCTATGGCAAGTACAAGTGGTCTGCCTTCGGTGATGCAGAAACCACCGACCTGGTTGTTCGGTTCAACCAGGACGGCACAGTCTCGTCTTACGTTTACAACACCACTGAATAAACTGGCAAAAGATCAGGCGCGGGGCTGCCTTCAGCCCCGCAAACCTCCTACCAGCTTGTCGATGCTGTCCTTGGCATCGCCGAACAACATGCGCGTGTTGTCCTTGAAGAACAGCGGGTTCTCGACGCCGGAATAGCCGGTGGCCATGCCTCGCTTGAGCACGACAACCTGTCCAGCCTTCCAGACCTCCAGCACCGGCATGCCGGCAATCGGGCTACCGGGATCTTCTGCTGCCGCCGGGTTTACGGTGTCGTTTGCGCCAATAACCAGCACCACGTCGGTATCCGGGAAATCATCATTGATTTCGTCCATTTCCAGAACGATGTCATAAGGAACGTGGGCTTCCGCCAACAGCACGTTCATATGCCCTGGCAGGCGGCCGGCCACCGGATGGATGCCGAAGCGCACGTTGACGCCACGGTCCCGAAGGATCTTGGTCATCTCGCTGACGCCGTTCTGAGCCTGGGCGACCGCCATGCCATAACCGGGCACGATGATCACCGACTGGGCGTTGCGTAGCTCTTCACAGACCTCATCCACACTGGATTCATGCACGGTCTGGTCAGCATCGGCTGCGGCCGAGCTGCTGCTGGTCTGGCCAAAGCCGCCGAGAATCACGCTGATGAACGAGCGGTTCATGGCCTTGCACATGATGTAGCTGAGGATGGCACCGCTGCTGCCCACCAGGGCACCAACGACAATCAGCAGATCGTTGCCCAGCATGAAGCCGATGGAGGCTGCGGCCCAACCGGAGTAGCTGTTGAGCATGGAGACCACCACAGGCATGTCGGCACCGCCGATAGCCATGATCAGATGGATGCCGAGGACCGAGGCAATGACGGTCATCAGAACGAGCGCCACGATGCCCAGGGCCATGCTGTCGGTACCCAGGAACCAGGCCCCGAGGAAGACACAGACAATAACGCCTGCCAGGTTCATCAGGTGCCGGCCGGGCAGGGTCAGGGCCTTGCTGTCGATGCGGCCATCGAGCTTGCCGCAGGCCACCAGCGAACCTGTAAAGGTCACTGCACCAATGAAGATGCCAACGAAGACTTCCACCAGCTTGATGGTGTGCTCCGCGCCGGAGGTTGCAATCAGAGGCTCGATGTAGCCTGAAAAGCCGACAAACACGGCTGCCGCGCCCACAAAGCTGTGAAGCAGGGCCACCAGCTGTGGCATCTGGGTCATTTCCACCTTGTTGGCGATGGCAATGCCGATGCCGGCACCCAGCAACACGGCCACCAGGATCGCGACGATGCCGCCGTCAACGCTGGCCAGGGTTGCTCCCACGGCGATGATGATGCCGGCGACGCCGTAGAGATTGCCCCGTCGTGCCGATGTCTGGTGGCTAAGGCCACCAAGGCTGAGAATAAACAAGATACTTGCGACCACGTAGGCCACGCTCACCAGTCCTGTGCTCATATCGGGCGTCTCCTACTTGCGGAACATTTTGAGCATGCGATGGGTGACCCGGAAGCCGCCCCCTACGTTGATGCTGGCAATCAGCACCGCGACAAAGGCCATGATCCCGACGGCAACGTTCTCCGCCTGCGCGAGATGCAGAATGGCACCGATCACGATGATGCCACTGATCGCGTTGGTTACGCTCATGAGAGGCGTATGCAGGGAGGGCGTGACATTCCAGATGACCTGCCAACCGATAAAGCAGGACAGAACAAACACGGTAAAGTGCTGCAGGAAGCTTTCCGGCGCGTGTGCGCCAACCCCGTAGAGTGCCAGGGCGGTCACGGCTAGAAGGACGCCTTTGCCGATCAGGCTCTTGCGATCGGCCTCTTTCTTCGCGGCGGCTTTGTCAGCGGCCGACGGCTCCTCCGTGCCCGGTGCCGGCTTGGGACTGACCGGCGCCTCCGGTTGTGGTGGTGGCCAGGTGATGTCGTCTTCATGAACCACGGTAAGACCACGGATGACATCGTCTTCCATGTTCACCACGGGTTTGCCGTCCTTCTCCGGTGTCAGCTCGGTCAGCAGATGAACCAGGTTGGTGGCGTAGAGCTCACTGGCCACCTTGGCCATGCGGCTGGGCAGGTCGGTGTAGCCGATCAGGGTGACGCCGTGCTGGTGCGCCACTTTGCCGGGCTCGGTGAGCTCGCAGTTGCCGCCCCGTTCGGACGCCAGATCCACAATCACGCTGCCGGGCTTCATGGATTTCACCATGTCTGCGGTGATCAGCTTCGGCGCCGGCTTGCCGGGAATCAAAGCGGTGGTGATGATGATGTCCACCTCTTTGGCCTGCTCGGCGAACAATTCCATTTCCGCCTTGATGAACTCGTCGCTCATCTGCTTGGCGTAGCCGCCGCTGCCGCTGCCGTCCTCGTCTTCGAAGTCCAGCACCAGGAACTGGGCGCCCATGCTTTCAACCTGTTCTTTCACTTCCAGGCGGGTATCAAAGGCACGCACGATGGCGCCCATGCTGTTGGCAGCACCAATGGCCGCCAGGCCAGCAACGCCGGCACCGATCACCATGATCTTGGCCGGTGGCACCTTGCCGGCAGCAGTGACCTGGCCGGTAAAGAAACGCCCGAAATGGTTGGCCGCTTCGATTACCGCCCGATAGCCGGCAATGTTGGCCATGGCGCTGAGGGCGTCCATCTTCTGGGCGCGGCTGATGCGGGGCAGGCTGTCGATAGCAAAAGAGGTGATCTTTCTGGCAGCCAGCTTCTCCAGGAGTTCCGGGTTTTGCGCAGGCCAGATGTAGCTGACCAGAAACGCGCCCTCTTTCATCAGATCCGCTTCGTGTTTACCCAGCGCCGGATTTTCCATGGGCGCGCGGACTTTCAGAATAAAGTCGGCTTCTTTCCAGAGCGAACTGGTGTCCGATGCGATGGCTGCGCCCACTTTTTCATAGGCAGCATCGGAGTAGTTGGCCGCCTCGCCGGCGCCTCCTTCCACGATCACGTCGTAACCAAGCCCGACTAATTTGTGAACGGAGGGTGGCGTTGCAGCGACCCGCCTCTCATCCTCGAAAATTTCCTTTGGGATACCGATTTTCATGTTAAGCGCGTCCTCCGGAACGACCGACTCAATGGATATCTCGGTTTTTACGTAGCCGGGGATGGTACCAGATTTGCTGAGAAATACCTAAATGAGAACCTTTACGGTGAAATGACGGAACCGAAGGTTAGGGAAGGCGGTGGCGCAGAGATTGAATGGTCGATTCCGAAAGGCCGTCCAGAATGGCGCCCCGGAATTGTCGGTTGATGAAACGCTCGGTTTCGGCCTGGATGGTTTCCCGCTGTTCCGGTTTCTCGATGTAGTCCATCGCCCGGAACAGAATGTACCGAATGGTCATGCGGGAGATTTCATGAATGGTCCCCGGTGGCACGTCGTTGACCAGTTGACGCTCGATAATATCCTCGGCCATTTCTTGGGCGCTGGCTTCCAGCTGGAATTCGAGCGCCCGGCGCAGTACCGGCGAGGGGCCGTGAAGTTCCCGGACGGCGACAGTGGTGGCCGCCGGATTGGCCAGGAAATAGTGGTAAACGAAGGCCACCGTATCCCGGGACGCCTGTTCCGACGAATCGGCCATCTGACGCAAATCCCGTACTCCGGCTTTCATCTCCTCGGCAATGTAACCCAGTACCGTTAGCCCGAATTCATCGAGGCTCTTGAAGTGCCGGTAAAACGTGTTCGGATTCAGCCCCGCCTCCCGGGCCAGCTCCCGCAGTCCGAGCGATGTCAGGCTCCGGGTTTCGGTAATCAGCCGAAGTGCAGCCTGAATGAGTTTCAGTTTTCCGCCGGTTATTGAGTTCATTTTTTCCTCTTGGTGGGGTGGAAGAGCGGCTGTCGGGGCCGCCTTCACAGACACGCTGCAAGTACGTCCCTGTACGCTTGTTTCCGGCCATCCATGGCCTCCAACAGTCTGTGAAGGCGGCCCCGACACCCGCTCCCGGACATTGGAATAGGCCTTCCAGATGCCAAGCCAATGTTTAAGGGCGGGCCTGCATGAGTCTGACGGTCGTTTGTGGGAAGGGCTTCCAAAACTGTCTCTCGCCAAGGATGGCGAGAGCCAAGCGTCACAGGGATGTGCCGCGAGGAGCATGTTTTGGAAGCCCTTCCCACAAACGGCCAGCCCCAAAACCCGAGCCCGCCACGGAGGCCAACGATCAGTCACCTGAGGCCAATCACCGACTCAGGAGTATACGGTTGTCTACCAATCTGTGTATACATGTGTCTACCGGACATCATGACCAACAGGACAACAACAGACAAGGCCGGGCAGGCCAACGCAGGAGTGCAGCAATGACACAGAACACACAGATCGCCATCATCGGCACCGGCTTCTCCGGCCTGGGCATGGCCATCAAACTCAAGGAAGCCGGTTACAATGACTTCGTGATCTTTGAACAGAGCGACGACATCGGCGGCACCTGGCACCAGAATCATTACCCGGGGTGTGCCTGTGACGTTCAGTCTGCACTCTACTCCTTCTCCTTCGAGCAGAATCCGAACTGGAGCCGGATGTATGCCCAGCAGCACGAGATCAAGGCGTATCTGAAACATTGCGCCGAGAAATACGGGCTGATGAAGCACATCCGGCTGAACACCCACGTGGCGGGAGCGCGATTTGATGAGAACCATCAACGTTGGGTTGTTGAAACCTGTGATAGCCCGGCGCTTTGGGCGTACATGCAGGAAAGAGGCGTGAAGCCGGGAGACCGGTTGGATCGCACCGATAAGGGGCTGCCGGAATTCAGTACGTTGAGGGCCGATATCCTCGTTTCCGGGATGGGGGGATTGAGCACGCCCGCGTATCCGGAGATCGAGGGGATCGAGACCTTCACGGGCAAGCGTTTCCACTCCCAGGACTGGGATCACGACTACGATTTGCACGGCAAGCGGGTGGCGGTGATCGGCACAGGCGCCTCGGCCATCCAGTTTGTTCCGGAGGTGGCGAAGCAGGCTGCGAGGGTGGACCTTTACCAGCGCACACCGCCCTGGATCATGCCCAAGCCGGACCGGGCCATCCGACCGCTGGAAAAGCGGCTGTTCCGGATGTGCCCGCAGACCCTCAATGCGTTCCGGCAGAGTATTTACTGGTCGCTTGAGGCGCGAGTGTTGGGTTTTGTCGGCAACCCGCGGATTCTGAAACTGGGTGAACTGCAGGCCCGTCGGCATATTCGCAACCAGATTCCAGACAAGGCATTGCGCAGCAAAGTCACACCGGATTTCCATTTCGGCTGCAAGCGGGTGCTGATTTCCAATAACTATTATCCGGCGCTGGCCCAGGACCATGTGGACGTGGTGACCGAGGGTATCCGTGAGGTGCAGGGCAACATCGTGATCGATGATCAGGGCAACCAGCGGCAAGTGGATTGCATCATCTATGGCACCGGTTTCCGGGCCCAGGACCCGATTCCCGCGGGCATGATTTTTGGCCGTCATGGTCAGGATTTGCTGGATGCCTGGAAGGATGGCGCCGAAGCTTATAAAGGCACCACCATCAGTGGCTTCCCGAATTTCTTCATGCTGATGGGCCCGAATACCGGCCTCGGCCACAGCTCCATGGTGTATATGATCGAGAGCCAGATCCAGTATGTGCTGGATGCCCTCCAAAAGATGCACCGGCAGCAATGGAGCAGCATGGAAGTGAAGCCGGACGCCCAGAGCCGTTACAACGCTTCCATTCATGCCAAGCTGGGCGATTCCGTATGGCAGACCGGTTGCAAGAGCTGGTATGTCAACGAAAACGGCAGGAACACGACCCTGTGGCCGGGTTTTACCTGGCAGTTCCGGAACCAGACACGGCGCTTCGACGCAGAGCAGTACCTGTGTAAAGGCGCCAGTGACAGCGTCGCCGGAGTTGATCCTGCCATGGCGGTCTAGCGTCGGATCAGCGGGGGTATTCAGCCGCCTTTTGACGGTGGATAAGTTGCGTTTTGGCCCGGATGGCCAATACTTAAGGCAACGGTCTTGCCGGTATCGGCCAAGGATGTCCCCCAATGAAGCTGTTTCACTGCGGCCGATGCGCCAACCTGCTGTATTTTGAAAACAGCCGTTGTACCAATTGCGGGTGTGGCCTCGGCTTTGCCCCGGATGTCATGGACCTGCTGGCTATCGAGCCAAACGATGATGGCACTTGGGCGGCCGTGGCCCGGGGCGACCTTTACCGGCTTTGTAGCAACTATCAGAACCAGGGTGCCTGCAACTGGCTGATCCCTGCTCCGGACTCCCATACCTTCTGTGTCGCTTGCCGACTGAACCGCACTATCCCCGATCTCAGCATCCCCAAGAACAACGATCTCTGGCGGCGTCTGGAGAAGGAAAAACGGCGTCTGGTGTATTCGGTGTTGCGCCTTGAGCTGCCCTGCGAACCCCGTCATGAGGACCAGTACGGGCTGGCGTTCGATTTTCTGGCTGACCAGCCGGCGATGTTCGACGAACGCGCGAAAGTAAAAACCGGCCACGCCAATGGTGTGATAACCATGAACATTGCGGAGGCTGACCCCGTAGAGCGCGAGCGAATGCGGAGTCAGATGGCCGAACCCTATCGCACTGTTTTGGGGCACTTCCGCCACGAATCCGGCCACTACTACTGGGACCTGCTGGTGCGGTCCGGGTCCTGGCTGAGCCCGGTAAGGGAAGTATTTGGTGACGACACCAGGGACTACAGGCAGGCTATGGACCAGCATTATCAGTACGGCCCGCCCGGTGACTGGCAAGGCTGGTACATCAGCGCCTATGCCAGCAGCCATGCCTGGGAAGACTGGGCGGAGACCTGGGCACATTACCTGCATATGGTGGATACATTGGAGACTGCCTGGCAGTTCGGGATGCGGGTGAATGCCCGGCAGCGCCCGATGATGAACAGCGAACCAGACCCTGCGTTTGATCCCTACCAGGCCGACAATTTCGATGCACTGATCAAGCACTGGTTACCCCTGACGCTTGCGCTCAACAGCCTGAACCGAAGCATGGGGCATGAGGACGCCTACCCCTTCGTGCTTGCGGCTCCGGTGGTGGAGAAGCTCCGCCTGGTACACCGAATAGCTCACGGTGGTTAACAAAAGGACCCCAAATGAAAAAGAATAAATCGATAGACTGGAAAAACTACGATCCCAATGACTTCTTCGATGAGCTGATTGCCGCCAAGGGCAAGCCCCGGCCCGCCGCCACGGCGATTACCGATTACCTGGGCAACCTTGGTTCCGAGGAAATCCAGGCGCGTCAGCAGGCGGCCGAACTGGCGATACTGGAGATGGGGATCAGTTTCACCATCTACAGTGAAGGCGAGAATATCGACCGGGCCTGGCCCTTCGACATCATTCCCCGGGTGATCTCGCTCCGGGAGTGGGAAACCATCGAGCAGGGCCTGGCGCAGCGCCTGACGGCCCTCAATATGTTCATCAATGACATCTATAACGACCAGAACATCGTCAAGGACAAGGTCATCCCCAAGTACGTGTTCGCCAACTCCAAGAACTTCCGCGAGCAATGCCGGGGTTTTACGCCGCCATTGGGGGTCTGGGCACATATCTGCGGATCGGATCTGGTGCGGGATAAAGACGGCACCGTGTACGTCCTTGAGGACAACTTGAGGGTTCCCTCGGGTGTCTCCTACATGCTCGAGAACCGGCAGCTGACCAAACGGGTGTTCCCGGAGCTGTTCGGCAACACCAACATCCTGCCGGTGGATGACTACACCAACCAGTTGTTCGACATGCTGGCGTCAATCTCGCCCCGGCCACAGGACCACCCGAAGATCGCGGTGCTCACGCCGGGTATTTTCAACTCCGCCTATTTCGAGCACTCCTTCCTGGCCCAGCGCATGGGCGCCGAGCTGGTGGAAGGCGCCGATCTGGTGGTTGGCGAGGATGACTGTGTCTACATGCGGACCGTTGAAGGCCTTGAGCGAGTGGATGTGATCTATCGCCGCATTGATGACGATTTCCTGGACCCGGAAGAGTTCCGTTCCGATTCCACCCTGGGTGTACCCGGTCTGATGCGGGCCTGGCGTAATGGCAAGGTTGGCCTTGCCAATGCGCCGGGTGCCGGCGTGGCTGACGACAAGGTGATCTACGCCTTCGTGCCGGACATGATCCGTTACTACCTGGATGAGGAACCGATCATCCCGAATGTGCCCACCTGGATGTGTGTGAACAAGCAGGATCAGGAGTATGTCCTTGAGCATCTCGACGAGCTGGTGGTCAAGCCCGCGAACGAGTCCGGGGGGTACGGCATGCTGGTGGGACCGCATTCCACCAAGAAGCAGCGCGCCGAGTTTGCCCGGCTGATCAAGAAGAACCCGCGCAACTACATCGCCCAACCCACATTGAGTCTGTCTGTGGCTCCCACCCTGTGCGACGAGGGCCTGGCGCCCCGACACCTGGATCTTCGGCCTTTTGTGCTGCAGGGCGTGAGGACCTACGTTACCGCTGGCGGTCTTACGCGGGTGGCGATGCGCAAAGGCTCCCTGGTGGTGAATTCTTCCCAGGGCGGTGGAAGTAAGGATACCTGGATCGTGGACGAGGAGAATTGATGTGCTGTCACGTGTAGCGGAACGACTGTACTGGATGGCCCGATACCTTGAGCGGGCCGAGAATAATGCCCGGATGATCATGGCCTTTAATTCCCTGTCCCTGGACATGCCCCGGGAAACCCAACTGTCCTGGAAGGGACTGGTGGCGGTGACGGGCATGGGCGCATTGTTTGATCAGCACCATCAGCGGGCTGATGAACGCAATTGCGTGAAATTTCTGATGGCGGATAGCTACAACCCGAGCTCCATAGCGTCCTGCATCAAGGCTGCCCGCGAAAATGTCCGTACCACCCGGGACCAGATTCCCACTGACGCCTGGGAGGTGATCAACGAGCTTTACCGTTACATTCTCGAGCACATAGACCAGGGGGTTGGTAAGCGGGCGAGGTACGAATTCCTCAACGAAATCGTGGGTCGCTGCCAGATGCTCAATGGCTTGCTGGCCGGGTGTATGAGCCACGATGCCGGGTACGATTTTATCCGGGTCGGGCGCAACCTTGAGCGGGCGGACATGGCCACGCGGCAGATTGAAGTCGGCGCCCTGCAGTTTCTGGATGGCTGGGATGGCACCGAAACCTATGGCGGGCTGTTGTGGACCAGCGTCCTGCGCTATCAGAGTGCGTTCCAGATGTACCGTCACAACGTGCGGCGAAAGGTCAGCGGGCCTCTGGTTATTCGCTTCCTGCTTCAGAACGAGCCGTTTCCGCGTTCGGTGCTGCACAGTCTCAGCGAGGTGGCCGGGGCCCTCGGCCGCCTGCCAAGGAACGAGATACCGTTACGCACGGCATTGCAGGCAGTCCGTCACACCCGGGAGGGCGACGTGGATGCGCTGATCCGCAAGGAAGACGTGATCCCGTTCCTGGAAAAACTGCAGTTGGAAATCGGTGAGCTTCACGACGACATTGCAGAGACCTGGTTTCCTGTCTACGAGACAGCCTGAAACTCCCAATTTTATTCGCCTGCGAGATAGGTTCCATGTCGATTCATGTTGCCCTGAGTCATACCACCCACTATCGCTATGAGCGCCCGATAACCCTGGGCCCTCAGATAGTTCGTTTGCGGCCCTGTCCGCACGCGCGAACCCGGATCCTCAGCTACTCGCTGAAGGTTGAGCCCGACGGTTACTTCCTCAACTGGCAGCAGGACCCGCAGGCCAATTACCTGGCCCGCCTGGTGTTCCCCGAAAAAACCGGTGAGCTAAAGATCACGGTGGACCTTGTTGCCGAGATGGCCGTGATCAACCCGTTCGATTTCTTCCTGGAACCCCGGGCGGAGACCATCCCCTTCGACTACGAGGAATGGCAGACGGCAGAACTGGCGCCCTATTTACAGAAACTGCCGGAAACACCGGAATTCCGTAAGTGGATGGCCACCATAGACCGCAAGGAAACGCCCAGCGTGGATTTCCTGGTGGGTGTGAACCAGAGCCTTGCTGATCGTATTGATTACCTGATCCGGATGGAGCCGGGTGTCCAGACCCCGGAAGAAACCCTGAAAAAAGGCTCCGGCTCGTGTCGGGATTCAACCTGGTTGCTGGTGCAGACGCTCAGGCATCTGGGGCTGGCGGCGCGCTTTGTGTCCGGCTACCTGATTCAGCTCAAGGCAGACCAGAAAGCATTGGATGGTCCCTCGGGCGCTGAGGAAGACTTCACCGATCTGCACGCCTGGTGCGAAGTCTTTCTGCCGGGCGCGGGTTGGGTGGGGCTGGATCCGACGTCCGGCTTGTTTGCAGGAGAAGGGCATATCCCGCTGGCCTGCAGCCCGGATCCGTCCTCAGCGGCGCCGATTACCGGCATGGTGGAGGAGTGCGGGGTCGAGTTCGAGCACCAGATGAGCGTTCAGCGCATTTGGGAAGCACCACGGGTGACCAAGCCCTACACCGAAGCCCAATGGGAACGCATCGTCGGGCTTGGTCACAATGTCGACCAGCGCCTCACCGAGCTGGACGTGCGCCTGACCCAGGGCGGCGAACCCACCTTTGTGGCGAATCACGACCGGGACGAGCCGGAGTGGAATACCGAGGCCATGGGTCCCACCAAGCGTAAGAAGGCCATCGAGCTGTATCACCGGATGCGGGACCGCTACGGTGCTGGCGGGCTGGTTCACTTCGGGCAGGGTAAGTGGTATCCCGGCGAGCCGCTGCCCCGGTGGTCCCTGAACTGTTATTGGCGAAAGGATGGTGAGCCGATCTGGCAGGATGAGCGCTGGCTGGCGGATGAGCGCGCCGAGGGCAAGGCGACCCCGGAAGCGGCCCACCGGTTTCTGCAGGGATTGGCGAAACAATTGGGTGTTGACGAAAAGCAGCTGTTTCCGGCGTTTGAGGATGCTTTTTATTACCTCTGGCGGGAACGTCGCCTGCCGGTCAACGTCGATCCGTTTGATGCCAAACTAGAGAATGCCCTGGAGCGGGAGCAGCTTCAGCAGATTTTCAGCCGGGGCCTGGATGAGCCTGTGGGTTATGTGCTCCCCCTGCGAGTTACCGAAGAAGGGCAGGAATGGGAAACGGGCCCCTGGTTCCTGCGCAGTGAACGCTGTTATCTGATTCCGGGCGGCTCCCCCATGGGCCACCGTTTGCCTCTGGATAGCCAGCCCTGGGTGGAAGAAGCCGATTACCCCTGGATCCACGAGCAGGATCCTTTTGCCCCACGTGGTCCGCTGCCCGGTACTGACGAGATCCGGCAATGGAACAGTCCTGGAGAGGCCGGTCAGTTGCCCCCGAAACGGGAGCCCCCTGCGAAAGGAGAGTCGGCATCGGAGATTGTCCGCACTGCCCTGTGCGTGGAACCCCGGGATGGAGTTCTTCGCATCTTCATGCCGCCACTGGAGGAGTTGGAGCCCTACCTTGCGCTGGTGTCCGCCATTGAGAAAACAGCCGCTGAGCTCCAGCTAACGGTATTGCTGGAAGGCTATGAGCCGCCTTCCGATCACCGTTTGAGTCATTTCCGGATCACACCGGACCCCGGGGTGATCGAAGTGAATGTGCAGCCGGTTCGAACCTGGGATGAGCTGGTTGAACAGACAGAGACTCTCTACGCGGACGCCTACGAGTGCCGGCTGACCTCTGAGAAGTTCATGATGGACGGGCGTCATACCGGCACCGGTGGCGGCAACCATTTCGTGCTGGGCTCGCAAAAAGCAGAAGATTCCCCGTTCCTGAGGCGCCCGGATCTGTTGCGCAGCCTGATCAGCTATTGGCATAACCATCCCAGTTTGTCTTACCTGTTCTCCGGCCTGTTCATCGGTCCCAGCTCCCAGGCACCAAGGATTGATGAGGCACGCAATGATCATGTGTTCGAGTTGGAGCTGGCGTTCAGGGAAATGGAACGTTTATGCCCGATGGGCAAAAAAGTCGCGCCCTGGGTGGTGGACCGCTTGCTCCGGGACCTGCTGACCGATGTAACCGGCAATACCCATCGGGCCGAGTTCTGTATCGACAAGCTCTATTCTCCCGACGGCCCCGGCGGGCGCCACGGCCTGCTCGAACTGCGGGCCTTCGAGATGCCGCCCCATGCCCGGATGAGCCTGACCCAGCAGCTGCTTCTGCGGGCGCTGGTGGCACGATTCTGGGAGCAACCCTACAAGCCCAGCGGGCTGGTGCGCTGGGGCACCGAGCTGCACGACCGGTTCCTGCTTCCGCATTATGTCTGGCAGGACTTCGAGGACGTCATCGACGATATGAAGTCTCAGGGCTACCCGCTTGAGAGCGAGTGGTTCGCGCCCCATTTTGAATTCCGGTTCCCCCGGATCGGCGATTACAAGGTCAAGGGCATAACCCTTGAGCTTCGCTCGGCCCTGGAGCCCTGGCATGTGACGGGGGAGCACGGCGCGATTGGCGGCACAGCGCGTTACGTGGATTCTTCCCTGGAGCGTTTGCAGGTAAAAGTTCGTGGCGCTGCCCCGGATCGTTACCAGATCACCTGCAATCAGGTGCCATTGCCACTTCAGGCTACTGGAATGGTCGGTGAATCGGTCGCTGGCGTTCGTTACCGGGCCTGGCAGCCCTCACAGTGCATGCATCCAACCATTGGTGTGGATGGACCGCTGGTGTTCGACATCGTCGACACCTGGAACGAACGCAGTCTGGGAGGGTGTGAATACCACGTGACGCATCCCGGTGGCCGGAACTTCGAGACTCTGCCGGTGAATTCGTTCGAGGCCGAAGGACGACGTATGGCGCGTTTCTTCAGGATGGGACACAGCTCCGGGCAACAACCCCTGCGGCCGGTTCCGGAGCATCGGGAGTTCCCGTTTACCCTGGATCTGCGATATCACAAATAACATCCATGGACATGTGGTTTGATGCTGGCTCCGGAGAGTAGAAAGCGGCTATGCTTCCAGCTCACTGACCAACGGAGCCTGAATTCAAGGTGGCGAAGCAACGCGCAGTAATTGACATCCTCCGTCAGTACCACCCGGTGCCGGATCGGTTTGATGAGCTCGGTTCCATGGGCTCCGGACCGAAGTCCCACTGGCGGCCATTGCTGAAGCAGTTCAACCTTGAGTCAGTCGACAGTCTCAATATCAGGGCTCAGGCCGTTTCCAGTGCCATCGCCGAAGATGGTGTAACTTACAACGTTTACGAAGATCCGCGCGGAGACACCCGGCCCTGGGAAGTGGATCTGCTGCCCCTGGTCCTGGGCGCCGATGAGTGGCAATGGCTGTCAAAAGCGGTAGCTCAACGGGCAGAGCTGCTGGACCGCGTTCTGGCCGATCTGTATGGCGAGCAGGCGTTGTTGAAAGAGGGGCTGATGCCACCCGCGCTTGTCTACGGGCAGGCCGGATTCCAGTGGCCCTGTCAGGGTATTGAGCCCGCCGGTGGTCGGTTCCTGCACCTGTACGCCGTGGATCTGGCGCGGGCGCCGGACGGCGGCTGGTGGGTGATGGCGGACAGAACCCAGGCGCCCTCGGGGGCGGGCTATGCCCTGCAGAACCGGTTGGTGATTTCCCGAGCCTTCCCGGCGCCCTTCCACAACCTGCCGGTGACCAACCTGTCGGAATTCTTCCAGGGCTTTCAGAACAGCCTGGCGAACATGTCGCCTGCCGGCACTGAATCGCCGCTGTGTGTCCTGCTGACCCCCGGGCGTTTCAACGAAACCTATTTCGAACATGTTTTCCTGGCCCGTTACCTGGGCTTGCCCCTGGTTGAAGGCCAGGATCTGACCGTCCGTGATGACACCGTTTACCTGAAAACGCTCCAGGGCCTGCGTCGGGTGCATGCCATTTATCGCCGGCTGGATGATGGCTTCTGTGATCCGCTGGAGCTTCGCGCCGATTCCGTATTGGGCATTCCCGGGCTGCTGGGTGCGGTGCGGGCAGGCAAGGTTCTGATGGCGAATGCGTTGGGCTCAGGCGTGTTGGAGAGTGCCGCGTTGTTCGGCTTCTTGCCGGAGATTTCGAAGAAATTGCTGGGCTCGCCTTTGGCCATGCCGTCGGTGGCGTCCTGGTGGTGCGGTGAGAAACCGGCCCTGGACTATGTGATCGAGCACCTGGACGAACTGGTGATCAAGCCGGCATTCGCGGGCATGCGAATGGAACCGGTATTCGGCTATCAGGTGAAGGGCGCGGATCGAGACGCCCTGATCAAGAAGATGCACGCCCATCCCCATGCCTTTGTCGGGCAGGAGCTGGTCCACCTTTCCCAGGCGCCGGTCTGGAAGGGTGAGCGGGACCAGCCGCTGGCAACCCGGTCCATCGGTTTGCGCCTGTTCGCTGCGGCCACGCCCTCCGGCTGGCGGGTTATGCCCGGCGGTCTGACCCGGGTAGCCATGGACGAGGGCGTGGAGGTTATCTCCATGCAGCGGGGTGGATTGTCGAAAGATACCTGGGTACAGGCCCGCTATACGGCACCCTCCAAGTCACTGATCAAGAAGCGGCTGCAGGTTTCTGACCTGCTCGATGGCGAGCGGGACACGCCCTCCCGTGTTGGTGAAAACCTGTTCTGGATGGGCCGGCATTCGGAGCGGGCCGAAGGTACGGCCCGCTTGTTGCGGGCGGCCTTCAACCGTCTGTCGGGCCACGACCAGGCCAGCGAGGAGGCCCTGCTCGGGCTGCAGCAGGCAGCGGAACAGTTCGGGACGCTTCCGGAACCGGAAGAGGACGCAGTGCCGGAGCCGCTTCCCGACGCGTTACTCAGGGCGGTCAGCGATCTCAAGTTTCCGGGTTCGATCGCGTCTATCCTTCAGGCTTTGCTGTTCAATGCCAGCCAGGTCCGTGACCGGCTTTCCTCAGACAACTGGCACACACTCAATCGGGTGGGCAAGCCCCTGAACCCCGCGCCAACCACGCCGGACCAGTCGATCCGGGCGTTGAATCTGGTGTTGCTGGACTGCATCTCCCTGGCCGGCTTTGCCATGGATGACATCACCCGGGACGCCAGCTGGGTTTTCCTGGTGATCGGTCGGCGTCTGGAACGGCTGGCCAATCTCTGTACCCTGATCTGCGTGCCATTGTTCAGCGACCGGTTCAGCCGCCACTCCATGCTCGAGTGGCTGCTGGAAGTGGCCAACTCGGAAGTCACCTACCGCACCCGATACCGTCGGACACCGGAGCTCCTGGGCGTACTCCATACCCTTGTGGTAGATGCGAGCAACCCCCATTCAGTGATGTTCCAGCTGCGACAGCTGCAGAAGGATCTGCCGGAGATGGGCCGCAAAACCGGGCAACTGTTTCCCCCGGATCTGGGTGAATCCCTGAAGCGTCTGCAAGCCCTGGATTTGCACGCTTTTGAACGCAAACACCCGGACAAAGCCTGTGAGGCCCTGGCAGAGCTGTTGTGTGGCATGCGCTCCGAGGTCTATCGTGTGTCGGATGAAATCCAGCGGCAGTGTTTCATTCACACCCGGTATTCCGACCGGCCTGTGAAACCGGATTGAGGCGTCTGTCATGACATTTGTTCGCTACCATGTGCGTCATGAGACCCTGTACCAGTACGATCAGGTGGTGGGGGAGTCTCATCATTTGCTGAGACTCACGCCGCGAGAGCTTCCCTGGCAGAGGAACCTTGAGCACCACTTGGCGATCTCACCGGAACCTTCGGCAAGGCGCTCCTTTCTCGACTGCTTCGGAAACCGCATTACCAAGATTCATTTCACCGCCGACCACGAGTACCTGGAGATTATCAGCGAGTTCTGGGTGGAACTGCGCAATCGTCCGGAACCTTCGGCATCGGCTGCAAAAGTGCCCTGGGAAATCGTGCGCGACAGTCTCCGGTACCGCGCGGACAGGAAGTTTCCGCCGGACCATCTTCAGGCCACGGCCTTTCGGTTTGTCTCCACCAATGTGCCCATTGATTCACAGTATGCCGCCTATGCCCGCGAGGCGTTTCTTCCGGGCCGGCCTCTGGTGGAGGCGGCGGATGCCCTGATGAGGATGATCCATCGCGATTTCAGTTTTGATGCGACGGCAACGGAAACCTTCACCCCGGTCGAGCAGGCGTTCAAGGCCCGTCGCGGGGTCTGCCAGGATTTCTCCCACATCATGATTGCCTGCCTGCGCTCGGTTGGCCTGGCCGCCCTCTACATGAGCGGCTATATCCTCACCCATCCGCCTGAGGGCAAGGAACGGCTGGTCGGCGCTGATGCCACCCATGCCTGGGTGGCTGTGTTCGTGCCGGATTTCGGCTGGCTGGAGCTGGATCCCACCAATGCCCTGAGGCCGGATCTGGAACACATCACTCTCGGCTGGGGCCGGGACTTCTCCGACATAACACCTATGCGGGGTGTGTTACTCGGAGGTGGCGAGCATGAACCGGAGATTGCGGTCACCGTGGTGCCCGAGGAGGAGTTCGCTTCGCTGTACGCCGATGGCGAAACCTACCTGGAAGAACTGTCACCCGGGTGACCGCGGCTTTCTGGCATGGCATCACCTTCGGCCCAGACTTTTCAGGACCGTTTCCATGACCATGGGACTTGAGAGAATCCGATGATGGCCAAGACCACTGGTGCGCAAAAGATCTGCCTTGGCCCAGGTTTCAGCCACGCGTTGGCTTTCGTCCGGTGAAATGGACGTGTCGGTGTCGTCAATGGCAACCAGGCCGGGCTGGTTCAGCCCACGGCACAGCGTCTCAAGATTCAGCTTCTCCCAAATGGAGGGGCCGAACCGGTCTTCCATGAGTTCGAGGTGAACGGCCAGCACTTCGGGACTGAGGGCCAGCTGCCTGCCAAGGTTCTCCATAGCGGCCTTGAGGCTGACTGGTGGTGCCAGCATAGCCAGGTAGTCGGTGTGAAGCCCGTTGGTGATGGCCCGCGCCGCTGCGATACATCCGAGGGAATGCGCCAGTACACCTCGGACACCGCCCACGCTGGCAGACACGTGAGCTGTCACGTCTGCCATTTCGAGCAGATCTGTGCTCTCCCCCTGTGCCCGGCCATGGGCCGGGGCATCGAAGAGAACCACCCGATAACCGGCTTCAACCAGCGGTTCAATCCAGGCGCCGAACTGAACGCCCGCACCTCCCCAGCCATGGACCCCCAGAATCACCGGGCCTTCTCCCCAGGAATAAACTGGAATGGTTCGGGCGCCGTGTTGAAGCTGGGTATAGCTGTCGGTGTTATCCAGCCAGTGCTCGTAGCGAACGGGCAGAGACAGACGGGACGGCCTGAAGGCCATACGGTTCACCAGTTTTCCGGCTTTTTGCGGCGATACCCGGGCATAGAGTTGCAGCGCCAGACGAGTCGCGGAAAGCCCCGCCGTGGCGGGTTTCCCGGCTTCGCTTGAATGGCGTGGGATCTGTGTCTGTGTATTCAGTTGTGAGGTCATGGAGAAAGTCCTTCTTCGGGCTGTGGTGGATGACAGCTTCAGGTTAGGGCTTGCCGGTTGTCAGCAGGAGTGTCATATTTGACATATAAAGTGCTGAAAGGGCCATTTCACCATGATGAATATTGCAATTGTTGCTTTGCCCAACTGCCATGCTTCCGGTGTACATGGTGTGATGGATTTCTTCACTGTGGCGAACTATTGCGCTCGCGTGCCAGGCGTTCGCAGTGATCCCCTGTTTAACTGTCAGCTGGTGACCGTGGATAATCAGCCAGTTGGTGGTTACAGCGGTGCCCTGGTAACACCGACGGTGTGTCGTGAAAGCTTTCGGCCAGACCTCATTGTGGTTGGCTCCTCTGTTGAGGCTGCGGTCCGCGCTGAGCTTTTGGAACGAACCCTGGCACCAGCCATTCCTCTGCACGGCTGGTTAAGGCAGGCCTTTGAGCAGGGGGTTGTGGTGGCAAGTGTATGCACTGGCAGTTTTGTGCTTGCGGAGGCCGGCTTGCTGGACGATCAGGTGGCTACAACACACTGGCGGGCAGCGCCATTGTTCCGCGGCCGTTACCCGCAGATCCGGTTGGATGAAGATCAACTGCTGGTGGATAACGGCCAGATTATCTGTGCCGGCGGTGCAACGGCGTTTGTGGATTTGTGCCTTTACCTGGTGGAACGTTTTGCCTCTCCCTCGGTTGCCCTGGCCTGCAGCAAGATGCTGGTTCTGGATGGTCGCCGAGTGGAACAGACACCGTATATGGCCTTCTACAGCCGGAAGGCCCATCAGGATGATGCCATCCGCAAGGCTCAAACCTGGCTGGAGCACCATTACTCAGACCCGGTCAGCATTGATGACGTTGCCGATGTCGCCGGACTGGGTACGCGCACCTTCAAACGCCGGTTCAAGGAGGCAACCGGGGAAACGCCCATTAGCTATCTCCAGCATCTGCGGATTGAAGCCGCCAAACACAAACTGGAATCCAGCCGTGAGCAGACTGCCCGCATTATCTGGAGCGTGGGCTATGAGGATGCCAGCTCGTTCCGGCGTTTATTCAAGCGAACAGTGGGCTGCACAATGGAACAGTATCGTAAGCGCTTCAGTTATGTGACACCGTTGGCCGTGTGATTCGAAGAGCCGTCATACGTCCACTTCCTTACGGCAGAAAACGTGGTAGCAAGCTATGCTTGCCCGCTTTCATTGACCGCTGGAATACCCGGAATGCTTGAAACCTTTTTCTCCACCTACATCAGCAGCACCATTCGCTTTTTGTTTCTTTTGGCGCCGTTTTTCGTGGTGACCATGTTCCTGGCGTTGACCAGGGGCCTGCCGGCAACCGAGAAGACATCGATTATCCGCCGTGCCTGTGTTTCGGCATTCATGATGGGCGTGATTCTGTTCTTTGCCGGCCCGCTGCTGTTCAGTGCTATCGGCATTACCCTCAACTCTTTCCGGATCGGTGCCGGTAGTCTGCTGTTCCTGACCGCCATCAGCCTGGTGACGAGTGGTACCCGGAATCACGCCACCGGTTTGCCCGATGAAGATCGGGATGACATTGCTGTTGTGCCTCTGGCGATTCCGGTGATGATTGGCCCGGCCACCATTGGTGCGATTATGGTGTACGGTGCCGAGCTCAACCGTGTATCCGAGGTGGCCGGCGGGCTCCTGGGGCTGGTATCGAGCTTGCTGATCCTGGCGGTGTTGCTGCACTTGTCGGGTTACCTTGAGAAGGTGCTGGGCAAGACCGGCCTGAACATCATGTCCAAGATCAGCGGTTTGATCCTCTCGGCTATGGCGGCTGAAATCGTCCTGACGGGCATTGCGGGTTTCATTGCCTCCACCTAGAGTATCGCGGGAAACGTTTTCGCTGCAGGGTGTCTGATGTCTGCCAATACCATTGAGCATAATCGCAAACGATACGATTTCTCCGGCGTTGAGTCGGTCTGGCTGTTCGGTTATGGCTCCCTGATCTACAAGGTCGATTTTCCGTTTCTTGAGCAGCGCCCGGCGTCGATCCGTGGCTGGGAGCGGCGGTTCTGGCAGGGTTCACATGATCACCGGGGCACGCCGGAGGCGCCGGGACGGGTCGCAACCCTGGTGGAGAAACCCGGTGCCGTCTGCAAAGGCATGGCGTTCCGGGTGTCGCCCAGTGTGTTCGAACACCTGGATGTTCGGGAAAAGAACGGTTATCTGCGCCTGAGTACCACGCTCACTTTCGACGATGGCAGCCATGCTGAGGGTCTGGTTTACATTGCCACCGAAGACAATGAAGCTTTCCTGGGCCATGCGCCGGATGTTGATATTGCCCGGCAGATCGCCTCTGCCTCGGGGCCGAGCGGCCCTAATGCCCATTATCTCTTGCGCCTTGCAGAGTCCCTGAGGGCAATGGGTGCGGATTGCCCGCACACCTTTGCCATCGAATCCCTCCTGCGTGATGAGTTGAGCTAAGTTCGTTTAAGTTTGCTTTAAGGTTCGGGGAGCACACTCACCAGACCTTGAATCACACTTATCCCGGGAAATCCCATGGGCTTGTCCTCAAAACGCACTCTTCACGCGCAGCCGTTTGTGCATGGCGGAACCGGTCGGTTTCAATGGCCTGCAATCAAACCCCATTGGCTGGTGTTGATCAGCGCCCTCGCCCTGACCGGTCTGTATAACGTTCCTTTCTACACCGCCATTGAGCGATACGTCGGCTTTGAACAGCCGATGCTGATGTTCAAACTCGCGTTTTTGTTGCTGCTGGTCAACCATCTTCTGATCAGCCTGTTCTCGGCACGATTTACCCTGAAGCCGGTACTGGTGTTCCTGTTTTTGAGCGCTGCGCTCAGTGGGTATTTCATGAACGCGTATGGCGTGCTGATTGACAAGCACATGCTGCAGAACGTGTTCGAAACCGATGTGCAGGAAGCTCGCGGCCTGCTGAGCCTTGGACTGCTTGCGCACATGGCGCTCTTTTTCGTGATTCCGGTTGTGCTGCTCTTTCTGGTACGCGTGAGCTGGCCGGCGGGCCTGAAAAGGGTCACTTACTGGTTGACTCCGATCATTGTTGATATCGCTCTGATTCTGGTGCTGGCTTTGACCAGCTATCAGGAGATGGCTTCAACGTTCCGCAATCACCGCGACATCAGGGATCTTGTGGTGCCGGTGAACAGTGTTGCTGCCCTGGCATCGCTGGGTAGCAAGGTGGCTGCGGCGCAGTTTCCCCAGGAATACCAGCAGGTGGGGCTGGATGCGACGGTTTCTCTCCCGGTTTCCGATCGCAGCAGACCCAATCTGGTGGTTTTTGTTCTTGGTGAAACTGCGCGCGCAGACCATTTTGGTCTGAATGGCTATCAGCGCAATACCACCCCAGAGCTCAGTAAACTGGCCCGGCAATCGGGCGGAACACTGGTCAATTTTCCCCGCGTATCCTCCTGCGGGACCGCCACAGCCTTGTCGGTGCCCTGCATGTTTTCGTGGCTGGGCAGATCGGATTACGATGAAGCCGTGGCCAAGAACAGTGATAACTTCCTGGATGTCATGACCCGCGCGGGCATTGTCAGTACCTGGCTGGATAATAACTCCGGCTGCAAGGGCATGTGTGACCGGATTCCCAACGTTCGTCCGGAGGATACCGACCTTTGCCAGGGCGCGTACTGTGATGATCTGGTGCTGCTGAAGGGTGCCCATCAGCAGCTCGACGCCCCAGACAACAATGACCATTTCGTGGTGCTGCATCAGCTTGGCAGTCATGGTCCCGAGTACTACAAGCGCAGCAAACCGGACCAGAAGAAGTTCCTGCCCGAGTGTCAGAGCAATGAACTGCAGAGCTGTGACCAACAGGCCATCATCAACGCCTACGATGACAGTATTCTGGTCACCGATCGCTTGCTCGGAGAAACCGTGCGCATGCTGAAATCCATGCAGGCGGATTACAATACTGCCCTCGTGTATGTCTCTGACCATGGCGAGTCACTTGGCGAGGGTGGCATCTACCTGCACGGTATTCCCTACATGCTGGCGCCGGAGGCCCAGACCCATGTGCCCATGGTGATGTGGTTGTCAGACGGTTTCCGGATGGATAACCGGATTGATGCCGAGTGCGTCAACCGGATCGCATCGCAACCGTTGAGCCACGACAACCTGTTCTCCTCTATGCTGGGACTGATGAATGTGAAGACCGAGGCGATCGAGCCGTCGCTCAATATTTTCGAGGACTGCAGAACCACCTGAGGCGCTGAACGTTTTCTTCACCTTCTGACAAAAAATACGACACTACCGGCCATTCAAACGTCAAGCTGACGGGGCCTTGCGTAAAGATCCTGCAAAGCCGGCCCCAAGGCACTGACATTCGCTCCCGCTTCGATAATCTGGGTTCAGAGGCATCCGGCACTGGGTCCGGATGCGAGATCTGTCTCTGAGCAGAACGGGAGAATCATCATGAAGCGACTGTTGATCGGAAGCCTGGTAACGGCATTCCTGATGGCATCGGCTCCGGTGATGGCGGGTCACGATGACCGCCGCGGTCATGGCTGGCAACCGCACCATGAGCGGGGGAGTTTGCTACCTCCAGGCCACCAGAACAAGTTCCTGCAGGCGCACTATCGAGACGACCGTCACGATCGGCACCACCATAAACCACGGCACTACAAGAAGCATCAATGGGACCGAAAGTACCACGATCGCCACAGGTACCACGGTGACAAGCGCGGATGGGGCAAGAAACACAAGCGGGATGTCTATCGCGACAGATACGATCGTCGGCGCGACTGGCACCGTCACCATTCGGGCCATTACCGCATCAAACTCGGCTATGGTGACGGATTGCCGCCGGAGGCCCGTATCGGTCGGATTATTCACGACACTCACGTGCTACTTGAATCTTCCCGGCACTGAATGACTCTTCCTGGTTCCGGCGCCCCTGTTGCTCCGGGGCCGGGTTGAACCCCCTTGCAGGTTCCTTGCGCCGGTGCTGCAGACCAATGAGCAGCAGGGGCACCACAATCATCAGGCTGCCAGCCAGGAACCACAAGTCGGGCACTTCTCCGAACCAGATCCAGCCAATTCCCACGGCCCAGATAAGGCCCGTGTATTCGGCACTGGTGACCTGGTTGGCATCCACCTGCCGATAGGCCAGCAGTACGGTGATGTTGTAGCCGAGAATAAACAGCGCTGAGCCCATGGCACCGATCAGGATGCCAGAATCCCATTGGGCGCCTTCCCACCAGGCCAGTGCACCCGCTGCGGGCAGAATCAGCAGGTAGTTCAGGAACAACTTGTGGACGGTGCTCTGCTGTTTCGGCAGTTTCCGGACCAGCACGGCGTTGATGGCCAGGGCAAAGGCAGAGCCAAGCGCCGCCACGGCCGCCCAGTTGAATTCCACCGGCCTCAGGATGAGCACAATACCGGCAAAGCCGCTGAACACAGCGCTGACACTCAGCGGCGTGAGTTTTTCCCGGAACAGGAATACCGAGAGCACCATCACCAGGATGGGCGCGGCGTAGAACACGGCGTTAGCGGTCGCCAGCGGCAGGTTGGCCAGGGCGACTACCATGCAAAGCAGGCCGGCCAGGTGGATGTGGGCCCGGAAGGTGTGGATTTTCAGGCCGGCGAACAGGTTTTTCCGGTCCAGTTGCCCGGCCATTGGCAGTAGGAGTGCCAGGGTGATCAGGCAGCGCAGGAAGGCAAACTGGAACACCGGGGCACCGGGTTCGAGGAGTTTGATGAACACGTCAGAGATCAATGCCATGGCGTTGCCGATCACCAGCAGCAGGATGGCGCTGTTTACGGTTTTTCCTGACATTTTTTTCTCCTTTGCTCTTCAAGTTCGGGTGCAAGAGCAAATCGAGTGGCTCCCTCCGAAAACCGCTGTGAATACGTCCCTGTACGCTTGCTCTCCGCCATCCATGGCTCCGAGCATTTTCGGAGGGAGCCACACGATCTGCTCCCGTAACATGGAGGGAAGTCTAAGCGGGTGTTAATATCCGATAAAATGATCAATATTCACGTGCTATTAGAAAATTAGATAATGAAGCTGCCACCCCTGAAAGCCCTGCCTGTCTTCGAAGCCGTTGCCCGTCTCAACAGCTTTTCACTCGCTGCCGATGAGTTGGCGGTGAGCCAGAGTGCCGTCAGCCATCAAATCAAGCAGCTGGAAACCTACCTGGGCGAGCAGTTGTTCTGGCGCAGTGGACGGACGCTGTCGCTGACCGATGAGGGCCGGCAGTACCTGGATGCGATCAGTTCAGCGCTGTTGCAGATTGAGCGGGCCAGTGAGCAGTTGTTGGGGCATGAGGAGTCGCGCCTGCGCTTGTCGGTGTTCAGCTCGTTTGCCGTGCGCTGGCTGGTGCCACGGTTGCCTTACTTGCAGCGGCTGCATCCCCAGCTGGATCTGGCGCTTGAGATGAGTAGTGGGAACCCGGTGTTGTCGGATCGGGTGGCGGATTGCTTTATCACCATCCGCACGGATGCCGCAGCTTTCAGTTATGACAAGCTGTACGAGGAGCGGTTGTTTCCGGTCTGCAGTCAGGATTACTGGAAGCGGATGCGGCGGGAACTTGGTCGGGATGATCAGTTGGAGGTGCGGGATGAGCCGCCGTTGTCGCCTGAAGAGCTGGCGCGCTTTCCGTTGCTATCGACCCACAGTATTTTTGACCGGGCCACCGGGGACTGGCAAGCCTGGTATGACGCAGTGGGTGAGCGACTGCCCGGTGGCGTTCGGGTGCAGCACTTCAGCCACATGCTGTTGGCGCTGGAGGCGGCGAGGTTCCATCAGGGGGTGGCCCTGACCAACGATTACATGCTGAGTACCCGACGGGATTCGGAGGATTTTGTGCGCTTGCCGTCCCATTCGGTAGCAACCGGTGACACTTTTTATTTTGCCTGGAAGACCAGCCGACGGCAGGAGCGGGGCATCCAGACCCTGCGACGCTGGCTGGTGGATGAGGCCATCAGGAGTCGGTTGCGGGCATCCTGACGGCTCTAATGATGGCTGGTCAGCGCCGGCATGCAGACCTTCCGCCCGGAGGAGGTTGTTTCCACTGCAACGGGAAGACCGTACACGTCGCTCAGGTTGGGGCCGGTCAGTACGTCGCGAGCGGTGCCTTGCGCCAGTTCGTGTCCGTCTTTCATGAGCAGCACCCGGGCGTCGAGAGCGAAGGCCTGGTCCGGATCGTGGGTGGACAGCACTACGCCGCAGCCCCGGGCGGCCACGTCGCGGGCGAGGCTGGCGATCTGCATCAGCACCTGGGCCTGGTTGCCAAAATCCAGGCTGGCGGTGGGTTCGTCCATGACGATCAGAGGTGCCTCCTGGGCCAATGCCCGCGCGATCAGTACCAACTGGCGCTGCCCGCCGGACAGGCGCGAGTAGTCACGGTGGGCGAGGTTGGCAATGCCGAGTCGATCCATGGCGTTATGGGCGATTTCCCGATCGTGGTGCCCCGGTTGCCCGAACACGCCCAGCCGTGCGGTCCGGCCCATAAGAACCACCTCCAGAGCTTCGAACGGAAAAGGCGGCGCGTGTGCCTGGGGCACGTAGGCAATTTGCTGGGCGATGGTGGCCGGAGTCTGGTTGGCGACGGGCCTGTTCCCCAGAGTGACGGTTCCGGACAGTGCCGGCAGAAGACCCAGCAGGGTCCGGAACAGGGTGGTCTTGCCGCAGCCGTTAGGGCCCAACAGGCAGAGTATGTCTCCCTGGTTCACGCTCAGGTTCAGGCCGGATCCAATCTGAGTCCGGCCGTAGCCGATGGCCAGTTCGCGGGCTTCCAGCATCACGACCACCCGCGCCGGCCGCGTGCCAGCAGCCAGACGAAAAATGGTGCGCCGATGACGGCCGTGAGAATGCCAAGGGGGACTTCTACCTGGGCCATGGTTCGCGCCAGGGTATCCACGACAAGCAGGTAGCCGGCGCCGATCAGCACGGAGGTGGGCAGAAGCCGGCCGAAGCCGGGACCTACCAACATGCGGGCAATATGGGGGATCACCAGACCGACCCAACCGACCACACCGGCCAGGGCGGTCACGCTGGCGGTGATCAACGTGGCGGCCACGATCACCAGAAACCGGGTTTTCGACACGTCGATCCCCAGGGCCCGCGCTTCTTCGTCCCCAAGACTGAGCACGTTGATGCGCCATCGCAGCAGGGCCAGCGGCACCAGTCCTATCAGGACCATCGGCAGGGTCGGCAGAATGTCCTCGGTGGTGGTGGCAGCCAGGGAGCCCAGCAGCCAGAAGGTAATGGCCGGCAATTGATCGTAGGGATCGGCCATGACCTTCAGCAGTGAGGTGGCCGCACCCGCCAGGGCGCCGATCACCACCCCGATGAGCACGAGGGTGAGGGTTCGGTCGGTGTTGCGCACCAGCGAGGCCACCAGAATGACGAAGCCCACCGCCAGCATGCCGCCGACAAAAGCGGACGCCTGGATGGCCGCCACTGGCAGCGACAGGAATATGCCGGCCACCGCACCCAGGCCTGCGCCCGCAGAAACGCCCAGAATGTCCGGCGATACCAGGGGATTGCGGAACAGCGCCTGGTAACTGGCGCCTGCGGCCGCCAGAGCCGCGCCCACCAGCAGCGCCGCCGCTACCCGGGGCAGGCGGATGTTCCAGACGACGATTTGAGCCTGGGTATCACCCTGACCCAACAGCGCGGCCAGCGTCTGGCCCGGGGTCAGGTTGTAGGGGCCAATCATTACGGCGCCAAACGCCAGCAGCGTCAGGCCGAGGGTCAGGCCTGCACCCAGCGAGATCACCGGCTTTGGCCGGGCTATTCCCCGGAGCGACCCTCGGTCCACTGGAGGAGCCTCCCCAATTGATCGTCGCTGAGATCGACGTGGTAATACTGGCGATAGAACTCGCGGGTCTCTTCCCGCAGGTTCCCTTCCCAATCGTCCGGATAGAGCAGCCCGGTCATCCAGATCAGCCCCATGATGCGGTTGAGTGATGGTGGCCGGTCGATCCATCCGAACGGCAAAGAGGGCGACAGGTAAACACGGCCACTTTGCACCGCATCAATCCCCTGCCAGAGCGGATCGTCAAACACCTTGGCGTAGAAATTCGGATCCCAGGTCACAATGGTATCCGGGTTGGCAGTGATCATCTGCTCCATGGAGACCTGCACCAGCCCGCGGGTGGCGCCGCCGTCATCGGCCACGTTGCGACCGCCGGCGCGCTCAATGATCTCGGTGTTGATGGAGCCTTTGATGCCGGTTTCCAGGCCATCCGGGCCGCGGGCCAGGTAGGTTCTGGGCCGCTCGCCCTCCGGCACAGTCTCCAGAATGCGTTCGATTCGGGCGAAGGTAGCTTCTACATCCTCGGCCAGGGCTTCGCCCCGCTCGGGCACACCCAGTGCTTCACCGACAACCCGCAGTGCCTCCGGGGTGTTCTCGAAGCGGCCGTCGATCAGCAGGTAGGGAATGCCGGTCTGGTCCTGCACCCGGTTGGCCAGGTCCACATAGGTGTCGCGCACCGACCCGAAATCCAGGATCAGGTCGGGCTGGATCTGCAGTACCCGCTCCAGGTTGGCTTCGCCGCCGCGGCCGGTCAGCCGGCCGGTTTCTGGCAGGTCCCGATAGGGTTCGGCGATGAACTCGCGTTCGTCAGGCCGCAGGGCCCGGGGCCAGCCGGTCATGGCCTCGGGCTTGACGATATACAGCAGGATGGCCGCTGGCGGCCCGGCAGCAAAGACCGTGTCCACTTCGTCCGGAATCTCAACGATGCGGCCGGCGCTGTCCACGACGGTCCGGGCCTGGGCTGGCAGGGCCAGCAATGCCAGCAATGCCAGCATTAGACAGAGGATTTTCACTGCCGTCTCCTCACTCGCCCTGCACCGTTGCCACGGCGTCGAAACCGTACTCGGCGAGCACTGACTGGCCGGCAGGCGACAGGATGTACATGGCCAGCTTCCAGGCGGCAGGCGGTGCCTCATTCAGTACGATCAAACCATAATCAGCACCGACAGAGAGTGACTGGGGGACCCGGATAGTTTGCAGGGAGGGCACTTCCGCCCGGGCCAGTACGGCGTTGGTGCAATAAGTCAGGAAAACATCGGTCTGATCACTGTCCAGTACCCAGGCGTAGTTGTTGCGACCCTCGGGCGGCTTGGCGCTGTCCGGACCCCCGGTCAGTTGCAGCGCTTTGGCCTTGAGGGTGTCGGCATGCCCGGTTTTGTCGAACAGTTCGAAAGCGTAGTCACCAGACGGGTCTGCCTTCGGTGTCGAGGTTCCGATTCGAATCGAGTCATCCAGCATTACTTCCAGCAGAGTGTCCGTAGTGACAGTCACCTCGGGGCGAGCCAGGGCGCAAAGCTGGTTGCGGGCGAACAGGGCCACCGGACCGCCATTGCCTGCCCCCTCCAGCGTTCGGGGGTGACGCATGTTGGCCGAGGCAAACACGTGGGCTGTCTCGCCGGATTCGATGCGTTGCCTCATCAGGCCAGAGGGGCCGAAGCTGGTGTTCACCGGTACGTTATAAGCTGCCGCGAAATCTTTTGCGACTTCCGACAAGGCCGCTTTCAGGCTGCCTGCGGCGTAAAGGGACAGATCCTGAGCAATGGCCGGACTCATCGCAGCGCCCAGCACAGAGGCAAGCAGAAGTTTTCGTACCATGGGATTTCACTCTTGTTCATTGTTATGAAATCGGCTGGTTGCCGGTTTTTTGGGGTGCCTTCGGGCTGAAGGCGCAGCGGTCTGGCTTGATGTCCAGCAGCGGGGTGCCGTCCAGACAGTCCAGGCCGCGCACGATCAGCGTTCCTTTTTCTATACGAACCAGTTTGACCATGGACGTGCCAATCGGGTTGGGTCGCACCGGGGAGCGCAGGGCGAAGGTGCCGAAGGTCTGGCCGTCGCTTCTGGGGCTTTGCCGGATCAGATCGCGTCGGCTCTGGTCCAGCCAATAGAGCACCTCGATGGTGTCGTAGTCTTCGAGCCCCTTCAACCCTTCGTGCCAGACAGGGTCCAGAACCAGCTGGCACTCCGGGCCGTCGAACCGGCCCTGGCGCGGGCAATCCTTGCGATGGCGCCAGGGAGTCCGGATGGTACCAATGAAGCGCAACGTGGCATCAGAGGCCGGTTCAAGTGCCACGGCCTCCTCATTCGGACGTAAATCTGCAAAATCGCTCATCGATCGGTCCGCACCTTATTTCTCATCTCTGGGCGGGCGTTCGACCACCTTGCGCTTGCCTTTGGCGCATCGCGAGAGCGCTTTCAGGCCGTCGGCATCGAAGGCATCCACGCGGATCACATCATAGAGCGCTTCCAGTGCTTCCAGCAGTTTGTCGCACTCGTCTGCCTTGACCACGCCCTGGGCACAGGCCCAGTCAACCAGTTCCTTGCGTTGATGCCCCATCAGCAGGTCAATGCCGCCCAGTTCGTCTTCATCGCGGTTACGCATGGCGTCATGCAGCCGGCTGCGCATGTCCGCGGTCTCGTTGGCCAGCTTGTAGGCATTGAGCACCCGCCCGAGCGGATCTTCCGGGTCCATGGTGGTGTAGGCACCGCGACTGATGCGCTGGCGCACCGGGGTGTCCTTGACGATGGATTCCGCGATCTGTGCGCCCAGCTTGTCGTCCGGGCCGTTAAGGCCGGTGGCGCCGAGCGGGAACACCAGCAAACGCAGGGGCCAGCGCAGGGCCGGCACCGGGAAGTTGATGATGGCTTCGCGCATGGAGCCCTGGAGGTCCCGGAGACAGGTCTGCAAACACCACTCTACCAATGGCCGCTGGTCATCGGGGTAACCCTCCTCATGCCACTGTTTGATGACGGCGGTCGCGTAATAGAGTTGCACCAGGCAGTCGGCCATGCGCCCTGACAGGCGTTGCCGGGCTTTGAGGCCACCACCAACGGTAAGCAGAGTGACGTCGGTCATCAGGGCGAAGGCTGCTGAGAACCGCGCCAGCTGTCGGTAGCTGGACTTGATGTTGCCTTGCCGTGGCACCGATTCGGCCCATCCCCTGGTCAGTCCCAGCAGCAGGGCCCGAAGGGCATTGCGGGTGGTGTGGGCCAGATGCCGGTAGAAGATACCGTCGAATTTCTTCGCTGCCTTGTCCTCGTCTTCCATGCCCGCTGCTTCGATCTCCTCAACAATGAACGGATGGCAGCGGATGGAACCCTGGCCAAAGATCATCAGGCTCCGGGTAAGGATATTGGCGCCTTCCACGGTGATCCCTATCGGCACCGCCTGGTAGGCCCGGGCCAGGAAGTTGCGGGGGCCGGTGATGACGCCGCGGCCTGCCACCACGTCCATGGCATGGTTGATGACTTCCCGCATCAGGTCGGTATTGCGGTATTTCAGCACGGCGGACGGCACCGAGGGCCGCACGCCACGGTCCAGCATGCCGGAGGTCAGCAGCCGGGCAGCGTCCATCATGTAGGTGTAGCCTGCGATGGGCTCCAGGGCTTCCTGCACGCCTTCAAACTGACTGATAGTCCGGCCGAACTGTTCCCGGGTGTAGGCGTAGGAGCCGGTGGCCAGGCTGGCCACCTTGCCGGCACCGGTGCCGAGGGCGGGCAGGGAGATGGAGCGGCCGATGGACAGGCATTCCAGCAGCATGGTCCAGCCCTTGCCGAGCATGTCCTGGCCGCCGATGACCTGTTCCATGGGAATGAACACGTCGTTGCCCCAAGTCGGCCCGTTCATGAATACGGTGTTCATGGGCAGGTGGCGTGCACCGGCGTTGACGCCGTCGGTGTCCTTCGGCACCAGTACACAGGTCACGCCGATCTCATCCGAATCGCCCAGCAGCTTGTCCGGATCATAGACCTTGATGGCCAGGCCGATCAGTGTCGCCACCGGGGCCAGGGTGATGTAGCGCTTGTTCCAGGTGACTTTCAGGCCCAGCACTTCCTTGCCGTTCCATTTGCCCTTGCAGACGATGCCTTTGTCCGGAATGGCGCCGGCGTCGGAGCCGGCCACCGGGGAGGTGAGGGCGAAACAGGGAATCTCGTCGCCGCCGGCCAGTCTGGGCAGATAATGCTGTTTCTGCTCATCGGTGCCGTAGTGCATCAGCAACTCGCCCGGGCCGAGGGAGTTGGGCACCATCACGGTAACGGCAGCTGATACGCTCCGGGTGGAAATCTTCATCACGATTTCTGAGTGGGCAGTGTTAGAGAACCCGAGGCCGCCGTCTTCTTTTGGAATCACCAGGCCGAAAAAACCGTTCTCACGGATAAACTTCCAGACCTTGTCCGGCAGGTCGTAATGCTCGTGGGTGATCTTCCAGTCGTCGAGCATGGCGCAGAGCTTTTCCACCGGGCCATCCAGGAAGGCCTGTTCCTCGCTGGTGAGGTGTGCCGGCTTGGCGTCCAGCAACTTGTTCCACTTGGGCTTGCCGGAAAAGAGCTCACCGTCCCAATCGACCGAGCCGGATTTCAGGGCTTCGGCTTCGGTGTCCGAGAGTTTGGGCAGTCGGCTGCGTACCCAGCCGAGCAGCGGGCGGCTGAGCTTGTCAAGACGCAAGTCGCCGGGGATAACCAGAATCAACGCCAGGGCCAGCAGCACGCCGCCGCAGAGAATGCTGATCAGATGCCATTCATCCTGGAACAGGCCCACAACGGTCGCAAGGGACATGACGGCAGCGGCTGTGGTGCCGCCGATACCCAGGTAGATCAGCACCAGGGCACTGATCAGCAGGAGAAGAACACTCATGGGGAGACCTCCGTATCGTGAATGCAATTGCTCAGAAGCAACTTTAACCATCGGTTAAAGTTCAGGCAGTTGCAAGGGCTCGGGGCGTGAGATGTAAAGATTGATTGCAGTAATGAAAAGGATTGTCAAAAAACGGGGGTGAAGGCTTTATTGATTGATCCAATCTGCCATTTTCAAAGAAGTCATAGGCTCATTCAATAAAAATGTGCCCGGAGCCTAATGATGTTTGGTCATTTCACCGTTGCGAAACGCCTAGCCCTTGGTTTTGGACTGATTCTGTCCCTGGTAATCGCGGTCAGTCTGATTGGCAACCAGCGGGTCGGTTTCATTGACAGGACCCTGACCGATGTGGGTGACGGCGCTGCCGTGAGGCAGCGGTACGCGATCAACTTCCGCGGCAGTGTCCACGATCGGGCGATAGCTATCCGGGATGCGGTGCTGGTGGAGAACGAGCGGGATCTGCAAACGCACCTCGCTGACATTGAGCGGTTGAAGGCGTTTTACCGGGATTCCGCTGGCCCCATGGATGAGATGTTCCGGGAAGAAGGTGCTACCAGCCGGGAAAAGCAACTGCTGGCAGCGATAAAGGACATTGAACTCAGGGCCCTCACGTTAACGGATGAACTGCTTGAGCTGCGACTGGCCGGCGACATCAATCAGGCCAGGGCATTTCTCCTCAGCGATGTCTCCGGCGCTTATTCGGAGTGGCTCAAACGGGTCAACGCCTTTATCGACTACCAGGAAGACGTGGTGACTAACGGTGTCGATGAAGTGCGTGATGCGGCCAGTACATTTAATGCCCTGAACCTGTCGGTAACGGGTCTTGCGGTCGTTCTGGGTGCTGTTGTGGCACTGGTAATCATCCGCAGGTTGAAGAAGATTCTTGGCGGTGAGCCGGAAGATGTTGCCCAGGCGATTCGCCAGCTGGCCGACGGAGAGCTGGACCAGGATATTCAAACCCTCTACCCGGACAGCGTGATGGGCGCGTTGCAGGATACCGTGGAGCGACTGGGCGGCATTATCCGGGAAGTCCGCTCAGCGGCGGAGGAACTGTCCAGCTCGTCTTCTGAACTGGAAGCGACCTCCGACAACAACAGCCGTCAGATTCGTCTGCAGGCCAGCGAAGCGGAACAGATGGCCACAGCCGTGAACCAGATGGCGGCCACGGTAAACGAAGTGGCCGGATTTGCGGCCAGCGCGGCCACCGCTACCCAGAAGGCCGATACCGAGGTTGAGAGCGGCAATCGCGTGGTCCAGGAAACCGCGGCCTCCATCGGCGAGCTGGCGGAAACCCTGGAACAGGCAACCCAGACCGTACATCGGGTGTCCGAGGACAGCGCCAATATCGAAAAGATCATTGAGGTAATCAACGCCATCGCCGAGCAGACTAACCTGCTGGCGCTTAATGCTGCCATCGAAGCCGCCCGCGCGGGTACTCACGGTCGGGGTTTCGCGGTGGTGGCGGACGAGGTGCGTTCCCTGGCGTCGCGGACCCAGGATTCCACCCGGGAGATCCAGGAAATGATCGGCAACCTGCAGACCGGTGCCGGCGAGGCGACCAACGTGATGGAAAGCAGTCGTGAACTGGCACGTAACACGGTGGACAAGACCAGCGAGGCGGAAGCTGCCCTGGCCAGAATCCGAAGTGAAGTCGGCGCCATCAATGACATGAACGCCCAGATTGCCAGTGCCTCGGAAGAGCAGAGTTCCGTTGCGGAAGAGGTCAACCGCAACATCAGCCGCATTCACGACGCTACCATGGAAACGTCAGCCGGTTCCGAGCAGGTGGCCGGGGCCAGCCGGGATCTGGCGGTGCTTGCCGGGCAGCTGCGTTCGCGGGTCAGCGTCTTCCGGTTTAAAGGCTGAGCCCGCAGATCAACAACGCGAGAGTGGCCAACAGCACCGCGACGTTGATGCCCAGAAGGGTGTTTAGCTGTGCGGGATTGCTCAGGGCGCCCCGCAGCCTGGTGCTAACCCAGACCGCTGCCGGTAATGGCGCAAGGGCGATGGCCGTCCAGGTCGGCAACCAGCCGACCCAGATTGCCGAGCCGAGTAGGCCGTAGCTGCCAAGTAACAGGAGGCCTGCCAGGCGGGCAGCGGCCGGCTGGCCCATGGTAATGACCAGATGCCGCCGGCCGACTTTCCGGTCTGCATCGGCATCCGGAATTTGATTGATCAGCAGTAACTCGCTTACCAACAGCAGACTGATGGCAGAGGCTGCAACGGCCCCAGCATCGAGCCGCGCCCCCAGGGCAATCAGGCTGCCCAGGATCATCACGGGGCCGAATCCCAGCCCGGGAGCAAGCAGGCAGATCAGTGGCGAACGGGTAATCCAGCGGGTGTAGGTAAGTACCAGCACCACGCCTGCGGCACCCAGCACCAGCATGGGCAGGCCCCGGAGCCAGAGAAAGTAGAGGCCAATGGCCACAACCAGTGCCAGCGTACCGGATGCGGCCAACAGGACCTGCCGGGCGGCGGAGGGAACCTCCGGCAGAGCGCCACTGCCGCCGGAGAAAGGCGTGCGCCGGGTGATCAGGTCCAGTCCGGAGATGAAATCTTCGTATTCATTGAGCAGGTTAACGGCGGCATGGGCCAGGAGGGCGCCAATCAGAACCAGCAAGGTGTCAATCAGGGCCGGCGATGCGCCTTGCTGCCAGGCCAGGGCCACACCGAGACCGGCACACAGCGGTGCGAGTATCAGAAAGTTTGGGCGGGAGGCGCGTACCACCGCAGCGGTTTCAGACATCGGGTCCTTCCTCTGATCAAACGTAGCCGGCGGCAAACACCAGCCCGAGCACAACCGGCATAACGATAAGACTGCCCAGGTTGCTCAATAATACCAGCGACGCGACCTTGTGTGGCTCCTGTCGATACTGTTCCGCCACCATGTAGTTGAGTACAGCCGGTGGCAGGGCCGCAAATACCCACAGCGCGGCTATCTGCATGCCCGGAAGATCCAGAACCGCAATCATCGGCCAGGCCAGTATCAGGCCGCTGGCGGGGCAGGCGATGGCGCCCAGCATGCCCAGCTTCCAGTCACTGAAATCAATATCAAGCATGCGCACGCCGAGGGCAAAAAGCATCAGCGGGATGCAGACACCCCCCAGCATGTTCAGGGTTTCCAACAGCCATTCCGGCAGGGGTACGCCCCCGAGATTAACCGACAGCCCGGCAATACTGGCAAACACGATGGGCAGCTTGAGGCGTTTGATGATGGAGGTGTGGGGGTCAAGCATGTAAAGCCCCACCGAGAAGTGCAGCAGCATTTCCACAATAAACAGCACGATCGCAGCAGGCAGGGCTTCATCACCGAACGCCAGCACCAGCAGCGGGATCCCCATGTTGCCGGAGTTATTGAACATCATCGGCGGCAGGAACGTTTTCAGGTTCAGCTTCAGAACCCTTGCCAGCGGGTAGAGAACAATACCTGATCCGAGCACGACCACGGTGGCCGCCAGTGCCAGCCGGGCATACTCCTGCAGCGGAGCCTGCTGGTCGGCAAGAACGGCAAAGACCAGCATGGGCACAAACAGCTCCATGTTGAGAACGTTCAGTCCCTGGATATCGGGGGTCCGATAACGGCCGTAGAGGGCGCCGCAACCGGCGATCAGAAACACCGGCAACATGGTGGACAGGATCTGGCCAATCATTGAACAGGCTCCGGGAGAAAGTTTGGACGTTTTTGTTGGATAAACCGTTAGGTTCGCAAGTATCGGCCCATCTGGGCAAGTGTTAATCGACGATGTTCGACCAAAGCCGGAGATGAACACAATGGTTGTGTTCGTGCAGGCGCTTGCGGTGCCTGGTTGGGCCCACCACAATACCGGTTTCCTATACTGATATCTGCTCTGGAGAGTCTTTGTGTCCAGCCCTTTCGATGCCCCGGTTTCCCGTGAGAATACCTGTTCCGTCAAGTTCGATGCCCGCCAGGCGGTTTTTGGCACCGAGGAGGTGATTCCGGTGTGGGTTGCTGATATGGATTTTGCAGCCCCTGAGGCGGTCACCCGCGCATTGGCGGAGCGGGCGGCACATCCGGTTTACGGCTACACCTTGTTTCCGGACAGTCTTTATCAGTCGATGATTGACTGGTTTGCCAACCGTCACGGCTGGGAGATCCAGCGGGAATGGATACTGATGGCACCCGGCGTGGTGCCATCCATCAACGCCGCGTGCATGGCCTACGCCGGGCCTGGCGAGGGTGTGATCATTCAGCCGCCGGTGTATCCGCCGTTCTTCAGTTCGGTGCGGCACAGTGGCCGGGTGGTGATCGAGAACCCGTTGGTGCCCGAGGATCCGGACACCGGGGACCCCGGCCACTACCGCATGGATCTGGATCATCTTGAAGAGTGTGCAGCGCGTCCCGATGCTCGAGTCCTGCTGCTGTGTTCACCGCACAACCCGGTCGGCCGGGTGTGGTCAGAGGAAGAACTGAAGGCGGTGCTGGATATCGCACGTCGGCACCAGTTGGTGGTGGTGTCCGACGAGATCCATTGCGATCTCATTTTTCCCGACAAACCCCGTCATACGATGCTGGCCAACCTGGCCGGCCCTGACGACGCACTGGTCATGGCGGTGGCTCCCAGCAAGAGTTTCAATATGCCCGGGCTGGGACTGTCGGCTCTGGTGATTCCGGATGCGGATCGGCGAAAGGCCATCAAAGCGGTGTTCGAATCGATGCATCTGCCCCAGTGTAATCCGTTCAGCATTGCCGGGTTTGAGGCCGGTTATCGCCATGGTGGTCCCTGGCTGGACGATCTGATGGCTTACCTACAGGCAAACCGGGACTACGTGGTGGAAGCGGTCGGCCAGCGCCTGCCCGGCATTCGGGTGTCTGCTCCGGAGGGCACGTATCTTATGTGGCTGGATTGCCGCGAGCTGGGCCTGGACGATGCGGGTCTGAAACGCTTTTTTGTTCGGAAGGCCGGTGTGGGCATGAATCCCGGACTCTCCTTCGGAGACCCGGGCAGCGGCTTTATGCGCCTGAATATCGGCTGCCCGAGGTCGGTTCTTGAGGAGGTCATTGGCCGCATTGAAGCGGCCCTGGACAGGGACGTGTCAGATCACTGATTTTGAAGGGCGCAGTGCTCTTCAACCAGTTTCCAGTGAGGGGGCTCGTCCATGTCTGGCATGTCCCCCCGAGTTGGCCCGGTGGCTTCCCAGATCTGTCCTCCGTGACTGGCCAGGTCACCTTTTTCATAGCTTTTCGAAAACAGCCATTGTTCCGGCCTTACGCACATTCCGGAGGCGGTTTCGCCGCGATGGGATTTGCCGTCTGCCTCGTTGAGCCCCGGCTGTCCGTCATTCTGTTTGTCGTTGCCATTTGCCCGCTTTTCGCTCTCGGGTCGGTTGCTGCAGTCGGGCACGGAGTCGAGCTTGATCCAGTCAAACGTGATGCCGGGCTCCAGACCCTTGTGCATCTCTCTGGATTCGTACCAGTGGCCTTTATGGAAAACCACTGCCTCTTCAGGGTAATAGTGCTCGGGGTTCCACTTGGCTGTCTCCGGATCGCAGGGTTCTGCAGCAGCCGTTGCCGACAGGCTCGCGGTCAACAGCATCAGAATCAGGCAAAAGAAGCCGCGAGCGTTTCTGAGAGTGTGTTCAACCATGGGTTTCTCCTTTTGCTTGCTGCTTTGAGAGTGGGTAGTTCGTGCGTATTCGGGTTTGTGTCGCCAGCACCAGTCCCGCAAGAATCAGCACGCCTCCGACGATGTGAAACAGTCCGAGGGACTCGGCCAGGAAAATGCCCGCAAGAATCGAGGCGAAGACAGGCGTCAGGTACATAAAGATGGCCGCTCTGGCCGGGCCAATTTTATGCACACCGTGGTTCCAGAATCCATAGGCCAGGATCCCCGGGAAGATCGCGAAGTACAGAAGCGGCATGGCGGTGGTTTTTGACAGTTCGAAGCCTCCGGAGAAGAAAATCAGATCTGTCAGGTAGAAGGGCAGCACAACCATCGTGCCCAGAAGAATTTGAGTGGTCAAAAAGGTCAGTGCTGGCAGAGGCACTGCCTGTCGTCTCAGTAGCACCGAGAACAGGCCCCAGCTGAATACTGCCGCCACCATGATCAGATCCCCCGGCTGGGCCCGAAGGCTGGTCAGCACAGAGAGATCGCCACGGGCAATAACGGTAGCAATACCGGTAATGGCCAGCGCGATACCCAGCGCCTGAATCGGTCGGGTACGGTCGCCGAGCAGGATCCAGGCCAGCAGTGCCACGAAAATGGGTATGGTGGCGTTGATCAGGGCAATGTTGGTTGCGGTGGTTGTGGTGGCCGCCAGGTAAAGCAGGGTATTGAACGCCCCCACACTGAAGGTCGCCAGTGCCAGCATGGATCCGAACCGTTGGCGGATAATCTGGCGGTGGCGCCAGATACCCGGAAGCCCGAAGGGCAGCAGGATAGCCAGGGCGATCACCCAGCGCCAGAACGACATGGATAACGGCGGGATGTTCTCGACCGTGCCCCGGGCCACCACGGCGTTGCCGGCCCAGAACAGCGGGGTGAGAACCAGCCCGATGTAGGCCAGGCCGGGAATACGTGATAAAACTCCGGCGTTCTCGGAAGACACAAAGGCTCCTCTGGGTTGGTGATGCCCGAAAAAAGCCTAGCATACTACTCTCCGGGAACTTCTGCCTCCGTACCAATGTGGTAGGCGGCGAAACCGGCCATCACGACCTGGTCCACGGCCATACCGATCACACGGCCATCACTGGTGGACCGGATGGGGTGCTGGGCGTTGGTGATCGGGTCGGAGACGTAACCGAGAATCTCACCTTCCGACACATTGGCCCCCAGCTCAATTTCGCTGAACAGGATCCCGCCGTGATCGGCCCGGATCCAGTCGGAATCGTAGTAGACCGGTTCCGGATCGCCCCACACGAACATTCGGGAGATCATGCCCTGGCGCTCCATCAGGCTGGTGAGGCTGTTAACGCCGGCGCTGATCTGGTGTTGCTGGATACGGTGGGATTCGCCCGCTTCCAGGGTGACCGTTCGAATGCCGGCCTCCACTGCGGCCGTGCGCAACATGCCGGCAGAGCCCGAGCTGTGCACCACCGCCATGCGGTCAAAGCCGCGGGTAAATTCCGCCACATCCGGATTGTTCATGTCGGCGCGAAGCTGTGGCAGGTTGGTGCGTTTCAGTGAGCCGGTATGGATGTCCACCAGCATGTCGCATTTGCGAATCACGTTTTCGAACAGTGAATGGGCAATCCGGTCCGCCAGGCTGCCGTTGGGACTGCCCGGGAAATGCCGGTTGAGATCCCGACGATCGGGGAGGTAGCGGCTGCCCTGCTGGAATCCAGGCAGGTTTACAATCGGCACGCCTACCACCGTGCCCGAGAGCTTCTCGGGGTTCAGGTCGTACATGGTCTGGCGGATGATTTCGATGCCGTTCAGTTCGTCCCCATGGACGGCGCCGGTGAGGCACAGGGTGGGGCCGGCGTTGATACCGTTAACCACCAGTACCGGCGTGGTCTGGGACAGACCGGCAATCTGGATGCCTGGCGTCCAGGCCAGGCGGGTAGACGTGCCCGGCATGACGTCGTTGTCGAGCAGGGTGAATACCTTGCCCTCGAGAATTTCGGGTTCGGGTTGCGGCTCAGGTTCGGCCACGGCTTCGGTTGCCATCACCTCGGATTCGGCGGCATCCGCATCCGTGTCGGCCGGCGTTGACACTTGGGTTTCCGGTGGCGGCGCCACCTGTTTCAGATCGATATTCGGCGCCACTTTCCGTGACGCTGCTGAGGGCGTATCGACACCGGCACCGCCCCGTGCGGCTTCCGGTTTCCGGGCTTTGTTTTCCTGCCCTTTGGTCTGCAAGGGAACTGACTGTTCAACGTCCTCGACGCTTTCGTCCTCGGCCAGTTCGGCAACCAGCACTTCGGATTTTTGGCTGGCCTTTGCCGAATCGGTTTCGGCCAAAAGCGGTGCCGACAACCAGGGAACTACCAGGCCGATCAGCAGGATCCGGGGGGACGGTTTTTTAAGCCGCTCAAACAGCATATTTCCTCACGGTTCGTCAGTGTGCGCTCAAGGATAGAGTGCCTCTGTCGGTCATGAATACCGCTGTGACAAAGGTTTAATGCCACTTTCATGAAATCCGGGCAAGTTATAACGAACCCTGTTATACGCCGGAAAAGCGATCAACAATATGGGTGTTTTGCGAAATCCGGTGTGCTTTCGTTACGACCGCGTTAGCTCTCGTGTATGGCATGCCAGAGGTCGTCCTCCCGGAACGCCCGGTGCTCCGCTTCCAGTTTCAGCAAATGCGCCAGGGCTGACCGTGCCGCCAGGCCGTGGATGGCCGCCGGAACATCGTCATAGGCTTTGGCGGTAAGGGCTTGAAGATCCACGGGAGTAAGGGCTTCCAGCGCACGGGCCACTTTGTGTTCGCGCGAGAGGCGGTGGGTAATCAGGAAATCGATCACCGCTTCGGGATGCCCCATCAGGAACCCGTGTGCCGGCGCAATGTAACGTACAGACTCTGCCAGCAACTCGTAGAGCGACTCGATATAGGCCTTCATGTCGCCGTCCGGCGGATTAATGACCACCGTTGAGCCCTGCATGATGTGGTCACCGGAGAACAGCAGCTTCTGGTCGACTAGCAGGAAACACAGGTGGTTCGACGCATGCCCCGGGGTATGCAGCACCTTCAGGACCCCGGCTTCGGTCACAATCAGATCACTGTGCTCCGGTTCATCGTCGGCCCGGAAGGTCTGGTCTTGCCCGGCACCCGCGGGCGCCGGCCAACCGAACACCCGACAGCCGGTGCGTTCTTTCAGGGCAGCAACCGCCGGCGAATGGTCCTGGTGCGTGTGGGTCACCAGCACCTGATCAATCACCCCACCGGTCACCTCCAGAATCCGCTCGATATGGGACTCGTTGGCGGGGCCGGGATCAATCACCGTAAAGCGTTCATGGCCCAGAATGTAAGTGTTGGTACCCGGCCCGGTCATCATGCCCGGGTTGGGCGCCGTCAGCCGGGTAACCCGGGCAGCGACCTCTACCGGCTCACCGGGAATAATCTCCGCCTGGGTCGACCCCTCACCTTCCGGATCAAGCTTGGCCGCCTCATCATAGGCCGGCGCACCCGGTTCCAGCGTCACCGGCTTGCCCTTTTTCGTCGCCGGCCAGGGCTTACTTGGATAGGGCTCAGGCGGATTGGCATGGGCGTAGCGCATCAGCGCCTCAGTGGTGTCGAAATCACTGAGCACCCGCAGCGTCCGGATCGTCGGCAGCCCCAGCAACCGCAGGCCATTGCGATGATCCTCAAGGGCCTGCTCGGGACGAAGCCAGGCATGATCAATGGTCTCGACCCCATCATGACCGGCCAACTGGCCTTCCGGTGCAGGCGTTACAAAAAACCGTGTGTCGAAACGCCGTGGTGGCCCCGGTGGCGTAATCCAGTGGCCCAGGTAAGCCAGCCTGTCCAGGGGGATCGACAAACCGTGCTTTTTACACAAGCTGGCAAGAGACAGCTCGCCGCCGAACACCGACTGCCGATCAGCATGGGCCGGATGATCCCCGACAATCGGGTTGCCCTGCTTATCCACCGCAACCAGAACGCCGGACTCCTCGAAACACTCCCGAACCGCCGCCAACATATAGTCCGCGCCGCCCTCATCGACGCTCATGATCTGACTGATCTCGGCGTCTGCGGTCCCGATTATATGATCCTGGCCGTGAGTCTCATTTTCCTCGACCCGACCGCCGGGGAATACGAAATAGCCGGGCATAAACACCGCGTCCCAGGTACGTTGCAGCAGCAGGACTTCAAGGCCGTCGGCCGTATCTCGAACCAGAACCAAGGTGGCAGCAGGGCGAATATCCATAAAACTCCATCTTCAAATATTTATTGTCAGTGCGCGGGAGTGATACGAACGATGGCAGGGAAGGGCTTTCCAAAACTGTCTGTCGCCATGGATGGCGACAGACAAGCGTCACATGGACGTGCCGAAAGGAGCGTGTTTTGGAAAGCCCTTCCCTGCCGTCGCTCCACCAAAACCATCGGCGCGGAGGTCTCATAGCAAGATAACCGATTTGGGACTGGGCGTCTTGAGATGAACACTAAAGTCGAACAGCGTATGATTTGCCCCAAGATACCCAGTGAAAACAGGAACCCACGTGGCCCGAATCAAACTCTCCTTCCCGGACGACGTCTTCTGCTTCGAAACCAGGATGCCCGTCAGAATCACCGACATCAACGGCGCCAACCACCTCGGCAACGACGCCCTCATCTCCATGCTCTCCGAGGCCCGGGCCCAGTTCCTGGTCAGCTACGGCATCCAGGAAGCGAGCAAGGACGGCACCGGCATTATCGTCACCGACCTGGCCACCATGTACCAGTCCGAGTCCTTCTTTCCGGAAATGCTGCGCTTTGAAGTAGGCCTGATGGACTTCAACAAGTACGGCGGAGATTTCGTGTTCCGTGTCACCAAGGCCGAGAGCGGCCAGCCAGTAGCATTGGCGAAGTACGGCTTTGTCTTCTTCAACTACCACCGCAAGGAAGTGGTGCCGGTGCCCGAAAGCTTCCGCTCACGCTTTGCCTGAGGATATCTCGCCTTTTAGACGCGCCATGCCGGACCGGTAGAAACTGTAAGCCATGGCGCCGGCAAACAGATTGCCCACCAGCGCACCACTCATAAGCCCATAGACGCCGTTGATCTGGCTGCCGATCCAGAGCAGGGGCAGGAAGCACAGGAACAGGCGAAGGGTGGACACCAGCAGTGCCCGCATCGCCAGGCCGAGGGCATTGCACACGGATACCATCAGCATACACACGCCGAGGCCGCTGTAGCTCAGCGGCACCCGCACCAGGTAACCGGCCAGAACCTCCTGAACATCGCTGTCGCTGGAGAAGAGTTCCGACACCAACCCGGAAGCGACCACCCAGGTCAGGCCAATGGCGAGCTGCCAGACCACCACAAACCGGACCGCAAGGCGCACCAGTTTCCGGATCTGCTCGATATCTCCGGCACCCAGCATGCGGCCAATCATCGGCGGCATGGACATGGTCAGGGCCAGCACCACCACAATGGAGAAAAATTCCAGGCGGGTACCCAGACCCCAGGCGGCGACGGCGGCGGAGCCAAAGCCGGCCACCAGTGCTGTTGCGAGCATGGCCGAGACCGCCGGCATCAGTTGGCTCACCATGGCCGGGGCCATGATGCCGTTCAGCTGTTTCAGGGCCTTCCAGAGAGCAAGCTCCCGCAAATCGAACCGGATCCATTGGCGTTTCAGAAGTTTCGGGTAGATCACCAGACAGCCGATTCCGAACGACGTGATGGTTGCCCAGGCGGCACCGGGCAGTCCCCAGCCGAAAACAAAGATATAGAGCGGATCCAGGGCGATGTTGGTAAGGCTCGTGGCCACCATCATGTACCCAGGCAATTTGGTATCGCCGTGGGAGCGGCACACGCTGTAGCCGAAGTACAGGAACGCGCCGGTCCAGGCCGCCATCAGCCAGGGAATCCAGTACTGGCGGATCAGGGGTAGAAGTGAGTCTTCCGCGCCAAGCGCGGTCATGATGGGCCCCTGGAGGAACCACAGAGTCACGCAAATGACGAACACGAGGCTGCCGCCCACGGTAATAATCAGTCCGCCCAGCCGGTACGCCCGAATTTCATCGCCGGCTCCCAGTGTGCGGGAGACGATCGCCGTGGTGGCAATCCCCAGACCCACCTGAAGGCCGATGATCAGTTGCTGCATCGGCAGGGTGAAACCCAGTGCCGCCAGCGGATCCCGACCTAGCTGACCTACGAAGGCACTGTCGGCCAGCTGGAAGGTCATCAGGGACAACACCCCAAAGAGCATGGGCCAGGTCATGCTGTAGAGCTGGCGGGCCAGGGATGGGTTCTGGGTGGTGGTCTGCACGGGGTGTTGTGGGCCTTCGGTTTGGCTTGGAGGCGAGATTCTAACAGGTCTGGCTTTTGGTGTTAGCAAAGTCGCCGGAACGACTTATCAGGAGACGCCGTGGACCCATCCCTGGGGGCTTGGCATTGCCATCCCTGGCAATGCACACTCCTGCTAAGTCGTTCCGGCGCCTTTGCCCAGACCGTTGGTGGTGTTTCCAGCTTCCCGGTTTTGAATTTGAGCGCTTAAAGCGTCTTCAGCGCTGCATCGTAATCCGGCTCGTCTTTGATCTCACCAACCAGTTGGCTGTGCAGAACCTTGTTGTCTTCATCCAGCACAACCACCGCCCGGGCGCAGAGACCGGCGAGGGGGCCGTCTTGCATGGCGACGCCGTAGTCCTGCTGGAAGCTGTAGTTCCGGAAGGTTGACAGGGTTTCGACGTTTTTCAGACCTTCGGCACCGCAGAATCGGGCGGCTGCGAAGGGCAGGTCGGCGGAAATGACAAGGACCACGGTGTTGTCCAGGCTGCCGGCCTTTTCGTTGAACTTCCGGGTGGAGGCGGCACAGACTCCGGTGTCGATACTGGGAATGATGTTCAGAATTTTGCGTTTGCCGGCCCAGTTATCAAGTTTCACTTCTTCCAGGCCGCTGTTGGTGAGCGTGAAAGGAGGGGCGGTGTCGCCTGCCTCGAGAAATTTGCCGCTCACGTCAATAGGGTTGCCGTCCAGGGTTACGCTGCTCATGGGGTACTCCTTGTCGTCTGGTTTAGAGTCTTACGTACTCTGTGTAGACCACTTTGGATGATTTTTCCTTAACTGCTGGTTGCGCTTTGTGGTTCGAAACCTTTGGCAGGATAACGCTGAACCAGCAGCAAATAACAGCCCATGGCAATCGCGGCGCAGGCGGCGATGATGGTGGCCATGACCAGAGAGGTGCCGTCGTGCAGGTGGCCGACCAGCATGCCGGCAACTGCGGCGACGGCCATCTGGGTGAAGCCGAACAGGGCAGAGGCGGAGCCGGCCATAGTGGGGAAGTTCGCCAGGGCGCCCGCCATGGTCTGGGGCAGGACCATCCCGGTACCGATCATAAACAGGGCCTGGGGCAAAATGACCGCCCATACGTTAAACACCTCACTCAGTGCCAGCACGGCCATCAGACTGCCGCCGCCGACGGCGATGATCAGGCCACGAACCAGGATCTGGTCCGGCAGCAGACGACGGCCGAGACGCACGGCGGTCAGGTTGCCGACGATGTAACCGGCCACCATGCAGGCGAAGTACAGGCCGAACTGCTCGGTCGGCACGCCCAGAAAATCGATCAGGACGAATGAAGAACCGGACAGGAAAGCAAACAGACCGGAAAAGATAAGCGCGTTGGTTAGTGTGTAGCCCACGAAGCTGATGTCTTTCGCGATGGTTCGATAATTCCGCAACAGGCTGCAGATTTTCAGGGATTGGCGATGCTCCGGGCGCATGGGCTCGGGAATCCCGAAGGCCACCACCACCGCCATCACCAGTGCATAGCCACCCAGTGCCAGGAACACCGAAGCCCAGCCCAGGCTGGCGGTCAGCAAACCGCCAATGGTCGGCGCAACTGCGGGCGCCAGGGCCATGATGCTGGCCAGGATCGCCAGGATCTTGGCAGCTTCGCGGGGCGTATAGATATCCCGAATCGCCGCCCGACCCAGGACCGGGCCGGCAGAACCACCAAGGGCCTGCAGGAAACGGCAGAGAATCAGGGTTTCAATGTTCGTCGCCAGGGCACAGCCAATACTGGCTATGGCGAAAAGCACGAAACCGCCAATCATGATCGGCTTGCGACCAAAACGGTCCGCCAACGGACCGCAAATCAGCTGGGCAATAGCAAAGCCCACCATATACAGACTCAGTGTCAGCTGAACCTGATCGGTACCGGTGCCAAAGTCTGAACCAATCTGTGGCAGTGCCGGCAGATACATGTCCGTTGCCAGCGGCCCAAGGGCCACAGCGGCGGCAAGAAGTATCGTTGTCCAGACACTGGTCAAAGTCAGCATAGTTTTCCTGATGCGTTATCGAAGAGTTACGACAGGTCAGGTTGGGAAAGGCTTTCCAAAACTGTAGAGGGCCAAGGATGGCCCGAAACAAGCGCACATGGATGTGCTCGTAGCGTGTTTTGGAAAGCCTTTCCCAACCTGGCCGACCGCCGAGTAATGGCAGTCTAGGTGAGAGGAGGTAAGAAGATAACGCCAGCAAAGCTCATACAACCTATGAGCAAAACTAATTGATTAACTTTTCAGACCGTTGAGCGTAGCGGCAACAGCATTCACCTGATTCCGCAGCCATTTGTGGGCAGGATCGTTCTGATTGCGGCGATGCCACAACATCAGCAGGGTAAAGGGTTTGAAATCAAAGGGCAGAGGCACCCAGGCGAAGTCGCGGAGTAAGTGTTTGCTCATGCCTTCCGGCGCCGTGGCAAGCATATCCGTGCCTCGCAGGAACTCCGGCAGGCCGGAAAAATTGGAAACCGTTACCACATTGCGGCGAATCAGGCCACGGGTATCCATGGCGGTCTCTACCGTTGGCTTCTCGCCAGTGGCAAACAGCAGGGCAATGTGGTCCGCCTTCAGGTATTCCGGCAGATCTGCAGGCGGTTTGCGATAGTCGGGATCGTAGAACACCACCATCCGATCGGCCATCAGGCCCCGCTGCATAATGTCTGTCGCCTCCGGCGCATGGGGCGAAATAATCAGATCGCAGGCGTCCTTGCGCAACAGGTCTGCCCGGGGAATGCCAGATGGAATCACCTGAAGGCTGATGCCCGGAGCTTCCTGCCGCAAGGTACGCACCAGGCCGGGCAAAAGCAGGTCCCGCTGGTAATCATTGGCAGCAATCGTGAACGTGAACTCGGCCGTGGCGGGGCTAAACGGCGGGCCTGAGGACAGAGACTGCAGGTCATCCAGAATCTGGCGAATATGCGGCCCCGCCTGCAGCGCGTAGCGGGTTGGCACAATGCCGCGCCCGGACTTCACGAACAGGGGGTCACCTAAAGCCTGGCGCAGACGCTCCAACGTGTGGCTCACCGCCGACTGGGTAACACCCAGCCGCACCGCAGCACGGGACACGCTGCCTTCATCAAGCACCGCCAGGAACGTACTCAGGGCCCGGAAATCCAGGTTGAATGTATCAATCGGGTTCATGAATGGCAGTGTAACCCGATGCCCCTGGTGGCGCTACGGCACCTTGGTGTACTCGCTTTCCTTGATGAAGGACCCGATGGCCTGAGCAAGATCATCAAACCAGGGGTTGTAGGTCAGCCGGCTGGTAAACACGGGCCGCTCCGTATCGTGCCAGGCGCTGAACCAGAGATCTTCCTCCGGTAATTGCTGGCAATCCTCGAGAGAAATGTTGTTTGGTTCCAGGCACCTTTGCAGCGGCGCGCCCAGGCCGTACAGTTCGTTATCCGGCGCAATCAGCAGGGACTGGTGAGAGAATTCCAGAATATTGGCGTCAGGCAGATAGCTGTTCAGGAAACGGATGCGCTCATCGGCCTGCGTGTCCGGCCAGGATTTACGGGTATCCCGAAAAACCATCATGGCATTCCCGGGATTGGTAAACCGCTCCCGGAATTGCGTGACCAGATACTCGAGATTGATCACCGAGTCGGCCTCGGTGGCGGCAAGGAACAGGGGTATATCGAGGCTTTCCTGCTGGGTTATGCGGCTTTGCGCTGCCGAGATGACATCGCCGATCTGGCTGCCTGCATTGAAGGAAAAAGACTCGTACTTCACCGGGTTAAGCTCGGGTTCTTTTTCCACGAAATCACCAAAAACGTCGGCGATGGGTGCCAGCCAGAGGTAATCCCGCAGACCGTTAAGCTGCCAGGCGGGCGCGACTGCAATCAGACCCGCCGGTCGCGGTCCGGTCTCCGAAAGGGCGTAATCTGTGACCAGTGCACCGCCCAGCGAAAAGCCGCCAATAAACGCCCGATCCACATCCTGTGACAGGGCGGCAAAGTGATTGCGTACCTGATCGCGCCAGACGTCGGCGCTGGCCGTCACCATATCCCCGGGACGGGTTCCGTGTCCCTGCAGCAACAGGGTTCGGACTTCCACGCACTGATCCGCCAGGTATCGGGCCAGATCCCGGAACACAAAGGGCGAATCGCTCAGGCCGTGCACCAGCAACAGCCCGGTGCGATCTCCGGAGTTACAATCGGCGGCCGGCGACAGCCTGTATGGCAGGTTCCATAATACCTGCTGTTCCCGTTCAAACCCTTCCACCGGCACCAGATTGGTATCGACGTAGGCTTTAACCGATGCCACATAACGGTCGAAATCAGTAACCGGTTCGGTCCCTAATGTTGATGGCCCTGGCGTGTAGAGTTGCGTGCTGGTGGCGCACGCGGTGGTGGCGGCCAGCACCAGTAAAACGAGCCAATTCCTGAGAATAGTCATAGCCGGCGAGTGGGTTTCGCTCCTTTCGTTTGAACCGTCGTCATTGGTGACTGTGTTGAGTGATCGTTCAAATCCCGATACTGTGACTTCAGTATACGACCCCGAACCGCCTTCCGGATGAGGAGCCCCGCCAATGAGCATGACTCTCGCTTTCGACGTCTACGGAACCCTGGTTGACCCCATGGGCATGTCCCGCCTGCTGGCGGAAGACGCTGGTGACAGGGCAGAGGGCGTAGCCGCGTTGTGGCGGGAGAAACAGCTGGAGTTCTCGTTTCGCAAGGGCCTGATGAAAGTCTACGAAGATTTCGGTGTCTGCACCCGGCAAGCCCTGCGCTACGCCATGGCAACCCACAAACTGACCCTGTCCGAAGAACGCGAAAACGCCCTGATGGCGGCTTACCTGTCTCTGCCTGCGTTCGACGATGCCTTGCCGGCATTGAAAACACTGAAAGGGCAGTATCCGCTGTTCGCGTTTTCTAACGGAAGTTATCCGGCGCTGGAAAAGGTCCTGGGACATAACGATCTGTTGGACCAGTTTGAAGGTCTGGTCTCGGTGGATGACATCAAAAGCTTCAAACCCGATCCTGCTGTTTACACCTACGCTCGGAGAGCCACTGGTTCCTGGGAAAACCCCCTGTGTCTTGTATCCAGTAACCCCTGGGATGTAATTGGGGCTCGAGCTGCAGGATTACTCGCAATCTGGGTAAAAAGGGATCCGGATAAGGTTTTCGAAGACTGGGGGATTCAGCCCTCAGCAGTGATCAGCAGTCTTTCAGGGTTGGAGGTAACACTGAAGAACCTCTGAAGTAAGAGGAGGCGGGTGTTGGGGTAGGCTTTCCAAAACTGTAGAGGGCCAAGGATGGCCCGAAACAAGCGCACATGGATGTGCTCGTAGCGTGTTTTGGAAAGCCTACCCCAACACCTGCCGGCAATCTCCAAAGCATCCGAGGCAGAGGACTCAGTCCGACCGAATAGCCAGCCACTCCGCCAACTCCAGCCAACTCTGACGCGGAGCCTTGCTCCCGGCAAGAATGCCCATATGCCCACCCGGCACAACCCGGAACGTCTTGTCCGTAGAACTCACATGATCCATCACCCGCTTGGCTGCACCGGGTGTCACGAGCGTATCGTCCCCGCCGGCAATGGCCAGTAAGTTGGCACTCACATTGTCCAGCCTGGCAATGTCCTCGCCGATCTGGATCTCACCTTTGGACAGCTGGTTGTCGATCCAGACCCGCACCACCGTGTCCTGAATAATCCCGCCGGGATAGGCCACCATCCGGTCCAGAAACGCCGACGTGGTCGCATGGTTGGCGACAAACTCCCGGTCACCCAGCCGGATGATCAACTCCCAGTAACTCATCACGCTGGCGATCGGATTGGTCAGCTTGAAACCGATGGTATTGGCCCAGCCGGGGGTATGAAACCAGTGAGGTTTCACATCGTGAAGCCGGAACCCGGTCCTTTCTCGAACAAACCCGGCCACGTCCGCCATGCGCTGATTCACAAGCCCCAGAATACCGGATGCGTGACTGTCGATCGGCGAGCCCAGCACGATGGCATTGCGCACGTGCTGGTCGTTGCTGAGGGCGGAATAGAACAGCGTGAACATGCCACCCATACTCCAGCCATGCAGCGACAACTCCTGTTTCCCGCTGTGCTCCCGAACCCGGTTCAGATTGGCCGGCAGCAATTCGGCCACATAGGTATGCAGGTTGTAGTGGCTGTGCTCCCGCGTGGGCATGCCCCAGTCAATCAGATACACCTCGAACCCCTTGGCCCGCAGAAACCGCACCAGACTGCGCTGGGGGAACAAGTCATAGATGAGCATGTTCACCGCCAGGGGCGGTACGATCACAATTGGTGTCCTGTGCGCTTTTCGCTCAACCGCGATGGTCTCCCCGTCCAGCTCGATAAAATCCTCGGCCAATGGCGGGTAGTAACGCAGACTGACCAGACCGTCGGTATGCAGGGTTTCAAACGGCGTCTGCCCGGCCTGAACCAGACTGGCGGCCCGGAACACACGGTCGAAGGCATTGCCGGCATACAGGGTCGTTTGCCGGGTAGCGGCTGCCGCGCGGTCGGCGGCGAATTTGAAGAGATTGGGCATGGGCATGTCCATGGAAAATTTGATGCTCACTATACGGATTACCGAACTTCGATTCTCTTCGGCCAGAAACCGGGATTATCCATGCTGGCGTGTAAATCACCATGGCAGAAGTGTCCAAACTGGTGGGCAAACCGGTCACTTCAGGCCACTGCCCAATGAGGGCTGTGGTTGATATCATTAGGTCCCATTTTGAAAGAACAACCAGAAAAACAGGACCGCCATGCTCAGCTTTCTCCCTGCCCCCGTGATCGGTGTACTCAACTCCATCCTGCTGGGAATCAACACCCTGTTCTGGTGCATACTGCTCTACATACCGGCCATCCTGAAACTCATCATCCCCATCAAGGGCTTCCGGGTACTCTGCACCCGGGTCATCATCTGGATCGCCGAAGCCTGGGTCGCCTGCAACACCGGCTGGATGAAGCTTACCCATGGCACAAAATGGGACGTGAAAGGTGCCGAGAACCTCAAGCGGGAAAGCTGGTACCTGGTGCTGGCCAATCACCAGAGCTGGGTGGATATCTTCGCCATGCAGCGGGTTTTCAACCACCGCGCCCCTTTTCTCAAGTTCTTCCTCAAGCAGCAACTGATATGGGTGCCCGTCATAGGCCTGGCCTGGTGGGGCCTCGATTTCCCGTTCATGAAGCGGTACACGAGGGAGTACCTGATCAAACACCCGGAGAAACGCGGTGAAGATTTGCGGGCCACGCGTCGGGCCTGCGAGCAGTTCCGCCACACCCCGGTCAGTGTGATGAACTTCGTTGAAGGGACCCGGTTTACCCAGGCTAAGCACGATAAACAGAAGTCTGCCTACAAACACCTGCTGACCCCAAAGGCTGGCGGTGCGGCCTTTGTACTCGACGCCATGGGGGACTCGATCCAGACCCTGGTGGATGTGACCATTGCCTATCCGGACGGCGCACCCACCTTCTGGGACTTTATCTGTGGCCGGGTCACGGAAGTCAAAATGGAAATCCACACCGTTGATATCCCGGATCACCTGAAAGGCCGGGACTACTCAACGGATGCGGAGCACCGTCGGAACGTGAAGAACTGGCTGGGAGAGCAGTGGCAGGCCAAGGATGAACGGCTGGAGCGGATGCTGGCCCGGTAATTACCGGGCATCAGTTGTCGGAGTCATCCTCCACTTCGTCCGGATGCTCCTGCTTGTAACGCTCCCACTCTTCCCAATCGTGGGGCGTTCCCGCATGGGGCCTGCGCAGATGTTTTGCGTGCTCCATGGCGTTGTTGCGGAGACTGTGGTCCCGCTCTTCGTCTTCCTTGTCGAAACCGTACTTTTTCAGAAATTCATCGGGCGTGATGGGCATGGCGCACCTCCATCATCGGATCATGTGCTGATTGATACGATGCGCCTGCCCGTGTGGTTTTTCAACCGTTGTCGGAGCTCGTCCCGGTCGGGATCTCCTGGGCTTCCACCAGCTTGAAATTGATCTGTCTGCGCTCGTCATCCACCCCGGCAAAGCTGACCGTTACCGGTTGTTCCAGCTGGAAGATGCGTCCGTTCTTGTTGTGGATAAGGCGCATGGTAACCGGATCAAAGCTGTACTTGCCGTCAAGATCCTTGCAGCTTACGAAGCCTTCCAGCCCGTTGGCATCCAGGCGAACGAAGAAGCCGGCGGGTACTGTGCGGCTTATAACGCCGGCCATAGGTTCGTCGCCGAGGGTTTTGGCAAAATCGCTCTTGAGCCAGGATTCCAGGCTGTTCGCCGCCTGTCGGGCGCGGATTTGGGCAGCTTGCAGGGCCTCCAGTTGATCATCTGTCAGCGCTTTCATAGGAGTGTTCCACAGAGCCGCCTTGATCAGCCGGTGCACGTAAAAGTCCGAGAACTTGCGCAGCGGCGAGGTAAAGGTGGTGTAGGCGTCCAGGCCCATGCCATGGTGCGGGGCGGGCTTGAAACTCAACTCGGCCCGGGCCAGCTGGCGGGACAGTATGGCCTTGACCGGCACCTCGGCTTCAAGGGCGTCTGTTTCCTTCATCAGTTTGCGGAAACCCTCGGCCTGATGAGCATCGACTCCCGATAGGTGCGGTGCGTGACTGTCGATCAATGCCCGGATGTTATCGGCGCGATCATCCCGTAACCCGGGATGCTGGATGAACAGGCCGGCGGTGTGGTTGCTCAGGAAATCCGCGGCGCAGCGGTTGGCGGCGACCATGCACTCTTCCACCAGCCGATGGGCTTCATTCTGGATGGACGGTTCGATCAGCCTGATACGTTTGTTTTCATCCAGCCGGAGGCGGAATTCGGGACGGTCGCCGCTCAGCAGCGCATGCTCGTTGCGCCATTTCCGGAGGGCTGTCGCTGCCTGATGCAGCTGGTCCAGGCTGTTGGCGACGGCGTCCGGCAGTGCCTTGATGTCGTCGTCTTCACGACCTTCGATCAGATTCGAGACCAGCTCATAACTAAGCTTGCCTTTGGACTGGATAACCGCCTGATGAAAGCTGTAGTCGCCAAGGCTGCCATCGTTGTTAACCTGAAGATCGCATACCAGGGCCAGGCGCTTGGCTTCCGGCATCAACGAGCACAGGCGAGTGCTGATGCTGTCTGGCAGCATGGGCAGGGGCTCGCCCGGGAAATAGATAGCGGTGGCCCGATTGAACGCTTCCTGTTCCGCCGGGCTGTCGGTGTCGATCACGGCCGTCGGATCGGCAATGGCAATCGAGAGTGTCCAGCCGGTGGCGTTGGGTTCGGCCAGCAGGGCGTCGTCCATGTCCTGCGTGCCCGGGCTGTCTATGGTCACATATGGGCGTTCCGTGCGGTCCTCCCGTCCGGTTTCCCGGGATTCGATATCGCTGTCACCGAGGCTGTCGGCCTGCGTGCGCACTGCGTCCGGCCAGGTGTCCGCCAGATCAAAGGTGGCCAGGGTGAAAGAGCGTTCGATGCCGGGTTCGCCGGCCTTACCGATTACCCGCAGTACCTTGGCCTGGCCCTTGCCGTCCTTGATCGGATGCTTGTGGATCTGGCAGTAGATGTAATCGTCCTGCTGGGCGTTCATTCGTTCCTTGGGGGGGATGAAGATCCAGCGGTTGATGCCCGGCGTCTCGGGTACCACGAAATGCCCTTTACCTTTTATCAGGTAACGACCCACAAAGGTGTTCAGGCGGGTTTCCAGGAGTTCGTCAACCACGCCCTGGGTTTTGCCTTTCTCAACTTCCTGCTCGGTAACATTCACCCGGTCCCCGGGCAGCACTTTCTGCATCTCCTCGGGTGGCAGGAAAACATCCCGCCCCTCGTCGAGCGCAACGAATCCGAAACGGCCATTGGTGGCTTTGACGGTACCCGGAAAAACCACCTTGTTGTCCTTGATATCCGATTTCAGCTGGCGCAACTGGGTGAGGGCGTCGGCATTGAGCATGAAGTAACCTGGCTGGTAAATAATGAATGATGGGGCGGAGTATAACGGTTATGGCCCTATGCGTCAGATAGCAGAATACGCAAATCAGATTTCTGTCCAGAATCTCTGGAGGTTGGCCAGTGATTTGGTGAGCAGATCGAATTCTGTCGTTTTACCCTCACGTTCAAACAGTTGTCGCCGGGCCGTGTCCAGATCAAAGAGCACTTCCCGCTGGGCTGGTTCCCGAATGGTGCTCTGAGCCCAACCGATAGCGACACGGCGTTGGCCCCGCGTGACCGGATCAACCCTGTGCAGGGTTGAGGACGGATAGACCACCGCCGCGCCAGCCGGTAATTTGTAGGATTGCTCACCGGCCGTGGTTTCGGTAACCAGTTCGCCCCCTTCGTAGCTTTCAGGATCGTCTAGGAACAGCGTGAAGGAAACATCGGTCCGCAACCTGCCGGCCCCCCGGCCCATCAAAGGATCATCCACGTGATTGCCGTAGGTCATACCATCCCGGTAGCGACTGAATATGAGAGGTGTGACCTTGGCAGGCCGCACTGCCATCTGGAACAGGGGGTGTTCCGTCAGGGCTTTTTCTACTTCGGCCCGAAGACCTTCCGCCTGGCTCCCGGACACCTTCAATTGCTCGTTGTTCTTGACCAGCTTTGCATGCCACCCGGCTGTGCTCCGCCCGTCCTGGAACTGGCCGCCGTCAAGCGCGTTGCGGATTCGCTGGAGCTGTTCAGGGGTCAGGATCTGGTCGATACAGATAATCATGGTTAGCTCAACTCTTAATACGAATAATTTGCAATCAGTATTGGCTGTGGCGCATCATGCACCACTATGGACAGACCATCAATCTTACCGTTGTTGACGAAGAGCAGCAGGCGGTTTTTAACAGGGGAAAGAACGGAATGAAGAATGAAAAGTTGAAGCTCTGGACCGGCATTGGCATGGCTACGCTGATTGCCAGTTCGGGAGTTGTCGCCAGCGAGCATAAAGAAAAGCATCACGACGACATGATGACCTCGGGCTCAGCAGAAGGCGGCGAGGGCGGAGAACATCACGGGGGTGAAGGCGGTGAACACCATGGAGGCGAAGGTGGCGAAGCCGGAGCAGGAGCCGCATTCAGTTACTTTGCCGCCGGTGGAGAAGGCGGAGAAGGCGGAGAAGGCGGATCTTCCGCTGTTTCTCCTGTCGACTCTGACGGCGCCTATATTGCCATGTTGCAGATGATGCAGGGTCATTTGATGGCGGCTCGCGAATTGATCAAGGCAGGCCAGGTCGCTGATGGGCGCCCACATCTGACGCATCCCTGGGTTGAGCTTCATGGCATGGTTGCGCCGGGCCTGGAGAGCCGGGGTCAAAACGACCTGAGTGAACGTCTGGAGATTTTGGCGAATCAGGCAGGCGAGGTTGAGCGCTGGAGCGACATTAATAAGGAGTTCCAGGCAGCCTGGGTGGCTCTCGAGAAAGCGGTCAACGCTGCCGATAGCAAGCACGCACAGAGCGCCGGAACCGTCTCGAGAGTGGTCCTCTCGCTGACCAAGCAGGCCGTGCTTGAGTATGACGAGGCGCTGGAAGAAGGGCGCTTTGTTGCCGTGCACGAATATCAGGACGGGCGCGGCTTTGTGAGTTCTGCACGTGACTATCTGGATAGCCACCAGGCGACACTCAAAAAACAGAACAAGGAAGCCTGGCGTGATGCCGTGAAGGCGTTGGAAGAGCTCCAGAAAGCCTGGCCGTCCGCCGTGCCGCCTGAGCAGCCAGCCGTTCCCGTGGCTAATGTCTACTCGGCCCAGGCCCGGTTGGAGCTGGCCCTTGCGCCGTTCCTGTACTGATTGATGCTGCCGGGGCCTCTGGTTTGGGCTCCGGCTTTTCGGTCAGTCTTCGGAAAGCGCTGTTTCGTCATCCAGCGTGTCGATACAGACCTGGTTACGGCCGCCGGCTTTCGCGCGGTAAAGCGCGCGGTCGGCATGCCTGAGAATGGTATCGCTGGTGTCGCCGGGTCGGGCAAAAAATCCGCCGACGCTGACCGTTACCGCTGCGCCGGTTTTTCGACTCTCCTGTTCTACCAGTTCCCGAATTCGCCGGGCAATCTGTTCCAGGGTGCCGGGGTCACACGGTGACAGTAAAACCACGAACTCGTCGCCGCCCCATCTTCCCGGATGATCGTAGGGCCGAACGCCGGCTTTGAGCCAGAGTGCGACACGGCAGAGAATCTGGTCGCCCGCCTGGTGGCCGAGGCTGTCGTTGATCGTCTTGAAATGATCGATATCCAGCCAGATAACGCCAAACCCGCTGTCCTGCCGACGGGCCCGCTGAATCTCTTCTTCCAGCACCTCGTCCAGTCCGCGACGGTTCTTAAGACCGGTCAGTGGATCAATTCGGGCCAGCCGGTTGAGCTCATCCGTGCGTTGAGCCACTTTTGCCTCCAGCTCCCGCGTGGACTGACCCAGCTTCTGAGCCATTTTTTCGAAATGGTCGGCCAGCCAGCCAACCTCATTATCCGGTTTTTCGAGACGTGGCAGGTCAAAACTACCCTCACGGACTTTTTCCACTGCATGTTCCAGGCTCATGATGGGCTTCAGAATCCGTGACTGGATGATGAAATGGAACAGCAACAGGCTCACGAGCAAGGTCACAAGGAATACGGCTGCGAGCGGCCAAAGAAAGCTCTGGGGTAGAAGTGTGTTCAGATCCAGAAGGGTAATTTCAAACCAGCCAATGGCGGGCAAAAAGGCAACCCCGGCCAGATGCTTGCGACCATCCACCGTCACGAAGCCGCTCTCCACCTGTCCGGCCTGGTCTCCGCGCTTTTTCAGCAGCTGGAGCATACCGAGGATCTGCTGCTTGTCCTGGGGATCCTCGAACAGCAGGTCGACCGTGTTCTTCTGTCCTTCGGGTTTGATGATGCTGGCGAAATCGATGTAGTTGCGGTCGCGGTATAGCTGTATGGCGCCGTTGTAATCGACAAACAGCGTGGTGATGCCTTCCTGACCGATGTCGACAATATCCTGCAGGAAAGCATCGAGGCTGAGACCGGTACCGACCATGCCGACAATCTCGCCGGTCTCGTCCCGCATCAATACATCGATCCAGAGCTTGGTGACCCCCAGTTCGGTATCCGGATTGACGTTGAGGTGGAAGTCCCGTCCTTCCTCAATCAACTGGAAAAACCAGGCGTCATCGGGTTTTTCTTTATCGAGAACATACCGGAACTGGCTGTCGGCGTATTCGTTCTCTTCGTTGTTGTAGTAATAGTGGCCATTCTCGACCAGAGCAACGAAGTAATTGTTGTCCCGGAAATTGGAACGAAAACTCTCCATCTGGCGGATGGCTTCCGACTCCAGTGCGGCGTCATCGGGATTGGCGGCCCAGTTGGTCAGGGCGGAGGAGCTGGCCATTTGTTTGGCAAGCCCGATCTCCCGCTCAAGAGACTGGAGCAGGCGGGCGCTGTCATAGCGCACCTGAATTTCTGCAACCTGTTGCCCCCAGCGCTCGATGATGCTTTCGGAAAGCTCCCGATAGGCCAGCCACGAAGCCAGCGAAGCTACGATAATCAGGCTGGCGGCCAGGCCAAGGATGCGGGTTTTGAGGCTCAACGAGTATCCCTCTCGGAGGTTCCGGGTTTCTGGGCGCTAATGATAGAACACTGGTTAACCAGAGTGTAGAAAAAACGGACAGGGACGGATTCGGATATAAGAGGAAAACCGGTCGCAAGGGCCTGTTTATGCGGCCCTTGTCTCCACATTCATGTTAATTGTGCTCGGAAAAGATCCGGGTCTGTCCTGCCTCGTTAAACAGAATGACCTTGTAATGATCTTTCCGGTCGCCCATCTCCATGCCAGGCGACCCCATGGGCATGCCGGGCACGCTCAGGCCGGTGGCCCGGGGCGCTTCGCTGATCAGGCGCTTGATGTCGTCGGCCGGCACATGGCCTTCGATGACGTAATCGCCGACAAAGGCGGTATGGCAACTGCCAAGACCGGCAATCAGGCCGGCATCGGCCTTGATCCTGCCCATGTCGTTGGTGTCGGTCGCCTCCACCTCGAAGCCATTTTCTTCCAGGTGGTCGATCCAGTCTTCACAGCAGCCGCACGTGGGGGATTTGTAGACGTGAATACTCTGGGCGGCGCCCGCAGCCAGCGCCGTGGTGCTGAATCCCAGGGCTGCCATCAGGCCAAAAGCCAGCGTGTGTTTTTTCATGGCAAGTACCTCAGTGGTGATGTTGATGTTCACTTGAGCCTGTGTCGTCAGAACCGGACAGCCAGAACCACCAGACGATGGCCGCCATCAGGGCGAGTCCTCCGACGTTTACCAGTAGTGCCTCCATCAATTCCGCTCCTGTTGCTGTTTCGGATCACTGTGCCTGCCGTTCTGTTCCGGACGGTGACTGGTTCGGAACAACCTCAGACGGTTGGCGTTCGAGACTACCGTTACCGAGGACAGGGACATGGCGGCGCCGGCCAGAATCGGGCTCATCAGTATTCCCCAGATAGGGTAGAGCAGGCCGGCGGCCACCGGAATACCCATTGTGTTGTATACGAACGCGCCAAACAGATTCTGGTGAATATTTTTCACCGTGGCCCGGGAAATCTCGATGGCATCGGGCACGCCGTGAAGCGAACCACGCATCAGCGTGATGCCGGCGCTCTCAATGGCCACATCCGTGCCGGTGCCAATGGCAAAGCCGACGTCTGCCGCTGCCAGGGCAGGGGCGTCGTTGATGCCGTCGCCAACCATGGCGACGATGTGGCCCTTGCCGCGCATTTCGCTGACCACCTCGGCCTTGTCTTCGGGCAGGACTTCCGCCCGGTAGTCATCGATACCGGCCTTCTTCGCGATGGCCTTCGCGGTGGCGTCGACATCGCCGGTGACCATCATCACCTTGATGCCGGCCTCATGGAGGCGCTGGATCGCGGCCTTGGAGTCCGGTTTGATGGCGTCAGCAACACCGATGACCCCCAGGGCCTCGTTGCCCAGTGCCAGAAAAAGAGGAGTGCCGGCTTCGTCGGTGATTGTGCGGGCGGCATCGGCCAGATCGTCCAGGGCAATGCCCTGTTCTTCCAGCCAGCGACGGTTGCCCAGTCGCACAGGCTTGCCGTCGAGTTCACCTTGCACGCCTTTGCCATTCAGGGCTTCAAAACCGGTCACCTTTTCGGGTTCGACGCTTTCCTCTTTGGCCTTCGACAGAATGGCCTCGGCCAGGGGGTGTTCGGAGTGTTGTTCCAGCCCGGCTGCGATGGCGAGCAGGCGTTGTTCTTCACCGTTACTGGCATGAACCCGGGTAACCGCCGGATGGCCTTCGGTGATGGTGCCGGTCTTATCCAGTATGACCAGATCCAGCTTGCCGGCGGTTTGCAGGGCATCGCCCTGGCGGATCAGCGCGCTGTATTCCGCTGCCTTGCCAACACCGACCATGACCGACATCGGCGTGGCCAGACCCAGAGCGCAGGGACAGGCAATGATCAGCACCGTGGTGGCAGCCACCATCATATGAACTACGGCCGGTTCCGGCCCGACGTTGTACCAGACCAGCGCCGCGACTACCGCAATCAGCATGACGGTGGGCACGAACACCGACGAAATCTTGTCGGCAAGCCGACCGATGGCGGGCTTGGAGCCCTGGGCTTTCTTCACCAGCTTGATGATCTGGGCCAGCGCGGTTTCACTGCCTACCCGGGTGGCCTCATAGACGATCGAACCGTGGGTGTTCAGGGTGCCGGCAGAAACCTCATCGCCTTCCGATTTGCTCACCGGCATGGGCTCACCCGTGAGCATGCTCTCATCAATGCGGGTCGAGCCTTCGGCAATCACGCCATCGACCGGTAATTTCTCCCCGGGCCTTACCCGGATATGATCGCCCTTGCGAACCTCCTCGACCGGAAGGTCCTGCTCTTCACCGTCGCGAATCACCCGCGCCGTTTTTGCCCGCAGGTCCAACAACCGGCGAACGGCCTCCGAAGTCTTGCCCTTGGCCCGAAGCTCCAGCGCCTGACCCAGGTTGATCAGGCCGATAATCATCGCCGAGGCCTCAAAATAGACATGGCGAGCCATCTCCGGCAGCGCTCCGGGAATACTCGCCACGACAATGGAATAGAGCCACGCCGTGCCGGTACCGAGGGCAATCAGGGTGTCCATGTTGGCGTTGTGGTGCCGGAAGGCCTTCCAGGCGCCGGTATAAAAATGCCCGCCGGTGGCTGCCATCACGATCAGTGTCAGCACACCCAGGCCGAGCCAGGTGCCCTGGTTGGCGTCCGTCACCATCATGGTGCCGAAGCCCATGCCCCAGACCATCAGCCCAAGCCCCAGGCCCAGACTCACCGCCATCTTAATCAGCAGGGTCTTGTACTGCTTCCGGTCTTGCTCCTGCTTGCGGTCATCGGCTTCGTCCTCGTCCTCAATCACGCTGGCGCCATAACCGGAACTCTCAACCGCCTTCACCAGCGCCTCGGGATCGGCATCACCCGTGGCTGTGGCGGTGTTGTCTGCCAGGTTCATGTGGGCATGACTGATACCGGAGACCGACATCAGGGCCTTCTCAATTGTGTTTACGCAGGAGGCACAGGTTGCTCCCGTCACCGACAGATGAATCTGCCCGTCCGCACCGGTTATCGCTTCAGAGCCCGTCGGCGCCGAATCTTCTCCGGTTGTCTGATCTTCAGGGTTTTCGATGGAGTCGGCCTTTTCCTTATTACCTGAAGAACAGCAACTGTCCGGCTCGGCGTCTTCCTGAAAAGGCTCAGCGGGGTAGCCGGTCTCGGTAACAATACGCGCCGCCTGAGCGGCATCTACACCCTCCGGCAAGGCCACGGTCTGCCTTTCCAGATTAACCTCGACCAGCCCGGCATCGCCGGTTAACGGTTCCAGTGCGTTGCGAATCTTTTTCGCACAGCCCTGGCACGAAGCCCCGGAAATACTGAGCGTGGTTTGTAAAACAGGTGTGTCAGTCATCCAGATTCACCCCTCGTTCTGTTCGTTTGCCCCGCAACAGGGCGCCGGATCATCCCAGTGTTCGATCAACCGGCAAATTGTATGGCCATCCGGCGTACCATCAGGCATGTCCTGCCAGGCCGCCAACGCTGCGGTCATCCGCTCGCGCAGCTGCTGCAATTCCCGAATCTCCCGCTCAACCTCCGCCAGCCGGTGCTGAAACACATCCCGGACCATCGGACACGGCGAATGATGATCGTCTGCCTGGTTAAGGATCTGTCGAATCTCGGGCAATGAAAACCCCAGCTGCCGGGCCTTCCGGGCAAATCGAAGCCGTCGGAGATCCTCGGTATCGTATTGCTGGTAGTTATTGTCCGGGTTACGGGTTGGTTGAAGCAGTTTTTCCCGGGTGTAGAAACGCACTGTATCCGGATTTACACCAGCTGCGTCTGCAATCTCTTTTACTTTCATCGTCTTGTTCTCAATGTGCCAAAGATAATGGCTTCAGGAACCAGAGACTGAAGTCAGCACGGCAAACTCCAAACCAATAAGAATAGACTAGAACCTGTGAGCAACTCACAGGTCAAAGGGTTTTTTTCGAGGGAGGAGTCCGGGAAGGCCTATTAATCCCGGGAGCGTAGAAACGTACCGCAGGTCTTGCACTGGTCCGGCGCCATCAGCTTCGCCTGCCAGCCAATCTTGTGGCCGCAGGCCGGGCACGCCAGCTTAAGCTGCAGAACAATAATGGGCATGATCAGGGCGGCGATCAGAACACCCAGGGGGCCCCAGCTTTCGTCGCTGGACAAACCCAGCTGGCTGCTGAACACCAGGATGATGGTTAGCGCCACAAAGGCAAAAATAAAATAGTTCCGGTTCCAGCGTTCCCACTGGCGAATCTTATCGTCCTGTTCCGGTGTCAGGTATTGCGCAGCCATAGAATCTCACCTGGAGGATTTATCCGTATCTTGGGGACGGCCGGGGGTAATTACAATCCGGAATCGGCGGTGATGCCCGCCACCAGAACGCCGGAGGCCAGCGCTTTTTCAAGATCATCGACCGGGATCGGCCGACTGATCAGGTAACCCTGGGCAAAGTTGCAGCGTTGGTTTTTCAGAAAGCTCAGTTGCTCCTCGGTTTCCACGCCCTCGGCAACCACCTGAATACCCAGATTGTGCGCCAGATTGATCACCGCCCGGGTAATGACGGCATCGTCGTGGCGTTCGGTGACCTCCGTGATGAACGAGCGGTCGATCTTCAACAGGTCGACCGGGAAATCCCGCAGGTAGCCGAGAGACGAATAACCGACACCAAAGTCATCAATAGCCAGGTTCACTCCCAACTGATGCAGGCGGGAGAGCTGGTTGCGATTGTGCTCGATATTCTGGATGAAGATCTCCTCGGTCAGCTCAACCTCCAGACGATCTGCCGGGACATTCTCTGCTGCCAGCGCTTCGCGGATATGATCCACCAGATCCTCATCGTCCAGCTCTCGGCCCGAGAGATTGACCGCAATGCGCAGGCCCTCCTGAGGAGTGCCTTTCCAAGCCGCCAGCTGCCGACAGGCCGCCATGACCACCCAGCGCCCGATATCGGTGATGCGGCCACTTTCCTCCGCCAGAGGAATGAATTCCACTGGCGGCAAAAGACCTCGGCGTGGATGGCGCCAACGTATCAGCGCTTCAACACTCTGGATTTCACCGGTGTCCAGATTCAACTGAGGCTGGTAGAAGAGCACGAATTCGTTGTTGGCCAGGGCCTGGCTCAGATCTTTGTCCAGCTCCAGGCGCATAACTTCCCGTTCCTGCATTCCTTCGGTATAGAACTGGTAAGTATTTCGGCCCTGCTCCTTGGCGCGATACAGGGCAATGTCGGCATTGCGCAACAGCGTATCTGCGTCCAGACCGCTCTGGGGATACACCGCCACGCCCATGGTGCCGGTAATGCTGTGGGACTGGCCTTGAACCTCGTAGGGCTGGTCAAAGCACTGTTTGATCTGGCCCAGCAGGTGAATGATGTCGTCAATGTCGTGTACCTGCTGCTGGCAGAACATGAACTCATCGCCTCCGGAGTAGGCCACCAGCAGCCGTTCGTTACTCAAACGGTTGAGCCGCTCGGACACCTTGATCAGCAGTTCATCACCGAACTGGTGGCCAAGGGAGTCATTCAGCGTCTGGAACCGGTCCAGATCCAGCATCACCAGGGCTACCTGGCGCATCTGGCGATCGGCAATGTTCAGGGTGTGGGACAGGTCTTCCATGAAGAACCGACGGTTGGCCAAACCAGTGAGGGTGTCGGTGGATTCCAGCCGCGCCAGATCCTTCTGAATCGCGGTGCGCTGTTCGATTTCCTGATCCAGCTCCCGGCGGGTCTTCAGCAGGGCTTGATTGCGTTTCAGAATCAGCTGCACCAGTAACGTGGTCAGGCTGGTGAGAAGGCCCATCAACAGGAACGTGGCAAAGGTCAGGGCAGGCCAGTCGCTGTATTGGTTCTCGACCCACTCGACAGACGGGCGAAGTGTCAGGGTCCAGTCCAGCGTCGGCAGATTAACGGATTGGCGTCGCGAAAATTCGCTGCTAACGGGCTGTGACACGTTCAGTTCATAGCTGACTTCGCCGGCTTCGCGGATCTCGATCCGGAACGATTCCAGAACCCGTTCGGTGAGGAGTTGCCGGGCCAGCACTTCCATCCTGAAGACGCCGGCCATGAAACCATTGTTTTCAGGGCCTGCTCCCACGGGCGCATAGATCACCATGCCCTTGCCGCCCTGGCGCAAATTGATGACACCTGAGAGATCCCAGGTGCCGGACTGCTTCGCCAGCTCCAGCGCCTGGCGTCGTTCCTCGTTGAAGGCAACGTTGTATCCGATGACCTCCTCGTTATCGGTGAATGGCTCCAGCCAGCGGATAACGAAATCAGAGTCAATCCATTCAATGGCCTGGTAAACCCCGAAATCGTCCAGATAGTTGCGGGCGTCCTGGCGCCACTCCTGTTCGGTGATGTCCGGAGCTGTCTCGAGTCTTTCAGCCATGCGCCGGATTGCTTCGGCATGAATCAGAAATTCCCGCTCGAGGTGGTTGGCCATGGCACGGGCTTCATTGGCCAGGTTTGCTTCTATCTGATGTTTGTCCTGCTGAACCAGCCCATAGCGCAGGCCGGCTGCCAGACCCAGGAAAACCAGGAAAATCACCACCGGAAATGCCGGACTCAAGAGGCCCGAAACAACAGCTTTAGGGGGTGATGCAGGTTGATCCACAGGGCTCTTCCAGTCTTCTGTTTATATCCGGTGATTATGTCAGACCTGACAGACCGGTAACAGAAGAGTACTTGAAGTGTGACGCAGTGCCTGATTCAGATCGGGTTTCAGGAGCGGTCAGAAACCCTGGAGATATCCAGGCGGGGAATTTCCTGTTTGGGACAACGATCCATCACGACCGTCAGACCTGCGGCCTCAGCCCTGGCCGCGCCCTCCTCATTGATAACACCAATCTGCAACCAGACGACCGGGATGTTGAGATCGATAGCCTGGTCAATGATGGCATCGGTGCGTTCCGGTGCCAGGAACAGATCAACCATGTCCACCGGTTCCGGCAGGCTGTTCAGATCGGCGTAAACGGTTTCGCCGAGTACCGTCTTGCCTGCCAGGCGGGGATTCACCGGGAGGATTCGGTAGCCCTGTGCCTGAAGGTATTCCATGACCTCGTGGGAAGGCCGGCTGGTCTTTTCGCTGGCACCGACAAGGGCGATGGTTCTGACAGTGGTCAGGATGTCACGCAACTGTTCCGGGCTGGTACTGGGCATGATGCTGGAGAAACCTCGCTGGATTAACGGTGTGCCTGCAGACAGACAGACACTGACTCCGCGTAGCGTAGCGCGTGAGGCTTGTCGATTTCCACCTCGGCCCACTGTACCGCTTCATGCTCCATGACGATGGTCAGAACCTCGTGGGTCAGACGCTCGAGCAGGGCGAAGCGATTGCCATCCACATGGTGAATGATCTGCTTCGTGATGGTTCGATAGTTGAGGGCAGCGGAGATTTCATTCTGGTTTACGGCTTCCGTCGCATCATAAGTCAGCGCAACGTTGATCAACACGTCCTGCTGATTATTGATTTCTTCTTCCTTGATGCCGATGTAGGCCCTGAGAAGAAGGTCCTTGATGCGGACTTTTGCCAGGTGATTCCCGTTGACGTCTGTCATGCGCCCTCCCTCGGGTCAGATAGTTCAGCGATTGTTACTGATCAGCGTTAGAAACTCTGTGCGGGTCGCCTGGGATTTGCGGAACTGCCCCAGCATCATCGAGGTTTTCATGCGGGAATTCTGTTTCTCCACGCCCCGCATCATCATGCACATGTGCTGGGCTTCGATGACAACGGCCACGCCCTTGGCGCCCGTGACGCTCTCAACGGCTTCGGCAATCTGTCGGGTCAGGTTTTCCTGGATCTGCAGACGGCGGGCGTACATGTCGACGATGCGGGCAAACTTGGACAGGCCCAGTACCTTGCCTGCGGGCAGGTAGGCAATGTGGCACTTGCCGATGAACGGCAGCATATGGTGCTCGCACATGCTGTAGAGTTCGATATCCTGAACCACGACCATTTCATCCATGGCCGATTCGAATACCGCATTGTTCACCAGGTCGCCAAGGTCCTGCTGGTACCCGCACGTGAGGAACTGCATGGCCTTGGCCGCGCGCATTGGAGTGTCTTGCAGACCCTCGCGATCCGGGTCTTCGCCCAGGCCATCGATGATGGCACGGAAGTGCCCTGAGAGGTCGTCAAGGAGTTTGCTCATAGTCTTTTCCGGTTAGCAGTGTCTTACGAGGGCCAAAGCTTAAGGCAATTTGCCCGCCATCTCTACGCTTTACGCAGGCATCGTCGGAAAAGACCACTTTGGCCGCCACGCCCAGTGGTATGGGCGGTGGGGCTATGGCAGTGGCGGCCGGTTTGTTCTACAGTTTCAGGCTATCAATGTTCGTCGGGGACAATGCATGGATGAGGTGATGCCGACCGTTGGTGGGGTTTCCGCCGCGGGGCGCGAGGAAGGCACCCTAGAAGGGTGGCAACATGGAGGTAAGTGGTTCAGTTTCGAGGGACATGCCATCTTCAGCCGGATGGCAGGCTCGGGAGAACCGCTGGTGCTGATCCATGGATTTCCCACTGCCAGCTGGGACTGGAATCGACTCTGGCCGATGCTGGTTCAGCAGCACAACGTGCTGGCCCTGGACATGCTGGGCTTTGGTTTTTCCGATAAACCCGCCGATTACGATTACAGCATTGAAGACCAGGCGGATCTGTTTCAGGGCTGGATTGAGGGTCTGGGTCTGCCGTCCGTGCACCTGCTGGTTCATGACTACGGGTGCAGTGTTGCCCAGGAGCTTCTGGCGAGGGAGCAAGAGGACCTGCTGCCATTCAGGATTGCGAGTGTCTGTTTCCTCAACGGCGCCCTTTTCCCCGAGGTCCACAATCCCCTGCTTATTCAGAAGCTGCTGGGGAGCCCCTTTGGCGGGCTGATCAGCCGGGGCCTGACCCGACGCAGTTTCGAGCGAAACTTCCGCCGGTTATTCGGAAACCAGAATCCGCCTGATCGGCAGGATATGGAGGATTTCTGGCACCTGCTGACCTATAACAACGGCCGGGGCATCCTGCATCATCTGATCCAGTTCATGGAAGAACGACGCTGTCACCGCAACCGGTGGGTTGGCGCGCTGCAGAAGGCAACGCAGCCGATGCGATTGATTTCGGGTACCGCCGATCCGGTCTCGGGTGCCGGCATGGTCAGACGCTACAGGGAACTGATGCCCGATGGTGATGTGGTCACCCTCAGGAATATCGGGCACTACCCCCATCTGGAGTGCCCCTGGGAGGTTTTCAGTGCCTATCGGGAGTTTCGCAAGCGCTGCGAGGGATAGCTCCCGGGGCGGGTTTTCCTCAGCCCGATGCGGAATCGGGCATATCCTCGGCACCCCGGCCTACAACCGGTAGCGGCCGGGCCGCGTTGACGACCTGGTTGCGACCCCGGGATTTTGCTTCGTAAAGCGCCTGGTCCGCCCGGTTCAGCCAGACTGACCAGGTCTCACCCTTGCTGACCTCTGCGACACTGGCACTGGCGGTTACCTTGATATCTTCCAGGAATGGCCGTGCGCTGATGCTGGTCAAAAGCTGATTCGCCAGCACATCGGCATCTTTCTGGCGGGTTTCCGGCAGCACGATCATGAACTCCTCACCACCAATCCGGAACAGCTGATCGCTCTCGCGCAGGCGGGATCTCAGGCGCAGTGCCATTTCCGTGAGCACCTTGTCGCCGGCCAGATGACCCCACTGATCGTTGATCGTCTTGAAGTAGTCAAGGTCCAGCAGAATCAGGCTGGAGACCCGCTCATACCGTTCCCGCATCTGAATCTGACCGTTGAGGATGTCGGCCAGTTGCGAGCGGTTCAGACAGCCGGTCAGGGGATCGGTGGTTGCCAGTCGCGTGAGTTCCTGCTGAAGCTTGCCCACCAGCCAGGCGAAAATCATGGCAAACAGGCACGTGAGGCCCAGCGAAAAGGTTATCCGCCAGAAGTCGGCCTCGGGAAATCGTAAAAAGGACACGACGGCCATAACGACAACGAAAACAATGTTGCTTCCAATCGCCTCCCTGAGCGGTAGCAAAAAGAACAGGGCCGTGGCCGCTGGGTAGGCCCAGTACAGGCCGGCATGGCCATTGATGTGTGTCGAGTAGGCGGCACTGACCACGGCGAGCAGGGGAAACAGACGGCCTTTGAGGAAGTAGGTGCCCCGGAACCTCAGGAATGCGATAACCAGAAGGGCGTTCGTGCAGAACAGGACCAGTACCGCGGAAAGCAGATAATGGGATTGCTGCCATTGCACCAGAACCAGGGGCGCTACGGCGATAAATGCCCAGAAATGCAGGTGATAGACCAACTGGCGCTTGAACCCCAGCACCGCGAGTGTCGGGTTGGTGGCAAGGGTGGAGGGTGGTACCGAAAAATTCACAGCATACTCCCGCTGTTTGAGTCGTATCCGCCCGCGTCCGGTGCCGGGACAGTCCTGAAGTCTAGCATGGCCGTTCATTTAATGAAGCAGATAGCGCCGTTTATGACCACCATTAGTTTTGTTCAGTTGGCCGCGCCTTGTCCACTTCGTTAAACTCCGCGGGACTGATTCAGGGACACGCCCAGGGACCATCCTATGACTGCTATTCACATCCGAGAACCGGCTCTGACGATCCGGGCAGGCCGGCGCGCGATGCAGCGCCTCAGGGAAAAGCCGCTGTCGCCCGAGGACGTGCATGTCATTCCGGGTGCTGCCGGTGGCCCCAAGGCTCTGGGAATAAGTGGCCTGGACAAAGCCATTTTCGGTGACTGGTTGCCAAGGGTTCCGCAGGAGCGATCATTGATCGGCTCGTCGATCGGCAGCTGGCGTTTTGCCGCGGTGGCTTCCTCCGATGACCCGAAAGCCCAGCTTGCCCGGCTGGCAGAACTTTATACCGCACAACGCTTTGCCAAGGGTGTCAGCGCTGCGGAAGTGAGCCGCAAGAGCGTGCTGTTTCTGGAAGAGCTGCTCGGTGGGCGGGAAGACGCCATTCTGAACCACCCATGGTACCGACTGAACGTTGTGGTCGTTCGCAGCCTTGGCATGCTGGCGGAAGACGCCCGGGGCCGGCTGGGGCTCGGCCTTATGGGCGCGATCAGCGCCAACATGGTCAGTCGTCGTCATCTGGGCAGGTTCATGGAGCGGGGCATCATCCATGACGCCCGCCTGAAAGCGCCTGTGTCCAAACTGGTGGATTTTCCCAGCCACGAGGTTGCGTTTAACCGCGATAACCTGTTGCCTGCTCTCCTGGCCTCCGCATCTATCCCACTGGTGATGTCCGGTGTCCGCAATATCCCCGGCGCGCCCGAGGGTGTCTATCGAGACGGTGGTTTGCTGGACTACCACCTGGATCTGCCTTACCAGCAGCCTGGCGTGGTGCTCTACCCGCATTTCACCGATAAGGTGGTTCCCGGCTGGTTCGACAAGTCCCTTCCCTGGCGGCGGGGCGACGCCTCCCGGTTGCAGGACGTGCTGCTGGTTGCGCCATCAAGAAGCTATCTGGAGTCCCTGCCTGACCGCAAGCTCCCGGACCGGAAGGATTTCGAGCGCTATGCCGGTGACGATGCCGGCCGGGAACGGGCCTGGCGTTCGGCGATTGCCGAGAGTGATCGCCTTGGCGATGAGTTTATGGAACTCACCGAAACCCGGCGCCTGCCCGATGTCATCAGGCCGCTCTGAACACAGGGCTTCCGAAAGAGTGACTATACTGGTGCAGTAAAGTCACGAATCGGGGAATATGTTATGTCGGATAAAAAACCGGTGGTCGCCAGCAAGACACCTTTCTCTGTGATGGTTGAGGCGGGCAAGAACTACTTCTGGTGTGCCTGTGGCCGCAGTGGTAACCAGCCATTCTGTGACGGTTCCCACAAGGGCACCGGGATAACCCCCATCAAATACGAGGCGGAGAAGAAAGAGTGGGTGTGGTTCTGCGGGTGCAAGCAAACCGGTAATGCCCCTCTTTGCGACGGTAGTCACAAAGCCCTCGATTAGAGTGCCATTCGTTGCAGGGTGCTTACCCTGAAGCCTGAGAGGCCGTGAACCGGGTCTTTCAGCGCCCGAACCCTGAGTACCACTGGAATCTCCGTCTCCTGGTCACGATGGACCAGGGAAAGATCGACGCGTTCAATGGAACTGTCACTGCGGGCGGCCGCCAGGGCTCGCCGGAAATTGTCCCGGGACGCCAGTGCAACAAGTTCCTCCAGGGGCTGGTTGACCAGATCGGCGGGTGCCTGGTCCAGAAGTTCGGCGATTTGCGGTGAAACAAAACCGATCCTGGCTGTTTCATCCAGTTCCCATATGACCGCTCCGGACAGGGCCACCAGATCCCGGCTCCGCTGCTCACTATCGTTCAGTGCTCGCCGAAGTATCGATTTTTCGACCTGAAAGTTGGCGATCTGATGGTCAGCACCAATTTCTCTCTGCTCCAGACCATGAATGTGAAGTGTTTGCCGGTATAGCCGCCGGTTCAGCACCAGGGTGAGGGCGGCCGCGAACACCGACAGGGCTGCACCGGCGATCCAGACGGTTCGTCGGGAGGCTTGGGCGACCGCTTCAAGTCCCTCTGGAGACGGTACGGTCGTGAGTATCCAGTTCTGATCCATTGGCGAAACTTCGGTACGCAGCGCCCGTGTCGGGTCCACCGAACCGTTGGTGCCCAGTTCCAACAGCGGCATCTTGGTATGTCGTTCGAGGGTGTCGATGCGCAGTCCGAGAGAATCCGGCAGGGTGTCGCTGAACAACGCCTGGAGCCAGGCCGACACGGGTTGGTTGTTGTCTCCCATCATCGACTGGTCCGGTACGTTGGCCAGTAGGCGATTCACCAGGGCCTGATGCTGGGCGTGATAACGCGCTTCGGCAAGCGCCGTGGCCCGACGTGCTTCAATGTTTGCAGTAATTCCGGTTACCAGCAGCCCGGCGGCGACCAGAAGCAGAGGAATCCAGATTCCTGGCCATAAGACCGGTCTGCGGAAACGGGCTGAAGTCGAGCTTTCCATGCCGGGCGTCCTTTGCGGCTAGGTCTGTACCCTCAGAACAGACCGACGTTACTCCTATACTCTAGTCCAGCTCGTGAAGAGAGGGAAATGCTCAGGTCCGGACTTTGCCAGCGGCGCCGTAAACCAGCAGGAACACGGCAAAAGCCGTGACAACAACGGAAGGGCCGGCCGGTGTGTCCAGGTGCCAGGACAGGCTCAGGCCGCCGCTGACCGCGACAAACCCGAACCCGACTGCCATGGCCGCCATGATCTCCGGATTGTGGGCCAGGCGCCTGGCGGTTGCCGCAGGAATGATCAGCAGTGCGGTAATCAGCAGCACGCCGACGATTTTCATGGCTACGGCGATGACCAGTGAGAACATCAGCATCAGAACCAGGCGAAGCCGCTCTACGGCAACGCCCTCCACCCGGGCGAGTTCTTCGTGAATCGTGCTCATCAGCAACCCCTGCCAGAGTACGGCAAGCAGCACAATGATCAGTGCCGCGCCGCCGTAGATCCACAGCAGGTCTTCACGGCTCATAGCCAGCAGATCCCCGAACAGAAGGCCGGTCAGGTCGACGCGGACATCCGGCATGAAGCTCAGCGTTACCAGGCCTATGGCCAGGGCACTGTGGGCCAGTATGCCCAGCAGGGTATCGGTTGCCAGAGTCCGGGTTCGTGACAGGAGTACCAGTGCCATGGCCAGCACCACACAGGTAATAATCACACCGAGGTTCAGCGGTACACTGATCAGGAAGCTAAGAGCGATGCCGAGCAGGGCCGAGTGCGCCAGGGTATCGCCAAAATAGGCCATTCGTCGCCAGACCACGAAACAGCCCAATGGCCCTGCTACCAGGGCCACGCCGAGTCCACCGATCAGGGCACGCCAGAAGAAATCGTCCAGAATCGCGTCAATGATGGGCATGGTCACACTCCGTGTGTCTGCTATCAACGACATCTCCGTGCAGATCGTGGCTGTGGTTGTGGTGATGGTGATAGACCGCGAGGGACTCTGCCACGGGGCGACCGAATGTTTCGATGAAGGCCGGGTCGTGGGAGATGTCCTCGGGGTAACCGCTGCAGCAGACATGCTGGTTAAGGCAGATAACCTTGTCGGTTGCTGCCATGACCAGGTGCAGGTCGTGGGAGATCATGATAACACCGCAGTTCAGGTCATCCCTTAACTGGCGTATCAGATCATACAATGACGCCTGGCCATTGATGTCGACGCCCTGGGCGGGCTCATCAAGGACCAGAAGATCCGGTTTGCGGGCCAGGGCCCGAGCCAGCAAGAGCCTCTGCTTCTCCCCCCCGGAGAGGTGGTGCACGGAGGCATGCAGCAGGTGTCCGACGCCGGTGCGGGCAAGGGCAGACTCACATTCCGCGAGGGACCGGCCGCTGAGCATCATGAAGCGCTTGACGCTCAGAGGCAGTGTGGCCTCGAGCGTGAGATGCTGTGGGACGTACCCGATCACCAGGTTCTTTTTCAGGGACACCTGACCCTCAGACACTTTCTGGATTCCCAGTACTGCCTTGATCAGTGTCGTCTTGCCTGCCCCGTTTGGACCAATGATGGTGATGATGTCGCCACGGTGAATCTTCAGGTTGACCCGATCAACCACGGGGCGTTCGTCAAACCGGACAGTAAGGTTCTCCAGGCTGACCAGAGGATCAGTCATGGCCCGGCTCCGACTGGCATCGGGGGCAAAGGCCGGCAATTTCAAGCGTCGTGGTCTCAGCCCGGAAGCCTTCCCCGGAAGCGGCTTTGCGAACTTCTGTTGACACCTCTGGAGCGGTCAGTTCGAGAACATTGCCGCAGGCGCGACAGATCAGAAACATGCCGGTGTGGCTTTCACCCGCATGGGTACATCCGATAAAGGCGTTAAGCGACGCGATGCGGTGCACCAGGCCATGCTGCTGAAGGAAATCCAGCGCGCGGTAAACGGTGGGCGGAGCAGCGTTATGACCATCGGAAGAAAGCTTCGCCAGCACATCGTAGGCGCCCAGCGGTTTGTGGGATTGCCAGATCAGCTCCAGCACTCGTTCCCGGATGGGCGTCAGTCGGGCATTCTGCCGCTGGCAAATGGTCCTGGCGTCAGTCAGGGCCTGACTGACACAGGCATCGTGGTTGTGAGGCCGGTAGGGAATAGCGCGGGCAGACATGGTCGAAATCCTGCAAAATTTGAAACATTATAACATTTGCAGAGCTGTCTGCCATGTCCGGCAGTGGAACAGGTCAGTGTCGGGACTTTACAACCAGGGATTCCAGAAATTCCAGATTCGGGATCCAGGCATGCTCACCTTCAACCTCGACCTGCATCAGATCCGCCGGCCCCGGTTCACCCTCCAGCTTCCTGACCTGGTCTTCTGCCAAACGGGCCTGGCTGGGAATGCCCTGGGTAACCAGTGCCATAAACGGGACTTCCTTGTGGTGGTCGCCGATGGTGTTGAGGACAACGATGCGGCCCCGATTATCGCCCGGAACGGTGAGGGCGCCGCCGTTGGCCGCATCGTATGAAATCACCGGAAGTTGCAGGCCCCGCCAGTCAAGGTAGCCAACCAGCCATTCTGGCGTGTTCGCGCCGGCATCAGCGCTGGCATAGTCGACCACTTCCGCAATCGAGACGTTGGGCAGCAACAGTTGCCGTCCGCTCATGGGAATCATGACGCAGGAGAGGGATTGGCTGTTGTCATTCATTGCGTGTTACCTCAGGCGGAGTCCCGTTTCTGCCGGCTCTTGAGCAGGCAGGATTCTTCGATGGTTTTTACCAGTTCCCGTGCCAGCTGCTCCGGGGTGCCACAGAAACCACTGCAACCGGTGGCGGCGACGGATTCGGGCATAGAGCTGTTGCCGCAGCTTGTGCTCTCCTGGACCCAGATCCGGCTACCGTAGGCTTTCAGTAAAGGCGCTGCAATAGCGCCATCATTACCCATGCCGGAAAAAAGAATAGCATGACAGCGCTGGCCGTAATGATCCGCTACGTTAAGCAGGACCTGATCGATAGAGGGGCCATAGGGCCCCGGCCAGGCATTGCTGGTTTCCGTCAGGGCACCCTGCTCGTTCAGCTTCCATTCGTGCTCCACCGGCATCAGCACGACATCACCATTCTTGACCCGGTAGCCTTCGTCGGCCCGCTTGAGCTGATAGTGGGCGTGGCGACCCAGTACCCGTGTAAGAACCTCGGTGAAGTTCCCATCTATGTGCTGGGCATAGATGAAGCCCACGGGCAGATTCGGCGGCAGGTGATCCAGAAACGTCTTAACCGCCGCCGGCCCTCCCAGTGAAGCGCCAAGAATCCAGACTTCCTCGGCCACCGAACCGGGTACTGCAGGCGGAATCCAGTGAGGCAGGCCCGGCGATGGCGTTGGTGGCGGCGTTTCCTGCTCCAGTTCTGCCAGAGTGGCTTCTGAGTCCAGCTCTTCCAGGTGCCCCAGTTGCTGCTCGAGCTTGCCCAGTAAACGTCGTTCCCAGCGAAAATACTCTGTACTTCCTGGCTTGGGTGCTTCATCCAGGCCGAACAGTACCGGTACGTCGGTATTTTCAAGCAGGTGATCGAACAATAACGGGTGATCGGCCTCGTCTTCGAGGGTGACCAGCCAGAGGCTGGCATCCGGGAATTCCGGGTAGCCCAGCAACCGGTCCGGATCTCCGGAAAAACGCACCTCCAGACCGAACTTCGATGTCGCGGCCTGCAGTCGGTGTCGCTGCAGAACCACATCCGAGACGATCCCGACCCGTGGCCGGCCAGTCAGGCCGGCCATCACTGACGTCCGGTCAGCCGCTCAATAGTCTCAAGCAACTCGGTTTCCTGGAACGGCTTGCCGAGATACTCGTTCACACCAATGGCCAGCGCGCGTTCGCGGTGTTTTTCGCCGGTCCGGGAGGTGATCATGCAGATCGGGGTTTCCCGCAGGTTGTCGTCATGGCGCACAAAGCTGGCAACCTCAAAACCATCCATCCGCGGCATTTCAATATCCAGCAGGATGATATCCGGTTTGTGATCCTGCAGTTGCGCGACCGCGTCCAGGCCGTCTTTGGCAGTGATGACTTCCATGCCGTTACGCTCCAGCAGTCGTGAGGTAACCTTCCGTACTGTAACAGAGTCGTCCACCACCATGACCACGGTAGCCTGTTCCTCATAGCGGGCAGACTCGCGGGCTTTCTCGAGATTGGCCAGTCGCTGGCGCTCGGACAGGATGTCGGAACGGATCATCGCAGGCAGGTCGAGAATCACCACCACGTTACCGTCACCCAGAATGGTGGCACCGGACACACCGCGTACCGAACTGAATTGAGGGCCAAGAGATTTAACAACGATCTCCCGGCTGCCCATCAGGTTGTCCACCTGCAGGGCCATGGGCTGCTCGGCGCCGCGCACCAGGATCACCGGCAGCGGCAGGGCCTGGCCCTGCAGCTTCGGATGGTGATCGCTGTTCAGCAGGCTGCCCAGATACTGGAGCCGGTATTCCTGGCCGGCGTATTCGTACATCGGCGCATCCGGCTTGTAGTATTCCTCAAGCTCGTAGGTGCTGACCCGGACAATACCCTCGATGGTGTTCAGCGGGATTGCGTAGAAATCCTCGCCGGTGGACACCATCAGCGCCCGGTTGACGGAAACTGTGAACGGCAGGCGAACCGTGAAGGTAGTCCCGCGGCCAACGGCAGAATCGATATCCAGGCTGCCACCGAGCTGTTTGATCTCGCTGGCAACCACGTCCATGCCCACGCCGCGGCCGGAAATCTGGGTCACCTGCTGGGCGGTGGAGAAGCCGGGCTGCAGGATAAACTGCAGGATTTCCCGCTCGGACAGGTCCTCGTCTTCCCGCAGCATGCCCTGCCGGATCGCTTTGTCGCGAATGACCGAAGAGGGAATGCCCGCGCCATCGTCGATCATCCTCAGGACAACGTCGCCGCCTTCACGCGTCAATGACAGAGTGACTTCGCCGGTTTCCGGCTTGCCGGCTTGCTTGCGGTCCGACGGGCTTTCGATGCCGTGGTCCAGTGCGTTCCGGAGCATGTGTTCCAGGGGCGCGATCATACGCTCGAGGATGTTCCGATCCATTTCGCCTTCGGCGTTACGGACATCGAAGTCGACTTTCTTGCCCAGTTCGCCGCTGATCTGGCGAACGATGCGCCGCAGGCGGGGCACCATGGAGGCGAACGGAATCATCCGGGTCTTCATCAGACCTTCCTGGAGCTCCGTGTTGATCCGGGACTGCTGCACCAGGAGGGTTTCGGTGTCCCGTACCCGGTCAGACAGGGTTTCCCGCAGGTCTGCAAGGTCCGAGGAGGACTCGGTCAGAGCCCGGGACAGTTGCTGGATAGAGGAGTAGCGGTCCATCTCCAGCGGGTCGAAGTCGTCGCCGTAATCCGGCCCGTGTTCTTTCTCGGCACTGAACAGGATCTGGGCTTCGGTCTCGATTTCCATCCGGCGCAGCTGCTCACGCAGACGCTCGATGGTGGCGGCCATTTCGTCCAGGGTATGACCAAAATCACTGGTCTGCTGTTCAAGCCGGCCACGGGTAATACTGGTTTCACCCGCCAGGTTGACCAGCTCATCCAGCAGCGGCGCGGACACCCGAATGGTCTCCTGTGCCGCCCGCTGTGCCTCGACTGCTTGTTTGCGAACCTTGGCCGGCGATTTTCCGGGCTTGGGTGCCGGTGCTACCGGTTTTTCTGCCTTGGCGGGAAGCGTCGGCTCTTCAGGCTTTTTCGGTTCCGGCGCGGCCGGGGCTGGCGCCGGCTGTTCGGCCTTTGCCGAAGGCACACCCATGCCGGACTCATAGCCCTTACGGATGTCGGCAACCAGGGCGATGATGGCGTCGTGATCTTCGGTAATGGCCTGCCACTGGGACTCATCCGGGGGATTGCCGCCAAGGTCAATCAGGCGGGTCTCAAAGGCGTGAGCCCTGTCGCCAAGCTGAGTCAGCTGGGACAGGCGCGCACCGCCTTTCAGCGTATGCAATGCACGCTGGGCTTCCTGGTTGAAGTTGTGGTTTGCCGGCTCCTTGCGCCAGTCATCAAGCAGCTGCTCGAGCTGATCCATGATTTCACCGGCTTCCTCCAGGAAGATTTCCAGTACTTCAGGATCGATCGCTTCCTGTTCCGATTCTTCACGGGGGGCTGCGGTTTCTTCGGTGGCAACCTCGTGGGCTGCCTGGAAGTCTTCAATAAGCCCGGTATCCGGTTCGGGCTTGCTGCCATCTTCCAGGCTGTTGAGCATGGTCTTTAGGCTGCCGAGTGCCCGATCGCTGAGGCTAAGCAGAGTCTTCTGGTTATTGGAGCCGGAAATCAGCGGATCCAGGGCGTCTGACCAAGCCTCTGCCAGGTTGGCAATGGGATCAACGTCAGAAAGCCGTGCACCGCCCTTGAGAGTGTGCAGCTCCTGCTGAAGCTGGGTCAGGCCGGTCAGTTCTTCCGGTTCGTCACGCCACTGATCCAGACACTCGCTAATGGCGTCGTAGATTTCCAGCCCTTCGTCCAGGAAGATGCCGATAAGATCGTCATCACTGGCCTGTGTCAGAGTCTCGCTGAGGTCGGGGGCTTCTGCTGACACCTTGGGAGGCGCCTCTGCGCTTTCGGCCTCTGCCGGCTGTTCCGGCTCTTGCTCACGATCATCGGACCACGCCGATTCGCCCCGAAGGATGGATTGGACGCGAGCGACCAGCTCCTCCGCCGGTGGGCAGGGCTTCTGGGTCGCCACCTGCTCGACCATTTGCGCCAGCCGGTCATGGCAGGCAAACAATAGGTCGTTCATGGCGTCGCTGGCTTCCAGCTGACCCTCTGCAACCTTTTCGAACAGGTCTTCGAGCACGTGGGTCAGGTCGCCAATGGGCTCCACGCCAGCCATCCGGGCGCCACCCTTGAGCGTGTGGACATCCCGCTGCAGTTCCGCGGCAATGCTCCGGTCCGACGGGTCTTCGGTCCAGGTGTGCAGGGCGCTGCCGGTAGAGTTGATCAGGTCGTAGGCTTCTTCCAGGAAAATGCCGACCAGCTCCGGATCCAGGTGCGAGAGATCCGCAACACCGTCTTCCACCTCGCCGGTTTCCGCGGTTTCAGGATCGGAATCGACGGGTTCCTCGACCTCCGGGAGCGGGGCCTGTTCTTCATCGTTGAAATCCGGTTCCGCTTCCTCTTCAGGGCTCGCAACATTGGTGACCGGGCGTGTTCCGGTGGCGCTGTCCATGTACGCCTGGATTTCGCCAATCAGATCCGGCGCAGGGCGCGGCGGCTCCTTGGCTTCCAGATTTTCGACCATGCCCGCAAGCCGGTCATGGCAGCGGAACAGCAGGTCTGAAAGCTCATCATTGATCGATAGCCGTTGCTCGGTCAGTCCCTCAAACAGGTTTTCCAACTCGTGGGAGAGATCGCCGACGGCAGGAATGTCGGCCAGGCGTGCACCACCCTTAAGGGTATGCAGATCCCGCTGCAGCAAACGAAGGATATCCAGATTTCCGGTATTTTCGCTCCAGCTCTGCAGCGCATCAGCGGTGCTGTCGATGAGGTCGCGGGCCTCTTCCAGGAAGATCTCCGCAAGCTCCTCGTCCATGTCGTCATCGGATTCGGACATTTCCGGAAGCGGCGGTTGTTCGGTCGCCGTTGGCTCTTCATTTGCCGGTACTTCGGTTTCATCCATCTCAAAGCTGAGATCGATTTCCTCGAGTTCACCGGTGAATTCCTGCTCGAAGGCGTCGGGTTCCTCGTTTTCTGTGCTCGGGGCCCGTTTCAGGTTTTCGAGCGCGGTAACCATGTCGTCGCTGGATTCCGTGGCAAGCCCGGCGGCCACCTGATCCATCATGTTGATCAGCTGTTCGTGAGCTGCCCGAACGGTCTCGAAAAAGGCTTCATCCGGCGCTTCATTGTGTCTGGCGGCGTCGTCATAGCTGTCTTTCAGGGCGCCCGAGAGTGCGGCAACGTCGCCAAGTCCGGCTTCTGAGGCGCCAGAGGTCAACTGTTCGAGCTCGGAACGCAACGGGTTCAACGACTCCATTTCGCCGGGGTTGTCCGCCCAGTGGTCGAGAATCCGGTCAGCATCCAGAACAATGTCGAGGCCTTCGTTCAGGAACAGTTGAACCAGCCGTGATGGAGCCTGCTGCGGATGCTGACGCGGGGCTTCCTCGCTGTGGCCGCGGAGTGTCTCATCCGTCAGTTGGTCCAGTTTCTCGAGGAAAGCTTCGGTGCCCGGCAGCGAGGCCTGCGGGTTCTCACGGATCTGGGCCAGCCCCTGAGTCAGGAAATCGCAGGCAGATTCGATCAGCGAAAGCACGTCGCGGTTTGCCCGCTTGTTTTGTGCCCGGGATTCCTTGACGAAGCGTTCCAGTGGTGTGATCACAGCTGCAATGGGAGCAATGCCGGCGGTATGGGCACTGCCTTTGAGGGTATGCAGGGCCCGGGAGAGATCATCGGTGTAGGTAACCGTGGTCTTGTCTCCGGCTGCTGACAGGAAATCCTTCAGGGTCTGCAGATGGGTCTCGGTTTCACTTTCAAAAATATCCAGCAATACCGGGTCGACCGCATCCTCTTCAGCCGTCTCGGTCTCTGCGCCTGAAGTGGTGGTCTCACCTTCGGCTACGGCTTCGGAGCCGTCCGATTCGGCCGCCGGCATCATGCTGGCATCGGGAATCTCACCGCTGGCCAGGGCGTTGGCGCGGGCTTCCAGGTGGGCGGTATCGAAGGAAGCCGCACGGCGCTTCTCAAAATCTTCGACCAGGGCCGGCAGGCTGGCGGTGACATCTTCCAGAAGACTGGCGATGTCATCGTTCATGAAGATGCTGCCGTCGATAACGCGGTTCAGCATGTTTTCCACGGACCAGGCCAATTCGCCAACAACCAACGCGCCGACCATACGGCCACTGCCTTTCAGCGTGTGGAAGGCACGGCGAACTTCCGACAGGGCGCTGCGGTCATCGTGCTGGCGCAGAAGCATCGGCAGGTATTCGCGAATGGTGTCCAGCACCTCACCGGCTTCTTCGACGAATATTTCAAGTATTTCATCGTCAATCAGGTCATCGTCTTCGGCGGATTCATCCAACACGGCCTCAGCGGCGGCTTCTTCATCAACGGATGCCGCGATGTCCTGCTCTTTTTCTCCCGGGTCGACGACTGTGTCTTCGACCTCGGGAGTTTCCGGCACCGTCACGGCATCGTCGTCGGTGCGACGGGTGGTTGCCATGGCTTCGGCCCGGTTGATGAGCTCGTCCACGTCGCCTGCGGTCTGGCCGTCCTTGAATTCACGGATCAGTGACGGAATGCGGGCATTGACCTCGTCCACCAGGGTAAACATGTCTTCGGTGGGGCGAATGGTCTGATCGATCACCCGGTTCAGCAGGTTTTCCACAGACCATGCCAGCTCGCCGATACTGGTCGCGCCAACCAGACGTCCGCTGCCCTTGAGCGTATGGAAAGCACGACGAACTTCGGTCAGAGCCTCACGGTCGTCGTGACTCTGGCGCAGACGGGGATAGAATTCATGAATGGTCTCGAGAACCTCTTCGGCTTCCTCAACGAAAATGCCGAGAATCTCATCGTCCAGGAGCTCCGTGTCCGAGCTTTTGGTTTCTTCCGGCGCGGCCGAAACGCTGGCTTCATCCTGCTCGTAAGACGGTTCAGCGACGGGCTCTTCCTGGGCCGTGGTTTCCGTCCAGGTGGGCTCAGCCCCGACCGGGAAGCCGAGGGAAGCGAGACTGTCCTCGGCAACCCGCAGAATCGAATCGTTTTCGCCAATCCCTTCAGCGAGGCGCTCCAGGTAATACTCGATGCTGGTAACCGCATCGGCCAGGATGTCGAGCTGCTTCCAGTCAGGAACCTGCTTGCCGTCCAGCAGAACATCGCTGATGTAGCGTTCTGCCGAGGCCAGCATGCTTGCAACCCGGTCCAGCGGGATCAGGCTGAGGCCACCGCGAATGCTGTGCAGCAGGCCGGGAACATGCTCGATTTCCCGGGTATCCCATTGCGAGGCAATAAAATTGACGATGGCGGATTTCACCTGTTCCAGGGTGTTCCGCGATTCCCGCAGCAGCGCGCCGCTGGCCTCGCCCAGTTCCCGGGAGCCCAGGTTAATCGGTGCATCGGAGGTTTCGTCTGCGGATGACTCCTGCTGACCTTCACTGTCCAGACCGGCAAGACTGGCTTCGACGTAAAGCAGTGCGCCGGCGATATCCATCAGCGTGCCATCGTCAACCAGCTCTGCCTGGGCGCTGAGTTTCTCAACCAGTTCAACCTGCTCGGTGATCACTTTCCGTGGTATGCCCAGACCCAGTACAGCCAGGGTATTGGCCACCTGACGCAGACCAGGCAACAGGTCGTCAAGCTCACTGTTCTGGCGGAGTTCTGAGCGGACAAACAGATCCAGCTGATCCTTCAGTTTCGCCAGCTCTTCATTGAGCGCGCCGACAACGGAATGAATGGCGTCGCGGCCGGGGCCGGACACTCTGGTTCGGGCGGCATCAACATCGTCTTCCGACGGCAGTGCCTGATTCAGCTGGTAGGCATCTCTCAGGGCACTGACCTGGGGGGAATCCAGATCTCGCGCACGGGCAACGTAGTAGAGCAGGTGTTTGAGCAGCGCTTCCGGTGCCGGTTGCTGAAGGATATCCGCGTGCTCGTCGGTGAGCCGTCGTATTTCACTGTCCAGCTCCCTGAGCAGGGATTTGACCGCCGCATTCACCGGATTCACGTGTGCCTGAAGTGTTTCCACGAACGCACTGGCTGCTTTCCAGAGCTCGCCCCGGGGCGTTTTCTGGCATAAACGCATCAGCCGTTGAATGACCTTCTGCATGTACTCGAAATGGGCATCGAGATCTGCTTCCCGGATGACACCGGCCAGCGCGAACTGGTACATCTGGCGTAGCTTACGGATATGGCCCAGGACTGTTGGATCCTGCAGGCGCTGGGAGACCTTCCCGGTCACGGTAATTCGCGAGGGGGCCAGGTCCGGTTTGAACAGCGAGGTATCAGACAGCAGGGATTCGCCACGGGCGGCCCGAAGGTCGTTCAGTAGTGGCAGCAGCACCATCGGGAAATCGTCCTGGCTGCTGGCCAGATGCTCGAGGTACTGGGGCAACTGCAGGATGGCCTGCATCAGGACTTCAACGGCTTCGTCGGTATTGGCAACGGTCTCGTTGAGTACGGCCTGGGTGAGCTTTTCCATCTCCTCGGTGAGCAGGGCTGCACCATAGAGCTCGACCATTTGCAGGGTGCCATGTACCTGATGGAGATAATTCAGGCAGAAGCGCAGGCGCGCGGTGTCGTCACGATTCTCGACATACGCTTCCAGTGCATGCTGACCCTGGGTCAGCGTGTCCTGTATCTCTCCCCGAACCCAGTCGAGGGCGATGCTGTCATGGTGATTGCCCATAACCACTCCGGTTATTCTTCGTCAGTCTGGCGTTTGATCCACGCCAGCACATGTTCCGAGGGGACTCTCTGTAACCCTGGAGGCTGCCAGTCGGTCAGCTCTCCCTGGCCCAGTACCAGCAACCCCCCGGGCGCCAGCCGCTCTGCAAGTCGCTTGACAATTTCCCGCCGGCGCCAGCGGCGGAAATAAATCAGCAGATTCTGGCAGAAAATGATGTTCATACCGTGCATGGGTGCCTTGTTCAGGTCCAGAACATTCAGTCTGGTAAAGCACACCCTGTCGCGGATGCTGTTCACGATTTCTACGGTATTCCGCTCGGCCGGGCGGAAATACCGGGCTTTCATTTCCTCGTCCATTCCCAGCAGTTTGCGGGGATTGAACTGACCGTTCCGGGCCTTCTCGATCACCGGCTTGCTGATGTCAGAACCGGTGACACCGAACAGAGGCTGCAATGCCAGCTGCTCCATGCATTCATTCAGCACCATGGCCAGGGTGTAGGGCTCTTCCCCGGTAGAACATCCGACACTCCAGGCCTCCAGGGGGCGCTTCTTCAGCTGTTCCCGAGGCCGTGTCAGGACATAGTCGGATACCAGCCGGAAAGCGTCGGGATCCCGGAAGAACCGGGTTTCCTGGACAGTGAGCCGGTCCACCAGCGTTGACCATTCCCTGATCGCATCCGGCCCGGATACGATCTTTTCGTAATAGGCCTGATAGCTGCTGCAGCCGATTTCCCGCATCCGGATGCCAAGGTTCGTTTCCAGAAACGAACGGCGCTCGGACGACAGGGTCATACCGGTTCGGTGTTCCAGCAGGGTTTGCCACTGGCTGAACTGCGCCTCGTCCATATCCGGGAGTCGGCGCAGTGACCAGATGCCCTCGGCAGGTGACAGGTTGTTATGCATTTGTGCCATAAACCGTCAACAGCCCTGGAGCGGAAATCAGCCCACCACCGGAACGTCGCTGTCTTCCTCTTCCTCGTGATCAGCCACGTCTTCTTCCGGCAGAGTGAAGCCTGCAACGGAGGACCGAAGCTCGGACGCCATTTCTGCCAGGTTACCGATAGACTTCGCTGTTGCGTTGGTACCGGAAGACGTCTGGGACGTGATTTCCTGGATAACGTTCATGGTGTTGGAAATGTGCGCCGCCGACGAGGACTGCTGACGTGCGGCGTTGGAGATGTTCTGGATCAGTTCCGCCAGAGACATGGATACGTTCTCGATTTCCTCGAGGGCGATACCCGCGTCCTGGGCCAGACGGGCACCACGGACCACCTCGGCGGTGGTGTGTTCCATGGAGATAACCGCTTCGTTGGTATCCGACTGGATCGTCTTAACCAGCGCTTCAATCTGCTTGGTTGCTGCAGAAGAGCGTTCCGCCAGTCGCTGTACTTCGTCCGCAACAACCGCGAAGCCCCGGCCCGCGTCACCGGCCATGGAGGCCTGGATCGCCGCGTTCAGGGACAGGATGTTGGTCTGGTCGGCGATGTCGTTGATCAGGGATACGATGTCACCGATTTCCTGGGAAGATTCACCCAGACGCTTGATACGTTTGGAGGTTTCCTGGATCTGTTCACGGATGTTGTCCATGCCGCGGATGGTGTTCTGTACCACTTCCGCGCCTTTCTTCGCGATCGCAACCGACCGCTCCGCAACCGCGGAGGACTCGGCAGCGTTCGAGGATACCTGGTCGATGGACACGGCCATCTCGTTCACCGCAGCGGAGGCGCCGGCGATTTCCTGGGCCTGGTGCTCGGAAGCATCGGCAAGATGCATCGCAGTGGCCTGGGTTTCCTGAGCCGCTGACGCTACCCGTACGGCAGTACCACGAATCGCCTGTACCAGTCCGCGCATCTGGTCGATCGCGTAGTTGATGGAGTCGGCGATGGCACCGGTGAAGTCCTCGGTTACCGTGGCCTCGGTGGTCAAGTCACCATCAGCCAGGTCGGCCAGTTCGTCCAGCAGTCGCAGGATCGCGTTCTGGTTCTGCTCGTTCTGCTCTTGAGTAGTAGCCAGTCGGGCCTGGGCTTCGCGGTACAGGGCCAGACCGATAAACACAACAATGGCAACCATGGCGGCCAGGATCGCGAAGGCCAGAGTCGGGCTGACCAGACGTGAGCCGGACTGGGTCCGGAAGTTCTCGGCCAGTACAGAGAGTTCGGAAAGCAGGATCTCGGAATTCTGGAAGATGTCGCTGGCAGCAGTACGAACCTTGAAGAGGTCGGGAGAGGCTTCAAGGATTGCGTCTACGTTCTGGGAAACGAACTGGAACAGTTCATCGACAGCTTCGAGGCCGTAGATGGCGTCTTCGTCATTTACCTGGGAGATCCCCATGGCAGGGTTGCCGTTCAGCTGGCCTTCAAGCACTCGGCCGAACAGGCTCGCGTCACGACCGAAACGGTCCGCGGCAATAACCGCGTCTTCGTCACCGGAGAGTACGTTGTTAACCGAGCGAACAATCCGCTCCGCCAGGAGTGACTGACGCTGCGCCAGTGCGATCTGCTCGGCGGGTGCGTCGTTGTCGAGCAGGATCTGTACGATATCGTCGTACTCAACCTGCAGCTGCGGAATGGTTTCGTTCAGGGTCCGGGCAACCTCGTGGAGGCCGAGCACCGCATCCTGGGTGGAGAGGATGCTGTCGGCGTTTTCCCGCACGGTGTTCCAGTTTTCCTGAACGCCACTCTGCTGGGCCAGTTCACTCGGCGGCAGGCCGGTTTCCGGATTGCCCTCGGTTACGTTGGTCCAGAGCTGCTGGAATTCGTCACGGGAGCGGCGCAGCTGGTTGAAGGCCTCGGCGGTACCGCCGGCAGCCTCGGTCGCGTTCTTCGCAATCTCCTGAGAGAGCACCCTCAGTTCGGCGGTGTTGGCGATGTATTCCTGATCGTTCTGGCTGTCTGTATTGATAATGAACAGCACCACAACGAGCAGGATAGTGAGTGCGATCAGTGCGGCGATCAGGCCGGCAACCAGCTTGTTGCCTCCCTGTCCCATACTGAGTCTTCCGGCTCTGTTCTTCATTTTCTGGCTCCCGGCCTCTTCAAGAAATTGGCAAGTTTGTTTTTTCGGGTTTCAGGCGGTCAGGGTGATGTTCCTGCCATTGTCACCACCCTTACCACTGTGCGACGTCAAGAAATCGTTCGTCCTCGAGCAGGTCGACGGCCGAAAACACTTTCCAGACTTCCTCGTTGCGTTCATAACCGCCTGAGACAAACGGTCGAACGTTTTCAGGCACGCCCTCGGGCGAATCCTTGAAACTGTCAGTTGCGAAATACTGCATGCCCAGCACACTATCGACTACCAGCCCGCTGAAAATGTCACCCTGCTCTACCACCAGCACGCGCCGTTCCCGCTGGCTACGGGAAGAGCGGGGAATATCGAAAAAGCCGGCAAGATCAACCAGGGGCAGGAGGCGGCCGCGAACATTGGCCGCGCCAAGCAAAAACGGGCGAACCCCCGGTATATGGGTAAACCGGGGGACGTGGAGGATTTCAGTGACTTCGCCCATGGGGGCAACGTACCGTTCGCCTGCGAGAACGAAGCCGATGCCGTTCCACAGCTCAACGGCTTGCTGTTGTTCCGGCAGGCCGGCAGCCAGCGACCGGCTGCGCGCGGCGATATCCGTCAGAACGGCAAAAGGGGCGGCCTGGGCGGACATGCTTACTCCACGGTTGGGGATCAGGCAATCAGACTGTTGATTGTTTTGATCAGGTCGTCTTCGTTAACCGGCTTGACCAGGTAACCCTTGGCGCCCTGTCGGGTGCCCCAAACGCGGTCAGTTTCCTGATCCTTGGTGGTTACGATGACGACCGGGATGGACGCGGTTTCCGGGGCGCGGGTCAGTTGGCGGGTTGCCTGAAAGCCGTTCAGGCCGGGCATAACCACATCCATCAGAACCAGGTCCGGGGTCTCTGCACGAGCCTTGGCAACGCCGTCTGCGCCGTTGTCAGCTGTAAGCACCTCGTGCTTATGCTTTTCCAGGATCGTGGAGATTTTCTTAACCTCGGTAGGGGAATCGTCAACAATAAGAATGCGGGCCATGGTTTCCTCGATAGTTCTTGGGGGCAGCAGGTTTACTGTTCCGCCTGTGGAACATACTGGCGGATGGTATTAAGCAGCTCATCCTTACTGAACGGTTTGGTCAGATACTGGTCCGAGCCGACGATGCGGCCCTTGGCCTTGTCGAACAGACCGTCCTTGCTGGAGAGCATGATAACCGGCGTCTTTTTGAAGGAGGAATTGTTCTTGATAAGTGCGCAGGTCTGGTAGCCGTCCAGGCGGGGCATCATGATATCGACAAAAATGATGTCCGGCTGTGAATCGGCAATCTTGGCAAGAGCGTCAAAGCCGTCAGTCGCGGTGATGACCTCACAGCCGACCTTTTTCAGAAGGGTTTCTGCGGTGCGACGTATGGTTTTACTGTCGTCGATCACCATGATCTTCAAGTTCTCGAAGTTGTCATCCATTGTCCAACTGCCTTGCGCTCAGCGACTGTCGTTATTTTAAAACGGGGGTTTTAACACAAACCTTAAGGTTCTTCTATAAACCCCGCTCATTTATAGATTATCAATGGCCGGATAAAAAGTATTAGTTTGTGACCAAATGTACTACTGCCCGCAACGTCACGTAACTGACTGAGGATTTCTCCGGATGCATTTGCAGTTCGGGTACAATACCATCTGATTTCAAAGCATAGCACTTAATGTCTGGTCCGCTCTGCAGACCGGTTCGTGTTTTTAACCCTCAGGAGTGCAGGAACGCCCATGACCGTCAGACTCGGGATCGTGATGGATCCGATTGAAGATATCCACTTCAAGAAAGACAGCTCACTGGCCATGTTGCTGGCTGCCCAGAAACGCGGTTGGGAAATCGAGTACATGGAGCTCCCCGACCTGTACCTGGACGGTGGCCGTGCCATGGCGCACACCCGTGACCTGACTGTGCACATGGATCCGGAAAACTGGTACGGCTTCGGGCCGTCCCAGGACCGGGCGCTGGGAGATCTTGATGTCATCCTCATGCGCAAGGACCCGCCGGTAGACCGGGAGTTCCTGATGGCCACCTATATACTGGAGGCGGCCGAGCAGCAGGGCGCTCTGGTGGTCAATCCGGCGTCCACGCTGCGCGACTGCAATGAGAAGCTGTTCGCCACGCAGTTTACCGACCTGACGCCGCCACTACTTGTCAGCCGTTCGGCGAGTCGCTTCCGCGAGTTCTACGCCGAACACGGCGATGTCATCATGAAGCCGGTGGACGGCATGGGCGGTCATTCGATCTTCCGTATCAGGGAAAACGATTTCAATCTCGGTGTCATCATCGAAACCCTCACCAACTATGGCACGCACCAGGCCATGGCCCAGAAATACATCCCCGAAATCAGCGATGGCGACAAGCGCATCCTGCTGATCGACGGTGAACCGGTACCCTATTCACTTGCGAGAATACCCTCCCATGGCGAGAATCGGGGCAATCTGGCCGCCGGCGGCCGGGGTGAAGGTCGTGAACTGACCGCGCGGGATCGTGAGATCTGCGAACGCGTTGCCCCGGTGATCAAAGAGAAGGGCCTCATTTTTGTGGGCCTGGATGTCATCGGTGACTACCTTACCGAAATCAATGTCACCAGCCCGACCTGTATCCGGGAGCTCGATGCGGCCTTCGGGATCGATATTGGTGGCTTATTGATGGACGCGATTGCGAAGCGTCTGGGCCAGGCATAATCCGGTGATGGCGGCCGGGCAGGTATAACGACAGGATCCATATCAGGAATGGCAGTTCAGGTAAGCGACTTCGACCGGTTTTCCTTCACCCTGTTTATGGCGCTGGCGGTGCACGCCATCGTGGTGCTGGGAATCACCTTTGCGCCTGAACCGCCCCGCTCCTCTGCCCAGACCATGGAAATCACCCTGTCCCAGTTCGACGATGAGGAAGCTCCGGAGAAGGCGGATTTCCTGGCCCAGACCAGTCAGAAGGGCAGTGGTACCGAGGAAGAGGTTCGGGAAATGACCACCCCGCAACCGGCGGAGGTGAGCCAGCCGCAGGTGGCACAGGTTCAACCCGAGCCTCCTGCGCAAACCGAGCCGCAGCCACGTCAGGAAAAGCAGGTAGTTCAGACCGAAAGTTCTTCCAGTCAGAAGGTTCGCCAGCCTGAAGAGCGCGCCAGGCCGGAAGAGGAACCTCTGCCGGTTCGCGAGAAAAAGAGCCTGATGGAGCGCAGCCTGGAAATTGCCAGCCTTGAGGCCCGATTCGATGCCCAGCAGCAGGCCTATGCCCGCAAACCCAGGGTGATGCGGGTAACGGCCGCCTCTACGCTCAAGTCCACCAACGCCTGGTACGTTCAGAACTGGGTGAGCAAGGTAACGCGGGTGGGGAATATCAACTACCCGACCGAGGCGCGCAATGCCGGAATCTATGGCACACTGCGAATGCTGGTGTCACTCAAGAAAGACGGCACCATTAAAGAAGTGGCGATCCTGCAGTCTTCCGGCAGCACCGTCCTGGATGATGCTGCCATCCGTATAGTCAGGATGGCCTCGCCTTTTGCACCATTTCCGGACGAAATGCGGAAAGAGGTGGATGAACTCGAAATCATACGTACCTGGTCCTTCCAGCGTCGGGGGCTGACATCCGGATGACAGCATCAAAACACTCTCCCCATAGCTTGCGCCACCAGTTCCTGGTGGCATCGCCCTATCTCGCTGATCCCCGTTTCCATGGCGGCGTGATCTACATTTGCGAGCATTCTGACGACGGTGCCCTGGGGTTAATGATCAATCAGCCGCTGGACATCCACCTTGGTGAAATTCTGGAACAACTGGACCTGCCGGGCGGCGAGCTGGATCTGCCGGTATTCAGCGGTGGTCCGGTGCAGCCGGAACGCGGCTTTGTGCTGCATCCCCCAGGCACCAGCTGGCAGAACACGGCGAAGGTCACCGACGATGTTCTGCTGACCACATCCCGCGATGTATTGGCAGGCATTGGTCGTGGCGAAGGTCCCGACGAGTACCTGGTGGCATTGGGCTATTCCGGCTGGAGCGAAGGGCAGCTGGAAGAGGAACTGGGCAGCAACGCCTGGCTCACCTGTCCGGCCAACACCGACATCCTGTTCCGTACTCCCTGGGAAGAGCGCTACAAGGCGGTGCTGCAGCTGATCGGCATTGATCTCAATCAGCTCAGCGAATCGGTCGGTCATGCCTGAACCGGCCAGCCGTCGCGTCATGGCGTTCGATTTTGGCACCCGCCGTATTGGCGTAGCGGTTGGTCAGGAGTTGCTTGGATCCGGCCAACCGGTGGCTCTGATTCCTGCCCGAGACGGTATCCCCGATTGGCAACAGATTGAATCCCTGCTCGAGGAGTGGCGTCCGGACCTGGTCGTGGTCGGTTTGCCCCTCAACATGGACGACACCGAAAACGATATGTGTGCCCGGGCGCGCAAATTCGGCAAGCGCCTGCATGGGCGCTACCACGTGCCGGTCGAGATGGTGGACGAGCGGCTCACCAGCTTCGAGGCCAAGGGTGAAGTGATGGCCGCCGGAGGCAGTCGTGATTTTGGTCGCCACGGAGTGGATGACCGGGCCGCGGTGCTGATCCTGGAAACCTTTTTTCAACAGTGAGGACCGAATGACGGCATTGCTTGATATTGATCAGTTGCTTGACCAGATGGAAACCGGGCTGCGTCAGGCGCTCCAGCAACGGGGCGTGCAATCCCCGGTCCTGATCGGTATACGGACCGGAGGCGTCTGGCTGGCCGACGTCCTGAGCAAACGCCTTGGCATCGAAGAGCCGTTCGGCGAACTGGACATCTCCTTCTACCGCGATGATTTCAGCCGCATCGGCCTGAATCCCCGGGTGAAACCCTCGAGTCTGCCCTTCGATACCGAAGGCCGTGACATCATCCTGATTGACGATGTCATCATGAGCGGCCGGACGATCCGGGCGGCCATGAATGAGATCTTCGATTATGGCCGTCCAGCCAGTATCATACTGGCCACCCTGATTGACCTCGGTGCCCGGGAATTGCCCATCCAGCCGGATGTTGCTGGCAAGACAATGGCGTTGGAAGCCCATCAACGCGTCAAACTACGTGGCCCCGACCCGCTCCGTATCGAGCTTCAGGAAGCCGGACAATAAACCTCCGAATCGGATAACAGGCGACCCATGACCGCGAACGACTCTTCCCCGCACCACTTGCAGCTGACCCGGGATGGTCAGTTGCGGCATTTCCTTACTCTCGACGGTCTGGATCGGGCGCTGCTGACCGACATCCTGGACACGGCGGACTCCTTTATCGAGGTCGGTGAGCGAACCATCAAGAAAGTGCCACTGCTTCGCGGGCGAACCGTGGTAAACCTGTTTTTCGAGTCCAGCACCCGAACCCGCAGTACCTTTGAGCTGGCGGCCAAGCGCCTCTCTGCGGATGTGCTCAACCTGGATATCAGCACCTCGGCCACCTCCAAAGGCGAATCCCTGTCTGACACGCTGCTGAACCTGGAAGCCATGGCCAGCGACATGTTCGTGGTCCGGCACTCCCAGAGTGGTGCGCCGCATTTTATTGCCGAGAGCGTGACGCCCGGCGTCGCCATCATCAACGCCGGTGATGGTCGCCACGCTCACCCGACGCAGGCCATGCTGGATATGCTGACGATTCGCCAGCACAAGGGGCGTTTCGAGGGCCTCAAAGTCGCTATCGTTGGCGACGTGCTGCACTCCCGAGTGGCCCGCTCCCAGATCCGGGCTCTCAACGAGCTGGGTGCCGAGGAAGTTCGCGTCATTGCCCCGGGAACCCTGCTTCCCAAAGACGTGGAAAGCCTCGGCTGCACGGTGGAATACGACATGACCCGCGGGATGAAGGATCTGGATGTGGTCATCATGCTGCGACTGCAGAAAGAGCGGATGGAAGGCGCATTGCTGCCCAGCGAGCGCGAGTTCTACCGGCTCTACGGCCTGAACCAGCAAAAACTGGCGTTGGCCCATCCGGAATGCATCGTTATGCACCCGGGGCCGATCAACCGGGGCGTTGAAATCGAATCGGCGGTTGCCGACGGACCACAGTCGGTCATTCTGAACCAGGTGACCAACGGCATCGCCATCCGGATGGCGGTCATGTCCATGGCCATGGGTGGCCAGGTTTCAGAACGGCAGCAGAAATTGAGTGAGAGGGGCCAGGCATGAGCAGTGTCAACACATCCGGAACCAGCCTGAAGATTACCGGAGGCCGACTGTTCGATGGTCAGGGCCCGGAGCAGCAGAATACCGCGCTGCTGATCCGGGATGGCCGTATTGCCGCGATGGGCGAAGCTGCCACCCGGGCAAAGGCCGACGAGACAATCAGCGCCGAGAACGCTGTCATAGCGCCGGGGTTTGTCGATCTTTGCTGTAACCTCCGTGAGCCGGGCAATGGCCAGAAAGGCAATATTGCCTCGGAAACCCTCGCAGCGGCTCATGGCGGTTACACGACGGTCTGCGCCTCGCCGGAAACCTCGCCGGTGAACGATTCCAGTGCCGTCACCCACCTGATCCGGGATGGCGCCGCCAGCCGGTCGCCGATCCGGGTGTTGCCCATTGGTGCCATCACCCGGGGCCTCGAGGGTGATCTGCTCAGCGACATGGCGGGCCTGGCCTCAGCGGGCTGTGTCGCTGTGGGTAATGGCTCCCGGGGCGTGCGCAACGCTCGCATATTGCGCCGTTGCATGGCCTATGCCCAGACCTTTGGTTTGACGGTGATGTTCAGTCCCGAAAACCAGGCCCTGGCTGCCGACGGCTACGCCCACGACGGCCTGGTAACATCTCGCCTGGGTCTGCTCGGTATTCCGGAAGTGGCGGAAACCGCTGCGGTGATGGAAATGTTGTTGCTGGCGGAGGAAACCGGGGTACAGCTGCATCTGAGCCAGCTCTCCTGTGGTCGCAGTGTTGAAATGCTGGCCGAAGCCCGCCGCCGCGGCATTGCGGTAACCGCCGATGTGGCCATGCACCAGCTTGTGTTCACCGAGGAGGCCTTGGCCGGTTTCGACAGCCGCTTCCATGTTCGGCCTCCTCTGCGCGGCGAGAGCGATCGGAAAGCGTTGATAGCCGGTGTTCGGGACGGTGTGATCGATGCCATCGTCAGTCAGCATCAGCCCCATGATACCGCCGCCAAGCAGGCGCCTATGGCAGCCACGGAGCCGGGACTGTCGAGCATTGAGAGTGTGCTGTCGCTGGGTCTGGAACTGGTAGAGATGAATGAGCTGGCACTGCCTGATCTGATCCGTGCGCTGACCAACGGTCCAGCCTCAGTGCTTGGCCGGACGGCCCGTCTTGCTGAGGGCGAAGTCGCTGATGTCTGTGTGTTTGATCTCGATGCATTCTGGACACCGAGCGCGAAAACACTGGTTTCAGCCGGTCGCCATGCACCGGTGACCGATCGCGAATTGCCGGGTGTCGTCCGGCTCACCCTCAGTGAGGGTCGAAAGGCCTGGCCAAAGCCGGCTATCTGAGTCCGGCTTAGGCGACAAAGTGCGGCAGGGGTTGCGGAACCTCTGTCGACACCATCACAGAATCCCCCCCTTTTGCTGAAAAACCCTTGATGGCAGGCACCTGTGCCAACGTATTCTTGTAGCCGTCGCCCTATGGTCGACCAAGGAAAGCGTGGCCTGACCGGTTCATTTTCACAGACCGGCGCCCGACAATAATAACCAGGAGTCATCCCGTGAAATCAGCAAACCTCCCCCAGCGGGTAGCCATGGCAGCTGCCCTCTGTGCCAGTCTGGTATTCCCCTCGATGGGTCAGGCACAGGCACAGAACGAGCCTCTGGAACGCAGCTTTTGCGTTTTTGACCCGGTTGGTGCCAATGGTCCCCTGTTTGCCATCACCAAAACCTTCCAGCCGGTTGCCCTGAAAAACGGCATCAAACTGGATCTTCGCGCCTACACCGATGAGAAGGTGGCCGCCGAGGACTTCAAGGCGGGCCAGTGCGACGCCGTGCTGCTCACCGGCACCCGGGCTCGGGAATTCAACAAGTTCACGGGCAGCCTTGAAGCCATGGGCGCAGTGCCCGGCGAAGAGGAAATGCGGCTGCTGTATAACACCCTCAGCCAGCCCAAAGCCCGGCCGTTCCTGATTGATGGTCCCTACGAGGTCGCCGGCGTATTCCCCGGGGGCGCCATCTACCTGCACACCCGGGATCGCAATATCGATTCCGTCGAGAAACTGCAGGGCAAACGGATCGCAACCCTCGATTACGACCAGGCATCAGTGCGGATGGTTCGCCATGTGGGAGCATCTGTGGTGGGGTCCAATTCCGCCAACTTTGCCGGCAAGTTCAACAACGGTAGCGTGGACCTGGCCTATGCCCCGGCCGTCGCCTACACACCACTGGAACTTTACAAGGGCGTTCAGCCTAACGGTGCGGTGGTCAAATATGCCCTCGGGTATATGAATTTCCAGGTAATCATTCATCGCGACCGTTTCCCGGATTCCGCCGGCCAGATGGTGCGTGACCAGGCCATCAAACGCATAGACGAGGCCTACGAGATTATTGCCCAGGCAGAGGCTGAAATTCCGGAAGATGTCTGGATGCAGTTGCCCCAGGAAGACACCGCTGAATACGACAAGATGCTGCGTAAGGTGCGTCTCTCGTTGCTGGAGGACGGTGTATACGATGAGCGGGCCATCAAGTTGATGAAAGCGATTCGGTGCCGGGTAGATGCCACTCGCTCCGAGTGTGCTTCCGTCGCCGGAACCTGATACAGGCGTAAAGCAGGCCCGCAGGTGCGGGCCTGTACCCGGCTAGCGGATTTCGTCTTTGAGAGCCTTGCCGGCCTTGAAGCCTACGGTCTTGCTGGCAGGGATGCGAATACTCTCGCCGGTTTGCGGGTTTCGTCCATCACGCGCCTCGCGGCTGCGGATGTTGAAAGTGCCAAAGCCGATCAGGGTGACATCCTCGCCACGGGAGGCGGCGGCCGATACCTGGTCGGTAAACGCGGTAATCACTTCGCTGGCCTTTTCCCGGGTCAGCCCGGTGCGGTCGGCAATGGCCGCGGCGAGTTCAGGTTTGCGCATCGGATACTCCTTTTATTGTATTTCTGCGGGTTCGGTCTTTACTGGCCGGAATCACAACGACTCTCGGTTGCTCCAATCTATAGTGGCTCGCGGCCCATTGTGCAAACCAACGGGTGGCACAGGTGTGTGTAAATTGGCGTCATTTGCGGCATCGGTCGCATAAAAACGGGGCCTCCTGCGCCATAATGCGTGCCTGGTTACAGACTGTAACAAACCGGTTTCTCTGCCAGAGTCCGGGCCGTGCGATTGCAGCGGAACTGCATCAGAACAAAAAACGCAAAAGGTGAAGAAGGTATGACCCATTTCCGGAATCCCTCCCGCAAGTTGCCATTTTCCGCGCGTCGAGTGCGTACCCTTGTGGCGGCTTTCACGGCCAGTGTGGTCCTTGGAGGCTGCAGCGCGGTGAATCACGTGATGTACAAGACCACCGGGGATGTGATGCAGGGCTTCTCCAGGGATCACACGGTGCCTTTTCTGATGGAAAGCAACGATCTGGCCATGGGGTGCGCCATGAGCGAGGCGACTGCGCCACTGCTGATGTCCTTCGGTCGCGTTACCAATGAGCCGGACCAGTTGGCGGTGATGCTCTACCTCAGTGCCGGCGGCTGCGCCGAAGAAGAGGCCAGGGAGCACGAGCTGGCCGCACTTGCCGCCCTGAATGCCATGAACGGCAATGAGGCCGAGGATGCCATGATCCGGCAGAAGCGCGCACATAGCGTTGCTGCCCGGCGCTATTACAAGGCCTGGCAGCACCACAATGCCCATTACGGCAATCCTGCCGATGGCGAATGCCCGGATTTTGATGACGACATGGACGAGTTCATCTACATGGCGGGTCTTCTTTCCGGCCTCCAGGCGCTTAATGCCCAGATTCAGTCCACCTCGTCCATTGGCGTACCGGCGAACGTTGGCTCCATTGCCGCCCGGGCCACAAGCTGCCTCGATAATGAAAAATGGTGGGGTGCGCCCATGGCATTGCGGGCAACGGTGTGGGCGATGATTCCGGGTGCCCAGCCCGAGGGTGAGAACGCGTTTGAACGGCTGGCCATCGCCGACGATCAGGGCGAGGTTGCGGGTGTGCGTTTGCCCCACGTGTTCCACGCCATCGCGGCTTTGAACAAGGGAGACGAAGCCATGGTTCGTTCGGTGATCCGGGATCATGCCGAATCGATTGAGACTACGCCGTCCAATGAGCAGTGGCGGTTCGTGGACGCCATGGCCACCGATATGATCGTCGCGGTCTCTGACCGTCTCTGGGTTGAGAACACCGGGCACCGTACACCCATGGGGCAGCTGGGCAGCTTCTGGGATGACCAGGCGGAAGCCGTTGAAACCATGGATCTGGACGATCTGCTGTAACCACTCCCTACCCAGAGTAATCAGTTATGTCGAAGGGCGGTTTTCATCGTAGCGGGCTGGAGTGGTTTTCATCGCTGCCCGCCTGTCTGTTATTGCTTGCGGTGGTTATTTTTTCCACGAGCAGCGACATCCACAACCAGATGCTTCGGGGCGGTGAACAGCTCTGGAGTGGCTATTACAAATTGCGGATGGATCCGGTTCAGCCCACCTGCGACCCGAACCGGGATATCGACGCGGCAGTTGCTCAAGAAATGGCGGCGGATGCCGAGACGGATGACCCGATGGCTGCGTTGCTGGGGGCCGAGGAAAAAGACCCGGCTGATGTCCGGCTTGCCATCGAACGAGCGGTTGCTGACTGCCGCGAGGCCCACCAGAATTTCGAGAATCTCAGTGAACAGCTGACACCAGGGGTGAAAGCCTATCGGGCCATCGAACTTTTTATTGCTGACCTGATCGCCTTTGGCCTGGAGTCACAGCGTTTCATCCTCGTGATCCTTGTCATGCTGTGTGCGGTCACGGCGACCCTCACTCGTCATCATATCGCCATGCGTGCCATGGAAACGCGGCTGGATTACACCGTCTCCCACACTCTTCAAACCATCGCCAATGCCATGCTGTTGGGGTCGAGCGCAATCTTTCGCCAGTCCAGCCTGGGTTCAGACACGGCGGTCTCGTCCGAAGAGCTGTTGCTGCACAATTTCTGGATTATCGGTTTCGCCTGCCTCACGCTGGCCAGCCTCTACCGGCTGTTCCGGGTGCCTGATGATCTTGAGGAAGGTGGCAGCCTGAACAAGGCCTTCCTGGCCGTTCCGCTCTATACCGTGATGTGTCTGATATCCGGCACCTATTTTGCGCTGATCGGACACGCGTCGGGGATTGGTATCTATCTCGGCAAGATGATGGAACTGTCAGACATGTTCCTGAATGTCGGTCTGTATGTTTGGGTGGGCATGATGCTCAAGCAGACCCGCCTGGCCACGCTGGTGTTCAATGTCTTCCGGCCCTGGCGCATGCCACCGGAAATGCTGGCGGTTGTCGCGGTTCTGGTGGCTGCGGTGCCCACGGCTTACACCGGTGCCTCGGGCATCTTCGTCATCGCGGCCGGTGCCGTCATCTACAGTGAGCTGCGCGCCGCGGGTGCCCGGCGGCATCTGGCCCTGGCGGCGACCGCCATGTCCGGTTCCCTGGGCGTGGTGTTGCGGCCCTGCTTGCTGGTGGTTGTGATCGCCTACCTGAACCGGGAAGTCACCACTGACGAACTCTTTGGCTGGGGCATCTGGGTGTTCGTGCTGACCGCCACCATGTTCGCGATCGTGGCCCTCAGTCTGAACCGACAGAGTGAATTCAACCTGGCGCCCTCTGCTGAAGCCTTCCCGGCCATGACGCAGGCGCTCAAACCCCTGATTCCCTACGTTCTGGTCATCGCTGCCGTGGTCCTGTTCTACCGTCTGGCGCTGGATGTGAGCATGGATGAATTCTCGGCGCCAAGGCTGCTGCCGGTGATCATGCTGGCAATCCTTGTGTACGAGCATGTCAGCCTGAAAAACCGGTCAGGAAAAGCCTCGGGAGAGATCAACCATCAGGGCCTGGAGCGAAGTCTCCGCGGCGCCACGAACGATACGACGGCGGAAATTGGTGCGTTGTTGCTGTTGCTGGGGTTGTCGGTCAGCATCGGTGGTGTGATCGAGCGGGCCCACCTGATGGAGGCTTTCCCGCAGTCGTTCGACAGTGCCTGGTCGGCCATGCTGCTGATGGTGGTGATCCTGGTGATCCTGGGCATGATCATGGACGCATTCGGTGCCGTGATCCTGGTGACCGCCACGGTTGCCACGATTGCCTATTCCAGCGGGATTCATCCGATCCATTTCTGGATGGTGACCCTGGTGGCGTTTGAACTTGGCTACCTGAGCCCACCGGTAGCCCTGAACCATCTGCTGACCCGGCAGGTGGTTGGAGAGGCGGAAGTGCTGGCTGCGCAACAGGAAACGGGGACGTTTTATCAGCGTCATGAGCGTATCATCATGCCGCTGATTGCCATGGGGATTTCGCTGGTGCTAGTGGCCTTTGTGCCGCTTATATTCTACGCCTGATTACAGGATGTGGGGCGACCGCTAGCGGTTGCCCCACATCTTCGACACCGCGGCATCTGAGCCCAACGTCCCGACGACCAACGACACGCCACCAATACCGGAGAAAACCAGCACGGGAATCAAGGCGCCTGCCTTACCGGTGTAAACGAGCATAGCCGCTGACACCGTCGCCAGAACGAGGAACAGGACGCCCACCACATTCAGCACGGTGCGGTGCGAATCTTTGTAGCTGGGCCCAACCTTTCCGGATTCCAATGGTTTGAGAATAAACGAAAAGAGCTGGCGTAGACGCTGTTTCATGAAGCCGTTTCCTAGAGTGTGTTGGGCCATCATACAAAAAAAGCGCCGTGCTTTCGCAGGGCGCTTTCCTTACTTGCCGTAATCGACTCAGCTCAGCTTCGGACCGGCTTCGACGATCGAATCTGCCACGTCGAACTTCTTGAAGTTCTCGACGAACTGGGCGATCAGTTCCTGGGCCTTGCCATCGTAGTAGTCCGGGCTTACCCAGGTGTTGCGCGGGTTCAGCAGCTCGGTGTCCACGCCCGGAACATGCTTGGGCACGTCCAGGTTCAGGGTCGGCAGGTGTTCGGTTTCCACGTCGTCCAGGTCGCCATTCTGGATTGAGGCGATGATGGCACGGGTGGTCGGAATGCTGAATCGCTGGCCTTCACCGTAAGGACCGCCGGTCCAGCCGGTGTTGACCAGGAAGACCTTGCTGCCAAACTCGTCCATCCGCTTCATCAGAAGCTCGGCATAAACGCCGGCCGGACGGGGGAAGAAGGGCGCACCGAAGCAGGTGGAGAAGGTGGATTTCAGTTTCGAGGAAGAACCCATCTCGGTGGAGCCAACCAGTGCGGTGTAGCCACTCAGGAAGTGGTAAGCGGCGCCTTCGCGGCTCAGGATGGACACGGGCGGCAGAACGCCGGTCATGTCACAGGTCAGGAACACGATGTGCGAAGGCTCACCGGCGCGGTTCTCGATAACACGCTTTTCAACGTGCTCGAGCGGGTAGGCGCAGCGGGAGTTTTCTGTGAGGGAAACATCGGTGTAATCCGGCTCACGGGTCTCAGGGTCAATCGTCACGTTTTCAACGATGGCACCAAAGCGGATGGCGTCCCAGATGATCGGTTCGTTTTTCCTGGACAGGTCGATGCACTTGGCGTAGCAGCCGCCTTCGATATTGAATACGGTGCCGGGGCCCCAGCCGTGTTCGTCGTCACCGATCAGGAAGCGGTGCGGATCGGCAGAGAGGGTGGTCTTGCCGGTGCCGGAAAGGCCGAAAAACAGACAGGTCTCGCCGTCTTCGCCGACGTTGGCGGAGCAGTGCATGGGCAGCACGTCTTTTTCCGGCAGCAGGAAGTTCTGCACGGAGAACATGGCTTTTTTCATTTCGCCGGCGTAGTGCATGCCAGCCAGCAGAACCTTGCGCTTGGCAAAGTTGATCATCACGCAGCCGTTACTGTTGGTGCCATCGCGCTCAGGATCGCACTCGAAGTTGGCGGCGTTCAGGATCTGCCATTCCTGCTTGTCGGCCGGGTTGTAGCTGTCCGGGCGGATAAACAGATTGCGACCGAACAGGTTCTGCCAGGCGGTCTCGGTGGTCATTTTGACCGGCAGATAGTGTTCCGGGTCGGAACCAACATGAACGTGAGACACGAACTGGTCTTTTTCGGCGATGTAGGCTTCAACACGATCCCAGAGGGCGTCGAATTTTTCAGCGTCGAAAGGACGGTTGATCGGACCCCAGTGGATATCGTCCGAGGTACTCGGCTCCTCGACAATATAACGGTCCTTGGGAGACCGGCCTGTGCGGTCGCCGGTTTTTACGACCAGGGAACCGTTGGCTGCCAGCTGGCCTTCTTCACGCGCCAGTGCAACCTCAACCAGTCGTGCTGTACTCAGATCATTATAAGTGTTGCTCACTTCGACCTCGCCCTCGGGATGTCTTAGTGATTGCTCAGGCCGCCCCCCAAAATTGACGGAAATCTGAGCAATCGGGTCAATTCAGGCGCGCTATTATGCCAGAGACGCCGGTAAAAAACGACTGCCCGGGAAGCCTTGCTATCAGCGGGTTCCCGGCTAATCAAACGTGTTTCTAGTGTAGCGTATGGCCGGTGAAAAGATGATCAATATCATTTCTATCGAAGCGATAGTGAGCGTGACAGAACTGGCAGTCCATTTCGATAGTGCCCTGTTCCTCAAGAATGCTGTAACACTCCTCGCGGCCAATGGCTTCCAGGGCACCGAGGGTGCGCTCCCGGGAACAGCTGCACTGGAAGGCGACCGGTTCGGCGTCAAACAGGCGTACAGTCTCCTCGTGGAAGAGGCGGTGAAGCAGCGTTTCGCTATCCAGCTCCAGCAATTCGGAGGCTTCCACGGTTCGGGCCAGATGGTTTACCCGGTCCCAGAGGTCTTCATCCTCCTCTGTAGCTCCCGGCAAGCGCTGGAGCATCAGGCCGGCAGCGCCGTTCTCGTCGGCAAACAAGAACAGGCTGGTGGGAATCTGCTCCGAGCGATCAAAGTATTCCTCAAGGCAGCCGGAGAGTGTCTCCTGATCCCGGGGTACAACGCCCTGATAGCGGTTGCCGCGGTTGGGCGTGATGGTGATGGCCATTCGACCCTCGCCGAGCAGATCGTGGAAGCTGTCCTCGCTGACCGCATGTTCGTCAAAGCGGGCCAGGCCGCGGATGTGTCTGTCGTGGCTGCACTCGGCCATCAAGGTGCGTAGTGGCCCTTCCCCCTGGGCCTGGACCGACAGCGTGCCTTCGAACTTCAGGGTGCTGCTCATCAGGATGCTCGCCACCAGTGCCTCTCCAAGGAGCTCGCGGACGGTGTCCGGGTAGGGCGCCTGGCTGCCGATTTCCTGATAGCTGTCTGCTAGCTGCACCCAGGCTCCCCGCACCTGGCTGTGTTCAAAGATAAAGCGCTGGAACTGGTCGCGGGCTGCCATGTTGTGTCTCCTGAATGCTGAATGCCGGTCGTTGCACGTTTGACTGAGGGCGGGGATGTAAAAAAGGGTTCAGAGGCCGTTCTGTTCGCGAAAGCGCTGAATGTCCCTCCGGTCTTTCTTTGAGGGCCGTCTGGCCGGAGGAAGCTGCGCTGCCTGCATGGTTTTACGCTGCCAGGCCATTTCCTCGCGTTTCTTAACGCTGTCTTCGGTTTCGTGGTAAAGCTTCTGGGCTTCGGGTGCACCACGGCGCCGGTCGCTGATGTCATCAACAATAATGATTTTTTCCTGCCAGCCCAGGCGCAACGTCAGCTTTGCGCCGGCTTCCACCAGCCTGCCGGGTTTGCATCGCTGGCTGTTGTAGTGAACCTTGCCACCCTCGATCGCTTCCTTGGCCAGGGAGCGGGTTTTGTAGAATCGGGCGGCCCAGAGCCATTTATCGAGTCTTACACGTTGGTCGTCAGCGGTTGATGCCGTCATGTCTCCTCACCTGATGGGCTTGTAGGCCAATTATAACCCTGTCATCGGCCGGATGGCAGGGGCGACCGCTGGCGAAGCGCTGGGAGAATTTCATCGAAGTGATGAATGCAGGGTATTTCCGGGTGCTGTTCCCGGGCTTCCTGCTGGCTGTCCGGCGCCAGTACGGCCAGACATTGGGCAATGCCGGCCGCTAGCGCACTTTCCAGCACCGGAAAACTGTCGTCGACCATCAGGGTGCTTTCGGCCTGGTAAGGCGTTACCCGCTGGAGGTCCTGCCAGAACGAGGGATCTTCCTTGGGCTTGCCCAACTGGTGGCTGGAAACAATGGCATCCACCCTTGTATCGAGACCGGTTCGTTTCAGCTTCAGGGCCAGGGGGTCGGGGTGACAGTTGGTGACAATCACCGAGTGAAGCCCGGCTTGTCGGAGGGCATCGAGAAAATCCGTGACGTGGGGGCGGTAACCGATCCGGTCGCCTACTTCTGCTTTCAGCCCCGTGATGTCGAGGGACAACCGCTCGCTCCAGTAATCGGTGCAGTACCAGTTCAGTGAGCCGCGCTCGGCCATGATCATCGGGATCAGGCGGTCTTTCGCTTCCTGGGGGTGGAGGTCGTAGTGCTCGGCGTACCTTGCCGGCAGATGCTCGAGCCAGAAGTGGTTATCGAAATGCAGATCCAGCAATGTCCCGTCCATATCCAGGAACACCGTGTTAAGCGAGGACCAGTCAACCATAGAGAAAAACAGCCTGAAGAATTTGCTTCAGGCTGCCGGAGTTCGATCTTCGGGGCAAGCCGTGATAGTACGGAGGCGTGCCCGATGTAGCCGGATCAGTTGCTGGTCTGGACCGTCTCGGGTTTCTTGCCGGTGCGGGTGCAGCCCAGGCAGCGCACGAAGGTCGCCTTGGCCGGGCCCATCACCAGAACTTCCCCTGCTTCATCGGCGTTGCCGCCCAGCAGGGAGAAGGGCAGGGAGACCAGATAGACAGCGCTGCCCACGATGGTGGTAGCCAGCAAGGCCGGGCGAACAAAAATCGCATCACCGGTCATTGCCAGTGCCGACGGGGTTTCGTCCACGGCCTGGGCATGCCCGAGGGATGAGAATGCCAACAGGCAGGCCGCCACAGTGGCTACCAGGGTGCGAGAAATCTTGCGGGTCATCTTACTGTCTCCTGAGCTTTAGTGGCCCTGAAAGGGTGCTGCTTTAAAGAAAAGCAAACCCGGATCGCATCAATTGGATACCATCCTATTGTAAACCGTGGGCGTTAATCCTCTGTTAACTATGAATCATATTTGCGCATTTTCAAACGATTTTTCGTTGCAGAATGTGCGATCTGGTAAGCATTCAGCGCTGGCAGCGGGGACAGTAAACCGTTGAGCGGTTGTTCATCCGTATTTCCTTCAGTGGTGCCCCGCATTCCTTGCAGGGCAGGCCGCCCCGGCCGTACACCAGCAGGGACTGGGCAAAATAGCCGGGCTTACCATCGCTGTTCACGAAGTCCCGAAGGGTGGTTCCGCCCATCAGAATGGCGGCGCTGAGCGTTTCCCGTATGGCTTCGGCCAGCCGGTGATAGCGGTCGAGGCTGATTCTCCCGGCCCTGCGGCGGGGATGAATCCCTGATTTGAACAGCGCTTCATTGGCGTAGATGTTACCGGCACCCACGACCACCTGATTGTCCATGATGAACGATTTCACCGGTGTTTTTTTTCCGCGAGAGAGCCGGAACAGGTGCGCGCCATCGAATTCCGGGGCCAGGGGCTCCGGCCCCAGGTGGGTGATCAGCGGGTGTTCTTCGGCGGAATCAGCCCACAGCCAGCAGCCGAAACGGCGTGGGTCGTTGAATCGAAGAATGACTCCGGACTGCAATACCACGTCGATATGATCATGGGTCAGGGGAGGGGTATTGTCGGTGATGATGCGCAGGCTGCCAGACATGCCAAGGTGAACAATCACTGTGCCCCGGTCCATGTTCAGGAACAAATACTTGGCCCGGCGGTCTACGCTCTTGATAATCTGACCTTCCAGCCGCTCTCCCAGATCAGCCGGAACAGGCCAGCGCAGACTGCCGTTGCGGACTGTCACTCGGGTAATTGTCTCGCCTTCGCAGTGGGGTGCAATACCCCGTCGGGTCGTTTCTACTTCGGGCAGTTCAGGCACGGGCGGGAATCTCCGGTGGAAAACGGCTAAGTGTAATAAGTAACAATTTTGCATCCAAATGCTGTTGTTGTGGCTTACAGCTGTACGCTAAAGTGTGAAGGTTGGCCTCGCGCCAAAGATATTGATTTTGAGGATTTGCTATGTGGTTTAATGGTCTTCTTGACCTGTCGGTGATGCAGCTCATTCTGGTCACCCTCGGAATGACACACGTCACGATTGTCAGTGTAACGCTCTACCTGCATCGCCATTCGGCGCATAACTCGCTGGATCTGCATCCGGCCCTGAAACACTTCTTCCGGTTCTGGCTCTGGTTAACCACTGCGCAGAATACCAAGGAATGGACCGCCATCCATCGTAAACACCACGCCAAGTGTGAAACCGAGGAAGATCCCCACAGCCCGGTAGTGTTGGGTATTCGCAAGGTCCTTTTCCAGGGCGCCGAACTCTATGCGGAATCGGCGACGCCCGAAACGCTCGAACGCTATGGCCAGCGGACACCGGAAGACTGGGTGGAGCGCAATGTTTACAGCCGCTACAAGATGCTCGGCATCGCGTTGATGGCGGTGATCAACCTTGCCCTGTTTGGCGTTCACGGTATCTGGATCTGGGCGGTGCAGATGATGTGGATTCCGGTCTGGGCTGCCGGTGTGGTCAACGGTATCGGCCACTGGATGGGTTACCGGAACTACGAATGCGCTGATAACGCCCGCAATATTTCGCCTATTGGTTTTCTGATTGGCGGCGAAGAGTTGCACAACAATCACCACACCTATCCGAATTCCTCCAAGCTGTCCCGCCGCTGGTTCGAAGTGGATGTCGGTTGGGGTTACATTCGCCTGTTCCAGTTGTTCGGACTGGCCAAGCCCAAGGGCTATCGACCGATTGCCCACCATGTACCGGGTAAACTGGAGGTCGATGTGGAAACGGTTCAGGCCATCGCCAACAATCGGTTCGATATCATGCGCCAGTACCGTAAACGTGTCATGGAGCCGGTGCTGCGCCAGCAGAAGTCTCTGATGGATGATGAGATCCGTCCCCGTTACCGGAAGCTCAAGCAATTGCTCTCCCGAGAGATCACGCTGATTCAGCCGAAGGAGAAGGAAACCCTCGAGTCTGTGCTGGAGCGCAACGCGGTACTTCGCCAGATCTATGAGAAGAGCCACGAGCTGCAGGCGCTCTGGCGTCAGCGTGGGCTCAAACCCCAGGACAAGCTGAACGCGCTGATGGAGTGGTGCCGTGAGGCGGAAGCCAGCGGCATTCGCTATCTGGAAGAGTTCGCCGAGCACCTCCGGGCCTACTCTCTGCGCCCCTCGGCCTGATGCCGGCCGGGTAGAGAATCGACGTAAACCTGCTTCGGCGGGGAATCCGGGGTCAGATGAAAGCCTTCATCTGACCCCTTTTTCATTCTGGCCCGGAAACGACCCGGAACAGGGAGTAGGTGACCTGTCCTGCACTCTTCTGCCGGTGCAACTGCCAGGATACAGGCACAGAAGGCGTTGGCAGCTCGCTCTCGTGTTCCACGTAAACCCAGCCGCCGGGTTTGATCCACGCCTGTTGTTCCAGCAGCGGAAACAGCTTTTCGAGCCAGCCCTGGCGAAACGGCGGATCCATGAACACGATATCGAATGGCTGCCGGTTTCTCTGGACCAGATAGCTTTCGACGTCCGAACACACCACCTCGCCGTTGTCGGATTTCAACAACCGGAGGTTGTCCCGCAGTGCTCCGGCCAGGGCTGGCGTATGGTCCACGAGTGTGGCCCGTCCGGCACCCCGGGAAAGAGCTTCGAGCCCGAGGGCGCCGGAGCCGGCGAACAAATCGAGGCAGTCACTGCCCGCAAGGTGGAAGGCAAGCCAGTTGAACAGGGTTTCCCGGGTGCGCGCGGGGGTGGGTCGAACGCCACCGGCGTCCGGAAAGCGCAGTTTCCGGCTGCGCCAGTCGCCGCCAATGATTCGCAGCTCACCGGTGCCGCTGCTTTTGCCAGCCGAAGCCGCCTCGCGACCAGCTGGGGATCTCGTCTGGTGAGACCTGCTTGCGGATTGTCTGCGCGCCATAGCCGCCGCTCCAGGGAAATATTTGGTTCAGGATATGTGTCTGCATCTTACCGGAAACGTTTACGGTCGCGATAATCGGGGCGACCCTCACTTCACCGGGACAGTCTGCTAGAATATCGGCTTTCTTCGTCCCGCCCATTCAGACTGATGGATTGATTTTTATGACGGCAGAGTGGATTTCAATCGGCCTCCTGGCCCTTCTTGTGCTCGTATTTGTCCTGGATATCGCCGGCAACCGCAGCCGGGCGCCACACCCCAAGCCGGTGCCGCAGCGCAAGCCCGAGGTCGCCAAAGGGCCGGCACCAGAGCCGGAAGAGGGCGAGAGCGAAGCGCCTGCCGCCGCAGAGCCACAACCAGAGCCGGTAGCTGAACCGGAACCGATCCCAGAGCCCGAGCCGCAGAAAGCACCGGAACCGGAGCCTCAAGTCAGCGTTTTCGAGCGAATCAAAAAGGGGTTGGGCAAAACCCGGGCGAGCCTGACCGGTGGCTTGTCCGACATGTTCTCGCTTGGCAAGAAAATTGACGAGGAACTGCTGGAGGAAATCGAGACCACGCTGCTGATGGCAGACGTTGGTGTAACCGCCACTTCTGAAATCATCGATTCTCTCACCGACAAGCTTGAGCGCAATCAGCTCAAAGACGGTGAGGCCCTGCGCAAGGCCTTGAGGGATGAACTGCATGGTCTGCTGAAGGATGTCACCAAGCCACTGCAGATCGACTCCGGCAAGACGCCTTATGTCATTCTCATGGTGGGCGTAAATGGGGTGGGCAAGACCACCACCATTGGCAAGCTCACCAAGAAATTCCAGAACGAAGGAAAGTCGGTCATGCTGGCCGCCGGCGATACCTTCCGTGCTGCTGCGGTCGAGCAGCTGCAGGTCTGGGGTGAGCGCAACAAGGTTCCGGTGGTGGCGCAACACACCGGCGCTGACAGTGCCTCGGTGATATTCGATGCCATCCAGTCAGCCAAGTCCCGTGGTGTTGATGTGGTGATTGCCGATACCGCCGGTCGCCTGCAGAACAAGGACAACCTGATGCAGGAGCTGGAAAAGGTGGTCCGGGTTATGAAGAAGCTGGACGAATCCGCACCCCACGAGGTCATGCTGGTGCTGGATGCAGGCACCGGCCAGAACGCCCTGAGCCAGGCGCAGGTGTTCCAGCAGGCCGTGGGCGTCAGTGGCATTACGTTAACGAAACTGGACGGCACAGCCAAAGGCGGTATTGTGTTTGCCATTGCCCGTCAGTTGCAGTTGCCTATCCGGTATATCGGTGTTGGTGAACAGGTGGACGACCTGCGCAGCTTCGATGCCGAAACCTTTGTGGACGCCCTGTTTGACGAATAGCCCGGAATCCAGCCGCGCGGAAGCCTCCCATGATTGAGTTTCGCCAGGTCACCAAGCGTTACGACAGTGATCACACCGCCCTGCGGCAGGTCAATTTTGGCCTGGAGCGGGGCGAGCTGGCGTTCCTGACCGGCCATTCCGGCGCTGGTAAAAGTACCCTGCTGAAGCTGATTATGGTCATGGAGCGCCCCAGTGCCGGCGAGGTGGTGGTAGGCGGGCAGGTTCTGAACCGCTTGCCGCGCCGTCAGATCCCCTACATTCGCCGCCATATCGGCGTGGTTTTCCAGAATCACCAGCTGCTGTTCGACCGCACCGTTTTCGACAACGTCGCCATGCCTCTGGAAGTCATGGGTGCGTCCCCCAGAGACACGGGCCGGCGTGTGCGGGCGGCCCTGGACAAGGTAGGGTTGCTGCAAAAGGAAAAAATGAACCCGATGCAGCTTTCCGGCGGGGAACAGCAGCGCGTCGGTATTGCCAGGGCGGTGGTAAACAAACCCCCGGTGCTGCTGGCGGATGAGCCGACAGGTAACCTGGATCCGGCCCTGTCCTCGGACATCATGAACCTGTTCGGACAGTTCAGCCAGGTGGGCGTTACTGTGTTGATCGCAACCCACGACATCGCCCTGATCAACGAGATGGGGCGGCGAACGCTGAAGCTGGACCATGGCCGTTTGGTGACCGGCGGCACCTCGGTTATTGGCGGAGGTGCCAGTGGCCGCTGATCCGCGCAAAAAGTCACAACCGGCACGGGGTGCCAACAAGGCCCGCTCGCCCTGGCGTGAGCAGGCTGAAAGCTATTTCACCCATCATCGGAAGGTTGCCGAGGATAGCGCCCGCCGTCTCTGGCGTAACCCGGTGGCCAGCCTGATGACCTGGACCGTAATGGGTGTTGCCCTGGCCCTGCCGGTGGCGCTGCTGTTGCTGCTGACCAGCCTTCAGGGGGTTAGCGCGGGTTGGGAGAGCAGTGCGCGGGTGACTGCCTACATCGAGCTGGATGTACCGCTCGAGCGCGCAAGGGTGCTGGGCAACGACATTGCTGGCGATGGCCGGGTCTCTGGCGTCGAGTTGGTTGATCGGGATCAGGCCCTGGCGGAGTTTCGGGCCTCATCGGGCCTGGAAGATGCCCTGGACTACCTCGAAGATAATCCGCTACCACATACCCTGCTGATTACACCGGAGGAGGGCGCCCGCTCTACCGAGGGTGTTGAGGGGCTCGTGCGGTTCATCGAGGGGATGGAAGGCGTAGAGCGGGTTCAGGTGGATCTGGGCTGGTTGCAGCGCCTGAATGCCATGACCGATCTGCTGGCCCGCGCCGTCTGGGCATTGGCGATCCTGCTGGCTGCCGCTGTTGTGCTGGTGATCGGAAATACAGTGCGTCTCTCGATCGAGAGCCGCCGTGACGAAATTCTGGTTGCAAAACTGGTGGGCGGAACAGACAGTTTTGTTCGCAGGCCTTTTCTGTACACCGGCGCCTGGTTCGGGCTCGGTGGTGGTGTTGTGGCGCTAATTCTATTGCAACTGTCTTTGTGGTGGCTCAGCGGGCCCATAGAGCGGCTGGCGGGACTGTACCGGAGTGATTTTTCGCTCGACGGCTTGCAGTTTGATGGTGCGCTGGCGTTGATAATTGTTGCGATGCTGCTAGGCTGGCTGGGCGCCTGGGTCGCGGTTAAGCGTCACCTGGATGACATGGAGCCGGGTGATATTGCCGGAGGTGGGTGATCCGGATAGCGGTAAAACCGTATTGAAGAAACAGCTTCTATTGGCGTAGGTTGAGAGTCAATAAAGCCACAGTGAGATTTCCAGCTAGTTGATTTGAAACGTTTTACTGGAGATTTCGGGAACTTTCAGGGTTCTTGGCGGTCTAAATAGTAACTGATATATTTATGGGCCGTTGGGTTCGGAGGTTAGAGCATGGGTACGAGTTTACAACTGGTTGACAGACTGGTTCCGGGTCAGAATCTCGAGTCTTACATTCAGGCTGCGAGTCGCATTCCGGTTCTCACCGTGGATGAGGAGCGGGACCTGGCTGAACGGTTACACTATGAGGGCGATGTGGAAGCCGCCCGTCATCTGGTTATGTCTCACCTTCGCTTCGTAATTCACATCGCCCGGAGCTATTCGGGCTATGGCCTGGCTCAGGCGGACCTGATCCAGGAAGGCAACGTTGGCTTGATGAAAGCGGTCAAACGCTTCAACCCGGAATACGGCGTGCGGCTGGTTTCTTTTGCGGTTCACTGGATCAAGGCAGAGATTCACGAATTTATCCTGCGCAACTGGCGGATCGTGAAAGTGGCCACCACCAAGGCCCAGCGCAAGCTGTTCTTTAACCTGCGCAGCCAGAAGAAAAAGCTTGCCTGGCTCAGCCATGATGAGCTGAACGCTGTGGCCGAAGATCTGGGCGTTGAGCCCAAGGTTGTCCGGGAGATGGAAGGCCGGCTGGCGTCTCAGGATACCGCCTTTGACGGTCCTCAGGACGACGATGACGACAACGCCTACCAGGCGCCGGCGTATTATCTGGAAGACGCTCGCAGCAACCCGGCGACCCAGCTTGAAAACGCGGATTGGTCGGACGATTCCAATGGCCGGCTGATGCAGGCTCTGGGGCAACTGGATGAGCGCAGCCAGGATATTCTCCGGGAGCGCTGGTTGTCTGAAAGCAAGTCGACGCTGCACGAGCTGGCCGACAGGTACGGCGTTTCGGCCGAGCGTATACGGCAGCTAGAGAAAAATGCGATGAAGAAGATTCGCATGCAGATGTCCGAGGTGGCCTGAGTGATTGGCTAGCCACTGAGTACCTGAGTTGTAAAAAAACGCCACCACCGGTTCCGGTTGGTGGCGTTTTTGTTTGTATAATCGGAAACTTTACCTTGGGGGCAGAAGCGATTGGGTGGGCCTTTCCAAAACACGCTGTGAATACGTCCTTGTACGCTCGGCTCCGCCATCCATGGCTCCGCACGGTTTTGGAAAGGCCCACCCAATCCCTTCTCGAACCTTTGTGCAAAGGCCTGAAAAATGACTGATAAACTCCCTCATATCGCATTTCTTGGCATCGGCCTGATGGGCGCGCCCATGACCCGTAACCTCCTGAACGCGGGCTTTCCGATGACCCTTTGGAACAGAACGGCCAGCAAGTGCGAGCCCTTTGCTTCTGAAGCAACCATTGCCAAATCCCCGGCGGAGGCGGTTGCCAATGCCGAGGTGGTGATCACCATGCTGGAGAACAGCGATGTGGTGGAGCAGGTGCTGGTCGCCCAGGGCGCGATTGATGCCCTGACGCCGGGCGCGCTGGTGATCGATATGAGTTCAATTCAACCTTCCGTGGCCCGGCGCCATGGCGAGTTGGTTGCAGAGCAGGGCGCTGGGTATGTGGATGCGCCGGTGTCCGGGGGTACTGTGGGCGCGGCTGAAGCCCGCCTGAGTATCATGGCGGGTGGTTCGGAAGCGGATGTGGATCGCGTCCGGCCGGTATTCGAGGCGCTCGGCAAGTGCACGCGGATTGGTCCTGTTGGCGCCGGGCAACTGGCGAAGCTGGCCAATCAGGCTATTGTTGGTATCACCATTGGTGCTGTATCAGAAGCTTTGTTGCTCGCGGCGAAGGGCGGGGCGGATCCTGCGGCTGTGCGGGAAGCGTTGCTGGGCGGGTTTGCCGGTAGCCGGATTCTGGAGCTGCACGGCCAGCGGATGATTGACCGGGATTTTGCACCCGGCGCGCCGGCGCGGATTCAGCTCAAGGACATGCGGATGATTCTGGATGAGGCCCGTGCGGAAGGGTTGACCCTGCCCCTGGCTCAGCAGACGCATAACGAATATCTGTCGCTGGTGGCCAATGGCCACAGTGATGTCGACCACAGTGGCCTGTTGCTGGAGCTGGAGCACCTGAACGGTGCCCTGCTGGGCTCCCTTGGCCGCGGCCCGAAGGAGTAAACACGCCATGCCCCGTTTTGCTGCCAATCTGTCCATGCTGTTCACGGAAGTGGACTTTCCCGAGCGCTTTGCCATGGCCCGGGCCGCGGGTTTTGAGGGTGTGGAATACCTGTTCCCCTATGCCTACCCCAAAGAGCGACTCGGCCAGATGCTTAGCGACAATCAGCTGACTCAGGTGCTGTTCAATCTGCCGCCCGGTAACTGGGACGCCGGTGAACGGGGCATCGCCTGCCTGCCGGACCGGGTTGAGGAGTTCCAGGCCGGCGTGGATCAGGCGATAGACTATGCCAAAGCCCTTGGCTGCCGGCAGCTGAACTGCCTTGCGGGGCTGAAGCCGGCGAACGTTTCCGATGACATTGCCTGGCAGACGCTGGTGAGTAATGTCGCCTGGGCAGCGGGCAGGCTGGCCGACGAGGGCATTACCCTGTGCCTGGAAGCCATTAACTCGCGCGTGGATATGCCGGGCTTCGTACTGGATACCTCCGGCAAGGTGCTCGCTCTGATCGAGGAAATCGACGCCGACAACGTGCGCCTGCAGTATGACCTTTACCATATGCAAATCATGGAAGGGGATCTGGTGCGCTCCATGGAGTGTCTTTTGCCCTGGATCGGCCACATTCAGTTTGCGGACAACCCGGGGCGACATGAACCCGGCACGGGGGAGATTAACTTTTCGAATGTTTTTGCGGCCATCGATGCCATGGGATATGACGGCTGGGTAAGCGCGGAATACCGGCCTACCGGTGCAACCGGTGACAGTCTGGGCTGGTTTCCGGGGAAAGCCTGACCGTCGCCATTGGCGACACCCTCTTACAAGATCGTAACTGGCCGGGTTGCCAACTTCTTCGTACCCTTGTCGTTACTGTAATCCGCTATCGGGAGGAGAGCCGGTGAAAGCGCTGGTAATCGAAGACGATCAGGACGTTGCAAATTATCTTGTCAAAGGGCTGAAGGAATCCGACTTCGTGGTCGACCATGCAGCCGATGGCAAGGAAGGCATGATGATGGCGGCCAGCGAGGATTACGACATCATGATTGTAGATCGCATGCTGCCGGGAATGGACGGTCTGTCCATTATCAAAACGGTACGTGCGACCGGAAACCAGGTGCCGGTTCTGATTCTCAGCGCCCTGGGTGATGTGGACGACCGCGTGGAAGGTTTGCGTGGTGGCGGCGATGATTACCTCACCAAGCCGTTTTCATTCACCGAATTGTTGGCCCGTATCGAGTCTCTGGTGCGCAGAAATCGGCAGTCGGCGGAAACCGAAACCGTACTGCGGGTCGCCGATCTCGAAATGGATCTGCTCGCACGCACGGTAAAGCGGGCCGGCCAGAATATCGATGTCCAGCCCCGGGAGTTCCGTCTGCTGGAGTACCTGATGCGTAATGCCGGCCAGGTGGTCACCCGGACCATGTTGCTGGAGAAAGTCTGGGATTACCATTTCGATCCCCAGACCAACGTTATCGACGTGCACATCAGTCGGCTGCGAGCCAAGATCGATAAGGAATTCGATACACCCTTACTGCAGACCATCCGGGGTGCAGGGTACATGTTACGTGAAACTGCTTAGCCAGCTCAGGACCTCGTCCTTCCAGCTAGCCCTGCTGTACATGGTGGTGTTTGCCACCTCGGTATTTCTGTTACTGGCCTTTATCTACTGGCGTACGGCGGGCTTCATGACCGCCCAGACCGACGAAACCATTGAAGCGGAAATCGCCGGTTTGGCGGAGCAGTATCGTGGCCGTGGGGTAAACGGCCTCATCACCATCATTCGCGAGCGCGTTGCCCGCGACCCGAACGCCAAGTCCATTTATCTGCTAACCACCGACGACTTCCTGAAGCTGGCGGGCAACATCGAGACCTGGCCGGAAGGCAGCCGTTCTGAGAGTGGCTGGATCAATTTCACCCTGAACGAATCCGTCGGCTGGACCGGGGTTGAGCGCCTGGCCCGTGCGCGGATTTTTGAGGTTCAGGGTGGTTTACGCCTGCTGGTCGGGCGGGATGTCGACGAACTCACCAACCTCAAGCGGGTGATTGAAACGGCCATCAACTGGGGGATGGGTATTACCCTTGCCCTTGCGCTGCTTGGTGGCTTCCTGATGAGCCGCAGCACGACCCGGCGTATCGAGGTTATCAACAACACTTCCCGGCGGATCATGAACGGCCATCTGTCCCTGCGGATTCCAACCCGGGGCACCGACGATGATTTCGACCAGCTGGCGGAAAACCTGAACCAGATGCTGGACCGGATTGTGTATCTGATGGAGGGCATCCGACACGTTTCCGACAGTATTGCCCACGATTTGCGCACGCCCCTGACCCGACTCCGCAACCAGCTTGAAAATACCCTGATGTCGGTGGATAACGACGAGGCGAGGGAGCAGGCCGGGCGCGCCGTGGCGGAGGCCGATCAGCTGTTGGCCACCTTCAACGCGTTGTTGCGCATCGCCCGGTTGGAAACCCGGGGTAATACCGCCGACATGAAACCGGTGCCGCTGGATGAGCTGGTCACCGATGCCTGTGAGCTCTATGAGGCGCTGGCCGAGGACAAGGACCAGTCGTTCGAGCAGGGCCTGGAAAGCGGAGTGATGATCGAGGGCGACCGCGACCTTCTGTTCCAGATGGTCAGCAACCTGATTGATAACGCCATCAAATACACGCCCGAGCATGGCGTGATCGGCGTTTCCGTTCGACGCGAGGGTGCTGAGGCGGTCTTTGAAGTTCGGGACAGTGGCATCGGTATACCCGATGCCGAGAAGGACCAGGTTTTCCAGCGTTTCTACCGGGTTGGCAAGAGTCGTTCGCTACCGGGTAACGGTCTTGGGCTTAGCCTGGTGAGCGCTGTTGCAGAAATACATCAGGGCCGGATTGTTCTGAGCGATACCCAGCCCGGCGAGGAGCCGCCAGGGCTGACCGTAGCGGTGAAGATCCCCGCCTTTACCGAAGCCCGCAAACGCATTCGCGCGGCCCAAGCGGAGCAGCCGACGGATTCAGCGGCCGGGGAAACCCGAACCGCCTCTTGATCCGCCGGCGTAAATACTTACTGACTGGCGCGGAAACGGTTGATGCGTGAAATCACGGGGCCAATCAGCGCGTCTCTGCGGGACTCGATCTCGTGGGTAATCTTTTCCACCTGGGAGCGACGACGGTTTACCCGCACCTGAATGCTGTCCCACTCACCTTCCAGATGCTTCTGCTCGGCCGCGAGAAAAGCCGCAATGTTGTGCCGATTGACCTTGCCAGTAATTCCGTACTGGTCAAGCCGGTAACCAATAACATCCACGCCATTGAGTGCCAGGTTCAGCAGCTTCTGAGTATTCATGTTGTTTTCTCCGAGAATGGAAACGTTCAAAAAGACTATAAGCGCTACGCTATGCTCCGAACCTAGAGTCTGCAACCTAATTCCCGGGGCCAGCGTTCGGAGTTTCCCTGACTAAAAGGTAATTCCTCGGCCACGCCGGTGTAATCCATGCTGTGCATAATTGAAACTGTAGCTTTGGAAGCCTGCAGATTTGTTGCTTGCTTCTCCCTCCAGCACAGCGCTAGCCTTACCCCGTTTTTACGGGGTTTTTTTATGCCCTTCCAATTTCTGATTCCCAACTGGCAGAGGACGTTGCGAGACCAATGACCCAGGTTCCCGGTAATGGCGGCCCACGCCCCAGATACATCACTCCGGAAGGCGAGCGGGCCTTGCGTGATGAACTGCAGTATCTCTGGAAGGTAAAGCGCCCGGAAGTGACTCAGGCCGTGCGGGAAGCTGCCGCTCTTGGTGATCGATCCGAGAACGCCGAGTACATTTACGGCAAGAAGCAGCTGCGGGAAATCGACCGCCGGGTGCGCTTTCTGGGCAAACGCCTGGAAGAGCTGACCGTTGTGGACCGATTACCGGATGACCGGGACAAGGTGTTTTTTGGTGCCTGGGTAACGGTGGAAGACGAAGATGGCGACGAACAGACCTATCGCCTGGTCGGCGCGGACGAGTTTGATTTGAACAAAGGCTATCTCAGCATCAACTCACCGCTCGCCCGGGCCCTTATCGGTAAACGCCTGGACGACGAAGTGAGCGTTCGCACTCCGGAAGGTTGGAAGTCGGTCTTTGTAGTAGGAATTCGCTACGAGGCGCCATCCGACGACAAGTGAATGATGTCACAAAATTGGCGAGTGCCCGGGCAGGTTATGTGATTAGTCGATAAACTGATCAAAATTTGTCACAACTGGTCGCAGACAGGATCGTCTGCCGGGGTAAATGCCATGGGTATGCGTGGAGAAGCGGGGAACGTTCAGAGCAGGGTGATCACGGTGCTTGTCTTGGCTGGGGCATTTTCTGCCGGTGCGGCCTTTGCGCAGAGCGACGCGCAGGACAGTGCTTTCCAGTACGAAGAGCGCTCAACCATCCACACCATCCAGCTGAATTCCATGGAGGAAGAGACGCTGGCCAATACCGTTATCGAGGGTGGCCTGGCGGCACCGGCTGCGGGTGTGCCGCTCAAACCCCGGGTTGAAGACGATTTCTACCTGGATCCCCTCGGCCTTCGACCGGGAGATAGCCGCACGGATCTTGGCCGATCACAGATTCCGGTGGAGTTCCGGTTCAGCAATCCGAAATCCGTTCCCGGGCAGACCCACAGCAACAATTACGTGATCCGCCCACCCGAGAATCGCACCTACGACGCGCTTAACATCAATATGAATGAGCGTTGAGACAGGCTATCAGGCTGCGGCGCAGCCGTTGTCTCCGGCGGGCGTCTTACCCAGAACATCTTCATAGAAAAATGCCAGGGCCTGGTTGGCCTGATTGAATCGCGCCCGGGATACCCGCATGCGATCGTTCAGGTACTCCAGAAACAGCTGGCGATCTTCATTGGCCAGCGCATCCGGATCTTTCAGATCGCTAAACAGCACGAATCGAGTGATCCAGTGAAGGTAGGTTTGCTCTGAGCGTTGATTGAGCTTGTGCTTGTGAATGGCGTCCTTGACCCGTGCCACCAAGCCTGGCTGGGACTGTTCCAGCGCTTCCGTGATGTCCATAAATAACTCTTCCTGGTGAATTGGTATTGTTATTTTGCGCGCATCTTATGACAGGAGATTTACGAGCGCAAAGCATAATTCAGGAAGATTGACTCTGGTCATTTTTCGACCAGAGTCTGGGCTGGAACGCCAGTTATTTCAGGGCTTCAAGCTTGTCGATGTACTTCTGCATGGCCTCATCGCCGGACATGCCCTTGGCCTTTTCCCAGGCATCAAACTTGGCGCGGCCGACAAAATCCATCATGCCCGGGCGCTTGCCGGATACATCGCCCTCGGTGGCCTGCTTGTAGAGCGCGTAGAATTCCAGCTTCATCTCATTGGACGGTTTGAAATCGCCCTCGGCGGTCTGGATGTAATTCACGGCTTCGTCGAAGCGGGTTTTCAGGTCACTCATGCTGATCTCCTTATGGTTTCGTATTGATCCTGCTCGTTGGGCGAGTATAGCCACAGCCACCAATGCCGTCATTGACTGAATCTCCGTATGAGTGATGACAAACTGGAGATCCCGCGTATTCTGGCAAAAGCTTGCCCGGCCGCACATTCGCGAAGAAAGCTGGCCAGTTTTTGCTTGAGAATGGCAAGTGATCTGTGTAGAGTTTTGAACGTTGCGCGCCAGGAGGGCGCGTACAAGGGATTGAACAATTGCAAATGATTTGCACAGGGAGCAAGCGCATGTCTTCAAAAGACGGTTCCGTCGCGCCTAAAGAGCGCATCAATATCAAGTACGTCCCCGCCACCGGAGATCAGCAGGCAGAAACCGAGTTGCCGCTGAAGATGTTCGTGGTTGGCGATTTCAAGGGACACGCAGAAGAAACCCCCATCGAAGATCGCAAGGCCATTTCCGTCGACAAGAACAACTTCCGTTCGGTCATGAAGGAAGCCGGCCTGACCCTTTCCACCACCGTGACCAACAAGCTGGATGAGGACGCCGACGAACTGCCGGTAAACCTGGAATTCCAGACCCTTGATGATTTCTCCCCCGACAGCGTTGCCCGTCAGGTTCCGGAGCTGAACAAGCTGATTGAACTGCGGGAAGCCCTGGTGGCCCTGAAAGGCCCATTGGGTAACGTACCGTCGTTCCGTTCCAAGCTTCAGGAACTGCTGGACAACGACGACGCCCGGGACAAGCTGCTGGCCGAACTGGAATTGGCCACAGACAGCAACGAGTAAGCGAGCGCGCGCTCATAACTTCCGATTGAATTCAAAACGTACTGAAGGGATGTGGTATGTCTGATACTGCTGTGCAGCAATCTGCTGCCTCCGAATCCGTTGCAGAAGGGTCCTTGCTGGACCAGGTCATGGCCAACAGCCGTATGGCACCGGCGGATGAGGGTTACGATGTCGCTCGCAAGGGTGTGGCAACGTTCATCGCCAACCTGTTGAAAAGCGATGAAAAAGGTCAGCCGGTCAATAAGGCCCTGGTAGACCAGATGGTGGTTGAGCTGGATCGAAAGATCAGCGCCCAGATGGATGAAATCCTGCACGCGCCCAAGCTGCAGGAGCTGGAGTCCTCCTGGCGCGGCCTGAAGCTCATGGTCGATCGCACCGACTTCCGCGAGAACATCAAGGTGGATATCCTCCACGCCACCAAGACCGAGCTGCTGGAAGACTTCGAGTTCGCGCCGGACGTTACCCAGACCGGCTTCTATAAGCACATCTATTCCACGGAATATGGCCAGTTCGGGGGCGAACCGGTCGGCGCGGTTGTTGGCAATTACGCCTTTACCCCGTCCACACCCGACATGAAGTTGCTGCAGTACGTATCGTCTGTCGGAGCGGTGGCCCATGCCCCGTTCCTGTCTTCGGTGGCGCCGTCGTTCTTTGGCGTCGACAGCTACCAGGAACTGCCCGCCATCAAGGAACTGAAGGCCGTTTTCGAAGGCCCGAAATACGCCAAATGGCGCTCCTTGCGTGAATCCGAAGACGCCCGCTACTTGGGCCTCACGTCACCGCGCTTCTTACTGCGGGTACCTTACGATCCCACCGAAAACCCGGTGCGCAGCTTCAACTACAAGGAAGACGTGTCCGGCGACCACGAGCATTACCTGTGGGGCAACACGGCGTACCTGCTGGCCACCCGCCTGACAGAAAGCTTCGCCAAGTACCGCTGGTGCCCGAACATCATCGGACCGCAGAGCGGTGGCGCGGTGGAAGACCTGCCGGTGCATCTGTTCGAATCCTTCGGCCAGCTGGAAGCCAAGATCCCTACCGAAGTGCTGATCACCGATCGTCGCGAATACGAAATGGCAGACGAAGGTTTCATTGCCCTGACCATGCGCAAGGGCAGCGATAACGCGGCCTTCTTCTCCGCCAACTCGGTGCAGAAACCCAAGCAGTTCCCTAACACCAAGGAAGGCAAGGAAGCGGAAACCAACTACAAGCTGGGTACCCAGCTCCCTTACATGATGATCGTGAACCGCTTGGCCCACTACATCAAGGTGCTGCAGCGGGAACAGATCGGCTCATGGAAGGAGCGCCAGGATCTGGAGCGTGAGTTGAACACCTGGATTCGCCAGTACGTGGCCGACCAGGAAAACCCGCCCGCGGAAGTCCGCAGCCGTCGACCCCTGCGCGCGGCAAAGGTCACCGTCTCTGACGTGGAAGGCGATCCGGGCTGGTACCAGGTGTCCCTGGCGGTTCGGCCCCACTTCAAGTACATGGGTGCCAACTTCGAACTGTCACTGGTTGGGCGGCTGGACAAGGATTAATCCGTGTACCAGCACCCGGCCAGCGACGGATCGCAGGCCAGCAGCGGCAGCCTGTTCGAGAGACTCGAACAGGCTGCTGAACCGGCCGGCCAGAGTATGGGGGACGTCACCTACGTTGTTGAATCCATCAAGCGTCACCTCGTTCGGCTGCTGAACGCCCATCCGGGCAACAGTGCCAGCGTGCCGGATCTGGGCCTGCTCGATTTCAACGACGCTACGCTCGGTACCCACGATCTGAGCGTTCAGATCCGCGGGGCGATCCGACAGTGCATTGAGAAGTTCGAGCCGAGAGTGAAGCGGGTGGATGTCGTTAATCTGCCCCAGGGCCCGGATCCGCTGCAATTGCGGTTTCAGGTGACGGTATACCTGAATGTCGGCCCAAATGACGACAAAACAACCATAGATTTAGTATTGGATGACAAACGTTACTACCAGGTGGTGTAACGAAACGGATCAGCAAACACCAAGGATGGCGAGAGACGGTGGGGATGCTTTTCTGCAGGGAAAAAAATGTCTGAGCGCAGCGAGTTGTTTTTTCCCGGAAGAAAAGTATACCGACCATCTCATACTCCCAAGGATGCGGTAGTTGTATGAAGTTAAATCGGTTCTACAGGGACGAGTTGAGTTTTCTCAGACTGCAGGGCCGGGAATTCGCGGATGCCCATCCGCAGTTGACCCGGTTTCTGTCGGAGCAGAGCACCGATCCGGATGTTGAACGGCTACTGGAGGGCTTTGCCTTCCTGACCGGAAAGCTCCGGGAAAAGGTCGAGGACGAGTTTCCGGAGATTACCCACTCGCTGCTGAACATGTTGTGGCCGAATTACCTGCGGCCGGTACCCAGTTGCACGATCATGCGCTTTGATCCGCAGTTGCATGCCATCAGCGAACGCCAGCGGGTAGACCGCCACACCGAGATCAAGAGCCGGCCTCTGGGCGATGCCAATCGCCAGACCCAGTGCCGGTTCCGCACCTGCCGGGCGGTGGACGTATTTCCCGTGAGCGTTGCCGCGGCCCATGCGGAGCACTCACGGGAAGTGTCTTCGGTGACCGTGGACCTGGCGCTGCACACCGATCAGCCCCTGTCGTCACTGGGTATGGACAGCCTGCGCTTTTACCTGGGAGGCGAGAGTCATATCGCCGAAACCCTGTTTTTCTGGCTGAACCACTATCTGGAACGCATTGATCTGGTGGTGGGCGACGCTGTATACCGCCTGCCTGCCTCGCTGTTGCAACCGGTGGGTTTTGGCAACGAAGAGGCTCTGCTGCCGTACCCAAAGAACGCCTACCCCGGCTACCGCATTTTGCAGGAATACCTCAGCTTCCCTGAGGCCTTCCGTTTCGTGGACATCCATGGCCTGGCCCGCCGGTTGCCGGCGGTGCAGGCGGACGAAATCAGCCTGCGTTTTCAATTCAGCCGGATATTGCCGCCGGATGCGAAAGTGCGGGAGGACAATTTCCAACTCTACTGCACCCCGGCGGTGAACCTGTTTACCCACGAAGGCGAGCCGGTGGATCTGAACGGCCGCCAGACCGAATACCGGATTTCGCCTTCCAGCCGCTCCCCGGACCACTACGAGGTGTTCAGCATTGAGCAGGTCGAAGGCTGGCTGGAGGGACGGTCCGGACGCGGTGAGCCCCGGATCTACACGGCCTTTGAGAGCTTCCAGCATGAGGTGGAACGGGACCGAGGGCGCACCGCCCTGTACTACCGGGTCCGGGCCCGGGAAAGCGTGCGCGGGGACGGCTTTGATCACTACATGTCGTTTGTCCGGGGTGACGAGTCGGAGTGCCTGAGCCGGCAGGAAGCGGTTTCCCTGACCCTCACCTGCACCAACCGCCAGCTGCCCAGCCAGCTGGCGGTTGGCGAAATCTGCATGGCGACCGAGAGCACGCCGGCGTTTGCCACCTTCAGTAACATTACCCGGCCCACCGCGACCCTGCGGCCAACCCTGGATGGCAGCCTGTTGTGGACGCTGATCTCGAATCTGTCCCTCAATTACCTGTCCATGCTGGATGTGGATGCCTTGCGCACGGTACTTCGAGTCTATGATTTCCGGGCTCTGGTGGACCGCCAGGCGGAGCGGGTGTCCCAGAAGCGTCTGGCCGGTATTACCGGTATCGAGACAGCACCGGTTGACCGGATGGTCAAGGGCCTGCCGGTGCGGGGTATCCGCTCGGTGCTGAAACTGGACCAGCAGGCTTTTGCCTCAGAGGGTGATCTTTACCTGTTCGGCACGGTTCTCAGCCAGTTCTTTGCCCTTTACGCCAGTATCAACGCGTTTCACCAACTGGAAGTGGTGAACACCGATAATCAGGAACGGTACACATGGACGTTACAGCAAGGTCAGCAGCCGCTGATGTAGCCGAGCTGCAACCTGTTCTGGGCAATGCGCGGCGATACAGTTTTTTCCAGTTGGTGGATCTGATTCATCGGCACCATGGGGATGATCTGGAGCGAAACAGCGACGATCAACCCCGCCAGGAAAGGATCCGGTTTTCCGCCTCCGCGGGGCTGGGGTTTCCCGGCAGCGATGTGGTTTCGGCGCTGTCGCCAGAGCACGAACATGCTCCGTACCAGATAGAAGTCAGCTTTCTGGGGTTGCACGGCTCACAGTCGCCGTTGCCGGGCTATTACCTGGAGGATCTGGCCTGGGAAGCGGGGCAGAATCTGGGCATCCGCCGACATTTTCTTGATTTTTTCAATCATCGCCTGGTCACGCTGTTCCACCGGGCGTGGCGCAAGTATCGCTACTACGTTCGGTTTCAGCCCGGTGCCTCGGACGGCTTTTCAGAACTGATCTTTGCCCTGATAGGACTCGGCGACAGCCGGCTGCGGCAGGCGACACCGGTTAACTGGTCCAAGATGCTGGCCTATTCCGGGCTGATGGCCGGTCGCAGCCGGTCGCCGGAGGTGGTGAGCGGCATCGTTGCCCATTGCTTCGATCTGGACGATGTCAGTATTGAGCAGTGGGTTCTGCGCAAGGTGGCCATCGCCGATGACCAACAGACCCGACTGGGCCAGGCCAACGCCTGTCTGGGCAGCGACACATTGGTGGGATCGGCCATTCGGGATCGCAGTGGCAAATTCGTGCTCCGTTTGCGAAATCTCAGCCGGCAGCGCTTTGCAGATTTCCTGCCTAATGGCGAGGATCACCAGCGCCTGGTCAAACTGGTGGAGTTCGCTACACGGGAGCAACTGGCCTACGACCTGGAGCTTCAAATGCGTCCGAAAGACATCCGCCCCATGGAGTTGGGGGAGGATGTGCGGCTGGGCTGGAACTCCTTTGTGACCCCGGACAAGGCCCGGCGCCGGCCTGCGGTCCGGATTCAGATTCGCCGGTAGATCCGGCAGGGAAGGCATTCATGGATGAACAACAGGCCTCGGGCCTGAAACTGACCGTCACCAATCCGACCGTTGCCGGCGGTGGGGCAACCATCGAGCACTGTTTCAGCGTTCGCGGCGGCTCTATCGGGACAGCCGCCAGTGATACCTGGCGGTTATCGGCCCAGCGAACGGGTGCGGTTCCCGGCCACGCGGAGATCCGTTTTCTGGACGGCGGCTTCTGCCTGATTGATCGCAGTGGCCGGACCTACATCAATAGCGCAAGTCAGCCCGTAGGCCGGGGCCGTCGGGCACGACTGAACCATGGTGATACCGTCAGTATTGGTCGCTACCAACTTCGTGCGGAGCTGGCCGAGGGTGTTGGCGAACCGTTGCTTGAGAGCGGTGAAGCAGAGCAGGCCGGGCAACTGGTTGATGTGGATGAAGGGCTGCTGGTGCGAGCCGAGGACCCTACCAGCCAGACCGAGAACCCGGAGCCCCTGCAGAATTTTCCCCAGGTAGCCGGGGAGGCAGTCAGTGATGACCCATTGGCGCTCTGGAACGGGCAGCCGGACGAACAGAAGTCGGATACTGACGCGCTAATGGCCAGCGAGACCTCCTGGCGCGCCGGTGAAAGGCAGGTTTCGGATGAGTACCGTGAAAACCGCGACGTAGCGATGGGCCTACCCGTTCGCAAAGGAGAGAAAGACAGGATGTCTGAGATTGCAAAGACCGCTGATCGCCGGGAGGCTTCAGATCAGAGCAGCAAACACATCAGTGGTGCCCCTCTGCTGCGGGGTATGGAAGCCGGGCTGGACTTTGCTGACAGTGACGAGATGCGTCTGTTCCTGGAGGAAGCGGGGCAGACCCTGAAGGCCACCATGGAGGGGCTGCTGGCCTTGCACCAGGGAGAAGACAGCCGGCATCAGGCGCTGAGAACCCGTCTGCAACCCATCGAAGACAATCCACTGCGGCTGGGGGAAGGTTATGAGGACACGGTGCAGACCCTGTTCGCCAGCCACCGCAGCCCGGTTCACCTGTCGGCGCCGGCGGCGGTGCGGGAGAGTCTGCAGAGCCTGAATCACCACCAGCAGGCAACCCGTGAGGCCATCAGCGAGGCACTGGAGGCCATCCTGCATGCCTTTTCGCCCGAGGCCTTGTTGCGTCGTTTCCATGGTTATCGTCGGGGACTGCGCCAGAACGAGGACGAGGGACGCTGGGCCTGGGATATGTACCAGCATTATTACCAAGAGTTGAAATCCAGTCGTCAGCAGGGGTTCGAGCGTCTGTTTCAGGAAGTGTTCGAACAGGCTTACGACCAGAACCTGCGCCAACTACAGAGGGAGAACCCGTTGTGAAGACCTGCAAATGGAGTTTGCTGGCCATCGTATTCGTGCTTGCCGGATGCAGCACACCCTATAACGCGGTCACCAAAACCGCAAAAGTGCTTTGGGACCCGGATATCCCGGTGGGATACCCGGAGGATCTGCCTAGCCGGGTAGGTCTGACCATGGTGGCCGAACCGGATGTAAACCCGAATGAATCCCTGGCACCCACGCCCATTGCGTTCCAGATCATCGAAATGCGCGACAGCTCGTTATTGATGGCGGGGGATTTCGACCAGTTGCTGAGTGATCTTGAGTCATCGCTGGGCCAGAACTATGTGGACCACAGCGATTACTCCCTGCTGCCGGGCCAGTTCAAGTTCATCGAACCCTTCGAGATTGGCGAGGACACCCGATTTATCGGCGTGATCGCCTTTTACGCCTACCCCAACCTGTCCCAGTGGAAGAAGGTGGTGAAGGTGGATCCAATCGGCGGCCGTTACAACCTGCTGGTGAACCTGCGGGAGCGGGAAGTTCAACTCAAGCATTCGGATGACACCTGATGGCGGTAACCAATCGAGTCGTCTGGAGTGATGGCCTGTTTATCAAGCCCCAACACTTCCAGCAACAGCAGCGATATCTGGAACACCAGATCAATGAACGGGCGTTCGCGATCTCCGATTATCTGTATGGCTTCAGCGACCTGGAACTGAATGCAGAGTACCTGAGTTTCGGCCGGGTTGGCCTGGTGCGGGCATCGGGGTTGTTCCCGGATGGCACCCGCTTCAGTCTTCCCCAGGACGACGTGATGCCTGAACCGATGGAAATCACCGATGCCTCAGTGGCCAATCAGGTCGTCTACCTGGCGTTGCCGCTGGGCAGTGAAAGCCTGGCGGAAGTGGAATGGCCGGACGCCCCCGTGGCCGGCCGGTTCCGTGCCGACTCCCGGGAAATCCGGGACCTGCATTCGATTGACGGCGATGCCCACGCCATTGATGTGGGCCGCGTGGCGCCCCGCCTGATGCTGGAGAGGGAAGATCGCAGCGCCTATGCGGCCGTGGCTATCGGCCGGATTCTTGAAAAGCGCCCGGACGGAAGCCTGGTGATGGATCCGAACTTCCTCCCCACCATGCTGAGTGTGCGAGCCGCACCCAGGCTGCAGCGATTTGTCGGTGAAATGGCGGGACTGATGCGGGAACGGGCGCGCAATATTGCCGAGCGTGTCGGTGCCCCTGGGCAGGGCGGCGTTGCCGACGTGGCGGATTTCATGTTGCTGCAGATGCTGAATCGGGCCCATCCCAGGTTCATGCATCTGGCCCGCCTTCGCCAGTTGCATCCTGAACGGCTGTTCGAAGCCCTGCTTGAACTTTGTGGCGAGCTGGTGACCTTCACCGATGAAGGACGCTTGCCGAGGGAGTACCCGGCCTATGACCACGATCTCCCGGAGGATTGTTTTACCCCGCTCATGCAGGTTCTGCGGCAGTCCCTGAGCACGGTTCTGGAACCGAGGGCCCTGGCTATCCAGCTCCAGCAGCGCCAGTACGGCCTGACCGTGGCCCCGCTTCAGGATGCCCAGTTGGTCCGGGATGCGGAATTCATTCTTGCGGTCAAAGCCGACATGCCACTGGACGACCTGCGCAAGCAGTTCACCCAGCAGTGCAAGGTGGCCTCGGTGGAAAAGATCCGGGATCTCATCAGCCTCCAGCTACCGGGGATTCCGCTCGCCGCGCTACCGGTTGCACCCCGGCAGTTGCCGTATCACGCCGGCTTCGTGTACTTCCGCCTGGATGACCAGAGCCAGGCCTGGCAAATGCTCGACAACGCCAGCGGCTTCGCGTTCCACGTGGCCGGCAGTTTCCCGGGCATGGAAATGCAGTTCTGGGCAATCAGGAGCTAAATCATGGCAGATGCACAGGTAATGGACTTACCCAATGGCAGCAGGAATTCCGGCAGCAGTGCGTTCAGTGATCTGATTTTTGCCGACAGCCGGGGAGCAGATGAGGGCAACAGGGACGGCCAGGTCGACGAGCATTTCCAGCTTAGAGGGTTGGAACATAACCGCCTGACCGATGCCGCCACACCATTGCTTGGCCTGGTGATCAGGATACGCAGGCTGGCAGACTATCGCGCGGTGGAAACCCTCTATCAGCAGGTGGTGGATGAGATTGCAGCCATTGACCGGGAACTGGTGGAGCAGGGTTATGACCGGCCGGTCGTCGTGGCTTATCGGTACGTGCTCTGCGCCTTCATAGACGAAGCCGTGCTTGGAACCGACTGGGGCGCCCATAGCGTCTGGTCACAGCACTCCCTGCTGTCCCGCTTCCACAACGAGACCTGGGGTGGGGAGAAAGTTTTTGCCATTCTTGCCCGGATGGAGCAGGAACCGGCCCGCTACCGCGACATGCTGTCGTTCATCTACCTGTGTCTCTGTCTGGGTTTCGAAGGGCGGTACAAGGTTATGGAAAACGGCCGGGATGAATACGACAAGATTTTCCGTGGCCTGCACGAGCAACTTAAAGCGTTGCTGGAGGAGCAGGAACCGGCGCCTCTTGCGGATGCCCGGGCGAATGTAAGGCCAACCCGGAACCGGTTGCGCAGCGGCATGCCCGTCTGGGGCATTGCTGGTCTGTTTGTGGCGGCCATGGCCGGCATCTACTCCCTGTATAACATCGCACTGAACGAGCGCATCACGGACGTATTGCGCGTACTCGACCAACTACCGAAATAAGGACATCAACGTGATTCGGGTAGAACTGCCGGCGCTGATCGGGCGCCTCAACGACATGTCACGCCAGGCCCTGGAAGCTTCCGCGGCGCTGTGCATCAGCCGCCAGGGCGCGGAAATCACGCCGGCCCATCTGCTGTTCAAACTGCTGGAAGCGCCGTTTTCGGATGTGCGCCAGATTCTGGAACACACGGGCATTGATCATCAGCAACTGCAACCGCTGGTGGGCGACAGCCTGAACGGCGAGGCGCAAAGCGCTGAGCCGTATCCATCGTTTTCGCCGCTGCTGGTGGAACTGATGCAGGATGCCTGGCTGCTGGCTTCCACCGAACTGGGTCATACCGAACTGCGCTCCGGCGCCGTGTTCCTGGCCCTGCTGATGAACGCCGACCGCTACCTGATGCCCCGCGTGGCCCTGGCGCTGGTAGACATCAACCGTGAGCAGTTGCGCAAGCAGTTTGACAGGCTCACCGACGGCTCCGCGGAGCGGCCGGAACTGAACGAGCAGGAAGCCGGAGTACCGTTGGCACGCGCAGATCTGGACCCGCTCAAACGCTACGCAACTGACTTCACCAGACTGGCCCGGGAAGAGAAACTGGACCCCGTAGTGTGCCGCGACGCCGAGATCGACCAGATGATCGACATCCTCTGCCGCCGCCGCAAGAACAACCCTATTGTGGTGGGCGATGCCGGTGTGGGCAAAAGCGCCGTGGTGGAGGGCCTGGCCTTGCGCATCGTCAACGGCGACGTGCCGGACCGCCTGAAAAACGTCGAACTCTGGACCCTGGACATGGGCGCTTTGCAGGCCGGCGCCTCGGTGAAAGGCGAATTTGAAAAGCGCCTGAAAGGCGTGATCGAGGCCGTCAAAGGCTCCGCCACCCCGATCATCCTGTTCATCGACGAAGCCCACACCCTGATCGGTGCCGGCAACAGCGAGGGCGGCTCAGACGCCGCCAACTTGCTGAAACCGGCCCTGGCCCGGGGCGAGCTTCGCACCATCGCCGCGACCACCTGGCGCGAGTACAAGAAATACTTCGAAAAAGACCCGGCCCTGAGCCGCCGGTTCCAGCCAGTGGCCCTGGACGAGCCCACACCGGGCGAAGCCGTTCACATCCTCCGTGGCCTGCGCACCGTCTACGAAAAGGCCCATCAGGTACTGATCGCCGACAGTGCCCTGAAAGCCGCCTCGGAGATGTCTGCCCGTTACCTGGCCGGCCGACAGCTGCCGGACAAAGCCATCGATGTACTGGACACCGCTTGTGCTAGGGTCAGCCTCAACCTGAGCACACCGCCCCGGCGCCTGAGCCACGTCCGCAGTAAACTGCATCAGCTGGCCATGGAACAGGACCTGCTGAGCAGAGAACGCACGCTGGGGCAGAGCGTGGATGCCGAACTGGAACAGGAGCTTGAACAGCGCATTGTCGGGATCACTGCCGAATCTGAAACCCTGGAACAACGCTGGCACGACCAGCGCGACCTGGTGGTCCGACTGGTGGAGATCCGTGAACAGTTGCTCACCGGCGAATCGCAGGCAGAAGCGGCTTCCTCTGAATTGACTGATGGGGATATTGAAGAACGCCCGGACCTGAAAAGCGAAGCCGCCGCCATCGAACAGGAACTTGCCGAACTCCAGGCTGACGAACCACTGGTGCACGCCCGCGTTGATGCCAGACAGGTGGCCGAAGTCATTGCCGACTGGACTGGTATTCCGGTCAATCGCATGACCACCGACGAACTGGAAAAAATCACCCATTTGCCGGCGTATCTGCAGGAGCATATCAAAGGCCAGGACACCGCCATCGACTGCCTGCACCAACACCTGCTTACCGCCCGTGCTGACCTGCGCCGGCCCGGCCGCCCCATGGGCGCCTTCCTGCTGGTGGGTCCCAGCGGCGTTGGCAAAACCGAAACAGTGGTACAGCTGGCCGAACTGCTCTACGGCGGCCGCCAGTTCCTCACCACCATCAATATGTCCGAATACCAGGAAAAACACACCGTTTCCCGCCTGATCGGTTCACCTCCGGGGTATGTTGGCTTCGGCGAAGGCGGCATCCTTACCGAAGCCATCCGCCAGAAACCATACTCCGTGGTCTTGCTCGACGAAGTCGAAAAAGCCCATCCGGAAGTCCTCAACCTGTTCTACCAGGCGTTCGACAAAGGCGAACTGGCTGACGGCGAAGGCCGCCTGATCGACTGCAAAAACGTCGTCTTCTTCCTCACCTCTAACCTCGGCTACCAGACCATCATCAACCACGCCGAGTCCCCGGCCAGCCTGGACGAAGCCCTTTACCCGGAACTGGCCGGGTTCTTCAAACCGGCCTTGCTGGCAAGAATGGAAGTGGTGCCTTATCTACCTCTGGGCGAGGAAACCCTCAACCGCATCGTCGGCGACAAACTCCAGCGCCTGGCGGACCAGATCAAGGCCCGTTACCACACCGAAGTGGAACTGCAGGACGGCCTGATCGATGCCATCCGCAGCCGTGCGACAAGAAGCGAAAACGGCGCAAGGATGCTTGAGTCGATCATAGAGGGTGAGCTTTTGCCGCCGGTTTCATTGGCCTTGCTGGAGAAACTGGCTGCGCGGGAGCCGGTTACGAAGGTCACGTTGGGTGTTGAAGACGCCAGATTCACAGGAATGGTGGTTTAGGATCACTCTAAAGTAGCGCAGCGTGGGGTTATGCTTTCCAAAACCCTGCGGAGCCATGGATGGCGGAGCGGAGCCTACAGGGATGTATTCACGGCGTGTTTTGGAAAGCATAACCCCACGGTGTGCGGTCGACGAACACAAAAGCATAAAAATCTTAGGGAAGAGAACCATGGGACGGATGCAGATGGAACTGCACACCGGCATCGACCTGACGGTGGCCCTGATCCAGCAGGACAACCTGCCGGATCTGCTGAAAACCGCCACAACACAGCTGGAAAACGCCTTCGGCCTGACCCGCTGCTGGGCACTCGAACTCGACCTCAGTGGCCGGACCCTCCACTGCAGCGACCTCGCTGAACAGGGCGAATTCGACTGCGGCGACTTCAGCCACCCCTTTGCCCACGTGCTTCAAACCGGCAAAGCCCGGGAACTTACCCGTGCCGCCAGCTATCGACTGGACCACGCCGGCTTCCAGGCCCTGTTCGAGGCCAGTGACCGGCCGTGTTCCCTGTGGCTCGAGCCCCTCGCCGGTAATGATGGCCGAACCCTCGGCATCCTGGTCCTCTGTCGGGACGAACCCGACTGGGACGGCATTACCGGCCAGCCTCTGTACTGTGGCCTACGGCAACTGCTGGTTCATCAATGGATTACCCGGCTTCAGAGCCGCGATCAGGTCTGGCAACGCCGCCTGCTCAAGCGTTCACTGGATCATTTGCATGACGCCGAAACCGTTCGCACCCGGTGCGAACAACTGGCCCAAACCCTTGTCGGCAACTCCCGGGCGATGACCAGCCTCCGGGCCCAGATTGTCCGGGCCGCCGGCAGCCAGCTTTCCGTTTTGGTGCAGGGTGAAACCGGCTGTGGCAAGGATGTGGTCGCCCGCGGTATCCATGAACTGTCTGACCGGTCCGAAGGCCCGATGGTGGTGGTCAACTGTGCCGCCATTCCGGATACCCTTCTGGAAAGCGAACTGTTCGGGCATACCAGAGGTGCTTTTTCCGGTGCCGATCGGGACAAGCAGGGGCTTCTGGCACAGGCCAACGGCGGCACCCTGTTTCTGGATGAAATCGGCGATATGCCCATGGCCCTGCAGTCGAAACTGCTCCGGGTGTTGGAAAGTCGTCAGTTCCGCCCGTTGGGGGCCCGCGAGGAACAGCATTCGGATTTTCGGCTGGTAGCGGCCACCCACCAGCCGCTGCAGGCAGGTATCGAAGACGGCAGCTTCCGGCGGGACCTGTTTTACCGCCTGAGCCAGTTTCCGCTGCGGGTGACGCCCTTGCGGGAGCGGCCCGACGACCTCGAAGCTCTTTGCCGTCACTTTATCCGACTATATACCGAGCGTGAGGGCAGTGGACCCATGGGCATTTCCAGCCACGCTCTGCACCTGCTGACCGGATACGACTTCCCGGGCAATGTCCGTGAGCTGCGAAACATCATTGAGCTGGCCTGCCTGCAGACTCCGGGCGGTGATGATATCCAGCCGGAAGTTCTGAGAATTAATGACCTGTTTGAAGAGTCTGATGGCTGGACCAATGCACCCTGGGATGCCAGAGAAAGAAATCCCGTTGATCTACCCGCAGTGGAAGAGATCCGGGATCTTAAAGCCGCGGCACAGGCCTTTGAAGCGGCAATTATTCGTGAGCGATTGCGCCAGTATGGTGGCAACCGGGCCCAGGCGGCAGAAAGCCTCGGCCTGCCAAAGCGGACCCTTGCCCACAAGTGCCTCAAGTACCAGGTGACAGAGTCATGAGTCCCCGAAAAGTGCGATTAACCGCAGGTGTTGCAGCGGCACTGGCGCTGGTTTCACTGGTCTCCAGTGCCTGCGCTGACCCGCTTGAAGATGCCCGGAACTGTACCAGTGAGTCCCGGCGACTTGAACGGCTGGCCTGCTTTGACGAGGTTTTTGGTACCCCCCTGGCGCCATCGGGCGAGGAACTTGCGGCCCCGGATGCCCAACGATCCGAGCGGTGGCGACAGGCCTACGCCAGCCTTGATGCAGAAAATGCCGGTGCCGGCGCGCTTTACCGGAATACCGGGCGAGCAGCTGGCCAACTGGTGACGATTCCGGCTTTGGGGGTTCAACCTCCCAGACCTTTGCTGGCCCTTCAGTGCCACAACAACATCACTGAACTCACTCTGATGCTGCCTGAAGCAATGGATGAGGAGCGGGTTCAACTGGGGTTTGGCCGGGGACAAACCGTCTGGCGGGTGAGGGACAACGGTTTCGTACTTAGTGGCGGCCGGGGGCTGCCCGCCATTCGTACCGTGAAAGCCATGATCTACGGCACAGAGGCGCGCATTGACTCGCCCAACAGCCGGATTGACGGCCTGCTGTTTGATCTCTCGGGATACCGCCGGGCAATCGAACCGCTTCGCGAGACCTGTGGCTGGTAAACGCCGGCTGAACACAGTGATTCAGGACAGCAACATGCAGATCATTGAGCAACATCCCTACGTTGAACAGGTTGTCTCACCATTGCCCCGCGATGCGGGTGTGGGCGAGGCACTCGGAGACGATGCAACGCTCGAGTTTCTGGAAAACGAGATCATGAAGGTGGGCTCTCTGGCCCATACCGATATCGATTGGAGCAAGGTTGAAAGCGATGCCCTGACGATTCTCTCGGACCGCAGCAAGGATTTGAAAGTGCTCGGCTTTTTGCTGATCGCTCTGCAACGCGGCGGCGACGGAGAAAGGTTTGCCTTGTCCCTGTACCTGCTGCACCAGGTTCTGGACGAATGGTGGGAGCAGGCCTGGCCGTATCCCGGGGACCAAGGCAAGCGAGCCCGCAAGATGATGTTCACCCAGATGCTCCAGCGCGCCATCAAGGGTGTAGATGCCCTGGCGTTTGATGGCAGTGTTGGCGACGGTCGGGAGTTCTGCCTTGAACTTCTGGCCAACTTGATGGACCAGGCTACGGGCCGGGAATTGCCGGAGGAGTCACTGCAGGATCTCAAACGGGCCATTGAAAATCTGCCCCGGGTTAACGACGCCACAGCAGCCCCCGAACCCCGTCCGTCGGCAGGACCGGTCAGCCAGGATTCGGGAACGGAAACGCCAGAGCAGAAACCCGCATCGTCGAAGCCTTCCCTGGGGGCACTCACCCTGGACCCGGGCGATGAGCGAGCAACCCGGCAGAGTCTTCTGAAAGTCGCGGACATGCTCACCGAATTGGGGCCGGACCAGCCTCTGGGGTACCAGATTCGCCGTTACGCCATCTGGCAGAACATCACCACGGTGCCGCCGACACGGGATGGAAAGCGTACCGATCTTGCCGCCGTGAGTGCGGATCGTGTGGCTGACTATCGGGAAGCCCTGGAAAAATCCGCGGACTTGGCGCTGTGGCAGAAAATCGAGCAGAGCCTGTCGGTCAGTCCGTTCTGGCTGGACGGCCATTGGCTAAGTGCCCGGGTAGCTGCAGCCCTGGGCCACCACGCCTGCGCAGAGGCAATCCGTGTGTCTGCAAAGGAGTTTGTTGAGCGCCTTGCCCAGTTGCCTGAGCTCACCTTCAACGACGGCACCCCGTTCCTCTCCCGGGAGGCGGAAGAGTGGCTCTGGTCCGCGCCGGCTACCGGTGGTTCCGCCGGCAACGCCAACGCCTGGGAGCAGGCATACGATCAGGCCCGGGACATGATTGCACAAAAGGGGCTGGCTGCCGGGATGCAACTTCTGGAGGACGGGCTGGCGGAAGCAAGGGAGCCAAGAGACTGCTTTTACTGGCGCCTTGCCAGCGCCCGATTAATGAAAGACGCGGGCCTGAAATCACTGGCCACGCAGCAGATTCAGGATCTGCAAACGCAGGTTCGCGGGCTGGCTCTCGAGGACTGGGAGCCCGCCCTGATCAGGCAGCTTGAAAAGCTGGGCTGATCCCCGGAACACATCAAGGAATCACTGCAGGAATGGACACCATGTGGAGAAAAGCTTTACTCATCGGTCGCTGGCTTCTGCCATACCTCAAAAACGCTGCCCCGGTCACCCTGGCACTGGGCGTTATTGCCTTGCTGGTGGCCACCTGGTGGCTGGGGCCACGCTGGGAGCTGAATGGTGAGTTTCCATTGGCGGCCTGGCAGATGCGGGCCCTCGTAACCCTGGGCGTTGTCCTTGTGGTCGCGATGGTGTGGGGCATGGTGCTGGCGCGCCGCCTGCGCAAGGTGAATGTCAAACAGGCCGAAGTGCAGAAGGAACAGGAAGATCCGATTCTGCCCATGGAGCGCAAGCAACAGCGCCTCCTGGATCGCCAGCTGACGGCCCTGAAAAGCAACCTCCCCGGCCGCAAAGGCATTTACCGGCTGCCCTGGTACCTGGTGATGGGCCTTGAGGATGCTGGCAAGTCCAGCCTGATTCAACGCTCCGGGCAGACCTACACGCTCACCAACGTAACCCGCAACAATCGGGTGGATCGCAATGCTTTCGGTTTTGACTGGTGGATCGGCGATGAAGGCGTGCTTATCGATCCGGATGGTGAACTGCTGAGCCAGGGGCAGGGTGAGGGCGCTGGCGCTGAGATTCAGCAGCGTCTTTGGAATCATTTCATTGCCTGGCTTGAGCGAAATCGCCCGCAACGCCCCCTCAATGGTGTGGTGTTGGCCATCGATCTGGCCAGTCTCAGCGTGGCCGACCCCGGCCAGAGGCGGGACCGTGCAATCCTGTTGCGCACGCGCCTGCGGGAACTGATGGAGCAAATCGGCTCCCGCCTGCCCGTGTATGTCACCTTCACCAAGATGGACCTGCTCTACGGTTTTGGTCCGCTCGTGCGCACCCTGAGCAAGCAGGAGAAGGAACAGGCCCTTGGCTTCACCTTCAGCCTCGAAGGCCAGATGGATAACGACGATTGGCTGCACCAGTTCGCGGACCGATACACCGCCATGGTTGAGCGGCTTACCGATCGCTTGCCGGATGTTCTGGCCAATACCCGGGACGCCGAGGAGCGGGCAGCGGCCTATTCCTTTACCCGCCAGCTTGCCGGCCTGAAGCCTGTTCTGGAGCATTTCCTGACCGATTTGCTGTCTGCGGATGTGTTCTCGACACCTGCGATGGTTCGCGGCACCTACTTCACCTCGGTGTTGCAGGAGGGCGTGCCGGAGGATGCCTTTGTCTCAGCAGCCGCCGCCAACTATCAGATTGCCGCGCCCATTCAGCCTGCTCAACGGACAGGGCGGTCCGCTGCCCTGTTTACCCGGGCAATGTTCCCCGAGATCATCTATCCGGAGGCTGGCCTGGCCGGTGATAACCGACGGGTGATTCAGTCCCGGCAACGGCGGCTGGCCGTGGCCGCCGTGGTGGCCATTTGTGCCGGTGCGGGTATGACCGCCGGCTGGCAGCATTTCTTTATCAAGAATGCAGAGGCCGCGACCGCCGTGGAAACCCGTGTTCAGGAGTTCATCGACAACTGGCAGCCGGTGGGCTTTGAGCCGGACAACACCGGCCGGAACTTGCTCGGCCCGCTGGATGAACTTCGTGAGGCGACCCTGGCCTTTGGCGATCATCGCCGGGACTGGCCGTTGTTCAGTGATATGGGCCTGTACCGAGGCCACGAGGTGGGGCCGGAAGTGGAGGAATCCTACCTGGATATGCTGGCCTACCAGTATTTGCCAGCCCTGATGTTCGGTGTGATGACCGAGATGGGCCGGGCGCCGGATAATAGCACTGAGCGCCTGGAGCATCTGCGGGTGTTGCGCATGCTGTATGACGCCAGTGGTCGTCGGGACGATATTGTGACCCGCTACATGCAGAACTATTGGCAACAGGCGTTCCCCGGTCAGAGTGACCTGCAGCAGCGGCTTCTGGGTCATCTGGACTATGCCATGGCGCATACCGATCTGGCACAGCTCACTCGCCAGGGAGATACGGTTGCCGATATGACCCTGGCGCCGTTTCGTAGCAGTGTGCAGTGGGCACAACATGAGCTCGGTCGGATTGCCACGCCAGACCGGGTCTATCAGGATCTGGAAAATGAAGCAGAACAGGAATTCCGGGCACCGTTGGAACTGGCCCGGGCATCCGGGCCGGCATTCAGCACGGTGTTCACTCGGGTGGATGGGTATGGCGAGCCATCCCACTCTGGGTCAGCGGTCGAGGAAGACCCATTGACTATCCCCGCGTTGCTGACCCGAGAGGGGCTTGAGAAGTGGTTCCTGCGCAAGTCCGGCTCGGTAACGGAGCTGGCCCTGGTAGACGCCTGGGTGTTGGGCCGCCGGGACAACGTCGATTTTAGCAAGGCGGATGAAGCCAGGCTGCTGGCCAGTTTGCAGACCCTCTATGCTGAGCACTACGCGGAGGCCTGGCGTACTGCCTTGAGCCGCATCAATATTCAGCGGTTTGAGGACCTGAACCACGGCGTACGCATTCTCGAGAGTCTGACCAGCGGCCACGAGCCCCTGGCAAGCCTGCTCGGGCAGGTTCGCCATAACACGCGTCTTGTTCCTTCGGCAGAAGGGGAGAATGCCGCAGCCCGGGAGCTTCTGGAGCAGTCACCCCATTTCCGCATGCTGCAGGATATTGAACGCCAGTTTGCGGAGCTCAACCAGCTGACCCGGAAAAATGACGATCAGCCAACCGGGCTCGAACAGGTCATGATGGTAGTTGGGGAACTTCATGAGTACATGCGCAACATTCAGGAAGCGCCAGACAAGGGCAAGGCTGCCCTGGCCGCTGCCCGGGCCCGCATGGGCCTGCAGGGAGCCGACCCGATCTTCACTCTTCAACGCATGGCCAATAACCAGCCGGAGCCCCTGAACCGGCTTCTGAACCGGTTGGCCACGGAAAGCTGGCGAGTGGTTCTGGACCAGGCGGTGGCGCAGCTCGAGCGTGAGTGGTATCGCGAGGTGTATCAGCCTTTTCAGCAGAATCTGGCCCGCCACTATCCGTTCAATCCGGACTCCGGGCGGGATGTTGCACTGCAGGACTTTGAACGATTCTTTGCCCCCGGCGGCGTATTGGACGCCTTTTATCAGGACAACCTGAAACTGTTCCTCGAGGATCACCCGGAACAGGTGGGCGATGCCCGACGTGCCGGCCTGGTGCGCGGTGCGGTCCTGACTTCCCTCGAGAATGCCGACCGAATCCGCAGGGCCTACTTTACCCGGGGTGGTTCCCTGGATGTGGAGTTCGCGCTGGAACCGCTCAACCTCTCAGCCAACAAGCGTCGTAGTGTGGTGAATGTCGACGGCCAGCTGGTGGAATTCAGCCATGGCCCGCGCCAGAGTATTCCGCTGGTCTGGCCCAATACCCTGAGGGACTCGGTTGAGAGCCGTATTACCCTGGTGCCGGTCCAGGTGAACCGTTCTCCCCGAAGCCTCTCGGAAAGCGGCCCTTGGGCTCTGTTCCGACTGCTCGATAAAGCCGATATTACCGGTGTGAGCAGCAGCGCGGTGGATGTCCGGTTCCGGGTTGACGACGGGGAGATGCGTTATCGCCTCCACGCGGCCAGCAATACCAACCCGTTCACACAGCAACTATTGGCGGGGTACCGCATACCCCGCAGCTTGTATTAAACTCTCCCACTAAACCAGGGTCGCCCTGATGAGAGCAGGATGTTTTTATCAGGGCTGGGCTTTCGCACAGAATGGTGCGAAAGCTCGGACTTTATTTTTCTTCAGGGACCGAAGACATGCCCCAGGCAAGCGGACTGCAATTCACCGCCACCATTGGCGAATTCTCCTCTGATCACTTTTCCGTTGTTGGCTTCGCGCTGACAGAGCGACTGTCGGAGCTGTTCCAGGGACGTCTTGACCTCGCCAGCACTGATTCGTCTGTTGGCGCCTCCAGCGTTCTGGAGCAACCGGTCGATCTCGTGATCTGGCGGGACGGGACCCCGCTGCGTCGTTTTACCGGCGTAGTCAGCGAATTTGCCCGCGGCGAATCCGGCCATCGGCGTACCCGCTACGAACTGGTTTTCCAACCACCGCTCTGGCGTCTGGCGCTGATGCACAACAGCCGTATTTTCCAGAACCGCGGCACGGATGAGATTGTGCGTACCCTGCTGGAGGAGCGGGGGATTGTCGATACCGTCTTCGACCTTGAACGCCGCCCCGAGGAGCGGGAATACTGCGTCCAGCATCGGGAAAGTGATCTGGCCTTTGTTGAACGTCTGGCTGCCGAAGAAGGCTGGCACTACCGCTACCAGCACGGCACCCTCGATGGTCAGGCGCCACCGGCCCTGATTTTTGCCGATCATCATCGCGATTCGCCACGGCTTGAGGCCGTCCCATACAACGGCAAAGCAGGGGGCAGTACCCGAACGCCCTGTGTGTTCCGGTTCGCGTACCGAGAGCGGGTGCGCCCCGCTTCGGTCGCCATGAAGGATTACACCTTCAAAAACCCGGCCTACGCCCTGATGCATGCACAGTCTGGTGACCAGCTCGTCCACCGGGAGGATTACCAGCACTACGACTACCCCGGCCGATTCAAACAGGATGCCAGTGGTCGGCCGTTCACTGAAGCCAGGCTTGCTGCCCTACGCAGCGACGCCAGCACAGCCTTTGGCGAGAGCAATCGCCCGGATTTTGCACCTGGGGCCAGGGTGCCCCTGACCGACCACGACAACGAAGCCGTGAACCGCGACTGGCTTCTCACAGCGATCACCCATACTGGCTCACAACCCCAGGCCCTGGAAGAAGAGGGTGGCAGCGAACCGACACGCTATGGCAACCATTTTACTGCCATCCCGGCAGACCGAAGCTGGCGGCCCCTGTGTGAGCACAAACCCCTGATGGACGGGCCCCAGATGGCCATGGTTACCGGCCCGGAAGGCGAAGAAATTCACTGCGACCAATACGGCCGCGTGAAAGTGCGGTTTCCCTGGGATCGCTATGCGGCAAATGATGAGCACAGTAGTGCCTGGCTCCGGGTCAGCCAGGGTTGGGCCGGCGGCCAGTATGGTTTCACCGCACTGCCGAGGATTGGCCATGAAGTGATCGTTTCCTTCCTGGACGGCGACCCCGATCAGCCGATCATCACCGGCCGGACCTGGCACGCCACCAACACGCCGCCGTACTCGCTGCCGGTACACAAAACCCGCACCACCCTGAAAACCAAAACCCACAAGGGCGAAGGCAGCAACGAGCTGCGGTTTGAAGACGAAGCCGGCGAAGAACAGATCTACGTTCACGCCCAGAAAGACCTGGCTCTGATCACGGAGAACAACCGCACTGAAGTCATCAGGAACGATTGCTACCTGACCGTGGGTAATGACCGCAAGGCCCACATCAAAGGCAATGACCACGCCACGGTGAACGGTGAAAAACGGGAGAAAACTGGCAAAGACCGCAGTTTCAACGTCACTGGTACGTTGCACCTGAAAGCCGGCACGGCTTGGCTAACCGACTCTGGCACCGAATTGCATATCAAGGCCGGCCAGAAAGCCGTTATTGAAGCGGGTGCGGAAATCACCCTCAAGGCCGGTGGCAGCTTTGTAAAGATCGATCCCAGCGGTGTGGCCATGGGTGGCGCTGCCATCAAGCTGAATGCCGGAGGCTCGCCGGGTAAGGGGAGTGGGCAGAAGGTGCAGGTGCCGGAGATGCCTGGGTTGGTGGGGAAGAATGGGGGGGCTGTTGCGCCGGTCAAAATGGCCGATGTGGGGCAGCGGCCACTCGCTGAGCGAGTGGATCGCAACACACTCTTGACTGCGGCTGCAGAGCGCGCACCAGCTACAAAAATCTGCCAGAAAAAACTGGATGGAAGTTGCAATGTCGACAATTGCCCCTGTGTTGCCTAGCCGCAAATGCCTGGATAGCTTCCAGGAGGCCATTCATGAGTGGCAGCTTCAGCCGAATCGGCGTTGTCTTCTGATTATTGATGCCGCGCAGTTTGACGAACATGAAGTTACCAGTGCGCTCTATGCTGAATGCAACGATCCGAACTGGTGCTGGTTGTTCGAAAATAGCCCATTGGACGCCTTCGCAGATGCGGGGCCCATCATCATTGATACGGACGCTGACAGTCGTTTTTGTCAGCATGCGCTGACTCAGTGGGCTGAGAAGGGGCTGTTGTTCCTGTTTACCGAGAGTGACGCTGATAAAGCCGTTGCCGGTTTGCGCTCAGTGCTGAAGGTTGAACTGGAAACGGCTGGCCCGTGTCTTCTCAGACCTTACGACACCCGATTTCTTCAAGTGTTATCCGCCTGTCAGCCCAAGCAAATGGCGGAATTGCTCACGGCCGACAGCACCTGGATCTGGTCTGTCGATCTCCAGAACCGTGTGCAGTGGTCCGGTTTACACGCAACAGGTTCGGCTCAACCGGCAAGAAACCATCATGGCCGTGATTTTGAGCGCTTGCTGAGTTGGGTCGCTGGCTGGCCTGCCTGTTTGCCCTATGTATCCGGGGATTGGCAGGCAGATGCCACAACGCTTACTCGTTTTATCACCAATCAGTGGCACTCGGGGTTGGCCTGGGACGATCAATCAGGCGAGCTTGAGACGCAATGGACAGCGTTTCGCGAATCATCATGATGAGAAGGATTTCAAAGCATGTCAGCGGTTAAAGCACCTTCCTGTGCCCCTTCAACGTCGTTCTGGCTGGAACTGACGGGGCAGCGTTCACTGGCCGGTCATGAATATGTTCTGAGCGAATTCAGAGAGGACGGTAATGACGTTGTCACACCCTTGGAGGTCTGCCAGAAACACATGGGCCGCAAGGGGCCGATTCTCGCGGGCCATGTTGAACAACCGGAAAAACGCTCGCTGATTCTTCGACTGACAGGGGACGAGACAATAAACGTGCCCATAATCGACGGGGAGTTTATCGGCCCTTACGCTCTGAAAGCTCCTCAGAGGCAGTACCAGGACAGTCTCATGGTGTCGCTTCATCCCACCCTTTTCTGCGATGCGGGAGAATTGACACATCCGCGGCCAATGAGTGGCTATGAGCAAGTCATCGGCGCACCGTTGCGAACCGGGTGGGTCTACGTGTTTTTCCGAGGTCGCCTCTGGCGGGAACTGTCGGTTGTCACTAGTGAGACTGCAGCGCCGGTTTTGAAGGATACCGCTGTTGAACAGGCTCGCGAAGCCTCACCTGAAGCGGCCAATGACCGTAAGGCAAGTGGCCCTGACTTAGACGTTATTCACGTGCCGGCTCGACTAAATGGTACAGATGTCTACAGCGAGGTTTACCTCGCATTCAGCGAAACGCAGTGGTCATGGAAGTACATTAGTGCGCTGGAGCAGGATGCCAGTCTGATTGCAGCACGCTGCCGCTCCGCCAGGGCGATCCGGGCCTTTCTTGAGGGGCAGCCGAACCTGGATGGCCATTGGAAACGTCTGGATGACATGCCGGCCATGCGAGCCCGTGACAGTGCGATAGAAGCGGACGTTAACTTCCCGGGGCAATGGTTACACGACGTTGATGGCGTGAAGTCACAGCAGGCGCAAGATGCGCTCACTGCGCAGCGTGATGCCATCGAAGCCGATGAGCCTTTGGTGGACGCAGACTACTTCATCGAAACGCCATCGCTCTATCCGCTCTGGCGCCAACTTCATTTGCAAAATGAGCCATTGCCGACAATACAGCCTGGCACCGATGTTTTCGGCCCGCTTCGGGATCGCCATCTGATCACATTACACCTCAGAGACACCCTACAGGGTGCCCGCCATTTGGCCCAGCAAATGAACGCCGCACTGGCGCTCATGCTGGCGCTGGTGGACAACGTCAAGAAACGCCCGTTTGGTGTCACTGCTGAGTTGTTCCACAACAACTTCCGCCGCGAAACCCTCCCCGATGGTTCAGCCAACCCTCTCTATTTTGACAGTGGTTGGTTTGACAACCGAATCGACGACAGTGAGGACGGTCGACTCAAGCGGACACTCTATGACGTCGAAAGAGCGGCTTTGCGGGAGTTTCTCACAGAAGCTCAAGCCGCGTTGGTGCGCTTGCTGAACGACGAGCGTCCGCAAAACCTGACTGCCACCCTGCGGGATCTGTTTGCGTTGGAATCGGGCAATGCGGCCGCGGGGTATGTCCAGACCGGGCCGTTGCTGCAGGTGCTCTCATTGCCAACGCACCGCGCCGACCCACTGGTCCTTCCGCAGGAAACGGATGCGAACGGAAATAACGAAGCAGCCTCAACGGCGTTGAAGATTGCGACGGGCGAGCATCCTCTGGGTGTCATGTTACTGCCGTTCCAAAGCCGATCGGACGAATGCCGGGTTGGAGACGCGACCTTGCTCAATCTGAAATCCCTGGTCGAGGCTCTCGAGGACCGCGACCAGGACATGCGAGTGCTGGAACCCAATGTCCTGCGCAGCATCGCGGATCACCAGGAGCAAACCAGGGCGCCGGATGGTGAGGCGGTAGCGGGCTTTGTTGGTCGTGGGACTTCGGCTTTCTCCAGTGTTGCCGGTGAAATTTCCCAGTGGTGGCTTACTCAGGTTCAAACTGAACTGACTCAGCGGGGGGCAGCATTCACGGCTGACATTAATCGAATCAAGAGTGCCTTTGAAGGGTTTGCCGAAGCTGCCATCCCCGGCAGAACCACCTTGCAGCTGGAAGGTGCCGATGAAGGGCGTACATACATTGTTCTGGAGGTGCTGGACGAACAGGGCAATACGTTGACCTCCGGGGCTGCCGTCGGTGCGGCATTGAAGGTGAGTGATGTCGATGCGTTTGATGGCGTGGTAAAGCACCAGCCGGTTAAGCGGTTTATGCATCAGGTGACGGCGCATCCGGGGGGATTGCCGGGCGTGCTTGTGGTTTTTGATATATGGAATTTGCAGAGCGCAATTAATGCCAATGCCGGAACCGGGCGATATCTAGCTGGAGCGGTCAGCGCACTTGCAGACTTAGGTTTAAGTTCCGCTCACGTTGTGTCGTTGATACCGACGCGATCCAAGTGGCTTGCCCCGGCAGTTGAGAACTTGAAGCATGAAGCCAGGTGGTTTTCGGCAATGACAAACAAAATCAATGTTGCAGATGAAATGGCGGAAGAGATTGTTCGAAATAAACTCCAAGCAGCAGGCTGGGTAGCGGGTATGTTTACTACCGCAATTATGATTAGCGACGCAGTTGTTTTGTTTGCCAATGGTCGATGGGGCAGCGGCTCGGCACAACTGATAAAGGCTGGCGGTGTCGCTACTATGGTCAATGCCGATATCATCGCTGCCCGTTTGCTGACGCCAGCCGGTCGCCGAGCAGTTGAGCGTACATCGACTCAAGCTGTCCAGGCAGCGATTGGACGACTGATGCCTTCCGCTGCCCGATGGGCGGGAACCGTCGGATCGGGTTATGTCACCGCACTGGGCTTTGCGATTTACGTAGTGGGTGAAATTGCTTACTACCGGATGAGGGACGATGCCGTCAGCGAATGGCTTCGTGCGGGACCATTTTCCGGTGACCCTGATGAGCAGACTGACGAGTTGGCCTCGGAATCTGACGCTTACATTGCTTTGGTAAAAGCGATGACGCCGGTATCACTCAAACGCATTCCAGAGAGTGGCATGGTGGAATGGCTTCAGGTGCGGAAGATGACGGCCTGGGAAAACGAAGCAGAGACAGTTCTATCATTCGCCAGCCCAGCACTGGCTATCACCGGCAAGCCCGCCGACATCGAACTGGTACTATCGTACGAGCAGGAACACTACCGCATACTTGGTCCGAACCCGGCCGGAGGCTGGCGTACTGGAACGATTGCCAGAAAGTCGGGCACCATCCGTCAGGGCATTCAAAACGACTTTGACGAGCAGCGTCAGTCGATTAACTTTATGATCGGCAAGTCGCAGTTATCAGACTTTGTGCGGCAATCGGATTATGAGCGTGTGGAAACCCGTTACCGGGTGAAACGCCTTTCGCTGACCTTTACGGTTGACGTATGGCAACGAGACGCAGAGGAATACGAGGCTCAGGAAGTGACTCACAGGATAGAGGATCTGGACGTTGAGTGGCAGCGATAATCAGTCGGAGTCGATGAGCGAATACCAAGACACGGCGTTTCATTCCGATAATATTCCGAAACAACCCGTTCTTGAGAACCCGGGTAGCTTCGCAAAATCACTGGAAGGAAGCGATCTGATTGAGAGGTTGCCTTGGGGTCGCTATAGCAATTTAAATATTCATGTGCGCCCAAAATATGTAGAAGCCCATCAATCCCGAAAGCAGAATGGCAGTCGGTTGCCGGAGGGGCGCGCCTGGACACACAAGCAGAAACCCAAAGATTTAATCAAGACTCGTTGGCAGTTATTTCTGATGCTGGCCGGGTCGTTTGCTGATTATTCGCTATTCAAATGGATGTTAATTGTTTTAGTCGCAGGGATATCAATAACCGCTTTTAAATTTGGCACTGAGGGAATTTTGGTTGGCCTTCATTGGTTGTTGTGGCTTGTGGGTTTACACCTCTTCTTCCGCTACCCCTTCACCTGGTTCCTCGAGCGCAACCCCGGCTTCATCGTCAAAGACCTGGGCTGTGGCTTCTTCCGCCCTACTGGCATGGTCAAATTCCGCACCTGGCGCGAAGAGACCTTTGAGGCGCCGTTTATCGAGTTCGACCCCTACATTTCCTACCACGTCCAACCCAAAGGCCCGGTCAGCTATAAGCTACAGCTTCGCCACCGCTACAGCGGCTGGCAGACAGCGGTTGCCGAAGTGCACAGCACCCAGAAAGTGGAACTCTACGCCCACTGGGACGAACTCCAGCGCTACATGGACGTCAGCCAGCCGTTGCCGGATATCCCGGCGCTCGAACCCTACCGCCACCTGGATCCCACCACTGCCGAGTACGACGCAGCGGGCAAACGCCAACGCCCTGCCGACTACTGGGCCACCCTGGATCTGGAATGGTGGGAGAAAGAGGGCTACCCCGCCCACATGGAAAAAATCCGGACGTTCCCATGGGACAAGCTGGAAGACCAGATGCAGTACAGCGTCCCTAATCTGAACGAGGGGGCGATGGCGTAGGCCTCGATGATCTGGCTTAGCGGAGAGGGCAGGACAGTTGGATCAGCGCTCCCTCAAGAACTTTAGTTGAACCAGCAGGTGAACTTACCTGCTCCTCGCTAAGGTGCTAGGCTTTCCAACGACGTAGAAGGCATATCCTCGCAGGTGAGCCAGGGAGTTAACGAAGTGAAAAGGAGTTCTTTGTGAAAGTATTTCTGGTTCTGATATCTCTCTGTTTTATCCCCCTCTCCGCAAGCGCCGGCGTTTACAAATGGGTCGACGCCAACGGTCAGACCCATTTTGGAGACCGTCCACCGGCCAAGGCGGCATCAAGTGAAGTCGCGGTGAAGGCCGCTCCGGCCAGCGTGGATGCGGGTGCCCAGGAGCGGCATCAGAAGATGACTGAGTTTCTGGAGCAGCAGCAGGAAGAACGTGAGGCGCGGCAGGCAGCCAATGCCAAGGCTGAAGAGAAAGCGGAGAAGCAAGCCGAACTGTGCAGAAAGCTTCGGGCGCGCCTCAAGTTTCTTGCCAGCGTTTCGACTTTTTACAACATCAACGATCAGGGCGAGCGGGTCTATGTGAATGAGGCCGAAAATACCCGTATTCGTGAGGATTTCCGGAAAAAGGTGAGGAACACCTGCGGAAACGACTAATACGCTGATGCTGACCAGGGGTGGAAAGGAAAGTCTGACCTCTGCAGGAAAAAGGAACTGAGAGCAAAGGAATTGCCATGTCTTTTCGATTGTTCAGCGCCGTGCTGCCGGTGCTGATTTCCCTTCTGTTTTCCCCCGTGGCGGTAGCGAAACCGCCCGAGCTGACACTTGCTAACGTGTATCAAAAGGGCATGCCGCTGGACGACTACTGGGTCAGTGAAAAGCTCGACGGGGTGCGCGCATACTGGACAGGCGAACGATTTCTTTCCCGTGGCGGCCATGAGTATCGAGCGCCCGATTGGTTCACCAGAGGGTTTCCGGCGCACCCCCTGGACGGCGAGCTCTGGATGGGGCGTGGCCGTTTTGCGGAATTGTCAGGGGCGGTGCGTCAGTTGGTGCCCGATGATGACGATTGGCGGCGGATTCGGTTCATGGTGTTTGATCTTCCAGATCAGAAGGCTACCTTTGATCAACGCCTGGTACAGCTGAGGGTATTGCTCGAGAAGGTTGGATCACCCTACATGGAGCTTGTCGATCAGCAACGGGCGAGCACCCACGAGAATTTGATGGCGCAGCTGGAAGAAGTGGTCGATGGTGGGGCCGAAGGTTTGATGCTGCGGCTGGGGAGCAGTGGTTACCGCAATGGGCGCTCGAATGATCTGCTGAAAGTAAAACAGTATCAGGATGCCGAAGCGGTGGTGGTTCGTCATCTGCCGGGCAAGGGCAAATACGAGGGGCTGATGGGGTCACTGCTGGTGGAGTTGGAAGATGGCAGACAATTCCGGATTGGTTCGGGGTTCAGCGATTCCGAACGAGCGTCACCTCCCAAACCCGGAACCACGATCACATTCAAGTACTATGGCCTCACAGCCACTGGTTTGCCTCGCTTTGCCAGCTTTCTCCGTATCCGGAACGATGAACCTGCGCGGTAATTGGGCGCGCAGGTGCACTGGCGCTTGACGGGGATCAAGACTGACGAGGACAGCGAGCCCTACACTGAAATGAGTCAACTTCATCTCATCCCCCACAGTCATGGAGACTGCGCGAATGTCCCTGGAAAAACACGATCTGATTCACGAACTGCCCGAATCCAAAGAAGCCATTCATCTTTTGAAAACCAACAGCACTCACTTCGCCAAGCTGTTTGACGAATACCATGAAGTGGACCATGCCGTTCATCGCATTGAAACCGGCGCTGAGAACACGTCCGATGAGTACCTCGAAAACCTCAAGAAGAAACGTCTCAATCTGAAAGACCAGCTATTTGCGATGATTCGCGAATATGAGGCATCGGCGGCGAGCTGAAGGCAACCTGTCAGATAATCCTGCATCGGTCGTCTATTGGCCGTAATCCTCCTTGGTGAGACTGTTGATACGGTATCATCAGTATCATAAGGAGGAGATTATGACGTTACGGATCATTTCGGGGCTGGCGCTGTGCATGGTGCTTTCCCCGGCGCAAGCGGCTACCGTTGAAGACGACTCCCCGCCATCAATGGTTTCGGCGCCGAAACAGTTGGAGCCCCCGGTTCATCTGGGGCCGCGACCTTTCTGGCTGGTTGATGCCATGGACGAGAGTCCGCTCAAAGAGCGCCTGCAGGCCTGCAATACCGGGACTGTTGAAAAAACGGACTTCTCCATCGGCCACCGGGGTGCACCCCTGCAGTTTCCCGAACACACCCGTGAATCCTACATCGCGGCAGCGCGTATGGGCGCAGGTATTCTGGAGTGCGATGTCGCATTCACCAGGGATCGGGAACTGGTTTGCCGACATGCTCAGGACGACCTTCACACTACCACCAATATTGTTGCCGTTCCGGCACTGAACGCCAAGTGTACCCAGCCTTTTGTACCCGCTGATCCTGCCACGGGCACACCGGCACAGGCCGAGTGTCGCACCAGCGATATTACCCTGGCCGAGTTCAGGACCCTCAAGGGCAAGATGGATGCCTACAACCCCATGGCAACTACGCCGGAGGAGTATCTGGCTGGCACCGCGGACTGGCGCACCGATCTCTACGCCAGCCGGGGCACCTTGATGACCCACCGAGAGAGTATCGAGTTGTTCAAGGCGCTGGGCGTGAAGTTCACTCCCGAACTGAAATCACCCGTGGTTGATATGCCTTTCGAGGGTGAATACAGCCAGCGAGACTATGCCCGCCAGATGATCCAGGATTACATCGATGCCGGTGTGCAGCCTGGAGACGTCTGGCCCCAGTCCTTCAACTTGAAGGACGTTCTTTCCTGGGTGGATGAGATGCCGGAATTTGGCCGGCAGGCGGTGTTTCTGGATCAGTCTGAGTCAACGCTTGTGAATGCTTCCCTACCGTATATGGCCTACCTGAAAACCAGAGGCGTTAACGTTCTGGCGCCGGCGCTCTGGAAACTGCTGGCCCTGGACAGCGAGGGGCAGATCGTTCCGTCCCGGTATGCGGAGAACGCGCGCGAAGCCGGCCTGGACCTGATTGCCTGGACCGTTGAGCGCAGCGGCCCGCTGAATGATGGCGGCGGCTGGTACTACCAGACAGTGACCGATGCCATTAACAACGATGGCGATGTGCTTACAGTGATCGATGTGCTGGCCCGTGAAGTAGGGGTAATCGGTATCTTCTCGGACTGGCCGGCGACAACAACGTTTTACGCCAACTGCATGGGGGCGGCGGCGGAGCCCTCAAGATCAAACCGATGAGTTACCGGCCGGTAACTTGTACCTGAATTCCATGTGCTACGCTGAAAGTGCGTCTTCCGATATGAACGATCGGCGGGGCGCATTCTTATTCTGGAAACGCCAAATTAGCAGTAGATCTATTGTTTAAGGAGGCAGAACATGGAAGCCAAATCTACCCAAGACGACTATAACCAGGTCAAGCAGGATCTTCAGGAGCTTCGTGAGGATCTGGCCAAGCTGACCCGGACGGTTTCGGAAAGCCAGAAAAGCAACATTAGCAGTTTGCGCGATGAAATCCGGCGGGAGAGTCGCGAGGCCCTTGATCAGGTCAGGCAGAGGGGCGACGAGGCCCTGCATCGTGCCAAGGATGCCGGAGACAAAGCGTTCCACGATGTTGAACACAAGATTGAGGAGCGACCGTTCCTCAGCATCATCGTGATGTTTCTGGCGGGTATCCTGGTAGGCAAGATGCTTGATCGCTGATCATGCTTGATTCCCCTCAGGTACAGGGTGCGATGCGCAAGGCTGCCGCAGCCGTCATCGGCTTCGTGTTGGCGATGGTCTTGCTCACCGCCCTGCTGCTTTTCGGATTTTACCTGCTAGTTCAGGCAGCCTTGCTTGGGCTCTCACCCTGGCTCGGCGAGGCCGGCGCCACGGCGCTGACGGGCTCCATTTGCATTCTCTTGCTTGCGCTCGTCTTCTATCGCCTGACGCGGCCGGTTTCTGCCAGCAAGCGGTGTAGGGAGCCCGATGCGCGGTCGATCTCAGGTATCGATGCTATTCGGACCCTGATTAAAGAAAACCCGATGGAAGCGGCTCTGATGGCTTTTGCGGTGGGTATTGCAGAGCAGAAAGACCCCCGTTTGAAGTCGTTGCTTCTGGAGGGTGGCATGGTGCTGATGAAACGGGCCGAATCGTCTGACCCCGACCGGGCCGATGCAGATAAAACTCCCGAGAACGAGAGTGAAACCCAGCCAGATTCTAATACTCCTCGATAAATCAAAGTTGTTGTTTTTACGAAGTTAATTCCGGATTACCAGATCTTAGTCCGGGTTTAACCCGGTAGGGCAGAAATTCCTAGTAGGGTGAGTTCAGGTAATTGAAAGGCAACTTTCGATTTCCATGGAATGAAAGGATATTTGAACTCATTAGGAGGAACGCCCTATGAATTCCGCAATCCGTTTTACCAGCGCCGCACTGTTCACAGCCTCGTTTGTCACTGCGCCCGTCGCTATCGCTCAGAGCAACGTGGAGAGGGACCAGTCAGGCCCGTATGTCAGCGGTAGCTACGGTGGTTACAAATCACACGGCGGCGAGTTCGAGGATGAGAATGATCTGCTTGGCGCCGCTGTCGGCTACCAGTTCAATCCGTTTTTTGCCCTGGAGGCGGAATACATCGATTTTGGCAACTTTGGCGAGGACGACGTTGAAGGCAAGCTGAAAGGCTTTGGCCTGAGCGCTGTTGGCCGTCTGCCTCTGACCGATAGCTTTGGCGTATATGGTAAGGCCGGCGCGTTTGCGTCTGCGTTCGATGTTGATGTATTCAACGAAAGTGAAACCTACGATGAGGTATCGCCCTTTGTCGGCGCCGGTGTGGATTTCCGGGTAACGCCCGCTCTGACGGCATTCGCGGAATACAATCGCTACAACGTCGACATTGATAAAGAGGATTTCAACGGCCAGGTAACCAACAGCGGACCGGAGTTTGATACCGGTCGGGTCGGCCTGAAGTATCAGTTCTGATGAGTGCAAGGCGCAGCGCGAGGCTGCGCCTTTCTCTTTTACTGAACGTTTTCCTGTTCGCCAAACTGGCCGGCGAATAGCGCAGTGGAAAGATAACGCTCGGCGGTATCTGGCAGCACCACTACAATGTTCTTGCCCTGGTACTCCGGCTGCTTGCTGATGCGTACCGCAGCGACCACGGCTGCACCGCAGGAAATACCGCAGAGAATGCCCTCTTCCCGCATCAGCCGATGGGCCATGTCCATGGACTCTTCGTTGGTGACCGTCTCCACCTGATCGACCATTTCCAGATCCAGGTTCTTGGGCACGAAGCCCGCACCGATGCCCTGGATCTTGTGGGGCGCCGGCTTGATGTCTTCGCCGTTCATCATCTGGGTGATCACCGGTGAGTCGGTAGGCTCGACGGCAATGGTGGCGATCTGTTTGCCCTTGGTGCCTTTGATGTAGCGGGAAACGCCGGTCAGCGTGCCACCGGTGCCCACGCCCGCCACGAAGATATCGATTTCACCATCAGTGTCTTCCCAGATTTCCGGGCCGGTGGTGTCCTCGTGGATTCGGGGGTTGGCTGGGTTCTGGAACTGCTGGGGCAGGAAATAGTTATCCGGGTCTGACGAGAAGATCTCTTCGGCCTTGGCGATGGCACCCGGCATGCCTTTGGCAGGTTCGGTCAGCACCAGTTCGGCTCCCAGTGCCTTCAAGACTTTGCGACGCTCAAGGCTCATGGAGGCGGGCATGGTCAGGATCAGTTTGTAGCCCCGGGCGGCTGCCACGTAGGCCAGGGCGATACCGGTATTGCCGCTGGTGGGTTCCACAATGGTCATGCCCGCCTTCAGGGTGCCGCGCTTCTCGGCGTCCCAGATCATGGCAGAGCCGATCCGGCATTTAACGGAATAGGCCGGGTTGCGGCCCTCAATCTTGGCCCAGATCGTGGCGCCGTCGTTCACGCGGTTCAGTCTGACCAGCGGGGTGTTGCCGATGGACAGGGAATTGTCCTCGTAGATGCGAGCCATGGCGTTCTCCTTGTTACTTTGTTTTTATTCAGTCTAGCACCACTCAGGAACCCACTGAACGCGCCTCCAGCCGGTTGCGACCGTTCTGCTTGGCCTGGTAGAGCGCCTGGTCTGCCTGTCTGAGAAACTCTGCTGGCGAGTCGTCGGGGCCCGGTATGCCAGTGGCAAGACCAATGCTGATGGTGAGGTGAACCTCGTGTTCTCCGCATAACGAGCAGCTTTTTTCGACGTGTTTGCGGAAGGATTCCAGCCGGTTGCGAATTTCGCTGTTGTCTTCATAGCTGGCGAAAATAACGAACTCTTCGCCACCGAAGCGCGAGAGCCGGTCGGTTTCCCGCCGGAAATGTTTGCGCATAAGCTCTGCCAGTGTTTGCAGGCAGATGTCGCCCGCTTCATGGCCGTAATTGTCGTTGATCCTTTTGAAGTGGTCGGCGTCGACCATGGCCACTGCAAAGCCAGAATTGTGGCGCTGGCACCACTGGAAGCTCTTCCGGAATTCCTGGTCAAAGTAGCTTCGGTTGCCCAACTTTGTCAGGTCGTCGGTAACGCTGAGTTTCGCGAGCGTCTCGTTGGCCTCGGTCAGATCATGGTTGAGGCGATTCAGCTTTCTATTCCAGTAAACCAGTAGGAAAGCGATCACAATGGCGGCGATCGACAGTTGCCAGATCAGGGTGTAATCCACAGGCTCTTTGAGGCGGATGTTGCGCCATTGCCTTTCGAGGTCTTTGCGTTCCTGGGTGGTAAGACTGGATACCAGTTTCTGCATGATGCCCAGAACAACAGGCTCGTCTTTCCTGACGGCAATAGACAGCGACCAGTCTGCTGGAATCCGCCCGATGACCTTCAAATCAGCGAGGCCGAGTTCCTGCATATAGTAACTGGCGGTTGCCAGAGTGGTGATGTAACCATCCAGTTCGTTGTTCTGCAGTTGCCTCAGGCCAGCTTGTTCATTGGGAACTTCGACCAGGTTCAAGGAGGGATAGCGGCTTTGGAGCAGCTCTGCGAACGCATAGTCCTCGACAACGCCAATTTTTTGGCCACGAAGATCGCCCACTCGCTCGATAAAGGGAGCTTCGATCCTGCCCAGCACAACGGTAGGCACTTCAAGATAGGGTTCAGTAAAGTTGAGGAACTCCAACCGCTCCGGCGTTTGCATCGCCATGGTAAAAATCTGACATTTACCCTGTTTGATCGAGGCAATGGACTCGGTCCAGCTGTCCGTGGCAACCAGTTCGAAGTCCACGGGCGATCGTTTGGAGAAGAGTCGGGCAACCTCTGCGGATAATCCGGCATGCCTGCCTTCCTCGTCCAGGCCTTCCAACGGGAACCAGTCCGGATCAATACAGTAGCTGAGTTGATTGTTATGCGTCCCGAGCCAGGCGAGCTCAACGGCGTTCAGAGAAACCTCGCCAGTTTCCTGGACTTCCATATCAACACTGGCGCCCAACCATCGGCTCTCGATGGTGTGCATTTCTTCCGGCGTGATTGCTGCCAATGCATCGTCAAGGATGTCCGCGAGCGGCGCGAGCCCCGGCCTCACACCGAACCGCAGATCTTCTCCCGTCTGTTCGTCCAGAACCAGCTCGCCGGCGATCCGGACACCCGGGATGCCCAACTCTCGAATCCAGAAGTTGCCATTGGGCAGGGCGGCCAGAACAACATCCACCTCGTCTCGGGATAGCGCCTGGAACATGGCCTCCTGGGTCGTGAATATTCGGGCATTTTCGCCCAGGGCCTCTCTGACAGGCTCTTCGTAGTAAATACCGGAACCCAGGGCAACACGCTGATCTTTGAGATCAGCCAGAGTCTCGGTTCTCAGGGTTGGGTCCCGGGTAAAAGCGACATTCGGGATGGTGTGATAGGGCTTGGTAAAACGAGTGAAAGCCTCCCGTTCCGGTCTGAAAGACATGTTGGCCAGGACGTCGATCTCGCCATCCCGGAATAATGGCAACAGTTCTACCCATTGCCCCTCAACTGGTATCACCTGTAATCCCGTCAGGTCCGATATCCGATTGAGGATATCGACGCTCAAGCCGTGAATTCGTGTGCCGCTTTCGAAACTGTAGGGTGCGTAATCCCGCATCAGGCCAACGCGAACCGGGCCCGTTTCAGCAATGAACCGGCGCTGTTCTGGCGACAGGGAGAAACTGGTTCCGCCTACGAGACTGTTACCTCCAAGATCCTGCCAACGCTTGAGCAGTTCGCTGATTCGCTCTTTCGGAATCTGTTCCAGCCCGAAGGCGATCTTCTGGTACAGGTCTTCATTGGTTTTCAGCACGCCAATGCGAAAATCCTCGGTCGCCAGTTCCCCGAGTGGCGCAGCGCCGACAATTTCGAGAAAACCGAATCCGGCCTGGTTCGCATAGTATTGAAGTATGAGCCTGGGGCCCACAATCACATCCACCCAGCCGAACGCGAGGGCCCGAATGAGGCTGTGAACGGAATCATAGCTTGTGAGGGAGACACCTTCTGCCTGGAGGGCGTCGCGATAGTACACGTCGCGCACAATGCCTACCCGAAGTCCCTTGAGATCTGAGAGAGTATTGATGTCTCCCAGTGGCCTCTGGGTGTTTTGCATCAGATAGGTCTGGCGTAGGTGGTAGGGCTTGGTGAACAGGATGTTTCCTGCCCGCTCGTCACTGAACGAGATGCCGTCAATGACATCCAGATCACCCCGAACAAATGCATCGTAGATCTCCGGCCAACTGCCAGCGCGAAATCGGAAGTTCAGATCGGCATTTCGGGCGACCTCGCGAAGCACATCAACAGAAAAACCGGAGGCGCCGGGACCATCGTCGAACGAGAAGGGTTTGTTGTCGCCCACGATGCCGACAGTCACGGTGTCGTCGGCCTGTTCGGACATCGCCAGTGGGGATGCGAGCAAAAGGCAAAGGGCCCAGAGGACTGTCGCGGCCACGCTCCGGTATCGAGTTTCTTTGTGAGTATCGGAAGTCTTCATCGGCGAGCCGGCGATCCTTTACAGCTTCGACTTAAGTGTAGCCTTAACCGACTCGATTGAACATTACTCAGGTGCTCACTGGGCGGCCGGTGTAATCGGAGAAGTCCGGCTTTTTCGGATGATGCTGGTCGTCTGTCATGTACGCCGAGGTAAGAATGAATTCGGCAGTTGCGCGGTTGCAGGCTACTGGAATGTTCCAGAGCGCGGCAATGCGCAGCAGGGCCTTGATGTCCGGGTCATGGGGTTGAGGTTCCAGGGGGTCCCAGAAGAACACCAGCAGGTCGATTTCGCCCTCGGCGATCTTGGCGCCAATTTGCTGGTCGCCGCCCAGGGGACCGCTTAGCAGGCAATGGATATCGTCCCGCTCCAGGTTATCCCGGAGCAGCCGGCCGGTGGTGCCGGTGGCGTAGAGTTTCAGCGGAGCGAATCGGGTGCGGTTCTCGGCAACCCAGTCCACCAGTTCTTTTTTCTTGTTGTCGTGTGCCACCAAAGCGACGGATTTTACGGCCATTTGGGGTAAAGTCTCCTGTTATCAAGGTTTTTACGGTGCCAGTGTTTCACAGGCTGGCCCGGTTCGGAATAGGAAAGAGGTTTATGTCCGCGACAACATCGTTTGACTGGCAATCCACACCGGCGGCTGTCTGGCGTCGGCATCGCTCGGGGCTGCGCGCCATCCGCCGGCTCGATCCGGTGCAATGGCAGGATCTGAAGGGTATCGACCGACAGCAGCAGGCCCTGGCCCGCAATACCGAGCGCTTTCTTGCCGGTGAGCCTTCCAACAACGCGTTGCTCTGGGGCTCCCGGGGCACTGGCAAGTCGTCGTTGATCAAGGCGCTGTTGAATCGCTACCAGGAGCGCGGGCTGCGGATGATCGAGGTGGACAAGGATGATCTGGTCAACCTGCCGGAAATTGTCGATGACATCTGCGATCTGCCGTTCCGGTTTGTGATCTTCTGCGACGACCTGTCGTTTGATGTTGGTGAGTCCAGCTACAAGGCCCTGAAAAGTGTACTGGAAGGCTCGCTGGAACTGCCGCCGGAGAATGTGAGGGTGTATGCCACCTCCAACCGCCGTCACCTGATGCCGGAGTTCATGTCCGATAACCTCAAGAGCGAGATGCGCGACGGTGAGCTGCACCCGGCCGAAGCCATAGAAGAGCAGGTGTCCCTGGCGGACCGGTTCGGTTTGCAACTCTCGTTTTATGCGTTCTCACAGGCAGTGTATCTTCAGGCAGTGGATGCGCTGTTCCCCGAATTTGATGACCGTGAAGGTCTTCACCGGGAGGCAATTCGCTTCGCCACCGCCAAAGGCGTACGCAATGGTCGCACGGCCCAGCAGTTTTACCGGCAGTTTGCCGGCGAGCAGGATCTTGGCAGGCTGAAGTAGTTACTGCCGTTTTGCCATCTTGATGAAGTGATGGTGGACCACCCGAACGCCGAGAAACACCAGGGTCATCACCACTGGAATGGCGATGCCCAGAACCAGGGTTTTGTTGAAGGCAAAACCCGCCTCGTAAACCGAATCCAGCCCGAATTTGAGCAGGCCAATCAGGTAATAGGTGATGGCCACCACGGAGAAGCCTTCCACCGTGTGCTGCATCATCAATTGAATTTTGGAACGCCGGTCCATGGAACTGAGCAGTTGCTGGTTCTGGCTCTGGATGGCCAGTTCCACCCGGGTGCGCATCATGTCCGAGGCCCGGTCGACCCGTCGGGAGAGGTCTTCCAGCCGTTCGCTCACCGCTTCGCAGGTTTTCACTGCCGGAGTCAGCCGGCGGGTCATGAATTCGGTCAGGGTCAGGTGGCCGGAGAGTTCGTCTTCCCGCAATTCTTCCAGGCGGGTCAGTACCAGCCGGTGATAGGCGCGGGTGGCAGAGAAACGGAACGTGGAGTGGGCCCGGAAGGCCTCGATACGGGCGGCAATGTTGGTCAGCTGGGCCAACAGTTTTTCTTCGTCGACATCTTCGTTTTCCGCCAGTGACCGGGTGATCACGGCCAGTTTCTCGTCCATGTCGTTCAGGGACGGTGTGATTTCCCGGGCAACGGGGAGTGCCAGCAGTGACATCAGGCGGTAGGTTTCGATTTCCATCAGGCGCTGGGTCAGGCGGCCCAGCTGGCTGTCCGACATATGGTGGTTCATCACCATGAAACGGCCAAAGCCGTCACTGTGTAGCCGGAAGGTGCCCCACACCCTGGCGGCACCCTCCTGGGGACTGCTCCCGACCAGCCGCATGCCTTCGAAGTGCTTGCGTACATAGTCCAGGTCGCCTTCGGTTCCGTCAGCGGCCGGCCGTACTTCCAGGTGGAACGCCGCGATCACTGTACCGGTCAGCTGTTCCAGCCATCCCTCGGGTAACGGACTAATGCCGGTTTCGGTAAAGGGTGTTTCTTCACCAGCGGCCAGATTGATGAAGGTGTAAGATGCGAATTCCATGTGCATCTCACGCCGCACCCGCAGGGCACCGAAGGTATGTTCAAAGCAGCCCACCTCGTTCTCCGGTACCGGATGCCCCATCAGCCGATGGAGTTCCTGCAGGTGCCGGAATTGTTCCTGCCGTTGCTCAGGTGTTGTCAGAACCGCCATCTGGGTAACCCGCGCCGGTGTCGGTAGCACCTGGAACGGCCTTGAGTGCAGCTCGTTGTAGAGATCGTTCCGAAGCGGGTGAATGTCGAGGGATTCCAGGCGTGCGCTCACGGCGGGGTGGTCCTGTGGTCAAGAGTGGATAGCTGGGATCATAACCCGGAAGCACACACCGTCAATGCCACCTTGGGTGCGGTTCCGGGCTTCCACATGGGCACCATGGTAGTCGGCAATCAGGCTGACAATGAGCAGCCCCTGCCCCAGGTGGCCCTGTTCCTGGCCGTCCCGCATTGAAACGAAGGGGCTGAAGATGTCGGTTGTTGTGTCTTCGGGGAGTGCTGAACCCTGGTTAAAGACCGACAGACACAGCCCTTCCGAAGTTGTTTTCAGGCCCACCTGAATCAGGCCATCCTGTGGTGTGAAATCCCGGGCGTTATCGACCAGCTTGTCGAGCAGTTGCACCATCAGTTCTGGCGAACCCGTGATCTTGCAGCCTGTCTGCGGCCCCGAGTAGCGGATCTGATGGCTGCTGTCGAGGGCCTGATACGCAGCGGTTGCTTCTGCGGCCACCTCCGCCAGATCGAACTGTTCTTTATCCGCATGGTCCAGGCTCTGTTCCAGACGCGCCGCTTCGCTCATGCCATGGAGTATCTGCCGGAGGCGTTCGGTGGCGGAAGCGGCCCTTTCAATGTATTGCCTGCGCTCTTCCTCCGAGTCGCTGTGATTGAGGTTTTCCAGCGAGGAGCGAACCACGGCGACAGGTGTTTTAAGCTCGTGAGAGAGTCGCCGGGAGAAGCTTTCCAGGTAGCGGTTGTACCCGTGGAGACGATCCACCATCAGGCTGAAGTGTCGCTGCAACTGGCCCAGTTCGTCCTTGCTTCGGGCATCCGGCACTCTGCCGGTGATCCGGCCGTCTTCATCAATACTGGCGCTGACAGCACGCTGCAGTCGTGTAATCCGCCAGGAGAGCCAGCTGGCATAGCCAAGCAGAACCAGGGTCAGGGCGACAATGATGAGGGTGCTGCGGGCAATGACCGAGCCGAGGGCAGAGCCGGAGAGGGTAAGAAGCTGATCCAGCGACTGCTCCAGAATCAGCGTGCGGCCACCGAAAACTTCCCGGGTGGTCAGCAGCCAGACGCTGTCATCTTCATGACGGACCAGGCTCGTTTCCGGTAGCGCCTCAATGTCCACACGGTTGGTGTCGGTTTCGATTGAGGTGGGTTCTGGCTGGTAGAGCCGTACCAGGCCTCTGAGTGCATTGAGACTGATCTTTTCGATCACCTGCACCGGGCTGAGAGTGTCGAACTCTGGCGCTGTGACGGCTGAGTCAGCCTGTTGTCTCGCGATGACCCATCCGGCCGGTTCAACCAGTCGGGCCTGCTGGCCCGGGTTAAGTCGTGGTTCCAGCTGTCGCTCCAGGGCCAGATTTCGACTGACCAGCACCGGCAATGGGTCAACCGACGTAGAGACGCCAGTTATCTGATCACTGCCCCATAAGGCCGCAAAACCCAGGCGGCTGCGGTCGGCAGGCATTGGCAGTTTCAGTTCCAGTTGCCAGCCATCGCCGGCACCCTGCAAAAAGCCAGAGAGGCGATAGTCGGGCTGGCCACTTTTCTCTTCAAGGCCATAGAGCTGGCCGGGGGCTGGTGTGCGCAGTAACCAGGATTGCCGGCCGGATTCCTGGGCCAGGTTGCCCGGAGAGGGCTCCAGCCAGAGCCTCAGCCGGTCATGGGCCTGTTCCGGGCTGCCGGGATTAAAGAACACGGGTTGCCTGTGGCTAACGCGAATTAGCAGGTACAGGTTCCGTCTATCGGTAGCGGCCTGCCATTGCAGAGCCGTTTCCCCGGCTTTGCCGCTGGTGAGCCTTTGCCAGTTTCTGGTCTGGTTTGCCTCGTCATATCCTGGCCAATCGTCAGCGTAACCATCCAGGTTCAGGTTGCCGGCAAAAGGTTCCACGTAGATGGCGGGCTGACCTGGCCGGACCACCGGCGTACCGATGATCTGATCGCCAGCGGTCGCGGCCAGTCTTTCGGCCTGGGCCTGGAGTTGCTGCCGGGCCTGTTGGCGAAGGGCATCGTCCAGCTCCAGAACAAACTGAAGGCCCGCCCAGGGGATCAGCAGCATCAGAAGGCTGGCAACGAACAGCTGGCGCTTGAGATTCAAGGCTCAGACCTCACGGGCGTTCCACCGGTAGCCCATGCCGTAGGCGGTCTGTATGCCGTCAAAGGTTGCGTCAATCTGCTGGAACTTGCGGCGGATGCGTTTGATGTGGGAGGTAACCGTATTGTCATCCAGCACCGTGCTGGCGGCTTCCATCAACTGCTCGCGACTGCGGACATGGCCCGGATGCTGGACCAGTGAGTGCAGCATCCAGAATTCAGTGACGGTCAGGTCGATGGGCGTTTCGTCCCAGGCCACTGTCATGCGATCCACATTGAGGGAGAGTTTGCCTCGCTCAAGCACCTCGTCCGGTTTCTGCAGGGCTTCGGCCCAGGCGTCGGCCCGCCTGAGCAGGGCGGTAACCCGGGCCAGCAGGTGGTCAAGGCTCATGTCCTTGGTGACGTAATCGTCAGCCCCAAGACGCAGGCCATGAACGGAGTCGATGTCGCTGTCGCGGGCGGTCAGGAAGATAATCGGCAGGGTCTGGGACAGTGATCTCAGGTCCTGACACAGGGCAAAGCCGCCTTCCGGTTCATCGCCCAACCCGACGTCGATAATGGCCAGGTCGGGCAACGACTGACGCAGCACCTGCCATGCGGAAGCCCGGTCGCCATGGGCGCTCACACGATAGCCACGGCGCTCGAACGCGGCTCGGTAGTTGTCGCGGATGGCGGGTTCGTCTTCGATCAGTACAACGTGTTTCTTCATGGTTGCGGCTGCTTCCCCTTGCCGGTGTGTGCCTATTTAACCACGGCAGGTGTTGATAACAAGTTCGAACGGCGTTGTTGCCACAATTCATCATTTTTCGAGGGCGGTTTGTCGCAATCTGCCATGGGAGTTCCTTTCCGGATTGCTGAAATGGCGGTGTTTCGCACAGTCATGCAGTCACAAGGATTCCCTCATGATTATTTCCAGTTCCCTTCTAAGGCTTTATTCACGTCCCTCCGCTAACAGCGGCCAGCGAATCCGGTTAAAGCGCTGCCTGGAGGGCATCAGCCTCTGGCTCGCCGTGATGTTGATGCTGTTTGTCCACCCACTCTATGCCGAGGCGAATGAGACCGACAACGTTGGCCAGTTTCATTTCGTTGACGGCCAGGGTCAGTGGCAGGAGCCGGCCCTGGTTCTGGAGAGCGATTTCGATGTGCGCATCAGCGGTTTGATTGCCGACTCCCGGCTGCTGAGGCGTTTTCGAAACACCAGCGACCGGTGGCGGGAGGGCGTGTTTGTGTTCCCGCTGCCGGAAAAGGCCAGTGTGTATGGACTGACCATGAAAGTGGGCGAGCGGACGATCGAAGGCAAGGTGCAGCCGAAGGAGACGGCGCGCCGGACCTATGAGAAAGCAAAACAGGCCGGGCAGCACGCGGCGAATGTCGAGCAGCAGCGGCCGAATCTGTTTACCGCACGGGTGGCCAACATTCCCCCGGGGGAGACGGTATCGGTGGAGCTGAAGTATCAACAACCGGTGCAGTATCAGGCCGGCGTGTTCGAACTCACTGTGCCAACCACGCTGACGCCCCGTTACATGCCGGGAAAGGCGCTCAGTGCAGCGCCGGATCAGTGGCAGGGTGGTTGGGCAGTGCCGACGACCGAAGTGCCGGACGCCGTTGCCATCAGTCCCTTTACGGTCAATCCGGGTGATGTGGCGGACGATAGCCATCGGGCGGTGATCAATCTGGTGATTGATTCCGGGCTCCCACTTGAGAGCGTCTCCAGCCCGTCGCACCGACTTGCGACCAGTCAGGACGGCCAGACGTTCAGCGTTCGTCCCGATGGGGGCGAAATCCTTATGGACCGGGACTTTGTGGTGCGCTGGCGCCCGGTTGCCGGGCTGGAGCCCTCGGCAGCGGTGTTCCATCAGTCCTGGGAAGGAGAGGACTATCTGATGGCCATGCTGGTGCCGGGAGAAAGCGGCACCATGGTGTTGCCCCGGGATCTGGTGTTCGTGATCGACACCTCCGGTTCCATGGCGGGCGAATCGATCCGCCAGGCTCGCGATGCCCTTCAGGCCGGTCTGGACACGCTTACACCGAGAGACCGATTCAACGTCATCCAGTTCAACAGCCAGACGCATTCCCTGTTCATGCAGCCGGAAGTGGCCACCGGGAACAACCTTGCCCGGGCCCGCCAGTATGTGGATCGCCTTCGTGCCGACGGCGGCACCGAGATGGCACCGGCCCTGTCCAGAGCCCTGGAAGGCGGAGGTGAGACTGAAGACGGCGCACGGGTGCGCCAGGTCATCTTCATTACCGATGGCGCGGTGGGAAATGAAGCGGCGCTGTTCCGGCAGATCCGCCAGCAGCTTGGAAACCAGAGGCTGTTTACGGTGGCTATTGGCTCTGCGCCGAACCGGCACTTCATGCGTGAGGCCGCGCGCTGGGGGCGGGGTACCTACACGGCGATTCACTCGCCTTCGGATGTGGATGGACCTCTGCAGGCCCTGTTTTCGGCCATGGAGTCACCGGTTCTGACCGATATCCGGGTCAACTGGCCAGGCCAGAATGCCGGTCAGGAGTCGTTTCCGAGACGCCCGGGCGATTTGTTCCAGGGGGAACCGCTGATTCATGTGGTCCGTGGCGTCCCGGCCATGGGGCAGCTAGAGGTGTCGGGGCGACTGCCGGGTGGCAGGGACTGGACCAGAGCGCTGGACCTGCAACAGGCCGCTTCCGCAACGGGACTGCATCGGCATTGGGCGAGGGAGAAAATCGATAGTTTGGAGGATGAGGCGAAGGTCGCTGGCCGGGAGCCGGATAAGGCCAGCCTGACCGAGCTGGCGGTTCAGCACGGCCTGATGTCTACCTACACCAGTTTTGTGGCCGTGGACTCCACGCCCGCCCGGAGCGCGGAGACGCCAATGACATCGGACAACCTGCCCACACTGCTGCCGGCAGGGAGCCAGGCGGGCATGCTGCGTTATCCGCAGACGGCAACCCCGGCACCCTTGCTGATTGCGATCGGTCTGGTGGGGTTGATGTTCTCACTGGCGATTGTGCTACTGCAGAGGAGGGCGTTCTCATGACCCGGCTTCTGCTTCTGTTATTGACCAGCTCTGCTACCTTGTTGGTATTCGGGTTATGGATTCCGCTCAAGGCGGTTATCGCCCAGGAATTACTGGCAATCGCCTGGGCGGAAAGCCAGGCCCGGCAGACGGAATCGCGCCCCTGGCCGTGGGCGGACACCTGGCCGGTAGCCCGGCTGGCTATTCCGGAACTGAGCGACTCGATGATTGTTCTGGCCGATACCCATGGCGAGAGCCTGGCCTTTGGGCCGGGCCGATTAACCGGCGGCGAAGGCACCGGGGGAGCCGTGATTATTGCCGGGCATCGGGATACGCATTTCCGGAGTCTTAAAGCGCTGGAGACCGGCAATGAGGTGCGTCTGCAGGCCCGGGATGGCCGTTGGCAGAGTTACCTGGTGGAGGGTGCCCGGGTAGTGGACAGCCGTTCAGAGCTGATTGATACCCAGCGTTTGCCGGACGGTACGCTTCTGCTGGTAACCTGCTACCCGTTCGACAGTGTCGATGCCGGTGGGCCACTGCGATACGTCGTCAGGGCCTCGGCAAAGGGTAAACAAAGGGAACAAATTGACACTGTTGCCGGAATATAAAGTTGGCGTACACTTGTGCGCCAAAATTTGGCTGCAGAGTTTGGTTGCATGGGTATTATCAGAAAACTGCTGGCGTGGTTGAGCGTGCCGATCATTTGCCTGTTCGCGCTCGTGTTCTATGCGGCAAGGCCGTTCAATCCGGATAACAACCGTTTCCTGGCGCGTGCTGTGGCCCGTTTCGGACGGGCAGTCCTGGGTATGGAGCGACCATTGGAAGGCTGGGAAAACATGCCCCAGGACCGGCCCACGGTCGTCATTGCCAACCATCAGCACAATGACGATCTGTTTGTTGTGGGCGACCTGTTGCCGCCGCGCACCGTAACGGTCGGTAAGTCGGCTCTGTTGTGGGTGCCTTTCTTTGGCCAGGTCTTCTGGCTGGGCGGCAACGTTATCCTCAATCGCGGACGCTCGCACAAAGCCATCGCGGTTATGAAAGCCACAAGTAGTGCCATCGCCCGGGATCGGAAAAGCCTCTGGGTTTTCCCCGAAGGCACCCGCAGCAGAGGCCGGGGACTGCAAAAATTCAAGAAAGGCGCGTTTCACGCAGCGGTAGCATCGGGCGCCCCCATCACCATGGTCTGTGTTCAGGAGTACGCCGATGAGGCCGTTGGCTGGACCGGCCGGCGTGAGTCTGTGGCCATTCGGATTTTGCCGCCCATCGAAACCGAGGGTCTCACGGCTGACGATATTCCGGAACTGATCGAGCGTTGTCACAAAAAAATGTCGGAGACGATTGCCACATGGTAATTGCGTCGTTTGGAAGTGCTTGAAGCACTTCGGTAAACAGGGCAGTCTTGCGGGACTGATCGTTTCGTTCAACGACCCTCAGGGAGAGGCAAGAGATGAACCTGATTCTGTTTCTGATTATAGGCGGTGTGGCCGGTTGGCTGGCTGGTCTGATTATGAAAGGCCGTGGCTTTGGCATTCTGGCCAACATCGGTATTGGTATTGTCGGCTCGTTTCTCGGAGGTTTTGTTTTTCGCCTTCTGGGTCTGGCGGCCCAGGGTGCTGTTGGTGAGCTGGTGACCGCAACGGTAGGCGCTGTGTTGCTTCTCGCTATTGTTAGTGCAATCAAGAAGGCCTGAGCATGATCGTACCCGTAACCGGAGTGTTTGCCGCAGTTATCGGCATTCTTTTGCTGGTGTTGTCGGCTCAGGTCGTCAAATTTCGTCTGAAGTACAAAAAGGGCCTGGGCGTCACCGATGATCGGGATTTTGAGGCCGCGGTCCGCGCCCACGCCAACCTGGTGGAGTACGCCCCCCTTGGTCTGCTCATGCTGGCCATCGCTGAGCTCAACGGCGTTTCCAGTACTCTGATTTACTGGACCGGTATGGCGCTGGTGGTTGGCCGCATTCTTCATGCCTTCGGCATGATCAACGGTCGCGGTGGCACCCACTGGGCCCGGATGGTTGGCATCTTGCTGACCTGGCTGGCGATTCTGGTGACAGCCTTATTGCTGTTGTGGAACGTCTGGCAGGTTTATGGCTAGGGCAGAAAAGAACGGGCGGCCAATGGCCGCCCGTTCTGCTTTTGGCAACCCGGTTTTATAACCAGTCAGTCTTCAACCTGGCTCTCATCCTCCAGGATAAGCTCCACTTCTTCCGCATCCAGTACCTGAGGCTCATAGGTCAGTCCCTGTGCCTCGATCAAGCTTACAAAGGCTTTCAGGTGGCTTTTTGATCCATCCAGCAGGTTGGAATAGGCAAGAATGATGGCGCGCTCATCGGTTTGATTAATCGCGGCCAGAATATCTCTCATATCCTTCTCTTCGATCAGGCCCCCTACGAACAGGCCATCAACAAACGAGTTTTTTCCCTTGGCAACTAATTCGTCATACAGGGCCTGAAGTTCCTGGTTGGTGAATACGCCGATCGTGTCATTCACTACCGGGTCTTCAACATCAAACTTTTTCAACAGGTAGTCTACGGTGCTGGTATGAGATTCTTCGGACAGCGCGATTCTTGCGAATACCTGCGTTCTGTCGCCCCAGTACTGGTCCATTGTGAGATAAACGTCTCGGGCCAGCTTTTCCTCTTCGCGCATGAACTGCAGATCGCTCACCTCAATGGTGGTCAGATCTTCCGAATCGGCAGTTTCTGCCGATCGACCCCCGCCGTCGCTGTTGCGCGGACCGCCTGCAGCGAATGTGGCGCTGGCAAGGAACATCGAACCAATGAGTGCGGCAGTGGTGAAGGTTTTTGCGTTCATAGTGACCTCTCTAGTCAGGTAACAGGTAAACCCTGGATACATGACTAAGACGAGGGATTCGGGCAAAAGGTTCGTTAAATAAATGTAAGTTTGCTTTCTAGTTTGTAAATAAAGTATTGTTTTTATTTAATAATAATTTTCAGTTTTAATGAAATTGATCCGTTTACCGCTTCAGAAATCGGAATAATTAAGATTTCATAAAAGCCGCCGACAGCGGTTGCAGGGTGTTCCATCACGCCTGTGCAGGGTGCATCCAGCCCCCGCTACGCGGTAAGTCCGGGGGCGGCCTATGGGGTTGGTGTTGCCGCTCAGAGTGCCTGGGCGACATCCATGTCCATGTATTCCAATTCTACTCGGCGGTTGGCAGCCCTGTCTTCCGGCGTTGCCAGAGGGCGCGCTGAGCCCCAGTGCCGCATTAGAATCCGGGATTCCTCCACGCCTTCCTGAATGAGACTTCGCGCCACTGCATTGGCCCGCAATCGTGACAGAAACTGGTTGTAATCCTCCGAACCGAAGTTGTCGGAATGGCCATGAATCCGCACGCTCACGGAAGGATGCTCCTTCAGGTAGGCGGCGTGCTGTTGCAGGAAGGCAATGTCATCCTTGTCCAGTGAGTGCTTGTTGAAGCCGTAATGGAACTTCATGCGGTGCGGGCGTCTGGTCCCGGCATCGTAAGTGGCAGCGGTGAAGCCTGCGGCCATCGCAGCATTGGCGATCAGGCCCGGGTTATCCAATACAAGTACGGTCATCTGAAAATCCTTGGTTCGGTATCCGGTTTTTCTTGTTATTCCTGTTCACTATTGGCTGGAGCAGGAACAACGGCAATTGGCGAAAGGTCGATATATGGCCCGGTACAGTCCTTCGATGGAACCGATTGAATGTCATTTCTGTGACATCCCAATGACAACCGGACCAGTCGTTTGGGCTTTCCCGACTCTGTGGGGTGTGCCACATTTCCGAGATTGACCCATAGCGACCTTTGCGCTGGATTCCATTTGAGCGCGAAAAGAAGGCGTGGCTGTGGTAAAAAGCAGACTTTCAGGGACAGATTATGATGAATTGTGACCGCCCATGCTGATTATCCCCGCCGAAAACGCCATCAACTGGAAACGCCCGCCCTGGGTCACTCTGGGCCTGATCATGGCCTGCCTGCTGGTTTTCCTGTTTTATCAGGGGGACGACAGCCGGAAACTCGAGCAGGCCGTTGAACAGTACCTGGCCGCCGACCTTCATGAGCTGGAGGCGCCGGCCTACGAGGATTACCTGCAACGGCAAATCCAGTTCCAGGGTGAAGAAGGCCGGGTATACGAACTACAGCAGTTTCAGCAACTCCGGGAAGAGAACGAAACCTTCTGGCTGGCCATCAATCTGATGATGGACCGGGAGTTCTATCAGTATCTGCTGCAGAACCGGGACGTGATCTGGGCGCCGGCAGACAGGGCCCGCTGGCAGGAGCAGCGCACTGCGATAGAGCAGCAGTACATCCAGAAGCTGAGTGCCAACCAGTTGGGGCTGGTTCCTGCCGATCTGTCATTGTATACCCTGATCACCTACCAGTTTCTGCACGGCGGCTGGGGCCATATCATCGGTAACCTGATCTTCCTGTTCCTGCTGGGATTCACCGTTGAGAAAGCCCTGGGGCCGGGTCGGTACCTGATTGCCTATCTGGTTTGCGGTGCCTTGTCCGGCCTGATGTTTACCGCGGTTTCGGCGGGTAGCTATGTGCCCCTGGTGGGTGCCTCGGGCTCGATCTCCGGCCTGATGGGCATGTACGTAGCCATCTATGGCCTGCAGAAGATCCGTTTCTTCTACTTTCTCGGCGTTTACTTCAACTATTTCCGTGCTCCGGCTATTGCTCTGTTACCGGTATGGGTGGGCAAGGAAATCTACGATTACTGGTACGCCGGTGCCACCGGTATCGCCTACATGGCCCACGCTGGCGGTCTGATCGCAGGTGCCGGCCTGGTCTGGCTGCTTGGCAAAAGCTGGCTGCAGGTGCGAGAGGAATTTTTCGAACCGGAAGAGGAAGAGCAGGATGCCCGGTTTACCACCGGTTACGCCCAGGCCATGGCCAGCCTGGGCCGGATGGAGTTCGATCTGGCCCGTCGGCAATTCGGGGCCCTGCGCGAGCATTACCCTGAACGCCATATTCTTCTGGAACATCTCTACCAGCTGGCCAAACTCCGGCCGGATCTGCCCGAGTACCGTAACCGGGCCAAAGAGTTGATGAACGATGCCCTGAGCCGCCGACAGCCAGAGCAGATGATTGCCATCTGGCAGGAATACCTTGGCAAAGGGGAAAGCTATCAGCCACTAGCGGCAGAAGACCATAATCGAGTCCTGTTCACCAGCCTCAAGCAACATGACCTCAAGGCTGCAGAGAAAGCTTTCGAGCGTCTCAGAAGCACGGGCGATGACATGCTGACAACCGAGGCCTGTCGGTTGCTTGTGGAAGAGTTTGAAAAGCGCCAGATGGCGCCCAAAGCTCGTCATTATCGCCAATTATTGCAGGCCAACTGACACAGTTCGGGGCAGGGTATGGGGGCGGCTTCCCAAAACTGTGCGGAGCCAGGGATGGCGGAGCCAAGCGTACACGGATGTATTTACAGCGTGTTTTGGGAAGCCGCCCCCATACCCTGCCTTACTCCTGAACTGAAAAAGACGCCTTTGGCCCCTTCAAAGGCTCTTTATTCTGCGCCTGCTCCAGATAAACCGTAATCTGCTCATGCAGCGGATGATTCACGCATTTTTTCTGGATAAACGTCAGGAAGGCCGTCGCTTTTTCCCACTGGGACAAGCCGTTGGCCAGGGTCTGGGCGACCAGCAGGTAGGCAGGGGCCAGCTGTTCGCTGTCCGGGAAGCGTTTGTGGAAATCCTGAAGCACCCGCAAGGCCGGTTTGAACTGGCCCCGGTGATACAGGGCCCGGGCGCAGCGCACGGACAGGTCCGGATCATCCAGTTTGAAGCCGGGCTCCGCTTTCTGGAGCGTGTTCAGCACATCCGCAATGCCTTCGCCGTCGTTGCGATCGGCCAACCAGCTCAGGATTCGAGGGTGGTAACGGTAGAGTTCGTCGGTGTCCTGGCGGGCTGTGAGTAGCTGGTACAGCTGGCCGATTCTCAGGGCGTTGTCCCGGTCCCGCTTCAACGCTTCCTTCAACATGCTTTGTACCCGATCGTAGTTGCCGTCTTTCAGGTTCATATCGATATCGGCATCGAAGCGGGCGCTGCGGTCGCGCTGGTGTGTGTCCTGCCCGGCGGTGTCATCCTGGATATCCGAGGCAAAACCCAGCTCTTCCTGGTACTGGAACAGCAGGTAGCCAAGCATGTGGAACAGGATCAGGGTGAAGGTACTGTTAAGGAAGCCGGCCAGGGGCTGGGCAACCCAGAACGGAAAGTGATTCACCGCAAAGTCCTGGGCCGCGCCCGAGGCGAGGGTCAGCAGGATCAGGTAGCCGTAGAGCAGGAAATAAGGGGTGCCAATTCGCGAGATCAGCACCGCCAGATTCATCGGATTCACCGCAGCACCCACAGAACGCTCCATAGCCAGAACCATGATGCTGGCCGGTAATGCCAGAATGACAAACGCCAGCGCCAGCAGCATCAGGATGGGGCCGCCGAGCATGGCGGCAGCGCCAACCAGCCCGCCCATGAGCACGAAGACCAACAACTGCAGGACGACAATATCAAAGCCGCTTCCGGTGAAGGCGACGGACACGGCGGGTGGTTTCAGATGGCCTTCAGCAGTGTGGTTGATTACCGCATAGGTGTACTTGAACAGGGCCAGCGCGAGCACCAGCCAGATCAGGATGCCGATCAGGTTTGCGGGGGCAACCACCGGCACCAGGGTGCAGATGGCAATCACGATCAGCGGATCTGTATGGAAAGGGTAGCGAAAGAACGCACCGAGTCGCTGCCAGAAGGGGACCACTTCGGTGGCGGCGCCCAGGTATCGCATGGCCTTGCTGCAGTGCGGGCACAGAGCCCGGCGCTGTCGGGTATCGGCATCGGGCATGCAGCGGCTGCAGTAGTGAATCTGGCACTCCCCACAGTGCCATTTGGCAGGGTCGCCGGGGTGGTAGTGGCAATCGTGTTTCACAGGTGCTTGTGTCCTGGTCCATCAGAAAATCGTTGGCTCATGATGACAGATGTCGGTTTTGATCGCAGCAAACCAGTTAACAGGTAGACTATTGTCAGTTCCCGGGCGTATCCAACCGGGCACATCTGATTATCCGGAGGTTGCTTGGAACACCCGCAGAACAGCGTAACCGGTATCGATACTCGCGAAACCCGGCAGCAGTACACCTGGCGGGATATCTTTGCGCTTGCGCTAAAGCACAAGCCAAGACTGGTGCGTGCCAACCTGCTGGCTATCATGGCAACCGTCATGAGTGTGCCGGTGCCGCTGCTCCTTCCGGTTCTGGTGGACGAAGTGCTGCTGGACGAGCCTGGCCCGGTGTTGCCCGTTATGAACTCGCTACTGCCCGGGGGCTGGCAAACCCCGGTGGTTTATATCGGCCTGATGGTGGTGGCGGCCTTCCTGCTCCGGGTCGCAGCGCTGTCGTTTAACGTTTTGCAGTCTCGGGAGTTTTCCAAGGTCTCCAAGGACGTGGTGTTCCGTATCCGTTCCCGGTTGCTGGGGCGTTTGCAGCGGGTTGCCATGTCGGAGTACGAAACCCGGGGCTCCGGTGGGATCAGCAGTCATTTCATTACCGACCTGGACACGGTTGACCAGTTTCTGGGCACCACCATCAGCCGGTTCCTGGTGGCCAGTCTCACGGTGTTCGGCACGGCTCTGGTGTTGCTCTGGGTACATTGGCAACTGGCTCTTCTGATTCTTCTGTTCAACCCTCTGGTGATCTTCGCCACGATTCTGATCGGCAAGCGGGTCAAGGAACTCAAGAGGCGGGAGAACAGCGCCTACGAGGAGTTCCAGGGGGATCTGACGGAAACCCTGGACGCAATTCACCAGCTGCGGGCGGCCAATCGGGAAAAACACTACCTGCGCCAGCTGATCGACCGCGCCCGCAACGTTCGGGATCACGCCATACAGTTTGAGTGGCGCAGCGATGCCGCCAGCCGGGCCAGCTTCGCCCTGTTCCAGTTTGGTGTTGATGCCTTCCGGGCAGCGGCCATGGTGACCGTGCTGTTCAGCGACCTGAGTATCGGCATGATGTTCGCCATTTTCGGATACCTCTGGTTCATGCTGACGCCGGTTCAGGAAATGCTGAACATGCAGTATGCCTGGTTCGCCGCTAATGCGGCTCTTGGGCGTATTAACCGATTACTGGATCTGAAAGAAGAGCCCCGCTATCCGGCGCTGGAGAATCCGTTCCGCGACCGGCACACCGTAGGCCTGACGCTCCGGAATATTCATTTCGCCTACGGGGAAGAGGAGGTGCTCAGCGGTATCAACCTGGAACTGGCACCCGGCGAAAAAGTGGCCCTGGTGGGCGCCAGTGGTGGCGGCAAGTCGACCCTGATTCAGGTCATCCTGGGCATGTACACGCCCCAGCAGGGTGACGTACTGATTGATGGCGTGCCGGTTCAGCGCATTGGCTTGCCGTGCCTTCGTGAGCATGTGGCCACGGTGCTTCAGCACCCGGCGCTGTTCAACGATACCGTTCGCCAGAACCTGACCCTTGGCCGGGACAAGCCCGATGCCGCGCTCTGGGATGCCCTGCGAATCGCCCAATTGGATAGCACGGTTGCGTCAATGCACGACCAGCTTGATACCGTTATCGGCCGACAGGGCGTGCGCCTGTCTGGCGGCCAGCGTCAACGGCTGGCCATTGCCCGGATGATCCTGTCAGAGCCTTCGGTGGTGATCCTGGATGAGGCCACCTCGGCGCTGGATGCGGAAACCGAGTTCCAGCTCCATCGGGACCTTGAAGCCTTCCTCAAACAGCGCACCACCCTGATCATTGCCCATCGCCTCAGCGCCGTTAAACAGGCAGATCGTGCCTGTGTTTTCGAAGACGGTCGGATAATTGAGGAGGGGCACCACGATGAACTGATTGCCAGAGAGGGGCTCTACGCCCAGCTTTATGGCGAGCGCCAGATGTAATCCCGTCCATAAAGTTTACTTTTCATTACAACAAAAACTGATCTGTCGCTTTTTGCGTCCGTAAAGGATTCGAAATGCAAGTTCTGAGGGCTACATGTTGCGTAATGCACCTATAGCCCGGTTTCAAACTTCTCTGCAAACTTGCGCCGATCTTTCACGGACAGGAAAAGTGAACAGGAAAACGACAAGTATTCTGCTTTTTATCACAGCTTTCCTGCTGGCACTTGCGCTCCCGGTAATGCCGTCGTTGCTCAACAACAGCGGGTTTTACGGGATGGCGATTGATGAGCCGGGAGAGAACCTGAATGGCTACCAGCCTCCGCAGAACGGGCTTTCCGTTATCTTCTTTGGTTATCGCCAGTGCGGAACCGTTTGCCCGGTTCAATTGGTCAACCTGATGGACCTGAGCGAACGTCTGAAGGACGCCAAAGTCGAGTTTCTCTTTGTCACCCTTGATCCGGAAGACGACACGGCAGAAGTGTTGCAACAGACGACCGAGAGTCTTGGCGAAGCGTTCAGGGCCTACCGGCCGGAAAATCACCGGGCCGCTCAAAAACTGGCTTCAGCTTACAACGATTTTGCCGTTAAACAGGGTAGTTCCTCAGATGATCTCATTGCTCACAGCGCAAATCTGCATGTAGTGACGGGAGAATTCCGCAGAAGGCTGGTTTACACAACACCAGATCTGAATCTTGAGCTGGTTGAACAGGATCTTCGGCGCTTACTAAAAGACAAAAATAGCGAGAGTTCCATATGACGACCGCAGTAAACAGTCAGTCTTACGAAGTTGAAATCCGGGAGCGCACCGATCGCCAGATGTTGTTTATCCTTCTGGCTCATATTCCGGTGGTCGGCTTACTGGTGCCGATGGGCTATGGCACCACTATGTTCGCTCTGATTGCGTCTTTGCTAGTGGGAGGTCTTGCAACTGCCGGCTTCTTTACGATGCGTGGAACAAGGGCCTTGTCGTCACTGTTCGCAATCTGTCTGATGCTGTTCTCGGCCATCATGATCCAGGCGCAGTTGGGTCGTATTGAAATGCATTTCCACATTTTTGCTGCGCTTGCGCTGGTGATCATCTATCGGGATTGGCTGCCCGTGGTGGTCGGTGCTGCAACGATAGCGTTGCATCATGTTGCATTTACAGCGCTTGAGCTGGCAGGTGCCACATTGGGCGAGATGCCGATCATGATCTTCAACTACGATTGCAATTGGTCCATTACCTTCCTGCATGCTGCATTCGTGGTTTTTGAGTCCGCAATTCTCGTCTTTTTTGCGATCCAAATGGGGGCAGAGCAAAGGCAGTCGTTTCAGATTATTGAAATTATAAGGACGTTCGATACGGATAATAATCTTACCGCACGTCTTGATGGCTCAGACAAGAACGTCACGGCCAGCTCCTTCAATAACATGCTTGACAGGTTTGTCGGGCTCATTGCCCGGCTGAAAGAGCTTTCTGGTCAATTGCGTTCGAACGCTGATGATATGACCAGCGTTAGCGATACGACGACATATATCACCAGTGAGCAGCAGGTCCAGACCGATCAGGCGGCAACAGCCACCAACGAGATGTCAGCCAGCATCCAGGAAGTGGCGAGCAACGCGCAACTGGCATCAGACGCAGCCAGCAATGCTTCCGCCGCCGCCACCAGAGGCGGTGAGGCCATGGCTAACGCGTCGAAACTCACGGAGTCTACCGATGAAGCTCTTGAAAGCAGCGCCAATCGGGTTGATGAACTGAGCGAAAAGATTGAATCCATTGCTTCTGTTGTCGGTTCTATCAACGCCATTTCCGAGCAAACCAACCTGCTGGCTCTGAACGCCGCCATCGAGGCGGCAAGAGCCGGAGAGCATGGCCGTGGATTCTCCGTGGTGGCGGATGAGGTCAGGGCGCTTTCCCTGAGAACCCAGGAATTTACTGACCAGATTCGGGCTACCGTTGGCGAACTGAGCCAAATATCAGAAGCCACCAGGGCTTCGATGGAGATGGGACGGACCCGCTCGACCGAATCTATACGGGCTATGCGAGAAACCGGAGAAGCAATCCGCGAGGTTGAAGCAGCCATCGGCGAGGTTTCGCGAATGAATTACCAGATCGCATCGGCCTCGGAAGAGCAGGCAGCCACGTCGCTTCAGATCAATGAGAACATTCATTCCATCGCCAACCGGAACAACGATGTGGTATCCGAGGCGGAGCGGGTGAGAACCATGGCTTCAGACCTTGAGGCGGTCACCGAAAAACTGAATGAACTGGTGAAGCTTTATCGCATCTAAGCCTTCCAGGAACTGATGTCGGAGAGTCGCCCGGCTCTCCGACGTTGGTCTGATATTCACCGCGCTGATGCCGAACATTCACCGGCCCGCGGTTGAACTCTCGTTAATTGCTGCAATAGTTAAAGGTGACTTCACGCTGTGGAGTCCTTTCATCAGGCTATTGCCCGGTATGGGATTGCTTTCCCGGTCGATGCGTTGCTGAAAGGGCTTCGAAAGAGCCTTCCGGACTACGCGGATAACGACGAAAAAGGAGGCACCACATGTCGAACGAAAGTCTCAGTAAAGACAGTCTGAATACCCTCTCCAGCCTGAATGCTGGCGGTAAAACCTTTCATTACTACAGCCTGCCCAAGGCTGCGGACACCCTCGGCGACCTGAATCGCCTGCCGTTTTCGCTCAAAGTGCTGATGGAAAACCTTCTGCGCAATGAGGATGGCACCACCGTGGACAGAAACCACATTGATGCCATGGTGCAGTGGATGAAGGATCGTCATTCCGACACTGAAATCCAGTTCCGGCCTGCCCGTGTGTTGATGCAGGATTTCACCGGCGTGCCCGGCGTCGTCGACCTGGCTGCCATGCGTGAGGCGGTCAAGGCAGCCGGTAAGGATCCGGCGATGATCAACCCGCTGTCGCCGGTGGACCTGGTGATCGACCACTCGGTAATGGTGGACAAATTCGGCGACGCGTCCTCGTTCAAGGACAACGTAGCCATCGAAATGGAACGCAACCAGGAGCGCTATGAGTTCCTGCGCTGGGGCCAGCAGGCGTTCGACAATTTCCGTGTGGTGCCACCGGGCACGGGTATCTGTCACCAGGTGAACCTGGAGTACCTCGGCAAGACCGTCTGGCAGAAGGATCAGGACGGCAAGACCATCGCCTACCCGGACACCCTCGTGGGCACAGACTCCCATACCACCATGATCAACGGCCTGGGCATTCTTGGCTGGGGCGTTGGCGGCATCGAAGCGGAAGCCGCCATGCTGGGTCAACCGGTCTCCATGCTGATTCCGGAAGTGGTGGGCTTCAAGATCACCGGCAAGCTTCGGGAAGGCATCACCGCAACAGATCTGGTGCTTACCGTCACCGAAATGCTGCGCAAGAAAGGCGTGGTGGGTAAATTCGTGGAGTTCTACGGCGACGGCCTGAAGGACATGCCGGTGGCAGACCGGGCCACCATCGCCAACATGGCCCCGGAATACGGCGCCACCTGTGGTTTCTTCCCGGTAGACGAGCAGACCATCAAATACATGCGCTTGACCGGTCGTGAGGAAGAACAGCTGGAGCTGGTGGAAGCCTACGCCAAGGCCCAGGGCTTGTGGCGTGAGCCCGGCCATGAGCCGGTGTACACCGACAACCTGGAACTCGACATGGGCGAAGTTGAGGCCAGCCTTGCCGGCCCCAAACGCCCGCAGGATCGTGTTGCCCTGAAGAACATGAAGTCCTCCTTTGAGCTGTTGATGGAAACTGCCGAGGGGCCTGCCGAGAACCGTGAGGCCAACCTGGAATCCGAGGGTGGCCAGACCGCCGTGGGCGTTGACGACAGCTACGAGCATCATGCCAGCCAGCCCCTTGAGATGAACGGCGAGAAGAGCCGGCTGGATCCGGGTGCGGTCGTCATTGCGGCGATCACGTCCTGCACCAACACCTCAAATCCGAGCGTTATGATGGCCGCAGGCCTGATCGCCCAGAAAGCGGTCCAGAAGGGACTGAGTACCAAGCCCTGGGTCAAGACATCGCTGGCGCCGGGTTCCAAAGTCGTCACTGACTATCTGAAAGTGGGTGGCTTCCAGGACGATCTGGACAAGCTCGGCTTCAACCTCGTCGGCTATGGCTGCACAACCTGCATCGGCAACTCCGGGCCTCTGCCGGACGCGGTAGAGAAAGCCATCAGTGATGGTGACCTGACCGTGGCCTCTGTGCTCTCCGGCAACCGGAACTTTGAAGGCCGGGTGCACCCGCTGGTGAAAACCAACTGGCTGGCATCGCCGCCCCTGGTGGTTGCCTATGCGCTGGCGGGCAACGTGCGCCTGGATCTCTCAAAAGATCCGTTGGGCAACGACAAGGATGGAAACCCGGTGTACCTGAAGGACCTCTGGCCGAGCCAGCAGGAGATCGCTGAAGCGGTGGAGAAAGTGAAGACCGATATGTTCCGTAAGGAATACGCGGAAGTCTTCGACGGCGACGCCACCTGGAAGTCCATCAAGGTGCCGGAAAGCAAGGTGTACGAGTGGTCTGATAAATCCACCTACATCCAGCATCCGCCGTTCTTCGAAGGGCTCAAGGAAGAACCGGACGCGATTGACGATATCAAGGATGCCAACATACTGGCACTGCTGGGCGATTCGGTGACTACCGACCACATCTCACCGGCCGGCTCCTTCAAGCCGGACACCCCTGCCGGTAAATACCTGCAGGAACACGGTGTTGAGCCAAAAGACTTTAACTCCTATGGCTCTCGCCGGGGTAACCACGAAGTCATGATGCGAGGCACCTTTGCCAATGTGCGTATCAGGAACGAAATGCTCGACGGCGTGGAAGGCGGTTACACCAAATTCGTGCCCACGGGCGAACAGATGGCGATTTACGATGCCGCCATGGAGTATCAGGAGAAAGGCACTCCGTTGGTGGTCATTGCCGGCAAGGAATACGGTACCGGCTCAAGCCGCGACTGGGCGGCCAAGGGTACCCGTCTGCTCGGTGTAAAAGCCGTGGTGGCCGAATCCTACGAGCGCATTCATCGCTCCAACCTGATTGGTATGGGCGTGATGCCACTTCAGTTCCCGGAAGGCACGGATCGCAAGAGCCTGAAACTCACCGGTGAGGAAACCATAAGCATCGAAGGCCTGTCTGGCGAGATCAGGCCGGGACAGACCCTCAAGATGACGGTGAAATACAAGGACGGTTCCACCGAGACCTGTGAGCTGAAATCACGGATCGACACCGCCAACGAGGCCGTCTACTTCAAGCATGGCGGCATCCTCCATTACGTTGTGAGAGAGATGCTGCGCACTGCCTGATTGAAAGGACTGAAATTGGCATAGCGGGCCGCCGCTATGCCAATTTCATCTGCCAGACTAGATTCAAAGCTAAATTCAAGAGAGAAACGAGAGAGACAATATGACCGATCAACCGTTTCTGACGGACGTCAAAACCCTTCGCGAAAGGGCCCGTAAACACATTGAAGAGGGCGCCCTCACCGAAGGCTATGGCGCCAACCGCGACAACGTGGTGAAGATTCTTAACGAGGCGCTGGCGACCGAAATTGTCTGCACCCTTCGTTACAAGAGCCATTATTTCCGCGCCGATGGCATCAACGCCAATGTCGCTGCTCAGGAGTTCCTTGAGCACGCAGACCAGGAACAGCAGCACGCCGACTGGCTGGCGGAACGCATCGTGCAGCTGGGTGGGAAACCGAACTTCTCGCCCGAAGGTCTTTTGACGAGGTCCCACGCCGAGTTCGTTGAGGGCGATACGTTGCGGGAAATGGTAGTTGAAGATTTGGTGGCAGAGCGGATTGCCATTGACAGCTACCGCGAAATTGCCCGCTATCTGGGCGATCAGGACCCGACCTCGCGGCGGATTATCGAGGAAATCCTGGCTCAGGAAGAAGAGCACGCCGACGATATGGCCGGTCTGCTGGAAGGGCTGGACAGCTGATTAATCGTGTTTTCAGCCTGCTGTTTGCTAGCCGGGGGCCTTATTGAGTCCCCGGCTCCGCGAGCGGCAAGGTGATCCAGAAGCAGGCGCCAGATCCCTCTTCGGATTCGAAATCGACCTCACCCCCCATTGCCTGCATCAATTCCCGCGTAATCGCGAGGCCCAACCCGGTTCCTTCCTTTGTCCGTGAAGAGGTTGAGTTCGCCTGGGCAAACTTCTGAAAAATCCTGTCCCGGAAACTCTCAGGCACACCAGGGCCCTGATCCCTGACTTCAAGCTTTGCCTCATCCCCAGATTTGGACAAATCCACCCTAACGGCAGCACCGGCCGGGGAAAACTTGATTGCGTTTGACAGAAGATTTGTTATGGCTTGGGTAAGCCGAACAATGTCGTAGTTGGCATACAGGTCTTGTTTCAGGACATTCAGTTGCACCTCGACGCCTCGTTTTCTTGCCATCGGCTGGATCTCCTCGATGGCTGCCTCGGCTGCTTCGTCCAGTCTCTGGACAGAAGCGTCGAACGTCACGTTGCCGCTGACCAACTTCTCTATATCGAGAAGATCGTCGATAAGATGCCTCAGTTGTTTACTGTTGCGTTGGGCAATGTCGAGCATTTGCCCGGTTTTCTCGTTGATTGGACCGGTTGCGCCGCCAAGGATCAGCCCCAGAGAACCGGATATCGAGGTTAATGGTGTTCGTAATTCATGGCTGACGGTGGAGATGAACTGGTTCTTCATCTCATCGATTTTCTGGCGTTCATCAACATTCGTAATGTAACCGTGCCACAAGATGCTGCCATCGGGCAGAGCCTCCGGTTGTGCCAGTCCTTCAACCCAGCTCCAGCCATCGGTATCCAGACGCACTCGGTACCGGAGCTGCCATTGAGAAAGAGTCTGTGCAGATTCTTCGATCGATTTGAGCAGCCCGGGAAGGTCATCAGGGTGTACCCGGGCTATGGCTTTGTTAGCGTCGATAGCCGCTTCTTCAACGTCAATCCCATAGATCTCTTTAATACCTGGGCTGGTGTAAGGAAAGCTGCTGTGTCCATCGGGCCACAGGCGGTATTGGTAAAGCATACCGGGCGCCTGGGTTACCAGTTTGTTCAGTGTTTCTGTGCGCTGGACGCGATAAAGGGTATCGGCCACCCAGTCTGCAAAGAGAGTGACGAACATCTCTTCTGTGGCACTGAACGGGCGATGTCTGGGCGAGTGCGACGAAAAGTTTACGGTTCCAAAGATCTCGCCGTCGATCCAGATAGGCGCTGCCAGATACGTCTCCAGCCCGAAGATCTCGTAACACAGGCGGCTGGTGAATCCGGATTCGGCCATGTTTTGAATAGCAAACAATTTATGGCCGGATTCCAGAAGCAGGGAGCAATAGGTTTGTTCGAGGGGTAAGGTCGTGCCGTTTTCGATTGGTTTAGTGCCACGGGTGAAATGCCAGTGGATGGTATACACCGTGTCGGTGACCCGGCTGACAATGCCGTTTTCAAGGCCAAGATAGTCGCAGGCGATCCTCAGGGCTCTCGCCGCTCGCTCATCGGTGTCACCGGCAGAATCCAGAACGATCTCAGTCAGCACGTTCAGTGCTCGGGTGCGATCCTCGGAGTGGTCCCGGATTGCACCAATCGAGAATTCGCGTTCCACCAGATCGGCCAGATCCCTCAAGGTTGCTTTGTCTTCTTCTGAAAAGGATCGGGGCTTGCGATCAATGATGCAGAGCGTTCCAACCCTCTGTCCCTGAGGATCGTGGAGCGGAGCCCCCGCATAAAACCGGATATTGGGATCGCCAGTTACCAGAGGATTATCAAAGAAGCGTTCGTCGTTGAGTGCGTTCTCGATAACAAGTGTTTCCTCGCGCAGGACAGCATGTCCGCAAAACGAGATATCCCGACCGGTCTCTCTGGCATCCAACCCCTGGCGCGACTTGAACCACTGTCTGTCCCTGTCAATCAGGGATACGAGCGCGATGGGGGCGTTCAGGGTTCGGGCGGCAAGCCGGGTCAGCCGGTCGAATCTTTCCTCAGGAGGTGTGTCAAGGAGAGCCAGCTCATCCAGGGCAGACAATCGGAAGGATTCGTCTGGTGGAACGTCAGGTGCCTTCACGGTCGCTCCCTTTCTCCAAGTTATCCGGTTTGCACGCTGGCAGCTGTACCCAGAAATGCGCCCCGTTGTCATAATAGTAACCAACTTCGCCGCCCATCAAGCCCGCCAGCTCCCGGGTGATCGCAAGGCCCAGGCCGGTTCCCGCCTTCGACCTTTCAGTACCTGATTCAGCCTGGGCAAAGCGTTGGAACAATCTGTCAGAAAAGGTATCCGGGACGCCAGTGCCCTCATCTGCGACTGTAATCCTGATCTGGTTATCCGGGGCGTAGCTCGACCAGATGCGAACAGTTCCATCCACTGGCGAGAACTTGATCGCATTACTGATAAAATTGTCCAGTATCTGGCGTAGACGGAGTGGGTCAGCCATAAGCCAGTGCTTTTCGCAATTTTCGGTATTCAGCGGAATCTGGTAATGCCGTGCCATGCTGTCGTTGCCTTCACAGGCCTGATTAACTGCCCGCTGCACATCGACCTGCTGGGGATGAATGGGCATCTGGCCTGCCACTGCCTTGTTGAAATCCAGCAGGTCTGATATCAGGTGCTGAAGCTGTTCGCTGTTGCGGAACGCAACAGCGACCATCGCCCGTGCTTTTGGGGGCAGTTCGCCCGCTGCGCCCGCCTGCAACAACTTCAGGGACCCGTTAACGGATGTGAGTGGAGTTCTTAATTCATGACTGACGGTAGAGACGAACTCATCTTTCAAACGGTCGAGCCCTTCCCGCTCCTGCATGAGAGTGTTGAACGCCCGGGCCAGATTACGGATTTCCGGGGGGCCTGACTCCGAGACGCGCCCGGTGGCAGAACCATCACGGCTAATGGCTCGTATTTTCTTCGACATGATTTCCAGAGGACGGGTTGCTGCGCGAGTAAGAATCAGGGCTGTGGCCGCTAACAACACGGTAGCCAGAACGCTTACCACGAGAAATTCCCGAAATGACGCCCAGGCGGGGTTGGTCGCTTTCTCATAGGGCACGGCGCGCAAAAACATCCAGCCGACTCTTTCGAGGTGTTCGGTGGCATAGATCCATTTTTTGCCGTCATTATCGGTGACGACGCCGGAGGTCACACCTGAGAGGGCCGCGTCGACGATGAGGTTTTCGCCCGGGGCCGGTAATTCGGGCATCGGCGCGTTTGATGACAGCGAATCGACCTGAATGAACCTTTCAGTGTCCAGTACCTGAAAGATGGTTTGTGAATCACTCCTGGCGGTTCGGGGAACAATCCGTGAGTCTTCGAGATTCACAATGCCGCCGGCAAACCCGAGCAGGTCGCCGTCGTCGTTTTCAATCGGGGCAACAAACGACAGCAATGGGAGGCCCGTTTTTCGGCCTATAATTGGGCTGCTGATAACCGGTTGCCTGCTTGTCATTGCTCGCCGGAAGTGACTTCTGTCAGCGTAAGAGGTGCCAATGCGGCCCGGCACAAAAGTGTTTTCCGCGATGGCGACGGCATTTGCATCCATCACGGTAAGGCCTTCCTTGAAATAAGTGCCCAGAGTGGGTTGGCGTCCCATCAGGTTTTTAATGCGGTCAAGAGGGATGAGGGTTTTGCCATCTGTCAGCGTGGCGGCAAAGGCCTGCAAGGCCGTCAACCGGATCTCGAGCGAACGGTTGACTTCATCGGCAACGCCCCGCGTTTCAATCAGTTGTTTCTGGCTAAGAACGCGTTCGAAGTCCTTCAGCAACTCGTTGTAGGCAGTGCCCAGCAGGATCAGAACGGTAATAGCGCTTGTCAGGAGGGTTATAAGTGCAATTCGGGTGCCGAGGGACAGACGTTTCAAAGTACTTCCTTTGAGGAATAGCCTTGTGGGCCGCAACGTGATTTCATTGGATACGAGAATAGTGGATTTAATCATTGCGGCAAACTGCTTTTGCCGGGGGAAAGAGAGTGGCTTTGCAGTCAGACAATGACGTTTCCGAAAAGCTGAAAGTCCTCAGGGAAAAGTTTCTCACCAGGGCCAGATCAGATATCAGGGAATTGAGCGGCTATGCCGAGCAGACCCGGTCTGGAACGTTGTCTGCCGAGGGACTCATTCGCTGTTATCAGTCGTTGCATCGCCTTGCCGGTTCGGCAGGGACCTTTGGCCTTCCTCGGCTAGGTGAACAGGCGCGCTTAATTGAAAAACAGTTGAAAAGCCAGGCTGAAGCTCTGGGAGAAACGTCGGAGGTGCAAAGGCAATCTGTGGAGGTTTCCGATGGATTTGCGGATAGCATTGATGCCCTGGCAAGTCTCGTCGAGGAAAGTTCTGAGAATGCTTCAAGCGCAGAGTCTGACAATGTGACGTCGCCGGATCAGAACCGGTTTGAGGGCAGCCACGGCATGCAGGTTCGGATTCTTCTCGTTGACGATGATGCTGGAGGGCAGGTTGCATCTTTGTCCACCGAGTTAGGGCGTCACGGTTTTATTTGTCAGTTCGTGGACCAGCATGACGAAACAGCCCTTGAGGGTATTTTCTCAGGCATTGGAGGGACTGCTTCAATTCTTTGCCGCGATTCCGCAATGCCCATTGTTATGAATTACGCAAGGACGCGGGAAAACGAAGGCTCTCGTCGCAGGATCCCTGTTGTTGCCATTGGTGCCAATGACTCCTTTGATAATGAATATCGGATTGCGAAGGCTGGCGCATCGGCGTTTTTTGCTGCTCCTGTGAACGTTCCAGAGTTGGCCGAGCGTGTTGAATTGCTGGCGATCGAACGGAGTTCTGGCGTCAACGGCCGGGTGCTTATTGTTGAAGATGATGCTGAGCTGGCCGAGCATTACTGTCTGGTACTGAGCGCAGCAGGGATAGAAGCCAAGTCTCTCATCGATCCGAGGCGTTTGATGGCGGAGCTATCCTCGTTTCAGCCGGACATCGTGCTCATGGATGTTCAGATTGGAGAATACTCGGGTGTCACTCTCGCGCGACTGATACGTTTCGAGTCTCGCTGGTTAAGTTTGCCCATTATTTACCTATCCTCAGAGGATGACCGGGATGAACAGCTTGAAGCGCTCTCCAAAGGCGCAGACGAGTTTCTTGTAAAACCGGTGTCAGATGATTATCTCGTTCGGTCGGTGCGCATTCGTTGCTATCGAGCGCGTCAGCTTTCCGACCTTATGAACCGTGACAGTCTGACCGGCCTTCTCAAGCATTCGTTGATCAAACAGGAGCTTGAAAAAGAACTCGCACGATGCCGCCGCTTCGGCCACCTTTCCAGTGTCGCCATGATCGATCTCGATTATTTCAAGCAGGTCAACGATACCTGGGGGCATCGATACGGCGATATCGTGATACGAGCGCTTGCAAATTTATTACGGAACCGGCTTCGGGAAACGGATATGATCGGCCGTTACGGTGGGGAAGAGTTCATGGTTGTTCTGCCAGATTGCTCGGTGCAGGCCGCCGCAGATTTGCTGCAAAGCATTGGGGATAGCTTTTCCGAGCTTGTTTTTGCGGTAGGTGAAAAGAATTTCCAGGTAACGCTCAGCGCGGGCATTGCTGGTGTCAATGATTTCCCGAGCGGGGCGGAGGCACTGGAAGCTGCGGATCAGGCACTCTACCGATGCAAACATGAAGGGCGTAACGGGGTCGCGATTTATTCTGCGAACAATTGACGGTGTTTTCTGTTGTCAGGTGGTGGTTTGTTGAAAGCGCTAATCCTCGAAGATGATGATCTGGTCTCTGAATTACTCGAGACGGTCGTTGCGGGAATCTATCCCGGTGCATTGGTCAAAGTGGCAGGCAGCTTGGGCGAGGCGTTCGAGCTGGTTAGTGGAAATGCATTTGATCTCTTTATTGCTGACTGGAATCTGCCTGACGGTGCCGGCCTGGAGCTTGTCAAAAAAGTCAGGAAGTCAAATAGTGATGTACCCATCGTCATGGTTTCAGCCCGGTCAGATCGTGATTCTGTGCTGAAGGCCGCCCATCACGGAATCGATGGGTATATGACCAAGCCATTCGATGTGCAACAGTTGCATCAGCGTCTTGTCAAACTCCTTCAACCTTCCCAAGACACAGTTCCAGAAGTATCGGCGTTGCTGAAAAGTTCGCTTGAGGGGATTATCCAGCTGCCAACGGATGTCGATCCCGCAGACATTCTGGAACTCATAAGACGTCAGGATGAATTATCGCCGTCTCAGTTGGCAGAACGTTGGCGTGAAGAGGCAAGCATTACAGCTCGATTGATGGATGTCGCCAACAGCACGTCTTTTCGGCGCACCGGCAAGCCAGTAGAAAGCCTGAGGGATTCTATCTCCTCAATGGGTGTAGGTCTTGCCTTGAATCAGGTGTTGGCTTTATCTCTGGATGTGTCTGGCAAGCTCAAACACGAGGTTCTCAAAGGGCTTGCAAAAAGGCATTACGATGATGCGCTGCAGGTCGCCAAAAAGGCGCAGGGATTGGCAATCAAACTGAAGAAGCAGCCGGTTTCTTTGCAAAAGGCCGCGTTGCTCAGTCGTCTGGGTGAGCTGGCGGTACTTAAGGTGCTCAACGATTTTTTGGCTATCGGTGGGTCACTTGATGCGTCCGAGGCGGAGCAACTGGTGCGCACCTGGGCTCAATCTTATGGCAATCGCCTGAAAGTTCAGTGGCGGTTGCCATTGAGGGTGAGGGAGTTGATCGGCGCTGTGCATTTCCTGCCTGTCGATTGCACGCAGGAGGACAGGATTATCATGCGCGCCGCCGCAATGCTGGCCGGTGGCGAGAAGGCGTCCGAGGAGTGTCAGCGGCTTCTTCGTCGCCTGGGAATGGACACAGAAGAACCAATCAGGGATTGACGCAATGAAACCAGGCAATACCAGCTCCATATCACGAGTTCTTTACGTAGAGGACGACCCGGACATTCGGGCAATTGCTGAGATCGCGCTGCAAGATGTCGGTGGTTTTGAGGCAGCTGTGTGCGAATCCGGCGTTGCCGCTTTGGCAGCGGCTCCAGACTTCGATCCCGAGCTTATTCTGTTGGATGTCATGATGCCGGGCATGGACGGCCCTGCAACACTCAAGGCCCTGCGCGAGCTTGATGGAATGGCGGATGTGCCGGTTATTTTCATGACGGCACGACTGCAGAATTCGGAAATACGCGAGTACCGTGAGTTAGGTGCATTGGGCGTGATCCCGAAGCCCTTCGACCCCATGACCCTTTCGGATCAGATTTCACGCATTCTCCAAGACTCCCGAGGGTAAAACAGGCAGATCGGCAGAGTCCTCCGGAAGGTGCGGAAAGATGCAATTTCCGGTAGTCTGGCCAGCGTGAGCCCTGTTTAGATTGATGAGGTAGTCATGTCATCCTCCCCACCCCGGGACGAATTGAAAGCCAAGCTGAATCTTGAGACTTCTCGCATCCACTGGCACGAACTGCAGACCTACTTTGCCAGGGGACAGGTGGTCAGGGTGTCGCCCGACCTGAATTTGCTTGAAGTGGCGACTGAGTTGGCGGCGGATAACAAGGCCCGTTTCGAACAGTTGATGAACGATGGTCGCGTTGGTGAGGTTGCGCCGGACACCGCGCGGGATTGGTATGATCGCAATGCGGAACTCTGGGCGGTCGTCATCGCACCCTGGGTCCTCGTTCAGGACAGGTCAGGGCATGTCCTGCACTGACCGCATGGCGCCATGAAGCTCCACTATTTCCACGGCCGTAGCCCGCTTCGGGATCTTGTCATGGTGAAAGACCGCCAACGCATCGAGCTACATATCCGGCCAGCAGGCGGTGGCCATTGGGGCCTGGTGGTTCTGTCTGGCCCTGACCAGGGGCGCCCTGATGGGCAGTTCTGCCGTGGGCCCTGGCCAACCCAGGCTCGGGCTGAATCGGTTCTCAGGAGTGTCGCCGGCACCATGATGGGAAAAGGCTACGAGCCGAAGCCCGGAGACTATGTGGTCTGGTCCGTTACCGCCCAACGTCTTGCCCGCACCATCGGAGCTCCCCAGGGTGAACAACTCAGCCCCGATGCCGACCCCGACCAGTTCAAACCCCTTATCTGACAATCACCCTTTCTTTTTTTGAGGACACCATGCTGACTGGAGCCCTGCTCATACTCGCTCCCCTGTTCCTGGGGTTCGCCATCGCCCTGGAGAATCGCCGGGCCATGACCGTGATCCACTACACGGTGGAGGGCCTGGTGTATTTTATCCTCGTGTTGCTTGGCCTGGGCCTTGGCCAGATGGAAGGCCTGGCGGCACAGCTGGGTGGTATGGCGGCCCAGGTACTGGCGCTGGTGCTGGTACTTTTCTTTGCCAACATGTTAGGGCTCTGGCTGTTCCACCGCTGGCAGCCGATGTCCATCGAGCGGGTCGAAGGCAGTGTCAGTCCCGGTTACCGCAGGCTGTTCCTGGCCGGCATGAAACCCCTGGTGGCGGTGATTGCCGGGCTCCTGGCCGGATACTACCTGTTGCCGGACATGCCGATGGCGGAACAGCTGGCGACCTGGTCCCTGATGTTCCTGTTGTTTCTTATTGGCCTCCAGTTGCGCAATGCCGGCCTGTCGTTGCGCAAGCTGCTGATGAACCGCCAGGGCCTGGGTATCGCACTGGCTCTGACGCTGAGCTCTCTGGTGGCCGGGGCCCTGTTGATACCCTGGCTTGGGCTGCCCTGGCACGATGCCCTGGCGGTTGCTTCCGGTTTTGGCTGGTACTCGCTGTCCGGCATTGTGATTGGCGAGGCCCTTGGGCCTGCCTGGGGCGGCGTGGCCTTCCTCAATGATGTGCTCAGGGAGATTGTTGCACTGGCCATCATTCCCCTGTTGATTGCCAACAGGCCGGCCATGGCCATCGGTTATGGTGGCGCTACGGCCATGGATTTCACCCTGCCGGTAATCCGCAGCAGTGGTGGGCTGACCTGCGTTCCCGTGGCCATCGCCTCCGGTTTTTTGCTGTCTTTTCTGTCGCCGGTACTGATGGGGGTGTTCCTGTCTTTGGGTTAAATTGACGCGGTGCAATGCAAGTTGCGGTTTTACGGGTAGTATGTGAAACAGTAAACTATCGTTTATTGACAAATGTTAATGTCCTGACCCGGTTCCGAACCTGATGCAACGCCGCGAATTTCTTGGTTTATCGATAGCAGCCGGGCTGTCCGCGGCGGGATTGCCGGGTTGCAGCGATTCCGGCCCGCTGAGGTTCGGCATTCACCCCTGGATTGGCTACGAGCCACTTTACCTTGCCCATGATTTCAACTGGTTGCCGGATACGGTTGCGCTGGTGCCGGGCACGTCTGCCAAAGACTCCATGGAAGGGCTGTTGTCCGGGACTCTTGAAGGGGCGGCGCTGACTCTGGATGAAACCATACGCGTCTGGTCGAGAGGGCTGGAACTGGTTGTGGTTGCTGTCGCTGATGTGTCCGCCGGCGCCGATGTACTGATGGTCAAGCCATCGATTACGGAATTGGCTGCCCTCAAAGGACAGCGGATTGCGGTAGAGCTGGACGGTGTCTCGGGCGTTATGCTGTTTAAAATCCTTGAGGTAGCCGGGCTCGGTCGCAGCGACGTGATAAAAGTGGATTTGCCGGTGAGCCAGCATGCACAGGCCTGGTCCCGCGGTGAAGTGGATGCTTCCGTGGGCTACGAGCCAACAGCGTCACTTATAGAGAACGCCGGTGGTGTCAGGCTCTTCGATAGTAGCGACATTCCGGAAACCATCTTCGATTTGCTGGTGGTGACCCGGAAAGCAGCAGACAGCAATTCCCGTGCGGTTCGCGACCTGGTGACCGGACATTTCACCGGTCTGCGGCATCTTGTGCGTAGCATGCACGACTCGGTTTACCGGATTGCCACCCGTCAGGGGATCAGCCCGGATGAGGTCCGGGCGGCGCTCGCCAGCGTTATGCTGCCGGATCTGGCCGCAAACCAACGCTATCTCAGAGCAGCCGGACCCATTGAAACCATGGCCGGAACCCTGTCTCGCCTTATGCTGGCAGAGGGGATGATTGGTCAAAATCCGGGCATCCAGCGCTTGTCAGATCCTTCGTTTTTGCCAGCGAGGGTCTCTTGAACATTCGCCGGTTTGCTGTCTGTCTTTGTTTTCTGTTTGCCACGGAGCTTGTGGCCATTGCATCAGCCAATGCAGATGAAACACTGACTATGGGCGTATTCGCCTATCGCCCGGATGACGTGCTTCGGGAACGCTACCAGCCTCTGACTGATTACCTGTCCCGGGAAACCGGCATCCAGATAAAGCTCGAAATTCTCAATCAGGAAAATATGAGCCGGGCGATCGCCGCCAACCGGCTGGATTTTTTTCTTACCAATCCCAGCCATTTTCTGCTGATCCGAAGCGAACGCAGTCTGACCGGCGTTCTGGCGACCCTGGTCAGGCGCTCCGGCCAGTCCGCGACCGGGAGTCTTGGCGGCGTGATCTTTACCAGGGCCGAGCGCGACGACATCGAACAGCTCGCCGATATTCGCGATAAAACCATTGCCTCACCGGGTGTTCATTTCCTGGGGGGCTACCAGACCCAGGTTCTCGAGCTGATGGATGCCGGTATTGATATCCGGAGAGTGAATCTGATTCGGTTTATGGGCACCCACGACCGGGTGGTTCGTTCGGTTCTTTCCGGAGATGCGGACGTTGGCTTTATCCGAACCAGCATTCTGGAGCAGATGGCGCAGGAAGACCCTGGTCTGTTCACCCGGGTGAAGGTTCTGAACCGTCAGCGGCTGGCGGGTTTCCCCTACGTTGTTTCAACCCGTCTATACCCGGAATGGCCCGTGGTGGCGCTGCCCCATGTAAACGAGCGGGCCGTCCGTCGTATCGCGTCGGCGCTTTTTGCCATTGAGCCGGAAGACGAGGTTGCGCTGTCAGTCGGCATTTCGGGTTTTTCGCCGCCCGCGGACTACCAGTCGGTTGAGTACCTGGCGCGCACTCTGCGGGTGCCGCCCTACGACCAGGCGCCCCAACTTACCTGGGTGGATGCGTTGCACCAGTATCGGCTCTGGGTCTTTACCATTCTGGTGTTGGTCATGTTGCTGGTGGCATCGTCGCTCTGGCTGGGCAAAAGCAAGAAGCAGCTGGCCGCGGAACAAAGGCGACTGCGCCAGCTTATCCGGGGTTGGCCACAAGCTGCATTGCTGATCCGGGGTGGACTTTTCATCGACACCAACCGGGCTTCTGTCGACCTGCTCAGGTACACCTCCAGCGAATCACTGATCGGTAAGGATCTGGCGGTCTTTTCGCCCGAATTCCAGCCGGACGGGCAGATTTCCCGACAGAAAATGGCGCCTATGCTGGCCCGGGTTTCGGCGGGTCAGGTGGAACAGTGCGAATGGGTTCTCAATCGCTCTGACGGCACGGAGATCTGGGTGGAGCTTACTATGGCACCCGTCCACACTGAGGACGAACCGGAAGCTCTGATTCTTTGCTCCCTGTATGAAATCACTCTCCGGAAACGTGCGGAACAGCGGCAGCGGTTGGCGGCGAGCGTCTTCGAATACGCCCGGGAGGCGATTTTCATTACTGACAATCACGGCATCGTAATTGATGCCAACGATGCGTATCTGGCGATTACAGGCCGGGCCCGCAATCGGGCGATAGGAAGACTGCCACCCTTACCGGTGGAGGAAGGCAGTGGTATTTTCGCCAGTGCCCGGTCCCAGGGCTTCTGGGCCGGAGAGTTTGCCAGCAGGCGCAATGATGGCGAGCCGATTACCTTGTCGGTAACGCTCAGCAGTGTCCGTGGCGATCATGGCGAAGTTTCGCATTTTGTCGGTATTTTCAGTGACATCAGTCGGCTTAAAGAGCAGGAAAGGAAGCTCCGGATTATGGCCCATTACGATGCCCTGACCGGAATGCCTAACCGGGTTCTGTTTGCCGACCGGTTGCAGCAGGCCATGGCCCTGACACGGCGACAGAGCGGCAAACTGGCTGTGGTTTATATTGATCTGGACGAGTTCAAGCCGGTAAACGATGCCTTCGGCCATGAGGCGGGCGACCAGTTGCTGGTTGAGGTAGCTGCCCGTATGCGCGGGGAGCTTCGGGAAGAGGATACCCTGGCGCGGCTCGGCGGTGATGAGTTCGCGGCCATTGTCATGAATGTTCAGGACGATCCCGCCCTGGAGAGCCTGTTGAGGCGTTTGCTGGCCCGGGTGGCCGAACCGGTCTGGGTAGCGGACCACAGTGTGGAAGTCTCAGCCAGTATCGGCTACACATTGTTCCCGCAGGCAGAGGATCTGGACGGCGACCAGCTCCTGCGCCAGGCCGACCAGGCCATGTATCAGGCCAAGCACCGGGGCCGCAATCGCTATGTCCGATTCTCCGGTCCTTCCTCCTGACGGCTGCCGTTCAGCAATTCCATCCCGGGCTTCCAGCCCAGTGACTTGTTCCACTGGTCACAGAGACGTCGTACGGAACTCAGGTCATCCAGTGTCCGCTCTCCTGCAATGGCAGTGAATTCTCCTTTGACAATCATCGACAGCATCCGGGATTTGAGCACGTGGTACGTCTTCTCAATATCATGGAAGGTCCCGGGTTCCGGGCTGTCTGCGGCAACCAGCGTTCTCAGCAGGCCGAGGTAGTGTTCAAAGTCTTCCCGGAGGCAGTCCAGCTGTGGCAACCGACTGGCTTCTTTGAGCTGCAGCAGGGCAGGGGCCAGAACCGTGGCTTCGGTCAGATAGCGACAGGTCAGAATGTTCCTGCTGAGGATATCCACCGTCGCCAGATGCATTTTCTCCGCCCTCAGTCTGGAAATGTAGTCTGCAATGGACTGGTTCAGACTCAGGCAGGCATCGGTTTTCGGGCGGATCTGGGCGGGTTTCAGGTCCTCCCGGTCAAGACAGACTCGAAGCAGGCCTCGGGTGAGACCAATCAGGCGCTTCATCTCCTGATCAACGGCACCAACCGCGAGTTCGGGAGTGGTGACGAGTGTGTCGTCCAGAAATCGCGGCTCGGCGCTGTCCTCTTCCTTGCTGCGGAAGAGTCTTCCCAGAAATCGGGCAAAGCCTGGCGTCAGCGGCAACATGATAAACGCGCCGAGCACGTTGAACAGTGTGTGAAACAGGGCCAGCGAGACGGCGATATTGGCGTCCATTGCGAGCCACTCTGCAAGCAGGGACACCATCCATAGCATGACGGGCAGAATGGCGAGGGCAATGAGACCGGTCGCTGCGTTGAACAGGATGTGCCCTACCGCAAGCCGGCGGGCGTTGGCTGTCGCTTTCAGGGCAGAAAGGGCCGCCGTGGACGTTGAACCGAGATTGGCGCCTATCACCGCCGCAGCGGCGTTGTTCAGTGGAATCAGGCCACCCGCCGCGGCAGTAAGCACAATGGCCAGCGCAGCGCTTGAGGATTGTGTTAGGACGGTTGCCAGAAATCCGACCAGGATGAAGGCGGGCAACCCATAGTCGTTGTGCAGCAGAAAGTTGCTGTCGAGGCCGCCGGTCAAGGTCTCCAACGACGATTTCAGTATGGACAGCCCGAGGAAAAACAGCGCGAAGCCTGCCACCGCCTCGCCCAGTGACCGGGTGCGCGGATTGGAGGCGATCAGCTTGAGCCCGACACCGGCCGCAAGAATCGGGAGCGCGATGGCTTCAATATTGAATCCGAAGCCCACGAGGCTGACAAGCCAGGCGGTCATGGTGGTGCCAATATTGGAGCCAAAGATGACGCCGAGGGACTGGCTGAGGTTGAGCAGGCCGGCGTTCACAAAGCCGATCGTGGCCACGGTTACTGCCCCGGAAGACTGAACCAGGCCGGTAATCACAAAGCCCGCCGCCAGACCTCTCAAAGGGGTTTTGGTCCAGTGACCGAGCATATGGCGCAACTGTTGTCCCGCTGCGCTTTTCAAGCCGTTGGTCATCATTTCCATGGCCAGCAGGAACAGGGCCAGGCCACCAAGAATCTGGAAAACTGTGGCAGTCATATGGGTTCTTTTGTGATGAAGCCGATGTCCTCTGAGCTTAGCAGAGCCCTTGGCTAGCGGAGATGCCTGCTACTCAGACGAGGAATTTCCGGACATCAATTTTGTAGGTTTCCGGATCCACGGCTCGCAGAATCCGGTCCTGCGTCCCAGGTTTCGCGAGGTCGATGGTATCTACGGTGACCGGCATCCGGAATTTGGTGTGGTACATGACACGCACCGTCGGCAGTCTTTGATCACTCTCGTTGGCTTCGACCACCACGCCAAGACGGCCGCTTTCCAGAAGTACCATAGAACCCACGGGATAAAGGCCCAGACAGCGAATAAACTGTTTGACCAGAATCGGATCCAGATGACTGCCGCTCCATTCCAGAAGCTTTTTGAGGCCCTGTGTTGGCGTCATACCTTTATGGTATACCCGATCCGCCGTGATGGCGTCGTAGACGTCGCTGATTGCGACCATCCGGCCGTACTCCGAGATCTCATCTCCCTTCAGGCCTTCCGGATAGCCGGTTCCGTCCAGGCGTTCATGGTGTTGGGCCGCCGTGATGACAGTGAGCTCCCCAATGCCCTCGGTGGTAGCCAGGATGTCCCGTGAGTGGCGGGCGTGAAGTTTCATCACCTCGAACTCTTCGGGGGTCAGGCGGCCGGGTTTGTGCAGTATCTCGTCGGGTGTGAGAATTTTGCCCAGGTCGTGGAGAAGCGCGCCGACGATGGTCTGGTGCAGGACATCGGAAGACAGGCCCCGATGGTTCCCGAACAGGGACATCAACACACTCAGGTTTACAGAGTGTTCCAGAAGATAATTGTCTTTTTCGCGGATGCGCCCCAGGCAACTCAGGGCGTTGGCATTCCTGAGCACGGAATGCTGGAGCTCGTCCGCCAACTGGTGGATGGGTGCAACGTCGATAGCGCCGCCCACCTTGGCATGGTTCATGAACTCGCCGACCAGCCCCTGGGCCTGGCTGTGAATTTGCTGGGCGATCACGATTTCTTCCGCAAGCGCCACGTGCGGGCGCAGGCCAGGCGCCAGTGCACCGGCTTTCTGGAGGGCTGACTCGTTACGGCGATCCACCTCGGCGGCGGTCTCAGAATCCTGGGAGTCCAGCCCTTTCGAAGCGTCGATGTAGACGAATTCGACACCCATCCGCCGGATTTTCTCGATGGTTTCCTCTTTTTTGATAACACCCCGCTTGCGCTGGGTATTGTGGGGAATCCAGTCGTTGTTCAGATCGGTTATGTACATGCCGACCTTGAGTGCGGAGGTGGGGACGCGCTTGATCATTCGCTGGAGAAAAACGTCCTCAGGCTGTTCTGATAAGTCTTGGAAATCACCTCGTCCAGAGGCAGTTCCTTAACCTCAGCGATTTTCTCGGCCACAAAGGGCAAATAGAACGGTGCGTTTTCCTTACCCCGGTAGGGTACCGGGGTCAAAAAGGGCGAGTCGGTTTCCAGCAGGATCTGGTCGATAGGAGCCATGCGCACGATGTCCCGCACATTCTCCGCCTTGTTAAAGGTCGTAATGCCGTTGAAGCCCAGGCACCAGCCCTGATCCAGGGCATACCGGGCGAGACCCGGTCCGGACGTGAAGCTATGGATGACACCGCGGCGCTTCAGCGTAGCCTCAAATTCGCCAAGGATCTCGATGGTATCCTCGTCGGCTTCACGGCTATGGATAACCACCGGCCGATCCGTGTCGCAGGCGATCTGCAGTTGACGCCGGAACACCTCGCGCTGCACATCCCGGTCGGCGTTGTCGTAAAAATAGTCCAGACCAATTTCGCCCACGGCAACGATCTTATCGTCCCTGGCATGGGCGCGGATTTCGGCCTCTACGTCGTCGGAATAGCTTTCGGCATCGTGAGGATGTATTCCCTGAGTACCATAAACCCAGGGCGCCACCTGGCTGAGCTCTCGCACCCTGGCAAGGTTATCCGGGGACACCGCAATCGTGATCACCTTCTCGATATTGACCCCTTGTGCCTGCTCAAGGGTCTCCTCCAAAGGGCGGTCCTTGAGATAATCCAGGTGACAGTGGGTCTCGATGATCGGATGATCGAATACGGGAATCTCGCGACGTTTTTTACTCATTGCCGGGTACTACACTCCATCGCAACCTGCGTGCAGGCTGCTATTCTGTGAATTCAGGCTCACAAGTCTACCAGTTTGTTCGATTGTTGACCTGTATTACCTCCATAGCGAGTTGCACGGAGCACTTTGATGAAGTTGTCGGCGTTTGCCAGTTCTTTTCTTTATCAACCTGGAAATCCCAGATTCCGGGATTACCCGACTTTTCTGGATGGCGATGACACCACGCTGCCAGGGTTGGAAGCCAGTCTGGATCAAATCGGTGAATACCAGCGCCGGCTCTGGGCCAACCAGACCCGGGCGGTTCTATTGGTTACCCACGGCCCGGACACCAGCGGAAAAGACAGCCTGATCCGTACTCTGGCAACCTACGCCGACCCCGCCGGTTTTCATGCCTGGTCGTTCAGCCGACCCAGGGGCCTTGAAGTCCGGCACGATTTTCTCTGGCGGGTCACGCCGTTTCTGCCCGGTTTTGGTGAGATGGTAGCCTTTAACCGCAGCCATCACGAAGCGGTGATCGCGGAGCGGGTATGGCCTGTCCACGCACCTGAAAGCTACAACTGGCAGAACCGCTACCGGTCCATCCGGAACTTCGAGAATCACCTGGTGGAAGAAGGCACCACCGTGATCAAGGTCTGGCTCAACCTGTCCGAGGACGAGCATCGTCAGCGTCTCCTGAAACGTCTGGACAAACCGCGTAAGCGCTGGAAATTTGATCGATCCGATATCGATGGCTGGGAAAAGCGCCGAGAGTACGCAGCGTTTGCCGAGGAAGCTATGGCCGCGACTCACACAGAGGAGGCGCCCTGGTTTATCGTGCCGGGTGATCGGAAGCCCCAGGCCCGAGCGATTGTCGCGGCCATTTTGGCTGAGCAATTGCAGAAACTGGCGCCGGATTACCCGAAAGAAGACGAGAATGTTTTGAAAGAGTACCGTCGCCTGCTGGCGAAAAGCGGCGTGAAATAAACCCAGGGGAGGAATGCATGCACATTGCTGTTGTTGGTGGCGGCGTGGTGGGAATGACCACCGCCTACGAGCTGAATCGCCGGGGCCACCGGGTTACTGTGCTGGAACGTCATTCAATGGCCGGCAACGAGACCAGTAAGGCCAATGCGGCCCAGCGATCCTATGGCGTAGTTTACCCCTGGGCCGATCCCGCGATTGTGTTCAAGGCCATCCCCTGGATCCTCAAGCAGGACGGCCCATTGAAACTGCGGTTTCCCCCATCTGTGGAAACCCTGAAATTCATGTTCGCCACCCTCCGTTACGCCTGGTCGCCGGGCCTGTTCGGTTTGAATCGCCGCGCCATGTTGCGCCTCGGCATCCACAGCCGGGAACGGTTTTTGGCTCTGGAAAAGGAGCTTGATCTGTCCTTCGATGGCGACCACCAGGGCCTGCTGCATCTGGCCAGCACACCGGAAGCACTGGAAGGCTACCGAACGACCCATGAACTTCTGAACGAACTGGGTATCCCTTCCCGCTTGCTCACCCCCGAACAGGTACGCGAAGCGGAACCCGGCATGGTCGGCAACGGCCCGCTTTTCGGCGCCCTGAGCTACGACACTGACGGCACCGGTGATTGTCATCAGTTCTCCCGGGAGCTGGCGAAAGCCTGCGAAGCAAAGGGGGTGGTCGTTCGTTATAGCGTGGAAGCCGAAAAGCTGATTGCCGATGACCAGAAGGTCAGTGCAATTTCAGTCAGAAACAGCGATGGCGTGATGGAAACGCTGGAAGCAGATGCCGTGGTGATCAGCGCCGGCTGCTGGTCCAGCCACTTGGTTCAGCCCCTCGACCTGGAACTGCCCATCTATCCGGTAAAAGGTTACAGCCTGACGGTCCCCATGAAGGATCCGGAACGAGGCCCTGCTTCCACCATTCACGATGACAACTACAAAGTGGTTTCCACCCGTCTGGGGAACAGGCTCCGGGCTACGGGTTTCGTCGAGCTGGCGGATTTCAACCGGGATATTCCCGAGGTCCGACTGGCAACTATCAAGAAGTCGGTCGAATCCCGGTTCCCCGGCTGCGCCGACCTCGATGCCGCCGAAACCTGGACCGGCTTTCGCCCCATGACCCCGGACGGCCCGGCGATCATCGGACGAGGTCCCAGAGACAACCTCTACCTCAACACCGGCCACGGCACCTTCGGCTGGACTCTCTCTGCCGGCAGTGCCGATGTCATCGCCCAGGTAATTGAAGGCGAGGAACCCGCCATCTGTCTGGATGCCTTCCGCCCAGGAAGATTCCAGGAGTAGTTTCAACAATTCGATGCGCGCAAAAAGCCCGGGAGGGCTTATCCGTTCGGCTCCTTCTCAGAAGCCGAGCGCGCCTGAGAGCCAAGCTTACGCTCCATGTTCGAGCACAGCGTATGAACAAACCCGATATCCCGATCAGACAACAACGGCAGCCGCTCAAAGACCCACTGGGACAGCTTCCCTTCAGGCGGTGTGTCCAGTTCCGGCAGCAAGGTTTCGAGCCGGCCGCGTAGGGCACCAAGACGATTTTCATCGGCAGGCTCACTCTGGTTATCCATGGCTTCCGAAAGCCCTGACATTTCCCAGGCGTAGAGCATCACAGACTGGGCAAGGTTCAGGGAGGGGTAGGCGACCTTCATGGGTATGCCGGTGAGCAGATCGCAGAGCGCCAGCTCCTCATTGGACAGCCCACGATCTTCCCGGCCGAACACCAGTGCTGCGGTTGCTACCGAAGCCTCCTTGGTGGCAAGAACTTTGCGAAGATCTGAGGGGCCGTGCCAATCCTGGCGCCGATGCCGGGGCTTGGCAGAGGTGCCCATCAGCAGGTCTACGGAGTTTCTTACCGCAGCCAGATCGGGGAAAATGCGCGCATTGTCCAGGATATGGTCGCTGCCATGGGCCAGCCAGTGGGCTTCCGGGCGGGTGTGCAGATCGGAATTGACCAGCCAGAGCTCGTCGAAGCCCATGGTGCACAGGGCGCGGGCGGCCGCTCCGACATTTTCCGGAACCTTGGGTTCAACAAGTACAAAGGCCAGTTGCATGACGTTACCTCCGGCGGCGAGTTTACACCACGGCGCGGAATCTTTTTACCAGCGATGGCAGCAGTTGAACGACTGGCTGGTACAGCATTCCGAGTTCTGGCAACCGGCGCCGTTCATGACGCAGGAGCCGGCCTGGGCACTGCTTTATCCGGAACTGGCCGCCGTACTGGCGGACCTTACCGATGAGGAATGCCAGCAACTGGATGACAGCCCGGTTGAGTTGGCGGCTTCGCTAGCCCCCTGGTTGCCGTCTCTCGACCGTTACGCCGACATGATTCAACTGCCGGAACTGTTATCGGCACCCGAAAAGGCATCAGAGGCGACTCTCCCGGAAATTCGGGCCACGGATATGCCCGGTCGGAAACGCCTGCAGTCGGGCGCCTTTACGGCGGCACTGACACCGCTGGAACACCCCGCTCTGGACTGGTGTTGTGGTAAGGGCCATCTGTCCCGGACGCTGGCGCCGTTTTGCCCCGGTGAGATACAGGGTTTTGAGTGGAATCCGGAGCTGGTGCACGATGGCAACCGACTGGCTCAACAGTTCGGAGATGCAATGTCGATCTGCTGCCAGGATGTCATGGTAGCGGATTTGTCGCTTCCCAGCCGTCACCACGGTGTTGCACTTCATGCTTGCGGCGATCTGCACCGGCAGTTGCTGAAGCGAGGCAGTGAAGCCGGGTTGCCGAGATTGAGCATCTCGCCCTGCTGCTACCACCTCACCGAGATGGAACACTACAGGCCGCTTTCCCAAAGAGCGGCGGATTACCAAAAAGCGCTGCAGCCGAGCCGGAACGATCTTCGGCTTGCGGTTCAGGAAACCGTGACGGCGCCCGCCCGGGTGAGGGAACAGACTCGCCTTGTCAGCCAGTGGCGCCTGGGATTTGATGGTTTGCAGAGGAAACTTCGTGGGCGCGATGAGTATCTGTCGGTCCCTTCGAATCCGCCCCGCCTTTTGAACGAAGGCTTTCCCGCCTTCTGCCGCTGGGCGGCGGCGAAAAAACAGCTCCGACTACCCGATACGGTGGACTTTGATCACTGGCAGGCGTTTGGTGAGCAACGGCTGGCGGAGGTTCGCCGCCATGAGCTGGTCAGGCATCTGTTCCGGCGTCCTCTGGAACTCTGGATGGTGTTGGATTACGCGATCTTTCTGGAAGAGCAGGGGTACAGGGTCAGGCTGGGGCATTTCTGCGACCGGTCGCTGACACCCCGTAACCTGCTGCTGGATGCGGTCAGGGTTTCCGGTACTCAATCCGTTCAACACAGCCATCCCTGAAATACACATAGGTCAACTCATAGAGCGCGCCATAATAGCGGGTCTGGTAGATCCAGACTTCCTGGGGACTGGTGTAGATTTCCGGAGGGTTGCCGAAAGCGCGCCGCACGTTTTCGCCGGTCATGCCCGGCACCACCTGCTCCCGAATCAGATAACGACGCAAATCGGTGGAGTTGATAAACCTGCAGGTGCCGGCCTCTTCTTCTGGTTCCGGCTCTTTGGCCTGTTCCTCGGGATCAGCTGCCTCTTGTGTCGGGAGGTTCTGGTTAAAGCTGCCACCAATGCGGTTATCCCGTAACTCAACCGATTCGGCATCCTCCCCGCAGGGCTGGTCTGCGAAGACCGTATTGCCGTCTGTTTCGCAGCGAAAAACCTGAGCCTGTGCCGGTATTGCCAGAACAGAGAGGGAAAAGATCAGGGCAATGGCTCTGAGCATCGGTTCCTCGAGTTTGATCAGAAACAAAAAAGGCGCCCGAAGGCGCCTTTTCAACCACTCAGGTAAAAACCTTCAATTAACGGCGAACCTGAATGCGCGCTTCAACCCGGCGGTTGGCAGCTCGGCCGTCCGCTGTGTTGTTGGACGCAATCGGCTGCTCCTCACCGTAACCTACGGCTTCCACTCGTGCCGGATCAACACCCAGAGGCCCGGTCAGACGGCCGGCAACTGCTTCAGCGCGACGCTGGGACAGGAACTGGTTGTAGTCCGCGTCACCGCGGCTGTCAGAGTGACCGGCAATTTCCACGATGGTTTCCGGGTTTTCCTGCATAAAGTCCGCGACGCGACGGATTTCCTCATCGTAGGCATTGCCGATGACCGAACTGTTGGTCGGGAACTGCACCTCGATGGTGAAAGTCTGGATGGTTTCAGTAACACCCTCACAGCCTGTCTCGTCAACCTCAGCGCCAGCGGTCGTGTTCGGGCACTGGTCCTGGCTGTTGACGACGCCGTCGTTGTCACTGTCCAGCTCACAGCCGCGACTGTTCACTTCGGCCCCGCGCGGGGTATCGGGACACTGGTCACGACTATCGGCAACACCGTCGCGATCTGAATCCGGTTCGCAGCCATTGCTGTCAACCGTGGCGCCAGCTGGAGTACCCGGACACTGATCCCGTGAATCCGGCACGCCATCGCCATCAGCATCTGCCGGACGCGCAGGCTCGGGCGAGGCCTGGGCCACGGTGCGGGTAAACGCAAAACTGATGCCGAGCGATACCTGGGTGTCGAAGGTGCTCTCATCAATCCCGTGGAATTCACGGAGGTCGCCACGCAGTGACACAGCATCGCTGATGTTGTAGCGGAAACCGGTACCCACGTTCACCCGGGTTTCGTCATGGTTGCTGCCCGCAGTGCGAACGCCGCTGTTGTCCGAACCAAAGTCTGCATGGCCTGCGCCCAGAGACACGTATGGGTTCCAGGCTTCGTCCGGGCCTGCAAAGTAGTAGGTACCGTCAACCCGAACTTCATCGAATTCCGATTCGCCAGGCACATATTTACGGTCTGCATCAGCGCGTGAGTACAGAGCCTCAACTGACCAGTGGGGGCGGAATCTATATTCCACACCAACCCCGAAGGTGCCGGTCTCGCTCAGGTCGCGCTTGTCGTCAAACAGCTGGAAACCTGCAAATGGGTTGATGTAGACGGTTTCCTGACGGTCGGCCATGGCCGGGGTTGCCAGTGTAGCGGCCAGGACAGCCGCGGAAATCGGACGCATGACGTTCATGCAGAACCTCCTGTTCATTGTCGTTGTGGTACCGCACTTCCTCATGAAAAGTGCTTGTATACCCGGAATTTAGGCCAGTAGGCCAAAAAAAACAAAAAAATGATACGGATTGTTACGTCCGCAATTGTACCCAGTTGACCTTTACGTACCCGAGGTCGTTTCAGGCCAGCGCGGAAAAATACAGATGCGCGCTCTTTTTACTGAAATTCAGGACCTCGCCGTTGTCGAAGTGCACTTCGAACGAGCTTTCATCCTCGGCAACCACCGAGCCGGGGCCGAAAATCGCGTGGCTAAGACGCTTCTGATGCCAGAGCGGTTCCATGGAATTTGCAGATGTTGCCGCCTGGCCTTCCAGAGTGACGGTCTCCCGGTCAGCATAGCGCTGGCTGACCGGTGTTAGGGGAGCGGTCAAACGGATTGTTGAAGTCTCGGCCGGGATTCGTTCATCCAGCCAGCGTCCGAACTCCTCGGCGAGCTCAAAGCAGCACTCTTCCACGAAACGGCTCGGGCCCAGATCGCCGTCCAGGTGCGGTTGCTTGCTGGCCGGTCGGGTGATCAGGTGCAGTTGCTGACGCGTTCGCGTCATGGCGACATACAGCAGTCTCCGTTCACTCTCCAGGAATCCTCTGGCATCGTCCTGGGGTCGGGGGCTGTAAGGCAGATATTTCTCCTGCAGTCCGGGAATGATAACCGTTGGCCATTCCAGGCCCTTGGTGCGGTGAATGGTCGACAGCAGCACGCCTCCCTGTCGTTTTTCACCCGCTTGCTGCTTCAGGGCTTTCAGATGGTCCAGGGCTCCCTCTGCCGTGACATCCAGGCTTTTCAGGTACTGCCGGAACCCCTGCACGGTATCAATCCGCTCCTCGGCGCTTTCATGCGTCAATGCCAGGCTGCGGATGCCCTCGTAAAGATCGGTGTGCTCGGCGTAGACACTGATCAGCCCTGCAACCGGACCTCCATAACTGCGTAGTTGGGCAAGCACCTCGCCCAGTTTCCGCAACTTACGGGCCGCCATGGGTGCCAGGGCGTCAAAATCCATGGCCAGCAGACGCTCGTGCCATCCACCAGAAAACCCTGCCAGGAAACGCGCGAGCTGCTCCAGTTCCGGCTCTTTCAAGCCAACGTGGGGGAAACGCAACAGCTGACGTGCCAGTTCCAGCCGATCCTCGTCCGGCAGATTCTCCAGCTTGCCGGTCACCACCATCAGCAAGGCGGTGATGGCCTGCACCTCGCGGCTGAACAGGGCGCCCTTGCCGGCATCAATCCGATAGGGAATCTGCCGCGCCAGCAACTTCAGCTCGATGGGGACGCTCTGGCTCCAGACCCGGAACAGAATGGCGGTGCCTGTCAGAGCCGGTTCCGACTGGCCCTGAAGAATCTGCAGCACGGTATCGGCATCGCTCTCGGCCCGATGCAGGCTGATCTCTGTGCCGGGAGTGGAAGGGTGGGAATGACAAAGCACATCCTTGCGCCCGGTGTTGTGGCAAATCAGATGGTTCGCCAGCAAAGCCACGCGATGGCCGTAGCGGAAGGTGTAACTCAACGTCTGCTCCAGCGGGCTTTCGAACTCATCGCTGAACCGCTTAAGAATAAACTCCGGCTTCGCACCCCGGAACTCATAAATCGTCTGGTCCGGGTCCCCCACCACCGTCACCCGGGCCCGGTCGCCGGCCACGTATCGCAACAGAAGATGCTGGATCTCATTGGTGTCCTGGTACTCATCCACCAGAATCAGATCCATCTTGTTGCCCACCAGCCGCTGCAACGGCGGATTCTGGTGAATCGCCATCACCGGCTCATACAGCATGTCCGCGTAACTGATCCGCCCCTGGCCCTTACGCCACTGCTCAAAACTGTGGAACAGATCGATCAGATACTTGTGCTTGTCCGAATACCCCAATTCCTCGAACACAATCTCCGCCGGCGACAGCGTCGTCTTCACCAGATCAATGAACCCCGTCGCCGTTTCGACAAAATCCTTCTTGTTGCGCCGGATTTCATCCGCCAGATCCTCCGGCGCCAGCCGCCGCGTCAACTGCCAGGCCTGAAAACTGATCTCCTGCTCGGTCAGAATCTTCTCCAAAAACCCCGGCAGATAACCCTCCCGAACAAACCGCTTATACAGCCGCAAGCCCATGGCGTGGTAAGTCCGAATCTCCGGCAGCGCCAGCCCGCTCCGAGCACACACTTCCTGCAGCTTACGCCCAAAATCCACCCGGGCACTGCGGTTGAACATCAACACCAGCATCCGGTCCGGATCATGCCCCTGCTCCAGCAGATACCGGATCCGCCACGCCAGCGTCGACGTCTTGCCACTGCCGGCCACGGCGGTAATTACCGAATGCTCATAGCCGGCAGTAATAATCGCCCGCTGCTCATCGGTGAGAAAATCCGGCAGGTTGGAGGTATCAGGGATTTGGGGTTCGGTCGGCATGGCCGGTATTGTAACGGCCTGCTGGTAGAGCGGATACCGCTCCCGCATAATTGATGCTCGAGCGATCAAGCGTGTTTAAAGACTCCAGCTCCCAGATTTGAGTGCGGGGTTTGGACACACTTTCCAAAACTGTGCGGAGCCATGGATGGCGGAGCCCAAGCGCCACAGGGATGTGCCGTAAGGAGCGTGTTTTGGAAAGTGTGTCCAAACCCCGCAAACTCCCAAGCCAAAAGGTCTGAATAATGGAAATGTCTGAATCGATAAACGTACTGGGCGAAAAACTGGAAACCTGCGGCAAAGACCCGATTACCGGCTTTTACCGCGATGGCTGCTGCAACGTCGGCCCGGATGACTTTGGCTTGCATGCCGTCTGCGCTGTGGTCACCGACGAATTCCTTGAATTCTCCAAGGCCCAGGGCAATGACCTCAGCACACCTAGGCCTGAATTTGGCTTTGAAGGCCTGAAAGCCGGCGACAGCTGGTGCCTGTGCGCTGCCCGCTGGCAGGAGGCCTTCGAAGCGGGCTCTGCGCCACGAGTCCGGCTGCGCGCAACCCATCGGGCTGCCCTCGAAAAATGCGCCCTGGACGACCTCAAGACCCACGGTGCCGATCTTAGCTGATGAGCCATTCCGGACCCGACGTCCAGCCGGATTTATCCGGCTGGCGCGCCATGCAGGCCAGCCTCGCCGCTAGCGGCGAGCGCCGCCTGGTCCTGCTTGAGGGCAGCCGGGAAACCAGTCTCATGTGGCTCTCTGCGCTGCTACCTGAGCTCGAACTGCAAGCGGGCCTCTGGACAGGCCCGGAAGACCAATGCCCGGATCCGCGCTTGACCCGGATTGTTCCCACCGAAGCCCGGGAATGGCTCGGTCGCGAAGTCTCACTGATTATCTGGGACGGCTGGCAGGGAAATCCACCGGATGCCTTCGCTGCGCTCTCAGGGGCATTGACCGCCGGCGGTCTGCTGTTCTGGCTGATGCCGCCGCTGGACGAGTGGCCGCAGTTTGCTGACCCGGATTACCCGAGAACCGGCCTGGACCATGGCGGGGAGCATCCTTTCGCTGCCCGGATGGCCGACATTCTTGCCGACCATGAGGCGGTGATCCGCATTTCCCCCTGCTTTGCGACATCGACCTTGCCGGCCATTCCCCGTGCGCCGGAACAAAGCTTTAAAATTGCAACAACCCGCGACCAGGAAAAGCTGGTTCAGCGCCTGGTACGGTTTGGCCTGGGCCGAAGACGCCGGCCTTTGGTTGTTACGGCAGACCGGGGCAGGGGCAAGTCCGCCGCTTTGGGAATGGCAGCAGCGGAATTGCTGGAGAAAGGCAGGCAGGAAATCGTGGTTACCGCGCCCTCTGAGCAGAATGTGGATACCCTCTTTCGCCACGCCCGTCAGGCTCTCGGGGGGCAATTGGCCGAAGCCAGCCCAGGGATGCTGACCTCCCGAGCCGGTGGCCGCCTGAGGTTTATTCCGGTCCGTGAATTGCTGGCTGTGCGGCCGGAAGCCGAAGTGGTCCTGGTGGATGAGGCAGCAGCGATTCCGGCGCCGCTGTTGAAATCGGTTCTGCTCGGCTGGCCGAGAGTGGCGTTCGCCACCACGGTCCATGGTTACGAAGGGGCCGGCCGGGGCTTTGCCATTCGTTTTCGACAGGTCCTTGATCAATCAACGCCCCAGTGGCAGTCGGTAACGTTGAGCGAGCCGGTACGCTGGGCCATGAACGATTCGCTGGAAGCCCTGATCACCCGACTCTTTCTGCTGGCTGCCGACGGTGGTCGCTTGCGCGGGAAAACTGAATACAGCGCCGGGGAACTGGTCATCGAACCCTGGGAGCCGGCAACGGCAAGTGACGTAGCCTTGTCCCGTGCCTTTGGGTTGCTGGTGGATGCCCATTACCGGACCAGTCCCGCTGATCTGAGGCAGTGGCTGGACGATCCGGCCGCCCGCAGCTGGCGCGCGAGGATTGGCGATCAGACGGTTGGCGTGCTCTGGTGCGCGCTGGAGGGTGGCCTTCCGGCGGAGCTGGCAGAACAGGTCAGCCTGGGCACTCGGCGAATACGGGGCCACTTGCTGCCGCAATCGTTGGCCAGCCACAGCGGCTATCCAGAGGCCGCGGTCCTGCGGGGTCTGAGGGTTGTCCGCATTGCAGTGTCAGACGAGGCCAGACGCGCGGGTATTGGCCAAAGCATGGTGCAGGCTGCCAGGGCGTATGCCGCCGAGCAGGGTGTTGATTACCTCGGAACCAGCTTCGGTGGCAGCGCTGACCTGCTCGCGTTTTGGCAGACCTGTGGTCTGCATGTGGTCAGGGTTGGCTTGCAGCAGGAAGCATCCAGTGGCGAATATCCACTGCAGATGGTGGCCGGCTTTTCGCAGGCTGGTCGCGATCTGGAAGGGCGCATCCGCAACCGCCAGGCCGACCATTGGCTTACTCTCTTGCCCGGCAACTGGCAGGGGCTGGAGTCGACATTGCTGGCCGGCATAACCGCCGATCTGCCCCCCGGGCCGACGCTGGACAAGGATGATCTGCGGGATCTCCGCAATTTCGCCAATGGGCATCGTGGGTTTCAGGTTACCGTCCCGGTATTGCGGAAGCTGAGTCAGGCACCGGGGATCATGGCGTGGCTGAAAAGCCATGAGGCGCTCGTGGTGTGGTGTCAGAGTGTTCTTCAGGGGCGGCTCTGGTCCGCGCTGCAGGCGGACAGACTTTGCCTGGGCCAGAGAGAAGGCGAAGATCGTCTGCGGCAGGTGGTGCGCGATCTTTTGAAGGATGGCCCGGGTTTGTGACTCGCTCGATTTAATTTCCGCCGGTGTCTGCCCAGAATGGGCCCTCGTATCCTTTCAACGAGATCCACAGAGACTGTTTGTTATGGCCAAGGGAACCGGCGCCTTCCGTTTTTTGCTGTTATTGCTTCCGCTTGTTGTTTTCCTGTCCGCCTGCGCTTCCCCGAACCAACCGGTTGCTCTGAGTCCCGAGGCCCTGGCCGAGGCGGATGCGCTGCTGGTTTCAGCCGCCGGGAATGGTGAAAAGCGGCGCGTGCAACTGTTGTTATCTGCCGGCGCCGATGTGAACACCAGTGACCAGCACGGTTATACCCCCGTGATGCGGGCGGCGGAAAACGGCCATCTGTCGGTGGTGAAGGTATTGGTGGCAGCCGGTGCCAACGTCAACGTGAGTCAGGGGGGCGAATCCCTGCTGATGAAAATCGTGGCCAACGGGGATTTGCTGACGGCGGAGAGGCTGGTGGCGGCCGGGGCCGACGTCAATTACGAGGCGAACGACGGCCAAACGGCACTGGACATTGCCCGCGCCACCAACAATCGGGATCTGGAAATGCTGCTGGTGCAGGCGGGCGCCGAATTCTAGCGCCGGCCCGCCTACTCCAGGCCCATCGGATCCGTCTCGTCATCCCACTCCGGGGTGAAATGGGCCGCAACCACGTCTTCCGGCACATCGGCCACGCTCGGGGAACTCCATTTTGGCTGGCGGTCCTTGTCGATAGCCAGAGCCCGGATTCCCTCCGCCAGATCAGGCCGGCGGATGCATTCGGAGACCATCGCCAGTTCCATTCGGAAGGCGTCCTTCAGGGACATTTGCTGCGCTTTCTGAAGCTGGGTCCAGACCAGCCATGCAGAGACCGGGCATCCGGTTCTGAGCGTGTTCATGCAGGCATGCCACCAGTCGCAATCCACCTCCGCTGCAAGCAGCTGATCAACGATGTCCGGAAGTTCATCGCCGGCGCTTAGCCTGGCAATCCGCTGTTCGTGCCGGGCGAGGTGACTGGGTGCCAGTGTCCGGTAATCCGGTGTCTGGATCTGGTTGAGTAACCTGAACAGTCGGTTGTCATCGGCGGCGGTTTGGCCGGTCCAGCGTTCCGAGGCCAGTCGGTCGAGCAGGCGATCTCGGTCCTCCGGCAGGATGGCCATGTCGGCCAGACCAACCCTCAGCGTATCACTGACGTTCAAACGGGCGCCGGTCAGCCCCATGAACAGGCCCAGCCGTCCGGGCAGCCGTTTCAGAAACCAGCTGGCACCCACATCCGGAAACAGACCGATCGTGATCTCGGGCATCGCCAGCGTTACATCCGGCGTAACCAGCCGATACCGGCAGCCGGAGAACACACCAAGACCACCGCCCATCACCACGCCGTGGGCTATGCCCAGCACAGGCTTTGGAAAGCGATGGATATTGTAATCCATCCGGTATTCCCGGCTGAAAAAACGTACCGGTTTCTCCGGCTCTTCCTCATCGAGAATCGCATTATAGAGTTCGCGGATATCACCGCCGGCGCAAAAGGCTCTCTCACCGGCGCCCTGAATGACCACGATGCAGATTCGGTCATCATTGGCCCAGCGGTCCAGAATTTCCTGGATCTGCTCGATCATGTGCTCGGAAAGCGCGTTGAGAGTGCCCGGGGAGTTCAGTGTCAGAACACCCATGTGCCCTTCGCGGCATGCAAGTTCCTCGGCCTCTACAGACATTGACGTTTTCTCCGGAGAATTAAATCAATCTTGGATACGGATTCGAACGTACTTTCACCCTAATAGCCAGAACAGGAAAGAGGACTAACGTCGAAAAGAAGTCCTTGACCTATCGCATTTGAGGTTCCCCGGCTCTGTGCTATAAGTGCAAGTCAGTTTAGTGTCCGGCCACCGAACCGGCCTTAAAATCTGGAAAAAGACGATGAGAGGGTAATAACAATGAATCTGAAACACTACGCTGTTGCGGGAATTCTTGCGCTTGGCGCTGCTGTGCCTGCTGTAGTTTCTGCTGCGGACGCCGAAGCGGGCAAGGCAAAAGCGGCTGTCTGCGCTGCCTGCCATGGTCAGAATGGACTGGCACAGATTCCCACCTATCCGAATCTGGCGGGCCAGAACGAGCAATACCTTGTATCTGCCTTGAAAGCCTACAAGAACAAGCAACGCTCTGGCGGCCAGGCCGCGATCATGCAGGGGCAGGCTGCTGCCTTGAGTGACACCGACATTGCCAACCTCGCGGCTTACTTCTCCAGCCTGCCGGCGGACGGCGGCAAGTAAGTCTCATCCTGTCAGCGAGGCGGCTCAGGCCGCTCCGCTGACGATGCGATAGCTCGGTCTGTAAGCGGAAGAACCCGGTAGTTTCATCCGGTTCTGGGTCACAAACTGCTCGAGCATGGCTTCCAGCGGTTTTATCAGGGTCGGGTCGCCTGCGATTTCGAACGGCCCCTTCTCCTGAACCTGCCGTATACCGCCCTCCTTGACGTTACCGGCAACAATACCACTGAAGGCCTTGCGCAGATTTGCAGCGATCAGGTGCACAGGCTGGTCCCGGTGTAGCTCCAGCGCCCGCATGTTGTCGTGATTGGGCTCGAACGGTAGCTGGAACACAGGGTCGATCTTCAGCATCCAGTTGAAATAGTACGCATCCTGCATGGCGCGCCGGAACGTCTCGACTTCCTTCATTCCTTTTTTCATGGTCTGGGCCACGCGCACCGGATCGTCGATTATGATCTCGTACTTACTCGCAGCCTCATCCCCGAGGGCGTTCCGGATGAACTTGTCGATCATCTCGAAGTATTCGGCGTTTTCCTGCCGGCCGGTAAACACCACCGGGAAGGGGAGGTCCGCATTGTCCGGATGCAGCAGGATGCCGAGCAGGTATAGAATTTCCTCGGCGGTGCCGACACCACCCGGGAATACAATCACGCCGTGACCACAGCGGACGAAGGCTTCCAGGCGCTTTTCAATGTCCGGCATGATGACCAGTTCATTGACGATGGGGTTTGGGGCCTCGGCGCCAATGATGCCGGGTTCTGTAATACCTATGTAGCGACCGTTCCTGACCCGCTGCTTGGCGTGGCCAATGGTGGCACCTTTCATGGGGCCTTTCATGGCACCCGGGCCACATCCGGTGCAGATGCTCAGGGCCCTGAGCCCCAGCTGATGACCGACGTCCTTGCTGTACTGGTATTCATCATGGCCGATGGAGTGACCACCCCAGCAGACCACCAGGTCCGGTTGTCTTCCAGCCTGAAGTACACGGGCGTTGCGGAGAATGTGGAACACGTAATTGGTCAGGTCTTCCGGATCATCCCGGCGAAAACCGGCGGCTGTCTGGGGGATTGAATGCGAGTAGATAATGTCTCGCAAAACCGAGAACAGATGTTCGCGGATTGCCCGCAGCATTTCGCCATCAACAAAGGCATGGCCGGGCGCATTGATCAGTTCCAGTTTGAGGCCCCGGGGCTGCGGTACAAGGCGGACATCAAAGTCGGCATGGGATTCCATCAATGCCTTGCAGTCGTCAGTCTCGATGCCGGTATTGAGAACCGCCAGCGCGCATTGGCGAAACAGCCGGTAAAGACCGCCTTCGCTGCGGTCCTTGAGACGGTTGACCTCATGATTGGAGAGAATTTCAAGGCTGCCCTCTGGTGAAACCAGGGCACTGATGGTGGTTTCCTGCATTAACGGTCAAACTCCTCGATGTTGCGGAAATGCCCGATTTTGAGGCACGCATTCAAAAGGGTAGACTAAGGCCTTTCCGTACAATACGCCACCCGACAAAATTCCGATTTATGAAACTGCTTATTCGTCCCGCCCCTGAAGTTGCTATCAAGAGTAAACCCGTCCGCCGTCAGCAGATGCGTCATCTGCGCCAGAACATCCGAAAACTTCTGGCGCGGCTGGATCCGGAGATTCGGGTTGAAGGCAGCTGGGACAGGGTAGACGTGGAGGTGCCAGACGGTCGCAGGATGTCCGGCCCGGCCCTTGAGGTGCTTTTGCGCATACCGGGCATTTCCACGATTCAGGAAATCGGAGCGTTTCCGTTTGTCAGTCTCGAAGACGTTGCCGAGAAGGCTGTTGAGGCCTTTGCTGACAGGTTGACTGGCAAAACCTTTGCCGTCAGGGCCCGACGTCACGGTGAACACAGTTTCCGCTCTATTGATCTGGAGCGCACCGTGGGTGCCGCACTTATGCAGGCATCGGGTGCCAGTGGGGTTGATCTGAAATCCCCACAGGTTGAGGTGCGGATTGAAGTCCAGGACGACCATTTCCATATTGCCCATCGCAAGCATCGGGGGGTGGGCGGCTATCCGCTGGGCAGTGTCGAGAATGTGCTGACCCTGATTTCCGGGGGCTATGATTCGTCGGTGGCGGCTTACCTGATGATGCGAAGGGGTTTGCGCAATCACTTCCTGTTTTTCAACCTCGGGGGCACGGCTCACGAGGTGGGTGTGCGCCAGGTGGTGCACTACCTGTGGGATCGCTACGGTGCCTCCCACAGTGCCAAGTTTATCTCGGTGCCCTTTGAGGGTGTTGTCGCTGAAATCATGCGTTCGGTGAGTCACCGTCACTGGGGCGTGGTGCTCAAGCGTCAGATGCTGATGGCAGCGGCAGAGATTGCCCGCAAGAACAACGCCGCGGGGGTGGTGACAGGAGATGCCGTGGCCCAGGTGTCCAGCCAGACCCTGAGCAACCTCAATGTGGTGGATCGGGCCAGTGACGAGGTGGTCCTGCGCCCATTGGTGTCCATGGACAAGGAATCCATTATCCGCATCGCCAGGGAGATTGGTACCGAAGTCTACGCCCGCAACATGCCGGAATACTGTGGTGTGATTTCCCAGAAGCCGGCCACTCGCGCCAAGTTACACCGGGTAGAGGAAGATGAATCCCGGATGGATGCTTCCGTGCTTGCAAGTGCAATCGAGGCCCGGGAAGAAACGCCGGTCAATCGGTTGCTGGAAACGACCGTGACCCCCGAGGAAGTGGAAATGGTGCAGACGCCCTCCGTGGACGACGTGATCATTGATGTCCGCCACCCTTCCGAGGGGGAGCAGTCACCGCTGAAACTGACTAACAACGAAATTCTGCAGATTCCGTTCTACGAGCTGAATCAACAGCTGCCGGAGTTGCCGGCCAACCGGCAGTATCTCCTGTATTGCGATCGCGGCACCATGAGCCGCATGCATGCGGGGCACCTCAGGGCCGAGGGGCACGAAAACGTAAAGGTTTACGCGCCCGCGGCCTGAAATATCAGCCGGCCAGGCCTTTGAAGAACTGCTGGACGTTCTCGCTCAGGGCGTCCAGGTCATACCCGCCTTCCTGCACCACCAGAGTGGGCAGTCCCAGCTGGCGCACATGGGTGCTGAGCCTGCAGAAACCTTCCGAGGATACCGATACCTTGGCCTGAGGATCGTTCTTGTAGATGTCGAATCCGAGGGCCAGAATGATGGCGTCCGGCTGGAACAGCTTGATCGCTGCAAGGGCGTCGTCCAGTTTCGCGAAGAAGTCATCTTCCGAGGAACCATGGGGCATCGGCATGTTGATGTTGTAGCCAAATCCTTCCCCTTCGCCACGTTCGTTCTCAAAGCCGGTGACTACCGGGTAGAAGTTGGTGGTATCGCCGTGTATGGAGATGTACAGCACATCGCTGCGATCGTAGAAGATTTCCTGAATACCCTGGCCGTGGTGCATGTCGGTATCCAGGATTACGATTTTCGGGAACCGGGCTTTCATGTGCTCGGCGGCAATCGCGGCGTTGTTCAGGTAGCAGAAACCACCGGCGGCATCCCGGCGGGCATGGTGCCCCGGAGGGCGACACACCGCATAGGAGGTGCGGTCCCCGGCGATCAGCGCGTCGGCGGCACCCAGCGCGCTCTGGGCAGACCAGTAGGCGGCATGCCAGGTATGTTCGCCGATCGGACAGCTGCCATCGGCCTGATAACGGGCCGCCTCGGCAAGAATGCCAGTCAGGTGATTCGGGGAGCGGACGAAGATATTCGAAATAACCTCATCGCCCCAGTCATCCATCGCTTTCCAGCGCCGATGAGCTGATTCCAGAAAGCGCAGGTAGCCCAGATCGTGAACTTTTGAGATCGGCCCCGCGCCCTGGTCTGCTGGCTGCAGCACGGAGATGCCCAGTTCTCTGAGTCCGCCCAGCATTTCACCGGTGCGGGCAGGAATTTCCTGGGGCTGGCGCATCTGTCCCCGGGTGAAGTAGGTCTGTGGAACATGCTCATCCTGTGCAGGATGGAAAAATGCCTTCATTGTCCGGTCTCCTGGGTGTCTGATCCCCCGAGTATAGGCACACTCAGGCGATGATCAAAAGCCTGCCCTTGACTTTACAGGTCGGGATACAACATCCACTATGAAAGACATAAAACACTGACGCAACCAGATTACCTTTACTGCGCCCCACTCGGGGCGGAGCCAATCACAGAAGAGGAGCCGAGATGATCGAGTCACCCCTGCTGGAAAAGCTGACCGGCTATATCGGTGGTCGCTGGACTGACAATGAACATGGCAACACCTTCGATGTTTATAACCCGGCAACGGGCAAGGTGATCGCCCAGGTCGCATCCATGTCGGAAGACGAAGTGAACGCCGCCGTTGCCTCCGGCAAGTCGGCACTGCGACTGACCAGCCCCTACAGCATCGAGACCCGCCGCAAGTGGCTGGAAGACATCCGGGACGCGCTCAAGGCCAACAAGGAAGAAGTCGGTCGGATCCTGTGCATGGAGCATGGCAAGCCGCTGCAGGAGGCCCAGGGTGAAGTGGATTACGCCGCCGGGTTCTTCGATTACTGCTCCAAGCACATCCAGGCCCTGGATGCCCATACCATTCCGGAAAAGCCGAAAGACTGCACCTGGACGGTTCACTACCGGCCCATTGGTGTCACCGGCCTAATCACGCCCTGGAACTTCCCCATTGGCATGATCGCGAAGAAGCTCTCCGCTGCGCTGGCGGCAGGCTGCCCCTCGGTGATCAAACCGGCCAGCGAAACCCCGCTGACCATGATCGCCCTGTTCAGCCTGATGGATAAGCACACCGACATACCTGACGGCATGGTGAACCTGGTGATGGGTAAAGCCAGCGTGATCGGCAAGGTTCTGTGCGAGAGCCCCGACGTGCCCATGCTCAGCTTCACCGGTTCTACCGAAGTGGGCCGCAAGCTCATTGTCGATACGGCGGATCAGGTCAAGAAACTGGCCCTGGAGCTGGGCGGCAACGCGCCGTTTATCGTCTTCGACGATGCCGATCTGGATGCGGCGGCGGATAACCTCATCGCCAACAAATTCCGGGGTGGCGGTCAGACTTGTGTCTGTGCCAACCGGATTTTTGTGCACGAGAAAGTGGCTGATGCCTTCGGTGAGAAACTTGCCGAGCGGGTCAACAAGATGACCGTCGGCGACGGCATCAACGGCGACGTAGACCTCGGCCCCCTGATCAACCAGGCCGGCTACGACAAGGTCAAGCGTCACGTCCAGGATGCCCTCGAAAAAGGCGCGACCCTGGTTGCCGGCAAGAAGCCTGAAGACCTGGGTAACGACCTGTTCTTCCCGCCCACTGTCGTGCACGGTGTAAACCGGGATATGTGCTGCTACCAGGAAGAAACCTTCGGCCCGCTCGTGCCCATGGCGTTGTTCCGCACCGAAGAGGAAGTGATCGAAGCCGGTAACGACACCGAATTCGGCCTGGCCTCGTATGTGTTCACCAACGATGCCGAACGTGCCCAGCGCGTTGCTGCCGGCCTTCGTTTCGGCCACTGCGGCTGGAACACCGGCACCGGTCCGACACCGGAAGCGCCATTTGGCGGTATGAAGGCCTCGGGTATTGGCCGTGAAGGTGGCCTGGAAGGTCTGTTCGAGTTCGTGGAAGCTCAGACGGTACCCAGAGGCTTCTAAAGAATAGCCCTCATCCTTGGGGGTGTCGCACGGGGGAGGTCCCCCTTCAGGACACGCTACGAGCACATCCATGTGCGCTTGGCTGTGGCCATCCCTGGCCACAGACAGTCCTGAAGGGGAACCTCCCCCGCGCTCTTTCTGGCATTAGATGAGCGCTTATCAAATCTTCTCGCCTGACATGAGTAGGTCGGATTAGCGAAGCGTAATCCGACAAACAACTACAAAACATTCCCACCCGGAAATCCCTCTTTTCTCCTGTTATACTCAACGACCTGTTTATTTAACCAGTAGCGAACCGATTCTTTATGGACGTCTCCCACATCATCGATCCGTTGAACGATGCCCAGCGCGAAGCTGTAACTGCCCAGAATGACCACTTGCTGGTGCTTGCCGGCGCGGGCAGCGGCAAAACCCGCGTTTTGGTCCATCGGATTGCCTGGTTGATGACCGTGGATCGGGTGCCGCCCACTGGCATCCTGGCGGTTACGTTTACCAACAAGGCCGCCAAGGAGATGCGTTACCGCATTGAGCAGATGATGGACATTCCGGCTCGCGGCCTCTGGTTTGGCACCTTTCATGGCATCGCGCATCGTCTGCTGCGCTCGCACTGGAAAGACGCCGGGCTGCCTGAAAACTTTCAGGTGCTGGACAGCGACGACCAGCTGCGGCTGATCAAGCGAGTGATGCGGGAAAACCAGATTGATGAGAGCAAGTGGCCGCCGAAGCAGGCCCAGTGGTTTATCAGCAGCCAGAAGGATGAAGGGCTGCGGGCGGATCATATTCAGGAGAATCCGGGCGACCATTTCCTGTCGATCATGCTGAAGATCTATCGCCAGTACGAAAAGCTGTGTCAGCAGGGCGGTCTGGTGGATTTTGGCGAGCTGCTGCTGCGTTCCCATGAACTCTGGCTGCATCGCCCGGAGCTGCTGGCCCATTATCAGAGCCGGTTCCAGCATATCCTGGTGGACGAGTTCCAGGACACCAACACCATTCAATATGCCTGGTTGCAGGTGCTGGCCAGCAATCGCGTGCCAATGACGGTGGTGGGGGACGACGATCAGTCTATCTACGGCTGGCGGGGTGCCAAGGTCGAAAACATCCAGCAGTACCAGCGGGATTTCCCCAATGCACGGCTGGTGCGGCTCGAGCAGAACTACCGCTCCACCCAGATGATCCTGAAGGCGGCCAACGCTGTGATCGCCAACAACCAGGGCCGGCTTGGCAAAGAGCTCTGGACCGATGGTCCGGAAGGCGAACCGATCAGCCTGTACGCGGCGTTCAACGAGCAGGACGAAGCCAACTATATTGCCGACAGCATTTCCGCCTGGGTGCAGGACGGCAACCTGCGCAGTGAATCCGCGATTCTCTATCGCTCCAACGCCCAGTCCCGGGTGCTGGAAGAATCGCTGATGCGCCAGGGTATTCCTTACCGGGTCTACGGCGGCCTGCGATTCTATGATCGCCAGGAAATCCGAAATGCCCTGGCGTACCTGAGGCTGGTCCAGTATCGCCGCGACGATGCGGCATTTGAGCGAGTGGTGAACGTGCCGCCCCGTGGCATTGGCGCCAAGAGCCTCGCGGAGCTTCGGGAATACGCGACCGAGCAGGGCATCTCATTGTGGGAATCCGCCGAGCGTATGCTGGAAGCCGGGCAGGTGAAAGGCCGGGCCAAAACCGGGCTGCAGTCTTTCATTGCCATCATCGAAGGCCTCTCCGAAATGGTGGGCGATGCCTCGTTGCATGGCCTGATGAAGCAGACTATCGAAAACAGCGGCCTGAAGGACTACCACGCCAGCGAGAAAGGCGAGAAAGGCCAGGCCCGGGTGGAGAACCTTGAAGAACTGGTGAATGCCCTGTCTGATTACGAAGTGGAGGATGGCGTGGACGCGCTGTCGGAATTCATTGCCCAGGCGGCCCTGGATGCAGGTGAATCCCAGGCTGAGGACCACGAAGACAGCGTTCAGTTGATGACCCTGCACTCTGCCAAGGGTCTGGAGTTTCCGCTGGTGTTTCTGGCCGGCGTGGAAGAGGGGCTGTTCCCCCACGGCATGTCCCTGGAAGAGCCCGGCCGTATGGAAGAAGAGCGTCGCCTGGCCTATGTGGGCATTACCCGGGCGATGAAGAAGCTGGTGCTCACTTATGCCGAATCCCGCCGTTTGTACGGTCAGGAAAAGTTCAACGCGTTGTCCCGGTTTGTGCGTGAAATTCCCGGCGATTGCCTCCAGGAGGTACGCCTGCGGAACACCGTGACCCGACCGGCTATGGTCGAACGCCCCAACCAAAGCATGTTCAGTCAGGATTCAGCACAGCAATCCGGGTTCAGTCTCGGGCAACGGGTACGCCATCCCAAGTTTGGCGAGGGCATCGTGATGAATTCGGAGGGCACCGGGCACCATACTCGGGTGCAGGTGAACTTTGATGAGGGTGCGAAGTGGCTGGTTTTGGCTTATGCGCCTTTGGAGGCCTGCTAGTTTCCGGGGTGTGCGCAGGACTGGGTAGGCCTTTCCAAAACACGCTCCTTGCGGCACATCCCTGTGGCGCTTGGGCTCCGCCATCCATGGCTCCGCACAGTTTTGGAAAGGCCTACCCAACCCTGCGCTTGCAGCTCTGTGCTGACCGCTCTTACATCAGAACTGCGTAAATCACCCCCGCGAGAGCAATCCGGTAGATAACGTATGGCCACATACCCACCTTATTTAGCCACTTCAGAAAGAAGTGGATCGCAGTAATGGCCATAAGGAAAGAGGTCACGCCACCAATCAGAAAACCACTCCAGTCGACGATCACATCCGAAGTTGCCACTTCGAGCAGTTTCACTGCAGATGCCAGCACGATAATGGGGATCGCGAGAAGGAAGGAGAATCGGGATGCGGTCTCGCGGGTCATGCCCAGGAACAGACCGGCGGTGATGGTAACCCCGGAGCGGGAGGTGCCGGGGACCAGGGCCATGGCCTGGGCAATGCCAACCAGGGCGGCGTCTTTCCAATTCAGTTTGTCGAGGGTGCGCTGACGTTTGGGCAGCCAGTCTGCAAGGCCGAGGAGCAGGCCGAAGAACAGGGTGGTGAAGAAGATGACTTCCACCGCCCGCAGTTCGTTGTCGATCATATCCAGCAGCGCCAGGCCGGCCAGGCCCGCAGGTATGGTGCCGATCACCAGGTACCAGGCCAGTGCGCCCTGGCCAACAATTCTCCGGCGACTGATGGAGATCAGGCCGTCCCGGGCAATGCCGAAGACGTCCTGGCGGAAATAGAGCACTACGGCCAGCAAGGTTCCAAAATGAACCGACAGGTCGAAGCCCACGCCTTGGTCATTCCAGCCGAAGAAGACCGGCGTCAGGATCAGGTGAGCAGAGCTGGAGATGGGGAGGAATTCAGTCAGTCCCTGGAGAAGGCCAAGGAATAGGGCCTGGAAAACGTCCATTGCGTGGATTCCGTCAGATTCAGTGCGTCAGAAATGTGGGCGCGATATTAGCAGGGTGCGGGTTGGCTGAACAGACGACGTTGTTGATGCCAGTGCCGGGAAGTGTTCCTGACACTGGCATCAAGGCCTTATGTCGGAAACAGCCCCCGGGTTTTGTTGGCGATACGCACCAGGACCAGCATCAGGGGTACCTCCACCAACACGCCGACCACGGTTGCCAGGGCTGCGCCAGATTGCAGGCCGAACAGGGCGATGGCAGCCGCGACCGCCAGTTCAAAGAAATTACTGGCGCCGATCATGGCGCCCGGTGCCGCGATGCAATGGCGTACTTTCCAGAGTCTCGCCCAGCCGTAGGCCAGAAAGAAAATCAGGAAGGTCTGAACAATCAGGGGCACGGCGATCAGCAGGATGTGCAGGGGGTTGTTCAGGATCACTTCGCCCTGGAAGGCGAACAGCAGCACCAGGGTGACGATCAGCGCTGCCGGGGTGACCGGGTTGAGCCGCTTCATGAACACATTGTCGTACCACTGCTGACCGTGGCGCGAGATCAGGGCGCGACGGGTCAGGTAGCCGGCCGTTAGCGGAATGACGATGTACAGGAGTACGGACAGCAGCACGGTATCCCAGGGCACCTGTATGTCGGAAATGCCCAGCAGGAAAACAACAATCGGCGCGAAGGCAAACAGCATGATGATGTCGTTCAACGATACCTGGACCAGGGTGTAGGCGGCATCGCCTTTGGTCAGGTAACTCCAGACGAACACCATGGCGGTGCAGGGCGCCGCACCCAACAGAATCGCACCAGCCAGGTATTCGCTGGCCAGTCCCGGCGCAATCCATGGCTCGAATACCACCATCAGGAAGAACCAGGCAATGGCAAACATGGTGAAGGGCTTGATCAGCCAGTTGACGATGGTGGTGATGGCCAGCCCCTTCGGCTCCTTTCGCACGCCGACCACAGCACTGAAATCAATCTGCGCCATCATCGGGAAAATCATCGCCCAGATCAGAATGGCGATGGGAATGGAGACCTGCGCGTATTCAAAACGGGACAGGGTCTGTGGCACCACAGGTGCGAGCTGACCGAGGGCCACGCCGGCGGTGATGGCAAGGGCTACCCACACCGACAGGTACCTGCCGAAAAGATCCATGCCTTCGCCGGTGTCTTCCTGCTGAGAGATTTCCGTGTTGCGGCTCATGGGGCTAGAGGAATCCTTTACTCGTGGAGAGGTTGAATCTATTATGCACAAAATTAGATATTCATAAAACCGAATATACGGAATTCCAGATATGAAGCGCCGCATTCTATTTGTCTGTACCGCCAACAGCGCCCGTTCCCTGATGGCGGAAGCATTGCTTCGGGACATTGCCGGAGACCGGTTTGAAGTTGCCAGCGCCGGTACCGAGCCAAGCAGGCCCCACCCTATGGCACTGCAGGTGCTGGAGGAAGCCGGCATATCCACCGAAGGATTGCATAGCAAGCAATTGGCGGATATGCAGGGGCAATACTGGGATTACGTGATCACCCTGTGCGAGAAAGCCGCGAACGAGTGCGGCACGGTCTGTCAGCCGGCCCAGCAGATTGCCTGGGATTTTGCCGATCCGGTACCGGCAAACCGCCACTCCACCTTTGCACTCACTCTCAAGGAAATCAAAGAGCGTATTGCGCTGTTCGCACTGGTGCATCAGAAAGAAACCGGCCCGAAACCCGCCAGCTATGACCCGGTCGCGGTGTTCAAAGCCTTGGCCGATGATTTCCGCCTGGCAGCCCTGCTGCTGATTCGAAGCCAGGAACAACTCTGCGTATGCGAGCTTACGGAGGCCTTTGAAGCGCCCCAGCCGAAAGTCAGCCGGCATCTGGCCACTCTGAGGGATGCCGGCCTGCTGGCCACGGAGCGTCGGGGTCAGTGGATCTACTATTCCCTGAACCCGGGCATTCCGCAGTGGCTGATCCGGGTTCTGGATGAGACCGCCAGCCATAACGAACGATTGATAGAGAACCCGCTGGCGCGATTGCAGGCCATGGCAGACCGTCCGTCTGTCCAATGCCTGTAATGCCCGCGCGGTTGAATTTAGGGAACAGGTTCATCAGGAGCAGATCATGAGCAAGATCAAAGTAGGCATTAATGGATTCGGCCGAATCGGTCGTCTGGCCTTGCGGGCCGCCTGGGGCTGGCCAGATATGGAGTTTGTGGCCATCAATGACCCGGGTGCCGATGCCGCCACGCTGGCCCACCTGCTCAACTTTGACAGCATCCATGGTCGCTGGAGCCAGGAAGCCACTGCGGACGGAACGGACATTGTTATTGAGGGCCAGCGCATTCGGGTGACTCACAACCGCGCCATCGGTGAAACCGACTGGTCCGGCTGCGATCTGGTGATCGAGGCTAGTGGTGTCAACAAGAAGGTCAATGCTCTGCAGGCGTACCTCGATCAGGGCGTGAAACGGGTAGTGGTCACGGCACCGGTGAAGGAGGCGGGTGCCAAGAACATTGTGCTCGGTGTGAACGATGATATTTTCGACCCGGCCAACGACCGCATTGTCACCGCCGCCTCCTGCACCACCAACTGTCTGGCGCCGGTGGTGAAGGTGATTCATGAGAAGCTGGGCATCAAGCACGGCTCCATCACCACCATTCACAGCCTGACCAACACCCAGACCATCATTGATGCGCCCCACAAGGATCTGCGCCGGGCAAGGGCCTGCGGCAGTTCACTGATTCCTACCAGCACCGGTTCCGCAACGGCGATTATCGAGATCTTCCCGGAGCTGAAAGGGCGCCTGGATGGCCACGCCGTGCGCGTGCCGCTGACCAATGCGTCGCTCACCGATTGCGTGTTTGAAGTTAAAACGGCGACGGACAGGGATTCCGTAAACCAGCTGTTGAAAGAAGCCGCTGAAGGCGAGCTCAAAGGCATCCTGGGTTACGAAGAGCGACCGCTGGTGTCGATTGATTACAAGACCGACCCGCGTTCCTCCATCGTCGATGCCCTGTCCACCATGGTGGTCAACGGCACCCAGGTGAAGATCTACGCCTGGTACGACAACGAATGGGGCTATGCCAACCGCACCGCAGAACTGGCTCGCAGGGTGGGCGCTGCCTGATATGACCGCGGCCATCCGACAGTACCTGGTAATCACCGGCAACTACTGGGCGTTCACCCTTACCGATGGCGCCCTGCGGATGCTGGTGGTGCTGCATTTTCACCAGTTGGGCTACTCGCCCTTGGCCATCGCCCTGCTGTTCGTCTTTTACGAGTTCTTCGGGGTGGTGACCAATCTGGTGGGTGGTTATCTGGGCGCCCGTATGGGGCTGAACCGCACCATGAACATCGGGTTGTTCCTGCAGATTGTGGCGCTGGCCATGCTGGCAGTCCCGGCGGTGATGCTGACGGTGCCCTGGGTAATGGCGGCGCAGGCGCTCTCAGGCATTGCCAAGGATCTGAACAAGATGTCCGCCAAGAGCGGCATCAAGCTGCTAGTGCCGGATGAGCAGCAGGGCACCCTGTACAAGTGGGTGGCGATTCTCACCGGTTCCAAGAACACCCTGAAGGGCGTCGGCTTTTTTCTCGGTGGTGTCCTGCTGGTGGCTGCCGGCTTCAAGGGTGCCGTGATTATCATGGCGGTGGCTCTGGGACTGGTCTGGCTTGCCAGCCTGTTCCTGCTGGGACAGGATCTGGGCAAGAGCAAGGCCAAGCCGAAGTTCAGCGAGATCCTCTCCAAAAGCCGGGCCATCAATGTCTTGTCGGCGGCCCGGATGCTTTTGTTCGGTGCCCGGGATGTCTGGTTTGTGGTGGCCTTGCCGGTTTACCTGCACACGGTCTTTGGCTGGGATTTCTGGAAAGTGGGCGGATTCATGGCCACCTGGATTATTGGCTATGGCTTTATCCAGACCATTGCGCCGCGCATCACCGGAAACATGGAAGGCAAACAGCCTGCTGTGCTCTGGGCCGCAGCGCTGGCGCTGATTCCGGCAGCGATTGCCATCGGCCTGACAGCGGGTTGGTCACCCCAGTTCGTGATTGTTGGTGGCTTGCTGGTGTTTGGCGTGCTGTTTGCCGTCAACTCGTCGCTGCACAGCTATCTCATCGTTAGCTATGCCCGTGGGGATGGCGTGTCGCTGGATGTGGGGTTCTATTACATGTCGAACGCTGCCGGGCGTTTGCTGGGCACCATTCTGTCCGGCTGGGTGTATCAGGCCTCCGGATTGGAGGCATGTCTTTGGATATCGTCCGGTCTTGTGGCCATGGCTGCGTTGTTGTCAGTGCTGTTGCCCGAGCGGCGACCAGTGACGGCCTGACCGGGCCTCAGAACCGAATGGCCAGCCCTGCCGCCGCTTCCACCTGCAGGTAGCCGCTGCTGTCGAACCTGAGTTCGCACCCGCCTGAGCAGAACGCGGAGCCGCCCGAGTTCAGGGCTGTGTAAACGCCGCGCAGATCCAGCCTCAGGCGCAATTGTTCAGTCAGAAAGAACTGATACCCGCCCCCCAGAGACAGGGCGGCCCGGTGGTGGGTTTCGTAACTCGAATCGTCCGGTTCCAGCCGGGTAACCCCGAACACTCCAGAGACAAACCCGCCGTGATTCTGGCCACCCGGGAAATACAGCCCACCGAACTGGAGCTGGTAGATCGTCAGGTCGATGGACTCCACGCCTGGTGCGAACAGGCTATTGTTCAGTCTGGCCGAGGTGCTCTGCCGGCCAAAATAGAGCTCTCCCTGTTTGCCAGGGTCTGGCAGATCAAAATTGAACACCAGGCCCTGGCTGGCGGAATCCCGGAAGTCGATCTGGTCTGAGGTGCTGGCGCCGGCGGTCTGGATATCCACCGAGCTGCTCATGCGAAAACCTGCAAACGGTGCCAGGCTGACCTCTGCTGCCAACGGCGGGGCAATCAGTGCAGATGCCAGTGTGACGATAATAAGAGATCGAAGCTTCATACATCCCTGGCCTGTGTGGCTGGTTGTTGGCAGAACACTGTGCAATGGTATATCCGTTATGAACATTGGCGAGCCCTGATGAGGCTATCTTGACAGATTTGGTGCTGGAAAATCTTTGTGTTGGCACTCTCAGTAACGTGTCTTTGACGGTACCGGGTGGACAGGTTGTCTGTCTGTCCGGTCCGTCCGGCAGTGGCAAGAGTCGGCTGCTGAGAGCCGTGGCCGACCTGGAGCCACACGGCGGCACCGTGTCTGTGGCTGATACCTGCCAGGAGGATTTGCCCGCCCACCAATGGCGAAGCCGGGTGGTGATGGTTCCGGCAGACAGCCAGTGGTGGTTTGACGATGTCGGTGGCCACTTCCCGGATGATGCGAAGACAAAATTGCCGTCAGCGCTGGGCTTTCCGCCTGAGGTGATGGGCTGGTCGGTGAGTCGGCTGTCTTCCGGTGAGCGGCAGAGGCTCGCGCTCTGGCGGGCCCTGGTGCTTGAGCCAGAGGTTCTGTTACTGGACGAACCCACCGCCAATCTTGATAACGACAGCACAGAAGCCATTGAAATCTGGCTGCTTGAGGAAATCCGGCGGCGCCAGATTGCTGTTCTCTGGGTTGCCCATGACCCTGCCCAGATCCAACGTGTGGCAGAAGCCCATTACCGGATTCTTGGTACCACTGTGGAGCGCGTCCATGGAAGTGATTGATCTGGCGTGGTGGAAGCTCGGGCTGGCGGCCCTGCTGGTACTCGCTCTGGCTGCGACAGGCTATCTGGCCCGCCTGGGCATTACCCGAAACCTGTTGATTGCCGCCCTGCGCACGGTGATACAGCTGGCGCTAATCGGGCTGGTACTGGAAGCGCTGTTTGCCTCCGCTGCCTTCTACTGGATAGCGTTGATGGCTCTGATCATGCTGCTGGTGGCAGGGCGAGAAGTGGTGGCGCGACAGGGCCGACGGTTACGGGGCTGGTGGGCCTTCAGTATCGGCACAGGATCAATGTTCGTGTCGTCTTTTACGGTGACAATCCTGGCCCTCACCGTGGTGATCGGCCCGGACCCCTGGTACGCCCCGCAGTACGCCATTCCTCTGTTGGGCATGATGCTCGGTAACACCATGACAGGCGTCAGCCTGGCGCTGGATCGGTTGAATGAGTCGGTCTGGCGGCAGCGGGCGGTCATCGAGAATCGCCTGATGCTGGGGCAGACCTGGCAGCAGGCGCTGGAGGATATCCGGAGGGACGCCATGCGCAGTGGCATGATGCCGTCCATTAACGCCATGGCCGCCGCCGGTATCGTCAGCCTGCCCGGCATGATGACGGGCCAGATTCTCGCGGGCAGCCCACCGGCAGTCGCGGTGAAATACCAGATCCTGGTGATGCTGATCATCACCGTTGGCACCGGGTTTGGTGCCCTGATGGCCGTTTCGTGGGGCGGTCGAAGACTGTTCGACGACCGTGAGCGTTTGCGGCTGGATCGACTGGTAAAACCCTGAAACAGCAATGCCATAGCCAACCAGACACCAAAGTAGCATGGGCGAAGTGAGCCTCCCGGGGCTAGGCTTGGTTCATCGCTCGAATAAAAGACAACAACAATGATCGACCTGCTACGACGTTACCCCCTCCCTGTGATTGTTCTGGCCCAGCTCTTTGGTACCTCACTCTGGTTCAGTATCAACGGTGTCTGGCTGTCGCTGGCCGGCGAGCTAGGCCTGACAGAAACCGATCTGGGCCGGCTGACTCTGGCCGTTCAGGCGGGGTTTATCGCGGGTACCCTGACCATTGCAGTGACCGGTCTGGCGGACCGCTTCGGCGCCAGTCGGATCTTTGCGCTGTCGAGTCTGCTCGGGGCATTGGTGAATGGCGGGTTTATTTTTGCCGCCGGTGCGCCGCCGCTCGATTTCCTCCTGCGCTTTGCCACCGGGCTGTGTCTGGCCGGTATCTATCCCCTGGGCATGAAAATGGTGATCGCCTGGACGCCAAAGTACGCCGGGGCCGCCCTGGCCTGGCTGGTGGGGATGCTGACACTTGGAACAGCCCTGCCACACCTGATGCGCGGGGCAACCCTCGGCATGCCGTGGGAGTGGCCGCTGATGGCGGCGTCCTGCTTGGCATTGGCCGGAGGGCTGCTGGTGTTCTTGCTGGGCGACGGGCCGCACCTGCCGAAAAGCAGTGGGCGATTGCCCCTGAGTCAGGGACTGGCGGCCCTGCGCATTCCGAGATTCCGGTCCGTGGCCGGTGGCTACTTCGGCCATATGTGGGAGCTCTACGCGTTCTGGACATTGACGCCTCTGCTCATCGGCCGGGAGCTGCAGCGGATGGGGCAGAGTGACGCGCTCATTCCCTGGTTGTCGTTTGCCGTCATCGGCATTGGTGCGGCAGGATGTGTCGGTGGCGGCCGGCTCAGTCGAGCCCTTGGCAGCGAATGGGTGGCCCGGCGAGCGCTGATGGTGTCGGGGGTTTTCTGTCTGGTTTATCCGTGGTTGAACGGGCTGGCACCGGTTGTGCTGATTGCCTTGCTGGTGATCTGGGGTATTGCCGTCGTTGCCGATTCACCCCAATTCTCGGCGCTGGCCTCGGCAACGGCGCCCAGGGAATCAGTGGGCTCTTCATTGGCGGTGATGAATGCGGTCGGTTTTGGTCTGACGTTGCCTGCCATCTGGCTGACCAGTGGACTTTGGGGCCAGTTGAATGTCTGGGTGGTTCTTTTGCTGTTCCCCGGCCCCGTGTTTGGCCTGTGGTCCCTGTCTTTATATCGGCGTCAGGCCTGAAACAGGGCTGCCATGCGCAACAGGGCTACCCGGGTTTCCGGTGATATGAGCTATGCTCTGCTTGCAATGACACCTGGCGGAACGAAACGCGCATAAGGACCTGACATGGCGTATTTCAGCAAGCATTATCACAACCCCGGAACCGCGCCCGGCACCCTGGTTGCCAAGACCGACCCAAGGCGGCCGGTGAAAATTCATCTGGTGGATTACACCGAGGGTCAGGTGGAGGAAGTCAGCCTGGCCAATGCGGCTGATTGCCGGGATTACCTCGTAAAAGAGTCGAAAACCTGGGTCCAGATCAATGGCCAGGCCGATCCTGACACCCTCCGGAGCCTGGGGGATCTGTTCGAACTGCACGATCTGGCCCTCGAGGATGTGCTCAATACCGGGCAGCGCCCCAAAGTGGAGTTGTACGACGATCAGCTGTTCATCATTGCCGCCATGCCGTTTTATGACGGTGAGAACCTGGAAATCGTTCAGATCAGCCTGTTTGTCGGTAAAAATTACCTGATCTGCCTGTGCCCGCTGGATGAGGATCCTTTCGAACCGGTGCGCAAACGCCTGCGCATGCCCAATAACCGGCGATTTTCCAGCCGGGAAATCGACTACCTGCTTTATGCGTTGCTGGATCTGATCACTGATTCCGGTTTTCCCGTGCTGGAGCAGTTCGGCTACCAGTTGGAGGAAATGGAAACCGATCTGCTCGAGAACCCGAACCAGCAAACGCTGGCCCAGATCCACGGCCTGAAACGGGAGCTTCTGACCCTGAGGCGTGTGCTCTGGCCACAGCGTGAGCTGCTCACCAGTCTGATGCGAACCGAGGATCAACTGATCAACGCCAACACTCAGGTGTATTTCCGGGATTGCCATGACCACAGTGTCCAGATCATCGAGCTTCTTGAGAGCTTCCGGGAAATGGCCACCAGCATGCTGGATATCTATCTTTCGAGTATCAGCCAGCGCACCAACGAGACCATGCGGGTGCTGACCATCATTGCGACGATCTTTATCCCGCTGACGTTCGTGGTGGGCATCTATGGAATGAACTTCGAGCACGCCGACAGCCCCTGGGCCATGCCGGAGTTGGGCTGGTACTACGGCTACCCGATGGTCTGGGCCGTGATGATTGCGATCACAGGTGGCCTGATCTGGTTTTTTCGGCGCCGCGGCTGGATGTAGTCATGCAGAATCCGGGCGAAGGCCCCAAAAGAATCCTGCTTCTCTCGGGCTATGATGCCGCCAGCCATCGGCGTTGGCGTGAACAGCTCATCGACTTGCTGCCCGATTTCAGGTGGGCGAGTCTTGCACTCCCGCCAAGGTTCTTCCGCTGGCGCATCCGTGGCAACCCGCTGAGCTGGCTGAATGAGCCGCTCTTGCAGCAACCTTGGGATCTGATCATCGCGACGTCCATGGTGGATCTGGCGACGCTGCGTGGCCTGTACCCGCGTCTTGCCCACACTCCCTGCCTGCTCTACATGCATGAAAATCAGTTCGCCTTCCCGGTATCCAGTGGCCAGAACGCCAGTGCTGACCCGCAGATGGTGAACCTGTACGGCGCGCTTTCGGCCGATTGTGTGGTGTTCAACAGTGGCTGGAACCGGGACAGTTTTCTGGCCGGCGCCGACTCTTTTCTCCAGAAATTGCCCGACGCAGTGCCCGAGGGCCTGATCGATACCCTGCGTGACAAGTCCCGGGTGATACCGGTGCCGATTGAAGACCGATTATTTACTGATCGCCCGTCACTTTTGGACCAAACCTGTCCGCACCTGCTCTGGAACCATCGGTGGGAGTACGACAAAGGGCCCGACCGTCTGCTGAAGCTATTGACTGTGCTGCACCAGCGGTCGGTGCCGTTCAGGTTGAGCGTGGTGGGCGAGCGGTTTCGCAGTTACCCGAAGGCCTTTGACCGGATCCGGGAACAGTTTGGTCCTTGCATCGAACACTGGGGATTCCTGGAGAATCGTGGAGCCTACGATCAGTTGCTACGCCAGGCGGATATTGTGATCTCCACGGCACTGCACGATTTCCAGGGGCTGTCGATGCTGGAAGCCATGGCTTCAGGTTGTGTGCCGCTGGCGCCGGATCGCCTGGCCTATCGGGAGTACGTACCGGATGTGTGCCGCTATGAAAGTTATCACGAGAATACGGCGTTGGAGGCTGAAGCGGCAGCTGACACGCTTGAAAATCTTATGGAAAAACAAACGCTTGCCTGCTCGCTGGAGACGTGGCGGGCATCCAGCCTGGCCGGTGACTATCGGTCTCTGTTTCAACACCTGATCACTACAGGAGCAGTCGGTTCCTGAACCTGTTTCTCCTCCAAACCTGTCTCAGATCAATCCCGTTCCTTTGCGGTTGGCCCGGCCGATACTAGACTCAGAACTGTCTTTCGGCCTCACCACAAGGAGTCGTGGCCATGGAGTTCCATACCCTCGATGGCAATGAAGCGGTGTCTTCGGTGGCTTACCGCCTGAGCGAAACCATTGCCATTTATCCGATTACGCCCGCCTCGGTGATGGGCGAGCACGCTGATGACTGGGCGGCCCTGGGCAAACCCAATCTCTGGGGGCAGGTGCCCAGTGTGGTGGAAATGCAATCCGAGGCCGGTGCCGCCGGCGCCATGCACGGGGCATTGCAGGCCGGGTCTCTGGTGACCACCTTTACCGCCTCCCAGGGGCTGCTGTTGATGCTGCCCAATCTGTACAAGATTGCCGGTGAGCTGTCGCCGTTCTGCATGCACATTGCGGCCCGCAGCATTGCCACCCACGCCCTGTCGATCTTCTGTGACCATTCCGACGTAATGAGTGCCCGCGGTACCGGCTTTGCCCTGCTGGCGTCCGGATCGGTCCAGGAAGCCCAGGATATGGCCGCGATCGGCCATGCCGTCACCCTGGAAAGCCGGGTGCCGGTGATGCATTTTTTCGATGGTTTCCGGACTTCCCATGAAATTTCCAAGATTGCAGCGCTCAGTGACGAGGATTTGCAGGCGCTGGTATCGCACGAAGGGGTGGAAGCACATCGTAGCCGGCGGATGACACCGGACCGGCCGGTGGTTCGTGGCACCTCCCAGAACCCGGACGCCTTCTTCCAGGCCCGGGAGGCCATCAACCCTTTCTATCAGGTGTTCCCGGAAAAGCTTGAAGCCGTGATGGATCGGTTTGCCGACATTACCGGCCGCCAGTACCGGCTGTTTGATTATGTTGGTCACCCCGAGGCCGACCGGGTCGTTATCCTGATGGGCTCCGGCGCCGAATGCGCCCACGAGACGGTGGAGTGGTTGCTCGAGCAGGGCGAAAAGGTCGGGGTCCTCAAGGTGCGCCTGTTCCGGCCCTTTGCCACGGAGCGCTTCCTGAGCGCTTTGCCTGACACGGTCGAACATTTGGCAGTCATGGATCGAACCAAGGAACCCGGGGCCCAGGGCGAGCCGATGTTGCTGGAAGTCAGCGGTGCCCTGATGGAAGCCTACAGCCGCGGCGAGCGCAAAGTGCTGCCCCGGGTGATCGGGGGTCGCTATGGCCTGTCCTCCCGTGAGTTTACGCCCGCCATGGTCTGCGCCATTTTCGACGAACTGAAAGCGGCAGCGCCGAAAACCCGCTTTACCGTTGGCGTGCGGGACGATGTCAGCCATCTCTCGCTGGACGTGGATAGCGAGCTGGATATTGAATCCCCGAAAACCCGCCGGGCCCTGTTCTTTGGTCTCGGCGCCGATGGCACCGTCAGCAGCAACAAGGCCAGCATCAAGATCCTGGGGGAGGGCACGGAGCTGCTCGCCCAGGGCCATTTTGTCTATGACTCCAAGAAATCCGGCGCTACCACCGTCTCCCATCTGAGGTTCGGGCCGCTGCCCATTCGCTCCAGTTACCAGATCAACAGGGCCCAGTTCGTCGCCATTCATGCGCCCCAGTTTCTGGAGCGGTTTGATGTGCTCGAACACGCTGCCGAGGGTGCCACGGTGCTGCTCAATGTGCCCTGGTCAAAGGACGAGGTCTGGGATCGGCTCTCGGTCGAGGTCCAGAGGGTATTGGTGGAGCGCAAGGCCCGGCTGTTCGTGATTGATGCCGCCGAGGTGGCGGAAAAGGCGGGTCTGGAGCGGCGGATCAACACCGTGATGCAGGTCTGCTTCTTCGCCCTGGCAGATATCCTGCCCCGGGAAGAGGCCATTGTCCATATCAAGGAATCCATTCGCAAAACCTGGGGCCGCCGCGGGCCGGAGGTGGTGCGCCGCAACGTGGAAGCGGTGGATTCGGCCCTGGACAACCTGCATGAGGTGCCGGTACCGGACAAGGTAACAGCAACCCGCACCCGACCGCCGAGGGTGCCCGAGAGTGCGCCGGACTTTGTCCAGAAAGTCACTCGCCTGTTGTTGGAAGGGCAGGGGGACAAACTGCCGGTCAGCGCTTTTCCGCCGGATGGTACCTGGCCAACGGGAACCAGCCAGTATGAGAAACGAACCATCGCCCTGGAGATCCCGATCTGGGAGTCCGACCTCTGCGTGCAGTGCAACTTCTGTGCAATGATCTGCCCGCACACCGCGATCACCAGCAAGGTGTTTGAGCCGGAGGCGGTCAAGGGTGCGCCGGAGTCGTTCGAGGTGGTGCCGGAAACCCAGACGTCTGAACTGGAAGGTCTGGATTATCGGATTCAGGTGGCGCCGGATGACTGCACCGGATGTGGTTTGTGTGTCGAGGTCTGCCCGGCAAAGGACCGGACCCAGCCGAAACGCAAAGCCATCAATATGCAGCCGATCGAAGCGCACCGTGAAGTGGAGGCCGACAACCTTTCGTTTTTCCGGCAATTGCCGGATGTCCCAAGGGATCGTATCCCCCGGGACTTCAAGTCCCTGCCGCTACTGATTCCTCTGTTCGAATATTCCGGCGCCTGTGCCGGCTGCGGAGAGACACCCTACATCCGGCTGCTGACCCAGCTGGTGGGGGACCGGCTGCTGATCGCCAATGCCACCGGCTGTTCCTCGATCTACGGCGGCAACCTGCCCACTACGCCTTACACGGTGAATGCGGACGGCCGGGGGCCCACTTGGAACAACTCGCTGTTTGAAGACGCGGCGGAACTGGGCCTGGGCATGCGTCTGGGGCTGGACAAGCTGGTGGGCCGGGCCCGGCAGTTACTGGATCACCTGAAAGGTCAACTGCCCGAGGGCCTCTACGCCGAACTGACCAGCGTCTGCACCACCACTGATGAGACAGCCATGGCCTCCAGGCGTGCCGCCATAGCGCAGCTTCGCAGCTGGTTGGCGGATCAGGAGGGCCCGGAGGTCCGGGAACTCGACAGTCTGGCTGATGAATTGTGCCCGAAGAGTGTGTGGGTCATCGGTGGCGACGGCTGGGCATACGATATCGGCTACGGCGGGCTGGATCACGCTTTGGCCTCTGGCCAGAATCTGAAACTGCTGGTGCTGGATACCGAAGTGTACTCCAACACCGGTGGCCAGCAATCCAAGGCCACCCCCATGGGTGCGATTGCCAAGTTCGCCGCTGCCGGCAAGGCCACCCGTAAGAAGGATCTGGGCCTGCTGGCCATGAGTTATGGTCACGTCTACGTGGCCCAGATTGCGATGCAATCCCACAGCAACCACACCACCAAGGCCCTGCAGGAAGCCGAGAGCTTCGACGGCCCGGCACTCATCATCGCCCACAGCCCCTGTATTGCCCACGGTTACGACCTGGTGCACTCGCCCGCACAGCAGAAGCGGGCGGTAGACAGCTGGGCCTGGCCGCTGTACCGGTTTGATCCCCGGCGCATCCACGAAGGGCTGCCGCCGCTTCAGCTCGATTCCCTGCGCCAGAAGGTCACCATGAAAGCCTATATGCAGGAAGAGGCCCGGTTCCGGATGCTGGAGTTGAGGGATCCCCAGCGTTACGAAAAGCTGGTGGCCGCAGCTTCTGAGGCGGCGACTGAGCAGCGTGAACTCTACAAACAGTTGGCGGGGATCCACTTCGAGCCCCACGAAACTTCTGACACTGACAACGAAAAGGGTGAACGTCATGACTGAATTGGCAACCCGTTGGCTGGGGCTGGAACTCCGCTCGCCCCTGGTGGTTGGAGCCAGTCCGCTGACCGATGACCTGGACGCGCTGAGAGCCTGTGTCGATGCCGGCGCCGGTGCCGTGGTGATGCATTCCCTCTTCGAGGAGCAGCTTGTGGAGGAGCAGCTGGCGGCCCATCGGTTTATTGATTCGCGGATTAACATGGACGCCGAGGCCCGATCGTTTTTTCCCGAATCGGAATTGTTCGAGATGGGATCGGACAGCTACCTGCAGCGGTTGGAGCTGTTGCGACATTCACTGGGTGTGCCAGTGATTGCCTCGCTCAACGGTATTTCAGCGGGTGGCTGGACCAGGCATGCACGTGAGCTGGAAGTGGCGGGCGCCCATGCCATCGAGCTGAATCTCTACGACCTGGCCTCGGACCCGGAGGAAACAGCGGAGGCACTGGAACAGCGGCAACTCTCGGTTGTGAGGTCAGTGGCTGAGCAGGTGAGCATTCCGGTCAGCGTCAAGCTGTCACCTTTCTACTCGGCGTTGCCTGCGTTCGTCTCCGGTATCGAAGAGTCAGGGGCCCGGGGGGTGGTGCTGTTCAACCGGTTCTATCAGCCGGATATGGATCTGGACGAGCTGGAGTTAAGCCGGGAGGTGGTGCTGTCGACCAGTGCGGAGCTGCCGTTGCGGTTACACGCAGCCGCCATGCTGTATGGCCAGACAACACTGGAAATGGCGGTTTCAGGTGGCGTTCATAGTGGTGACGATGCGGCAAAAGCGATTCTTTCCGGCGCTTCTGCTGTGCAGGTGGTCTCGGCGGTGCTGTCGGAGGGTGCCGGCGCCCTGTCGAGGATTACCCGGGAAATGACTGCTCGGCTCTCCGGAATGGGATACCGCTCGCTGGCGGAAGCACGGGGCGTCCTGTCAATGGCGAACGCCCCCAATGCCCGAACCTGGGAGCGTCTTAACTACGCCCGCCTTCTGCACGGCTGGAAATAGAACGGCTCAGGGTCAGAGAACCTGCTCCGGCACCTCGCGGATACGACCGTGCTCATCAATGGCGACGTAGACGAACAGCCCCTCGGTTACCTTGCGTGGGTTCTTGGCAGTGCGGTCAAGGGTCCACACTTCCACGCTTATTTTCATGGAACTGCGGCCGATATCGACGAGTTCGCAGTAGCAACCTACCTGAGATCCTACCCGCAACGGTGACAGGAACTCCATCCGGTCCATGGCGACGGTGGCGTTACGGCCCTGGGAAATCCGTCCGGCCATGGTATTGGCGGCGAGATCCATCTGTTTCACCAGCCAGCCGGCGAAGACATCGCCATTTGCATTGGTGTCTGAGGGGAGCGGGATAATCTGCAGGGTGAGTTCGCCACGGGGCGTGGGTTTGTCATCATCTAGCGCTGTCATATTACTGCCTTCTTGCGAGCCTGGAATTGTTTTAACACGCATGGTAGCGGGCTCAAGCGCCGCTGCAAGCAAATTTGAACATTCCCGACTATATTTCAGAAGCTGTAACAAAGTTGTCACAGAGTGCCATTAGTCTGCACACATCGGTAAAACACATCCGACACAACGTCCAAACCGAATAATGGAGACTTGACGTGATGAAACTGAACAAAGCACTCGCGACTGTAGCACTGGCCGGCTCCGTGGCCGCCATGTCTGCACCCGCCATGGCCCGTGACACCATCAGCATCGTGGGCTCCTCCACTGTTTATCCGTTCGCCACTGTTGTTGCCGAGCGCTTCGGCACCAAGACCGACTTCAGCACCCCCAAGCTGGAATCCACCGGTTCAGGCGGCGGTCTCAAGCTGTTCTGCCAGGGCATCGGTACCCAGCATCCGGATATCACCAACGCGTCACGTCGGATGAAGACGTCTGAGTTCGAACTCTGCCAGAGCAACGGAGTGACAGACATCACTGAATTCCGCATCGGTTCTGACGGCATTGTGATTGCCAGCTCCAAAAAAGCCGAGAACCTGGACATTACCCTGGAGCAGCTGTTCCTGGCCCTGGGCTCCAAAGTGCCCGTTAACGGCGAGTGGGTAGCCAACCCGAACAAAAACTGGAGCGACGTTGACTCCAGCCTGCCGAACAAGCCGATTCGTGTAATGGGTCCGCCCCCGACTTCCGGTACCCGTGATTCCTTCAACGAGCTGGCACTGGCTGCTGGTTGCGACCAGCTGCCTGAAGCCGCCAATCTGGGCAAGGACGAGCACGCCTCAATCTGCGAAAGCGTTCGTGAAGACGGCGCCTTTATCGAAGCGGGTGAGAACGACAACCTGATCGTGCAGAAGCTGATTGGTGATACCGGCATGTACGGTGTGTTCGGTTACAGCTTCCTGGAAGAAAACGCAGACCGTCTGCAGGCTGCCACCCTGAACGGTATGGTCCCGACTGCCGAAGCCATTGCTGCGGATGAGTATCCGGTAGCCCGTTCACTGTTCTTCTACGTGAAGAAAGCCCACGTTGGAGTGGTTCCGGGCATTGCGGAGTATGTCAGTGAGTTCACCAGCAACGCTGCCATGGGCCAGAACGGCTACCTGAAAGACGTTGGCCTGATCGTGCCGCCCCGTTCCGCGCTGATGGATCTGATGGACAAGGCAGAAAGCATGCCGAACCTGACCCTGGACGAGCTCAAGTAAGACCGCCGTCCGGTCAAGAACGAAGGTGCGGGCCTCGAGGGAGGCCCGCACCTTTCGCACGTTAGGACGATCCGGTGCCAGTGCAGAGGTGAATCTGTAAACTGAGCGCCAATCCGAAGTCGAATACAGGAATTTTCATGCAACCGGCTAATCTTTTATTACTGACTCTGGTGCTGGCGATCGTGGCCTATTGGCTCGGTTACGCTCGTTCCCGGTCGTTGGCGATGCCGCTGGGTGGGATCCGTCATCTCAAATCTCTTCCTTTCTATTACGGAGCCCGAGCGGCGTTCTGGAGTGGCATTCCAGCCCTCCTCGTGCTTGGTTTATGGGCAGCATTCCAGGGCAAAGTCATCCAGCTGATTGTTATTGGTGGTCTGCCGGATGGCATGATTCCGGCAACCGATGGTGAAGCGAGCCTGCTGTTGAGCAAAATCAGCAATGTGGCCAGCGGAGCCTTGCCTCCAGGCTTCGTTGAGGCCCCGATAGCGGAGGCCGCCGAGCGTTTGCAAGAGCTGCGTACGCAGAGTCGGTTCCTCATGTCTGGCCTGGTGATCTCGGTTGCCGTGCTTGCCGGTTTTCTCGGGTGGTTGAGAATCCGCCCGCGGCTCAATGCCCGTGCCCAGGTAGAGTCCATTCTCAAATGGGTATTTTTCGCCTGCGCGGCCCTGGCTATATTGACCACTGTTGGAATCATTTTCTCGGTGGCGTTCGAGACCTTTCGTTTCTTTGGCAAGGTCCCCTTCACCGAATTTATCTTTGGTAGTCATTGGAGTCCCCAGACCGCTCTGAGGGCTGATCAGGTAGCTTCCCAGGGTGCCTTTGGAATGATCCCCCTGTTTACCGGCACCTTGCTGATTTCTGCCATTGCCATGGTTGTGGCTGTGCCGGTGGGCTTGCTGTCGGCCATTTACCTGTCGGAATACGCGGGTAGAAAGGTGCGCGGTGTGGTCAAGCCGTTGCTGGAAATGCTGGCGGGTATTCCCACCGTGGTTTACGGCTTCTTCGCCGCGCTTACGGTGGCGCCGTTCATCAGCGATCTGGCCGCATCCATGGGTATCGAGGCATCAAGCCAGAGTGCCCTGGCTGCCGGTGCCGTTATGGGCATCATGATCATTCCGTTTGTGTCTTCCCTGTCGGATGACGTGATCAATGCCGTACCCCAGGCCATGCGTGATGGCTCTCTGGCGCTCGGAGCCACCCAGTCCGAGACCATGAAGAAGGTGATTTTCCCGGCTGCACTGCCCGGCATCATGGGCGGTATTCTGCTGGCGGTCTCCCGGGCGATTGGTGAAACCATGATCGTGGTCATGGCCGCAGGGCTGGCGGCCAACCTGACAGCCAACCCGCTGGAAACCGTTACCACCGTGACCGTGCAAATCGTGACCCTGCTCACCGGTGACCAGGAATTCGACAGCGCCAAGACGCTGGCCGCCTTCGCATTGGGCGCCATGCTCTTCCTGGCAACCCTGTTGCTCAACGTTATTGCACTGAAAATCGTACGCAAATATCGGGAACAGTATGACTGACCAACGTTCACAGGCGGAGATCGTCCGCCAGTCGCTCAAGCGCCGCTATCGCAAGGAACGCCGTTTCCGCGCCTATGGCATCATGGCCATCGCCATTGCCCTGGGGGCCCTGTTAATCCTGTTCACCGATATCATCGGCAAGGGTTATACCGGCTTCGTGAAGACCACCATCACCATGGATGTGCAGTTGGATGGTGAGATGATGTACCTGGATGATCCCACGGACGAGCGTCAGATCAAGATGGCCGATTTTGTCGAGCCTCTGGTTCAGGCGCTGATCAAGGAGATCCCCGGAGCAACAGAGGAGGACCGGAAACAGGTTCGCGAACTGATAAACCCCTACGCTTCGGTGACGCTTCGGGATGCCCTTAAGGCCAATCCAGAGTGGCTGGGCACCACGCAGACCATGACGTTCCTGACGCATACGGATGTTGACGTCTATGTGAAGCACGCGGGGGACGATGCCTATTCCATCAAGCTGAATGAACAGCAGCAGGCATGGGTTGACGAGCTTCTGCAGCGGGACGTGGTCGAGACATCATTTAACGATGTGTTCTTTAGTGGCGGAGATTCCCGTGATCCTTCCAAGGCGGGTATTCTCGGGGCTATTGTCGGTTCCCTGCTGACCATGTTCGTCACCCTGATCCTGTCGTTTCCGATCGGTGTCGCGGCCGCGATCTATCTGGAAGAGTTTGCGCCCCAGAACAAGTTCACCGACTTCATTGAGGTCAACATCAACAACCTGGCGGCGGTGCCATCGATCATCTTTGGTCTGCTCGGCCTCGCGGTGTTTATCAACCTGTTTGGAATGCCACGTTCGGTTCCGGTGGTTGGTGGGCTGGTACTGACGTTGATGACGCTGCCGACCATCATCATTTCCAGTCGGGCCGCGATCAAAAGCGTACCGCCCTCGATCCGCGAGGCCGCTGAAGGTATCGGCGCATCCAAGATGCAGGTAGTTCTGCATCATGTGCTGCCGCTGGCCATGCCGGGCATGCTCACCGGTTCAATCATCGGTATGGCCCAGGCACTGGGTGAAACGGCACCGCTGCTGCTGATCGGTATGGTGGCGTTCATTGTGGACGTACCGGACGGGTTCTTCGATTCGGCTACGGTTCTGCCTGTACAGGTATTCCTGTGGGCGGGCAGCCCGGAGCTGGCCTTTATTGAGCGAGCGTCGGCAGCCATCATGGTGCTGCTGGCCTTCCTGATCAGTATGAACGCATTGGCGATCTGGATGCGTAAACGTCTCGAGCGCCGGTGGTAAGGAGAATCAAGATGAATAGTGTGAATACAACCATTGCCAGTGAAGTTACCCAACCGGATGAGGTCGCCGTGCCAGTTCAGGAATCAAAGCCCGCTGAAACCATCATTGAAGAGGGCAAAACCGTCGGTAAGCCGTTCTCGGACGACCCGAAGTTTAAGCTTCGTGATGTCGAGGTGTTCTACGGCGATGCCCCCGCGATCAAGAAGATCAGCCTCGATATTGGCCGAAACGAAGTCATTGCCTTCATCGGCCCATCCGGTTGCGGCAAATCCACCTTCCTGCGCTGCCTGAATCGCATGAACGACAGCATCGATATCTGTCGTGTGAAGGGTTCCCTGCAACTGGACGACCACGACATTTACGACCCCAAGCGAGATGTTGTCGAACTGCGGGCCAGGGTCGGTATGGTGTTTCAGAAGCCGAACCCCTTTCCCAAGTCCATCTACGACAACGTGGCTTACGGCCCCCGGATTCACGGCCTGGCCAACCGCAAGTCGGATCTGGACGAAATTGTGGAAAACAGCCTGCGCAAGGCCGGCCTCTGGGAGGAGGCAAAGGATCGCCTGGACGCCAATGCAACCGGCATGTCCGGCGGCCAGCAACAGCGTCTGTGTATTGCCCGTGCAATTGCCGTGAGCCCGGAAGTGGTGCTGATGGACGAGCCCTGTTCGGCCCTGGACCCTATTGCGACCGCAAAAGTGGAAGAGTTGATTGCCGAACTGTCCGAAAGCTACACGATCGTTATCGTGACCCACTCGATGCAGCAGGCGGCCCGGGTATCCCATCGCACGGCTTACTTTCACCTGGGGCACCTGGTGGAAGTGAACGAGACCAACAAGGTATTCACCTCGCCGGAACATGAACTGACCGAGTCCTACATCACCGGCCGTTTCGGCTGATTCCGGACCTGAGGAATTTTGGAGAAGAACAGTATGCCTACGAAGAAGGACGAAGTTTACGGGGATCACATCTCCCACAAGTTCAATAACGAACTGATGGAGCTCAAGACCGAGTTCCTGAAAATGGGTGGCATGGTGGAATCCCAGGTCGAGAACGCCATTCAGGCCCTGGTGGATGGCGATGGTCATCTGGCCGACGAGATTCGTGCCAACGACAAGAAAGTTGACCGGATGGAAGTGGAAATCGACGAGGAGGCCACCCTGATCATTGCCCGCCGTCAGCCGACGGCACGGGACCTGCGTCTGGTGATCTCGGTCATCAAGATGGTCGCCGATCTGGAGCGTGTGGGTGACGAGGCCAAGAAAATCGCCAAGCTTGCGATCAAGCTGCAGGAAGAAGGCCAGGCCCCGCGCGGCTACGTCGAAGTCCGCCACATTGGCACCCACGTGCTCAGCATGCTTCACGATGCCCTGGATGCCTTTGCCCGGCTGGATTCCGAGCAGGCGTTGCGGATTATGAAGGAAGACAAGCGCGTCGATGAGGAATATCAGGCAGCGGCTCGGACCCTGCTGACGTTCATGATGGAAGATACCCGCAACATTTCACGGTGCATGTCCGTAATGTGGGTGCTCCGTGCCCTGGAGCGGGTGGGTGACCACGCATGCAACATTGCCGAGAACGTGATCTTCATGGTCAAAGGCGAGGACGTTCGTCATACGCCGGTGGAAGAAGCTGAGAAGGTGGTCGGACGCTGATTTTTGCTTTGGAGGAAGCAAGCGGGCTGGTAGTGCTCTTTGGGACACGCTCAAGGCATCCATGCGCGCTTATCTTTCGCCATCCATGGCGAAAGATAGTCCCAAACAGCACTACCAGCCCACTTGCCCGAAGCTGGGTGCTGCTTTCCAGTTCGTTTCAGTGATCTTTGGTATTGCAGGCGTGATGCAATAGTTTGGCCGGACGGCGTGTGGTGGGGCTTTCCGGGACTGTCTTTCGCCATGGATGGCGAAAGTCAAGCGACCAGGGACGGCTCGAGCGGGTCCCGGAAAGCCCCACCACATGCCGTCCCTCCACCCAAGCCTAAAACAATCAGGCCTGCTTCATTTTGTCGGTATAAGGCGGCCAGCCCAAAGGTTTGCCGGCAAGAACGTGCAAGTGGATGTGGAACACCGTCTGCCCTGAATTTTCCCCGCAGTTCATGACAACGCGATAGCCATCGTCGGAAAACCCCTTCTCTTTGGCAATCTTCGCTGCCACCAGGTACAGGTGCCCCACCAGTTCCCGATCATCTTCGGTGATGTCGTTAATGGTGGCGATGGCCTTTTTGGGGATGACCAGGAAGTGTACCGGCGCCTGAGGATTGATATCACTAAACGCCAGGGCGATGTCGTCCTCGTAGAGGATGTCGGCGGGGATTTCCCGGTTGATGATCTTGGTGAAAATCGTCTCTGACATGGTGGCTCCTTTTCGCGTGTCCTTGGGATTGTTGTTTGGTTTCAAAGCTGACTAAAGCCCGGAATCCGGGAAGTTATCTGCCTGATCACGGCGGGCAGTTCCTCGTCGATGCCCATGGCGTAGCGGGCGACCCGGTTGCGGGCAAAGGGCAGGGCGCGGGCGGCGCCGAGGCCGAGGTTGCGTAGCAGGTGGACGGGTGGAATCCGGTTGCTGAACAGGTGGTAGAACACATCCATGGTCAGCATCATTCTGCGGTTTGCCGGCCGGCGCTGTTGCTCATAGAGATTCAGCCACTTGGGAGTGGCCAGATCATCACCCGCGCGCTTGGCCTCCTTGAGCGCCGCCTGAAGGGCCTGGGCATCCTGGAAGCCCAGGTTTACCCCTTGCCCGGCCAGCGGGTTGATGGTGTGGGCCGAGTCGCCGGCCAGGACGACCCGTCCGCAGTGGTACTGTTTGGCGTGCTGGCGGGCGATGGGAAACGAGGCCTTGCTGTCGATGTGTGTCAGCAGCGGCAGGCTCGCGGGAAACGAAGACTGGATCTCGTTCATCAGCGCGCTGTCGTCCAGGTTTTTCAGGCGAGCGAGTTCGTCGGGCGAATCGTACCAGACCAGGGAGCCCCAGCTTTCGCCGGGATGTTCCAGACCGGCGCTGTGCAAGGGCAGGAAGGCTCTTGGGCCGGAGGGGTGGAAGCCCTGCCACGTAATGTCTTCAACCGGCCCCTGATAGCGTACCGAGACGACCATCGCCTGCTGGTCATACTGGTTCCGGGTGGTGCCAATGCCGGCCAGGTCGCGAACTCGGGACTGGGCTCCATCGGCTCCGACCACCAGGGTTGCGAGCAGCTCGCGGCCGTCATCAAGAGTGACCGTGGCAGTCTCATCGGATTGCGACAGTGAGGCGACACCCTGACCGTGGAACAGGGATACCTGTGGGCAGGCCTCGGCGGTTTGCCAGAGCGCCTGTTGAGTCACCGAGTTCTCGACGATGTGTCCCAGATGGTGCGCACCCAGCTCGGTGGCGTCGAATTGGACTTCGGCCAGTTTCCGGGGTACCAGGTTCTGCAGTGGGTAGCGGGTTTCATCCCATACGGCCAGCCGCTTGTAGGGCGTTGCCCGCATGCGAAGGATGTGGTCCCAGGCACCCAGGCTCTGAAGATAGCGTTCACTGCCGGCACTCAGGGCCGAGACCCGGATATCCGGGGCGCTGTTCGGGTCAAAGGCGGGAGGCGGAGCCCGGTCAACAAGGGCAACGCGGAAGCCATTCTGGCCAAGGCCAGTGGCGAGAGCGGCACCGACCATGCCGGCACCAACTACCACAATATCAAAGGCTTGAGTCATATCGGTTTCCTGTCTGATGCCCTCAGTTTACGCGATGACGGCAGCCAGACAAGAGATCGGGATCAAGCCGGAATGAAAACCCTCAATAGCCTGCCATACCTGACACCCGCGGCTCGGCAGCGTCGTCAGGCCTGCGACGGCTCTTGATCAGCCAGGCGGGCTTCTGTGCACCCGGTTTGTTGAATCCCTGGTTCAGGACCATGGGTTGCACGAGGGTCAGGAAATCCGAGGTTTTCATATGTACCGATTCGCTGTGGCTGCCTGCGGCGAACGCCAGTTCGGGCTGCTCGGTCAGCGCTTCGGCGCAATAGACGGTCATTCCGAACAGGTTGCCAAAGGGGGGCATGGCGCCTACCTCGCAATCCGGGAAGCGGTCCTGGAATTCCTGCTCGTCAGCGAGGTCAAGAAAGTCGGTGTCGAGGATGCGGGATAACCTGTCCCAGCGGATTCGCCAGGTGGCCGGCATCACCAGCATTGCCATTTTGCCATCCAGTTCGATGATCACCGTTTTAACGACACGGTCGCCGGCAATCTTGACGTGGTGGGCGAGTTCCTGGGCGGTAAATGCAGGAGGGTGGGAGAGGCACATGTATTCCACACCTGCCTCATCAAGGAATTCCTTCAACTGCTGTACCGGCATAGTGACGACCTCCTACCAGCAATGACAGCGTTCCGGAGCCTGTGTTGATCTAATTGCCTGGCCCCGATGGCCTGGCGGGGTTAGTCAACCCCGCCATTAATGGTCAGCTTAGTTGAGGTTACGCAGTTTGCGAGTAACCGGATGTATCAATGAGAAACCGATCTCGAATCTCAGTCGGTTTTAATCATATGCACATCGCGCTGGGGGAACGGAATGCTGATGCCCTCGGCGTCGAATGCCTTCTTCACTTTCTCATGCATGTCCCAGTAGAAGGGCCAGAGGTCGGCGGACTTGGTCCAGGCCCGAACGGTCAGATCGACGGAGCTTTCGCCGAGGGCACCAACAACAATCAGTGGCTCGGGGTCTTTCAGTGCGCGCTCGTCTTCCTCAATGAGGCGTTTGCAGATGGCCTTGGCCTTGTCGATGTCATCACCGTAGCCGATGCCGAAGCTCATGTCGCAGCGACGGGTTTCATAGGCGCTCAGGTTGGTCAGGCTGGCGTTGGCCAGTTGACCATTCGGGATCACAATCCGGCGGTTATCGAAGGTGTCGACAATGGTGTACAGGATGGAGATTTCCCGGACGGAGCCAAGGTAGCCCTGGGCGTCGATGACATCGCCAACCTTGAACGGTTTGAAGATCAGGATCAGCACGCCGCCAGCGAAGTTGGCCAGGCTGCCCTGTAGCGCCAGGCCGACGGCCAGGCCGGCAGCACCGATAATGGCAATGAAGGAGGTGGTGGCAATGCCGACCATGGAGGCGACAGAGACCAGCAGCAGAATCTTGAGGATTGCTCCGATCAGGCCGCAGAGAAACTTGTTCAGGGTGGGGTCTTTTTTGCCCAGCTTGTTATCGAGGACACCGACAAACCGGTTGATCAGCCACATGCCCACAATCAGAGTGACAATGGCCAGCACGACCTTGGGTGCGTATGTCATGACCAGAGACATGGCCTGATTCATGAGTTCCGAGGCACCGCCTTCAGCGCCAAATAGGTCTTCCATAAAAGACTCCTTGTTCGTTGGTATTTTTTCATAAGTGTCGGATTAACGGACAAAATCCTGCAACAACCTGATTCGTCTACTTCTCTATATAGCAGACAAATGTCAGGGGTGTGTACTGCAGGCGTAATATTCAGTCAGGGCCTTACGCAACCGAGCTCTTGTTGGCCCAATCGAGAATGGTCTCGGGGCCTCCGCGGACAAGAATCCGGCCTTCTTTCTTGCCCAGTTGGTAGTCGTACATGGGGTCGTAATAGTCCTGGAGCAGCGACTGGATCCAGGCGTTATGGGCAGCTGTCTCTCCGGTGGCTTCCTGCTGCAGGAGTGCCTGTTCCATCAGGCCTCGCAGCTGCTGGTGCCGTTCCCCGCCCAGGCGCTTGCGGATACGGTCAATGGCGCTCAGCAGATAGTCCCGGAAATTCAGCCAGCCCGCTTCGGTCCCGTCGCGGTCCACGTAATCCGAATACATTCCTTCAACATAATCCTCACGGATGATGCCAATACGCTCTTCCATCGGTTGCTCGAGGATCAGCAATGGCGACCCGGCCATGCGCTCCTTGAGGGATTCGGGCAGGGCGCAACGGCCCACCAGGCGGCTTTCATCCTCCAGATAGACCGGACCACTGTTCAGGTGACGGGCTTTGAGCATGGCCACGGCCAGCCGGTTCTCGAAATCGATCTGTGAAGGCTGCGGTGTTACCTGACGCCCGAAACTGGAACCCCGGTGGTTAGCCAGGCCTTCAAGATCCACCGGATTCGGCAGCTGTTGCAGAACCCGTGTTTTGCCGGTACCGGTGCGCCCGCTGAGAATATGGAACTCGCCGGATTCGATCTGCGCTTCCAGGCTGTCGATCAGGAATCGGCGCAATGCCTTGTAGCCGCCTTTAACCAGCGGGTAGTCAATGCCGGCATCCCGGATCCACTGCTGGGTGAGCCGGGAGCGCAGGCCACCCCGAAAACAGAACAGGTAGCCGTTCGGGTGGCGGGCCACAAAGCGCTTCCAGGCTTCAATGCGCTGGGCCTTGATGTCACCGGACACCAGCTGGTGTCCCAGTTCAATCGCCTTTTCCTGGCCTTTCTCCTTGTAACAGATGCCAATCCGATGGCGCTCCTCATCGTTCATCAGGGGCGCGTTTTCGGTATTCGGAAAGCTGCCACGGCTGAACTCTACCGGTGCCCGGACGTCCAGCAGCGGCACATCGTTCAGGAACAGGGAAAGGTAGTCGTCGGTGTCGGGTCTGCTTGCCATTTCAGCGGTAAACCAGTTGTCAGATGGAGGCGGCAGTATAGCGGAAATGGGGTTTTTCTGCTTGTCGCCGCCTGTTTCCCGGACCGGTCACGGGTACAATGGCGCCTGAGTGAAATTCGAGGTTGGATACCCCATGTCAGCGGACTGTCTGAATCAGCACCTGCGGAAAACCCTCTCCCGAGGTCGGGTGGCCGTTTCCCGTCCTGCCGGCTGTGAGCGCATTGCCTTGTACCTCTTTGACCCAACGGTGCTCGAAGGGCCGTTATCGCACGACGAGGCCCAAGCGGTGGTTGCCGAACCTGCCTACTGGTCTTTCTGCTGGGCCAGTGGCCAGGTGCTTGCCAGCTGGATTCTGGACAACCCCCAGTGGGTCGAGGGCAAGCGGGTCCTGGATTTCGGCTCCGGATCGGGAATAGTAGCCGTAGCGGCCGCGATGGCGGGAGCAAGGCAGGCCATCGCCTGTGACATTGATCCGGCAGCGCTGGACGCAGCTAGTGTAAACGCGGCTCTCAATGGTGTTTCCGTTGGCCTTTGCCGTGACTGGGCAGGCCGACCGAAGGATCTGGATGTCGTGACAGCGGCGGATGTGCTTTACGATCCTGAAAACCGGCCGTTGCTCGGCGTTTTCCGCGAGGCGGCACCCCGGGTGCTACTGGCGGATTCGCGGATGAAGGTGTTGGGTGACAGCGCCTACCGCAAGCAGACAACGCTTGAGGCCCGGACCTGGCCGGATCTTAACGAATTCGAGGAGTTCAATCAGGTTCGTATCTACCTGGCCGACAACGACCAGTGATGCAATGGGGGTGAGAAAAAAGCGGGTATAAAAAATAAAGGGCAACCATACGGTCACCCTTTCTCGGAACAGGTCGGCGCATCCTTGCGCATTGGGCAACAGCCGTGTTGCGAGATCCTTGAGCCACTCCGTGGTGCCGGCATCCGAGCCGGCTATCCGAATAGTTATCCCTTAAGCGAGGCGTCCTTGTGTCCTTACCTCTCCCTGCAGTCCGTGCCGGGGTGCATCCAGTGCGTCGTCCTTTTCCCTGTCATCCTTGACGATAACAATATACCAATTGGATTCTGACAAACGTGTGAACTGTGCACGCGTCGAATGAGGTGTCGGTTTGGGTGTATCCAATAAAATAAAGTTATCAAAGAGTTAGCTTTTCTCTAAAGAGTTTCTGGAACTCCCGCGCACGCAACGTAACTGCAAGATCTCACGCCTTTGTGAGAGATATCTCACAGCGATTCTGGCGAATTTCGCAAATCCGGTTTTCCGGCGTTTCGGATGCCAGGCCAGGGAAGCAGTCCGATAGCAATGCCGGCGCCGTCCGCAGCCAGATCGGCCAGGGAAAATTCCCGATAGGGCAGGGTTGCCTGGATAAGCTCAATGCCAAGACCAAAGCCTAGTAAGGCCGGCGCAAACCAGATGGCCCGGAGCTCCGGCCAGGCCAGACGGGTGAGGATGGTGAGCTCAAGGAAGGCGATGAGGTGGTTTACCTTGTCGTTTGACGATGACGGTATGGCGTGGGTGCTATCGGTTGTCGCAAGGAAGCCGATGGCCAGCAAGGAAACCACAAAGGCTGCCTGCCAGAGGGGGCGGTATTGCAGCAGGCTGGTCAGTTGTTGTTTCAATGTATCCATCGGGGAAGTCACTGAGCGTTCTCGGGCTGTGGGAATGTTGCCAACATGATATGCTTTGCGCCCCGTCATTGTCATTGAAGCGGAGGTCCTGCCAGCTATGCTCAAGGGTAATTTTTTTCGTGGATTGGGCTACCTGGGTGAGGGTTTCCGCCTGATTCGTCAGCCCGGTCTGCGGCTGTTCGTCATTATCCCACTGGTTATCAATATCCTGCTCTTCGGATTGCTGTTCTTTTTTATGGGAGAGCTATTCGCAGGCCTGATCGCCGCTGCGATGGGGTGGTTGCCGGACTGGGCGTGGCTTCAGGCACTGGATTGGCTGTTCTGGATTCTGTATGGGGCGGTCATCGTACTGATGCTCGCCTACGGCTTTGTGATCGTTGCCAATCTGATTGGTTCCCCTTTCTATGGCTATCTTGCCGAGCTGACAGAAAAGCACCTGACCGGTCAGGAGGTGAATACCGATGACAGCTGGGCATCGATCATCAAGGATATTCCCCGTGCACTCTGGCGCGAGGTTCAGAAGATCCTGTATTACCTGCCGCGAGCTATCGGTTTACTGATCATCGGTCTTATACCGGTTGTTAATCTGGTGGCTGCTGTTCTCTGGTTCCTGTTCAACAGCTGGATGATGGCGCTGCAATACGTGGACTACCCCGCAGACAACCACAAGGTCAGTTTCCCCGCCCTGAGACGGTTGCTCGGTGACACACGCTTGTCTGCCTTCGGCTTTGGCCTGCCGGTGGCGCTGGCCGCCATGGTGCCGGTGCTGAATCTGTTTGTCGTGCCGGCGGCGGTATGTGGGGCGACGGCTTACTGGGTGCGTGAGAACGGCGCCACAAGAACTTAATTGGTCTGGAGGTTTCTTGGATACATCGGAATTTGTTATTGGTCAGCGTTGGGTCAGCCATAGTGATACCGGCCTGGGACTCGGGATCGTCACGGATATCTCCGGGCGCCGGGTGACCCTCGGGTTTCCCGCCGCCGATGAGGAGCGCACCTACGCGATTGATAACGCCCCGCTGTCCCGCATCATCTATCAGTTGGGCGAGGAGATTGAGACCTTCGGTGGCGAGCGGTACACGGTTCGTGCGGTTGAGGACCTCGGCGGTGTGCTGATGTACCACGCTGACGACGGTACCGATCTGCATGAAATTTCCGAAGTAAAACTCGCCGGGTCTGTGAATTTTTCAGCACCGCACCAGCGGCTGTTTGCGGGTCAGTTTGATCGCAACGGCGCCTTTCGACTGAGGTTTGCCACGCTTCAGCACATGAACCGCCTGCGGGCATCGTCAGCCCAGGGGTTGATCGGCGCCCGCACGCAGCATCTGCCGCACCAGATCTACATTGCCCATGAAGTTGCCCGGCGTCATGCGCCACGGGTACTTCTGGCCGATGAAGTCGGCCTTGGCAAAACCATCGAGGCGGGTCTGATTCTTCATTACCAGCTGCACACCGGCCGGGCAAAACGTGCCCTGATCGTGGTGCCGGATTCCCTCACCCATCAATGGCTGGTGGAAATGCTTCGGCGCTTCAATCTGCGTTTCTCGATCGTGGATCAGGGTCGCTACGATGCCCTGAAAGACGAGGAAAGCGACGTTGATGCCCTCGTTAACCATATTTTTGGCGATGAAGATGCGGTTAATCCCTTTGAAAGCGAGCAGCTGGTGCTTTGCAGCCTCGATTTCCTGAAGAAAAGCCAGAAGGCCCGGGACGATGCCCTGAAGGCCGACTGGGACCTGATGATTGTGGATGAGGCCCACCATCTGGCGTGGAGCCCTGAAGAAGTCAGTCCGGAATACCGGATTGTTGAGGAACTGTCGGCGGTCAGCCGTGGCTTGATGTTGCTCACAGCAACGCCTGAGCAGGTGGGTATCGCCAGTCACTTTGCTCGCCTGCGGCTTCTGGACCCGGCCCGTTTCCATGATCTGGAAACCTTCCGCAAGGAGGAGCAGCAGTACGAAGCCATCAACAGCGTTGTTCGCCGGCTTCAGGATGAAGATTCCGATATCGGCGAGGGCGACCAGAAGCTGCTGCGGGAATGGTTGGGTGAAGAGCTGGACCAGCTGCTGGCCGGTGACAACCCGCGGCAATCGGTGATCGATGCCCTGCTGGACCGGCATGGTACCGGTCGCGTGCTGTTCCGGAACACTCGGGCGGCCATTCAGGGATTTCCCGAGCGCCGACCCGATCCTGAACCGCTGCCTTGCCCGGCCATGTACGAAGGGCAGGCCTCAGGTATTCAGGGGTTGACCCCGGAGCAACTGGTGCCCGAGGAGCAGTGGCTGGGGGGCGATCCCCGGGTCGAGTGGCTTGAGAAAAAGCTGGTCGGCCTGCGCCCGGCCAAAGTGGTGGTTATCTGTGCCAGTGCCCAGACCGCCATCGCCCTTGAGCATTATCTCCAGCTGCGGGCCGGTATCCGCAGTGCTGCCTTCCATGAACACCTGAGCCTGATCGAGCGTGATCGCGCCGCCGCCTATTTCGCCGACACGGAGCAGGGTGCCCAGGCACTGATCTGCTCTGAAATTGGCAGCGAAGGCCGCAATTTCCAGTTTGCCCATCATCTCGTGCTGTTCGATCTGCCTGCAAACCCGGACTTGCTCGAGCAGCGCATCGGGCGACTGGACCGGATCGGTCAGACCGAAGCCATTGATATCCACGTGCCCTATCTGCGTGGAACCAGTCAGGAGGTGCAGTTCCGCTGGTTCCACGAGGGCCTGAACGCCTTTGCTGAGAGCTGCGCCGTTGGTGTTGCGGTTCAGGAAACGGTGCAGGCCCAGTGGCAGCAGGCTATTGATGGCGACCTTGATGTGGCTGATGAACTGGTCAAGGCCTCCGCGGACGAGGCAAAGCGCTTGAGAACGCTGCTGCAGGCTGGCCGCGATGCCCTGATCGAGCTGAATTCCTGCCGCCCTGAGGTGGCAGAGGATCTGATCGCCGCCATCGAAGACGAAGAAGCCGAGGCCCGGGTCCGGGATTACATGATGGAAGCCTTCGATATCCTCGGTGTGGATGTCGAAGACCACGCCGATCACTCCGACATTCTGCGGCCCGGCGAACAATATCAGGCCGGTCATGTCGCCGAATTGCCGGAAGACGGGATTACCGTGACCTGGGACCGACAGAATGCCCTTGAACGGGAAGACCTGGCCTTCATGAGCTGGGAACACCCGATGGTTACCGGTGTGATGGATTCGGTGACCAGTTCCGGTCTTGGCAAGGCTGCGCTCGCCAGCCTTTCCGTGAAGGCCCTGCCGCCCGGAACGCTGTTGATGGAGGCCCTGTTTACCGTGCACTGCCCGGCACCGGAAGCCCTCCAACTGACCCGTTACCTGCCGGTCTCGCCACTTCGGCTGCTGGTGGACGTGAATGGCAAGGAGCTCTCGGGAGCGTTGCCCCACGACCGGTTGAATGAAATGTGCTCGAATATCCGGCGGCGCACGGCCCAGGCCATCGTTCCGCAGATCCGGCCTCAGGTCGAAACGATGGTGGATCACGTGGAGCGGCTGTCGGAGCCTCACCTGGAGCCTTTGAAAAAGCAGGCGCTCGAGCAGTTGGAGGCCAGTTTCGCACCGGAAATCCGACGGCTCGAGGCATTGAAAAGGGTGAATCCTGCGATTCGGGAGGAAGAAATCGACTTTTTCCGTGATCAGTTCGATGCGGCGAAAGACGCCATAGGTCATGCCAGCCTGGCGTTGGAAGGCATTCGTGTGATCGTGACCGCATAATGCGAGGTGTGATCCCCGTAACTGGCTGACTGTGGGGCATTTGCTGGTCAGCCCTCATCTGATGCGGTACCGTAAACGTAACGGTTTATAGTCTTCGACATTCCCGAACCATGGATGACAGAGAGAACCTATGATGACTTTCATACTGTTTGTAGTGGCACTGGCTGGCCTGCTGATTGTGATGCGGCGCGAGTCCGGTGCAACGTCCGCGATTGGCGTAATGGCCATTACCGGCCTGCTGTCGCTGATGTTTGCCTCTGGTTGGCTGGCCCTGGTTTTGTTTATTGGTGCCGCCGTAACGGCTGCCGCTGGCCTGCCCGGGTTTCGCCAAAGCTGGTTGACACCCCGCATTTTCGCGATGTTCAAGAAAGTCGCACCGAAGGTTTCCGATACTGAAAAAGTGGCACTCGAAGCAGGGACAGTCGGCTGGGACGGTGAACTGTTCACTGGTCGGCCCGACTGGCACAACCTGCTGATAAACCGTAATACGGGCCTGAGCGAGGAAGAGCAGGCCTTCGTCGACAACCAGTGTGTCCAGGCAATTTCCATGTGTAACACCTGGGACGTGGCGGTCGAGCGGGCTGATCTGCCCAAAGAACTGTGGGATTTCCTCAAGAAGGAAGGTTTCTTCGGGATGATCATTCCCAAGGAATACGGCGGTCTCGAATTCTCTGCCAAGGCGCAGTCTGCAGTTCTGCAAAAGCTGGCATCCAACGAGACGCTCATGGTGTCTGTGGGCGTACCCAATTCCCTCGGTCCTGGCGAGTTGCTCGTCAAGTACGGCACCGAGGAACAGAAAAACCATTACCTGCCAAGGCTTGCTGACGGTCGTGACATTCCGTGCTTTGGCCTGACTGGCCCAAGGGCTGGTTCGGATGCGACGTCGCTTCCGGATACCGGTATCGTTTGCAAGCAGAAAGTCGATGGCAAGGAAGTTGTCGGTATCCGGCTCAATTTCGAGAAGCGCTGGATCACCCTGGCGCCAATCGCCACGGTTGTTGGCCTTGCCTTCCGCATGTTTGACCCGGACGGGCTCCTGGGCGAAACCGAAGACTATGGCATTACCTGCGCACTGATCCCCAGGGATACCAAAGGCATGGAAATCGGCCGTCGTCATTGCCCGATTGGTAGCCCGTTCCTGAATGGCCCCATCAAGGGTAAAGACGTCTTTATTCCGCTGGACTACATCATCGGTGGCGTGGATATGGCCGGTCAGGGCTGGCGCATGCTGGTTGAGTGCCTGTCTGTAGGTCGCTGTATCACCCTGCCGTCCGGTGCGGCCGGTGCTGCTGCGTCGGCCGTTGGCACCGCTGGTGGTTTCACCCGCATCCGCCGTCAGTTCAATACGCCGGTGGCTGATATGGAGGGTGTGCAGGAGCCTCTGGCCCGAATCGCCGCCAAGACCTATATCTCTCAGGTAGCTGTAAACCACACTGCCAACATGATTGATAAAGGTGAGAAGCCGGCAGTGCCGTCTGCCATCCTTAAATACCACCTTACCGAGTTCCAGCGCGGTGTGTTGACCGATGCGATGGACGTTCACGGTGGCAAGACCGTGACACTCGGCCCGCGTAACTACCTGGGCATAGGCTACAGCGGTGCCGCTGTCTCGATCACTGTTGAGGGTGCCAACATTATGACCCGCAGCCTGATGATCTTCGGTCAGGGCGCCATTCGCTGCCATCCATATGTGCTCAAGGAGCTGGCGGCCAAGGACAACGATGATATCAACGCATTTGACGATGCGTTCTTCGGCCACGCGGGGCTGATTTTCGGCAATGCTGCCCGCGCCTTCACCCAGGCTCTCGGTCTTGGTCGGGCAGATGTGCCGTTTGACAGTGCCAGTCGCAAGTACGCGCAGGCGGTTGCCCGCTTTAGCGCGGCCTTTGGTCTTTGCTCGGATGCCGCGATGACCACGCTCGGCAGCGAACTGAAAATGCGGGAGCTTATCTCTGCACGACTGGGGGATATGCTGTCCAACCTGTACCTGGCTTCCATGGTTCTCAAGAACTGGCACGAGACTCAGCCGGTAGAGGGTGAGAAGGAAGTAATGGAATACAGTCTGGGCATGCTGCTGCATCGCACTGAAAGCGCCCTGGACGAGTTCCTCCAGAACCTGCCGAATCGCGCCGTGGCGCTGGTTCTGCGCGGCGTTACGATGCCGCTCGGCCGTCGTTGGGGCAGCCCGCAGGACGACCTTGCGCGCAAACTTGCTCGTGCAATATCCACCGATACGCCCATCCGCAATAAGCTGATTGCCAGCGTCTGGCATACCAATGGCGAGGGCAACGTGGAGAATCCGGTGGCTCGCTACAATGGCTTGCTCAAAGACTATGACAAGGCCGAGCAGCTATACCGGAAAGCGACCAAGGCCTACGCTAAGGGGGAATTGCCGATGACCGCCTTGCATCCGGAAGAGCGGTTTGAGGCGGCCCTGAAGGCTGGTATATATACCAAGGAAGAGGCCGATTTCATGCGCCAGTATGAGACCGTTGTACTCGAGATGCTGACGGTCGATGACTTCCCGTTTGATGAGTTTGCGCGCAACAAGGAGACAGTGATTGATCATAACCCTGCCTGACAGGAGACAGCCCTGACATGTGGTTGTCGTTCGTTGCTGTGAGTGTTGGCGCCGTTATCGGCGCCAACCTTCGTTGGGCTCTGGGGTTGTGGCTGAACACGACATACCATGCCATTCCCTACGGAACGCTGGTTGCCAATCTCAGTGGTGGTTGGCTGATTGGGCTGCTGATCGGTTACTTCAGTCATGGCACCACACTGGCACCGGAATGGCGACTCTTTGCCATAACCGGATTGTGCGGTGCCCTGACCACCTTTTCGACATTTTCACTCGAGATGTTTGCTGCAATCCAGGACGGCAAATGGGCCATGGCCATCACCGGTATTCTGGCCCATGTTGTCGGCTCCATCCTTATGACTGCACTGGGAATTTACACCTTTGGCCTGGTGAAGGGCTGATGGGTACCACTACCTACATATTTTCTTGAAAATGCCCTTGGCAAGCCTCGGATTCAGGAGTAGAGTTGAAGTTGTAGGAAAGATTCAGTAAAGCATTTCATGAATAAGACGTACTCCGCAGTTAGTAGTGACCGTCCTGTTTTTGATTCCGCGAGTTCTGTATTTCCGTAAAACGTCGACCTTGCACCACGAAGGTGTGTGGCGGCAGATAATATGATTGATTTCAGGAAGTTTAAGTATGTCTACTACTACCGGTACTGTTAAGTTCTTCAACGAAGCAAAAGGCTTTGGCTTTATCACTCGTGAAGGCGGCCCGGACGTTTTTGTTCACTACAGCGCTATTCAGGGCAGCGGTTTCAAAACTCTGGCAGAAGGCCAGCAGGTTGAGTTCACCGTTACCCAGGGCCAGAAAGGTCCTCAGGCGGAGAACGTTGTTGCCCTGTAATCCCTGATGGATTCGGCAATAACCGCCAAAAAGGCAGCTTCGGCTGCCTTTTTTAATGCCTGAAAAACGCCTGGCAAGGTGGCACGCTTTTGTCTTTTTCCATCATTATGTAATCTTTACCGACCTGCTGCTCGTTTAACTGGAAGTCGAGATCTCCAGGAATCATTACATGCTCCGACTGCTCAAGGCCGCCTGGATCCTGTTCTGGGCCATACTGCTCACCCTGATTCTGTTCTTTCCGATTGTCATTGCAGCCCTTTTCGGGAAGCGAGGGGACGCAGCGTTCCACGGCACCCAGATCTATGCATGGATTATCCTGAAAGTTTGCGGCATCCGGCTCAAGGTCCGTGGCAGGGAAAACATCGAGCCCGGTCAGCGATATGTGATTCTGAGTAACCATGCCTCCTATCTTGATCCCCCGGCGTTGGTGCTCGCCCTTGGCCTGCAATATCGGTGGGTGATCAAGAAAGAGTTGCGCAAGGTGCCCCTGTTTGGATTGGCACTGGAAGCCTCGCGGAATTTGTTTATCGATCGCTCGAAAGGCAGCGATGCCCTGGAGAGCATCAAGCGGGGAGTGGGCCAGCTGCCGGACGGTACCGGCATTCTGATTTTCCCGGAAGGAACCCGTTCGTGGGATGGCAAATTACTGCCCTTCAAGAAGGGTGGGTTCGTCATTGCACAGGATGGCCAGCTTCCGATTCTTCCTGTCACCATCTGTGGATCCCACCAGCGATTGCCCAAAGGAAGTGCATCGTTCAGCAGCGGTGAGATTGAAATCGTCATCCATCCCCCGATGGCGTCCGGGGCTTTGCCGCTGGATGATCTGATGACAGACGTTCGCAACAGCATTGCGTCGTCTCTCTGAAGCAAAAGAACCCGGCCGTCAGACCGGGTTCCGGTTTTCAGCTCACGGTGTTACCGGGTGAAAATAGCCTCGTAGAAACGCATGGTTCCCTCCCAGGACCGTGTGGCGGCCTCTTCGTCATAACCTATCGGCATGCCGAACTCCTCGGCGACCCTGTCAGCGCCAGGATTGGTGAATGAGTGCAGCACTCCGGGGAAGCTCACCAGGGTGAGATCAACTTCTGCGTCCTGCATCTCCTTTACCAGGCCGGCGACCTGGTCTGAGGGAACCATCTTGTCGGCACCACCGGTGTAGACCTGAACCCTGGCCTTTACTGTTCCTGCTTCGGCGGTTATGGGGCTGCCAAGCGCTCCGTGGTAGCTGACGACACCGTCCAGATCCACGCCCATACGTGCCATATTCAGGACCACCGCGCCGCCGAAACAGTAGCCTTGTGCAGCGATGCGGGAAGCATCAACGCTTTCATGGTTTTGCAGGATCTCCATCGCCTTCATGAAGCGCGCCTTGACCTGATCCATGTCCTTGGTCGCTTCCTGCATGAACTTCTGGGCGGTGTCGGGATGGTCGGCCTGCTTGCCGGAACCATACATATCCAGGGCAAACGCGGTGTAGCCGGCAGCGGCAAGCCGCTCTGCCTGCTCCCGGGCGAATTCGTTGTGGCCCCACCACTCATGGACCACCAGGACGCCCGGGCGTTTCTCTTCGAATTCGTCATCCCAGGCCATGTAGCCGGTAAAGGTGGTTTCACCGACCTTGTATTCAACGGTCTTGGTTTGCATCTCTGCCAGTGTCTGTGTGCTTGCCAGGGTGAGTGACAGCGCTGCGGCGGTCGCCGCTGTTTTCACGGTTGTCATGATCTGTCCTGCTCCATGTGGGTCGAATGGTCTTATCAGTCCAGTATAGGACCTTTTGACTACACTACATTCAGACACTCGCAAATCCCGAATGATCTGGAGGTTGTTTATGAGGATCGGTGTACCCAGGGAAATCAAGAACCGCGAATACCGTGTAGGCATGACGCCGGCTGCCGTTCACGAGCTGTGCGGCCATAAACATGACGTGTTTGTGGAAACCGGAGCTGGCCTCGCCATCGGCTTTTCCGACGAGGATTATCGGCAGGCCGGGGCGCGAATTCTTGAGACGGCCAGGGAGGTTTTCGATACGGCAGAGTTAATCGTCAAGGTGAAGGAGCCCCAGGCTGAAGAGCGGGCCATGCTGAAGCCGGAACACACGCTCTTCACCTATCTGCATCTGGCCCCGGACAAAACGCAAACAGACGACCTGGTGAAGTCCGGCGCTACCTGCATTGCCTATGAGACAGTGACCGACCGTGGAGGGCATTTGCCCCTGCTGGCGCCGATGTCGGAAGTCGCTGGGCGCATGTCGATCCAGGCCGGTGCCCATTGTCTGGAGAAAGCCATGGGCGGGCGCGGCGTGCTGTTGGGCGGCGTGCCCGGTGTCAGCCCGGCGCGGGTAGCGGTCGTTGGTGGCGGAGTTGTTGGCCAGAATGCGATTGCCATGGCGGTCGGGTTGGGTGCCCAGGTCACGGTTCTGGACCGCAACATGGACGTACTCAGAAACCTGGACCATCTCTACGGCAACCGCATAATAACCCTGTTTTCAACGGCCCAGACTCTCGATCAGGCGGTGACGGAATCCGATCTTGTTATCGGCAGTGTGCTCATTCCAGGGGCCTCTGCGCCCAAGCTGATTACCCGCGACATGATTCGCCGGATGCCGGAGGGAAGCGTCATCGTGGACGTTGCCATTGACCAGGGCGGCTGTGCTGAAACCTCTCGGGCAACCACCCACGACGATCCCACGTATATTGTTGATGGTGTGGTACATTACTGCGTGGCGAATATGCCGGGTGCCGTGGCGCGGACCTCCACGCTGGCTCTGAATAACGTCACCTTGCCTTTTGTGGCGGCCCTGGCTAATAAGGGTCCGGACCGGGCGATGAAGGAAGATCCGCACCTCAGGGCCGGGCTGAACGTGGCCGCGGGCAAGGTGACCTACAGGGAAGTGGCAGAAGCGACCGGGCACCCATACACAAACCCTGAATCCCTGTTGGGATCCTGAGTGTGAAATCCTCGGAGAAACCATGAAATTGATCGGATCCACCACTTCACCGTACGTTCGGCGCATTCGAATCCTGCTGGATGAGGAACCCTATGAATTCGTCAATCTCAATATCTATGGTGAAGGTAGGGACGAGCTGCGGCGAAATAATCCGACCCTGAAAATTCCGGTGCTCGAAGACGGCGGCAAGGAGATCTATGATTCCCGGATTATCGCCCGTTATATCAGTGCCAAGCAGGGCCGTGACCCGCTGACCTGGGATCAGGAGAACCAGCTGACCATGGTCGATGGTGCCAACGACTCCGCGGTTACCATGCTGCTCTCTGAGAAATCCGGAATCGATACCGGCGACGACCTGATGTTCTACAATCTTCAACGCGAACGCATCATGACGACCCTGCGCACGCTGTCGGCAATGGCGGAAGAGGGCCAGTTTGAGGAATGGAATTATCCGGCCATCTGTCTTTATTGCCTGGTAGACTGGCTGGATTTCAGGAACCTGGTGGACTTTTCCGGTGTTGAGAGCCTGTTATCCTTCCGCGACAGCCACAGGGATTACCCTTGGGTTGCCGAGACCGATCCCCGCAATTCCTGACCAGGGGCGGCCGGCAACTGCTGGCCGCCTGCCTCATAATTTAAGTTGAAATTAAGCCTTCTGAAAGGTTGCAGAAGCTATTCTGTGCTTTTATCTTTGGTCATTACTTAATCATTTAAGTGCTCATTCCGGACCTTGGTCCGATTTTTTTTGAGTGACTGTCTTAATGCATTAAGTATTAGATAAATTGCAGCTACAACAGACCTTACAAAAACAATACGAGGTTCCGACAAATGAATTCTGGTAAGACACCAATCCGTAATCCCCTGGCCGTCGCAGTCTCTATGGGCCTACTGGCCTCAATGCCCCTGGCCGCCCAGACCCAGGATAGCGTGGAAGAACGACTTGCCGCGCTGGAAGAAAAGCTCGCTGAAGTGGAGCCTCAGGCCACCGGAGCTGAGGGGTTTTCTTTCAACACCTACGCACGTTCTGGCCTGTTGCTGAATGGCGACCTGCAAAGTGCCCCGGGCGGCCCCTACCTGACGCCCGCCGGTTCTGTGGGTGGCGCGGTAGGCAGACTGGGTAACGAGCCCGACACCTACCTTGAGGCAATACTCAACTACAAGCAGGAAGCTGAAAACGGCACCAAATCCCACTACCGCCTGATGATCGCCGATTCCACCACCTCCAGTAACGACTGGACGGCCGGTGACGGCGCCCTGAACGTTCGTCAGGCCTACGTGGAATTCAGTGATCTTGCCGGTTTTTCCGGAGTCTTCCGGGATTCTGCGATCTGGGCCGGTAAGCGGTTTGACCGCGACAATTTCGACATTCACTGGCTCGACAGCGATTTCATTTTCCTCGCCGGCCTTGGCGCGGGAGTTTACGATGTGAAGTTCACCGAATCGGTGAAATCCAATTTCTCGCTCTACGGCAGAAGCTTCATTGACTTCCCGTCCGACCCGCAGACAGCAACCGAAACCTCAAGCACCGACAGTCTGATCCTTACCGCCAACAACTATTTCGGCAACGTTCAGTGGATGCTCAACGGCATCAACGCCCAGGATAACGAGACCCGGGTTGTGAATGGCGCACAGGAAGCGGCAGACACGGGTTTCCACACCATGCTGGCCTACCACGGCGGTGACTTCTTTGGTCTGTCCGACGGCAACTTCAAGGTGGCGGTCATGCACGGCCAGGGCCTGGGTGCCGAGGCCAAGAACATTGGTGCTGATGGCGATTTACACGAGGACGCCGTGAGTACTCGCCTGGGTATCTACGGCACCACCTATCTGAGCGAGAACTGGCGTTTCGCGCCAGCGATCCTGGCGGAAACCAGCGAAGACCGCTACATCAAGGGGGACGAGTATCAGTGGCTGACGTTCAATGCCCGGTTGGCCCACGAGATCGGCAGCAACTTTGAAATGCAGTACGAGGCCTCCTGGCAGACCATGGATATCACCCCGCTGGGCTATGCCGGTCGGAATGCGGTTGACGGTGACTACTCCCGGTTTACCGTGGCGCCCACTTTCAAACCCCAGGTCGGCGGCTTCTGGAACCGGCCGGAGATCCGGCTGTTTGCCAGCTACTCTACCTGGGATGAGGAGCTCGACGGCTATGCCAGCAGCGACGCTCTGGGTGACGCGGAAACAGACTTTACCAGTGGTCAGTGGACCTTTGGTACGCAAATGGAAATCTGGTTCTGAAACCGACAATAACAAACCGAGGTGACTGACATGTCCAGATTCAATCGTAACCTGTGGATGGCCGGCAGCCTGGCGGTTTTCGCCTTCGCTGGCGGCCTTCAGGCCAAGACCATCACCATCTCCTGTGGCGCGGTGGGTGCCGAGAAGCAGCTTTGTGAGGAAGGAACCCAGGCCTGGGCGGAACAGACCGGCCACGAGGTAAAGGTGGTTTCCACGCCCAACTCGGCTACTGAGCGACTTTCCCTTTATCAGCAGCTGCTGGCGGCCCAATCCGAGGATGTCGATATTTTCCAGATCGATGTGGTCTGGCCGGGGATGCTGGCCCAGCACCTGGTGGACCTCTCGGAGTACACCAACGGTGCCGAGGATGCCCACTTCGAGTCCCTGGTCCGGAACAACACCGTGGATGATCGTCTGGTAGCCATGCCCTGGTTCACCGATGCGGGTGTGTTGTATTACCGAAAGGATCTTCTTGAAAAGTACGACCAGGAGGTTCCGGAAACCTGGCAGCAACTTACCGAGTCGGCCCGCGTGGTCATGGCCGGCGAGCGTGAAGCCGGTAACGACCGCTTCTGGGGCTTTGTCTGGCAGGGCCGGGCCTACGAAGGACTTACCTGCAACGCCCTGGAGTGGGTCAGTTCCTACAATGGTGGCACGGTGGTAGACGCCGAGGGCAAGGTCACCATCAACAATCCCCAGGCTCGGGAAGCGCTGGCGCTGGCCAGCACCTGGATTGACGATATTTCCCCACGCAGCGTGCTGAACTACACCGAGGAGGAAGCGCGGGGCGTGTTCCAGTCTGGTAACGCCCTTTATATGCGCAACTGGCCCTATGCCTGGAGCCTGGCCCAGAGCGATGACAGCCCGGTCAAGGACAAGGTGGGTGTGGTGGCACTGCCCAGAGGGGGAGAGCAGGGCAGTCATGCTGGTACCCTGGGTGGCTGGCAGCTGGCTGTTTCACGCTACTCCGCCAACAAGGACGAAGCGGCGGATCTGGTCCGGTTCCTCACCAGCTATGACGAGCAGAAACGCAGGGCGATTCAGGGCAGCTACAACCCCACGATTCCGGGTCTGTATGAAGACGAGGAAGTCCTCACGGCAGTACCCTTCTTCGGCGAACTGTTCGAAACCTTCAAGAACGGTGTTCCCAGGCCTTCTTCGGTGACCGGTGAACGCTACGGCCGGGTCAGTAATGCGTTCTTCAATGCTACCCATCAGGTGCTCTCTGGCGAGGCGGAGCCAGAGCAGGCGTTGAATGGTCTGGAGCGTCAGCTTCAGCGTCTCGGCCGTCGGGGCTGGTAACCGGCCATGGCTCATACCACACCGGCACCTGTAGAAACGGCCGCGGGCGGCAATTCGCCGGCCCGGGCCTTTCCCGCCAAACGGCAAGCCAGCCGGGTGCGCCGCCAGCGCCTGCGCGCGGCATGGCTATTCCTGATTCCCATGCTGGTGGTGCTCGCTGCCGTGGCGGGCTGGCCACTGATGCGAACCATCTGGTTCAGCTTCACCGACGCCAGTTTCTCCAACATCAGTGATTACGGTCTGGTGGGTTTCGAGAACTATCTGGTGTACGACAACGGCGCCTGGTATGGGGTGTTGGCCGACCCGACCTGGTGGAATGCGGTTTGGAACACGCTGTTCTTCACGGTGGTGTCGGTGGGAATGGAGACCGTGCTCGGGCTGATCATAGCGCTGACTCTGAACGCCCAGTTCCGGGGTCGGGGCTGGGTTCGGGCCGCCACACTGATTCCCTGGGCGGTGCCGACCATTGTTTCGGCCAAGATGTGGGGATGGATGCTCCACGACCAGTTCGGGATCATCAACGAGATGCTCCTGGGGGTCGGCCTGATTTCGCAGCCACTGAACTGGACGGCCAATGCGGACCTGTCCATGTGGGCTGTGATCATGGTGGATGTCTGGAAAACCACGCCATTCATGGCCCTGCTCACGCTGGCGGCCCTGCAGATGCTGCCCTCGGACTGCTATGAGGCAGCAAAGGTAGATGGGATTCATCCGGTGCGGGTGTTCTTCAAGGTAACCCTGCCGCTGATCCTGCCGGCATTGATGGTCGCCATCATTTTCCGGGTGCTTGATGCGCTGCGGGTGTTCGATGTGATCTACGTGCTGACGTCCAATAGCGCGGACACCATGTCCATGTCGGTCTATGCCCGACAGCAACTGGTGGAATTCCAGGATGTCGGATACGGCTCGGCGGCCTCCACGGTGCTGTTCCTGATCATCGCCCTGTTGACCATCAGTTATCTCTATCTCGGACGCAAACAGGTCGGAGGTGAGGCATGAACCGCAAGTTGCTGAAGAAAATCGTGGCGAAAACCGGCTTTGCGGTTCTCTTGGCGGGCATCCTGTTGTTCACGGTGTTCCCTTTCTATTACGCCATCGTGACCTCGTTCAAGAGCGGGTCAGAGCTGTTTGACGTGACCTGGTGGGTGAGCTCGTTCGATTTCTCCAATTACCTGTCGGTGATTGGCGATGGCTCCTTCGTGGGTAGCATCTGGAACTCGGTGCTGGTGTCCTTCGCCACGGTGATCATTGCCATGGCGTTCGGTCTGACGGCCGCCTATGCCCTCGGGCGCGTGCAGTTCCGGGGCCGGAGTGCGGTGCTGATGATTGTGCTCGGGGTATCGATGTTTCCCCAGGTGGCGGTGCTCTCCGGGCTGTTCGAGGTGATCCGGGCCCTGGACCTGTACAACAACCCGCTGGCGCTGATCTTCTCCTACACCATATTCACATTGCCGTTCACGGTCTGGATTCTGACCACCTTCATGCGGCAGTTGCCGAAGGAGCTGGAAGAGGCCGCCATTGTTGACGGCGCCTCGCCCATGACCACGCTGTTCAAGGTATTTATCCCGTTGATGTGGCCGGCCATGGCAACCACAGGTCTGTTGGCGTTTATCGCTGCCTGGAACGAGTTCCTGTTTGCACTCACCTTTACCCTCACCGACGACCAGCGCACGGTGCCCGTTGCCATTGCCCTACTGACCGGCGGCTCCCAGTACGAGCTGCCCTGGGGCAACCTGATGGCGGCGTCTGTGATCGTCACTGTGCCGTTGGTGTTGCTGGTGCTGATTTTCCAACGTCGTATCGTATCCGGCCTCACGGCGGGTGCGGTGAAAGGTTAATTAAGGAGTTATTGTATGACCCAGTCACAGCCCTGGTGGAAAGGTGGCGTTATCTACCAGATCTATCCCCGCAGTTTTCTCGACAGCAACGGGGATGGTATTGGCGATTTGAAGGGCGTAACCCGGAAACTGCCCTACGTCGCCTCCCTGGGCGTAGACGCTATCTGGCTGTCTCCGTTCTTCACCTCACCCATGAAAGACTTCGGCTACGACGTTTCTGACTACCGCGGGGTCGACCCGATATTCGGGGACACGGATGACTACCGGGCGCTGGTGGCTGAAGCCCATCGCCTGGGTCTGAAGGTGATCATTGACCAGGTGCTCAGCCACACCGCGGAAAATCATCCCTGGTTCGAGGAAAGCCGTTCCAGCCGGGACAACCCCAAGGCCGACTGGTTTGTCTGGGCCGACCCCAAACCTGACGGCACCCCGCCCAACAACTGGCTGTCCATTTTTGGTGGCAGTGCCTGGGCCTGGGACAGTCGCCGAGGCCAGTACTACCTGCATAATTTTCTGGCCAGTCAGCCGGACCTGAACTTCCACAACCCGGCGGTGCGCCAGGCCCAGCTGGATAATATGCGATTCTGGCTGGAGCTGGGGGCGGATGGGTTCCGCCTGGACACCGTGAACTTCTACTACCACAGCCAGGGACTGGAGAATAACCCCGCCGTTCCCGCTGGTGAGAACAAAACTTTCGTGGCCAAAGGTGTGAACCCTTACACCTATCAGCGCCACGTGCACGATCTCAGCCAGCCAGAGAACCTGTCGTTCCTGCAGGACCTGCGTGCTCTGATGGACGAGTTTCCGGATACTACCCTTGTGGGTGAGATCGGAGACGACCGGCCACTGGAGCGCATGGCTGAGTACACCCGAGGCCGCAACCGCCTGCACATGGCCTATTCCTTTGACCTGCTCTCCGACCAGCATGGTCCGGAGTGGGTTCGCGATGTGGTGCGCCGCTTCCAGCACGGACTCGGCGATGGCTGGGCCTGCTGGGCCCTGAGCAATCATGACGTGGTGCGGGTGGTCTCACGTTGGGGTGAGCGTGCCGAGGATCCCCACGCCCACGCCCGAGTGCTCATGGCCCTGTTGCTCTCGCTTCGCGGCAGCGTTTGTATCTACCAGGGCGAGGAGCTCGGTTTGCCGGAAGCCTGGGTGCCTTTCGAGGCTTTACAGGATCCCTACGGCATCGAGTTCTGGCCGGAATTCAAGGGTCGGGATGGTTGTCGTACCCCCATGCCCTGGACCCCGGAAACCAACGGAGGGTTCACGACTGGCACGCCCTGGCTTCCGGTGGACCGCCACCATCTTGAGCTGTCGGTGCAGAGCCAGGAAGACGATCCGGACTCTACCCTCAATGCCGTCCGCCGCATGATCCGCTGGCGGCAGAATCAGCCGGCGTTGGTGCAGGGGGAGTTGGAGCTGATAGAGAACACGGGCGATGCGCTTTGCTGGGTTCGCAAGGCTGGGGAACAGTCCTTGCTGGTTGCGCTCAATGTTACCGAACGGGAGCTTCGCATCCCGGTTCCCTGTGACATCGACCGGATTGCAACCGGACACGGCTTTGCCGGCTATATCGATGGCGGTGATCTGGTCCTGCCGCCGTATCAGGCATTGTTTGCAGAGTTGTAAACCTTCGCGGCGCCCGGCTCTGATCGGGCGATCAACAGAGGAGTCTCCACCATGGCATGCGTGGAACTGAAAAATATAAACAAGACCTTTGGACAGATTGAGATTCTGCCGTGCGTGAACCTGCGCATCGAAGACGGCGAATTCGTGGTCTTTGTCGGCCCGTCGGGTTGCGGCAAGTCGACCATGCTCCGGCTGATCGCCGGGCTGGAGGACCCCACCAGCGGGGATATCGAAATCGACGGCGAAGTGGTCACTGACCAGTCACCGAAAGAGCGGGGTGTGGGCATGGTGTTCCAGTCCTATGCCCTGTATCCCCACATGTCGGTGTATGAGAACATCGCTTTTGGCCTCAAGTTGGGCAAGGCCAAAAAGAACAAGATCCGCGAGTGGGTGGAAAAAACAGCGGAAGTCCTGCAGCTGGAGAAGTTGCTGGATCGCAAACCCCGGGAGCTGTCCGGTGGCCAGCGGCAACGGGTCGCGATTGGCCGGGCCATGGCTCGGGAGCCCAAGATCATGCTGTTCGACGAGCCGTTGTCAAATCTGGATGCCAGTCTGCGGGTGCAGATGCGCACGGAAATCGCCAAGCTCCATGACCGCCTGCAGTCCACCATGATCTACGTAACCCACGACCAGGTCGAGGCCATGACCCTGGCCGACAAGATTGTGGTGCTTAACGGCGGCAATATCGAGCAGGTCGGTACCCCCTACGAGCTCTACGAAACGCCGGCCAGCCTGTTTGTGGCCGGATTCATCGGTTCGCCGAAAATGAACCTGATGCCCGGCAGGGTCGCAGGGGAAACCGGCGCACCAACAACGGCCATTGATATCCGTGGTCTGGGGGAAGTGACTATCAACCGTGAGACCTCCGGTCTGACCGATGGCGATTCGGTGACCGTGGGGGTTCGCCCGGAACACTTCAGCCTGGCGTTGTCGGGGCCTGATCACGGTCTGGAAGTGGTTAACGTTGAGTACCTCGGGAACGAGGCCTATGTCTATGTCGAGCTGCCCGGGATGCAGGAGCTGATGGTTGTGCGACAGCCGGTGCCCTGCGAGGTTCAGACCGGGCAGCGCGTGGCGCTGACCACCGAGCCGGAACTGGTGCATGTGTTTGATAACAATGGCCGGGCCCTCGGCCCTTTCAAGGCGGACGCTGAGGCGACTGAAAGGTTGGCTGCGACCCAGTGAACTCTGAGAACCGAGGGCGGGAGAGACGAGTGTGACGGAGAAACCCAGGCGTCTGACAGTGAAGCTGATGGCGGAGAAACTGAATGTTTCCACTGCCACCATCTCCAATGCCTTCAATCGGCCGGATCAGCTGTCTGAAGGCCGTCGCCGCTGGATTCTCGAAGAGTGCAAACGTCTGGGCTACATGGGCCCCAATGCTGCAGCCCGAAGCCTGCGTACTGGCAGGACCGGAAACGTTGGCGTAATGCTGGCGGACAACCTGGCCTACAGCTTGACGGACCCGGTTGCCAGTGAGTTCCTGCATGGCCTCGCGGAGGTACTCGATCGACGCCATATGAACATGTTGCTGCTTTCGAGCCAAGACGATGACGAGCACCGAAGCCGGCTTCAGGAATCCATGGTGGACGGATTTATCATCTACGGCTGGTTGAAAAAAGGCAGAACCTACGAACGCCTGCTCCAGCATGGCAAACCCATGGTGGCGGTGGATTTTGATCTGGAAGGCTGTACCTGGGTCAACATTGATAACTATGAGGGTGCCCGCCGCAGCGCCGAACATGCGCTCCAGCAGCCCCCTGAAAACGTCGCGATTCTGGGCCTCCGACTGGTGGACACTGACCGTGTCTGCCGGATTCGCGACCGGGAACTGTTCAACGAGGCGAAGGCGATTTCCGTTCGCCGGCTAAACGGTTATACCGACGCCCTGGAAGCCGCCGGCTACCGGGTAACCGCCGAACGCATCTGGTCCACACCCACCAATACCCATCAGGACGCCTACCAGGCGGCACGGGAAGCGCTGACCAGCAGCCCCAGGCCGGATCTGTTGCTTTGTATGAGTGATCGAATTGCCCTGGCCGCCATTCAGGCCGCACTGCAGATGGGGCTGAGAGTGCCCGAAGACGTCCGGATCGTCGGTTTTGATGGAATTCCCGAGGGCGCCAACATCCACCCGTCGCTGACCACGGTCTATCAGCAGAGTGCGGAAAAAGGACGTATCGCCGCGCGGATTTTCCTTGGTGAACAGGAGGACGCCAACGTGCTGTTGCCCACCTGTCTGCTGGTGCGTGAAAGCTGCCCCTGACACCCGCTCACTCCACACTGCAAACGAGCCCGCAATGATGCCATTTGACGTACTCTGCTTCGGTGAAGCCCTGATCGACATGCGCGGTGAACGCGTTGACGGGCAACTCCGTTTTGTTCCCCAGCCCGGTGGCGCTCCCGCCAATGTTGCGGTCGGTGTGGCGTGGCTCGGTGGCAGGTCCGGGTTTGCCGGTCAGGTCGGTGCCGATCTTTTTGGCGACCAGATCCTTACCTCCCTTTCCGGGTTCGGTGTGGATACATCGTTACTGGTGCAGACCCACAGCGCCAATACGGCGCTGGCCATGGTCGCCCTGGATGAAGCCGGTGAACGCAGCTTTACCTTTTACCGCAATTCCACGGCGGATTTGCTGTATGAGCCAGAACAACTGCCGGACAGCGCTTTCGCCGGTCAGCCAATCTTTCACATATGTTCAAATACCCTGACTGAGCCGGTCATTGTGGAAACGACCCTGGCCCTGGTGGCACGGGCACGAAAAGCGGGTTGTCTGGTGAGCTTTGATGTCAATTACCGCGAATCGCTCTGGCCGGATCCGGATCGGGCGCCGGCGCAGATTCGTGCCCTTGCCATGGAGGCCGATCTGGTCAAGTTCAGCCGGGAAGAACTGACAGCGCTTTATGGTCAACAGGGCGACGCGTTGGTTGGTGAGCTATGTCGCCACGGTGTTCAGTTGGTGCTGGTTTCTGATGGCCCCAACGCACTTCATGCCTGGGCGGGTGATCGGCAGCACACACTTGCGCCGCCGCGGGCGCGTGCGGTGGATACTACCGCTGCCGGTGATGCCTTTGTTGCCGGTCTGCTTCACCAGCTGGCCGGCCACGGTGTGACTGCGGAACGATTAGGGCCGTGGCTCGCCCAGCCCGCTAGTCTCGACCTGGCCCTGGAGTTCGCAAGCCGGTGCGGTGCCATGGCTGCAACCCGGTTTGGTGCCTTCGATGCCTTGCCGTCAAAAGCCGACTTGCGCGACCTGTGAGCGAGTGCCCAAATGTCAGACTGGATTTTGATCAATTTCCCTTTCCTGATTGCTGTTCTTGACTATAGTTAAGAACAAGGAACGGCTTCTGATCTGACAGTTTCCGCTTTCCGTACGTATAACTACCAACAATAGAAAAGAGAGGGGGTCATCCATGCTCCTGTCACATGCGTTCGGTCTCTTTACCCATCCTGATGAAGAGTGGGCTTCCATACGAAAAGAACATGAAACGCCGCGCCGGGTTTATGTAACCTATGTGCTCATTCTGGCCGCGATAGCTCCCATTTGCGCCTACATATCGACGGCCTATTTCGGTTGGACGGTCGGTAATGAGCGGCTGATCAAGTTAACCGAGATCAGTGCAATGCAGCTCAGCGTGCTTACCTATCTGGCGATGCTCGTCGGCGTCTTCGCGCTGGGTTACGCCATCAACTGGATGGCAAGAACCTACGGCGCTAAAGAAGAGCACGTGCCCTCCAATGGCATTGCCCTGGCTGCATACTCCTGCACGCCCCTGTTCCTGGCGGGTTTTGCCCTGCTGTATCCAGTGCCCTGGTTTAACGCTGCCGTCTTCCTGGCCGCTGCCTGTTATGGTGCTTATCTCATGTATGACGGGCTACCGATCGTTATGGGTATCGAAAAGGAACGTGCCGTCATGTATGCCGGGGCGTTGCTGACGGTGGCCCTGGTGATTCTTGTATCCACACGGGTCGGGTCAGTCATTATCTGGAACCTCGGAGTCGGGCCGGTATTCATCAGCGGATAGACCGGGTTTAAACGGGCCGCAAAAAGGGAGCCACCGGCTCCCTTTTTTTATGGTTTCTGGTCCTCGCGAACGACTTGTCGTGATTTGCCATCCCCCTGTCGCAAATTGGCAATGCGTTCTTAACCAAGCCCGATTAGCTTCTTCATCTGGAGTAGAAACGGCGAAGGGTAGAGAAGGCCGAGACTACAAAGGACGAACGCAGGGGAAGGTATAACAATGAAGCGACTGACACGACGGGATTTTCTGAAGGCATCAGCCATGGGTATGGGAGCCGTGGTGATTTCGACTGGCCTCGCAGGCTGTGTACTGGACAGCTCCGACAAGCGAGCAATCAGTTTTACCCATGGAGTGGCCAGCGGCGACCCGCTTGCCGATGGTGTCATGCTCTGGACCAGGGCTGCACCGGCGACCGGTTCGGCACCTGTCGGTGTCGCCTGGGAGGTGTCGACGGATGAGGGTTTCGAGAACCTTGTGCACTCCGGCACGGCAGAAGCCACTGAAGCCCATGACTTCACCGTCAAGGTGGATGTTCGCGGCCTGGCACCGGGGCAGAGCTACTATTACCGCTTTCAGACGACCGATCGGCAGTCACCGGTGGGCGTAACCCGGACCTTGCCGGAAGGCAGTATCGACTCAGTGCGCCTGGCCGTGGTCTCCTGCGCGAATTATCCGGCCGGTTATTTCAACGTCTACGGGGAAATCAGTAAACAGAATGACCTGGATGCCGTGGTCCATCTGGGCGACTACATCTACGAATACAGCTCCGACAGCAGCAGTTATGCGGCACAGGATGCCCAGGCGCTGGGGAGGACCTTTTCTGAGGACAACAATCTTGAGCTGATTGAACTGGTGGACTATCGCAAACGTTACGCTGCGTATCGGGCAGACCCGGATCTTCAATCCCTGCATGCGAGAGTGCCGTTCATTGTGGTGTGGGACGACCACGAAGTGGCGAACGACGCCTGGGAAGAGGGAGCTGAAAACCACAACGAGGGCGAGGGCGATTTCACCCAGCGTAAGCTCAATGCCCTGAAGGCCTATTTTGAATGGATGCCGATCCGCCCTGTGATCGAGGGCAGCGACGAAGCTATCTTCCGGACCTTCCGGTTCGGCGACCTGGTGGACCTGCACATGCTCGACACCCGAATTATCGGTCGCGACCAGCAACTGGACTATATGGACTACTTTACGGGAGAAGGATTGGATGCCGCACGCTTCACTGCGGATGTCGGCAGTCCGAATCGTACCCTGCTCGGTGCGGAGCAACTGCTCTGGCTGCAGTCTTCCCTGAACTACTCCACCGCAACGTGGCAGGTGTTGGGGCAACAGGTCCTCATGGGCCGAATGAATCTACCTGCGGAGCTGCTGGTGGCCATTGCTACTGAGCAGTTTGACGGTCTGCCGGAAAAACTGGCGGAACTGGCCCAGCTCAAAGGCCGGGAGCTCCAGGGGGATCCGTCCCTGACTGACGAGGAACTGTCACGCATCAACACGGTTGCGCCCTACAATCTCGACGCCTGGGATGGCTACCAATATGAACGGGAAGTGGTTCTGGGAACGGCCAAGGCGCTGAACAAGAACCTGGTTGTGCTGGCGGGGGATACCCATAACGCCTGGGCCAACAATCTGAAAGACATCCAGGGCGACCAGATTGGCGTGGAGTTCGCTACAGCGTCGGTTTCATCACCCGGCCTGGAGGAGTATCTGGGCATTCCGGATGACATGATCCAGGGCGCGGAACAGGCCATTGGTCTGCTGGTGGACGACCTGGATTACCTGAACGTGAATCAGCGTGGCTACATGCTGGTGACCTTTACGCCGGAAGAAGCCCGGGCAGACTGGTATTTCGTGGACACCATCAAGTCAAAGGATTATCAGATCGACGTTAGCCGCAACGCTTCCCGGCGGGTATTGCCCGGTCCCGGAAATCGTACGGTGCAGGACACAAGCATAGGATAAGAAGTCCGACCGGTCCCCAGACTATTCTGTCTTTGATGCAGCGCAAACCACCCCGGGTGCTTTCCGGGGTTTAATGGGGTGTTGCAATGGCAGGGAGCTCTCAGGGGATGTCGGAATCAGTGGTCTTGAAAAACGGCGAGTGCGAGCAGCGGGAGCCGGAGTGGCATGTGCTTCAGTGCGCGGAAGCAAGGCAGGAGCTCAAAGCAAAGGAGCCCCTGTCTGAGGATGAGATTCGCCAGCGCCTGGCCCGCCATGGCCCAAATGCTTTGCCGGAAGCTCGTGCGAAGGGGCCTTGGGCGAGACTGGGACGGCAACTCAAGAATTTCCTGATTTACGTACTGGCAGGGGCTGCCGTAATCACGGCGAGCCTGGGCCACTGGGTGGATGCTGGCGTCATTCTCGCTGTTGTTGTTATCCAGACGCTGGTGGGCTTCGTTCAGGAGGGCAAGGCCGAGCAGGCCCTGTCGGCCATTCGCCACATGCTTGCGCCCAAAGCACGGGTCGTGCGGTCTGATGGCCAGCATCAGATAGATGCTGCCAATTTGGTTCCGGGCGATACGGTACTGCTGGAGCCCGGAGACCGGGTGCCCGCCGATCTGCGCCTGGAAAAGTCCCACAACCTGAAAATCGATGAGGCCATTCTCACAGGTGAGTCCGAGGCTGTTGATAAATCAACAGGTTCGGTGGCTTCAGATGCTCCGTTGGGGGACCAGTCCGGGATGGCCTTCTCCGGCACCATGGTTGCGACCGGGACCGGCCGTGGCGTTGTGGTTCGAACCGGCGCGCGCACCGAGATCGGTCGCATTTCCGGACTTCTCGCCCAGACCACAACTCTGAAAACCCCCTTATTGGAGCAAATGGACAGGTTCGCCCGAATCCTTTCCATCATCGTGATTGCCGCCGGCATTGCGATTTTTGTTGGCGGAGCTGCATTCAGCGGTCTGCCGTTCCGGGAACTGTTTATGGCAGTGGTTGGCCTCACCGTTGCCGCAATACCCGAGGGCTTACCAGCAATTCTCACCATTACCCTGGCTATTGGTGTGCGCCAGATGGCTCGCCGACAGGCCGTGGTTCGTCGAATGCCGGTTATCGAAACCCTGGGCGCGGTGTCAGTTATCTGTTCGGATAAAACCGGAACCCTTACCCGTAACGAAATGATGGTTACTCGGGCAGTCTTGTCTGGTTGCCGGCTGGAGGTAGCCGGCGAGGGCTATGATTTCGAGGGTGCGTTGAACGCAGATGGGGGGCAGCCAGTAGACTCCACACTGCTGAACGAACTTGCCCGGGCCGCGGCCCTCTGTAACGACGCCCATGTCCATCATGATTCGGGCAGGGTCAGGATCACCGGCGATCCAATGGAGGCAGCGCTTTCCGTGTTTGCCCGCAAAGCCGGGTTTGATGTGGACGGCAGCGCCGCCGACTGGCCGCGGAAAGATGAGATCCCTTTCGATACCGAAAATCGCTTCATGGCCACGCTGAACCATGATCACCACGGCCGTAGCGTGATTTACCTGAAAGGCGCACCGGAGCGGATCCTGGATATGTGTAACAGCGAGGTTGCCGAATCCGGGGAAACCAGTGAACTGCGCCGGGATTTCTGGGAGCGGGTTATCACCGAGATGGCATCCGATGGTCTCAGAGTGCTGGCCCTGGCCCGGAAGCCCGCAGAACGCGGCATTGGCGAACTGGCCATTGAAGATCTTGAACAGGGTGCAGAACTGCTAGGTCTGGTTGGTTTGCTGGATCCACCACGGCAGGAAGCCATTCGGGCCATTGCCGAGTGCCACGATGCCGGAATCCGGGTGAAGATGATTACCGGTGATCACGGGATCACGGCAGGCGCTATTGCACGCAAGCTGGGCCTGAAAAATACCGGGCGGGTTCTGACTGGTAAGGAACTGGACCAGCTGGATGACAATCAGCTTCGGGATCTTGTTGGCGAAGTGGATGTCTTTGCCCGGACCAGTCCCGAACACAAATTGAGGCTGGTCACTGCGCTTCAGGCCCTGCATGGAGTTGTCGCCATGACCGGGGACGGGGTCAATGACGCACCGGCCCTCAAGCGGGCGGATGTGGGTATTGCCATGGGGGTGAAGGGCTCGGAGGCTGCGAGGGTAGCGTCTTCGGTGGTGTTGCTGGACGACAATTTTGCCAGTATTGCGGCAGCCGTGCGCGAGGGGCGAACTGTTTACACCAATCTTAAAAAAGGCATTGCCTTTATGCTGCCCATTAACGGTGGGGAGTCTATCAGCCTCGTTACCGCCCTGTTGCTGGGCCTGACCTTACCCATTTCGGCGCTGCAGATTCTCTGGGTTAATATGGTCAGCTCTGTGGTTCTGGCCATGACACTGGCGTTCGAACCCGCGGAACCCGATGTTATGAAGCATCCGCCAAGGGGGCGGAATGAGTCCCTGCTTCGGGGATTCGTAGTCTGGCGCGTGGTCTTCGTCTCACTACTGTTCCTTGGTGGCATTTTTGCTGCCTGGTACTGGGCCATGCATCATCATGGTGACGAGAGCACTGCCCGGACCCTTGCGGTCAACACGCTTGTGGCCATGGAGATGTTTTACCTGTTTGCGGTGCGATACCTGGATTCAGCGTCAATGACGCTACGAGGGGTGTTGGGTACGCCGATCGTCCTGTTGGCCGTTGCCGCAGTCATTGCATTGCAACTGCTGTTTACCTATCTACCCTGGTTCAACGAGACCTTCGGCACCCAGGCGCTGAGCTTTGAAATGCTCGGGTTTGCAGCGGCTTCCGGTGTGGTGGTTCTGGTGATCCTCGAAATCGAAACGGTTGTCAGAAGGCGTTTGCTCAGGGCAGGCCCCGGGTAATCACCGCCGGGTCCCCCCGGCCTTCTACCGCTGCCAGCTCCGCACTGGACAGCCATTCCCCCGGGGGCTTGTCCATCACGCTGGCACAGGCAGCCAGGGCATGGCCCCAGGAACAGCCGTTGGCAAACAGCATGCCGGCCTCATTCAATGTCCCCCCGCGGTTGATGTAGCCAAGAACCCGCGCCTGTGACGGTTCCGGGAACAGCGGATGTAGATGGCCCCGGAAGACCTCCGGGCGCATGTGCGTGAGAGCAACCCGTCGGCGAATGCGGTGGGGGAACAGGCGCTCCTGCTCGAATTCGGACAGGCATACCTGAGCTTCCATGGTGTCCCTCGGCTGGCGGAATCTGCCGGGTTCCTGGATATAGACCAGGCGAAAGGGGGTGCCGGTCTCCCTCAGGCGTTCGCAGGCTCTGATTGACTCGGATAACTGGTAGGCGCCATTGGCGATGAGCAGCAATGGTTCACCGGACGAGGTATCTTCATCCACCACCAGGGCCCCGTGCCTCGCCAGCAGTTCCGCTTCCCGGGTGTCGAAGACGCAGGGGCGTTCCCGTTTCGGGATCACCATGCAACTGATCGTGCCCCTTTCACGGAATACCGATGGCAATGTTGCCAGGGTGCTGTTGTAGTCGGCCGGAAACAGCACCCGGGAGACGTCGTTCATCTCCGCGAGCATGCTTTCGCAGAAGGTGGTGTCCTGATGGGACTGCTCGTTCTTGCCATTTTCCCAGGTGTGTGAGGTGGCAATAACCGGCAAGCCGAGCCAGCGGGCAGGCCGCCCGATTTCTTTCTGGTGCCGGGCAAAAATCAGCTCCTGGCGGATGGCGCCAAGCATTTTCACGCAGAAGGCCTCATAGCTGGCGACCAGATTCAGCCCCGCCTTATTGGCCAGACAAGCCGATACCACAGATTCTTCGTTCAGTGCCGTGATGATCTTGCCGTGCACCGACTCCTGATCGTTCTCGGGATCGTTCACCCGGTGCTTCAGATCATCCAGCACTCCGCCAAGACGATTGCTTGCCAGCTCGTCCGGATTGCCCACTCTGGCCCTGAGGTCCGGGTTCTGGGCCACCAGCGCCCGGAAAAAATCATCCACAGCCTTCATCGGCGAGGTGCATTCCCGACAGGCCGGAAGCCGGGGGATTATCGGGTCCGGTGGATTGCGGGTCGCGAGAGCATGATCACGCTCAAGTGGGCGAGATTGCCCGGCGTGCTGGTTAAGATGAGTGATGGCGTTTTGAAGCTGATCCGGAGCCACCCACAATCTGGCGGCATGCTCGTTAAACAGCTCCCTGGCCCGGGCATCCATTCGCGGGTTTCCGGGCAGTGGCAGGTTGTGGGCTGCATTGCTGCTGGCGCCATAAAAACCATACCCCTTGGTGGTCTCCGCAATGCCATAGGGTACCCGAACGGGATAGCCGCTCTCTCCCCGCAGCGCCGCCTCGCCATTGGTGGCGAGTGCCTGCTCCATTTCATAGAGAGCACAGACAAAGGCGGCAGGATCGCGGCCATCAAAACGGAAGGGCACAAAGCCCCTGTGTTCGAGATGCGCTTCAAAGCGTTCGAGACCCTCGCGGGTGCCCAGCTCGGTTCGCTGTTCAATGCGCCGTCCATTGGCAATCATAACCGGCATCACTGCGCCGCAGTCCTCGGCGCGCCACCAGCGGGGAACCCAGTCGCTGCCGCGCTGCTCCTCGGCGGCCCCATCAGACAGAAAGGCCACCAGAGACTCTCCCGGCAGGGGCATATGGGCGTATTGCAGCTCGGCAAATCCGAGGTAACCACCCTCGAGAATGCCACCGGCGGTGTGTGGATTGACGTGGCTGCCAAGGGGCGCGGCCATGGTACCGTCCGGCTTCTGGCGGTAACTGTAGAAATCGGAAACCAGAGTGGAAAGCCCTTCAGGCCCGCGATAACGCTCGGTCTGTTCCGGATGAAGGTTGCCGGTAAGAACGTTCAGGGCATCCACTGCCGCCACACAATGCCCCTGGCCCATCAGCCAGCTTCTTGTCCGGCCCGTGAGATTGTTCAGAGCCAGATAGCCGGCATAGGCCGGCACCATGTTCAGTGCCCCGCCGGTGTGGCCTTCCGGATTGGTTTTGAAGTCCTGTGGCGCCAGGGGCTGGCCGGAGACATCAACCCGGCGGGCGTAGGTCATGTGGACTACCAGCCAGAGACCGGCACTGGTCAGCCTGTCCAAGTCGGCGAGTTTACGATAGACCGTGGCAGCATCGGGCTGGTGGCCGGCAGAAACCAGGTGCTCTGCCAGTACGCTGACCTGATGTTGCGTGGCTTCACTATGCTGGATGACGCCATAACCATCGCACCAGCGCCGGAAATCCGGGCAGTCCGAAGCGGCGTGATTAACCGCTGGTGTTTGAATGGGTAATGGCATGAGATGCCTCCATGGCGTCAGTGTGTCCTGGAATTTTAAAACCACCGCTGTAGCCTGCTATTGATGCAGGTCAGTCGAAACTGCATCTTTCTGCAGAGTGCTCCAAGACAAGCGTTCCACCCGCCCGCGTGCAGGCTTGCTCGCCTGCCCGTTGCCGAATGCCATGGTTTCTGAGAGTCTGTTCGAATAAGCCATCTGATAAGGAGACTCCCATGACGCAAGACAAGAATCAGGACAAGCGCCGGAAATATTCGGCCCCCGTTGTTGATGGCATTGGCAAATCCGCCAGCCGTGCCATGCTTCGGGCCGTCGGGTTTACCGATGAGGATTTCAAAAAGCCCCAGATCGGCATTGCGTCTACATGGAGTAACCTCACGCCGTGCAACATGCACATCAACCAACTGGCCGAAGAGTCGGCTGCCGGTGCCGATGAGGCCGGCGGCAAGTCGCTGATTTTCAATACCATTACCATATCGGACGGCATTGCCAATGGTACCGAGGGCATGAAGTATTCCCTGGTGTCCCGGGAGGTGATCGCCGATTCCATCGAGACCGTGGCCGGTTGTGAAGGGTTTGATGGCCTGGTGGCGATCGGTGGCTGCGACAAGAACATGCCCGGTTGCATGATGGGCCTGGCGCGTCTGAACCGGCCGTCTGTGTTCGTGTATGGCGGCACCATCATGCCTGGCGAGAACCACACCGACATTATTTCCGTGTTTGAAGCCGTGGGTGCCCACGCCCGTGGTGATCTGGATCTGATTGAGGTGAAGCAGATAGAGGAAACCGCGATTCCGGGGCCAGGGTCCTGTGGTGGCATGTATACCGCCAATACCATGGCGTCGGCCATCGAGGCCATGGGCATGAGCCTGCCGGGCAGCTCTGCCCAGAACGCTGTGTCGGAGACCAAGGCAGAGGATTGTCGTGGTGCCGGGGCTGCGGTGCTGAACCTGCTGGAGAAAGACATCAAGCCCAGCGACATCATGACCCGGAAAGCCTTCGAAAACGCCATTACGGTCGTCATCGCCCTGGGCGGTTCCACCAATGCGGTACTGCACCTGCTGGCCATGGCCAGCACCGTCGGTGTCGATCTGGAACTGGAAGACTTTGTCGAGATTGGCAAACGGGTGCCGGTGCTGGCGGATCTGCGCCCGAGCGGCCACTACATGATGTCGGAGCTGGTGGCCATCGGCGGTATCCAGCCTCTGATGAAAATGTTGCTGGACCGCGGGTTGCTGCACGGTGACTGTCTTACCGTAACCGGTCAGACGCTGGCGGAGAACCTGGCTGATGTTGCCCCCTATCCGGAAGGGCAGGACATCATTCATGCCTTCGACAACCCGATCAAGGCTGACAGCCATCTGCGGATCCTGTTCGGCAATCTCGCACCAACGGGTGCGGTGGCGAAGATTACCGGCAAGGAAGGTACTCACTTTACCGGCCGTGCCCGGGTATTCCATTCGGAAGAAGAAGCCCAGGAGCGGATTCTCGACGGCACGGTGGTGGCCGGCGATGTGCTGGTCATCCGCTACGAAGGTCCCAAAGGTGGACCGGGCATGCGGGAGATGCTGAGCCCCACCTCCGCGATTATGGGCAAGGGCCTGGGCAGCGATGTCGCGTTGATTACCGATGGCCGGTTCTCAGGGGGCAGCCACGGTTTCGTGGTTGGCCATATCACACCGGAAGCGGCCGAGGGCGGCCCGATTGCGCTGGTCGAGGATGGCGACACCATTACCATTGATGCCGTCAGTAACCGGATTGAGCTGGATGTCTCGGATCAGGAACTGGAACGTCGTCGGCAGGCCTGGCAGGCTCCACCACCCCGCTTCACCCGAGGCACGCTGGCGAAGTATTCGCGAACCGTAAGTTCTGCCTCGAAAGGGGCAGTAACCGATTTGCCCTGATCTGATCGGAGCTCAGGTCTTCAGCTGTTCTGGCTTGCCCCAGTAGTATCCCTGGCCATACAGGCCGGGGAACTGCTGTAGCCAGGCGGCGATAGCTTCCTCCTCCACACCTTCGACCACAACATCCAGGTCCAGAGCCTCACCCAGGTCAAGCGCCGCTCGGAATATTCGCTGTCGGGCGGGTTGGGTGAGTATGTCGCTGAGAAAACTCCGGTCGATTTTTAACTCGTCCAGCTCGAATGTGGCAAGGGTTCCCAGCGACGAGTGCCCGGTTCCAAAATCATCGACGGCAATTCTGAAGCCACTTTGGCTCAGGGTCCGAATGACGTCTTTTGCCAAGACTGTGTCAGCCATCATCGCTGTTTCGGTAATCTCCAGAATAAGATCGGAAGGTTGTGCCCCATGGTGCTGCACAATTGCCTTCACCTTTTCCAGAAAGTCCGGGTGGGTGAGATCGTTTGCAGAAATATTGACCGCAACGGCAATGTGGTCCCCGTGACGGGCCTTAAGCGCGCTCATATCTTCACAGACGCGGTCCACCACCCAGAGCGTAACGTGGTGAATCATCCCGACCTGTTCCGCTAACGGGATCCACCGATCCGGAGCAACCGTGCCGAAGTCCGGGTGTTGCCAGCGGATCAGGGCTTCCAATGAAGCGATACGTGCGTCCTGTATTCGCACGGTTGGTTGATATTCCAGCCATATGCAACCATTGCCCAGTGCCTCTTCGATATCCAACATCAGCATTTGCTGCTGGTACTGCCAGTCCGCGATAGCCGGGTCGTAAACCGTCAGGGGCTGACGCGTATCCAGGGCAGCAAAGCCAGCTGATGAAAGGATTTCTGAGGCGTCGACTCCATGCTGCGGAGCATGGGCGATACCCACGGAAGAGCTCCAGGATAGCGAAAATCGGCCTTCGCGGAAGTTCTCTCCCAACCAGTTCATGAGTGTTTTCAGTTTTTCCGGGTAAGTGTCCGGGACATCACTGTGGTAAAAGGCGAAGGCATGGTTGCTGGTGTCAATGCTGGCGAGCGCATAGCCGTCAATCATGATCAACTGATCACCCATGATCCGCTTCAGGAATCCGTCGAGCTCCCACAGATAACTTCTGAGCAGATCCTCTGCCGTCCGATAGCCGAGGGCCTGCTCGATTTCGTTAAACCGGGTCAATTGAATCATGGCGACGGTGTAGGGCTGTTGTTGGCTGTCAAGCTGATCCAATGACTCCTCCAGCATGGCCCGATTGGGTTTGCCCGTAACACTGTGGGTTTTGAGGAGTTGTTTGTAATTTTGCTCAACGTGAGAGCGCAGCGTTTGTTCCTGCCGGGCCCGAATATCGGAAGCCAGCCTTTTTTTGCGCTCTTCCAATACCTGACGGCCAATGCCGCTTGTCAGGATCAGAGATGCGGCTGCTGCACCGATAAAGAATGCGGAATCGGTAAAGCTGTTCACCGGGACCCAGCCGACAGTCCGTGCCGCCGAGATAATTGTACCCAGGAGAATGCAGAGCAGTGATAACGCAAAGTAGCGGGCATACACCTCATGCCGGGCCTGTTTGAGCGTCAGGGCCAGAATTATTGAACCGCCGGTCAGGGCCAGTATCAGGAAGGAGTCCTGACCGAGCAACGGTAGCCTTAATGGCATGGCCAGCAGATGTAAAAGGCCGAGCACACTCGTCGCATTCAGTAGCAGTCTCGGGAGTTTAGAAACCTGGATAAAGTTTGGCGTGATTTGGCAAAGTGAGATGAGGCAAAGACAGAGACTGACGTTCAGTAATGCGTTTATTTCCGGGAAGTTTGGCCAAATTAACCAGAGCCCGAAGCCCTCCATGACAAGTTGCACGTGAATAACGGATAGCGTTAGAACGCCCAGCCACGCCAGCCCCGGGAGCCTGAATTTCATCATAAAGCTGAGGTTCAGCAGCAGTGCAAAAACGAGGAGGCCAGTGATGAACGCCTTCCAGGTCATGGTTCCTGCGATGCTGCTTACAACATTGTTCGGTTCCAGAATGCTAATGGGCAGTAGTGTGGGGCCGGCATTTTGAACCTCGAACAATAGTGTCGACGTGCCCGTTGGTAATGAAACTGGCCAGATCCACGGTGGTAGCGAAATCAGCCGGTTACCGAACGGATAAAGGTCTCCCATTTCACGAAGCCGCTGGAAAACGCCGTGTTCATCGAGAAGGGCGGGCCTGAGCCGGTCGATGTAGGGCGCGGATACAAGCGCCCACTGTTCGGCGTTTGTGGTTCCGGGGTTTTCCACCGTCACCTTGAAGGTGACAGGTCCGTTGTAATAGCCAATGCCGGAGTTCTGTGACGGGGCCGCTTGCCAGTTTTTCTGTCGCCAGTTTTCGTCATCTATAACCTGCTCCAGAGGCATAACCAGATAGTCGATCTGCACAATGCGGGAGGACTGTGGCGCTGACTCGGGAGAGTCGACGTGCGACACTGGGGAAGGCGGATTTTCAGGCGCATGGAGGAGGTTTGCGAGCAGACCGTATGCCATAGCAGCCATAAGAAACAGGAATGGCAGCCACCGTCGAAAAGGTGTGAGTCCAGATTGGGCTCGGAGTTGTGACAGCACGGCTTTTTCAGTCTGATGTGTGCTGTCATCCATAGGAAGCGACGGTCCCGCTAAGTGGTGTTTTCTGACTCGGTGAATCAGGTCGAATTTTAATGGTTTTTCAGCTCACTTGCATTTGCTAGGTGAAATTGGCGCAAGAAACTTTTCACCTGATCAAACAAGACATTCGCTGGTATAGTTAACCCTGACCATCATATCTGTAAAAGCCTGTTTCCGGACCGGTTGCGCGATGCATGAATAAACCACAGGATCTGTACAAATGAGACTCGCCGGCTTTTCCCCTTTCGTGATCTTGATGTTGCTCTGGCTGCCTGGATCGCTTATGGCCCATCAAACGGGGGGTGAATCCCAAAAGCGGGAGGCAGAAACAGACAGTGGACCCAGGCTCGCTTCGGTGAATGCCGCGGTTGCCGTGGCTGGTGATAACGAGCTGATTTTCGGCAAGAATGCCGACCGGTCCGTACCCATTGCCTCTGTCACCAAGGTCATGACCGCGCTGGTCGTGCTGGAATCCGGCGAGCCGCTGGATGAGTGGCTGACTTTTCATGAGCGGCATACGCCCGCCGCCGCCAACGCCTACAGTCGGATTCGCATCGACTCGGAGATGCGGCGTAAAGATGTCCTGCGTATTGCACTGATGTCCTCCGAAAATTTTGCCGCCTACACCCTTGCCCGTAGCCACCCGGGCGGGTTCGATGCCTTTATCGAGGCGATGAACGCCAAGGCCGCGGCCCTGGGAATGACCGGTACCCGGTTTGTTGATCCGACCGGGCTGTCGTCGGAGAACCTTTCAACCGCCGCGGATCTTGTAAAGCTGGTAAACGCTGCGGCTGATTACCCGGAAATCCGGGAGTACTCCACCACCGGTTATTTCCGTGGGCAATTCCGGCAGCCCCGTTACAGCCTGTCGTTCGGTAATACCAATGCCCTGGTGCATCGGGATAGCTGGGGGGTGGCCCTCAGCAAGACCGGCTATCTCTCCGAGGCCGGGCGCTGCCTGGTGATGATTTCGAAGATGAACGGCAAAGAGGTGGTGACCGTGCTGCTGGATTCCCTCGGTACCCGCTCGCCGATGGGCGATGCCGGACGGATAAAGCGCTGGCTTGATACCGGAGCCAGGGGCTCGGTGGCCGCTGCCGCCCGGCGTTACGAACAGGAAAAGAACGCGTCATACGCGACCGCTGGTAACAGTACGGTCAGTGTGAACTGACACTGAAAGGAATCCCGTTATGATCCAGATATTCACGACCGGTGGCACCATCGACAAGGTCTACTTCGATGCCAACAGCGAGTTCGAGGTAGGGCACAGCCTGCTGCCGGAGCTGCTGTCTGAATCCAACATCCACGAGGGCTATCGCCTGCGGGAACTGCTGCGCAAGGACAGCCTGGAGATGACCGATGATGATCGCCAGCAGGTACTGGCGGCGGCCAGTGAATGCGATTGTGGCCGAATCATTATTACCCACGGCACGGACACCATGGCCGATACTGCGGCGGTACTGTCCGGCTTGAACGACAAGACCATCGTATTGACCGGCGCGATGCAGCCGGCCCGGATGCGCCGAACCGATGCGGTATTCAATGTCGGGTTTGCCTGGGCTGCGGTGCAGCTGCTGCCGCCGGGTGTGTATATCGCGATGAATGGTGAAGTGTTCGAGGCCGGTGCAGTGCGCAAGAATCTCAAGGCGCAGCGTTTCGAGCGCACCTGAGTATCACGCCAGGCTGTCTCTTTCCTCGGCGGTCAGTTCCCGGTATTCGCCGGGCATCAGCGCATCGTCCAGTTCGACCTGTCCAATGCGGACACGATGAAGGGCTTCCACGTGGTTGCCAACGGCTGCCACCATGCGCTTGACCTGATGATAGCGTCCCTCCGAAATCGTCAGCTCAATGATCCTGTCTTCCATAAAATGCACCCGGGCCGGTCGCGTCGGCCTGGGATCATTATGCAGATCTACGCCACGTTCCAGTTGCTGTGCCGCCGCGTCGCTCAGGGGCTCGTTCAGGGTTACCCGGTAAGTCTTGGGGCAGTCGGTTCGCGGTGAGGTGACCCGGTGGGACCACTGGCCATCGGTGGTCAGTAACAGCAGGCCGGTTGTGTCTGCATCGAGGCGCCCGGCAATATGGAGATGTCGGGTGATGTCTGCTGGCAACAGGTCCAGCGCTGTTGGATGGTCGCTGTCGGTCGTCGCGCTCACCACGCCTGCTGGCTTGTTCATCATCAGATAGCGCTCGCCCGGGAGGGTCAGAAGGGTGCCTGACAGGGCCACCCGTTCATCCCCGGCTAACCGGGTGTTGGCGCCCTTGCAGATTTGCTCATTGATCGTTACTTCCCCGCTTCCGATGGCCCGTTTGGCCTCTTTTCGGGAGAGCTCGGTGCTGTTGGCAATAAACTGGTCCAGTCGCATGGTATTCAGCAGCGTTGTCCTGGTGCCGGGGAGCTCAGACTGGCCAGGCAGAGCACCGGCGTTTCGCCAATCATCCGGGACCAGAGCAGCCCCAGGGCTTCGGAGCTTACGGGTGGGCGTGGGGTCCGAAAGCTCGCTGTGGGGTCGATGCCGCTGCCATTGCGGGTCGCCAGAACAAAGGTAAACGGGTGCGCGCCTGGAATGCCCAGCCGGATATCGGTGGCCGTGATGCGGTCGCCGGCCTGGTTGTAATCCAGGAAGCCCCGGGTGAACCATTCAAGACGCTGGACCTCGGGCAGGTCCGAGACTTCGCTCGCCAGCTCCGGGCGGCGTGGAAAGTATTCAAGATGCAGAGGCGTGTCACCATCCAGAAAGCCGGTGACAATTTCTACCCGCTGATCACCCTGCAGAGCCGTCGCCCGCCACAACAGGGTGTTGAATGGCATGGGCTGAACCAGCAGGTCAGGGTTTTCCAGGCCGGCTGCCGCAAGCGCGGGTTGTACTCGCTGTGTCATCACTTGCTGGGCGAGAACACTCCAGCCCAGGTACAGGGTGGACACTGCCAATCCTGCAATTATCGCTGTTTTGGCGGGCGGCCGGGCGAGAAAAAACAGGCACCCGGCCAGCAGGGGCAGGGTGTATAGCGGGTCGATGATAAAAATGCTGCTGACGGCTACGGGTGGCCCGATGGGCCAGAACAGCTGGGTGCCATAGGTTGTGAAGGCATCCAGCAAAGGATGGGTAATCAGGATCAACCCCGTCAGGGCGAGCCACCGCTGAAAACTCAGTTGTGGTTTCCAGCGCCAGAGCAGCCAGGCAAGGGCCACCGCAAGAGGGGCCAGAACGAACAACGAATGGCTGAATCCACGGTGTTGGGTGAAATTGGCCACTGCGGTGCCGTAATCGATGACGACATCCAGATCTGGCAGGGTGCCCAGAACTGCGCCTGTCAGCAAAACCGAGCGGCCAAGAGTCTTGCCGGCTACGGCGCCGGCCAGGGAGGCGCCCAGGGCGGCCTGGGTGAGTGAATCCATGTCAGATCAGTCTCGCATCAAAACGGTGTCCTGCAGTAGTAGGCCGCCGACTCCCCGGCGGATCACTGTCCTGCAGGTATTTCCAGCGCCGCCAGCACCGATTCACCGGGGTAGCCATCAGCCACCAGGTTGTTGGCAGCCTGGAACTGACGGATGGCAGACCGCGTTGCCGGGCCCATGATGCCATCGGGGTTACCTGGCTCATACCCCCGTTGCTGCAGGGCTTTCTGGAGGTTGATGATGTTGGCGCGGGACAGCGCCGGCGCGTCTTCGGGCGGCGGATTTTGCAATTTGCCCGCACCGGCAATCCGGTCAGCCAGATGACCAACCGCAATGGCGTAGAACTCGGAACGGTTCCAGCCCATGATCACGCGGAAGTTGTGATAGGCAAGAAACGCAGGCCCGCGGTGTCCTGCCGGCACCACGAGGGTGGCATTAATCGGTTCGCGGGCCAGTGGCTTGCCGAAGGCATCCGTAATGCCCATTTCTCGCCACTGCGCCAGCGGCAGACGACGCCCGTCCGCAAGGGAATAGTCGAAATTCTCGGGTAACAGGACCTCGCGGCCCCAACGGTAGTCGCCGTCCCAGTTCATGGATTCGAGAAACCGGCCCGCAGACATCATGGCATCCGGCAGGCTGTTCCACAGATCCCTGCGGCCATCACCATCGGCATCCACCGCGTGTTTCAGGAAAACGGTTGGCATGAACTGAACGTGGCCCATAGCGCCGGCCCAGGAGCCTTCCATCTGGTCAGCCGGTATGGCGCCCTCATCAATGATGCGCAGGGCCGCGATCAGCTGCTCGGTAAAGAAGGTGCTGCGGCGGGGATCGCAGGCCAGGGTTGTCAGGGAGCTGGGTACCGGCATCTTGCCGAAATAGCTGCCAAAATTGGTTTCCAGGCCCCAGAAGGCCACCAGATAAGGTGCGGGCACGCCGGTTTCCCGGGTGACTCTGGCCAGCAGCTCCTGGTGTTCCTGCAACAGTTCGCGGCCGGTGTTGACCCGGGCATCGTTAACCCGCCGATTCAGGTAGTCGGCAAAGGTCGTGGTGAATTCCGGTTGCCGCCGGTCCAGCTCAATCACCCGTGCCAGATGCTGAACCCCGGACATCACCTCGCTGGCGGTCTTGCTGCTGACCCCGGCGGCAATGGCCTGTTCCTGAAGCCGGGCCTTGCATTCGGCAAATCCCGTCGGCTCAACCTCAGCGTTGTCCTGGGCAATGGCGGGCAGTGACAGACATGACAGAAAACCGGAAAACAATAAGCCGCGAGTAACGCCGCCCTGGCGAAGAATCCTTGCAGGTTTGGTCAGCACACAAAACCTCTATCAGGCTGATGATCGTGGAATATCCTGAGCCCATGTTAGCGCGTTTTCCAGCCGGAGAAACACTGTCCTGGTCCCCGTGGAGTGACAATTCTTTAACCTGACGGTTCCCGAAAAACAGCGATTGTGGTCTTTTTGTTGCCGGCAGGTTTCTGGCGCAGGTCTTTGTTCTATAGTTGCACCATAGAACCGGGTTGTGGATAGGGGAAGGTCTGAACTATGGCAATGCTGAAAGCGCTGGTGGTGGATGATGCCAGCTTTGTACGTGATCTGGTCAAACGAACCGTGCGCCAGCGTTTTCCGGTCATCGAGACTACCGACGCCCAGAACGGCCGGCGAGCCCAGTCACTGATGTCGCGGACCGCATTTGACCTGATCCTGTGCGACTGGGAGATGCCTGAGATGTCCGGCTTGGAGTTGTTGCAGTGGATGCGCCAGCAGCCCCAGTACGAAAACGTGCCTTTTATCATGATCACCAGCCGGGGCGACAAGGATCACGTGATCGAAGCGGTCAAAGGCGGCGTTTCCGAATACCTTGGCAAACCGTTCAGCCCCGAGGGGTTGAGCAAGAAAATCATCAAGGTGATGGGCCGTAAACTGAAAGATGCCATGGACCGGAGCGGCAAATCCATGGCCAGCCCTGCCGATGCCTTCAAGGAGTCGGCCAACCTGCTGACCCGCAAGCCCGAAGCCGCGGCGGAGGTTTCCGCCGCGCCACCGCCCTCTTCCCCCCGGCCCGAGCCTTCGGCACCGACGAGGCAGACCTCGGCCCGGGCGCCCATGAGCCTGGCCTCGGTACGCTTCGCCGAGAGCACCCTGAAATCGGTGGTCAAGGATATTAATCTGACGGAGGTGCGGGTGATCGCGAAGCGGGACCAGGTATTCCCGGGGATTCTCGACCAGGCGGTGGTGGACATCGAGATCGCCGAGGGCCAGATGGCGAGGCTGAACGGCTACGTGCACCAGTTGCAGGCGGTGGACAAACGCCAGGACACGGACTTTGTCAGCGTGACCATTCGTTTTGTCGATGAAGATCCGAAAAAGCTGGAGGACCTGTCGAGGTTTGTCGCCCGCTTCCGCGCGGGTATGCGCTAGCTCTCTACCTTCTCGGGGATCCGCTCGACCAGTCGCTCCCGCGGGAAATGACAGATAAATTCACTGCCCTCGCCAATCCGGCTGCGAATCTCCAGATTGCCATCGTGGTTGAGCAACACGTGTTTGACGATTGCCAGGCCAAGACCGGTGCCGCCGGTGTCCTTGTGACGGCTGGGGTCGGCCCGATAGAAGCGTTCCGTCAGACGGGGGATATGGACCGGGTCGATACCGATTCCAGTATCCTTGACTGACAGGTGTGCGCCTTCCCGGTTGGTGGACCAGGACACGATAATCTGGCCATTTGCAGGGGTGTACTTCACCGCATTGAATATCAGGTTCGAGAAAGCGCTGCGCAGCTGGCTTTCATCGCCTTTCAGCAGGCGATGGTCGCCGATATGCACGGTAATCTCGTGCTGTTTTTCGCCGCTGAGCGCCCGGGCGTCATGACAGATCTGGGTTAGCAAGTGGTCCACGTCCGTGAGGGTGTCGTTAACCGTTTGCTCCCCGGTTTCAATTCGTGAGAGCAGGATCAAGTCGGTAATCAGGGCTTCCATCCGGGATGACTGGGCGGCCATGGTGTTAATGGCCCGGCGCCACTTCGGCGGCAAGTCGGCGGCATTGTCCACCAGGGTTTCGAGGTAGCCACTAATGACCGTGAGGGGCGTGCGCATCTCGTGGGACACATTGCCGACAAAGTCACGGCGCATCTGCTCGAGCTGGTACAGCCGTGTTACGTCCTTGGCGACGATCAGACGGTCGTCGTCACCAAAGAGGCTGATCTGGATCTGAAGGTGAATATGAGGTCTGGCCGGCGAATGTATCTCCAGGGGATCGCGGTAATCCCGTGAATCGAAGTAGGTCTTGAACGCCGGCGTGCGGATCAGGTTATGGATGTACTGGCCCTGGTCGGTGTTGCGCCGGAAACCCAGCAGATACTCGGCGGAGCCGTTCCACCATTCCATGGCACCGCGGGAGTCGGTCATGATCACGCCATCACGCATGGCGTTGGTGGATTCCTGAACCCGATTGATCTGGGCTCTCAACCGGTCCTGGGTTCTCAGGTGGTTCTGGTGCAGTTTGTGGAGGTTGTCGAAAATATCGCCCCACAGGCCGATGCTCTGGGGGGCTTCGTCGGTGGCGCTGGGGTTGGAAAGCCACTGGTAGAGGCGCCGGGCCTGAAGCAGCGTCCACCACAGATAGACGATTAGCCCGAGGGTAAGGCCGTAGACGGGCTCACCGAAATAGAGGCCAACCAGGGTGGAGCCAATCAGGCCACCGATAATGTAGCGCAGGTATCGTGACCAGTTGTGTTGCATCAAAAACTGCCTTGTGTCCTTTCCGGGGCTGATGCTCAGCTGGCCGGAGTTACTTACGCGGCTCTGGTCGAGAAGCGGTAACCGGTTCCCCGCACGGTCTGGATCAGGTGGTCGTACTGGTCGCCAAGTGCCTTGCGGAGCCTGCGGATATGCACATCCACAGTCCGTTCCTCGACATAGACATTGCCCCCCCAGACCTGGTCCAGGAGCTGGGAGCGAGTATATACCCGTTCCTGGTGCGTCATGAAGAACTGAAGCAGTCGGTATTCTGTCGGGCCCATGGTAAGAGCGCCATCCTGGGTGGTGACCCGATGCCCGACCGGGTCCAGCGTCAGGCCTTCCACTTCAATCGGGCTGTCTACGCCAGGCGGCGTCGCACGCCGAAGTACGGCTTTCAGGCGGGCGACCAGTTCCCGGGGGCTGAACGGTTTGGTGATGTAATCGTCGGCACCAACTTCCAGGCCCTGGATCTTGTTGTCTTCCTCGACCTTGGCGGTGAGCATGATGATGGGAATGTCGGCGGTCGCTTCTTCTTTCTTGAGGCGACGTGCCAGTTCCACGCCGCTGGTGCCGGGCAGCATCCAGTCGAGGAGTACGAGATCCGGGTGTTTGTCGACAATCAGGGCATGGGCTTCCCGGGCGTCCGCTGCCTCCAGATAGTCATAATCCGCCATTTCGAGGGCCACCGCGATCATCTCGCGGATCGGGGCCTCGTCATCGACGATCAGGACAGTTTTTCCAGTCATGAGCTTTAACCTGTGTCAGACCTTGATTTGTTGCTGCCCCATTACAGCGCCCAAGTGTTACAAGTATATGACAGGTTCAGCCAATGATGAGATCAATTACCAGGCCTGCAAAAACCGCAAAACCGGCCCAGTTGTTATTCAGAAACGCCTTGAAGCAGTCGTCCCGTTCACGTTCCCGCGCCAGGTACTGGTGGTAAATGAACAGGCAGGCCATGACCACGACGCCCAGGTAGTAGAACGTGCCCAGCTCCGTACGGTGGCCCACCATGATCAGAATCAGTACCACCATGGCCTGCAGCATGCCAATGATCGCTTTGTCGGCTTCTCCGAACAGGATGGCCGTGGACTTGATCCCAACTTTCAGATCGTCATCCCGATCCACCATGGCATAAAGGGTGTCGTAGGCAACGGTCCAGAGTACGTTGGCAGTGAACAGGAGCCAGGTGAGCTGGCTCAGTTCGCCTGCCTCCGCTGCCCAGGCCATGGGGATGGCCCAGGAAAACGCGGCTCCTAGAAACAGCTGGGGCAGGTGGGTGTAACGCTTCATGAAGGGGTAAATGAACGCCAGCAGGGCACCGCCGAACGACAGATACAGGGTCAGCGGGTTGGTGAACAGAACCACCATCAGGAAGGAAACCAGGCACAATCCCGCGAACAGCGCCACCGCTTCCCAGGGTTTTACCCGGCCCGCGGTCAGTGGCCGGTCCTTGGTGCGTTTTACGTGCTTGTCCCAGTCCCGGTCAGCGAAATCGTTGATCGCGCAGCCGGCCGCCCGCATGAAGAACACGCCCAGGGTGAAAATGATGACATTAGCCAACGCGGGGCTGCCGTCACCGGCCAGCCACAGGGCCCAGTAGGTCGGCCAGAGCAGGAGCAGAGTTCCGATCGGGCGGTCGATTCTGAGCAGGCTGGCATAATCGGCCAGCCGGCGCTGGATAGGTTCTGGCACAGCGTCAGGCAGCATGGCGTGCGTCCGTCTGGTGTTCTGAGAATTGAATGAGTGCAGGGATTATAGCCAGTGGCGGGAGGCCGGTTAAAGCGCGTTCCGCTGAAACAGGGCTGGCAGCAGGTACTCGCCAACCAGCAGGGAGCTGTTGTGGCCACTGAACAGGGAGCGCCGGGCCAGTTCCGGCTGGCCTGGCATTGCCGGTTTACAGAGCCCGGTTTCCAGTGGGCCCCGTTGCCAGTGGGGGCTGGTGAACAGGTAGGCACCCAGCGGCCGGTTGCCCAGGTGAAGCAGCCGGCGCCCCTCGCCCTCCAGGCATTTCAAGGGAATGACCGTCCTGGCCAATACCCAGGGTTGGTTGTCGCCGCACAGGCTGACTTCCCGTATCCAGGCGTGTTGACGGTGGGGAATGCGCAGGCGCCCGGCCTCTTCCTGTGTCGGCGTTGCAAAGCCCTCCCGGCGGACCTCCACGTGAAAGGAATGGCTGCACTGTTTCTGCAGCGCCCTTGTAAACGAGCCCTCTACCTGCAGCCAATAGCGGGCAGGCCCGTGAACCTCCGGGTTAAGAAGGCCGGCGGCCGTCAGCGATTGGTACCAGTCCGTCGGGGGTATGGTCAGGTGACTGTCGATGTCAGAGACCCTTGACTGCATAGATGCCGGGGGCATTGCGCCAGTAGCCTTTGTAGTCCATGCCGTAACCGAACAGGAAGCGGTCTTCCACTTCCAGGCCGGTGAAATCGGCCTTCAGATCCGGGCGCGCTTTCCGGTCATGTTGCTTGTCGACCAGAACGGCCGTCAGTACCTCACTGGCACCGTGAGCGCGGCAGTAGTCGGCGATGGCGCACAGGGTCGTCCCCTCATCCAGAATGTCATCGATAATCAGGATGGTACGGCCATGCATATCGGCTTCGGGTTGCAGTTTCCACTCGAGAATGCCGCCGGTAGTTTCCTGACGGTAGCGGGTGGCATGCAGGTATTCGGCCTGGACCGGAAACCGGAGCCGGGGTAGCAGTTGTCCGGTCAGGATCAGCCCGCCGTTCATTACGCAGAATAACAGGGGGTTACTGTCTTTCAGGCGGGCGGTAATATCGTCGGCCAGGTTGCCGATTGCAGTCTGTACCTGCTGTTCATCCACCAGGCAGTCGGCTTCGGCCATAACCTGGTTCATTTCGGCGACGGTATCGGTCATAACGGTCGGTCCTGTCGTAAAACGGGCGATTATACCGGAGAGGGCCTGCAGAAGGGAGGGGCCGCCCCGGTTGTCAGATCTGTATTTGTGGCTATTGGCAGAAATCCCCTGACCGGACCGTCGGCATTGGCATTGGTCAATACCGGGGCGATGGGTATGATGGCCTGATTCGACAGTTGTTCGTATCTGTTAACTGAATAAAACACTTGCGTGTAATATTGTCTGACAATTATTATTGCGCCCGTCTGATGTTGGGAGAACGTTATGAAGAAGTGGCAGTGTGTGGTTTGTGGTCTGATTTACGATGAAGCCGAAGGCTGGCCCGAGGACGGCATTGAGCCGGGCACCACGTGGGAAGACGTACCGGAAGACTGGGTGTGCCCGGATTGCGGTGTCGGCAAGGAAGATTTTGAAATGATCGAGATCGGTTGATATTACCCTGCACGGCCGGTGAAACCCGCCAAGGTGAGTTAAATACAGGAACACGGTTATGACTGAACAGGCCCCCATCATTATTATCGGTACCGGGTTATCCGGTTATTCCCTGGCGCGGGAAATCCGTAAGCAGGACAAGGAGACCCCGGTTCTGATGGTTACCGCCGACGATGGCGTGAGCTACTCCAAGCCCATGTTGTCCACCGGCTTTACCAAGGGGAAGGACGCCGATGGCCTGGCTCAGGGCGGTACCGACGCCATGGCGGAGCAGCTCAATGTCGGGATTCGCACATTTGCCACGGTCACCGGCATTGATACCGAAGCCCACGAACTGATTCTCGGTGATGAACGACTTGCCTACAGCAAGCTGGTTCTGGCCTGGGGCGCCGATGTGATCCGGCTTGGCCTGGACGGTGATGGCCAGGAGCATGTGTTTTCGATCAATGACCTGATGGATTACCGCGCCTTTCGGGACGCCCTGGGCGACGGCAAACGGGTGGCGATCATGGGTGCTGGTCTGATTGGTTGTGAGTTCGCCAACGACCTGCGCAATGGCGGTTACGAGGTTGAGGTGATTGCCCCTTCCGAGGAGGTTATGCCAGGACTGCTGCCGGAGGCGGCCGCCCATGCCGTCCAGCAGGAGCTGGAGAATCTGGGGGTAGGGTTTCATCTCGGAACCGTGGTTGATCGGATCAATCGCAGGGGTGACGGGGTCAGTCTGACCCTGGCCAATGGCCAGACGCTGGAAGCTGATCTGGTACTGTCCGCTGTGGGCCTGCGCCCGAGGACCGATCTGGCCCTGACTGCCGGGCTGGAGACGGCCAGAGGCATCGTAGTGAATCGCGCGCTCGAGACCTCCGCACCGGATGTCTACGCACTCGGTGATTGCGCCGAAGTCGACGGTCACGTGCTGCTTTATGTCCTGCCGCTGATGGCCTGTTCCCGGGCGCTTGCAAAAACCTTGCTCGGTGAGCGCACCGAGGTGAGCTATGGAACTATGCCGGTGATGATCAAGACGCCCTGCTGCCCGACCGCCGTCTGTCCACCACCGTCGGAAGCCGAGGGCAACTGGGAAGTTGAGCAGGATGGCACCAGCGTCAAGGCGCTGTTCAAGAGCGCCGGGGGCGATGTACTGGGGTTTGCGGTAACCGGCAGCTATGCCATGGAGAAACAGGCCCTGTCCAAGGAAGTGCCTCCGATACACGGCTGATTAGCCCGAGTCCAATCCGCAGCCCCGATACCACGGGGCTGCTTTCTCTTGGCCGGCGACGGCTTTTCATTGCGAAATTTCGCCGCTTGCGGTAGAAAACTCCTTCGTGTGCTAACGAAATCACAGGAGCAGGCATGCTTGAGGTAACCAAGAAACTGGTGGAGTTGCTGGATCTCTCGCCCATCGGTGACGACCATTTCCAGGGGGACAGCGAGGATCTGGGCTTTCCAAACGTGTTTGGCGGGCAGGTTCTTGGTCAGGCGCTGATGGCGGCCAGCCGAACTGTTGAAGGTCGCCTTTGCCACTCCCTTCATGCCTACTTTTTGCGCCCCGGCAATCAGGACATGCCCATCGACTACGAGGTCCAGCGGGTCCGTGATGGTGGCAGTTTCTCGGTACGTCGGGTGATTGCCCGCCAGGACGGCAAGGAAATCCTGACCGGTTCCATGTCGTTCCAGGTAGCCGAGGAAGGGTTCGAGCATCAGCTGACCATGCCGGATGCGCCGGACCCGGAAACACTTCGCTCGGAACAGGAATGGGGCGAACTGCTCGCACCCCAGGTACCCGAGAAGATGCGCCCGATTCTGACCCGGGACCGCCCGATCGAGATCCGCCCGGTGAACCCGGTCAATCCCCTGAAACCGGAGAAGCGGCCGCCCCACAAGCAGAGCTGGTTCCGGGCCCAGGGGCATCTGCCAGACGATCCCGTGCTTCACCGTTGCCTGCTCACTTACGCATCGGATTTCCAGTTCCTCGGGACGTCCCTGAACCCGCACGGCCTGACATTCATGAGCAAGGGGCTGCAGGTGGCCAGCCTTGATCACTCGATCTGGTTCCACCGGGATTTCCGCATGGACGAATGGCTGTTGTACGACAAGGACAGCCCCAGCGCTTCGGCCGGACGGGGATTCAATCGGGGTAATTTCTTCAATCAGGACGGTGTGCTGGTGGCATCCACTACCCAGGAAGCACTGATTCGTCAGAGGTCCTAGCCGGCTAGCCCAGTTTGCGATGGTCCGGCTGCTGGTGATTTTGATCCAGCCAAGTCATCAGTTCATCGAAGGGCAGTGGCGGTGTCAGCAGGTAGCCCTGGATCATGTCGCAGCCCATGTCTCTGAGCAGATTGGCGGTGAGGTCATCTTCCACGCCTTCTGCCACCACCTGATAGCCGAGGCTGTGGCACATGTCGATGGTGGTCTGCACGATCACACGATCTTCCGCCTCGGTTGTCAGCTCGGTGACCAGGGAACGGTCGATCTTGATCTCGCTCGCGGGCAGCTGCTTGATGTAGGACAGTGAGGAATAGCCGGACCCGAAGTCATCGATCGACACCGGGATGCCTGTGGCGCTCAGGGAATTCAGTGCCCGCAGGGAGTTCGCCGGGTCCTGCATCATGGACGTTTCCGTCACCTCAAAGATGATGCTGCCCTGGTGACTGTGATAACTGTTCATCAGACGCTGGACAAAGATGGGAAAGTCCGGCTCCCGCAGGTTATTGGGCGAAATATTGATGGATACGTTCAGGGGCCAGCCCCGCTCGAGCAGCCGTGAGCGTAATTCCAGTGATTGCTCAATCACCCATCGGGTCAGTGGCTTGATCAGCCCGGTCTGCTCCGCAAGGATGACGATCTCGTCAGCGCGGATGGGTTTTGCCCTGCCGGGCCACCGAATCAGAACCTCAATCCCGACGATACGGCCTGTTTTCAGGCTCTGCTTAGGCTGCATAAACAGAGCAAGCTCGTTGGTGTTAAGCGCATGTCGCAGCTCGGACACCATGGTCAGCCGGTCGGCGCTGTAGGAGTCTTTCTTGGACTTGTAATAGGCAATACCCCGCTCCCGGGCAGAATCCGAACCTTCGGCGATCACCGCCCGGCGTATCAGGGTGTTGGCATCAGTGCCGTGCTCAGGGAAGATCGCTACTCCCAATCTTGGGTCCAGGGGAATCTGCATGCCCAGATAGTCAATCGGATAGCGAATGCCCTCCAGTGACTTGAGAATTGCGCGTGGAACGGAGCCCGTGGCATCGGCATCGACAACAAACGCGAATGTCTGCGGATCCAGCGATGCGAGGTAGAAATTGCGCTGATCACTCTGCTCAATCGGCAAGGCGCCTGGGAGCTCCCGCGCCACGGCATTGTAGTGCTTGGATGCCAGCGCCAGAATCCGGTCGCTGTTGCGATGTCCCAGCGTCTTGGTAACCGACTGCAGGTTATTCAGGTGGATGACGGCAACGCCGTAACGTCGCTCGGGGCTGCGCAGCATCAGGTCGTTCAGCATCATTTCCAGGCTGCTCCGATTGGGGAGGCCGGTGAGTGGATTGTGCAGCGCATGATCCATCAATTTCAGCTCCGCTGACCGTCGTGCTGCCAGAGCATTCAGTTCGGCTTCCCGTGCGTCAACCTTGTCTTGCCGTTCCTGATAGAGCCGCGCCGCCAACGCCAGCGTGAGCAGAATGGCCTCCAGTGCCGAGCCGATCTGCATGCCGTAGGTGGTGACAAAGTTATTGGGCAATATGCCGTACTTATTGGCCGCGGTTATGGCGCTGCCCAACGTCAGTGCCGCCCAGGCCACCGTGTAGTAACCTGCCTGTGGATTTCCTTTCCACCATTGCACCGGCCCCAGAACGGTTAGCAACAGGCAGCTGGGTATTGCCAGGGCCACGGTCAGTCGGCTACCGGTGCTGTAGTCGACGAAGAAGGTCATCAACGCAACGGTTGCATTCAAGGATATTGCGAAAACCACCAGCCGGTTGAGCGTTGGGCCGGTTTCCCGCAGCTTCAGGAACGAGCGCGAGAACAGCAGGGTAAACAGAACCGCTAGAGGCACTGCCACCAACATGATCTGGTTCTGGATGCCGGGGTTTTGCGGCCACAGGAACTGGTAGGTGGCGCCGTTTAACGTGCCGATGAGCAGAAGGTAACCCAACGTCGATAGAACGTAGAGCAGATAAACCGGTTCCCGCAGCGCGGCAAAGATAAACAGGTTAAAGAAGATGACTGTGATCAGGATGCCGTAGTAGACCGCATGCATCTGGTCCTCGGTGGAGGAATGCTCGAAGAACGCCCGGGCGTTCCAGAGCCTTATCGGAATCTGCATGGCGCCCTCTGTACGCACCTCCAGCAAAATCTCGTACTCGCTGGCAATGCTCTGTTCGAAGGGGAACAGGAAATGCCGGTGCAGAATGGGGCGTTGATCGAACGGAACGTGATCTCCAGTCACCACGCGCCTTGCGATTCGGCCATTCTCAAGCAGGTGGAAGGCAAGCTTGTCCAGTTGTGAGTAGCGAACTTCAAGAAGATTGATGCTCTCAGGGTGCGACACCGGGAACCGGAGCCAGACGGTATCGCGAATGTAACCAAAATTGGGGCTTTCCTCCTCCAGGGTTTGCCAATCGCCGGATGCCAGGGCCTCACTGGCCGAGAGGTTGTCATCAGGCGCGGCGCGCAGATACTCGATCTGCGGGACATAGGAAGCCTCGGCCCCGAACGAGGGGGCGGCCAGGCCCGATAACAGCAAAAGCGTTATCAGCAAACGAAGCCAGAGAGTGGATGCCACGTCGTACCGCTTACTTGTCATTGTCTTCAGGAGTATGGCGTGTCGCCTTTGGCGCCTCAAGTCGCTGTCGGACCCTGTTTGGCAAATTTTTGTAGTCAGCGCTCAGATTTGCTCCAGCCATGCCCTGACCCAGGGCAGTGCTTCGGCTTCCGGCTCCATGGTTTCCAGGGCGTCGATCCTGAGCGTGTTTCCGACCTTGCGGGCCGCGGTTTCGTAAAGCGCTTCCTCCATCAAGTCCCCGGCGCCGCAGAACGTGTCTCCGTAGGAGCTGTCACCCAGCACGATGATGCCAAACGGCCGGCCCGGTTGTTGGGGCAACTGCTCCCGCAGGTCCAGGTAGAAGGGCAGCAGATTGGCCGGCAGTTCACCCTGTCCGGTCGTGGAGGTGCATACCAGAAGCGGATCGTTGTTCGACGTGATGTCATCCAGTACCGGTTTCTCCAGCACAGTGACGTGGTGACCCTCGCTTTCCAGCTGTTTCCTGAGAGTTCTGGCCGTCAGGAGCGCGCCACCATAGACGCTGCCCACCAGGATTCTGATTGATGTCATAGGTTACCCATTGGCTGCCTGAGGATTGACCATACGGTCGTTCGGTGGCGCACGATCATAGCGGGAGTGCTTTGCTGCCTCAAGTTGAGGGAGTAGGTGAGGGCTCGCTTTCCTGGCTACGAACCCGGGGTGCTATCCGGTTACGTCCGGATTCCTTGGCATTGTAGAGATGCAGGTCGGCCTGTTTGAGCAGATCGTCCAATGATCTGGCCTTGGCAATGGAGCAGACGCCGGCACTGATGGTCACCGGCAACGCCTGATCCCTGAACCGGAACGAGTGCCTGGACACGTCAGAACGCAACCGCTCTGCCAGGGTCAGCGCCTGCAGCAGGGAGGTATCCGGCAACAAGATCAGAAATTCCTCACCGCCCCATCGGGCTGCGACATCCGCCTGCCGGATCACCGTTCTCATCAGTCCGGCGAACTCGCGGAGGACGTCATCACCGGCATCGTGGCCGAACTGGTCGTTGATCTGTTTGAACAGGTCCAGATCGATCAGGGCAATGGAGAAGTGGTGGCCGGAACGTTGGTACCGGGAAAACTCCATGGCCAGACGATTCTGCATGTCGCGCCGGTTGGCAAGCCTGGTGAGTTCGTCTGTTCGTGCTGCATGTTCATGGGTTTCAGCGAGGGTGAGAAGTTCATTGCGTGCCTTCAGGCGGCTGGCTTCAAGCACGAAGCAGAAAATGGATTCGAAGGTCAGGGCCGCGAAAAACCGGATCTTGAAATCCATGCTGTATTCCGTGGATACCAGCGGAAGGCCGGGAAACTGGAATACCACTACGGCAACCAGGTAGCAGAACAGCAGAACCGCCGTGCCGGTTTTGAGATCGGTCAGATAAAACAGGAGAGGGGGGAAGACATAAAACCAGAGCGGTCCGGTGTTGCTCTCGCCGCCGGAGGCGATCAGGTAGGTGAACAGCAGCCCAACAATCAGGATCATCCCCGCTTTCTGGCGGGCACGGTTTCCGGTACTTGCAAAGTAAAGCATGTTCAGGGCAATCAGGCCGATAAAAGACCAGAGCACCCAGGCATGGGTTGTGTGGCCGGCAAACCAGGCCTTGGCGCCGATGCCAATCAGGAAACCAATGGCGGTTGCAGACAACCAGGTCAGAAGTCGCGAGACCTGGGCATCTTCCCGTTCGCCGGCAGCGCGCTGCCCGGAGGAAGTTGGATGGGGCATGGAGACCTTGTTTGCTATTTTTATAATTTTGACGCTGATCGCCGGAATTATGGGTCAATTTAGTGAATTTTTGCAGTTCCGTCTGTGATGTGTTTACTTTGTGTGAAATGTGGCCGTTTTATTTCATTTTCATGTCAAAAATTTTATAGTTGCCGCGCGACAGAGCTCGCCCCCAATCCCCACAGACTAAACGAGACCTGAGCTGTTATGGCCCGTTCGAGCGGATTACTGGATACCCTTCTCACCAGCCCTACCACGGAACGATACAGGGTCGGCATCAGCCTGCTTTTCCTACTTGGCGTGTGGCTGACTGTCGGATCTTTCAGTCAGGGAATGCCCAATAGTATGCTGCTGATGGCCGCTGCGGTCATTGGCGGTTACATGGCGATCAATATCGGCGCCAATGACGTTGCCAACAACGTAGGGCCTGCTGTTGGCTCCGGGGCCCTGTCCCTGGGTGCGGCCGTGGTGATTGCCGCCATTTTTGAAGCAAGCGGCGCAATCATTGCCGGCGGTGATGTGGTTTCCACCATCAAGGGCGGCATCATCGATCCCTCGAGCCTTGAAGAAGGCCGGGCTTTTGTCTGGTTGATGACCGCAGCCTTGCTGGCGGGTGCGCTCTGGTTGAATCTGGCCACCTGGATGGGAGCACCGGTTTCCACGACGCACTCTATCGTTGGGGGTGTTCTCGGCGCCGGTATCGCTGCCGGCGGCTGGGGTATCGCCGACTGGGCAGTGATGGGCAAGATTGCCGCCAGCTGGGTGATTTCCCCGGTTCTTGGTGGTGCGCTGGCGGCCCTGTTCCTGTTCGCGATCAAGAAGACCGTGCTTTATCGCAAGGAGGTCATTCCGGCCGCCCGAACGTTCGTGCCATGGCTGGTCGCAATTATGGCCTGGGCTTTCGGCACCTATTTGATGATCAAGGGCGTCAAGAAAATCGTCAAAGTCGATTTCATGGAAGCGACTCTGATCGGCCTCGCTGCCGCCGCCGTGGTGTTCTTTGTCATGCGTACCCTGGTGGGTCGCATGGCCTCGACCATGGAAAACAGCTCCGCCGGGGTAAACACCCTGTTCACCTGGCCGCTGATCTTTGCCGCGGCGCTGCTGAGTTTCGCCCACGGCGCCAACGACGTGGCCAACGCCATTGGTCCACTGGCCGCGATTAACGACGCCCTCTCTGCTGATTCGGTGGTTATGTCAGCGAACATTCCCCTGTGGGTGATGATGGTGGGTGCCCTGGGTCTGGCCGTTGGCCTGATGCTGTTCGGCCCTCGCCTGATCAAGACTGTCGGCAGTGAAATCACTGAACTGGATAAAACCCGGGCGTTCTGTATCGCGCTTTCGGCAGCGCTCACGGTGATCCTTGCGTCTCAGCTTGGCCTGCCGGTCAGCTCCACCCATATCGCGATTGGTGGGGTGTTCGGCGTTGGCTTCCTTCGGGAGTACCTGAAGTCCAACTATGCAACCCAGCTTCACAAGATCATGGAGCACCATGATCCTGCCGAGCAGGAGCGTCTGAAGCCGTTCCTGGATGATTTCCGCAACGCGTCGGTTGAGGAAATGGAGAATCTGCTCAAGCGGGCCAAGAAGAAAAAGCAGGTCCCTCTGTCCAAGTCCGAGCGTAAACGCCTGAAGAAGATCTACCGGGAAGAGCTGGTGAAACGTTCGCATCTGGTGCGCATTGCCGCAGCCTGGATCATCACCGTACCGGCATCGGCCATTATGGCTGCGATTCTGTTCTTCACCCTGCGAGGCTTGTTGATCTGACCGGGCTGGTTGTATAAACCGAGTTTGGTCATACTATCTGTAAAAAGGGGTGTTTCACCCCTCAAGCCTATTTGTCCGTGGAGTGAAGTATGAGTTCATCCGTTGAAGGCCGTCAGGCGAAGATGATTAATGAGCTGAGGACCTTCATCAAGAAGGTTTTGAGCGACCCGACCATTGCCGTCAAGTCCATGGAGATTGCTCGCAAACACCGGGGTCAGCCAAATGCCGAGGAGCTGATTGCGCAGGAAATCAGTGCCAGCACCAATATCCGGATTCCGGAGAACTGGAGTGAGGCAGACAAGATGTTCCTGGATATCATCCATGATGTTCTGGATGATGAAGAGGCGCTTTACTGATCTATTCCAGGCTCTTGGCCTGAAACCTCGGGAGAGGAGCCGGCTGGCGGGACGTTTCAAAAACACGCTGTGAATACGTCCCTGTACGCTTGGCTCCGCCATCCCTGGCTCCGCACAGTTTTTGAAACGTCCCCCCAGCCGACTTCAGGCTCCAGTGTTTGCCGCCGTTTTCAAGCCTGTCTGGCGTTTGGCTGCGCCTGTTTTAATACAGCATCTGCCATCTGATGGAGAATGCTGATCTCATCCTCGATCCCTTCATCCCGGGACAACTCTCTCTGTTCCGAAAGGATGTCTGCCAGGATTTCTTTGGTGGTCAGAGGGTTGGCCAGTACCACCCGGAAAACGATGCACGGGAAGTTGTAGTAACGGGCCGGCTCCAGTCGGGTCCGTGACACGAAGGCCTTGCCCCGTTCCCGCTGGGTTTTCTGGATGAACTTGGTGATCCGGTTCAGGCAGGTGTTGAGCTTTTCTGCCTGCAGTGGATCGGCGCAGGCCAGGGCTTCCTGAACGTTTTCCGGGCAGTAGCGGTAGGTCAGGATGTTCAGTTCCGGTCTCGTGACCAGTTCGAAATCCGGCTCCGCTTCGATCATTTCCGCGAAGGTCTTGGCTTTGTCGATGCCCTGGTCGATCAGAATCTCGTAGCCTTCTCTGGCCAGGATTTTCAGGCCCGAATGGATCAGCATGGACATGCCGGGCCGTGAGCCTTCGAGGGTTGTGCTGCCAAGATCTCGGGAGCCTTTACGGATGATGTACTGGGCGTGGTGTTCCACCGCACTGGCGAGGCTCGGGTCGCGGAATACGACCAGGCCCACGCCCATGGGCACATAGAGCTGCTTGTGCGCGTCGAAAGTGACGGAATCTGCCTTCTCGATGCCGCGCAGCAAGTGTTTGTAGGTGCGGGAGAACAGGGTCGGCCCGCCCCAGGCGGCATCCACGTGGAAGTGGGCGCCGAATTCCCGGGCGATGTCGGCCATGGCGTCCAGGGGGTCGACGTTACCGGTTTCGGTAGTGCCCGCCACGCCGCAGATGGCCATGACCTTGATCTTCTGACGCTGCAGTTCCAGGCACTTGTCCCGCAGGGCATCGGTGTTGATGCGGTTTTCGTCGTCGGTATCCACCGGAATCAGGGATTCCCGGCCCAGGCCGAGTACGTCAGCGGCTTTGCGCAGGGAATAATGGCCGCGGCGCGAGACGACGATGGCGGCGCCTTCGTAGCCGTAGTATTTCAGCGCCCGGAACAGGCCTTCCTGGTGCAGTCCGCGGAAGCTTCCCTCGGCCGGGAAGGCTCGGTTGCGGGCAACCCACAGGGCGGTTAGGTTGGCGACTGTACCACCAGAGCACATGGCGCCCAGGGCGTAGCGGGGGTCGTGCATCCACTTGCGGTAGAAGGCGCCGTCTTCCTGGTATACCAGCCGGTGAATCATGCCCAGCACCTGGCGCTCCATGGGGGTAAACGCCTTGGATGTTTCTGTTTTGACGAGGTTCTGGTTCAGGGCAATCATGATTTTCGACAGCGGCAGCATGAAATACGGCAGCGCTGAGGTCATGTGCCCGATAAAGGCCGGCGAGGCGGTGTGAACGGAGTTTGCCACCAGTTTGTCGAGCAGGAACTGGGCCTGTTCAGACACGAAGACGGGCTTCTCGGGGATGCTGTAGTCGGAGAAGTCTTTCTCCACATCCGAGAGGTCCCGTTCAACCGCAACGATGTGTTCCTGCAGGAAGCCTGCAAGATTGCGGGAGATGTTCTGGTCAATCCGGCTCAGCGTGGATTCCGGTGCCTCGGGCACCGTGAACACGCGATACATGGCCTCAACCGAGGCCTGTGCGGATTTTTTCTTTCCGGTCATAGGCGCCACTCACATTCAGTGGTCATCCGAAGGGCCGGTTCCGGATGCCCTGCGGATACGGCCGGCATTCATGTCCGGCGTTAGTTTCTGGTCACCTGCTTGTGGCAGGTGCACTGGCATCCCTGAGGGGGCGTAGTATACGGCCTGACGACAGGTTACGCCACACGGCCCCGGCTCGGGTTATTGCGTCCCGGTCAGAGTATTTCCCGGTGTATATCCAGTATGGCAGCATCCACCCGTTCTTCGATGGCTTTTTCAATCTGGTCCAGGCGTTGGGTAATCTGCTGGGAGGAGGTGCCCAGGGCGGCGATGGTCCAGGTGGCGCAGTCGAGGGCCTCCAGGTCGGCGGTTTCGGCAACGGCCAGGTCGGGCTCTTTGCCCCAGACGGCCTTCAGGGCGGTGAAGACTTTGCGCTTGGCTTTGAGGTCGTCGCAGCCGTAGAGCTGGAAGTGCAGGGTCAGGACGCCTACGTGGGGCGTGATGACCGGCTGCTGGGGCTTTTGGCCTTCCCGCAGGAGTTTTCTCAGGGCTTCTGACATGTCTGGTTCCGGCTTTGGTGCTGGAACCGGCGAGGGTAGACTCTCCAAAACACGCTCCTTGCGGCACATCCCTGTGGCGCTTGGGCTCCGCCATCCATGGCTCCGCACAGTTTTGGAGAGTCTGCCCCCGCCGGTTCGCGAACAGTTCAGTTGGGGTCCGCCAGATCGAAGCGTTCGTGGCCCGGCAGACGCCGATTCTAGCCTACTACAGGCGTCGCCCGTTTGATAATGGCAGCGGGATCGGTGCCCGAAGGCAGGTTGCCGTAGTTCATGCCGCCGCCGGATTGCAGGCGGGAGGCGCAGAAGGCGTCGGCCACGGCGGCATCCGAGTGGCGGAGCAGCAGGGAGCCCTGCAGGGCCAGGGCCATGCGGTCGACCAGGTTACGGGCGCGGTACTGGAAATCGCTGATGTCGGCGAAGTCGTGTTGCAGCTGCGCCAGGAACTGATCGAAGCGGCGGTCGGCGCCTTTGGCTTCGGCGGCTTCCCGGAAGAAGGCGTCGAGGGTTTCGGGCTCTTTTTGCAGGGCGCGCAGGGTGTCCAGGCACTGGACGTTGCCGCTGCCTTCCCAGATGGCGTTGACTGGCGATTCCCGGAACAGGCGGGGCATGATGCAGTCTTCCATCACGCCGCTGCCGCCGATGCATTCCATGGCTTCGTAGGCATGGTTCGGGGTGCGCTTGCAGATCCAGTATTTGCCCACCGGGGTGGCCAGGCGAGCCAGGAGGCGTTCGTGTTCCTTGTCCTGATTGTCCAGGGCGCGGGCAATGCGCATGGTATAGGCCAGTGCCGCTTCACTTTCCAGAGCCAGGTCGGCCAGGACGTTCTGCATCAACGGCTGTTCGATCAAACGGTTGCCGAAGGCACTGCGGTGACGGCAATGATGGCTGGCCTGGGCGATGGCCTGACGCATGCCGGCGGAGCTGCCGATCATGCAGTCGAAGCGGGTCATGGCGACCATTTCGATGATGGTGGGTACGCCGCGGCCTTCTTCACCGACCATCCAGGCCAGTGCGCCGCGCAGTTCAGCTTCGCTGGAGGCGTTGGCGATGTTGCCCATCTTGTTCTTGAGACGCTGGACCTGCCAGGGGTTCTTGGTGCCGTCCGGGCGCCAGCGGGGCATCAGGAAGCAGGACAGCCCGGCCGGGGTCTGGGCCAGTACCAGGAAGGCATCGCACATGGGCGCGGAGACAAACCATTTGTGGCCAACCAGTTCATAGGCCTGTCCGGGGCCTACGGCTCCAATCGGGTAGGCTCTGGTGCTGTTGGCCCGGACGTCGCTGCCGCCCTGCTTTTCAGTCATGGCCATGCCGATGGTGACAGAGCGTTTCTGGCCGTCCGGAAGGTTGCGGGAGTCATAGCTGTCGGCCAGGATGCGCGCTTCCCAGTCCGCTGCCAGTTCTGGCTGTTTCCGAATAGAGGGAATGGCCGCGAAGGTCATGGTGACCGGGCAGCAGTGGGCAGCCTCCACCTGGGAGTGCATGTAATACTTGGCGGCGCGGGCCACGTGGGCGCCCTGGCCGGGATGGCTCCAGGGACTGCTGTGCAGGCCATTTTCGAAGGCGATCCGCATCAGTTCGTGGTACGCGGGATGGAAGTCCACTTCGTCAATGCGGTGGCCGAACCGGTCATGGGTGTTGAAGACCGGTTTGTTGGCGTTGGCGCGGAAACCCAGGTCGATGGTTTCGGCGGCGCCGGCCAGGGCGCCGAACGCCCTGAGGTCCTCTGCGGCATTGCCGGCACCTTCGCGGAGAGCGGCTTCCTGCAGGGCAATGTCCTGCTCGAACAGGTTGTAGTTCTCCAGCGCCGGGGGCTGGTTGAAGACCTCGTGGGTGGCGGCCAGGTAGCGATCTTCCTGTTCGGTTGATGGCATCTCTGGCTGGGGCTGCCGCGCGCTCATAGCTATCTCCTGGTGCCGGTCAACCCCTGCATACAAAAGCGGATGATGGAATTGACCAGCGGGTCATTGTTGTCTTCTGTTGCGCTGTCCGCCTCGCTGGTCTGTGTCGGTGACAATGGGCCAACCAGGCTTTCTGCAATAGCGCCTACCAGGCAGGTACTGCTCTGGCGGGCGTCCTGATCCGGAACGCATCCTTCATCAATGCCTTCGCGGATCGCCTTCTCGAACAGGTTGGCGTAGGCCTTGCGGTACGCCAGTCGTTCCTCTTCCACTTTCGGGTCCACCGGCTCGGCGATCAGTGACCAGGCCATTTGCGGGCCTTTCAGTGCCCGCTCGGCAAATTGTCTGAGTGCCTGCTCAAGCCGCTCGGCGGCGCTGCCATCGGAGGCCAGAGCTTCGGCGACCTTGTCGACTTCCCGCTGAGTTGCCAGCCGGAAAATTTCGGCGAACAGGTCCTCTCTGGACTCGAAATGCCGGTAGATAGTTCCTGTGGCAACGCCGGCCAGCCCGGCTATCCGGGTTACCCGTGCGCTTCGAAAACCGCCCTCGGCCACGCACTGATAGGTGCAGTCCACAATCCGTTTGCGCGCCTCCGCCTTGCGCTGGCGCATTTTTTCCGTTTCTCGATAGGCCATTCGGGCTCCCTATAAGCAGTGAATCACTATTCATTCTTTGTGTCAATTTTTTAATCTACAGAGGAATATAAAATTTCCGCATATAATTCAATTGGTTGTTTATAGTTACAAAAAGTTACAAAAAAGGCGTTGCCAATAAATAGCGTGGTCACGAAAAGCAGATTATAAAGACGCCAAGACGAAGCCGCAGGCGGTCGTTCGTCGATACGGAGTGAGCTTCCCTGCGGGGTCGCAGCACTCGACCATCTGTTTTCGTTGATGGAGAAAAGATCATGAGTGAATTCGACGAAAGCAACCTGGAGCAGTCCGGAAGCTGGACCAGCGACAGTGACGACAACCATTCCATTGCCGGCCGTGCCCGCGTTCGTGCACAGTTGCAGGCAGACATTGAAGCGTTCCTGAGCCAGGGCGGAAGGATCCAGGAAGTAGATACCTCCTTCCGTTCTGATACACCACGCAAGGTGGAAGTGGGTTTTAACAACCGCTCCCTCTGAACGTTCAGACGGCAGGCCGGGGCGCTTGGCCCCGGCTCCGTTTTTGATCCCTGTCTCGGTATGACCTGTCAGCGTCGTTTATCCTCGTTCATTATCATTTTGCGCCGTTAGCGCGGGCAAATCGCCAGTCACCCGTAATCCGGACTCCCGTGTGGTAATGAAGCCCCCTATTCGTCTTTTTCCTGTTTTGCTACTGATCATAGCAGCTGTTGCCAGCTTCTGGCTGATGACGGCAGACCCGGTTGCCGACGGTGAGCCGGTCGTGTCGGCGCCTGTTGGTGAGCCTCTGAAACCACTGAACAATGAGAAGGGCGCTTCTGCGCCGTCCGACCTGGTAAACAATGCTTCCACGGTCCGTGTTCCCGAGCAGTTGCCGGCCTCGCTGACAGGCACCTCGGTCCCGGATGGTTGGGCCCGGACGGACAGGCTTGGCAATCTTATCCCGACCCCGCATCTGCGGCAGCTGTTCGAGTATTTCCTGTCAGCCCTGGGAGAGGAATCGCTGCAAGAGTTGGTGGCGCGCATTGAAACGGCTCTGTCGGTCCTGGACGAGCCGGCGAGATCCCAGGCCCTGGCAACTCTTGGAAACTACCTCGAATACAAACTGGCGGTTTCTGAGCTGGAACAAAGCTACGGTGAGGTATCCGGGCTTGGCGCTGGTGAAATGCAGCGCAGGATGGCAGAGATCCAGGCGCTGCGCCGGACCTGGCTGGACGCTGATACCGCCGCCGCTTTTTTTGCCGACGATGAGGCAGTCGACCGATTCCAGATCGAAAAGCTCAGGATCGCAAGCGATGACAGCCTGACCGATGAGCAAAAATTAGAGGCTCTTCGCCAGGCTGAGTCTGCCTTGCCGGAGCCGCTCCGCAGGGCCAGGGAGGAGACCCGGCGGTTCGCAGACTATGAACAGGTTCGCCGGGAGCTGGCGGATGATCCCCGGGCGCTCGATGCCTGGCGTCAGGAGGCCTTTGGGGAAGCAGCGGCGGACAGGCTGGCCCGCCTTGAGGAGGAACAAAAGAGCTGGGACCGCCGCTGGCAAGCCTATTCACAGGAGCGGGATCGGCTGTTGTCGTCCGGGCTCGCCGAGCCGGAGCGTCAGCAGGCGCTGGAGCGACTCAGGGCGAGTCACTTCAATGAAACCGAACGGGTTCGTGCCGAGGCGCTGGATTCGATACGGTAATTGCCCTGTCATTTAATCGCCTTAACCTGCTGAGGGAGTCTGCAACCAGCGGCGTCGGCCGTGTATGATGCTCAAAGGGCGCCCGGCGGATGCCGAGACGATCCATCAGACTTTTTGTTCAGCCATTCAGGAGGTTGTCAGTGCCGATTCCGACTCCCCGTACTTTTCCTGCCACTCGCTTACGCCGTAACCGGGCCAGCGATTTCTCGCGTCGCCTGGTTCGGGAAAACCAGCTCACGCCGGACAACCTGATCTATCCGGTGTTCGTGCTGGAGGGTGAGGGCCAGCGGGAACAGGTGCCCTCAATGCCGGGGGTGGAGCGTCTGAGCATTGATCTTCTGGTCGAACAGGCCGCGGAGCTGGTGGAATTGGGTATCCCGGCGATCGCTCTGTTCCCGGTGGTTCCGGCCGAGAAGAAAAATCTCTCCGGCTCCGGGGCCTGGGATTCCGATGGCCTGGCGCAGAGAGCAGTTCGCGCCCTCAAGTCTGCCCACCCGGAACTCGGGGTGATTACAGACGTGGCGCTGGACCCGTTCACCACTCATGGCCAGGACGGCATCATCGATAACGACGGTTATGTCCTCAATGACGTGACTGTCGAGGCACTGGTCAATCAGGCGCTCTCCCATGCCGACGCCGGCGCCGATGTGGTCGCACCGTCTGACATGATGGATGGCCGGATTGGTGCCATTCGCGAAGCCCTGGAGAACGGCGGCCATGTGAACACACGGATCCTGGCCTATTCTGCCAAGTACGCATCGAGCTATTACGGGCCTTTCCGCGATGCGGTAGGCTCGGCCGCCAATCTCGGCAAGGGTAACAAGGCCACTTACCAGATGGATCCGGCCAACGGAGACGAGGCATTGCATGAGGTCTCGATGGACCTGGCCGAAGGCGCGGACATGGTGATGATCAAGCCCGGTATGCCGTATCTCGATATCGTGCACCGGGTGAAGACGGAGTTGCGGGTACCGACGTTCGTTTACCAGGTCAGTGGCGAATACGCCATGCACATGGCCGCAGCCCAGAACGGCTGGCTGGACGGGAATGCGGTGATGATGGAAAGCCTGATGGCCATGCGCAGAGCCGGGGCCGACGGAATCCTGACCTACTTTGCCGTGCGCGCGGCCCGACTGATGCGGGATCGTCAGCGCGGATAAGGCCAAAAAATCATTCGCCATCAGTGGCGAACACACGGGAATCGAGGAACCATGACAACGGAAACGGCGAAGAATAAGACGGCAGGGGATGACCGGAGTGTGCCTGCGCCGGTGGATGTGCCCCCGGTTGGCGAGGAGATCAACCTGGATGCCAATGAAAATTACTTCAATAGGGAACTGAGCCAGCTCCAGTTCAATTACCGCGTGCTCAAGCAGGCGCTGGATACGACCCACCCGTTGATCAATCGTCTGATTTTCTGCTGCATTTTCAGCAGCAACATGGACGAGTTCTTCGAGATCCGTGTGGCCGGTCTAAGGCAGCAGATGAAATACGGCCGTGAGACCGTTGGTGCCGATGGCATGATGCCGGACCAGGCCCTGGCGGAGATCAGCCGTGTTGCTCACGAGTACATTCGCGAGCAGTATGACATACTGAATAATGTGCTGATTCCCGAGATGGAACAGCAGAACATTCACTTTGTCCGGCGCCGGGAGTGGACGCCAGAGCAGGCGGAGTGGGTGCGCACTTACTTCGAGGAGGAGATCCTGCCAGTGGTCAGCCCCATCGGGTTGGATCCTTCGCACCCGTTCCCACGTCTGGTCAACAAAAGCCTGAACTTCATTGTTGAGCTTGACGGCAAGGACGCCTTCGGGCGGGAAACCGGCATGGCGATTGTGCCGGCTCCGCGTTCGCTGCCCCGCCTGGTCCGTCTGCCTGATGATGTCTGCAATGGTGGCGAAAACCTGGTTTTCCTGTCGTCCATGATCCACGCCCATGCCGACGAGCTTTTCCCCGGCATGGAGGTGAAAGGCTGCTATCAGTTCCGGCTGACCCGTAACGCCGACCTTGAGCTTGAAGACGATCTGGAAGACCTGGCCTCGGCCCTGCGTGGTGAGCTGCTCAGCCGCCGGTTTGGCGACGGCGTGCGCCTTGAGGTTGCCGACAACTGCCCGGAAGAGCTGGTTCAGTTCCTGCTGAAGGAATTCGGTCTGACCGAGCGCGATCTTTACCAGGTCCATGGCCCGGTGAACCTGACCCGATTGATGGCGGTCGGAGGGCTGGTGGACCGTCCGGACCTCACCTATTCCGGTTTTTCGCCGTCGATTCCCAAGCTGATACGCAGCAAGGAATCGATGTTCGATGCGATTCGCAAACGGCCGATACTTCTGCTGCATCCCTACGAGAATTTCAGCCCGGTGGTGGACTTGCTGCGTCAGGCCGCCAAGGATCCACAGGTTCTGGCGATTCGCCAGACCCTTTACCGCACCGGGGCAGACTCGGAGATTGTCGAGGCGCTGGCGGATGCGGCCCGCCGCGGCAAGGAAGTGACCGCAGTTATCGAGTTACGTGCCCGGTTCAGCGAGGCCGAGAATCTGGAGCTGGCGAGTCGGCTCCAGGAGGCCGGGGTGATCGTGGTTTATGGTGTGGTGGGTTACAAGACTCACGCCAAGATGATCCTGATTGTCCGTCGCGAAGAGGGCCGTCTGCGTCGCTATGTGCATCTTGGCACTGGCAACTATCACGCCGGCAACGCCCGTCTTTATACCGATTACAGTTTCATGACCTGTGATGAGTCTATCGGCGATGACGTCAACAAGCTGTTCCAACAACTGACCGGGATGGGCAAGGCACTGAAGATCAAGAAGCTCTTCCACTCGCCATTCACGCTCCATGCGCGTCTTCTCAGCCTTATTGAGCGCGAAGCGGGCTATGGGGAAAAAGGCCGGATTATCCTCAAGTTCAATGCGCTCACCGAGATCCAGCTGATCAAGGCACTTTATCGGGCATCTCAGGCAGGCGTGAAGATTGATCTGATCGTTCGTGGTATCTGCTGTCTGCGCCCGGAGGTGCCAGGTCTTTCCGAGAACATTCGGGTAAGATCCATCATCGGTCGCTTTCTGGAGCATACCCGGGTGTATTATTTCGGCAATAATGGCCGCCCGGATGTGTACTGCACGAGTGCCGATGGCATGGAGAGGAACCTGCTCAGCCGGGTGGAAACCGCTTTCCCCCTGGACGATCCTGATCTTGCCGCCCGTGTCAGAGAGGATCTGGATACCTACCTGGCCGACAACTGCCAGTCCTGGGTACTGCAACCGGACGGCAGTTACATTCAGAACCAGCCCGCAGAAGGCGAAGAGCGCCTTGCCTCACAATTGGTGTTGCTTGAACGGCTGACCGGAAAAACCTGATTCCCGAACTGGAGAAAGTGTTTGAACACCAAATGGATGATTGCCGGCGCTGGTGTGCTGGCTGTAGCGGGCGGCTTGCCCTGGGTCGTGGGATACGTAACTGAGCAGCAGTGGCACCAGGCAACAGCGGAGGTGAACGGTGCGCAACCTTTCCTTCGCATGGAAACGGATAACTATGAGAGAGGTATTCTTGGAGCCCGTTTCAGAGGTTCGGTGAACCTGATCAATCCGGAAACCGGTGAATCCCAGAAGCTTTCCTATCGGGCCAATGTCACCCATGGCGTGACCGGCAGCCTGATGGATTTCCAGCCCGAGGATGGCTGGGCCGCCGGCGATACCGACTGGTTCTCCGGCGAGGAGCCGAAGCTGACCCTGGAAACCCGTCTCTGGGGTACGGCTGTTCTCGAACTCGAAGCGCCCCAGATGACCTTGACGGACCCGGATACCGGGGAGACCCTGGCTTCAAGTGGCGGTTTGGCACGAATTGAGGTCAGTGACGCCGGTTCTCAGGCCGATGCCTTGATGGTCTGGCCGGGAGTAACCCTGTCCGGTCCGGAACTGGATATCCAGGTCAGCGATTTCCGCCTCGAGCAAACCATGAGTCATCTGACCGGTGAGGTCTGGACCGGCTCCGGCGAGATTGCGGTGGAATCGGTTGCTGTGACCCCGGCAGCGGAAGCCCCGTTCATGCTTCAGGGGATTTCGGTTCTTAGCAGCAGCGAGCCGGTCAACGATGGTGAGCGCCTGGATTCAAGAATGACGTTCGAGGTCGCTGGCGTTTCAACGGCCGATGAGCGTTATGGTCCCCAGAGACTGGTGTTCGCATTGTCGGGGCTGGATGTGGCGGCCTGGAGCAACCTGACCGAGAGTCTTTCATCCATGCAGGCACTGGCTATCACTCAGGCGTCTGGCGGTCCCCAGCAGTTTGAGCAGCAGATGGCCGCCATGCAGCAGGTGAATGCCGCCGTTCGGGATTTGGCAGCAGCCGGATTCTCGGTTGGTTTTCCAGAGCTGACCGTGACCACCCCGGAGGGTGTGATTGAAGGCAGCGCCCGGATCGCCCATCCGGAGCTGACGGCGGATCAGAAAGCCGAAATGTTGATGGTGATGCAGCAGTTGACCGGCGAAATGGATCTCAGTCTGCCGGTCGCGCTCGCGGAGGAATACCCGGAATTCCGGTTACAGCTGGCACCGCTGATTAAACAGGGGTTGCTGGTAGGGCAGGGCGACCGGCTGGTGCTTGATGCCAGTATGAAGGATCTTGTGCTGGACGTGAACGGTGTGGAAATTCCTTTGCCGCCGTTGCTTTGACGCCGCTGGTTCAGTGCCATAAAAAAGCCCCGCTGGTCGGGGCTTTTTTTGTAATTTCAGGTTCAGCTGAATTTCTTTTTCAGGGCAGCCTCTACCGCCGGATCAACAAACTCCGAGACATCGCCGCCCAGGGATGCAATTTCCCGGATCAGCGTGGAGGAGATGTAGGACAGGTGGTTGGCCGGTGTCAGGAACACGCTTTCCACTTCCGGCGCGAGCCGGCGGTTCATATCGGCCAGCTGGAATTCGTATTCGAAGTCCGACACCGCTCGGAGACCACGAAGGATCACGGTGGCGCCCTGTTCACGGACGAAATCGGCCAGCAGGTTGCTGAAGCCGGTGACGCTGACATTGGGGAGGTGCGCGGTTGCCTGGCGGACCAGTTCGCAGCGTTCTTCGAGGTCGAGAAGTGGCTGTTTCTTGGGGTTGTAGGCGATGGCGACGACGATTTCATCAAACATTCGGCCGGCCCGTTCGATCAGGTCGGTGTGGCCGTTGGTGATGGGATCGAAGGTGCCCGGATAGATGACTTTGGACATGCACAGCTCCTTTCTTTGCAAGAGCCTAGGATAGCAGCATTTTTTTGCCACCTGTAGTTGGCGGCCAGGGCATTGGTAAACGCATGTTGGCTATGCGGGTGGTGCCAGCTTGGAAGGGCTGATCCGGGAAACGCTACGAGCCCCCCTCCGGGGTCCGGCCAGCAATCATAGATTGCTGTCGTTCGCCTGCGCATGAAGCTTCGCTTCATAACCGCTTGTCTCACCCATGTGCGCTTGAGCGAAGCCATCCCTGGCTTCTCACATTCCCGGATCAGCCCTTGCAGCCGGCCCTGTCATCCCCGTGCAAGTCTCCCCGACGGGCAGCGTTAGCCGGCTGATCAAGACAGTCTCTGCGCAAGCCTGGTGCTGTTTCTGGCTGCCAAAGCATAAACCGACAGTTGCGGGTTTGCTCCGATGCTGGTGGGGAAGATCGAGGCATCGTGGATGCTGAGGTTGCTGACGTGGTGGTGCTCGCCAAAGCCGTTGACGACCGAATCTTGCGGATTGCTTCCCATGGCGCAGCCGCCCATCTGGTGGGCGGTGAACAGGCGGACCCGATGGGGTGCCATGGGGAGTTGGTTGATGGCTGCTTTGGCGTCGGTCCAGTTGGTGTACCAGTCGGAGTCCAGGTGCATCAGGCGGACTTTTTCGGCGCCGGCGGCGAACTGGATTTCGGCCATGGTGTGGAAGGCTTCGCGGATGCCGGTCCAGAGATAGTCGCTGATCGGGTAGTCCAGTACCGGGCTGCCGTCGTCGCGCAGGGAGACGGTTCCGCCGGGGCTTTCGGGGTGGAAGCCGTCCCGGAGCAGGGCGATGACGGACTGCATGTGGGGCAGGCCGGCCATGTTGTTGATCTGGGTTTCGCCGTGGCCGGGTATGACGCCGCTGGACATGCCCGGGTGCAGCGGTGGCACCTCGAGTTTGTAACCAACCGGGCCGTCGACGCCGTTTCGGAAGTTGAATTCGTCCGAGTAGATGGACTGGGGCGCGCCATAGAACGGATCGACGCGCTGAGGCATCTGGGCGACGGTGGCGTTGACCGGATGGATGAACGAACGCTTGCCGATCCGCTGGTGCGGGTCCGGGATGTTGGAGCGAAGTAACAGGCCGGGGCTGCCGATGGCGCTGGCGGCGACCACGAAGTGTCTGGCTTTGAGATTGACCTTGATGCCGGTCGGGGTGACGCCATCATCGGCAAACGCAGAAGCTTCCAGATGGTCGATCTGGTCCTCGTTCATTACCAGGCGGTCGGCGCGCAGGCTGTGGAACAGCCGGGCGTTGTTATCGAGCGCCCCCGGAATGGTGGTCATCAGGGCGCCCTGTTTGGCGTTGGTCGGGCAGCCGACGCCGCAATAGCCCAGGTTCCAGCAGCCTTTCACATTGCGGGGAATGATCTGCCAGCTGTAACCCAGTTTTTCGCAGCCCTGGCGCAAGATGTCGTTGTTGACGTTCGGGTCGACCTGCCACGGGGCCATGGAGTGGCGTTCTTCCCGGCCATCGAACCAGGGCGCCATGGCGTCCGGCCGAAGTTCGTCCAGGCCAAACTGCTCGGCCCAGTAATTGAGCGTGGGCGCCGGTGTCCGGAAACTGGAAGTCCAGTTTACCGTGGTGGAACCGCCCACGCAGCGGCCCTGCAAAATGGCGATTGCCCCGTCCCGGGTCACCCGGCTCATGCCTTCCTGATAAAGATTGGCATAGGAGGTCTGCTCGTCCATCTTGAAGTCTTTCTGATAGTAAAGCCGGCCCTCCTCCACGAGGATCACGGACAACCCGCTGCGGGCCAGAATCTCGGCGGTGGTGCCGCCACCGGCACCGGTTCCGATAACCACAACGTCCGCTTCTGCGGTCAGGTTTTGCGTCAGGAGGGCGCTATCGGTGACGTTCCAGCCTGATTCCAGGCCCTGGGCAATACGATCGGTCAATGACATGTTTGTGCTCCGTCAGATCAGCTGGCAATCAGGCGTTTTGGAATTGTGGCAATGCGTCGACCGCGTATTGCGGTGGTCCGGGATAGCCGGACAGGTGCCAGAAATCCCGATAGCCAAAAAACGCCACGTTGCTGATCTTGGTCAGCGCAATGTAGCCATTGTTGAAAAGCCCGATGCGGCTGGTGCGCCAGCGCTCCAGAAACGCGTCGGCTTCCGCCGTTGTCACATTCGGCCAGCTGGACCAGACCCGGGCAACGGTCACCCGGGTGAGCCCGAAGTTCAGCAGATCAAACAGTTGCCGAAGTTCCTTCTGGTTAGCTGGTCCGAACTTGTGGATGCCGGCATCAATCCGCTCGATAGTCCCGGCAATTGCCAGGTTTCTGGCCTGTGGCTGCTCTGGCAAACCCGGCCCAATCATGGCGGGCAACAAGGCCTCGAACAGCGCAATGTCATCCTCGTTTAAAAACCGGAACTGGTAGCTGGCGTCCATCCGGGTGCCAACGGCACTCAGCCGGCCCGCCGGCTGCGTGGCGCATCCGCTAAGCCCGGCGGTGACGCTGACGGTGCCCAGAAACACGGCACCGCCAAGTCCGGTTTTTAGAAAGCTTCGGCGGTTGAGATCGGCAAATTGAGGGTGTCCTGACGGATCAGGGATCTGTTTCTGCATGGGTGTGTTCTCGTTATTGTTTTTGGATAGCGGGGAAAATGCTGAATCGTCGCGGGCTGGTAGCCCCTTCCAAAACTGTGCAAAACAGGGATGTTTTGCTCAAGCCTACACGGACGTATTCACGGCGTGTTTTGGAAGGGGCTACCAGCCCGCGACAGACTCCGAGTTCTCAGCGGATAAAGAACTTGTAAACCAATTTGTGCGCAGTTGTCCCATGGGGCGCATAGACAAACTTGCCGCTGTTGAATTTCTGCTTGGTGAAAATGGCCCGGTGATGGGAGAAGGTCAGGAACCCCTCGCGGCCGTGATAGTGCCCCATGCCGGAATCACCGATGCCACCGAACGGCAGATCATCCTGGGCTACGTGCATCAGGGAATCGTTGATGCACATGCCTCCAGAGTGGGTGTTATCCACCACATGCTGCTGCTGGGTCTTGTCGTATCCGAAGAAATACAGCGCCAGAGGCCGCGGACGATCATTGATGTAATGAATGGCTTCATCCAGGCTGCCGTAACTGACGATCGGCAGAATCGGACCAAAGATCTCATCCTGCATCACCTTCATATCCGGCGTGGTGTTCAGCACCAGCGTCAGGGGTAGCTTTCGGGTGCCGTCCTTCAGATTCTCCCGGGCAGGGTTGATCTCCACCAGCTCGGCGCCTTTCTCCCGGGCGTCATCAAGGTAGCCTTGCAGTCGATCGTACTGCCGCTCATTGATGATGGCGGTGAAGTCGTCATTGTCCCGCAGGCTGGGATACATCTCGGAAAAACGGGCGCGGAACTCGTCGACAAACGACTGCACCCGGTCAGCGGGGCAAAGGACGTAGTCGGGCGCCACGCAGGTCTGGCCGGCATTGAAAGCCTTGCCAAAGGCGATCCTCTGGGCAGCGTCTTCCATGGGCACATCCGGAGAGACCACGGCCGGGGATTTGCCTCCCAGCTCCAGGGTGACCGGTGTCAGGTTTTCCGCTGCGGCCTTCATGACCAGCTTGCCCACCGATGTGGAGCCTGTGAACAGCAGATGATCAAACGGACGTGACGAGAAGTCCGCAGCCACGTCGGCCTCGCCATTAATAACCGAGACCAGGTCCTCGGGGAAGCTGGCTTCGATCAGCTCCTTGAACAGGGCTGAGGTGTGTGGCGTGTACTCCGACATCTTGATCATGGTGCGGTTGCCCGCTGCCAGGGATGCGACCAGTGGGCCCACCGCCAGGTACAGAGGGTAGTTCCACGGCACGATCACGCCAACCACACCCTTAGGCTGGTAGTGGACCTTGTTGCTGGCGGGCTGGAACAGCACGGAGACGTGGCGCCTGGACGGCTTCATCCAGCCGCTAAGGCTTTTCAGGGTGTAGTTGATGCCCTGGATCGACGGCATGACCTCGGCAATCAGGGATTCGTCCTTCGAGCGGCAGCTGAAATCCCGGTCGATGGCATCCAGAAGCCGGTCCTGGTTGTTGAGCAGAACCCGCTTGAGGCGTTTGAGGTTCTCCTGCCGCTCGGCAAGGGAGGGCATCGGATTGTTGCGGAACGCCTTTTTCTGATCCTCAAACACGCGGTGGGTGTGCTGGATCTGTTTCTTGCTCTCGGTGAGCTGGACGACAGTGGCTCCCATGATGCTTTCTCCTCATTGGTGCCGATCAGAGTCCGTCGGCGACCTGTTATTCCAGATATTGAAAGGCTGGCGAAAAAATACTCAATTTGCGTCTGGGGGTATTATTAGAGTATATACTCTAGTGAGTCAAGCGGAGGCGGGTGGCGAATCGGGCCATCTGTGAGCGACACAACAACAAACGCCGACGGGTCTATGAAGACAAGAGACAAAATTCTGCTCTCCAGCCTGGAGCTTTTTAACGAACGTGGCGAGCGCAACGTCACGACCAACCATATTGCGGCGCACCTGGCCATCTCGCCGGGCAACCTGTATTACCATTTTCGGAACAAGTCGGACATCATTTACGAGATCTTTCTGGAATACGAAAAACTGGTGGATTTCTACCTGGATATTCCGGAAGACCGGGCGATGACCCTGGACGACATGACCTTCTACCTGGAGTCGGTCTTCGACGGTCTCTGGAGTTATCGGTTCTTCCACCGGGATCTGGAATACCTTCTCGATAGTGATCAGAGGCTGCGCCAGGACTATCGGGATTTCACCAACCGCTGTCTGGCATCCATCAGTCGTATCTTCGAGAAGCTGGCGGAGGCGGGCATTATTGAACCCCAGGAAGAGGATCTCCGATCGGCCATGTCGCTGAACGTGTGGCTGGTGATTACCAACTGGATGGCTTTCCTGAAGACAGCACATGCAGCCGAGGCATCCGCCTGCCTGACGCTCACGGAGCTGAAGCAGGGCATCTACCAGGTGCTCACCCTGGAAATTCCCTATCTCACCCCGGCGTATCGCGAGCGTGTTATGGCGCTGAGAGAAAAATACCGGCCCTCACTTCATGAACTGGGCGACACCGGCACCGGGGTTTGTAAGTGAAACCCGAAAATGTGGTCAAAAAACGATCTATTCTGGAACTTTTGTCGAACACCACAGTCATATGGACTGACGTTGGGAATTCGGACATTCCTTGCGTCTCCTGAGTGCGATCTCAGGTTTTAGCACGTCGCAAACCCTGACGTTTCACCGGTCTGCTCTCTGGCAGGCCGGTTTTTTATTCCCTGCTGTTTCCTGTTCAAAAAACACCCTTGTAAGTGGTTTCCGAATTCGATACGCTTCTCATGTTACCGGTAACATATGCCGGCACAAAAACAATCAGGAGACGCGATTATGTTCCCGACCCGACTCGCGACTGGCCTACTGTCAGCTGCACTTGCCTTTAACGCCTTCGCGGCGGACTACACCTTCAAGTTCCAGTCCTCCGATCCCTCTGGCGTCAAGAACTTCGAGATTCAGCAACAATGGGCTGACCGCGTCGAAGAAATGACCGGTGGCCGTGTTGCCATTGATCTGCTGCCCGTGGGCAGTGTGGTAAGCCATACCGAAACTCTCGGTGCCATGAATATGGGTGTCCTGGATGGCCATGTGTCGGTGACCGGTTATTTTTCCGGCAAGGATCCCGCGTTCGGGCTAATTGGCAATACCGTGGGCGCCTGGTCCAGCCCGGACCAGCTCATCGATTACATCAATTATGGCGGTGGCTATGAGCTGATGAACGAGCTCTACGCGCCCTATGGCGTGAAGTTTGTTGGCGGTGGAGGCACGGGCCTGGAGTCGTTTGTTTCGAAGAAACCGCTGGACGGTGTGGAGGACCTCAAAGGCCTCAAGATGCGTGCACCGGAAGGTCTGGTGCAGTCGGTGTTTGCCGCCGCCGGGGCAGCGCCAGTGAACCTGCCAGGTTCCGAGGTCTACACCGCACTGAGCAAGGGTGTTATTGATGCTGCCGACTACACGGTGTTTTCCACCAACCACGAAGCCGGTTTGCACGAGATTGCCCCGCATCCGGTGTACCCAGGCTTCCACTCCCTGCCGCTGATCGAAATTGCCATGAACCTGGAAGATTGGGAAAAGCTTCCCGAGGACATTCAGACAATCATGACTGTCTCGGCCCGGGACTTCGCCCAGGATATCAGTACCCAGCTGGCCATGGCGGACAAGAAGGCCGTCAGGGAAGCCCGTGACAATCCTGATATCACCGTTCATGACTGGTCGGCGGAAGAGCGCCGGAAGTTCCGCACCATTGCCCGGGACCAGTGGAAGAAATACGCCGAGCAATCCCCCAATGCCGAGAAAGTCTATCAGTCGGTAACCGGCTATCTGGAATCCCAGGGCCTGCTCTGAAGGCGATGCCCCGTAACCAGTAACCGGGCGGGCAAGGCCTGCCCGGTGCGCGGAGTTGATTATGTCTACTGCAAACCTTTCCTCCGGGCCGGAGAGCACTCCGGGCCAGGGTGATCTGCTGCCCGAAACCGATGAGGATATCGGATTTACCCGCCTTGACCGCGCCATTGTCTGGCTGGGAAAAAAGCTGAGCCTTGTGTTCGCGTTGATTGTTCTGGTGTCTTTCTACGAGATTGTCCGCCGATATGTGTTCGGATCGCCGACGCTCTGGGTGCATGAAACGGTGACCTTCGCTGGTGCCACCCTGTTCGTGCTGGGTGGGCTCTATGCCCTGGCCACCGATCGCCACGTGCGTATTGTGCTGATCTACGACGCCGTGTCCCCGGCCGTTCAGCGTTGGCTGCGGGTGGTTCACCATCTGTTCGGGCTGGCGTTCTGTTCGATGCTGCTCTATGCCAGCTGGTTCATGGCCAGGGGCGCTGTCTGGGCACCCTGGGGCGGCTGGCGCCTGGAGACTTCCGGGTCGGCCTGGAATCCGCCTTTTCCCGCCTTGCTCAAGGTGATCATTCTGGTGGCGATTGCTGTCATGACCCTTCAGTTTGTCCTGCACCTGATTCGTGATCTGCGTGGTCCGGCAACGGCCGGGGAGAAAGACAATGTTTGAGCTGGCTTCCCTCGGAATTGGCTACGGCAGCCTGCTGATGCTGCTGATGCTGATTGTACTGTTACTGACCGGCATGCAGCTGGCCTTTGCCACTGGCCTGGTGGCCCTGGTCTTTGCCCTGGGCTGGTTTGGCCCTGACGCGCTGCCGATTGTCAGCAGCCGTCTGTACAGCTTTATCGGTAACTACGTTTTCCTGGCGGTACCGATGTTCGTGTTGATGGCGTCGCTACTGGATCATTCCGGCATTGCCCGGGACCTTTTTGATGCTATGGCTCGTTTTGGCCGCAAACTGCGCGGTGGTGTCGCCCTCCAGACTCTGGTGGTAGCGGTGATCCTTGCTTCCATGTCGGGGGTGATCGGTGGCGAAACCGTGTTGCTCGGCATCCTGGCGCTGCCGCAGATGCTGCGCCTGGGCTACGATCGCAAACTGGCCATTGGCACCACTTGTGCCGGTGGTGCGCTGGGCACCATGTTGCCGCCGAGTATTGTCCTGATTATTTATGGTCTGACCGCAAACGTCTCCATTGGTGACCTGTTCAAGGGCGCGTTCTTGCCCGCGCTGATCCTGGCGCTACTCTATATGGGGTACGTGCTGGTCAGGGTCTGGCTGAAGCCGGAGATGGCCCCCATCCCCTCCGATCAAGACCAGCCGGAGACCCCGGCGCCGAACTTCTTCAAGGCCCTGCTGTTTCCGATTCTCTCGGTGGTGGTTGTGTTGGGGAGCATCTATGGCGGTGTGGCGTCGGTTACCGAAGCGTCAGCGCTGGGCGTGCTGGGTATTGCCATCAGCACCTGGATACGTGGCGAACTTTCCCTGGCCATGGTGCGCAAGGCCACCATCAGCACCCTGCGGGTGTGTGGCATGATCATCTGGATCGGCATTGGCGCCACCGCTCTTGTAGGCGTCTACAACCTGATGGGTGGCATCGAATTCGTCCGCGAGATGGTCTTTGCGGTCAGTGGTGGCGATGGGCTGACCACCATACTGTTCATGATGTTTATTCTTCTGATTCTGGGCATGTTCCTGGACTGGGTCGGGGTAGCTCTGCTGACCATGCCGATTTTCGTGCCCATTGTCACGGAACTGGGCTACAGCCCGATCTGGTTCGGTGTGGTGTTCTGCATGAATATGCAGGTATCCTTCCTGTCACCGCCCTTTGGCCCGGCCGCGTTCTATCTGAAAACGGTTACCCCCAAGGACATCACCCTCGGCGAAATTTTCCGGTCACTATTGCCGTTCATTGTCTTGCAGATTGTTGCTCTGGCCCTGTTGATTGCATTCCCGCAACTGGCCTTGTGGTGGCAGTGATATGAGCGTCCGTAAAGTTATCATCATGGGTGTGTCCGGGTGTGGCAAAAGCCTGATTGGTACCCGGCTGGCGAAACGTCTTCAGGTACCTTTTTTCGACGCCGACGACTTTCACAGCCCGGCTAACGTGGCCAAAATGGCCAGCGGTGTGCCGCTGACCGATGCCGATCGCAGCGGTTGGCTGGATGATCTGGCAGGGTTGGTTAAGCGTGAAGACGGCGGCTTGGTGCTAGCATGTTCCGCCCTCAAGCGGGCTTACCGTGACCGGCTGAGGGCGGGTAATCCGTCACTGCAGTTTGTCTATCTCAAGGGCGACATGGAAACCATCTGGTCTCGGCATTCCAGCCGGGAAGATCACTACTTCAATGGTCGTTCCATGCTCGAAAGTCAGTTTCGCACGCTGGAGGAGCCGGAGCCTGGGGAAGGGGCCATTGTCGTGGACGTCTGCGACCCGCCCGACTGGATTGTTGAGCGCTGCCTGGCAGTGCTGAGTACACCTGAACGGAACCGGAAAAACTGAATGGTTAAAAAGAAGCGCCCAACATTGCAGGATATTGCCGATAGGGTCGGTGCCACGAAAATGACCGTGAGCCGTTGCCTGCGGGGCGGCGATAATGTGTCTGAACGCATGCGTGAGCGGATTTTCGCCGAGGCCGAGGCACTCGGTTACATCCCGAACAGGGCGCCGGATCTGCTGTCCAAATCCACCAGCCACGCAATCGGTGTGCTGCTGCCATCGCTGACCAACCAGGTCTTCGCCGATGTCATCAAAGGGATCGAATCAGTCACCGAACCGGCGGGCTATCACCTGATGCTGGCCCACTACGGCTACAGCCGCGAGGTGGAAGAGCGCAGTCTGGCCTCACTGCTGTCCTATAACGTTGATGGCGTGATCCTGTCGGAAAGCCAGCACACCGAACGTACCCTGCGAATGCTGGGGACTGCGGGCGTGCCCACGGTGGAAATCATGGACACCCACACGAAGCCCTTCGAACAGGCGGTGGGCTTTGACAATGTGCGCGCGGCCTATGACATGGTGCGTGAGATGATTCGTCGCGGTCGCCGCCATGTGGTGTACCTGGCGGTTCGGCTGGATGCCCGCACGTTGCAGCGACAGGAAGGTTACACCCGTGCCATGGAGCAGCAGGGGCTGATTCCCGTTACCCTTCGCAGTGAACAGCGCTCATCATTCAGTGTCGGCGCCACATTGCTGCAACGCATACTCATCGAAGAGCCGGACACGGACGCGATATTTTGCACCAACGACGACGTGGCTATAGGCGCGTTTTACGAGTGCCAGCGGCAGGGTATCGAAGTGCCAGGTCAGATGGCGATAGCAGGCTTCCACGGCCACGATGTTGGCCAGGTCATGGTGCCGACGCTGGCCAGTGTCATTACACCACGTGAGCAGGTTGGCCAGAGGGCGGCTGAGGCCCTGATCGCTCGCCTGTCCGGCAGGACCATGGGCCAACAGGTGATTGACCTCGGTTACCGGATCGAGTGCGGTGGTACCCTGTAATTCCTTGTTACTCTGCTTCCAGCCAGTCGATCAGCGCCTCCCGGCACTCGTCCACGCCCCGTTTTGACGTGGCAGAGAACATGATCAGATGTTCGACGCAGGAATACGATTTCAGGTTCTTGGCAATGCCCAGCATGGCGGTCTTGGCCTGGCCGTATTTCAATTTGTCTGCTTTGGTGGCCAGAATCATCAGCGGCAGGTTGTTATGCTCGCACCATTCCACCATCATTTGGTCGAAATCGGTCAGTGGGTGGCGAATGTCCATCACCAGAACCAGGCCGCGTAAACAGCGCCGGTCATTCAGATAGTGGCCCAGGTGCTGTTGCCAATCGTCTTTCATGTCCCTGGATACTTTGGCATAGCCGTACCCGGGCAGATCGACCATTCGGCAATTCTCGCGGTTCAGAGAGAAGAAGTTGATCAGCCGGGTGCGCCCCGGAGTTTTACTGGTTCGCGCCAGCTTGCCATTGGCGGTGATTGCGTTCAGTGCGCTGGACTTTCCGGCATTGGATCGGCCGGCGAAGGCAACTTCCGCTCCGAAATCGGGCGGGCACTCGTCCAGGCGGGAAGCGCTGATGAGGAATCGGGCGCTGTTAAATGAGAGGCTTTTTTGAGTCAGATCAGGGTCCACAGCGGTTGGCTTTCCTTTGGATTTCAGTTATCAGGGATTAATGTATAATGCTACACCAATTCCGGGCGGCGCGCTGTGCGCGACCGCTGTCAGCCCCGGTTTTGAGCCTGACTGGTCAGTGCCTGCCGGCTGCGTAGCGAAGAATACCCTTAAAAGATGAGAGAAGCGGAGCGAGCATGAAAAAACTGATCGCAGGAGTAGTTCTCGGTGTTGGCCTCACAGCGATGGCGCACGGGGCGGGAGATCCTCAAGCGGGCGAACAGAACGCAGCGGTATGTGCGGGTTGTCACGGTCAAGGCGGTGCCAAGCCGGTGATGGGCGTATACCCGAAGTTGTCTGGCCTTGGTGAGAAGTACCTGTATCGCCAGTTGGTGGCGATCAAGAGCAAAGAAAGAAACATTCCTGAGATGACCGGCATTCTGGATAACATGTCGGACCAGGATCTGCAGGATCTTGCAGCCTACTTTGATTCCCAGGAAATGGTTGTCAGTCAGGCAGATCCCGATCTGGTTGATCAGGGCTCGGCATTGTACCGCGGGGGCAACTTGGCAACTGGCGTTCCGGCCTGTGCCGGCTGCCACAACCCTCAGGGCAACGGTAACGCACCGGCAGGCTATCCGGCCCTGGGCGGTCAGAATGCAGAGTACTTGACCAAGCAGCTGAAGGCCTACCGCGAAGGAACGCGAAACGCGGGTTCCAATGCCGCAATCATGATGGACGTGGCCTCCAAGCTGACGGACGCCGAAATAGAGGCGGTCTCCAGCTACATTTCCGGCCTGAACTGAAGCTGCCGGACTGTGTCGAAAACCCCGCCCTGTGCGGGGTTTTTTGTTGCCTTTCGTTTCTGTAACTGCCGACCGGTGGAACTTTTCGGGTACGCTGGGTCATAATCCTCCCAAAACGACATAGAGATAATCGGAGATTTTTCATGTTTCGATCCTTCAAAACGGCCTTCCTGCTTCTTTTGGCGCTGTCTGTCACCGGCCTGGCCAACGCCGCAGAGTGGAAAGAAGGGGTCCATTACAACCGGTTGGATAACCCGGTACGCACCGACAGCGATTCCGGAGTCGAGGTAGCGGAAGTCTTCTGGTACGGCTGCCCCCACTGCTACCGGTTCAAGCCCCTGGTTGAAGAATGGGCGGTCAACGCGCCTGACTACGTCAATTACGTGAAGATTCCCGCTGCACTGGGGAGAAACTGGGAGCCTCATGCCTACGCCTTTTATGCGCTTGAAGCGATGGGTGAGCTGGACAAGGTTCACGATGCTCTGTTTGATGCGCTTGCCGGTGAGCGTCGTCCGCTGAATACACCGGAAGCCCTTGCGGATTTCGTTGCGGATTATGGGGTTGATCCGGATGAGTTTGTCAGCACCTATAAAAGCTTTGGTGTGAACGCCCGCATGCAAAAAGCCCAGTCGAAAATCCGCGGTGCGCGGATCACCGGAACTCCGACTATGCTGGTTAATGGCAAGTACACGGTTAGTGCATCTATGGCCGGCAGCCATGAGGCCGTTCTTGACGTGGTGGACTACCTGGTTGCCAAAGAGCGGGGCGAAGTGGAGTAAGGGGCCGCGCCAGGGACGCAAGAGCCGAGTTAGACAAGCCGCCGGCCGGGTTGAGACCGCCCATTATGTACAAGCATATCCGAAAACAGTTGAATGGCATCCTGAAGCCGGCCGGCGGGCCTAGGGGTGCCTGCTCCGGAACCGAGCATGTGCCCGAGTTCGAGCCGCAACGACATATTCGCCTGCTCACCTTCAACATCCAGGTGGGAATCAACACTTCGTCCTACCGTCATTACCTCACGCGAAGCTGGCAGCACATACTGCCTCATCGTAACCGTATCGAAAATCTGGACCGGATTGCCTCCCTGTTGCGCGGGTACGACGTGGTGGCTTTGCAGGAGTGCGATGGGGGCAGTCTGCGCAGCGGCTATATCAACCAGGTGCAATACCTGGCCGAAGCGGCCGGCATTTCCTACTGGTATCAGCAACTGAACCGGAATCTCGGTCAGATCGCCCAGCACAGCAATGGCCTGTTGAGCCGGTACCGGCCCCTGGACGTTACCGAACACAAGTTGCCGGGCCTGATTCCGGGCCGCGGCGCCATCATCGCCCGATACGGAACCGAGCATGATCCACTGGTGCTGGTGCTGATGCACCTTTCCCTCAGCAAGACGGCCCAGCAACGCCAGTTGGGCTACATCCGTGAGCTGATTGCCGACTACCGGCATGTGGTTCTGATGGGGGACATGAACGCCCATGCCGAACAGCTACTGACCCAGACGCCCCTCAGGGAAACCGATCTGGTGCCGCTGCCGGATACCGCCCATAGCTTCCCCAGCTGGCGGCCGGAGAAGGCCCTGGACCATATCCTGGTAAGTCCTTCACTCGAGATCCGCAGGTCCGAGGTGGTGAGTTATCCGATGTCGGATCACCTGCCCATCGCCATGGATGTGGCGTTGCCGGAGGGCTACCTGGAGAAGTTCTGAGTAGTATTAGGTCAAAAAAAAGCCCGGCGCATTGGCCGGGCTTTTTTGGATGCCGGATCAGGAATTACTTGATCTTGGCTTCCTTGTACGCAACGTGCTTGCGGACAACCGGATCGTACTTTTTGATCTCGATTTTTTCCGGAGTGTTACGCTTGTTCTTCTTGGTCGTGTAGAAGTGACCAGTACCTGCTGATGAAACCAGCTTGATTTTCTCGCGCATGATGCGGCTCCTTAAAATTTCTCGCCGCGGGCACGAAGATCGGCCAGCACAGCGTCAATGCCTTTTTTGTCGATGATGCGCATGCCCTTGGTGGATACGCGCAGCTTCACGAAACGCTTCTCGGACTCAACCCAGAAACGATGGTTCTGCAGATTCGGCAGAAAACGACGACGAGTGTGGTTCATCGCGTGGGAAACGTTGTTACCGGATACCGGACGCTTACCGGTAACCTGACAAACTCTGGACATACTTGCCTCCGACCTGAGCAATGGTCTCAATAATACGAATTCGTTTTTAATGCGTCTCTGGTTGCTAAGGAGCTATTACGCCCCCATTCGCGCCTCTAAACTGAACGCTGCTCGCCAGACGCCGCCAGAAAGGGACGCTTTTATACCAGAACTCACCCCCCAACGCAAAAAATTGTTGGGAATTTGGCCAGTTTTCCGGCATTGACGTTCACGGTTAACCATCGGGCTTTACAGCAGACCCCGTTCAGCGAGAGATACTACCTCACCATGGCCAACAACCATATGGTCAAGAACCCTGATATCCACCAGTCCGAGGGCCTCTTTCAAGCGGCGGGTAAGGGAAATGTCGGCCTGGCTCGGTTCGGCGACGCCCGACGGGTGGTTGTGAGCGAAAATCACCGCTGCTGCATTGTCCTCCAGAGCCTGTCGCACCACTTCCCGTGGATAGACGGCCGCGCCATCGATGGTGCCCCGGAACAACTCACGGTATTGAATAACGCGATGGCGATTGTCCAGAAACAGGCCTGCGAAAACCTCGTGCGGGTAGGTGCCGAGTCGACTGGTAAGAAAGCGGCGGGTATCTTCGGGAGAGCGCAGGGGATCACCCTGCCGCAATGGTTCATCCATGACCCGGCGCGCCATTTCCATGGCCGCCTGAACCTGGGCGTATTTCGCGGTTCCCAGACCTTTGACATCGCAGAACTGTCGACGGGAAGCCGTCAGCAACCCCCGAAGCCCGGAAAACTCCTCAATGAGGTGGCGGGCCAGTGCCATGACCGGCATGCCGGTGGTGCCGGTGCGTAAAAATAGCGCGAGCAGTTCGGCGTCGGAGAGGGTTTGCGGTCCGTGGGCGAGCAGGCGTTCCCGTGGACGTTCGTCCGTGGGCCAGGCGGGGTCTGACATCGTGGCTTCCTTGCATTGGTTGTCTCCTGCCCTGGTGCTTCCTGCACCGCGACGGGCATCTCAGGGTTACAAAGGTTACTTTAAAAACTAACAATCGGTAAACGTATGCCGGGTCTGGCAGGCTGTCGCTGCGGCCTGAGCATGCTATCTTATAAGCCTTTCATTTTATGCGGAAACGGAGCCCCTATGGCCGCCAGACGAATCCTCCTGGGAGTAACCGGTGGTATCGCTGCCTATAAAAGTGCCGAGCTGGTTCGCCAGTTAAAGAAAGCGGGCCATGAGGTGAGGGTTGTTATGACCCGCGGGGCGGAAGCGTTCGTGGCACCACTGACCTTTCAGGCCCTCAGTGGCGAGCCCGTGAGGACGTCCTTGCTGGACCCTGAGGCGGAAGCTGGTATGGGGCATATTGAACTGGCCAAGTGGGCTGATCAGTTGGTCGTTGCGCCGGCGTCGGCCGATTTTATCGCCCGCCTTGCCCAGGGGATGGCCGACGATCTGTTAACCACCGTTTGTTGTGCAACCGAGGCGCCCATTGCCGTGGTGCCTGCGATGAATCAGGCAATGTGGAGCAATGGCCGTACCCAGAGAAATATCCGGCTGCTTGAAGAGGATCCCCAGATCGAATTATGGGGGCCGGCTCAGGGAGCGCAGGCCTGTGGTGATACCGGGCCAGGAAGAATGTTGGAGCCGGAGGACATTGTTGCGCTTGTCGATCACGGTCGCACAGGCGTGCTTGCTGGCAAGACGGTCGTGATTACTGCAGGCCCGACCCGAGAGCCTATCGACCCGGTGCGCTATATAAGCAATCACAGCTCCGGGAAAATGGGTTATGCCCTGGCCAGCGAGGCGCAGAAGGCAGGTGCCCGGGTGATTCTGGTCAGTGGTCCGGTAGCGCTTTCCGCGCCTATCGGTGTCGAGGTTCGTCCGGTGTTAACGGCCGAGGACATGTTGCAGGAAGCGTCAAGCGCAGTGGATGAGGGCTGTGACCTGTTTATTGCGACAGCTGCGGTCGCGGATTACCGGCCGGAAACCTGTGCCGGAGACAAGATCAAGAAGTCCAGTGATGCCATGGCGCTCTCGCTGGTGCGCAATCCCGACACCCTGGCTACCATAGCCGGGCGCGACGATGCGCCTTTTACCGTAGGTTTCGCTGCAGAAACCACCGATGTATCGAGCTACGCCACCGACAAAATGCAACGCAAGAAGCTGAACATGATCGTGGCCAACGATGTGTCCGCGCCCGGGCTGGGCTTTAACAGCGACAACAATGCGGTGACCGTATTCTGGCCGGGCGGCCAGACGTCGATCGGCCCTGATAGCAAAACGAACATTGCCAGACAGCTTGTGGCGATGATAGGTGAACATCTTGGTCAGGCCGCCCGCTGACTCAGCGCAGCGCACCTGCACTACAATCGACAGGACCCCTCATGAGCAGGAAAAATCTTCAGGTACGTATTCTGGATGATCGCATTGGCAGCCAGATTCCTTTTCCCGAGTATGCCACTGAAGGCTCTGCAGGCCTTGACCTTCGGGCCTGCCTGGACGAGCCGCTGATCCTCGAGCCGGGCGATACTCAACTGATCAGGACAGGGTTATCGATCCACATTGCCGATCCGTCGCTGGCGGCGATGATCCTGCCCCGAAGCGGGCTCGGCCACAAGCACGGCATTGTGCTTGGCAATCTGGTGGGGTTGATCGATTCGGATTATCAGGGCGAGTTAATGGTGTCCTGCTGGAACCGGGGGCGCATCAGCTTTACCGTGGACGTGGGCGAGCGTCTGGCCCAGTTGGTACTGGTGCCTGTGGTCCAGGCCGATTTTGAGGTGGTTTCAGAATTTGACGCCAGCGCTCGCGGTGACGGCGGCTTTGGTTCCACCGGCACGCGGTGACCGGGCACGCAGAACATTGTGCCGGCGTCTATACTTTGCGGATAACTGCTTGTCCAGGACGATAAAATTACAACTGCAGGATGGACTATGAAGCTGGGTAAAAAGAAAGATGCCGACGCGTCCGGTGATGAAAAGCCGGCGAAGAAGGCGGTGAAAAAGGAAAAAACCAGTTCTTCGGGACCCAAACTGAAGAGACTCAATTCCGTGGCGGTGAGCCAGTCGCTGGTCGTGGTTCTTGCGGGGGTGATTGCCGTTGCCTTGCTTCATTTTCTGGTGGTTCAGCCGTCGGCAAAGGAGCGTTTCGAGTCACTGAAAGTCCTGGAAGCGGATGCCGCTGCGCTTCGACTGAACCAATATTTTGACCAGGTCCAGAAAAGCGTCAGTGGCCTGGCCACCCAGCCGCACGTGATTCAGGCCCTGAACAGCCGGAACGAGATACCGGCAACCGAGGTGCAGCTGGCGGAGTCACTGCCCGGTATCGAGGCGGTCCATCTGTTTCCCTACCGTGACATTCCGCGTACGTCCAGCAGTGACGGACTGCTGGGCTTCTCAGGCCTTGAACTCGCCCGACGCGCTGAAACCGGCCAAAGCCTGTTTCCAGATGCGTTTCCACGGGATAACCGCTGGTTTGTCCAGATGGCGGCCCCGGTACGCAACCCTACAAGCAATGCGGTCATCGGAAGCCTGCTGATTATCTTCGACTCCGGCCAGATCCAGCCGTTGCTGCAAGTGGTTAACTCCAGCCTTGGTGGCCAGCTCGCGCTGGTGCAGACCGTGTCCGGTTCGTCCCGCACCGTGGTCAGTAACGGCAACGGCTCCGGAAACGCTGAATCCCGGCGGCTTTCCAACCCGGACTGGACAGTAGCCTACACCCCCGCCAAATCGTCCGCAGCGCCGGTGGATACGGTGATGATCGCGCTTCTGGTCGGGGTTCCCGCTCTGCTCGCGGCCATTACCGTTTGGGTACTGCTGGGCGGGGCCCAGAAAGGCTTGCGTCAGGACGTGACGGCTCTGATCCAGTGGGCCCACAAGGTGTTCGGCGGGGAGCGGGTAAAACTGCCGACCTTCCGTTGGGATATGGTGGCCTCAACCGGTGAGGTGCTCTACCGTCTATCCCAGGTGGTTGATAAACGGGTCGCCAAGGCTGGAGAAAGCGCCAAACCCAGGCAGGCCGGTTCCGGAAAGTCTGGCGGTGGTGCCGCCAAGGGCGGCGATGAGCCTCTGTTCCAGGACAAGGACATGCCCGATATCGACATGCTTGATGGCGATGAGGACGTTCTGGGCTTCGGCAGCGGCGATGATACCGTCTTTGGTTCCGGCGACACTCCGGATGTGGAAGAGGTGGCCCTGCCTCAGGTGGAGCTTTCCCAGGATATTTTCCGGGCCTATGACATTCGGGGCATTGTAGGCGAAACCCTGACCGCCGAGGGCGTTGAAGTCATCGGTCGGGCCATCGGTTCGGAGGCCCGGGAGCGTGGTGTCGACAGCCTTTGCATTGGTTATGACGGCCGCCATTCCAGCCCGGATCTGGCTGATGCCCTGGCGCGCGGTGTCATGGCAGCCGGGTGCAACGTGATTCACGTGGGTGCCGTGCCGACACCGGTCCTCTATTTTGCCACCCACGAACTCCAGACTGGCTCTGGCGTTATGGTGACCGGCAGTCACAACCCGGCCAACTACAACGGCCTGAAAATCATGTTGGGTGGTGAAACCCTTTCAGGTGAGGCCATCCAGAAACTGTATCAGCGCATCCAGACCGGAGATTTTGCCAGCGGTCGGGGCAGCCAGAGCACCGAGGATGTGCGCCGTGCCTACCTGGACCGGATTGTTGGCGATATTGCGGTAGCGGCACCGCTCAAGGTGGTCGTCGATGCCGGCAATGGCATTGCGGGTGAGCTGGCGCCCATGCTGATCGAGGAACTGGGCTGCGAAGTGATTCCGCTCTACTGCGAGGTGGACGGTGACTTCCCGAATCACCATCCCGACCCAGGTAAGCCGGCGAATCTGGCCGATCTGATTGCCCGGGTTGAATCGGAAGGGGCCGACATCGGTTTGGCCTTCGATGGCGATGGTGACCGCCTTGGCGTGGTAACCAATTCTGGCAAGATTATCTGGCCGGACCGGTTGATGATGCTGTTCGCCCGGGATGTGGTTTCACGTAATCCGGGGGCCGATGTCCTCTACGATGTGAAATGCAGCCGCAGGCTGGCCGGGGTGATTTCTGAGGCCGGTGGCCGACCGATCATGTGGAAAACCGGTCATTCCCTGATGAAGGCGAAAATGAAAGAGACTGGCGCTTTGCTGGCCGGGGAAATGAGCGGTCATATTTTCTTTGGCGAGCGCTGGTACGGGTTTGATGACGGTCTGTATTCCGCGGCCCGCCTTCTGGAAATTCTGGGCATTGAGGATCGTCACAGCGATGAAGTCTTCGAGGATTTCCCGGATGACATCAGTACGCCAGAGCTGAATGTCGAAGTGACGGAAAGTTCCAAATTCGACATTATCAAACGCCTCGGCGAGTCCGGGGATTTCGGTGACGGCAATATCAGCACCATCGACGGCATCCGGGTGGACTACGCCGACGGCTGGGGGCTATGCCGGGCATCAAACACCACACCGGTGCTGGTCTTACGCTTTGAAGCGGAGACCAACGAGGCACTGGAGCGTATCAAGTCTGTGTTCCGTGACCAGCTGCAGAAGGCAGCGCCGGATCTGGTGGCGGATTTCTGATTCGCAGTCACCGAGTTTCACAGGCAAGTTTCAATACAGGATCAACAAGGCAAAAACATGGCGCTGGATCGTGAAACAGCAATGCAGGTGGCTTCGGTACTCAGCCGGGGCCTGCCTTATATTCAGAGATTTACCGGCAAGACCGTGGTCATCAAGTATGGCGGTAACGCCATGGAAAACGAGGACCTCAAGAGCAGTTTTGCCCGCGATGTGGTGCTGATGAAACTTGTAGGCATCAACCCGATCGTTGTCCACGGCGGTGGCCCGCAGATCGGCGAGCTACTGGAGCGTTTGAACATCCAGTCACGATTCGTCAACGGCATGCGGGTAACCGATTCCGAAACCATGGATGTGGTGGAGATGGTACTTGGTGGCCAGGTGAACAAGGAAATTGTATCCCTGATCAACTCCCATGGTGGCATGGCGGTGGGGCTCACCGGCAAAGACGCCAATCTGATCCGGGCCCGCAAGCTGGAGGTGGTGAATCGATCCGCCGAACTGGAGCGGCCTGAAATCATCGACATCGGCCATGTGGGCGAGGTCGCCAGTGTCAACGTGGATGTGATCGACATGCTCACCCGCAGCAACCTGATTCCGGTGATCGCACCCATTGGTGTTGGGCCCGACGGCGCCTCCTACAACATCAATGCCGATCTGGTGGCGGGCAAGGTGGCCGAGGCCATGAAAGCCGAGAAGCTCATTCTGCTGACCAACGTGTCCGGTTTGAAGAGCAAGGACGACAAGGTGCTGACCGGGCTCACGGCCAAACAGGTCAACGATCTGATTGAGGACGGCACCATTCATGGCGGCATGCTGCCCAAGATCCGGTGTGCCCTGAGTGCCGTCGAAAACGGCGTGCGCACGTCCCATATTATCGACGGCAGGGTCGCTCATGCGTGTCTGTTGGAGATCTTCACTGATGAGGGTGTCGGCACCCTGATTTCCCGTAACTGACGGCACCCGACAAGGAGTCTCCGGATGAAGCGCCTGCTTGCGACGCTGGTAATACTGGTTCTGGTCGGCTTTGCCGCATTCAAGGCGGGGGTCTGGTGGCTGGCGGATCAGCGCATGGCCGAGGCGAGACAGGCGCTGGAGCCCCACGGTGTGCTGCACAGGGGCAACATCAGTTCCGGTGTCGAGGGCCGGTTGGTTCTCAACGACGCCAGCTGGCAGGATTTCGAGCTCACCCAGCCTCTGGACATGGCGAGGGTGGAGCTTGATACCGGCTCACCCGTCAGTTTGCTCTCTGTCCTGTTCGACCCGGCTGACATGCCGGAACAATGGACCTTGCGACTCGACGGCCTTGGCCTGACCCTAGATCCGACTATGCTTCGTAACTGGGTTACTGCAGAAGGCGCCAACAGCGAGGGCGATCCGGCCTTGTTTGCTTTTTCCTGCGCGCCAGATCCGCGCCAACAGCTGGGTAGCGGCGACCTGATCCGCATGGGCATCACAGCACTCGCCGGGGATGGCTTCGTGCGACAGACTCCGGGCAATCTCCATGCTGAGTTGAATACCGTCAGCACCGGCAGTCTGGAGCTGGACTGGCGTGATGCTCGAATCCGGATCCAGGATGCCGAGCTGACCGTTTCCGGTGGCGCCGAGCCGATGACGCTGACCTTGCGTGATGGTGGCCTGATGCGTCGCATCGCCGCCTATTGCGCCCGCGAAGCCGGTATCGAAACCGGAGAGTGGGCCGGGCGCGCAGTGCAGGCGCTGTCTGCCGGGCTTGAAGCCCGGGGCCTGGCCGCCAGTGACCAGCTGAAAGCGTTGTACCGGCAGTGGCTGCTGGAGGGCGGTGAGCTCACGGTAAATGTGCAGCCGGCTCAGCCTCTGCTCGGAGTGCCTGTGAGAACGGCTGAAAACGAGGGTGCGGGCATGAGCTGGCCCGTCCGTTACAACGGTGCAGGCGTGCCGGACGTCTATCTGGCCGAGGCCGAGCCGGTTGTTCAGGAAACACCAGAGGTGGCCGTCGAGCCGGTGGTGCCACGGGAGGATCCTGAGACAGAAACCTGGTATCCGGCGAGTCTTGAAACCGCTGAACAATGGGTTGACCGGCAGGTCCGGGTAACGCTTTCCAACGAGAACGTGGTGGAAGGGCGTCTGGTGAGCGTCAGCGAACGCGAGCTGGAAGTGGCCCGGGTTATCGCTGGCGGTGAAGTCGCCTACCCGATGTTGATCCGGGCGATTACCAACTTTGAAGTCTGGCGGCGTGGCCGTGCACAATGATTCCAATGGGAATCTGAGAGGAAACTATGTCGCAGTCCGATAGCAAATCCGCAGTGGTGCCGGGCATTCGTGACATGCTTGCCCGCCTGATATCTCTGCCCTCAATCAGCAGCGCGTCGGCAAAATGGGATCATAGTAACGAGCCCGTGGTGCGAACCCTGGCAGAATGGCTCGAAGCCCTCGGGTTTTCCGTGGAAATCCTGGAAGTGCCAGGCATGCCCGGAAAATTCAACCTGATCGGAACCCTTGGCAGCGGCCCGGGCGGTCTTGTGTTGTCCGGCCATACCGATACAGTGCCCTTTGATGACAAACGCTGGCAGAGCGACCCCTTTACCCTGACCGAGCGGGACAATCGCTGGTACGGGCTGGGTACCTGCGACATGAAAGGCTTTTTCCCGCTGGCCATTGAAGCAGCCAGGGCCTTTGTCGACGAGGACCTCAAGCAGCCACTGATTATACTGGCCACCGCCGACGAAGAAAGCTCCATGGACGGCGCCCGGGCGCTGGCCGAAGCTGGTAAGCCCAAGGCCCGCTACGCGGTCATCGGTGAGCCCACCAGTCTGAAGCCGGTGCGCATGCACAAGGGCATCATGATGGAGCGTCTGAAATTCGAGGGCCAGTCCGGCCACTCCTCCAACCCGGCCCTCGGCCGCAACGCCATGGAGGGGATGCACGAAGCGCTCACCGAATTGATGGCACTCCGCTCAGGCTGGCAGGAAAAGTATCGTAACCCGAATTTCGAAGTGCAATTTCCAACCCTGAACCTTGGCTGCATCCACGGCGGTGACAACCCCAACCGCATCTGCGCCCAATGCGAGCTGCACTTTGATTTGCGCCCGTTGCCAGGCATGAACATGGAAACCCTGCGTCAGACCATTCTGAGCAAGGTCCAGCCAATCGCGGAACGGAGGGAACTGTCCCTGGAATTCGAGCCGCTCTTCGACGGCGTACCACCGTTTGAAACCCCGGCCGATGCGGCCCTGGTCAAAGCCTGTGAAAAACTGACGGGCCATACCGCCCACGCCGTTGCCTTCGCCACGGAAGCGCCCTGGTTGCAGAAACTCGGCCTGGAGACATTGGTTATGGGCCCCGGGTCCATCGATCAGGCGCACCAGCCCGATGAATTTATCGAGCTGTCCCAGCTTGACCCAACCGTCAAAGTTCTGCGAGGGCTCATCCGAGAATTCTGTCTCTAACCGGGGCGCAGGCACCTCTGAAGTCTGCGGAGAGTCCTGGCGGGGAGGGTGTGCGAAAACCGTGGAGCGCCAGGGATGGCGCGACCGAGCCCTACAGGGACGTATTTACGGGCGTGTTTTGGCACACCCTCCTCGACAGGGCTCGGCAAACTCCTCAAGATAAAAGACCGGCCGCTAACCGATATACAAGAACCAGGAGAAAGGTTTGAAATCAAACGACTGGCTGCATGGATTCCGCCATTCATCCCCTTACATCAACGCCCATCGCGGGCGGACGGTGGTATTGACCATTCCGGGGGATGCGATTGAACACGGGAATTTCATCAACATCATCCATGACATCGCGCTGCTGAGCAGTCTTGGTGTGCGGCTGGTCGTTGCCTTTGGTGCCCGCCCGCAAATCCAGACGCGGCTGGATGTTGCCGGAATCGAATCGTCGTTTTCGAAAGGTCTTCGGATTACACCGCAAGAGCACCTGAGCATGGTGATGGAGGCCGTCGGTGGCCTGAGAGCTTACCTGGAAAGCCACCTTTCCATGGGTCTGGTGAATTCGCCAATGCACAATGCCCGCATCCGGGTGAGTGGCGGCAATTATGTGGCCGCCAAACCCGTTGGCGTGCTGGACGGTGTTGATTTTGGCCATACCGGCAAGGTGCGCCGGGTTGATGTGGCCGGCATCGAGAAGCTGCTGGAGCTTGGTCACATTGTCCTGCTGCCGCCTATGGGTTATTCGCCGACGGGAGACGCCTTTAACCTTTCCTACGAGGATGTTGGCAGCCAGGTGGCAGCGGCCCTTCAGGCCGAGAAGCTGATGGTGTTTATTGATGATCCCGGGCTGCAGGAAGAGGACGGCACTTTGATCCGGGAGCTGTCGGCGCGCCAGGCGTCCGAGCGTCTGGCGGCCGGAGCGGTGACCGGTCACGATGCCGACCTGCTGAGAGCTGCCTGTGATGCCTGTGTGAAGGGTGTTCGTCGTGCCCATATCATCAGCTATGTGGATGACGGCGCCCTGTTAAAGGAGCTGTTCACGCGGGATGGCGCGGGCACGTTGGTCAGTGGCGATCACTACGAGCAGTTTCGCCAGGCCAGGGTCGAGGACATCGGCGGTATTCTGGAGCTGATCCAGCCGCTGGAGGAGCAGGGCATTCTGGTTCGCCGCTCCCGGGAGATGCTGGAAACCGAGATTGACCGCTTTGTCGTGGCGGAGCGCGACGGCACGATCGTGGGCTGTGCCGCTCTCTACAGTTACCCTGAAGAGGGTGCCGGCGAGTTGTCCTGCTTCGCGGTAGACCCGACCTATCGCCGGGCCGGGCGGGGTGATGAGATTCTGGCAATGGTGGAGAAGCTGGCCAGGGGGCAGGGTATCCAGAAGCTGTTCGTGCTCACCACCCAGACGGAGCACTGGTTCCGGGAGCGGGGCTTCCAGCCTTCGACAGTGCAGGCCCTGCCCGGGCCGAAGCTGGCTGCCTATAACACCCAGCGGAACTCAAAGGTGTTCTTCAAACCGCTCTGACAGCGCGGCCAGATGTTCAGATCTCTGGGGTTCCGGTTGCTCTGACAGCGTCTCGACGGCCTTGTAAAAGTCCGCAAAGTCGTAGTCTACATTCCGAAGCATCTGGCGGAACGCCGGTACGTGCTGGTTGTACTGACGAAACAGCGCCAGGTTGGCATTGTTCAGGCTGACCGGTACCGGTCCGAACGGGCCCGGTTCGGGCCACTCTGCGGAAAGTTCCTGATAGGCAAGAGCCAGCTCTTGGTAAATAGCCGCCTTGCGATTCCGCAGTTGCTGGTCTGGCAAGCTGCTCTGCTGAGCATAAAGAACGTCCAGCCGGGCACTGAAGTCCTCGACCAGGGCGAGCGTCTGGTTTCGGCGCGCCAGGCGGTCCAGTGCCTCCTCGAACTGGCCGGGTTTGCCCTGTTCCGATAGCCAGAGCCTGAGCCCTTCCAGCTCCACCGCGGTGGCAAAGCTTTCGTTAAATGTCGTGTCATTGGCGATGTAGACCACCCGGTGTGCCAGCTCATGGAACATCAGGGCGACCATGCGATCCTCCGTCAGTCGGGTAAAGCCGGTGTGCAGGGGGTCATCAAACCAGCCGAGGGTGGAATAGGCTGTTACGCCGCCAATAAACGTGTCGAAGTCGTCGTTGCGAAATTGCGACTCCTCGGCACGCGCATCCGCCAGGCTGTAGTATCCGCGGTAGGCCTGACAGCCGAGCATCGGATAGCACCAACGGTGCGGCTCCAGGGAGAACTCCGGCACGGCCACCAGGTTCACCACCACCCAGGGTCTGCCGAGATCCACGTAGTCGCTGAAGGCGCCCCCCACCGGCAGGGCCAGTCGCTGAGCGGCGAATTCCCGGGCCTGTTGCGCTACCGCGAGTTTAGCCCGAAGATCCATCGGCGTTGTGGTGTCGGAGAGTATTTCGTGGACCGGTTCCGCCGACATCATCAGGGAGAGATGGCCACTGACAGCTTGCGAATAGTAGCCAATGGTCGAACAGCCGTTAAGCATTGTTACCAGTAGCAAAAGTAGATAGATCTGACTAAGCTGTTTCATGGGTCAGGATGTTATAGTGGATTGGTTTGCCTGTGGGGGCCAGGCCGCTATAGTACAATCATGGTCTCTATAGTAGCAGCCGGTGGCATCCGCCATCGTTTCAGGGACGTGAGTCGGTACCGGGCGCTGTGTTCGGTGATCGTTCCGGCTTTGCGAGATATCAGGTAGTTCATGGATCCGAGAGAACGTCGTAGCAGCCCCCGCCAACCAATCAAGCTTGCCGCCCAGATTGATCTGGGAACCGGTGAAGCCTGGCCTTGTCAGATCGCCGACTTCTGTGCGGAGGGTCTGTTCGTCCGCTATTCGGGTGAAACCTCGAAGAAGCTGGATCGGGCGTTTGCTTCCGGCACACCGCCAGAACTTGTGATACGTTTTCGGGGCCTGGATGGCGCCCGCCGCCATGAGCTTCATGTCAGTATTGTCCGCCGCATCGATGGCGCCATGGGGGTCAATTTCAGCAGACCCAACCCGGTAGCGGTGGATGCCATGCTGCAGCAATGCGGGGGCTCCCGCAGTCAGGATCGCTCATCGCTCCGCGCGCCCAGTGACCGCGTACAGTTTGTCCTGCACCAGTCCGCCAAGGCGGTGGTACAGTTTATCGAGCCGTTGATGGACGCCTGTTTCGTGCAGATGGTGGAGGGTCTCAAACTGGCGGCTCAGAGAGCCTCAAATGATCAGCAGGCCAATGAATACATGGATGCCTCGGGCCAGATTCAGGCCCGGCAACGGGTTATCTGGCATCAGATGGCGCGAAGCCTGGAATCGCCACTGAAGCCCACCCCCAAGGGCTTTCCGGGTTCCGAGCTGTCCGTGGTCGACAAGGGCGAATTCGAGGACTGGCTGACAATCCGGGTGATGGTGACCAAGGCGGATACCCAGTATCGGGGCGATCTGCTGCAGCTCAAGCTTCGCCTGGACAAACTCGGAATCGCCAATGCCACGGGACACCATAACCCCCTCGGGCCTTCCCTGGTCTGTGAAGCCTTCCATAATGGCCTCAGTCAGCTCAAGGCGACCCGGGAGGTGGAGAAAATCTGTCTGCGTGTCTTTGAGCAGACGGTGTTACAGCAGCTGGGGCCTCTCTACAAGGAACTCAACGATATTCTGATTCGTCACGGTGTTTTGCCAGACCTGGATCTCAGCAAGTATCTGAGCGAGCAGGACGGGGCGAAGCCGGAGGGACCAAAAGAGTCCGTAGAGCCCGAGCCGGTTACCCAGGAGAGTGCTGCTGCAGAGTCGAAGTCAAAGCCAAAGGCGGGTGCCGGGGACGCAGGGCAACCGCCGCCTCGTCGCAGAGCCGGCATGCTGGGAGGCGAGTTTCGGGGCTATGCCCAGGCGGCCCAGACTGCGTTCGCCACGGTGCGCAACCTGCTGAATACCCTGAGTGCGAGTCGTGTGGCCCGAGGCGATCCGGAACCTTTGCCGTTCCAGCCCAACGCCAGGCCCCTGTCGTCCGGAGAATTCCAGCGAGAACTCCAGCAGCTGCAATCTCAGCCCGTGGATACTGGCGAGGAGCTGGCGCCCCTGAAGGAGCGGGTGGTAGAGAGAGTAAAGGCAAGTGGTGATAACCGGTTGGATGAAGAACAGCAGGAAACGGTTGATGTGGTCGACCGGTTTTTCAAATCGGTGGTGGAAAGCCCGAAGCTCAGTGAGTATGCCCAGCAGCGAATGCGGCAGCTGGAAGTACCTGTTCTCAAAGTTGTCATGAGGGACCCTGCGTTCTTTGACGATCAGGATAGCCCGGTACGCGGGGTGATGAACCGTCTGGCCCAGTTAGGGGTAAAGGGCGGGCGCATCAATCCGGTGGTTCAGCGTCGCGTGGATGAGCTTGTAGAGCGCATTACAACGGATTTCGAGCAGGACACCGGGGTATTCGAGCAAACGGTCCAGGAGCTGGACACCCTGATTGATCGCCAGAATCTTGTCTATCGCAGGAACGTCGAGCGAGTGACAGCGGCCGCGGAGGGAGCCCAGAAGGTGGCCGAGTCGAAAAAGGCTGTGGCCGATGTGCTTGACAGCAAACTGGGTGGGCGCAAGGTGCCAAAGGCGGTAATCAGTCTGTTGGATGGTGGCTGGCGGGATCTGCTTTCGCTGACCTGGATCCGGCAGGGGCCGGATAGCCAGCTTTGGCAGGATTATCTGGCGGTAATTGATTCCCTGCTGTCCTTCGCAAATGATCCCAACAGTTCGATCAATCTGCCCGAGCTGCTGCGGGTTATTCAGGATGGCCTGGCCTCTATTTCCAGCAACCACATGCCTTCTTCGCAAATCCGGGACGAGCTCAAGCAGTTCCTGGTTCGCAGTCCGCAAAAAAGCCCCGAACTGGTTGAAGTGCCAGTGGCAAAGCCGGAGCAACCGGATGCCAGAAAACTGTCCGACCGGGAACAACGCAGTCTTCAGCGCTGGATCAACCGGGCGCAGAAATTGCGAACCGGCGACTGGCTTCGCGACCAGGAAAAACCGGACGAACCCCAGTACATTCGCCTGGTCTGGGTGGCCCGGGGCTTCAGCCGCTTTGTCTTTGTGAATCACCAGGGCATGCGAGTGGTGGAATTGGAGCTGGAGGCTCTGGCCCGGCAGATGCGAAAAGGCATCATCGTGCCCGATAGCCAGTATGAGCGGCCTCTGGTGGACGAGAGTATCGATCGGATGGTCCGCAAGGTCTATGACCAGTTGTCCTGGGCCTCCACCCACGATGAATTGACCGGCCTTCTCGGGCGTCGGGAATTCGAACGCATGCTCGATCAGCAGTTGGCCCGTCGGGAGGATGAGCGCTCCCTGGTGCGCCTGGATCTCCGTAGGTTCCGCCTGCTGAACGACACTGCCGGCTACCAGGCCGGTGATGAGACCCTGAAACGGGTTGCCGATATCCTGCGCAGTCATGTAAGTGATGGCATGCCCGTGGCAAGGCTGGCAGGCAATGAGTTTGCCATGCTGGTGCCGTCCGAGAGTGCCAGCGACGCGGCAAGAGATCTCATCCGGGCAGTGGAGGCCGCCGAGTTCAGTTTTGGTGGTCGCGACTACCGGCTCTCTGCAAGCGCCGGTGTGGTCCCCACGTTACCGGCCCTGGTCAGTGCTGAACGCTGGTTGCGGGCCTCGGAGCAGGCGCTTGCCGCGTCCCGCCAGCAGGGCCACGGCAAGGTTTCGGAGTATGCCCTGGGTGCCGAGGATCAGGCCCGTCAGGAGCAGATTGCCGCCAAGGTTGCCAGCCTCAGCGACCTGAATGAGGAGCGCATGCTGCTGCGCTGCCAGAAGATCATCCCTCTGCATGCCAAGGCGTCCATGGTCGCGCAGTATGAGGTATTGATCAGCATGTACGATGACGAGGGCAACCTCATTACCGGTAGGGACTTCGTGCGCATGGCCGAGCGCTATGACCGTATGCAGGCCGTGGATCGCTGGGTCGTTGGTCACATGTTGGACTGGCTCAGGGAGCAGGCCCCGGACCCGCGGCATTTCGGCGGTGTCTGCATCAACTTGTCCGGCTACTCCATGAACGACCAGTCGCTGCTGGAGTTCATCTATGAAAAGCTGAGTGAGAAAGATGCGCCTATCGAGCGGCTGTGGTTCGAGCTTACCGAAGCCTCGGCGATCAATGACGTCCAGTCAGTGGCAGACTTCATCGTTGAGATGAAAGAGCTTGGCTGCCGGTTCTGTCTCGGCAACTTTGGCAGTGGCCCCAGTTCGTTCGAGTTCATGCGTTCGTTACCGGTAGACCTGATCAAGATCGACAGCGCCTTTACGGGCCAGCTGTCGACCAGCGAGACCGATCGGGCAATGGTGCGCTCAATGGTGGACATGGCGCACTACATGAACCGGGAAGTGATTGCCTCCCAGGTTGAATCTCGCGACGTTCTGGACATGCTCCGGCAGTTAGGTGTGGACTATGCTCAGGGCTTCGTGGTTGAAAAACCGCGTTTGCTCGACAGCCTCAGCTGATTCCGGCAACCTGCCTCTATGTCAAAACGTCATCCCATCATCGCGGTTACCGGCTCGTCCGGAGCCGGAACCACGACCACCGGCCAGATTTTCAGCCGGATGTTTGCCAGTGAGGGGCTGAATGCTGCGATGGTCAGTGGCGACAGTTTCCATCGATACAACCGCGAACAGATGGCCAGGCTTGCGGCCAAGGGCCAGTTCGGTGAGCGCAACCACTTTGCCCTGGCCGCCAACCACATCGACAAGCTGGAAGCACTGTTCTACGACTACGGCCACACCGGCAACGGCCGTTATCGTCAATACGTTCACGATGAAGATCGCAGGCTGGTTGAAGCGGGGCACAAGCCCGGCACTTTTACGCCCTGGGGGCCTTTGCCTGCCGATACCGATCTGCTGTTCTACGAGGGGCTGCATGGGGGTGTTGTCAGCGAAACCTGCAATATTGCCCAGTATGTGGACCTGCTGATCGGTGTGGTTCCGATCGTGAATCTTGAATGGATCCAGAAGATCCACCGGGACACGCACAAGCGCGGCTACAGCCAGGAGGCGGTGGTGGAAACCATCATCAACCGCATGGATGACTACGTGCACGACATCGTGCCCCAGTTCTCCCACACCCACATTAATTTCCAACGCATTCCCCTGGTAGACACTTCCAATCCCTTTGTCGTCCGGGATGTCCCCACTGAGGACGAGAGCATGCTGGTGATCCGGTTCCGGGACCAGTCAGAAGTGGACTTTCCCTATCTGCTGCAGGTGATTGCGGGCAGCAGCCTGTCTCGACACGATACCCTGGTGGTTCCGGGCACAAAAATGCCGCTGGCCATGGACCTGATTGTCAGGCCGATGGTGCAGCGGCTGATGGCAAGAAAGCCGTTTGCCTGAGAGGTCAGGCCGTCAGGCGTCCATCCCTGTAATCCCGGAGTGTCTGCTCGATCTCCTCGCGGGTATTCATCACAAACGGACCGTACTGGACCACCGGCTCGCCAATTGGTTTGCCGGCAATCAGCAGCAGTTGCGCTCCGGCTTCCCCCGCATGGAGTTCGATCTGGTCGCCGTCCTCAGAAAGAACGTTAGCGGCGCTTCGCTGCAGCGAGTTTTCTCCCAGGCTCGCGGTGCCCTCGTAAAGATAGAGCATGGCGTTGTGGCCTTCCGGGAAGGGCAGTTTCAAACTTCCGCCTGATGCCAGGTGGATGTCGGCGTAGATCGGCTGAGTGGTGCGATCCGGCATCGCCCCTTCATGGGTCTGACCATCGATCTTTAATGAGCCGGCAATGAGCTTCAGTTTGCCTCCGTCGAAGGCAAGTTCCGGAATCTCTTCCGGTTGGATGTCCCGATAGCCGGCGTTCGTCATTTTTTCCGCCGCTGGCAGGTTCAGCCAGAGCTGAAAACCGCGCATCACGCCTTCTTCCTGCTGGGGCATCTCCGAATGGATGATGCCGCGACCTGCGGTCATCCATTGCACACCGCCGTTGCGCAGGTCGCCCCGGTTTCCGAGATGATCTTCATGCAGCATGTGCCCCTCGATCATGTAGGTCACGGTTTCGAACCCCCGGTGGGGGTGCGAGGGGAAGCCTGCGATATAGTCGGCAGCGTCCGAGGAACCGAACTCGTCCAGCATCAGGAACGGATCCAGGCGAATGGTCTGTTGCTGCCCAATGGAACGCTTGATGCGCACGCCGGCGCCGTCGGAGGTTTCCAGGGCGGGTATAATCTGTTTCAGGGAGCGCAGTGTCATGGGGTCCTCCTCTCGTAGCTCTTGAGCCTATTTAAGCGGGATAGGAGGAGAGAATAAAACGCAGAAATCTGGCGGGTGACATCAAAAAAACTGAAGGACCCGTGACGCCCCGGGCGGAGCGCCACAGGAGGCGATCATTCGACGTTGCGGGAATAGAAGATTTCCAGCATTTCCCGACGAAGACGGTCCTCGATGGACTGCGCTTCGGCGGGATCAAGATCACCGGCGTTCACCCCGAACACATAGTTATCAAGATTGAAGTTCTTCAGCATCATCTTGGTGTGGAACAGGTTCTCCTGGTACACGTTGACATCGATCATCTGATACGCGTTCTGGGTATCCTCGGTCAGGTAGTTCTGGATCGAATTGATGTCGTGATCAATGTAGTGCTTGGTGCCGTCCACATCACGGGTAAAGCCGCGAACCCGGTAGTCCACGGTGACGACATCGGAATCAAAGCTGTGGATCAGGTAGTTCAGCACTTTCAGTGGTGATATCAGGCCACAGGTGGATACATCGATGTCAGCCCGGAAGGTGCTCACGCCATCGTGGGGATGGCTTTCCGGGTAGGTATGTACGGTAACGTGGCTCTTGTCCAGGTGCGCGACGATGGTATCCGGCAGCGGTCCCGGGGATTCCTCGTTGTCTGGCTCTTCGCCATTGGTAAGCTCATGCTCGGCAATCAGCATGGTGACAGAGGCGCCATGGGGCTCATAGTCCTGACGCGCAATGTTCAGAACGTTGGCACCGATAATCTTGACGACGTCTGTCAGAATCTGTGTGAGACGCTCGGCGTTATACATCTCATCGATGTAATCAATGTAGGCCGTGCGTTGTTCTTCGGTCTGCGCATAACAGATGTCATAGATGTTAAAGCTCAGGGATTTGGTCAGGTTGTTGAAACCATGCAGCTGGAGTTTTGATTCCATGCTCAGCCCCTCCGGATCGTGGAGATGAATGACTGCAGAGCTGCATTGCTGCGCTCTGCCGAGGCCGCCACCGACTACTGACCGGGTTGTTCACCTTTTGCGCAGACCGGCGGAGAGGGTGCGTATTATGCACACCGCAAGTGACGTTGAATAGTATTGCCAGTGACATTTTAGCATTCGTGATTTCCCCTGCATCTGGCCCGGGGAATCGGTCCATGAGCGGCCCTGGCGAGATTTCTCACACGGGTTATGAAGCCTGGTGAACCTCGTAGCTGTGACTGATCTCGACGCCGGCCTTCTCAAGCATGATAGACGCGGAGCAGTACTTTTCTGCCGACAGGCTCACGGCCCGCTTGACCAGATTGTCTTTGAGGCTGTTTCCGGTTACCACGAAGTGCAGGTGAATGCGTGTAAACACCGCCGGAACCGCGTCGGCCCGCTCTGCTTCGAGCTCGGCGTGGCAGGCGGTCACGTCCTGGCGGCTTTTCTTCAGGATGCTCATGACATCGAACGCCGAACAGCCTCCGAGCCCCATCAGCAGCATTTCCATCGGTCGCGGGCCCAGGTTCTCGCCACCGTGGTCTGGCGGGCCGTCAAGCTGGACGCTGTGGCCGCTGCCGCTGGTGGCTTTGAAACTGGCGTTGCCGGTCCAGTCTATGGTTGCTTTCATGGGACGACTCTCCGTTGTGATGACGCGGGACCGACTGTTGTGATGGCCCCGATAAAGATGACCTGTGGCCGGATGCTAGCACAACCGGCTTCGCCAGGCAGGCCGATCTCGGATACATGTTGTATACTCTTTCCGGTTGCCCGCAACAGACCTTCTTGTTATAAGTTGCGCTGTTTTGCAGTAAAAAAGAACGAACCCGCAAGGAAAGCCGGGTGCATAACAAACATTGGGACCCGCCAGTATCTGAGGAGGCACGACTCGCATTATGGCCACTATCGTCAAGCCGGTTGAGCAGAAAACCAAGCATCTCGACTATTTCCTTTCGCAGTGCCATCGCCGCCGTTACCCAGCCAAGAGCACGATTATCTATGCCGGGGACAAGAGCGATTCCCTGTTCTACATCGTCAAAGGCTCGGTGACGGTTATCATTGAAGACGACGACGGTCGCGAGATGATCATGGCCTACCTGAACGCCGGTGACTTTTTCGGTGAAATGGGGCTGTTCGACAACATGGATTCCCGCAGCGCCTGGGTAAAGGCCAAGACCGAGTGCGAAGTGGCGGAGATCAGCTACACCAAGTTCCGTGAGATCGCCCAGCAGGATCCCAGGGTTCTGTATTTCATTGGCGAACAGATGGCTTCCCGCCTCCGCCAGACCACGCGCAAGGTGGGTGACCTCGCGTTCCTGGATGTGACCGGTCGGGTCGCTCGCACCCTGCTGGACCTCTGCAAGGAACCGGATGCCATGACCCACCCGGACGGTATGCAGATCAAGATTACCCGCCAGGAAATCGGCCGTATCGTGGGTTGTTCCCGGGAGATGGTTGGACGAGTTCTGAAGACACTGGAAGATCAGGGCCTGGTTCGGGTCAAGGGCAAAACCATGGTGGTGTATGGCACCCGGTGAGTCTCCGGACAGCAGAGCATCGATGTAGCAAGAAAGGCCGCTGATATCAGCGGCCTTTCTGGTTGGGGCAGGGGCGCCAGTGTCAGTCCGCCAGGGCCACGGACTTGATCTGCATCCACACCTGCCGGCCGGGTTCCAGAGCTAGCTGGTCAACCGCCCGGGTGGTCAGTCGGGACATGACCGGTGTGGGTCCGGCGAGCAGGCGGACGATACTGACGCCGGGGGTAACATCCGGTTCAATCCGGTCGATGGTTGCCGGAATCAGGTTCTGTATGCTCTGGTCAGGGTTCTCTTCCAGAGCCAGACTGATGTCCCGGGACATCAACTGGATCCGGACCCGATCCCCGATTTTCATGCCGTTGTCCCGGCGCAGCCAAAGGGAGCCACCGTCGAACTCAAAGCGCGCCAGGTGCCAGCGCTGATCCAGTTCTCTTATTGTCCCTTCCACAAGCACGCCCGCGTCGTCCTCGAGACGGAACGGGTTGTCCATGCGTGCAAGTGTCTCCCGGGTTGGCCCGCTGGCTATTACCTTGCCGTCCTCCATGACCACCAGATGGTCGGCGAGCCGGGCCACCTCGGCGGTGGAGTGGGAGACATACACGATCGGGATGGCCAGGGCGTCCCGAAGACGCTCCAGATAGGGCAGGATGTCGTGTTTGCTGGCTTTGTCCAGGGCCGACATCGGTTCGTCCATAAGTAGCAGCCTGGGGCTGGTCAGCAGCGCGCGGGCTATGGCCACCCGCTGGCGCTCGCCCCCGGACAGGCCTGCAGGCATACGGTCCAGGTGGCCGCCGAGTCCCAGCCAGTTCACTGCTTCGTCAAACCCGATCTGCCGGTCTGAGGCCGGAATACGCCGGTATCCGAATTCAAGATTCTTGCGCACGGTCAGATGGGGAAACAGGTGGGTTTCCTGGAATACATAGGCCAGGGGGCGTTTATGGACCGGAAGAAAGGCATCGGCGCTTTGCCAGTGTTCGTTGAGAACGGTCATGGTTCCCTCTGCGCGGTGCAGGCCCGCCATGCAGCGCAACACGGTGGTCTTGCCGCAGCCGGAATGCCCGAACAGGGCGGTGATGCCCGTGCCGGGCAGGGTCAGGTCAACGTCCAGACCAAACCCGGGAAATGCGCACCGGAAGCGGGCACAGATGCTCTTGTTCCCGCTCATCTCAGTGCTCCCGACCGGGCCTTGCCGTTCAGCGCGTACAGGGTGACCAGAACCACGAAGGAGAACACCACCATGCCGGCAGAAAGCCAGTGGGCCTCGGTGTATTCCAGGGATTCCACGTGGTCATAGATGGCCACCGAAAGGACCTTGGTTTCCCCGGGAATGTTACCCCCGATCATCAGAATCACGCCGAACTCACCAATGGTATGGGCGAAGGTCAGAACGGCGGCAGTCAGGAAACCGTTGCGGGCAAGGGGCACGGCAACAAACAGGAATCGATCCCAGGGCGGGGCGCGAAGCGTGGCAGCGACCTCGAGGAAACGGTCGCCAACCGACTCGAAGGCATTCTGCAGCGGTTGCACCGTAAACGGCAGGGAATAGATCACGGATGCCACCACCAGACCCTCGAAGGTAAAGGGCAACAGCCCGATACCGAGCGACTGGGTAACCTGGCCAACCCAGCCTTCCGGCCCCATCACCAGCAGCAGGTAAAAGCCAAGGACCGTTGGCGGCAAAACCAGAGGCAGCGCGACTACGGCCGCCACCGGTTGGCGCAGCCAGTGCCGGGTTCTGGCGAGCCACCAGGCGATGGGCGTGCCTATTAGCAACAGCAGCAGAGTGGTTGTCGTGGCCAGTTTCAGGGTCAGCCAGACTGGATCCCAGTAGGTTTCAAACATCAGTTGATCGCGTCATGTCCTTCGTCGTAACCATAGCTCCGGATGATGCCGATGGCAGTATCGGATTTCAGGAAATCCATCCAGGCGCGGGCTGCTTCATTGCTGGCGCCCCGGTTCAGCAGGATGGCCTGCTGGTCGATGGGCTGGTAATAGGCCTGAGGCACGTGCCATAGGGTGCCGGCATCCTCGTCCCAGACTTTCACCTGGGAAGCGGCCACGAAACCTGCCTGGGCATTGCGACTGACAACAAACTGGAACGTCTGGGCTATGGAATCACCGCGGACCAGTTTCGGTTGTAACGGTTGCCATTGGCCGATGTGCTCAAGAACCTGCTGGGCAGCCAGGCCATAGGGTGCGGTTTTCGGGTTGGCAATGGCCAGTCTGGCGAAGGGCTGCTGCTCCAGATAGCGCGGGGCATCCTCAAACGCATCGGGCGCCGGGCTCCAGAGAACCAGCTTGCCCCGGGCATAGGTAAAGCGGGTTCCGTTGACCCCGGCCTGCGCCTCTTCGATCAGCTCTGGCCTGAGCACGTCGGCCGCCATGAATACGTCGAAGGGCGCGCCGTTCCTGATCTGGGCGTAAAGTTTGCCGGTAGAGCCAAAGCTGGCGGACACCCGGTGACCGGTTTCCGCTTCAAAGTGCCTGGTCAGTTCCCGTGTGGTATCGGTGAAGTTTGCGGCCACACCAATACTGACTTCGCCGGCGATGGCTCCGGAAGCAACACTGAACAACACGCACAGGCAGGCGAAAGCCCGGGTTATTGGGTGGCATATTCTGGTGCGGCGTTCATGGGGCTCTGGCATGGAGCAGGGCTTTCTGTTCGGCGGTTGATTGGGCAGACGCATTGTCCCTATGCAGGCACAGGGAATGCAAGTATTGCCACACCTCGTCCCGGTTGGTTTCGTTGAGCATCTCATGGCGCCCGCCCTCAAACAACCTCAGGGTCACATGGCCAACACCCGCCTCTCGAATGGCCTGGAAGTGCTGGCGCACGCCGCGGCCCATTTCACCAACCGCGTCCGCCGTTCCAGAGAACAGGTGCACGGGCAGGTCCTTGCGCCAGGTCGGCGGCTTGATGGCCAGCATGCCGCCGATAAAATCCAGCCAGAGCCCGGTCGAGCATTGGAACCCGCAAAGCGGATCGGCAACGTAGGCGTCAACCTGGTGTGGATCGCGGCTGAGCCAATCGGCATGGGTCCGGTTGGGGCGGAACCGGCGATTGAACTGCTCGAAGGTCATGCGGGCGATCAACGGGCTGCGGTGCCGCTTGCCCCGGAGCAGTCGTATCAGGCCAATCAGGGCCCGGGATGCCAATAGCTGGCCCCGATCAATCCGGTTGGTGGCGCTCAGGATCAGGGTATCCAGGGAATCACCGTACCTCTGGGCGTAATCCTGGGCAATGAACGAGCCCATGCTGTGGCCCAGCAGGTTGACCGGCAGCCCGGGAAACTGTGAACGGGCGTGTTGGACCACCTGGTGCAGGTCGGCCAACACGCTGGCCCAGCCGTTCTGGTCCGCATAGTGCCCCAGGTTCTCGACTCTTGAATGTGGGCCATGGCCCCGATGGTGAAAGGTGATAACGGCCATGCCGCGTTTGCAGAGCCAGCGTGCGAGGGACTGGTAACGGTCGCCATGCTCGGCCATGCCGTGGCTGATGATCAGAAGGCCGGTGGGAGCCGTCGGGGTAAAGACTGTTCCGGCTATGCTGTGGTCATCACCATTGTTCAGCGTCAGAGGGTGTTCGTTCGTTGTCACGACCCGGTTCCTTGTTGTTTTTCTCCGCAGCCGAGCGTTGCCACTCCGGCGGTTTCCATAGATGGGTAAGGCGAGACAATAATCTGCCGGGCTGTGCCATGTCGCGGAACAGGTCCACGTATTCGTGGGTCCAGAGCACAATCAGGTTATTGGAACGAACGGGCCGGGTGATGCCGTATTCGGGCGGATCCTGGGCATTTTCATCGACAAACGTGCCGAACAGACGATCCCACACTATCAGCGTGCCGCCGTAATTACGGTCGATGTAGCCGGGATTCCGGCCATGATGGACTCGGTGATGGCTGGGCGTGTTGAAAACCAGTTCGACCCAGCCGGGCAGCTTCCCGACCAATGTGGTGTGAATAAAGAACTGGTAGACCAGCGACAGGGCATAGGCCACGCCGATCCAGACAGGGTTGAGTCCCAACAGCGCCAGGGGCAGATAGAACACCCACATGCCGTTGAAAATGTTGGTGGCATTCTGGCGCATGGCAGTGGAGAAGTTCATCCGCTCGGAGGAATGGTGCACCACATGGGCCGCCCAGAACCAGCGCACCCTGTGACTGGCCCTATGCATCCAGTAGAAACAGAAGTCCACGCCCAGAAAAGCCAGCAGCACGGTGAATCCGTTCAATTCCAGATCAAACAGCCGGTAGTGATAGCACAGGGCGTAGACAGGGAAGGCAATGAGGCCGGCGAAGAGCAGTTCGGTCACCTGATAGCCGGCGCCAAGGGCAAAGTTTCTGACCGCTTCACGGGTATCTATCAGCTGCGGATCGTGGCGAATCTTCAGGTATTCCCAAAGGGTAACGCCCACAAAAACCGGTGTTGCAATCACAAAGATCAGTTGGCGTTCATCCAGCGCCAACCACGGCGCAGCCATCGCCCAGAGAGAAAGCAGGCCGCTGTCTTCCAGTACGGCCAGTATCATGTCGGTCAAAGCCATCGGGTTTCTGCCGGTTTCCTCATCAAGTCCGTTTATTCTCGCACGTAACCCGGAAACCGGACTGTCGGTTCACGCCAGATTGGCTAACGGATTCCGACAATCCGGTACTCAGCCTGGCCGACGGTTGTCTTCGTACACTTTTCCCAGAGCCCGGATCTGTGGCTGCCACTGGTCCAGCCAATGTTTGATGTCTTTCGGAATTCGCGCAGTTTTCGGCCATGGCACCGGATACTGTGCTGGCTGGAACATCGGTGCAAACAGGGCGGCTGCCGTCAGGTCTGCGCGCGAAAACTGGTCGCCAGCCAGGAAAGGTCTTTCGGCGTAGATGGAAGCCAGCTCGGTGAGCAACTCTTCCATGACCTGGCGGGACGTTTCAGAGGTTTTTTCGTTGATCTTCATCCACTGACGCATGGCTTCATCAACCCGGCTGAAAGCAAGACTGAGCAGTATCCGGTTATAGAAAGGCGTTCCCGCGGCCAGCATGGGCACCACAATCTTGGGGCGCTGGAGGAAGTGGTGGTAGGAATAGCAGCGGATAGCCGGCCCCGCTTCCTCGTCAAGCCGGCGTTCCCAGGCCAGCGCCTGCTCACGAACTTCCGGGTCTGCCGGTGTCAGCAAGTGCTCTGGAAACGTCTGGTCCAGGTAATCCAGAATGGCCGCTGAGCCCTGAACCACGTGGCCGTCATGGTCCAGCACCGGCACAGAGGAGGCTTCACCGGTCAGTTTCCGGATGGTTTTCACATGTTGTCCTGGCAGCAGATTCACCGTTTCGTAGTTGAGCCCCTTGTAGTCCAGGGCCCAGCGTATTTTTTCGCAGTAGTGGGAAATGGCAAATTGGTAAAGTTTCAGTGCCATGGGGTGTCTCCTTGGTCCAGCGTCCTAGCATACTGCCGGTGGGGCGGTATAAGAAGTCCCATCAGATGCTCATGGTGGCCTCATCGGTCGTTGGGCTCTAAACTGTAGGCCGAAAAGACGCTCACAAGGGAACTGACCATGCACTCACGACGAGTTTTGATGTTGTCCGTCGTCACTGCGGCGAGCCTTGCTATCTCCGCCTGCTCCTCTCTATCCAAAACCAGTCAGCCGGTTTCCGCGAGCTATGCTTGCGGGCAACTCGATATCGCCGTCTCCGGCAACGACGACAGCGATCTGATCAGCATCGACTATCTGGATCGACGTGTTCTGCTCAAGCCGGAGGTAAGTGCCTCGGGCGCATTGTACGTTGCCCCCGGCGACGACCAGACGCGGTTCTGGAGCAAGGGTGAAAAAGCGACCCTGACAGTGAAGGGGCAAACCTACCCGGAGTGTTTGCAGCCAGGCGATCTGGAAATGCCTTTTGAGGCGAGGGGGAATGAGCCTTTCTGGCACGCGACGCTTGGGGGCGGTGAGCTCTTGATAACACGGCCTTTCGAGGAGCAGGGAACCCGTCGGGTACCGGTTGAAGTGAAAACATCCAACCGGCATGGGCGGACATTTGTGGCGACGCTGGCAGATCTCCCCATTACCCTGACAGTCGCCCGTCAGCTCTGTGACGACAGCATGTCCGGGGCTCAATATCCCGCGCAGGTGCGCCTGCAGGTCGGTGATGATGAATTCAGGGGGTGTGGCGGTGATCGCCAGCGTCTGTTCCGGGGCGCTATCTGGGTTGTTGAGGATCTTGCGGGCGCAGGCATCATCGATCGGTCCCGGATCACGATCGAGTTTCTTGAGGGCAATCGGATCGCGGGCAGGGCGTCTTGCAACCGATATACAGGCGCCTATGAACTCAGGGGTGAAGGCATGGCTATCGGCCCACTGGCATCAACACGGATGGCCTGTGCGCCCGCGCTGATGAATCAGGAAGAGCGGTTTCTGAACCTGCTGGATCAGGTGAATTCAATGCAGATCGGGCAGCAGGGCCAACTGCTGCTTTCGACACCGGGCGGTGAGTCGATTCGGGCGTTTCAGTCTGACCACGACAGTCCGTAGCGCGTCAGGATCTCTGCCACCCGCCCACTGCTTTGCAGGGCTCTCGCTCCCTCTGAAAGGAGCGCTGCGAGCTGGGCGGAATCACGGCCGACCGGTGAAAATGCAACGTAGATCGGTGACTCATGGATCACCGCGGCCATTCTCAGGCCTTCCGTGTTGCCCTCCCGCTCCAGTTGCCACTGCATCACATAGCGGTCTTCCGGGAATACGTCAGAGCGCTGCTGGTGCAGGAGTTCGATTGCCCGGCTCAGTGGTGCCGGCCCGGACAGCACCCAGACCCGCTCCGGATCGTCCTGGTACTTCTCGATATAGCTGTCCAGTTCCGGTGAGTAAGCGTAGCCGTTGATCGCCAGCAGCGTGGATTGGCTGAGCGAGTCGATGCCAGCGTACTGCCAGTCGTTGTCAGGGTGGGTATAAAGCGCGATCGTCGAGTAACCAGTAGCGGCGTCCGGAAACACGAAGTCCGGCGCATCCCCCGGAAGGGCTCCGACAACCGCATCAATATACCCGTCCCGGGCCTGTTGCAGGGCCCGGGCCCAGCTCATGTTCACGTACTCGACATCGATACCGGCGAGTCCGAACGCCTCCCTGGCAATATCTATCATATAGCCTTCGTGCTCGGAGCCGGCTTCACAATTGTGAGGACACCAGGGATCAGCGGCAATGACGACGCGATGGCGCGGCTCTGTGGGAGCCGGCGCAGCGGGAGCGGTCTTCGTTGCCTTTGCTGCTGTTTCAGGAACCAGCGGTGGCGGGTCCTCTGGCTGCGAGCAGGCGGCAAGAAAGAGCGCAATGGAAAGAACCAGGGTTTTTGCCATGGTGATAAAACCGGGATGCCGATAACGTCGGCTCTCCCTGAAGCATAGACCCTGGTCGCGGTTTTGTAATGGTTAAAAGCGTCTAGGCTGCGGTTTTGTCCCTGTCTGCCGACGCGGCGGTCGGCACCAGTGCCCGGGCGAGGTCTTTCATGTGCAAAGTGCCCACTTGCTGGTCGTCCCGGACCACCCGGAAATTCAGGGACATGTCACCATCGGACTTCAGCAGTACCGACTCGAGGTTGTCTTTCTCCGAGATATCGCCGGCGAACGTGGAGTCGCCGTCATCCGGCGGACTCATGACCGATCGTACCCTGAGTACCCGTGCCCGATTGATATCGCTGATGAAGTCGACGATGTAAGGGTCGCCGGGATTGAGCAGGATTTCCTGGGGATCTCCCTGCTGGACTACTTCGCCGTCTTTCAGGATGACCAGATGGTCGGCCAGTTTCAGGGCCTCATCGAGATCATGGGTGATGAACACGATGGTTTTCTGCAGTTCTTCCTGAAGCGCCAGCAACAGGTCCTGCATATCGGATCGAATCAGCGGATCGAGTGCCGAGAAGGCTTCGTCCATCAACATGATCGGGGCGTCGGACACCAGAGCGCGGGCGATGCCTACCCGCTGTTGCATGCCACCGGATAGCTGGTGCGGATACTGGTATTCGTTACCTTCCAGACCAACCCGCGCGAGCCATTTGCGGGCATCGGCCTCAAAGTCCGAAGTCGTGTAGCCGCGAATGTCCTTGGCCATGCCGGCGTTCTCGAGCACGGTTTTGTGGGGCAGCAGGGCAAACTTCTGGAATACCATCGACATCCGCTCGCGGCGAAGTTTTCGCAGCTGCTCCTCGGTATAGCTCATGATGTCTTCGCCATCGACGCGGATCTCGCCGGCCGTGGGGTCGATCAATCGGTTCAGGTGCCGGATGAGTGTGGACTTCCCGGAGCCGGAAAGTCCCATGATGACCGTGATCTCGCCATCGTGCATATCCACGTTGATATCACGCAGACCGAGGACGTGTCGCTGCTGCTCCAGCAGATCGGCTTTGCCCATGCCCTTGCGAACATACTCCAGGGCAACATCCGGGGTCGGCCCGAAGATCTTGTAAAGGTTCCGGATCGAAATCTTGATGTCTTTTGCCATGGGGGCTTTCCTCACTGCTTCTGGGAGACGTTAATTCGTGCCAGGGACGCCTTGGTTACCCGGTCGAGAATAACCGCCAGGATCACGATGCCAAGGCCGGATACCAGGCCAACACCCAGTTCCAGATTACGGATGCCCCGGAGAACCAGAACGCCAAGCCCGGGCGCGGATACCAGGGATGCGATGACGACCATGGCAAGACTCATCATGATGGTCTGGTTAACCCCTGCCATGATATTGGGCAGCGCCAACGGGATTTGCACCTTGTAGAGTTTTTGTCGGGGCGTCATGCCAAAGGCGTCTGCGGCCTCAATCACGTCCTTGTCTACCAGCCGGATGCCCAGGTTCGTCAGCCGGATCACAGGAACAATCGCGTAGAGGATGATGGCGATACCATACAGCTTTGACTCAGTGACACTGAACAGGAAGATCAGCGGGATCAGGTACACAAAAGGTGGCAGCGTCTGCAGCATGTCCAGTACCGGTATGATCATCCGTTGCAGCGAGTTGCTGCGTGCCATGGCGATGCCTATGGGGACTCCCAGCAAGACACAGAGGAAGGCACATACAAAAATGATCGCCAGGGTTTGCATGGCGTACTCGTAATGGTCGATAAACGCCAGCAGTACGATGCTGCCGCCAACGAACAACATCAGCTTCCAGGATTTGGTGACCACGTAAACGACCGCCAGAAGCAGCGGAATCACGATCCACCAGGGCGTGTTCAGCATGCCGTAGAGTGCGCCGTCGAGGAACCAGCTGAGGGGTTGTGTTAACGGGTCGAGAATCAGGCTCAGACTGTCTTTAATTGCCAGAAATCCCTGCTCCAGCCCCTTGGTAAGCTCCCTGGACTGGGGGAAAGCGGAGCAGGATTCGTTGAGTGCGTCCATGGACGGAAACGGGAGTTCCCATAGTGAGGCCGGTTCGGCGCTCTCTCCCTTGGTTTTATTCAGCAGGTCGGCCATCGACATGGGGCCGCTGCTTTTGCCTTCCGAGCACCATTGCTCAAGGCCGAGCGATGAAAAAAGGGAATCGTAGGTTGCCATGGGCGGTCAGTCTCTCCTGCGCACGTCTGGAATCAGAACGGTTTTCGGGAAACGACCCGGGGCATCCCGAAGGATGCCCCGGGAGGGGCAGGCCAATCAGTTAAGAACGTTGGCCAGACGCTCACGCGCGGAGTCGTTCAGCCAGGTTGACCACTCGTCGCTGTTGTTGCTGAGGTAGTAGACCGCAGCTTCTTCGCCCGAGGCATTGTTGGAGTCCATCCAGGCCAGGATGGCGCTCATGGTCTCGGTTTTGAATGTCAGCTTGCTGAGCATGTCGGCCACTTCAGGCTCGCGTTCTTTGAAGTCGGTGGTTACCGACGTCAGGATCGTGGCCGCCGGGAAGTCGGAAACGCCCGGATTATCCACATCCGGTGTCTGGTTTTTCTGGTGCACGTCCGGTTTGATCTCGCCGAGGTCAACCCGGGTCATGTCGTACTTGCCGAGCGGCACTGTGGGGCCCCAATAGTAGCCGAACCAGGGTTCTTCGTTCTGGACAGCGGACGCCATGGAGGATGCCAGGGTCTCACCGGAGCCATGATTGAATACGTCAATGCCGGACTCTTCCAGATCCAGGGCGCGAATCAGGTTGTCACTGACAACACGGCAGCCCCATCCGTCCGGGCAGTTGTTGAAGGTGCCGCCAACGAGCTCGGGATTGGCCATCACGCCTTCGATGGTTTTCAATTCCGGGTGCTCTTCAGCGAGGTAGGTGGGGATCCACCAGCCTTCAACGCCGCCCGGATCCAGAACCTTGCCAAGGCGTTCCACCTTGCCCTGTTCTTCCAGGCGCAGGTAGGCCTCGCCCGCGGAGTTGAGCCACAGCTCGGTGACGATGTCTGGCTCACCGTTTTCGGCAACGGAGGTTACCGCCGGAACAGTATCGGAAGGAACAATGGTTACGTCACAGCCGTAACCCTGCTCCATGATGAAGGTGGCCACGTTGGTGACGACCGTGTTGGACGCCCAGTTCATTTCGGTAATGGATACCTCGCCGCAATTGGCCTGGGCCGCGACGGGTACGGATAGCGCGCAAAGCAGTGCAGCAGACTTAAGCTTTCGCATAGTCACTTCTCCTTTTCAGGGTTTGTGATTTTTGGAGGGTGTTGTCGGTGTTAGTGCCGATACGAGGGGGCCGCGATCCATGAGGATCGGGAGAACAGCTCTTTTATGGTCGCTGTTAAGGTCGAACAAATCACGAAGTCTCGGTTAATACTTAAATGTAAGGATAACTAACCTCAGCTCAGTTACAAGGGCGTATTCCAAATGCGTCTTTAAAAGAGACATATTATGCCCCGGGAGAACTGTCAAGAAGGTGTAGTAATCGATGGGTACACTCCGGGTACCTGAACCCGGAGAACAGCATGACAGAGCTGCGCGACCTGACACCTCACACATCAATCAGCCACGAGCAGGCCACCCGGGATGGGCGTCAGCGAAGGCTGCTGAGAACCTTCCTGCCGGAGCTGGTTGGCCTGGAGCGCATTCTGGCAGAAGCGCCGGATTTCATTGCAACCGAAGTGGTGGAGCGGGTCGCCCTCAAGGACATATCCTTGCCGATCTACCGTGTCGATATCGGCTCTTCCCGGCCCGATGTGCCAGCAGTATTGCTTGTTGGGGGTGTGCACGGGCTTGAACGCATTGGAAGCCAGGTGGTGATGGCCTGGCTGCAGTCGCTGCTCGCCAGAGTGACCTGGGACGAACATTTTCTGGGGTTGTTGCAGAAGGTTCGAATTACCCTTTTACCAATCCTTAACCCTGGCGGTATGTATCTGAATCAGCGAAGCAATCCCAACGGCGTGGACCTGATGCGCAATGCGCCGATCCAGGCCCAGGACCGTAGCGCATTTCTGCTCGGCGGCCAGAGAATTTCACCCCGATTGCCATGGTATACCGGGGATCCTGACCAAGGTATGGAGCCTGAAAACCAGGCGCTGGAGGCGGTCATAAAACAGCTGCTGCCGGGACGGCCGTTCAGTGTGGCACTGGACTGCCATTCCGGATTCGGGATGCAGGACCAGATCTGGTTTCCCTACGCTTACCGGCGTCGACCCATGCGTCGAATCGCATCGGTTATGGCGCTGAAACTGATCTGGGAGCAGTCTTACCCAAACCACGACTACCGTTTCGAGCCGCAGTCCCGCCACTATCTGACCCATGGCGACTTGTGGGATCACTTCTACAAGCAGGTCAATCGCGAAAATGCCGGTGTTTTCCTACCCCTGACCCTGGAAATGGGCTCCTGGCGCTGGATTCGCAAGCGGCCCCGTCAGTTGCTGAGACTCGACGGCTTTTTCAATCCCCTGGTTCCGCATCGGCACAAGCGGGTCCTGCGCAGTCACCTGACCTGGATGGACTTCCTGATTAACGCCGCCGCCAGCCATGAAAACTGGTTGCCGGCTCGGGATGAGGAGTCCATGCTGAAAGAGGCCGCGATCATGCACTGGTATCGCGATACTCACTAGCGATCCAGCCGGCCCAGGCATTCATCAATCGGAACTATCGTATGCACTGGATTCTGTTGCGGGGTCTGACTCGGGAGCACGCCCACTGGGGCAGCTTTCCGGCTCGCCTCGAGGAGGCATTTCCGGAGCACCAGTTCCATAAGGTCGATCTGCCCGGGACGGGCGTGCGATATCGAGAGGACAGTCCGGCAACGGTAGCGGCGATTCGGGAAGCCGTTTCCAGGCGCGTCAGCCATATCCCCGGTCCCTTCAGTATCCTGGCACTTTCTATGGGCGGTATGGTGGCCCTGGACTGGGCCCAGCAGGCTGCGGATGGACAGATCCAGAACCTGGTTCTGATCAATACCAGTTCCGGCTTCAGCCCGCCATGGCAACGCATGCGGCCTGGGGCCTGGCCGCGAATTATGCGGCTGCTGGCCCGTCAGGAATTGTTTGACCGTGAGCGGGATATTCTCCGGCTCACGTCTAACCGTGAGGTGCCTCTGTCACTGGCAATACAATGGTACAGCATACAACGACAACGTCCCGTCAGTACTCGCAATGCGATCAACCAGTTGGCGGCCGCCGCCCGCTACAAACCCGGTAAAAAGCGTCCTATGCCAGATGCACTGATTCTCGCCAGTCGCGGCGATCGCATCGTTCACTGGCGCTGCAGTTCCACGCTGGAGGAGCGCTGGCAATGGACCATGGAACTGCACCCGGATGCTGGCCATGACCTCCCGCTGGACGATCCGGAGTGGATTATCCAGCAGATGCGCAACTGGCTGCCCCGGTAACGCCGGTTGCTTGACGCAACTCTTCTTTCCGGTCAGTCTTCTCGTTTTGAACCGTCAAAGCCGCCATTGATCAGGAACGGAGCCGATAATAATGAAAATCTTCGAAACCAAAACCGCCCCCAACCCCCGCCGTGTGCGCATGTTCATGGCCGAAAAAGGCCTGTTGGACAAGGCCGAATTCATCGAGATTGACTTGCAGAAGGGTGAAAACCTGACACCTGAATTTATCGCCCGAAATCCGATGAAGAAAGTGCCGGTGATGGAGCTGGATGATGGCACGGCCATCGCCGAGACCATGGCAATCTGCCGCTATTTCGAAGAGAGCTACCCGGATACGCCGAGCCTGCTGGGCGATACCCCGCTGGAAAAAGCCCAGCTTGAGCAGTGGCTCCGGTGGATCGAGCTGTTCTTCTTCATGCCCACCGGCATGTGTTTCCAGCACACCACCGGCTACTTCAAGGACCGGATGAACCCGATCAAGGAGTGGGGTGAGGAATGTGGCAAGAGTGTTGAGAAGTTCATGCACTTCCTCGACAAGCAGCTGGAGGGCAAGGAATACATCTGCTGCGACCGTTTTACGGCCGCCGATATCAACGCCTTCACTACGGTGGCATTTGCCCGGGTGGTAGGCATCCGCATCAAGCCCGAGCAGGCCAATCTGCAGGCCTGGTACGACCGAATCAAAGAACGCCCCTCTGCCCAGGTCTGAGCCGCAGGCCAGTCAGAAACCAGAAGAGAGATCTTAATGACCACAACGGATTCAAGACTCCAGTGTGCGCTGGCGTCTATTGACGCAGCGAATAAGGCCGATCCCAATCAGGAGGCTTCTGGCAACGAACGCCTCCCGAAGGAATACGCCTACAGCCTGCACATGACCCGCTGGCTGTTCGAGCTTGAATCCGACCCTTCCGAACGCATGCAGATCGCCTGCCGCGCCCAGCACATCGAGCGCTGGACCATGCCGCGGAAGGACTATCCGGAAGGTCGTAAAGCCTATTACCAGTGGCGCCAGGCCTGTGGCCGTATGCATGGCCGGCGTGCTGCGGAAATCATGGCGGATTGTGGCTACCCGAAGGAGGAGTGCGAGCGGGTGGAGACCATTCTGACCAAGCGGGAACTGAGGCAGGATGCCGACACTCAACTGCTGGAGGACGTGGCCTGCATGGTCTTCCTGGAACGGTACTTCGCAGATTTCTATGAGGAAAAAGCGGACTACGATCGGGAGAAGTGGCTACGCATCGTGCGCCGGACCTGGGGCAAGATGTCGCCCCGTGGGCACGAGGCGGCACTCAAGCTGGCAGAGGGGATGCCGGCGCACATTCTGGAACTTTTGCAGGAGGCTTTGGCCGACGCCTAGCATCAAATGCCTGTTGCGAACTTTTGTGCACAGTCCAGCGGGTACGACCTGCCAAAATACGCTGTGAATACCTCCCTGTACGCTCGGCTCCGCCATCCATGGCTCCGCACGATTTTGGCAGGTCGTACCCGCCGAACTGTTTAAACTTGTGAGTTAGCCTTTTGGAAAGAACAGTTCTTGAAGTTTCTGACCAGGCTCTTCCGCCCGCATAAACGATTCCCCCACAAGGAAACCGTAAATCCCGCGAGCAGTCATCGCTTCTACGTCGCTGCGGGTCATGATGCCACTTTCCGTAATGGTCAGCCGGTCCTGGGAGATCCGCTCATGCAGATCAAACGTGGTGTCCAGCGAAACATCGAAGGTATGCAGATTGCGGTTGTTGATGCCGACCAGAGGCGTCGTCAGCGTCAACGCATCATCCAGTTCCTCACCATCGTGCACTTCGACCAACACATCCAGCCCGATCTCATGGGCAATACCTTCCAGCTCCTGCATCTGGTCTTTGGTCAGGCAGGCGGCGATCAGCAGAATACAGTCGGCACCGATGGCCCGGCTTTCGTAGACCTGGTAAGGAGCGACCATGAAGTCCTTGCGAATTACCGGCAGGCTGCAGGCATTGCGGGCGGCGACCAGATAGTCTTCATGGCCCTGGAAGAAGTCGCGGTCGGTGAGTACCGACAGACAAGCAGCGCCGCCGTTCTCGTAGCTTTCGGCAATGACCGCTGGCTCGAAGGGATCTCGCAGAATGCCCTTGCTCGGCGAGGCTTTTTTGATCTCGGCGATAACAGCGGGAGTCTGCTTTTCAATTCGGCTGCGCAGAGCGTTGGCGAAGCCTCTGGCTGCTGGTTGGTCCCCAGCCATGGCTTTCAGGTCGGCAACCGAAACCCTTGGTTTCCGCTCGTCAATTTCTTCCCACTTGCGGTCCACGATCTTGCGGAGAATGGTGGGAGTCTTATCCAAATGTCGTTCAGTCATTAGCGGCCTGCAAGTAGTTAGCGAGAGCCGGTGGGGCAGGGCTTGCCAAAACTGTCGTCAGCCATGGATGGCTGACGCCAAGCCCTACAGGGACGTATTCACGGGCGTGTTTTGGCAAGCCATGCCCCACCGGGTCGTCCTGCCGAAATCCGGCAGGCTTAGTCGATCAAAAGCACTGAGAAAAATCAGCCAGCTCCGACATCTTGCCGGCAGCGAGGCCAGAGCCCATGGCGTCGAGGGCCATATCCACACCTTCTTTCGGCGTCTTGGCCAAACCAGCGACGTAGATTGCTGCGCCCGCATTCAGGGCAATCAGGTCCCGGGCTTTCTCGGCCATTTCATCGTGGCCACGTCCGAAGGCTGCCTTGATCAGCTTCAAGGAATCGTCGGCGGTGTCCACGGTCAGACCCACCAGAGCCTGGCTCTTGATGCCAAGATCCTCCGGGGTGATGTCGTATTCGGTGACCTCACCGTTCTTAAGTTCTGCCACGTGGGTGGCACTCGCCAGACTGATCTCATCCAGGCCGTCTTTGGAGCAAACGACCATGATGTGCTCGGCCCCAAGGCGATGCAGCACCTCCGCCATCGGGCGGCACAGCTCCCGGTTGAACACGCCTACCAGTTGGCGTTTAACGCCAGCCGGGTTGGTCATCGGGCCCAGGATGTTGAAAATGGTCCGGCAGCCCAGTTCCTTACGGGGGCCAATGGCGTGTTTCATGGCGCCGTGATGGGCCGGGGCGAACATGAAGCCGACACCGATTTCCTCGACGCAGCGGGCCACTTCCTCGGGTTTCATGCTCAGGTTGATACCCAGCTTTTCCAGCAGGTCGGCACTGCCGCTCTTGGACGAGACGGCCCGGTTGCCGTGCTTGGCTACGAAGCCGCCGGCAGCGGCCACTACAAACGAGGCGGCCGAGGACACGTTAAACAGGTTGGCGCCGTCGCCGCCGGTGCCGACGATGTCCACCAGTGGCTCGGCCTTGACCGTGACCTTGGTGGCCAGCTCGCGCATGACCTCGGTGGCACCGGTGATTTCATCAATGGTTTCGCTTTTCAGACGCAACCCCATCAGAAACGCGCCGATCTGGGCGTCCGTGGCCTCGCCGTTCATGACGATACGCATCACGTCCTTCATTTCCTCCCGGGACAGGTCCAGGTTGGAGGCAATGCGGTTGAGAGCTTCTTTCATGTCCATGTGTCGGCCTCTTATTGTGTTCTCAGAAAGTTGCGCAGCAGCTCGTGGCCCTGTTCCGTCATAATAGACTCCGGATGGAACTGCACGCCCTCGATGGGCAGCGTCTTGTGGCGAACCCCCATGATTTCCTCGATGGAACCGTCGTCGTTGCGGGTCCATGCGGTCACTTCCAGGCAGTCGGGCAGGGTGGCCTTGTCGATCACCAGGCTGTGGTAGCGGGTTGCCTGCAGCGGATTGCTCAGGCCCCGGAACACGCCGGTGTCCTTGTGGAATACCGGGGACACCTTGCCATGCATGACCCGGCCGGCGCGGATGACGTCGCCGCCGTATACCTGGCCGATGGCCTGGTGGCCCAGGCAAATGCCCAGGATCGGAAGCTTGCCGGCGAAATGCCGGATGGCCGCCATGGAGATGCCAGCCTCGTTCGGGGTGCAGGGGCCGGGGGAAATTACCAGCCGTTCCGGGTTCAGGGCTTCAATCTGTTCGATGGTAATTTCATCGTTGCGGTGCACCTGCACGTCGGCACCCAGTTCGGCCAGATACTGCACCACGTTATAGGTGAAGGAATCGTAGTTATCGATCATCAGCAACATAATCTGTTCCTCCGCCTCAGTGGTCGAAATCGTTGTAGGTCATGGCCACCGCCCGGAAAATGGCGCGGCCCTTGTTCATGGTTTCCTTCCACTCGAGGCGGGGCACCGAATCGGCCACTACGCCTGCGCCGGCCTGGATGTGCAGGGTGTTGTCCTTGATTACGGCGGTACGGATGGCAATGGCGGTATCCATGTTGCCGTTGAACGACAGGTACCCCACGGCGCCGCCGTAAACCCCACGCTTGACCGGCTCCAGTTCGTCGATAATCTCCATGGCCCGGATCTTGGGCGCACCGCTCAGGGTGCCGGCGGGCAGGGTGGCGCGCAGCACGTCCAGGCAGCTGGTGTTGTCTTTCAGCCGGCCGGTGACGTTGGAGACGATATGCATCACGTGGGAGTAGCGCTCCACGATCATCTTGTCGGTCAGCCGGACCGTGCCGGTTTCCGACACCCGGCCGGCATCGTTCCGGCCCAGATCGATCAGCATCAGATGCTCGGCAATTTCTTTCGGATCAGCCAGCAGTTCTGCTTCCAGCGCCTTGTCCTCGGCATCGGTGGCGCCCCGCTTGCGGGTGCCGGCGATCGGCCGAACCGTCACTTCCTCGTCTTCCACCCGGGCCAGAATTTCCGGGGAGGAACCCACGATGTGGAAGTCACCCAGATCCAGGAAATACATGTAGGGCGACGGATTCAGCACCCGAAGCGAGCGATACAGGTTCAGCGGCGGCGCCTCGAAGGGAATCGACATGCGCTGTGAGATCACCGTCTGCATGACATCGCCGTCGAGCACGTAGCCCTTGATCTTGTCCACCGCGGCTTCGAATTTGTCCTGGGTAAAGCCGGAGATGAAGTCGCTCTCGTCTACGGCTTTTCCGCGCAGGTGTTCGGGGGTGCGGGGCGCGTCAGCGGTTTGCCTGTGCAGATGGTTCTCCAGCTCATCAATGCGGCTCTGTGCCTTTTCGAAGGCGCCCTCAATGGCCGGATCGGCATGGACAATCAGATGCAGCTTGCCCCGCAGGTTGTCGAACACCACGATCTCGTTGGAGACCATCAACAGGATGTCCGGGGTGCCGATTTTGTCCGGCGGACAGCTTTTGCGCAGCCGTTTTTCGATGTAGCGCACCGTGTCGTAACCGAAGTAGCCCACCAACCCGCCGTTAAACCGGGGCAGCTCGTCCAGATCTGGCGCATGGAAGCGTTTCTGATAGGCCTCGACAAAGGCGAGTGGATCGTCCACTTCCTCGGTTTCGACAACCTCTCCGCCGCGGCTGATCTCCACCCGGTGGTCAAAGACCTTGAGCACCTCGTGACTGGGCAGGCCGATGATCGAATACCGACCCCATTTCTCCCCGCCCTGCACGGATTCGAACAGATAGGAGTAGGGCCCGCTGGCGAGTTTCAGATAGGTGCTCAGAGGCGTATCGAGGTCGGCCAGTACCTCACGGTACACGGGGATGCGGTTAAAGCCGGCGTCGGCGAGCTCAATGAATTGCTCGGGTGTCATGGTACGGTTTCCTGAAATCTGATCTGCATTGTGGATGAAAGACTTTGCTTCCATCAGGTGCTGCGGGCTCGACCAGCAGACGCCAGTCAGCCTCCGGGCTTGCTTAGCCGGTGCGCCATCGCCACCATCGTGTTGCGCGGGTTGTCAGGATGCCTCGCGCTGCAGTCAGATTCAGTCCCTGCACGGCAGGAATCTCCCGTAAAGAAGTGCTCAAGGTAAGTTCCTTGTGAGATTACAAAAGCTCGGCCAGCGAATCAACAACCGCGTCGGCGCCCAGGGTATCCACCGCAGGCCCGTAGTTATACCCGTACCGCACCGCCACACAGGGAATGCCCGCGGCCAGCGCCGCGTTAATATCCGCTGCGGAGTCGCCCACCATGACCGTGGTTCCGCGGGTGCCCCCGAGGGTTTCCATGGCATGAAGCAGGGGAGCGGGGTCCGGTTTCTTGACCGGCAGGGTGTCACCACCCACGGTCAGGTCGAACCAGTGGTCCAGTCCCATTTGCTCAAGCAGCGGTGCCACAAACTGTTCCGGCTTGTTGGTGACGATGCCCAGCCGGCAGCCCTGGTTCTTCAGGTGCGTGAGACAGGCCTCGACGCCGGCGTAGACTACCGAATGCTGCCCGTTGAGGGTGCCGTAGGCGTGATAGAAAATCGCCAGGGCATCCTTGAACAGGGCCTCGTCTTTTGGTCGCGCCGGTTCCCAGTCCACCTGGCTGGCCAGGGCCCGGCGCACCAGAACGCTGGCGCCATTGCCTACCCAGTTCCGTACCCGGTCAATGCCCGCGGGTGAGCGCCCAAGATGCGCCAGCATCTGATCCACGGCGGCCGCCAGATCCGGTGCACTGTCCACCAGGGTGCCGTCGAGATCAAACAGGGCAACCCCCGGCCAGCGTGGATTGAACAGCCCTGCCAAGCTCATTGGCTGATCACCCTGCGGGCCTGCTCCAGTTCTTCGCGCATGGCATCAATGGTGGTTTTATAGTCGTCGGTGTTAAAGATGGCAGATCCGGCCACGAAGGTGTCGGCACCGGCCTCGGCGATTTCCCGGATGTTCTCGGTCTTCACGCCGCCGTCGATTTCCAGGCGGATATTGTAGTTACTGGCATCGATGCGTTTGCGGGCCTCCCGGAGCTTGTCGAGCGTGCCGGGAATGAACTTCTGGCCACCGAAGCCGGGGTTTACCGACATCATCAGCACCATGTCCAGTTTGTCCATCACATGATCCATGTAATGCAGCGGCGTGGCCGGGTTGAACACCAGGCCCGCCTGGCAGCCACCGTCGCGGATCAGCTGCAGTGAGCGATCGATGTGGTTGGTCGCTTCCGGGTGGAAGGTAATGTAACTGGCCCCGGCGTCGATAAACATACGGATGAGGTCGTCCACCGGCGACACCATCAGGTGCACATCGATGGGGGCGGTCACGCCGTGCTTGCGCAGCGCCTCGCAGACCATGGGGCCAATGGTGAGGTTGGGTACGTAGTGATTGTCCATCACATCGAAGTGCACCACGTCGGCGCCGGCGGCCAGCACGTTATCGACTTCCTCGCCAAGACGGGCAAAATCGGCGGACAGGATGGATGGGGCAATCAGGTAAGGGTTCATGACGGCTCTCTCACAACAATGGATAATGGCTTGGTCAGCGGTCCCTGCCGCACATTCAGGATGGCTGCTAGTCTAACAGCTCAGTGGCGTTTTTTCGCAGTCAAAGGATCAGTATCTGTGCAGAGATTCGAGATTTACCGGCCTGGCGTGTTCTGGCTTTTTATCCTGGCGCTGATGTGTGTCGCGCCGTCCATCACCCTCGGGCAGGAAGAGAGTGGGACGGCCGGTGAGACCGAAGGCGTCGAGGCGTCAGAGTCTGCAAGTCGGGCCCTGATCTGGACAGGCACCGGCGAACGCTCCCTGATCCAGCGTTTTCCCGAATCAGCGGTATGGCTGGAGCTTGAGGAGGGTGATAGGGCACTGGGCCTGTTCTACCCGGAAGCCAGGTTGCCGGCTCGCGGTGCGGTGCTGGTTCTGTCGGACGAAGGTGAAACTGCCGCTTCCGGGGTAACCGGCTCACTGGCAGCGGGGCTGGCTTCCCGGGGCTGGGCCGTCCTTACGCTTGGTCTGGAGTCGCCCTCTCCGGTTCTGAATGGGTTCCTGATGCGGCCCGTGATGGAGCCGCCGGCGGCTGAAGCAGGCGCGGGCGAGGAGGGGGCATCAGATTCAGTCATGATCGATGTCATGGCCTCATCCGAGAGCGCCGATGATCTTGAGGCGCGCTACAGAAGCCGCATCAACCAGATGCTGCAGGCAGGGCTGGCCCTGCTGGTTGGGCGGGGCTATGAAGCTCCGGCAGTTCTTGGTGTCGGCCGAGCCAGTATCCATGTGACCAACCGGGTACTGGATGGCGCCGATGCCTCTGCCCTGATCTGGGTGGTGCCACGGTTTTATCCCGTTGACCGGTCAGGTCTGCCGGACCGTCTGGAGTCGCTCGGCACTGATTTGTTGGAGCTGTATCCACAAGGGACGGCTGATGATCAATCGGGCTGGAGTATTGGCATGCAGTTGCGGCGCGCCGGAATGAGCGGCTTTGAGCGACAACCGATTCCCTGGATCAGCCCTGCGCCTGAGACTCTGGGCGATGGCGTCGCCAGTCGTGTTGCCGCCTGGCTGGAATCCCGCGAGCGTTAGGGGCGGAGGGTGTTGTGTCGCTTTATCAGTTCCCAGGCTTGTTGGTAGTGGAGCAGGCGTTCCTTGGCCAGGCTTCGATCGCGGTCACTGACCTGCTGTTGGGCAAGCTTGTCCGGGTGGCACTCGGATATCTTCTTGCGGTAGGCCCGTTTGATCACTTCCAGGGAATCCCGGCGGGTAACCCCTAGAAGTTCACAGGCCTGCTGATAGCTGGTGGGTCTGGAAAGGTTCTCGCTGTGCCGGGTCCAGACCTTGCTGGCATAACTGTCGAAAATGTCCTCGCTGATGCTTACCGGCAGACCAATCTGGTCAATGGCGTCCTCGCAGCGATAACGTCTGGGTTTGCCGGGGCGGCCGTTAAGCTGGCCGGCGTGGCAGAGACAGATGGCGGTTTTCAACGCGGGCGCTGGCCAGAGACGGCGGGAAAGGCGCATGGCCAGCCCGCGGATAAACGGCAGTTGCCCGGCCGACTTGCCCTGCTGGAACCAGCCAATGGCTCGCCTGCGCTGACGTTTCGACAGCCTCATGGCCTTGATCAGCGATTCGGCATAGCCGATGTCGGCTTCGGTGACCCGTCCGTCTGCCTTGGCGATGTAGCCTAGGAAGAAGAACAGGGAGTGCCTGCACCAGCGGGGCAGGCGGGCCCGCTCGATCAGCGCGGGGGCCTGATGACCGCAGGCCGAAAGTTCCCGCATCAGGCTGGAGAACTCGGCTTCCATCCGGGCCGGCAGTGCCGGTTGTTTGTTACTGCCCGCCATGGCTCTCGGATTCCCTGTTGGCCAGTTGCCTGTCCAGCGCCTGCAGGCGTTCCGGGGTGCCGACGTCTACCCAGTGCCCCGGATGGTAGAGGCCTTTCACGCGGCCTTCGGCCATGGCACTGCGCAGCACCGGGCCCAGCTTTCCCGCACGGTCGGTCAGGCCCTCGAACAGGCGCCGGTGCAACAGGCTGATGCCGGTGAAGGTCAGCTTGTTGGTACCATCGCCCAGAAGTAATCCCTGATCGGTGAGGTGAAAGTCGCCTTCCGGGTGGTGTGGCGGGTTGCTGGTGACAACCAGCAGGGCGTCCGCGTCAGCCGGCGGTGTCAGTCGGGAAAGGTCGAAATCGCTCCAGATGTCGCCGTTGATCACCAGAAACCAGTCAGATTTGTCATCGGCAAGCAGGGGCAGCGCGCGCACGATGCCGCCGGCAGTTTCCAGCGGCTCGCCTTCCCGGGAGTATTGAATGGAAAGTCCGAACTGGTCGCCATTACCCAGGGTTTCCTCGATCTGGTCACCCAGCCAGGCATGGTTGATCACCACCTCACGGATTCCCGCCTGACGAAGGTGGTCCAGGTGATAGCTGATCAGCGGCTTGCCGGCGGCCCGGAGCAGGGGTTTGGGTGTGGCCAGAGTCAGAGGCCGCATGCGTTCACCTTTGCCGGCGGCGAGAATCATGGCTTTCATTGTGGCAGGTGCTTCTGGCCGGGGGCCGGGCCAATGCTCGCCTTGATCCGGGGCATCACCGAATCCCTGAGCCATTCGTGGAAGTGGCGCAGGGCCGGCTGCCGACTGCTGGCAACGATCAGGTACTGCACGGTGCGAGGAATATCATTGAGGTAGCCGTGCTTGCCATCACGGATCGACAGGCGGGCGAAAATCCCGGCGGCCTTCAGGTGGCGCTGCATGCCCATCAGTTCAAACCACTGTCGGAAGGTTTCCGGATCAGCCCGGTGCAGGCCTGCGTCCAGGCTGCTCTGGCGATACACTTCCAGCCAGTCGCAGATTCGCTCCTCCGGCCACTGGATGTAGCAGTCCTTCAGCAGCGAGACCGCATCGTAGGTAACCGGCCCGGTAACCGCGTCCTGGAAATCGATGACACCCGGGCGAGGTTGGTCTTGGCGAACCAGCAGGTTTCGGGAATGGTAGTCCCGATGGACCGTCACTTCCGGTTGCGCCAGGGCGCTTTCCCACAGCATGGAAAAGGTCGTGTCCAGCAGAGCCCGCTCGCTGTTTTCCAGGTCCATGCCCAGATGCCTCTCCAGCAGCCAGTCCGGGAACAGCGCCATTTCCCGCTCAAGCAGAGTGGCATCGTAAGGCGGTAGCGGGTAATCACTGGGGGAGGTCTGGCTCGCGATCAGGGTCAGTTCTTCCAGAGCGTTCCGGTAGAGCTGGTCTGCGGACTCCGTGCTCAGTCGGCCGAGCATCAGCTGGTCGCCAAAATCCTCCAGTAGCAGGAAGCCCTGCTTCAGATCAGCCTGCACGATGTCCGGAACCGCAATACCCTGCCGGTGCCAGTGCCGGGCGATGGCCACGAAGGGCTCGCAGTCTTCATGTTCCGGGGGCGCATCCATCACGATAAACGGCGCACGGTCCCCGGGAGCGGTTGTCGGGTTTGCGTGCTGCCAGACCCGGAAGTAACGGCGAAAACTGGCATCGCCGGAGACCGGTTCGGCTTCGCACTGTTCGAAGCCGGGAAATTGTCTGACCCAGTTGGTCAGCAACTGCAGGCGGGTATCCATAGTTCGGGTTGCGATCCTGAAAAAAGTTGTCGCTGACAGCGAAAGTTAGCAGACGAGTATAAAGAGGGTAAATCGGTTTTGCAGCGGAGTTTCCGTTAACAACCCTCGAGGGCACGTGTAAACTAGGCGGCGTTTATTATTGCCCGTCCTCCAATTCACCCGGAACAGGATCCAGCCACCGTGCCATGTCCCGAACGCCCACTGCATTCGCCGGAAACCCGGTGGCAGAGCCGGTATGGCCGTGTGTTGCTGGCTGCGTCTTTGGGGTTGGGCGTTGCGGAAGGGTATGCCCAGACACCGCCGTCTGCGGCGGAAATAGACTGGCGACCGAGAGCAGAGCTGCCAGCCGAGGCCCGGTCCTCGTTGCCCCTTTTCTGCGAAGGGGGGTATCTGCCTTCCGGTCGCACTAATGGCGTTGATGGTGCGTTTGCCGTTGGCAGCGATTCCGAGCAACCGCTGGAAGCCAGAGGCTTGAACGCCCGCTACGAGATTGACCGGACACTGTTTCTTCAGGGGGATGTCCGCATTCGCCAGGGCGGCTTTCAGGTAACCGGTTCAGAGGCCCGCTACAGCCAGCAGGAGGGTGCAGTATCGGTGCAGGGCCCGCTGGTCAGTCGCGGCGAGGGTTTCCTTCTCACCGGTGAGAACGCGAACTACGACGTCGATAGTGGACGCCTCGACATCAACACTGCGACATTCCTGCTGCATGGTCCGGAAATGCGCGGTCGTGCAGGCAGCCTGTCGCGCATCAGCGAGGAACAGGTCGTCATTGCAGATGGCTTTCTGACTACCTGTGGCCCCAGCCAGAATGACTGGGCCATCGTTGCCTCGGATATCAGGCTGGATCGGGCGCAAGGATTCGGTACCGCCAAACACGTTCGATTGGAAGTCCTGAATGTGCCGGTTTTCTATTGGCCGTGGGCAAGCTTTCCTATTGATGATCGCCGCAAGTCCGGTTTCCTTTACCCGCAGTTCGGCTCTTCCAGTGCCGGCAGCGGCGGCTTTCTTGCCGTGCCCTATTACTTCAATCTGGCCCCCCATTACGACGCGACGCTGACGCCCCAGTACATTCATGGCCGGGGCCTGTTCAATGAAGTCGAAGGCCGGTATCTCAGCTCTCTCGGGGAAACTGCCCTGCAGCTCGGGTACATCGGCAATGATTCGGCGTTCCAGGAGGAAAATCCGGGTGAATCCGGTGAGCGCTGGGCCCTGGATGCCACGACCCGCGCTGCCTTTGGCCGTGGCTGGCGAGGCTACGGAGATTTTTCCGTGGTGAGCGATGAAGACTATCTCAGCGATCTGAACCGCAGCCTGGAGATCAACCAGGCAACTCATTTGCAGAGAAAGGGCGGGATTAGCTACCGAAGCGACAAGCAGTATTTCGATGCCTACCTCAACGATTACCAGACCATCAGTGATCGCATTGCCGACGTGGACAAACCCTATGCCCAGTTGCCGGAAGTGATCTACGCAGGCCAGACCGGCGCGGGGATTGTGGAGGCCAACCTGGAAAGCCAGTACACGGTGTTTTACCGGGATAACGAAGCACTGACCGGTCTGGACCGGGCCAACGGGCAGCGTTTCCGGGCGCGGCCGGAACTGGCGTTGCCCATGCGGGCGTTGTGGGGGTTCAGTCGGCCGTCGGTAAGCGTGGATTACACCCGCTACAACCTGGACGACTACGTGCTGGGGGATGGCAGCTTCGATCGCACCGTGCCGGTTGCCGAGTGGGATAACGGCTTGTATTTCGACCGACAGAGCAGCCTGTTCGATGTGCCCTACAACCAGACTCTGGAGCCCCGGCTCTATTACGCCTGGGCCGATGCCGATCCGGACCAGAACGACATTCCGGATTTCGATACCGACCTCCAGACCTTCCGTTTTGAACAGCTGTTTAGACCGGACCGCTTCACCGGCGGTGACCGGGTAGGCGATGCCAACCAGTTGACCGTTGCCTTGACTAGCCGTTTCAATGACCTGCTCACCGGTGCGGAGCGTGCCCGATTCAGTATTGGACAGATACAGTATTTCGAGGACCGCGAAGTGACGTTGTTCGGTGAGGGTGCCGGTACCCGGAGCCGTTCACCGCTGGCGGGCGAAGTCGTGCTGAACCCGCTTGATACCCTGGAAATCCGCTCCTCCGGATTGTGGGATCCTGATACCGGGGATACCGAGGAAGGCCGCAGCCAGTTAACCTTTCACTCCACTGACTACCGGTACCTGGCCAGCGTGGGGCACACTTACAGCCGGGGCGAACTGGAACAGTCGGATATCGCGGCGGTTTTCCCGGTCTCGGACCGTGTTAGTCTGATCGGCCGCTGGGTCTACGACTCCGACCTTGATCGAACCGTCGGATCCCTGGCCGGGCTGGAATACAATAACTGCTGCTGGAGTGTTCAGGTGGTTCACCAGAACTATCTGACCGATGACCGGGAACTCGATAGCCGCATACTGTTCCAGATCCAGCTAAAGGGCCTGGGCGGCAGCGATGGTGCCTCATCGAGTATTTCCGAGGCCATTTACGGTTTTGATGAAAGGGAGCGTCGTCGTTTTGGAACTCCCTGACTGGATCCCGGACTAAGGCCCCCAAAACGCCAGAAAAGCTCAAATTCTATTTGTAGAGGTGATTATGAAGGCGACCCTTCGCCATGGTGTACAAGCGTTACTGGTTCTTTTAGCCGTCCTGGCCCCGTTGTCTGTTCAGGCCGAGCGTAAGTTGCTGGACCAGGTGGTGGCCATCGTCGATGAGGATGTCATCCTTCAGACCGAGTTGGAGGCCCGAATCAACACCATCACCAGTCGCCTCAGTGCTCAGGGCACGGCGCTGCCGCCAAGGCAGGTCCTCGAAGAGCGTGTGCTTGACCAGCTGATCACCGAATCGATCCAGATGCAGATGGCAGATCGGGCCGGTATGCGCATCAGCGATAACGAGTTGAACGAAACCATGGCCAACATTGCCGAACGCAATGGCATGAGCCTGCCGCAGTTTGAAAACCAGCTCGAAGCCGAAGGCGTGACTTATAACCAGGCCCGCGAACAGATCCGCAAGGAGATGCTGACCAGCCGGGTTCAGCAGCGCCAGGTCGGCAACCGGGTTCGGGTGACCGATCGGGAAGTTGAAAACTATCTGGAAAGTCTGGAGGCCCGTGGGGGCAATAACGCTCAGTATCGGTTGGCGTACATCTTTGTGAGCGTAGACGACCCCTCTGATGAGGCGGAGGTGGATGCCGCCAGGGAGAAAGCCGAGCGGCTGCGCAGTGAGATCGCCAATGGCCGTGATTTCCGGGAAGTGGCTGTTGCCGAGTCTGATGCCAGTAATGCCCTGGAAGGTGGCGATATGGGCTGGCGTGCCGAGGGTCAGCTGCCGTCTCTGGTTGCTCCGGTTGTGCCGGAGCTGCCGGTGGGTGAGCCTTCGGACGTCCTGGAAAACAACAGTGGCTTCCACCTGGTGATGGTGATGGACAAGCGCGGCGGCGAGCAGCAGCAGATGATCCAGCAGCACCGTGTCCGTCATATTCTGGTCCGGCCTTCCGAAGCAACTACTGACAGCCAGGCTGAAACCACGATCCGGGATCTGTACCAGCAGCTTCAGAACGGAGCCAGCTTCAGTGCGCTGGCCAGAGAGTTCTCCGATGATCCGGTGTCTGGCTCCGATGGCGGTAATCTGGGCTGGGTAAGCCCGGGCCAGATGGTGCCGGCGTTTGAGCAGGCCATGCTCGATGCTGATATTGGCGAGTTGCGCGGGCCATTCCGTTCCCAGTTTGGCTGGCACATCCTGCAGGTTCAGGAGCGCCGCCAGAAAGACATCAGCGGTGATGTGCGCGACGCCGAGGCCCGCCAGGCCATCTATCGCCGCAAGTTCGAGACCGAACTGCAGAACTGGCTTCAGGAGATCCGCGATGAGGCCTTTGTCGAGTTCAAGGGCGAGTACGCCAAGGATGAACCGGCCGAAGAAGAGCCGGTCTCCTGATGAGTAATCCCGTGGTGCTGGCACTGACCGCCGGCGAACCTGCCGGCATTGGTCCGGAGTTATGCCTGCAACTGGCTCTTGCGGCCCGGAGTGCAGGTGTGGTGGTGGTTGCCAGCCGGCCATTGCTGGAGGCCCGGGCGAAGCAAATGAATCTGGCGGTTGAAATGCGTGCCTGGCAGCCCGGAGAGGTGCCGGAAATGGAGGCAGGCCTGCTGTCGGTGCTGCATGTGGACGGTTGCGCCAATCATGAACCGGGCACACTGGATACCGGCAGCGGTGCCTATGTGCTCAGAACACTGGAAGTCGCCGCTAACGGCTGCCTCAGCGGTGATTTTGACGGTATGGTGACGGCGCCTGTCCATAAGGGCGTTATCAACGATGCCGGCATCGCGTTCAGCGGCCATACCGAGTTCCTGCAGGAGCTGTGTGGGGTGGATCGTGTGGTCATGATGCTGGCGACCGAAGAGCTGCGGGTTGCGCTTGTTACCACCCACTTACCGCTCAAGGACGTTTCCGCCGCCATTACCCCGGAGCGCCTGGCTCAGGTAACGCGAATTCTTGATGCCGATCTAAAAAAGTTCTTCGGCATTGCCCGGCCCAGGATACTGGTGGCAGGCCTGAACCCTCATGCCGGCGAAGGTGGTCACCTTGGTCGGGAGGAAATCGACACCATCGAGCCGACTCTGGAGGCTCTGCGTGCCGAAGGCATTTCTCTGACCGGACCTTTACCTGCCGATACCCTGTTTACCCCGCACTGGCTCGGCCAGGCAGATACGGTTCTGGCCATGTACCATGATCAGGGGCTGCCGGTGCTGAAGTTTCAGGGCTTTGGGCGTGCGGTGAACATTACCCTGGGGCTTCCGATTGTGCGCACCTCTGTGGACCATGGCACGGCTCTGGATCTGGCGGGAACCGGTCGAGCCGATGCCGGCAGTCTGCATACGGCCCTGAAGGTAGGCGAGCAAATGGCTCGTTGTCGCAAATCTGCAATTGAAGAGACTCGTTCGTGAGCAACAAAGCCGGCCACCAGGCCAGAAAACGGTTTGGCCAGAATTTCCTCCATGATCCGGGGGTCATAGAGCAGATCATCCGCGCCATTAACCCGAAACCCGATGACGCTATCGTGGAAATTGGCCCTGGCCTGGGCGCACTGACCGAGGAAATCCTGGCGGTGAATCCGAAGTTGCAGGTAGTGGAGCTGGATCGGGACCTGATTCCGGTGCTGCGCACCAAGTTTTTCAACTATCCGGAATTCCGGATTCACGAGGCGGACGCGCTCAAGTTTGATTTCAGCCAACTGATGGTTGACCGCCCCCTGCGGATCATCGGTAATTTGCCGTACAACATTTCCACACCGCTGATTTTTCACCTGCTGTCCCAGGCCGGCGTTGTGCAGGACATGCACTTCATGCTGCAGAAAGAGGTGGTTCAGCGGATGGCGGCTGTTCCGGGTGACAACAATTACGGCCGCCTCGGCATCATGACCCAGTATTTCTGCAAGGTTCAGCCGTTGTTCGAGGTGGGGCCCGGCGCATTCCGCCCTGCGCCCAAGGTGGATTCGGCGATTGTCCGATTGGTGCCTCACAAGACCCTGCCACACCCGGCGAAGGATTTGACGACACTGCAGGCCGTGGTCCGCACAGCCTTTAACGCCCGGCGGAAAACTCTCCGCAAGGCACTTGGCGGAATGGTTTCGGTCGAGCAGCTCCAGAGCCTAGGCATCAATGACGGTCTGCGCCCGGAGAACCTTGGCCTGGCCGATTACGTGGCCATTGCAGACCTGCTTTTTGCGGAGAAGGGTTCAGCCAACCCGGCAAACGAGGTAAGTGATGACTGACTACGCGATCGGCGACATTCAGGGCTGTTACGAGCGTCTGAGAGATGTCCTGGATAAAGTGGATTTCTCTCCCTCCCGTGACCGTCTATGGGTGGCCGGCGATCTGATCAACCGTGGCCCGTCCTCACTGGCAACCCTGAGGTATATCGAGAGCCTGGAGGATTCGGCGGTTGTGGTGCTCGGCAATCATGATCTGCACCTTCTGGCGGTGGCGCTGGGGGGGCACCAGACGCGTCGGAAAGACACCCTGGCGGATATTCTGGAAGCACCGGATCACGACCGGCTGGTGAGCTGGCTTCGGCAACAGAATCTGTGCGTTCACGATCCGGTCCGGAATCTGGTGATGACCCACGCCGGTTTGCCCCATATCTGGACGGTCAGTCAGGCCATGGCGTGCGCTCAGGAGGTGGAAGCCGTGATCCGGGGCGATGCCGCCGAGGAATATTTCACCCACATGTACGGCAACCAGCCCGAGCGCTGGGATGAAACCCTGCAGGGTATGGACCGCTGGCGGGTCATTACCAACTATTTCACCCGCATGCGCTTTATTGCCGACGATGGCACCCTGGAGCTGGCGGCAAAGGAAGCCGTTGACAGCGCCCCGGAAGGTTTCGAACCGTGGTTTCATTTCCCTCGTACTGACGATGTCCGTGTGGTGTTTGGTCACTGGGCAGCCCTGGAAGGAAAAACCGGCAGCGACCGGTTTATCGGTCTGGATACAGGGTGTGTCTGGGGTGGAGCGTTAACCATGATGAACCTGGATACGGGAGAAAAGATCCACTGTGACTGCTGAGTCCGTACAACAGACCGAAAACCGGGTCCTTGCACTGCCCCTGGTTGCCGGTGCTTTTCTGGCGCTCCTGGCGGTGATGGCTGGCGCCTTTGGCGCACACGGCCTGCGTAGCCTGGTCAGTGAGCGAGGGCTTGAAGTTTTTCAGACCGCCGTCACATATCAAATGTACCATTCCTTGGCGCTGGTTCTGTTGGCGTTACTGGCCGGACAAGGGCTTTCCAAAAAATTATTGGGTTGGTCAGCCGGATTCTTCCTGGCCGGCATCCTGTTATTCAGTGGCAGTCTTTACTTGCTGGTGGTGACGGATATCCGCTGGATCGGCCCGATCACGCCGCTTGGTGGGGTGTGCTTCATGGTGGGCTGGGCGCTGTTAATAACCTCCGGTCTCCGCCGGAACAAGTGAAGAATACAGAGGTTCAAGAGTCACGATGCAGGTTCAGGTGAATGGCGATGCAATGGAACTGCCGAATGGCGCAACCATTGCCACGCTGATTGAAAAGATGGCTCTCGCGGGCAAGCGGCTGGCGGTTGAGGTTAACGAGGACATTGTGCCGCGGAGCCGGCATCCGGAATTTACCCTGAGCGATGGCGACCGTGTAGAAGTCGTTCACGCTATTGGCGGCGGCTGAATTGGCCGGTCCGCCGAACCTACCGACCACGGCGGTTTTCATCCTCCCGTATTCAAATTATTCAGGAATACTATGACAGAGACATCCGAAATCCAGCTTCCAGAAGACAGACCACTCGAAATTGCCGGACGGGTCTACCAGTCCCGTTTGCTCGTCGGTACCGGCAAATATCGTGACATGATGGAAACCGGCCATGCGATCGAATCCAGCGGGGCCGAGATTGTTACCGTTGCGGTGCGTCGCACCAACCTTGGCCAGAATCCGGACGAGCCGAATCTGCTGGATGTGGTGTCCCCGGATCGATACACCATTTTGCCCAACACGGCGGGCTGTTATACCGCGAAAGACGCCGTACGCACCTGCAAGCTGGCCCGGGAGCTTCTCGATGGTCATGATCTGGTGAAGCTGGAAGTCCTCGGTGAGGAGAAAACCCTTTACCCGAACATGACCGAGACCCTGGTTGCCGCCGAAGAGCTCATCAAGGACGGCTTCAAGGTCATGGTCTACTGCTCGGACGACCCGCTGCTGGCCAAGCGTTTGGAAGAGATGGGCTGTGTGGCCATCATGCCCCTTGGTGCCCCCATCGGTTCCGGCCTGGGTATCCAGAACCGGTATAACATCCGGCTGATCGTGGAAAACGCCAAGGTACCGGTACTTGTAGATGCGGGCGTTGGCACTGCGTCAGACGCCACCATCGCCATGGAACTGGGCTGCGACGGCGTGCTGATGAACACCGCGATTGCCCAGGCCAAAGATCCGATCAGAATGGCCAATGCCATGCGTTTGGCCATTGAGTCTGGTCGTGAAGCCTATCTGGCGGGCCGGATGCCCAAGAAGCTCTATGCCAGCGCATCCTCGCCCATTGATGGCACCTTCTTCTGATCTCGGGCACAATCCTGACTAACGATAACCGAGGGCCGGCGCCGAACGACCGGCCCCGACAACGATAAATCAGAGCGCTGCTGTCCTGCCATGACTGACCAGAAACCCAGTCGCCGCGAGGCGATTCTCCATGCTCTTGTGGAACTCCTGGAGACCGATCCGGGCGCCCGTATCACCACCGCCGGTCTCGCCAAATCCGTGGGCGTTACCGAGGCCGCTTTGTATCGGCATTTTCCCAGCAAGCGGAAAATGTTCGAGGCGCTTATCGAGTTTGCCGAAGAGGCCGTGTTCTCTCGCTGCCAGGTGATCCTGCAGGAGCAGGACGATGTGCGGGTGCGCCTCCAGCAATTGGTGCACCTGGTGCTGGTCTTTGCTGAACGCAATCCGGGGCTGTGTTGTGTGCTGACCGGCGATGCCCTGATGGGCGAGAACGACACCCTGCGCAAGCGTGCCTCCCAGTTCTTCGAGCGCCTGGAAACCCAGGTGCGTCAGACCCTGAAGGAAGGCGAAATCCGCCAGGGTTTGCGGCCCAGAACCAGCTCGGCCCGGGGCGCTGATTATGTTCTGGTGTTCGTTGAAGGCCGCATTCAGCGGTTTATCCGGTCGTCTTTCTCGCGGTTGCCGTCAACCGATTTTGACGAGAGTTGGGGATTGGTTGCCGAGGGTGTTTGGGGCTGAGTCTGAAGTTGGCTGCTTTAAATTTTGTAGCCTGAAGGCTTGGGAGTCTGGCGCCGTTGGGTGGGGCTTTTACGGAACCGCTACGAGCACATCCATGTGCGCTTGGCGTCGGCCATCCATGGCCGCCGACATTCCGTAAAAGCCCCACCCAACAGCGCCTCTCCAGCTCTAGAGATATATCTTTCGATTACGGCCTATCCGATCTTTCTTCCAAATTTCTGCGATATCGCCACTGCAACGCCGGCACGGGATGGGAACCTGCTCCCCGGAATGTCGCCGGCCATGGATGGCCGACGCCAAGCGCACATGGATGTGCTCGTAGCGGTTCCGGGGAGCAGGTTCCCATCCCGTGCCTGCCCGATAGCTAACAGGCCAGGGACAACACTATGGAGGCGAGCACAGGTCTAATCAGTCATACCCCGAGGCCGACCGCAGGATAGACCGAACAGGCTCCCAGACGGCCGGCGCCGAGATCAGAATGTCGCGGCCCCAGAGGTCGGCAGGATAGCCCTCAGGCACCTCGCTGAAATGCCCCGCTGTGGCGCCTGCTTCCAGGGCGATCAGGCGGGCGGCGGCGAAGTCCCAGGGGCTGACGTTCTCGTAGTAGATATCCAGTCGGCCGCAGGCCACCCAGCAGATATCCAGGGCCGCTGAGCCAATCCGGCGCAGGTCGCGGCACTGGTGAATCATCGCATCCAGGCGCTTTACCAGGGGTTCAAGGCTGTCTTTGGTGTAGGGAAAACCGGTGGCGAATAGTGAGTCCCTGGGCACGGTGGCACCACTGTGGCGAATGGGGCGGCCATTCAGTGTCGCGCCTTCTGAGCGGGTTGCCCGGAAGGTTTCGCCCGGGAAGGGTGCATGCACCACACCGGCCTGAACCCGACCTTTTTCGGCATAGGCAATGGAGACGGCTACCTGGGGATGGCCATAGGCGTAGTTCACTGTGCCATCGATGGGATCGACGATCCAGAGGGGGGTATCCAGCTCCTCGGCCTGGCTAAGGTCCGGCATGGTCTCTTCCGAGAGAATCCGGTGTCCGGGGAAGCGTTTGCGGATGGCGCCTATGATGAATTCGTCCGCCATCACGTCGGCGTGGGTTACCAGCTCGGTTTGATGCTTGTAATCGGTGCGCAGGGCGTTGTTGTCCCGCTCGCGGCGAATCAGTTCGCCGGCCTCGCGGGCCAGGTTTTCGGCAAAGTCGGTAATCTCGAGCAGAGAAACAGAATCAGACATGGCACCCCCGTTGATATCCCGTAAGAGAATGAGGGCGCCAGTCTAACACGGCAGAATCAGAGGCTGGTCAGCCACTGCTCCATCTTGTCCATAGCCTTGACCAGTCGTGGGCATGCCTGTTGGACGAAGTCGTCGCCCAGTTCCTGTTCGGCATAGTCGCCGCCGGCGAGCGCCAGGGATTCGGCACCGTCGAAGTCAACGAAGGCCAGGCGCGCCGCCAGATGATCCGGCACGAAGCCAAAATCGCTGGCCGGCAGGATGGCCACGCCGGTGTTTTCCAGCAGGGCCTGGCAGAAGGCCTGGCTGGTCTTGATGTCTTTACTGGCCAGTTGTTCCCGGAAACCGGAGAAGTCCGGGAACAGGTAGAACGCACCTTCCGGTTTCTGGACCACGGCGCCCATGTCGCTCAGTCGACGATGCATGTACTCGCCAACAACCTTCAGCACCCGACGGGACTGTTTGAGGTATTCGTCGATGTCGTCGCCGCCATTGAACGCGGCAATGGCCGCGTGCTGGATGGGTGCGCTCGTCGCCGTGTACGTTTCACTGGCGATGATGGCCATGGCGTCCTGCAGCGGCCTCAGTTCCCGGGGGAAAATGAATGTGCCAAGACGCCAGCCGCCGGCACCCGCCCACTTGCTCAGGCCAGTACTGATGATGGTGCCTTCCGGGTAATAGCGGGCAATGGATTTGTGTTTGCCCTCGAAATGTACCTCGCCGTAAATCTCGTCCGACAGCAGGATCAGCCGGTATTTGCGGGCGACATTGGCGATGGCCAGCAGCTGGTCGTCGGTGTAGGTGCACCCGGTAGGGTTGGACGGATAGTTCAGGATCAGTATCCGGGGCCGCGAGGGATCATCCCGACAGATGATATCCAGCTCTTCGGCGGTAAGCTGCCAGTTGTTCTCGGCATGGGTCGGCAGCCAGTGGACAGAACGGCCGATAATTCGGGCTTGCGGGGCGTAGGAAACCCAGCTTGGGCGCGGAATCAGCAGATCCCCATAGTAGGCCAGTTGAAGCATGAACAGCAGCTCTTTGGAGCCCGGGCCGATCAGGACGTCCTCCCAGGTACAACGCATTCGCTCGCTGCGATTGATGTAGCCGGCAATCGCTTCGCGCAGGCCTTTGAGACCTTTTACTGGCAAATAGTCCTTTTCGTGGGCGTGCTCCTTGAGCGCGTCCACCACGCGATCGGGAACCGGGAAAGGGGATTGCCCCAGCCCGAGTTTGATAATGTCCTTGCCCTCGGATTTGAGCTGATTGCTCAGCTCGTTGATTCGAAGGGTGGCCGAGGGCTGAATGCCTCGGACGTTCAGGTTGATCGCGTAACGGTGGTCGTTTTGGATGTCCATTGTCCCTGTCTGTTGGTTGAAAATGACCCCGTCAGTATAGGAAACCCAAACATATCTGTGATGTCGTGGCGGATAGGTGATTGCCGCAGTTTTTCCTCAGACTTTGGTCTCGGCTAGCGGGATTTGATCCAGACTTCCACGCGACCATTGCGCGGGCTTCCGCTTCCACCTACCGGCATGTACTGGCCGTAGCCGGTGTAGGCCACGTCCGGTACCCCTACCTCCTGCAGAGCCTTGCGGACCGACAGGGCCCGAAGCTCGGAAATCATCTGGGCACGTAGTTCATGGCTCTGGGTGTCGGCGAACCCGATCAGTAACAGGTCGTCGGCGGAGCGCTCGTTTTGGGCCAGGTACTGCTGCAGACGCTGCAGGTCCCGGCGGGCCTTGTTATCGAGCTTGGTCCGGCCTTCGGAGAAACGGAAATTGACCGTCAGGCGATGGTAGTTGCCGGTCAGACGGCGAAAACTCTCGGGCGTCGATTCGTCGAATTCCGGCTTGACCGCGATGGGATTCTGGGAGATGAATCCGGACTCGGCAACCAGTGCCTGGCCTTGCTGGCCGAGGGCAAAGCCAATCAGACCTGCGGAAAGTGGCGGGACGTCACTCCCGGGCGTGTACATGAACAGGCGTCGTGATAGCGGATAATCCTCACTGGCAACGGTGAGCTGGTTGGGGTGAAGCGCCGGGGCATTGCCTTCCGAGATCGCCAGGAGTTTGCTCTTACGCACTGAGGCGAGGCCGGAGAAACCAATACCCGAAGGATCCCTGCTTACGTCATCCGACAGCTGGTCGTTGGATTCGTAGCGCCTGGCGTTGCTGTCCAGTTCGAACTGTTTTCCAAGAACCAGGGATTTGAAGGTGTCCCAGGTTCCGGAACGGTCATCCCGGGCGTAGAGATGAATCGGGCGGTCCGGGCCGCCCAGCTCAGACCAGTTCCGGATCTGCCCGGAGAATACGCGGCCCAGGGTTTCGATGCTCATTTTGCTTACGGGGTTGGACGGGTGCACCAGAATGGCCAGGCCATCAATGGCAATAACGTGCTCGCTCTCGGGCGCAGTGAGATCCGCCCGGGCGCGAAATTGCTCTGCTTCCTGCGGTTTTACCGGGCGGGAAGAGGCCCAGATGTCGGCCTTGCCTGCGGCCATCGCCTTGAAGCCGGTGCTTGATCCGTGCGCCGCGACCAGCACCTCGGCCGCCCGATTGTTCACAGGCGCTCGCAGGATCTTTTCGTTTTCCACGCCCGTACCCCTGGCTGCAACCTGTCCGCCGCCATGCTCTTCCAGATAGCCGGTAACCAGCATTGGCGCCAGGGTCGCGCCGACGGTATTGGAACCGTGAATTTCCAGATCATAGGCCTGGGCCTGAAAGGCCATAAGAGCGGGCAGTAGCAGTCCCGGGAGTGTTGCAGTCATCCGTGTGAATCGCGGCATCTTTCGAAAAACCCTTACCAGACAGTTGGTTGAGAAGCTGGAAGGATGCTTCAGAAATATGACATTTGTGTTTCATTGCCTACACATTGGGACGCAAGGCCGTAGGTCCCTGTAAAAAAATGTTAAGCAGTGCGCGGAGCGCAGCGTTTGGCTGGCCTATAGTGACGCATCCGCCGTAACAAAAATAAACACAGCGGGCAGAGGCACATCCATGGATGCCATATCATCGAAAGCCGGGCAAGCCCCTGCTGCGGGCGCACGACCAGTTCCTATGAAGAAGGTGTTGCTGGTCGATGACCATGCTCTTTTTTCCCAGGGGTTGGCGGGCCTGATCCGTCAGGAAGGCTTGGCCGAATCCGTTGTGATCGCCAGCACCGTTGAGGGCGCCTCGGATTTGTTGGTCCGTCAGGACGATTTTCAGCTGATCCTGCTCGATATCGCTTTGCAGGGCGAAACAGGGTTGGCGTTGTTACCCAGGCTGGCAAGCCACAGGGAGCCACCTCCGGTGGTGATCATTTCCAGCAGTGAAGACGAATCCACGGTAAGAGCTGCGCAGGCAGCCGGTGCCAGTGGCTTTCTGGCGAAATCTGCCGGGCGGTCGGCGCTGGTGAGCATGGTCCGCTCTGTAAGCCGCGGTGAGAGGTATTTCCCCGGCGGTGTCGATCCTGTGGCACCGGGTCTGTCATTGACCCCGAGGCAAATGGACGTGCTCCTGTTGTTGGCCCAGGGCTTTCCCAATAAACGGATTTGCCAGAGCCTGAATTTGACGGAGCACACGGTGAAAACCCATCTCAAGGCGATTTTTACCCAGCTTGGTGTTCACAACCGGACAGAATGCGTGAATCTGGCCCGGGCTCGTGGGTGGTTGTAACGGCCGCGGGAAGCCGGACCCAGAACACAGCTCCCCCGCCAGACTTCGACTCGGCGCCGCACTCTCCCCGCATCAGCGCAACAAATTCCTGAACAATGGTCAGGCCAAGTCCCAGACCCGGATACTCACTGGGGCCTGCGCCTCTCACGTAGGGTGAGAACAGGTTATCCACCAGCCCCGATGGCAGGCCGATGCCGTTATCCGCGACTTCCAGCAACACCTGTGAGCCCATGGCTTTTGCTGACAGGGTAACGGCCGTGCCGCCGCTGTGTTGCACCGCATTGAATATCAGGTTCTGGAGGATCCGCGACAACAGTGATGGATCCGCCATAACCTGAAGATCACTACCCGGGTGGTCAATCCGAACCTCTATCTTGTTATTGCCAACCGAGTCCGCCAGCAAATCGTTGAGATCCCGGAATACCGGTGCCAGTGCGGTGGGTCGGATAACGGCTTGCACCATGCCCTCGTTGAGCCGTGCGCTGTCGAATACGGTGCCCAGCAGGCGCCGGAGATGACGAATCATGTCCCGCAACTGTTGGGTGGCCGGGTGCGCTGCGGGGCCGTGTTTGCTTGGTGACAGGCTTTCCAGCGTTATGTCGATCACGTTCAGAGGCTGGCGCAGGTCATGGCTGGCTGCGGTGATCAGCTCCGTTTTTCGCCGGCTCTCGTCGCGGGCCGCCTGATGCATGTGATCCAGCAGCTTACGGTCCAGAAAGTGCGCTCGGTGGCGGTATTCACTGGTCCACGCGCCAACCATGCCGATAAGGTTGGCCGTGGTCAGGAAAAACAGGTTAGTCGCGATGTCGGAGCCGGACATACCGCTCCAGAGTTCGGTCAGAAGGTAGCCGACGATCAGAACAAGCGAGACCATGGACGCGCTGAAGAACGGCAGCCCCATGGCAAAGTATCCGAACATGAGCATCAGGATCATGCCCTCGTAGGGCAGCGGAAAGGCAACCTGTCGCGCGGCGGCTATGATTGCGACCACGCTCAGGCCACCTACGAGGTAGGCCAGGGTATAGATGCGCTCGAAGAGCCTGTCCGAGGGAGACGCGCGGTAGGCGAGCCAGACAACTGAGGCAATCACCGGGCAGGTGACGGCGAGCCGGATGGAGACCGTGACCTGAGCCAGGTCAGGCGGCAGGGTCAGTGTATCCATAACCGCGTAGATCAAAAAAAGGAACAGGCCGGCCACTGAAACGGGCCGGGCTCGTTGTCGGATCAGTGCGGACCGGGTTCGCCGGTAAGCCTCCTCCAGATCGGGCGCAAAGCGCAGGTTCCGAAATCCGGCGGCCTGTTGTTGTCTGATCTGCTCGGTTGTCATGGCCGTTTCCAGTGTCGGGCAGGTTTCTGGATTGTATCCGCCCCGGCCGACTGGCTTCGCGAACCCGAGCACATTCCGGTCAGCCGTTACCGAGCATCTTCAGCCGTGCCCAGGTTCTGTCCTGCTCATCAGGGAAATGCTGTTCCAGCAGAGCTTCCTGCTGTTCTTGTATGTCGGCTTCGGCCAGACCCGAGGATTCCTCCCGTTCCATCGCGTCCCGGAACGCATCGAAGCGCTGGTCGAAGCGCTTACGCTGCTTGAGATACTTTACGACGCTCTCGACACCGTCCGGATCCACGCCAAGCTCTTCCAGTTGCCTGCCGGCGGCTTCCGGAGACGAGGCAGATTCAATGGCGGCTGTCCGGGCCTGTTGTTGTCGGCTGCTCGCATGAAGGTGTTGCTCAGTTGTCCTCAATTCCTCGGGCAACTGATTGCGGTGCCACTGTACGAGTGCCTGTTTGCCCTGTTCGCTCAGGTCTGTGCGCTGCTGAATGGCGAGTGTCGCCAGTGTGTATTCGCTGTAAGCCTCCTCAAGCCCGAAGAAAGCCCGGTGGGCATCGGGGCTGAAGGTGCTGGCGCGCAGTTGTTTCAGCTGTGCCAGGGCATCACCCAGCGCCGTCAGCTGATAGCCCGGATCCTCTGTTCGGGCTGGGTCGAGTCGGGTTTGCAGGACCTGCAGTGACGCCTGTTTATAGGCGAGATACTCATCGAGGAGCGCCAGCGCCTGGGTGGAAGCGGGCTCAGGCAAGTGGTTCCTGGCCATGCTTTCGATCTGTTGAATGGCTGTTTCCGGAGTCACCTCGCCGACCGTGCTGAGGAAGTAATCGAAAAAGTCACGCACCCGCAGATTGATAACCAGCTCGCCGTTGTCATCGGCTGTCAGGGCGCCGTCAATTTGTGTCCCTGATAGCGACGCCGCAAACGGGGTCGGCCCGAGGGAATCAGGAGTTCGGGATTGCTCCTGTCCAGAAGAAGGCTCTTCCGGGACCGCTTTGGCGCTGTGTTCGGATGCTGGCGTTGGCGACTTCGCCGGGGCCGCGGATGATGGTGGTATTGAAGCCGAAATTTCGGCGTTTGTCTGGGCTGTTCCGGCAAGGCCATACCAGAGAGCACCGGCGACCAGGACGGCCGCCAGTGCACCCGGGAACAGCCACCGACGGGCTTCGATGGATGTCCGCTTCATGGTCACCTCACAGACCGCGGTTTTTAAGCCGGTTGGCCTGGGTGCGGTAAAGGGTGACAGGGTTAGTCCACAGAGAACGGGCTCCGAGAAGGTGGTTGATGGCGTCCACGTGGTTCATGTCATAGTGGGTGCCGATCACCCGGCCCATCATGGTTGAGCAGACGCCTACCAGCCCGTCGTTGGGCTCGCTGCCAAAGGCCAGTGAAGTGATACCCAGGAACGGGTCGGTAATGTCGAGCGCATTGGTCCACACGCCCCGGCCAGTCCAGGAGAAGAACTTGATGCGGTTGCCGTCTATCCAGACATCCTCGCTGGTTCCGGCGCAACTATTCCGGTTCACGCCTTTCCAGCCAAGGGCATCGTTCAAGCTGGTTGTGCCAGGCGTGGTGAGGGTCTCCAGCGCTGCCAGCCCGTTCTGCGGGTTGTCTGCCCCGGACAACGCATTGATCAGATCACCCAGGGCGTTGGCGATGGCGTTGGCGCCGCCTTCGACATAGCTACCTGGCGGAAGGATTCCCCGGACCACATCGGCCACTTTGGAGCCCTTGTTAACGCCGTCGATGGAGGTGATTGAGGCAATACGATGAGGAATCAGGGCTGCAGTCACCCGGGAGGTAGGCGCGCCCTGGCTGTGGGCCATCAGGTTGACTTTGGAATGGCCGAGGCTGTTGACGTAGTTCGCCAATTGCTGGCCCCGCTGCTCACTGCTGTTGACGAAGGAAACGCTGGCGGAATAGACCTGTGCGCCACTGCGCTCAAGATTCCAGGGGATGGTATGGAAGTAGTTCACCAGGCCGCCAATGGTGTTGAACCCGGTGACACCGTGAACCAGCACAATCGGATGACGGGTCTGGGTATAACCGGCGTGAGTAAAGAACGAGGCGGACAGCAAGGCCAGCCCCAGCACAACTGCTGTGGTAAATCGAATACGCATGTTTGACTCCTGTTGTTTTTGTTGACGGCTGCATCAGGCAGCCGACGGTCGTCGATGCGTTGTCGATTATTGGTGTGTGATGAGCGATCAGGAATCGCCCAAATGGGTGAGGACAGGAAGGCTGCGTATTCAGGAAAACCGGTGGGGTTCCAGCTCCATATGCTGGATGCGCTGGCCCAGCATGATGATACGGCCGGTGTAGCGCTCTTCACCGGTAGACGTGAAATCGAACAGGAACCGGCGCCATACACGGACCCGGCCCTGATCGTCGCGTTTGAACCAGAGACCACGGAGGAATACGGCATCATCCAGCAGCATCACGTCCATGCTTTTGCAGTAGCGGCGCGCGGCCTGAAGCACGAAATCCTTGATGGCTTTGGCGCGCCACCAGTACCAGACAGCAAATCCGGCCACGAACAGCCAGAACAGGGTTCCAAGAGTCACGGTTGCAGCGATCTTCCAAGATTGGTCAAAAGGTTGATCGCCAGCCTACCTTATTGCGTTGGCTCGGGGAATCGTTGCCGGTTCTTGGGCGCTGGTGCCGGCAACAGTCGGTCACACAGCATCTGCAGGAAATGACTGGTCAGCAACTGGGCCTGATCCACGTTATTGCCAAGGTGTTCCGACTCTTCCCGGGCGTTTTCGCTGCTCTCGACCGAGCGGTTGCCAAGCTCCAGAAGCCGTGCTGCCTGACGTTCCACCTGAACGCTCAGTGCGGCCTGTTCTTCCGTCGCGCCGGCCACCTCATGGGTACAGGACGTGATGAGATCCACATCCCTGAGGGTCGCTTCCAGCGTTTCGCTGGCCTCATTGGCGATGCCTGCCGTTTGCTGACAGCAGTGGGTGCCGTTGTTGATCACCTCGACCACCTCACGGGTTTCGCTTTGCAGGGCAGCAATCATCTCATCGATCTTGCGGGTGGATTCGTGGGTTCGCTGGGCAAGCCCCCGAACCTCATCGGCAACCACGGCGAAGCCGCGACCTGATTCGCCGGCTCGCGCCGCTTCGATGGCGGCATTGAGAGCCAGCAGATTGGTTTGCTCGGCGATGTCGGAGATCACATCCAGAACCATGCCGATGGCATCGCTTTTTTCGGACAGCGCCTGCATGCGGTCATTGGCCACAGAGAGCTGCCCGCCGAGCTCGGACAGCGACTGATTCATGGACGTCATCTGCCCGCGACACTGGTTGGCTGACTGGCGCGCGTCGTCTGTTGCGTCATGGGTCCGTGCGGTCAGTTCGCTGACCCGCCGCACGCTTTCCGCCAGCTCCTCAAAGGCACGTGTTATGTCCTGGATATCGCCCTGCTGGCTGCGGATGCTGGCCACAGAGTTGGCGACCCACTCGACGGTCCGCTGTTTCCGGCCGTGGAGCTTGCCAACATTGGCGTGCATGCGGGCGGAAACGGCCCGAAGAACGGCATCCCGTTTCTGGCGATCAAATTCGATCCAGGCACCTTCATCCCGGCGGCCGGTATAGATCCAGGGCATAGCTGGGTGGGTCTCGGTACAAGCCGATCTGGCGCTGCGCATCACAGGAAGGGTAAGCCAGACCGGTACCGCGAATACCGCCAGCAGCAGCCCTTGCAATATCACTAGATGGGACAGGGCGAGCTCTGACAGGCCGGACCAGAGTAGGGCGACTGCCAGCAGTCCATACAGGCAGCCCAGTTTCAAAGCCAGGGGCGGACTGACTGCAAGGTATCTGCGGGGGACGTTGCCTTTTTTCCAGGCCGAATAGAGTTTCTCCGCCCGGGCAACCTGATCTGGTCGGGGGCGTGTGCGAACAGACTGGAACTCAACAATCTCGCCGTCTTTGCGAATTGGCGTAACAAAAGCGTCCACCCAGTAATGGTCGCCGTTCTTGCAGCGGTTCTTCACCATACCCCGCCAGGATTCGCCGGATTTAATGGTTTGCCAGAGATTTTCGAATGCCCCCGGCGGCATGTCCGGATGCCGTATCAGGTTGTGGGGCTGGCCGACCAGTTCGTCAATTGTATAGCCAGCGACTTCGGCAAACTCTTCGTTTGCGGCGGTGATCTTGCCGCGAAGGTCGGTGGTGGTGATCAGGTGGTAGTGGTCCGGGTAAACCTGTTCTTTCTGAGTGACCGGTTCGTTGACTCGCATGGCGTTTCCTTGCACGGGTCAGTGTTTTTCTCGTTGTTGGCCTACTATCAACCCGTTCTTTCGTCTTGAATATCCGGTTATTGCAATAGATGAAAATGTGTTCATCTATTTGCGGTTTCTCCTGGTGGTTTCTCGTCTTTTGCAATATGTGGCTAGGTTGGCGACAGATACTGCTTATGCTAGTGGGTGGAACTGATCGGACACGATTCAGGGGCTGCTAAAAAGGAGTGAGCAGTGCATGCAGGCATTACAACAACAAGATTTCAGGGCTCTCGTCGACAACCACCCAAAAGCCATCATGCTGGCAACCAGGGAGCCAAGGATTCTTTACGTGAACGAGAAATTCCGTTCAGTCACCGGGTACCGGTCGGACGAGGTGCTTGGCCAGCCCCCTTCGGTGCTCAGCTCGGGATTTCACTCCCGCGAGTTCTATCAAGCTATGTGGAGGGCCATTGGTCATAAGGGGCGCTGGGAGGGGCTGGTCTGGAATCGGCGCAAGAACGGCGAGACCTATCCGCAGTGGTTGACGATCTATCCGGTTGAGCACGAAAGCCATCGGTTTTACGCCGGCGTTTTCATGGATGTCGGTGATATGACGGCTGACGATGAGCGCCTCGCGTCGCTGGCCTATTACGACCCGCTGACCGAGCTGCCTAACCGCGCGCTGTTTCAGGAATTCCTGAAGGCGCGAGTCTCACAGAGGGCACAGGACGGTCAGGCGTTCGCGGTGCTTTATATCGACCTGGATTTCTTCAAGTCCGTTAACGATTTGCATGGACACGATTGTGGTGACCGGGTTTTGCAGCAGGCAGCTCTGTGTATCCAGAGTGTGCTTCGCCGCGGGGACGTTGTGGCCCGCCTGTCGGGTGACGAATTCGCCGCTATTATCGAACTTCGGAATGATGATGACCTCGAGGGCGTGTGTCAGCGGATGGTTCAGAGCTTCAGGGCGCCGGTGATTGTCGATCATCGTGAGTATTTTTTGTCGTCATCTGTGGGCGCCGCCGTATATCCGGACCATGGCAGTCAGGCATCCGAGCTGCTGCAGAACGCGGATCGGGCCATGTACGCAGCAAAGCTTGCGGGACGGGCCTGTTTCCGGATTTACGATGCGATCGACACCGAACAGGGTCGGCATGCCGAGCTGCTATCAGAGGCGTTAATCGTTTCACTGAAAACGGCGCCCGAGGAGTTCACGGTTGTTTATCAGCCACAGTACCATCTCGATACCGGCAAGATGGCGGGGCTGGAGGCACTTCTGCGTTGGACCCATCCTGAATTCGGTGCCGTGTCACCCGCCGATTTTGTGCCGATCGCCGAACAACGAGGTCATATCCACGAGCTAACGGAGCATTTGGTCCGTTGCATTGAATCGGATCTCTCTGGATTCCCTACCTCATTTCTCCGTGGCCTGCGGCTTGCTCTCAATATTTCGGCCCGGCAGATCACGGACTCCCGTCTTGAAGCCCTTTTAAATCCCCTGTTCGCAAGAATTCGAACGGTTGGCTGGTCACCCGAAATCGAGATCACCGAAACCCATTTGATGAACTTGTCCCACAAATGCCTGGATAAGCTACGTGAATTTGGTGCACAAGGAGTAGTTGTCGCAATTGATGACTTCGGGACCGGTTATTCCTCTCTGGCCTATCTGCACGCGCTGCCGGTTCAGGTGCTGAAAATCGATCGACAATTCATTCATCGGCTTGGGAGCGAATCCCGGGATTCACGTATCGTCTCGGCCATTTTGGCGATTGCAGATGCGCTGGATTTGGAAGTGGTTGCGGAAGGTATAGAAAGCAGCGAGCAGCACAGCAAACTGCGTGAGTTGAAATGTCACCGTGGCCAGGGGTACCTGTTGGCTCGACCGGCTCCCTGGGACACATGGAATGATGATCTGATTGATCAATATCAAGATAGCAGAAAATAACCTTGTAATACTTAAGGTCTTGCAAAATTTGGCTAGTGGAATGGCGCGGCCTCCGATAGAAGTAAACTAGGCTTTCCACGCAGGAATTTATGGGACCTATATCTCGAAAGTCGGCTCTGGACGCATACCTGAGACTGAACAATGCTTCGTTGGATGAATGGCTCGCCGCTTTGCGCGAGTTGTCTGGCTGCGATGACATACTTTGCCGGCTCCACTCGGGCAGCGGACGGGTCGGTGCCATATCCGTGCTTGAAAGTGAGCTTGGGCATGTGATCTCGCTGAGAGCCGGCAAAGGCATGGACGTTTCGGGCTGCCGTACCTCGAATCCGGTACTCCTGTTTCCGGGGGGTGGCATGCCCGAAATATCCATTCGAGGTAGAGGCTGGGGCAGCCTGGATCAGCTGTTCCTTGCCCGTCCCGAGGATAGGTTTGAACTCCGTTTGGCCCCCAAGACTGAAGTTATAATCTTGAAGCCAAGCAATGGTGCTCTGGATGATTCGCTTCTGCGATCGTCCACCGCCTGGCTATCCGTTCTGGAAGTCATGATCAACTGTTACCTCGACCGGTTGCACTTTGTCCGCGATGATGTCCAAGCGAAACGATTAACAAATCGTCTTTTCGATACAATGAAAACGCCCTGGGCACCCGGGAAGGCAGCTGTGTGTTCGGAACGCACCCTTGACCGTCGTTTGCAGCGGGTGGTCGAAAAAATCATGCAGGATCCTGCCTGGGAGTTCGACCTCAAGGAACTGGCAAGTTACGCCGGTGTTAGCGAGCGGAATCTCTACTACCTGATGAAGCGGGAAACGGGTATTACGCCTTATCGGTTCTATCAGAGGGCTCGTTTGACCCGGGTTCGGGAGCGGTTGGTTGACTGTCAGTGTGAGGTGCCACACATCTCCTGGTACGCCGCGGATGAGGGGTTTTCCCACCTTGGCCGATTTGCCGCCATGTACCGTGAGCATTTTGGGGAGCTGCCCAGCGAAACCGTCCAATGGCGCCGTAACCTGCTGCGACACAGCGTTGCGTCCACTGAGGAACTTGTAGAGACGTGAATGTCTCTGGTAATAAAAAGCCCGGCGCACGTTGCCGTGGCCGGGCCTTATACCTCTCCCCGCTTCAGTGAGACGGGGCCGCCTTTGCTTCGGGTTCTGAGCCCGGGTCCTCTTTCTCTCCTCCGTAGCCGTGATGGTCACGACCCAACAGGATGTAGAACGCCGGCAAGACAAAGATGGTAAACAGGGTGCCGATACCAAGACCTGCGCTGATGGTCAGGCCGATGGCAAAGCGGCTTTCTGCACCCGGGCCGATGGCAATCAGCAGAGGCACCATGGCAAAGATCAGCGCCAGTGATGTCATGATGATTGGTCGCAGGCGAATGGCCGCTGCCTCGATGACCGCATCCACCTTGTTAAGCCCACGTTCCTTCTGCAACTGGTTGGCAAACTCGACAATCAGGATACCGTTCTTGGACACCACCCCGATCAGCGTGATCAGACCCACCTGGGTATAGATGTTCATGGTGGCAAACCCGAGCACGATGAACGCCATTGCCCCGGCCACAGACATGGGCACCGACACCAGGATGATGAACGGGTCCCGCCAGCTTTCGAACTGCGCTGCCAGAACCAGGTAGATCACCAGCAGCGAGAGGAAGAAGGTCACCATCAATGCGCTGCCCTGGGTGGCCAACTGTCTTGTCTGGCCGGTGTAATCATAGGTATAACCCTGCGGGAACACCTCGGCCGCGGTCTGCTCCATGAAATCCATGGCAGTGCCAGCGGCCACCCCGGGCATAACCACACCCTGAAGGGTCAGAGAGTTCTGCTGGTTAAACTGGGTCCGGTTGGACGGTTCAACATCCTGGGTGAAGCTGACGACGCTGCCCAGCGGCACCAGTTCGCCGTTGTCTGCCCGAATGTAGTACTCATTGAGCGCCTGGGCATCCAGCCGGAACTGCTGATCCACCTGCGGAATAACCTGGTAGGAACGGCCCTCCATGCTGAACCGGTTGATGTAGCCACCTCCGAGCATGCTCGAGAGGCTCTGGCCGACATCCTGCATCGACAGGCCCAGATCCGCGACACGATCCCGATCAACGTTGATGCGCGTGATGGGACGATCAAAGTTGATGGATTTCTGCAGGAACATGAAGTTTCCGCTGCCCATGGCTTTGCCCAGCAGTTCATCCGCTACCTGGTCCAGCTGTTCATAGCTGTTGCCGGTAGTAATCACGAACTGGAATGGCAGGCCACCGCCGGAGCCGGGCAGGGACGGTCGCGGGAACACCGCGGTTTGCAGGCCGGTTACATTTTTGAGCTCGGCGTCCAGCTTCGGCTGGACTTCAAACTGACTGATCTCCCGCTCACTCCAGGGCGCCAGCTTGAAGCCACCGAATACCGCATTGGGGCCGGTAATACCGATGATCATGAAATCCTCGTTGTAGCCCGGGACCGTAGACATCCGCTCCTGGATTTCATCACCGTGCTCCAGCAGGTAGTCCAGGGTCGAGGTCTGGGGGCCAAGTCCCTGATAGAACAGAATGCCCTGGTCTTCCGTGGGAGCCAGTTCGTTCTGACTCATGGAGACCATGAAGTAAATGGAGCCCAACACCACCACGGCGAAGAAAACCACCACCGATTTGGTCTGCATCAGTGAGCTCAGGGCAGACTTGTAGCTCGCCGCCAGGCCGTTGAAAGTTTTCTCAACCAACTGCTCAAATCTACCGGGGTTGCCATGAGGCTTCAGTACCTTGCCCGAAAGCATGGGGGAGAGCGTCAGGGCAACAATGCCGGAAATCACCACCGTGCCCGCAAGCGTGAACGCAAACTCGGTGAAGAGCGAGCCAACCAGCCCGCCCATGAACCCAATAGGCGCGTATACCGCCACCAGCGTTGTGGTCATGGCGATGATAGGCACCGCCATTTCCCGGGCGCCATTGATTGCAGCCTCAAAGCGGGACTCGCCCTCTTCGATGTGTCGGTGCACGTTTTCCACCATGATGATGGCGTCATCTACCACGAGGCCGATTGCCAGCACCATGGAGAGCAGTGTCAGCAGGTTCAGTGAGAAACCGAACATCAGCATGACAAAAGCGCCACCGATCAAGGACAGAGGCACCGCAACGGACGGCACAATGGAGGCGCGCACGGAGCCGAGGCAGAGGAACACCACCACCAGTACAATGACCATGGCTTCCAGCAGCGTCTGGATTACCTCGTTAATGGAATCTTCAATAAAGTCAGACGCATCGTACGCCAGGCGCACATCGAGTCCGGAGGGCAGCTGGCTTTCGATATCCGGCAGCTCGTCTTTCACGAGGCCGGCGACGGTCAGCGGGTTGGCCCCGGGAGCCAGTTCAATGGCCACGTAAGTGGCAGGCTGTCCCTTGTAAAGGGCCAGTTGATCGTAGGTCTCCGAGCCGAGTTCTACCCGGGCGATGTCCTGTAGGCGGATCTGGGTGCCGTCGGACTGTTTGACCACCAGGTTGCGGAACGCATCCGGGTCGGCGACGTCGGTGTCGCTGGTCATGCTGATTTCAGTGTAGGTGCCTTTGGTGTTGCCCACTGCAGCCTGATAGTTGTTGGCGCGGAGCTTGGCGACCACTTCCTGGGGTGTCATGTCCACGGCGGCCAGTCGTTCTGGATCCAGCCATACCCGCAGGGCGAATTTCCGGCCCAGCAGTTCCGCCTTGCCGACACCTGAAAGCGCCTGCAGTCGGGGCTGGACAACGCGGGTCAGGTAGTCGGTGATCTCGGGCACCGCCAGCTCGTTACTGTAGAAGGCGATGTACATCAGGGCGGTTGAGTCACCGGTGGTGGAGGTGATTACCGGGTCCTGGGCCTCCGCCGGCAGTACGTTGCGCTGGCTCGCCACCTTCGCCTGGATTTCGGCAAGGGCTGCGTTGGCGTCATAGTTCAGCACCATCTTGGCTTCGATGGTGGAAGTGCCCTGCGAGCTTGTGGATGTGAGATAGTCAATGCCGCTCGCTTCGGCAATTGCCTGCTGCAGCGGCGTGGTAATGAAGCCTTTGATCAGATCGGAGCTGGCACCGGGATAGGCCGTTGTCACGGTCACCGTGGTGCTTTCAAGCTCGGGGTACTGCCGGATTTCCATTTCCATGGCCGCGCGGGCGCCCAGGAGCAGGATCAGCAGGCTGACCACTGTCGCCAGTACGGGACGGTGGATAAAAATGTCGGTGAAGCGCATTACTCAGACGCCCCCTGCTTCTGCTCTTCGTCCTGAATGGCAACTTTCTGACCAGCGCGCAGGCGCAGCAACCCCTTCTCTACAACGGTTTCACCGGCTTCCAGCCCGGACAAAACGGCTACGCGGGTGTTGCGGGTTTCGCCGGTGGTTACCGTGCGACGATTGACCACCAGATTCCCCTCGTCATTTTCTTCAACGACAAACACAAAGTCGCCGTAAGTGTTGTAGGAGATGGCGGTGCGCGGCACCGTGACTACTTCGTTGTCTTCCGGTTGCTGCGTCAACACGGTGGCAAACATGCCAGGGCGCAGGAGGTTGTCAGGGTTAGACAGCGTGGCACGGACTCGGACAGTCCGGGTCTCCGGGTTAACCGAGGTGTTGATTGCGCTGACAGAACCTTCGAAATCCTGCTCCGGAACAGCTGCAACGGTGGCGACCACCGGGTAGCCTGTTGCTACGTTCGGCAGGTTTTTCTCGGACAGGGTATAGTCGACATAAATCGGATCCAGCATGTTGATCTCGACAATTGGGGTGCCGGTGGCAATGTATTCGCCCTGGTCGACCATCCGGATACCGAGCGTACCATCGAAGGGCGCGCGGATGATTTTCTTGCTCAACTGGGCCTCGGCTTCGTTCACGCGTGCACGGGCGGCGTCGAAATTGGCCTTGGCTTCATCGTATTGGGACTGCGACACTGCGCGCTTGGGCAACAGGTCGGATACCCGTTTGAATTCCTGCTCGGCCAGTTGCGCTTCGGCACGGCGTGTGCGAAGGGCAGCCTCATCAATGGCGGCGTCAATGCGAATCAATACGTCGCCCTGTTTGACCACGTCGCCGGATTCAAAATTGATGGCCTCAATCACGCCAGGTACCTCATTGGCCACCTGGATACCGTTAATGGCTTCGACACTGCCCACAGCCTTGATGGCCGGTGTCCAGGCTTCGGTCTGAGCCTCAACGGCGGAAATCTGCGCCGGCGGTTGGGGCTGGGACATCTGCTCTTGCATCTGGCCAAACTGGTAGAATTTGTAGCCGAAGATGCCTCCGAGCACTACGCCGAGAAATATAATGACGATCAGAAAGCGGGAAGCAGTGCGCATGATTCGGGTCCTGAGGATCTGTGTCAGATTTTGGGAAGCATAGCATCCTACAAAACAGGGTCGCTAATGTCACCGGGTTGTAAGTATTTCTATCTAGACTCCGGGCTTGCCGGATTTGATAAACATCAAGGCTGTTTCGTGGCGGTCGGCTTTCCGCGCAGGGCACTGGTAATGTAACAGGTGTCAGTGACAGAATTACGACGGTATTCAGGGTGAGGATCAACAATGCAGTGGATTCTGGGAATCGCGTTGGCAGCCGCCGTGTTTGTGATTCTGAAACAATGGGGTGCGTTGTCCGCCGAAAAGAAGAAGGCGGCCACCTGGAAAGTTATCCTGGTCGTGGGCGGCGCACTGCTGGTGTTTATGGTGCTCACGGGCCGGATCCATGTGCTTACAGCGGCGGTGGCGGCCCTTATTCCGCTGTTGCGCAAACTCCCCGCCTTGTTGAAGTTTGCCCCTGAAATCAACCGGTTCATGGGGTCGAAACAGCGGGAAGACGGGCATGCGCAGGGGAACGATCACGCTGGTCCGGGCGCTGATCTGGTCGGCCAGATGTCCGAGCGCGAAGCCTGCGATATCCTCGGCGTGAAAGCCGGCTGTGCCGAGGAGGACATCGTGATGGCCCACCGCCGGCTCATGCAGAAACTGCACCCGGATCGCGGCGGGAACGACTACCTGGCGGCCAAGCTGAACGAAGCCAAGCAGGTCCTGCTGGGCAAGCGCCACGCCTGATATCAGGGCAGAACGTCGACCCGCACTTCAAAACTCCGGTTCTCGGACCGACTGCTGTTCACCTGATAGGTAATGCCACTGCGCTCCTGATTTGATCGGGTTGCGGTGCTTCCCAGTGTTACCCACTGTCCCGGCTCCACACGCCGGATGGTGACCACCGCCTCCGTTTCGTAGCCGTCCAGGTTTGCCGGTTCTTCCTCGAACGAAACAATGCTCAGTTCGACCGCCTGATCAGAAATAACCTGGGGGCTGACCAGAAAGCCACTGCGCGTTTCGACCTGCTGTAGAAAGGCAGCAGGATTTCGGCCACCACGAACAGCGACGGGGATTGTCCGGACCTGGCCAGAGGTGATGTGCGCCGACTGGCCATCCTGCATGATCACGGATCGTTCCTGAGCACTGCCGGTACTGGTGACGCGACGCTCTGCGGATATTCCTGCCTGACCGTTGGACGCGGAGATACCGGCACCTGAGCGCTTGCCGCCGCTGTCGGTTCTGGAGCGAACGGTGATCCGAACCTGGACTGGCGCTACATCCAGCGTTTCGACAAGCCGTCCGATTTCCTCCAGCAAGGGCGGTTCGCCGCGCACCACCAGTTGTTGCCCCCTTGAAGTCACGGTTACCGGCGAGCCCTGATAGAGTTCGCGGATCTGCACCGCCACATCGTCGCCCGGCCTGTTGTTGAGCTGGTAGGTGCGGGACTCGGCCTGGGCCAGAACCTGGCTGGAGATAAGCCCGAGCAAGAACGCCAGGGCCAGCTGCAGAGGGTATCGTCGGACGAAATAGACCATTGATTGCTCCCAACCCTGATGTCGGTGGTGAAAAAACTCCGGCACGCGGGTTGCCAAGGTGAAAACCGGGGGTATATATTGAAAAGCATGAAGACGACACACGCGACCTGTCAATTGAATGTTTTGCAAGCTTTCGGCGCCAAGCCGGCGGCTGCAGTCGCTGCTGTGTTTTTCTGGTGGTTTGGTTATGGCTTTTATTTTAGCCAGAGCCGGGGCCGCCCATAGGATCTTCATCGAACGAATAACGAGGAAGGCAGCCCGGCAGAAAACCCAGGCTGCCACCGGACTCAAAAAGCCCCGACTGGTAGCCCACCAGCCGGGGCTTTTTTGATTCTGACGCAGGGAAACGGAAGCACTGACATGAATATGTCCTTGAACACTGAACTGACACACCAGGTCGTCGGATCACCGGCCACCCACCGGGAAGAAGTGGTTCTGCCAACGCCGGCGGAGCTCAAACTTCAGATGCCGGCCAGCGACGACATTGTCCGGCAAGTCGATAAACACCGGCAGGCAATCCGGCAGATTCTGCAGGGCAGCGACACGAGAACGCTGATCGTCATGGGGCCCTGCTCCATCCACGATGAGGTGGCCGCTCTGGAATACGGGGAAAAGCTGAAAGCGCTGGCGGATGAAGTCAGTGACCGCTTCCTTATCGTTATGCGGGCCTACCTGGAAAAGCCGCGGACCACGGTGGGCTGGAAGGGGCTGTTGTACGACCCCGAGCGCACGGGTGCAGGCGATCTGCATGAGGGGCTGCGTCGCTCCCGCCGCCTGCTCCTGAATCTGGCTGCGATGGGGCTGCCACTGGCCACCGAAGCCCTGAGCCCGTTCGCCATGGATTATCTCGGGGATCTGGTGAGCTGGACAGCTATTGGTGCCCGAACTACCGAGTCGCAGGTGCATCGGGAGATGGTCAGTGGGCTACCCATGCCGACCGGCTTCAAGAACGGCACCGATGGTGGTATCGCCGTAGCCACCAATGCCATGAAGTCGGCCTCCCATCCCCATCATCATCTTGGGGTTTCGGCAGCAGGCGCGCCGGTCATGATTACCACCCGGGGGAATCCTGACACCCATCTGGTGTTGCGCGGTGGCCGCGGTATCACCAATTACGATGCGGCCAGCATTGAGCAGGCCGTGAGCACCCTGGCAGAGGCAGGATTGTCCACAGCCGTCATGGTGGACTGCAGTCACGACAACGCCTGCAAGCAGGCAGAGCGACAACTGGATATTGCCCGGGACGTTATGGCGCAGCGCCGCGTCGGTAACCACCATATCCGGGGTCTGATGCTGGAAAGCTTCCTGGAGCCGGGGCGTCAGGACGATGGCGAAGATCTGCGCTACGGCTGTTCGATCACCGATCCGTGTCTGGGATGGGCGCAGACGGAGGCTCTGATCCGCTCACTGTAGACAGCAGTAGCTGTCCGGCCAGCAACAGGAGAACGCCGCCCATCAGCCTGTCCAGCCAGTGCCCGAACCGGTTAAACCCGCGGCGGACGCGGGGCAGGGTAAAGAAAACGGCAACCATGGCGAACCAGAGTGCCGTGGCCAGGGCCATGTAAATGCCATAGCCGGCCTGGATCACAATGGGTGTGCCTGGGCTGATCACAACAGAGAAAAGGGATACAAAGAACAGCGTTGCCTTGGGGTTCAGGGCATTGGTCAGAAAACCCAATCGCAGGGCTGCGATACCGGACTGTCCACCCGTCGGATGCTGTTCCACATGAATGCCCCCGGCCCTTGCCCGCAGGCACTGGACAGCAATCCAGGCAAGGTAAAGTGCCCCCAGCACCTTGAGAACGTTGAAGAGCATGATCGATTGCTGGATCAGCAGGCCAATGCCCAGCAGGGAATAACAGACATGCACAAGAATGCCCCCGCCGATACCAATGGCGCTCAGCAGCGCGTTTCGCCGGGTCTGGCACAGAGCCTGTCTGAGTATCACGGCAAAGTCCGGCCCGGGACTGGCCACTGCCAGCAGGTGGACAAAGGCTACCGTCAGAAATTCCGGCCAGTAACTCTGCATCTTCCCAATTCCTCCGTTGAGACGTCCGTTGCCTGAAAAGTCTGACAGCATAGGCGGAATCGGTGCGTTTTTCATCGTGTGGGTGAAACTTGTCACGGCTTCTATACTGGAGGGCATAGCCGTCCCAATCTTCCCTGTTCCCCGATTCCGGGAATGCCCGTCAGGAGACCCTTGTATGGAAAAGCGAACCGTAGACGTTGCCATAATCGGAGCTGGAACCTCTGGCATGGTGGCTTACCAGCGAGTACGCAAAGTAACCGACAAGGTTGTGCTGATCGAAGGCGGTCAATATGGAACCACCTGCGCCAGAGTCGGGTGTATGCCGAGCAAGTTGTTGATCGCGGCCGCTGACAATGCTCATCAGATGCAGCTTGGTGAGCTTTTCGGCGTGTCTGCCGGGGATATCAGGATCGACGGAAAGCGGGTGATGGAAAGGGTGCGAAGCGAACGGGACCGCTTTGTTGCTTCGGTGATCGATTCGGTAGATAAGTTTCCGGATACGCACCGCCTTGAAGGCCATGCACGGTTTGCCGGCCCGAATCGCCTGGTCGTCGACGGCAATGTCGAGGTTGAGGCGGAACGTATCATCATCGCCACAGGCTCCCGACCCAATGTTCCCGGGTTCCTGAAAGATGCCAAGGATCGGCTGGTTGTAAACGACGATATCTTCGAATGGCAGGATCTTCCCGATTCGGTGGCAGTCTTTGGCCCGGGGGTAATTGGTCTGGAGTTGGGGCAGGCTCTGAGCAGGCTGGGCGTGCGTGTCCGGATGTTCGGGGTTGGCGGTTCGGTTGGCCCTATCCAGGATGAAACCATCCGGGACTATGCGCTGAAAACGTTTAACGAAGAATTCCCTCTGGATCCGGATTCGGATGTAAAGACGATTGAGCGTGTCGAGGAGGGTGTCGCCATTACCTTTGAGAATGGCAAAGCCGGAGCAAAGACGGAAACCTTCGATTACCTGCTGGCGGCTACCGGGCGCCGTCCAAACGTCGACGGGCTGGATATCCAGAACGCCGGAATTGAGCTAGATAAAAAGGGAGCGCCCCTGTTTGATTCCCATACCCTGCGCTGTGGCCAGAGCCACATATTTATCGCAGGCGATGCCAATAACAGTCTGCCGCTGTTGCATGAGGCAGCCGACGAGGGCCGGATCGCGGGCGATAACGCTGGGTCATACCCGGATGTGCGAACCGGGCTTCGCCGCGCGCCGTTGGCCGTGGTCTTTACCGATCCGCAGATTGCGACGGTGGGGCTGACGATTCACCAGGTTGATGAGCGCTGCCGCGGTTGTTTCGCCGTTGGAGAGGTGTCCTTCGAGGATCAGGGTCGCAGTCGGGTCATCGGTAAGAATCGAGGGCTACTCAGAGTTTATGGAGAACATGGAAGCGGCCTGTTCATGGGCGCAGAGATGTTTGGCCCGGCGGCGGAGCATATTGCCCACCTGCTCGCATGGTCTGCCCAGCGAAGGCTGACTGTCACCGAAATGCTGGAAATGCCGTTTTATCATCCGGTTGTCGAGGAAGGTCTGAGGACCGCGCTCAAAGACTTGAACCGCAACCTCAGCATCGGACCGGCTCCAGAGGAAGGTTGCACCGATTGTGGGCCGGGTGTCTGAGCCGGCCCTTGATAGGAATCAACAGATATGAGGCCTGGCCTCGCTCAGCGTTCCCTCTGGAACGCTTGTATTTCGCTGGCGCCGAGCCCAGATCTTTTCGTGGAAGAAATAGGCAACCGTGTTGACTGCCGGTTCCACCATGGCAATCAGGCTTCCGATGACCAGGTCACCAGTGAGCAGGTAAGCCACGGTAAAAGCGATGGTAAAATGGGTGAGGGCGAACGTTACCGTCTTGATAAGCGACTGGTCGCCATTCGTCCCATGGTTGTGTACGAACAGTTTCAACTCGCTCATGGTTCTCTCCGGTGTTGTTCGTTAATAAGATCATTAAACGCCGGGTGAGAATGATTGTTAAATGAATTGTATTGAGAGATCGGATAGTTTCGAGCTATCTGATTTTCGTCTTTTATAGTGTTATGCATCGATCCTATCGTCGAGATTAGCAAACTAAACTTCCTGACGTCCGGTGATCAAGAGTATCTTTGTTACTAAACCTGTTACATAACCGCGAAGGAGAAGCGTTATGGGTAAGAATTTCATTGGTCTTGATACCGAGAAGACGGCAAGTCTTGCTGACTCCCTGAATGATCTGCTGTCCAACTATCAGATCTTTTATATGAATGTTCGCGGCTACCACTGGAACATCAAAGGCGACAACTTCTTTGAGCTGCATGTAAAGTTCGAGGAGCTCTACGACGATCTGCTGCTCAAGATCGACGAGATCGCAGAGCGGGTTCTGACGCTCGGCCATCGCCCGGCTCATGCCTACAGTACTTACATAGAGCGTTCGGAAGTGCCGGAGCGAAAAGATGTTTCTGACGGCAAGGAAGCGATGGAGAACATCGTCGAGAGCTTTGCCAAGCTGATCGGCAAACAGCGGACATTGCTCAGTCTGGCCGGTGAAGCGGAAGACGAGGGCACCGTTGCCCTGATGAGCGACTATATCTCCCAGCAAGAGAAGACGGTGTGGATGTATCGCAGCTACCTCGGTCACTGAGCCGAGGGAGGTGAACGAATGGCGGCCCTGCGGGGTCGCCATTTTTTTGTCTTTTCATCAATTCGTAATCGTAATGACCCGGAACTGACGCTGAACTGTCACGCCTCTGACCTAGCGTGTGTAGGGATTTTCTACATCAAGTTATCCCAGAGGCGTAAAACATGTTCCGAAAGACCCTGCTCTCCGCAACCATACTGTCTTCCCTGTTCGGCCTGAGTGCCTGTACCGATGACGGTGACGATGGCGCTGATGGTGCCAATGGCACCAGTAAATCGCTGATTGAACTCAATGTGCTGGGCACCTATCAGGCTCCAGGAGACGTGTTTGACGTGGGGGCGGCAGAGATTGTTGCCCACGACCCGACCAACCAGCGTCTGTTTGTCGTGAATTCAGGTGCCTCCACGGTGGACGTGCTCGATATACAGGACCCATCCCAGCCGGTCCTTCTGCAGACCATTGATGCAACCGCCGAGGGCGCTTCTGCAAACAGTGTCGCTGTCTACGGTGATCTGGTTGCTGTGGCTATCGAGGCAGACGTCAAGCAGGACAATGGCAAGGTGGTTTTCTACAACACGACAGACCTCGGCAAGGTCGGAGAGGTCACGGTGGGCGCTCTGCCCGACATGGTCACCTTTACCCGGGACGGCATGAAAGTCCTGGTCGCGAACGAGGGTGAGCCCAGCGACGACTACACCAATGATCCAGTCGGCTCCGTCACCATTATTGATTTGTCGGCGGGGGTTGCCGGTGCCACAGCAACCACAGCAGGATTCGAGGACTTCAATGCCGACGAGGCAGCACTGAAAGCCAGTGGGGTGCGGGTATTTGGTCCGGGAGCGACCGTCGCCCAGGACATGGAGCCGGAGTACATTGCGGTCTCTCTGGATAACAAGACGGCCTGGGTCGCCCTGCAGGAGAACAACGCCGTTGCCGAGCTGGATATCGAAGCTGGCGTGATCAATGCGATCCTGCCGCTTGGTTTCAAGGACCACAGCATTATTGGCAACGAGCTGGACGCCAGCAACCGGGACAGCGGCATCAATATCCGTAACTGGCCGGTAAAAGGTATGTATATGCCGGATGCTATCACCAGTTACGGCTACAACGGCAAGACCTACTACATCACTGCCAACGAGGGCGATTCCCGGGATTATGATGGCTTTTCCGAGGAATACCGGCTTGGTGATCTCACCCTGGACGCAACGGCCTTTCCGACTGCCGCGGATCTGCAGTTGGATGAAAACCTTGGCCGTATCAACGTGACTTCAACCATGGGGGTCAGTAATGGATGTGACCCCAGTGACCTGGCGACAGATGCTGAAGTCGATTGCGAATATAGTGAAATCTACACCTATGGCGCGCGGTCTTTCTCCATCTGGTCTGCCGATGGCAAGCGGGTCTTCGACAGCGGCAGCGAATTCGAACGTATCACCGCCAGCCTGCTGCCTGACAATTTCAACGCCACCAACGACGAGAACAACTTCGACAATCGGTCTGACGACAAAGGGCCGGAACCAGAGGCAGTGACGGTCGGTAAGATCAACGGCCAGACTTTTGCGTTTATCGGTCTTGAGCGGATTGGTGGGGTCATGGTCTACGACGTGACCAATCCCCAGAATCCGGAATTCGTCCAGTACCTGAACAACCGGAATTTCTCGGTCTCTGATGCAGACCTTCAGGCCGGTATGGCTGGCGATCTCGGACCAGAGGGCATTGCATTCATTGGCTCAGAGGAAAGCCCCAACGGGCAGCCATTGCTTGTAGTAGGTAATGAAATCAGCGGAACAACCACACTGTACGGTATCGATGTGGTCGAGCTGACGGCAAACTGATTTCAGAGCCTGAAAAAACCGGGAGCATCGGTGCCGTCGCTCCCGGTTTTGTTGTCCGCGGTCACACAGCGACTTGCAGTGGTGGAACCTGCTGGTGCAGGAACCACTTCTCTGTAACCACCTTGCGGGTAAACCAGTGGGAGCGCATCAGGCTGCTGGCCAGAGGCATCTTGACCCAGTCAGGAACCTGCCAGCCCTGGTCTGCCTCGGAGGCGCGAGTGCCGAAGCGTTCGGCAATGGCATCACCGTAGATCTGCAGGGAGGAGGCGGAATAGTCGGTGGCCTCGCGAAGCACATCGGCTGCCAGAAGGGCGGACTCGATCGCCGGCCGGATACCCTCGCCACTCTGGGTGTAGGCAAGGCCGGCGGCGTCGCCAACCAGTATCACCCCGTCGTCCACCAGGGGTCTGTCGGCATGGGCGTAGAGCAGATAGGCGTGCCCCTTGAAGCGTCCGGGCAGGTCCTGTGGAATCCGACCGGTGGATTTCATTTCCTCAACAAACGCTTCCAGATGCCCCGTCAGTTTGTGGTTGTCTTCCCGGCCCAGGCCAATATTCAGGAAATTGCCTTTACGGAACACCCAGGCATAGCCTTTGAGGTCCCGACAGAACCAGAGTTCGGGCGTATCGCCCCGGGCCTGGCAGGCTGAAGCCTGTTCCGGTGTCATTTCAAATTCAACCTCTTTGGCCGCCACAACGGTTTCATGGCCACCGGGGCCATCCCCCAGCAATCGTGCAACCGGGCAGAAGTGACCGCCGGCACCGACAATAAGAGGCGCTTCCCAGGTGCCATTGACGACCCAGTTGCCGTCTTTACGAACGATGGATTTGACCGGCGTGGCCAGCTGTTTTGGAGTGTTGACGCGGCTGAGCAGGTAGTCGTCAAACTCACACCGGCGAATACCATAGCTGACCACATCGCTGTGATCGTTCTCCACGGCTGGCTGGCCCATCATCCCGATGCGAAAACGCCGGATGGGTTGCAGAGTTCGGCCGTCCGAGTATTCCTCCGGGTCAATCTTCAGGGTCTCCATCACGGCAGGCGTAACCCAGCCTGCGCAGGTTTTGTCCCTGGGAAAGTCCTGTTTATCAATGATCAGCACTTTTTTGCCGGTGTTTTCGAGGGCGCTGGCCAGGGTGGATCCGGCAGGGCCGGCCCCAACGATGATCAGGTCGTAGTAGTCCATCAGGCCTCCTCGGGTGCTGCAGGAAAGTCGTAAAGATCCCGTCTGTTCCGGGGCAGTTTGTTATTGTCACCATGGCTAAAGACCACCTGGAACAGCTGCAGAGAACCTGCCCGGAAGGCAGCGATGGAACCGGCCAGATACATGCGCCAGGCCCGGGTGAAGTGGCCGTCGTACATGGCAGTGACCTTGTCTTCGTTCTGGTTGAAGCGCTCCATCCAGTGACTCAGGGTATGGGCGTAATGCAGGCGCAGGTTCTCGACGTCCAGGACTGAAAAATCACCGTGCTCACAGATCTGCATGAATTCGCCGATGCTCGGCGGATAGGCGCCCGGGAAGATGCGTTTCTCGATCCATGCGTTCATCAGCATCGGGCGGTTGCGGCCAATGCTGTGCAGCAGGGCAATGCCGTCAGGCTTGAGGCTGCGTTTGATCAGCTCGGACAGGGCCTCGTAATTCTCTTTACCCACATGCTCAAGCATGCCGATGGATACGAAGGCGTCGTATTGCCCGCTGATGTTCCGGTAATCGTCCTCGACATACGTTACCAGATGATCAAGCTTCTGCTTGCGAGCTTCTTCACGGGCAAACGCGAGCTGTTCCCTGGAGATGTTGTAGGAATGGACCTTCACGCCGTAATTGCGGGCCATGTAGCGGGCCAGCCCACCCCAGCCGCAGCCGGCCTCGACCACGGTCATGCCCGGTTTTAGCCGGAGTTTGCGGCAAACGTGCTCGAGTTTGGCTAGCTGGGCCTGTTCAAGACTCAGATCCGGCGTCTCGTAGTAGGCGCAGGTGTACTGCATTTCGGCGCTGTCCAGCCAGAGCTGGTAGAACTCGTTGCCCAGATCGTAGTGGTGGTGAATGTTTTCCTTGGCTTCCGGGATGCTGGTGGATCGGGGGTTGTGGTTGCGCCACAGGGCCTCCAGCCATTTCGGCCACTTCTGGCGTGCCTGGTGAACGGACCGGTAGAGGGTTTCCATCAGATCCGGCAGATCGCCTTCCACCTCCAGGCGACCGCCGCTGTAAAGGTCTCCGAACGCCAGGTTGGGATTGGTTACCAGTGCGTATAGGGCTTTGGGGTCGGTCAGATGCAGGGTGAACTGCGAGTGTTGGCCCTCCGGTTCGATCACATCGCCGTTCCAGAGCCGGAAGCGCAGCGGTGGTGATCCTGCCATCCGCATGAGCTTGGCTATCAGCCAGCGCTCGTAAGTGTGCGGTGACCGGTCCACATGGGTATTTTCCAGTGGCAGGGTCAGAACGTGGCTTTTGGATTCTTGCCCGTTGTCACGGGTTTTCTGGGCAGTGCTCTGGTTCATGGACTCCGCTCTCCCTTGATAACCTCAACATCAATGTTTTGTCTATGCGCGCGCGCCAGGGTTCCCGAATACCAGTCTGAGAATCGCCGGTTGTCCGTTCAGTATAGAAAACAGTGAGATTTTGTCAGGTTGACTGAAAATAGAGGAAGACTATTGGAAGGATAGTGAAGAGCGAGAATGGACGGATAAATAATGCCGGGCCAAGGGGCCCGGCATTATTCAGGTCAATATGAGGAGCTCATACCAAACCATTCAGGGAAAATCACAATCAGCGCCAGCACGAACATCTGTATCAGGATGAAGGGCAGTACGCCTTTATAGATATCCGTCGTTCGTACCTGCGGCGGTGCAACGCCTTTGAGGTAGAACAACGAGAACCCGAACGGTGGCGTCAGGAAGCTCGTTTGCAGGTTCATGGCGATCAGGATAGCGAACCAGAGCATGTTGATGCCCATGGCTTCCGCCACCGGGGCAAGGATCGGCACAATGATGAAGGAGATTTCAACGAAGTCGATGAAGAAACCCAGCACCAGGATGACTGCCATAGCCAGAATGATGAAGCCCCACTTGTCGCCGGGCAGCTGGAGCAGCCACTCTTCCAGCAGGTAGTCCCCACCGGTGTAGCTGAATACCATGGAGAAGGCAGTGGCACCGATCAGGATCGCGAAGACCATGGCGGTCACCTTGACCGTATCCTTGGATGCATCCCATACCATCTTGAAGGAGAACTGGCGGTAGATGATCGCCAGAACCACGGCGCCAACGCCACCCAGAGCGGATGACTCGGTTGGTGTGGCAATGCCGGTGAAGATCGAGCCCAGAACCACCACAATCAATGCCAGCGGCGGGATGATCGCCAACAGCGCATTGAAGATTTCCTTTTTCCGGGACACGCCTGGTTCATCCGGCATGGCCGGCGCGGTTTCAGGCTTCAGTCTGGTCAGCACCAGGATATACACGATGTACAGTCCGACCAATACAACGCCGGGCCAGACCGCGGCCTTGAACAGATCCCCAACCGGAAGGCCAAGGACATCGCCCAGAATAATGAGGATGATGGATGGCGGCACGATCTGACCGAGGGTGCCGGATGCACAGATGGTACCGGTGGCCAACCTCTTGTCGTATTTATGCGCCAGCATGACCGGCAGCGAGATCAGGCCCATGGCAACCACGCTGGCGCCCACGACACCGGTAGAGGCGGCCAGCAGTGCACCGACAAGAATGGTCGAGATAGCCAGGCCACCGGGCAGGCCACCGAACAGACGTCCCATGGATGTCAGCAGTTGTTCCGCCAGTCTCGTGCGTTGGAGCACCACACCCATGAATATAAACAGCGGCACTGCCATCAGGACCGTGTTCTGCATCACGCTCATGATGCGATAGGGCATGAAGGCAAAGAGATCCATGCCCTCAGCGAAAATTCCGAAAAACAGTGCAACGCCACCGAAGGTGAATGCAACCGGGAAGCCCAGCATAAGCATCAGCAGGGCCACACCGAACATAATCATACCGATCATGCGAGGCCTCCTCCGCTGTGCTCACCTTCATATTCCTTGTCCCCCGCCATCACTCGCACGGCATAGGTCGCCATATTGAGGCCGGCAATACCGATGAAGACGGCACTGACAGGAATGACGGATTTGATAATCCAGCGGTGCGGCAGCCCGCCCGGATCACCGCTACCTTCGCCCATGCTGTAGGAGTCGAGGGCGAAATCGTAGCCGTAAATGCCGATCAGATAAGCGAATGGAATGACGAAAATGAAGGCGCCAACAAGGTTGACCCAGGCTTTGGCCTTGTTGCTCCATTTGGTGTAGAAGACGTCGACCCGAACATGACCATCCGTGCGCAATGCGTAGGGAATACCCAGCAGGAACACCACAGAATAGAGGTGCCACTCCATTTCCTGCATGCCGATTGAAACGTTGTTAAAAGCGTAGCGGGCCACTACGTCGTAAAAGACGTTGGCTGCCATCAGTATCATCGCGACACAGGCAACCCAGCCACAGAAGATGGACACCCGGGCAAGCCCGTCGTCCAGTTTGATAATCCACCGCATTGATGATCCCCCGCCAGACGGACTGGCGCTTTTATCCGTTGCTATAAACGACAAAACCGGGATCACTCAAAGAGCGATCCCGGCTCCGTTACAGCCTATATCTTACTCGACTTCGGCCATGGTGTTGAGGTAGGCGCGCTCAGAAATGTCTGTGTAGGCGCGACTCTTCTCAAGGTAGTTTTGCTGGGATTCGATAATCTTCGCAGCCATTTCACTACCTTCGGCGGCTTCGTCAAGCAGCTTTTTGTTGGCAGCGTACATGGCGTCGAACACGTCATCCGGGAACTGTTTGATCTGTACGTTCGGATACTCTTCCTTGATGTTGGCCCAGGCTTCAGCGTTAGCGTGCTGTGACTGAACGAGCATGTCGTAGGAAGCAGTGCGCATGGCAACGCGCATGATTTCCTGCAGGTCCGCCGGCAGCTTGTCCCAAACGCGCTTGTTCACAAGGAACTGGAGCTCGGTCGCAGGCTCATGCCAGCCGGTGTAGTAGTAGTCGGCGATCTGCTGGAAGCCAAGACGCAAGTCCAGGGCAGGACCTACCCACTCAACGGCATCGATGGTGTTACGTTCCAGGGCAGTGTAAAGCTCGCCCGGAGCGATGTTGGTCGGGTTAACGCCAACTTCTGCGAACACTTCACCAGCGAAGCCTGGGATGCGCATCTTCAGACCCTTCAGGTCGTCAATGGAGTTGATTTCCTTGCGGAACCAGCCACCCATCTGAACGCCAGTGTTACCACCCGGGAACGACAGCATGTTGTGCGGCTCGTAGACTTCCTGCATCAGCTCCATGCCACCGCCATGATAGAACCACGCATACTGTTCCATGGCAATCATGCCGAACGGCATGCTGGTGAAGAACAGGGTCTCGGGAACCTTGCCTTTCCAGTAGTAGGATGCGGAATGGCCCATGTCGTACTGACCAGCCTTGACCATATCAAACACGCCCAGCGGGGCTTTGTGCTTGTTGGCGGAATCGATGCGGACTTTCAGGCGTCCGTCAGACATTTTCTCGACGGTTTCGGCGAAGCGCTTGGTGGTGTCACCGAAAATCGGGAAGTTTGGCCCCCAGGTTTCTGCGAGGCGGAGTGTGAAGGTGTCTTGGGCGAGCGCCTGCGAGGAGGCAAAGGTTGTTGCCACAGCCAGCACAGCCGCGGAAAGAACAGAACGGATCTTCATTGCTCTTCTATCCTCTTATCTTTTTTGTGGGTCGAGCGTCCCCCCTTTTGGGGAAAATCACTCTTAATGCTAGTTCACGTTAGCAATTATCGTTAACAAACGAAATCAAAAACCGCTTGGTGTACGACCTTGGTCGTACGGCGGATCAGAGGTCGTCCATGCGGCTGATCTGGCTCGACAGGCGCATAGCCTCATGCTCCTCAAGGCTGAGGAGATCCTCAAGCAAGGTCTTGGCCTCGGGAATCTCAGCCTTGCCAATAAGAGAGTCGTAGAGATCCATGACCTGGTCATGGAACTGGAAAATCTCCCTGGCAATATCCTGAAAGCTCATTGAGGCGTAGTGCGTGTAGGAGTCTGCACTGGCCCTGATCGGTTTGTGGTTCAGGTAGTCGTACATGCGGGTTTTCAGGGCTTTCGGGTCAGCCTGTTTCTCGAATTCCTGCACGGTTTTCTCGAGTATGTTCTCGTGACTGGCCACATAGTCGAGCAGGGCGCTGGCTCGCTCGTCGTTGTTGAGCTTGGCGGACTCCTTCAGGCACCTTGCAAGATGCGCGTGCAGTTGCCTCGTCCACTCGATGAGGTCCTCGAACGTCTTAATTTCCATTGAGTTGCTCCTTGTCGGGCAGTTCGGTTGTAGTTGGCTTTACCGGTAAGTCTAGTCAAACTTGGAGGTTACAGGGTACCTGAACCGGGCCCGGGAACCAGCGGAGCGGAAATCGGCCATGGCAACGAAACTCGGTATTATTGAAGGATTTTACGGCCCCATGTGGACCTGGCAGGAGCGGCGGCAACTGGTTCGCACCCTGGCGCCCCATGGTTACGGATTTTATCTCTATGCCCCGAAGGCCGATGTTTTTCTGCGTCGCAAGTGGCAGCAGCCGCACCCGCCGGCGATGGCCGCGGAGCTGGCCGATTTCTCGCGCTTTTGCCGTAGCGAAGGCGTTCGTTTTGGTGTCGGCCTGAGTCCCTTCGAGGTGTTCAACCGGTTTGACGACGAGGCCAGGGCGGCGCTGGCAGAAAAACTCGCCCTGCTGGAGCGCATTGGAATAGATGAGCTGGCGATTCTGTTCGATGACATGCGGTCAGACACTCCGGACCTTGCTGGTACCCAGGCGGACATTGTGCACTGGGTCCGTGACCGCACCTCGATCAAACAGCTGAGCGTCTGTCCCAGCTATTATTCCGATGATCCGGTTCTCGACCGCGTGTTCGGGGAGCGTCCGGCGGATTATCTGGAGACGCTCGGGCGCAAGCTGGACCTCTCGGTGGACGTGTTCTGGACCGGAGAGGAAGTGTGTTCCCGGGAAGTGTCACCCGGCCATCTGAAACGTGTCGGAGACCTGCTTGGCCGCAAGCCGGTGCTCTGGGACAACTACCCGGTCAACGACGGCGACCGGATGTCGCAACATCTGCACCTGCGAGCCTTCACCGGGCGACCGGCGGCCAACGCGGCGCACCTTGCCGGCCATGGTATCAATCCGGCCCTACAGCCAACGCTGACGGCCATCCCGGCTATCACGCTGGCGGAGTCCTACCGCCTGGGGCCCTCTTATCAATATGCACAGGCGTTCCGCCATGTCGCCCGCGAGGTGCTGGGCAGGGAGTTGGCAACGCAGCTGCATGCGGATTTGCTGGTGCTACAGGACGCTGGCCTGGGCCGGATCAGTGATGAAAAACGCCAGAGCCTTCAGCATACCTACGATGCCTTTGAGCACCCTGCAGCCAACGAGATTCTGCGCTGGCTGGCGGGTGAATATCAGGTGACCGATGAGATGGTGGCCACGCAGTAGGCGGTCGGCCTACCGAAGGTAATATTCGACGGTTGAGACTACCCGAACGGTTTTTACCGGCTGTTGCTGCTCCATGATGCCCGGCGCCTGATCCCGGGCCAGAATCTGGAAAACGCCCTGATTGGCGCGTCGCAGCCCCCCGAGTTCCGCTTTCGCATCCTGGGCGAACTGGTCGGCAGCTTCCCGGGCCGATGCAGTGGCCTCGGCAATCATCTCCGGCTTGATGTCGTTGAGCCCGTTAAATACGTAGGTCGGGCCGGACGGGCCGTAGTCCGAAGACAGCACCACTCCGGAGTCCACCAGTTCACTGACACCCTGGGCGGCCTGCCGGATTCGGTCGATGTCTGTGCTGCGCACCATCAGCGTCTGGCTGATGATGAACTTCTGCTCTCCGTTGTTGGGCTGGTAGGGGTTGGCCCGGGTATCGGTGACATCCAGGCGCTGGAGTTCGACCGCATTCTGGTCAATGGCCTGCAGTTTGAGGAACGCCATGATCGCGTCCCGGCTGCTTCTGGCTCTTTCCTGGGCCTCACTCAGTGAGGCGCCGGTGGCGACAAAGCGGATGGGCCACAAGGCCAGACCGGCATTCACTTCCCGTTCAGCCACGCCTTTAACGGTCACGTAGCGGTCGCCGGTACGCAGATCCGTCAGGCCATTGCCAATCAGGGCGGCAGAAATGATGGCACTGACGCCGAGAATCACTGAGGCAAAAAGTTTCATGGGGTGTCCCTGTGTTACGTCACCGGAATGTTCCGGAAAGCGTCCGGTGTCTGGCTGCTATCCTGAGGTCATGGTCAAGATTAGCGTTTCACGCCCCAAGCGAAAAGGAAGGAAACATGACGGTTGTGAAAGTTGAGTGCATCAGAGGAAACATTGCTGAACAGCAGGATATGGATGTGATCGTCAATGCCGCCAACGCCGAACTGTTGCCAGGGAGTGGCGTGGCAGGCGCCATACACAGCGCCGCCGGACCGGGGCTGGCAGAGGAATGCCGGGCTCTGGCGCCGATCAGGCCGGGGCAGGCAGCCATAAGCTCGGCTCACGAGCTGCCAAACCAGCACGTAATCCATTGTCTGGGGCCGGTTTACGGGGTCGACGAGCCATCCGACCGTTTGCTGGCCGAGTGTTTCAGAAATGCCCTGTTGCTGGCAGATCGGCATAAGCTGACTTCCATCGCTTTTCCTGCCATCTCCACCGGGGTTTTCGGCTATCCACTGCAGGATGCGGCGGCAGTGGCCATGAAGGCGGTGTCTGACACGCTGGCGGAGCTCAACTCTGTTCGCCTTGTCCGGTTTGTGCTGTTCAGCGACGAGGACCGGAAGGTGTTTGAACAGGCTCTTGAGTTGGAATCGGGCCTGTCAGGCCGGTAGCCGGCCGTTTCAGTCACAACTTTTGTCGGTCGAGCGGCGAAAGCGGGCTGTCATCGCCTCACGTTCCCGCTGGGCGTCCCGGAATTCGTCGGGCAGAGGCTGGATAAAGTAGATGAAATCACCCTTGGCGCGATTATTCTCCAGGGGCGCTTCGTTGACGTCCGAAGGCCAGAACGCCGGGCTTGCGACGGCAACCGAGATTTCCGGCGCGCGCTGTTTCAGAAGCGCCACGGTGCCCAGGCCATTTTCACTGTGAAAGGTGCCAGTCACGTGCAGTACTTTGTGCTCCGGGTGCTCTGTCCGCGCCTGAAGAATACGTGTTGCCATGGTGTTGTCCCTGAGCAACTGGGCCTTGTAGGTGTTGTCCATACGCTCGCTCATGGTGTCGTCTGCCTGGTGGCTGGCACCGATGGCCGCCATGAACTTTTCCCGGTATTCCGGGGTGTCCATGAAGGGAGTGGCGGGTAATTTCTGTCTCAAGGTGTCTGAAATACGGTCAAGATAGCCCGGGCCCTTGCGGCCAACGCAGCGGACCACGTCGGCCGGCGCATTGGAGGCGATCACCGGAAGGTCGTGCCGGCGTGCAAACTCCACCAATGGACGATAGGAGGCACGGTAATTGTCCCAGGCTTCGGCGTCTTCGATCATTTCGGTTTCGCCAGTCTCTCCCCGCAGATAACGGTTCAACTCGTCCTGACGATCCAGGTTGAACTGCTCCATGCTGAGAATCTGCTCCGGCCGCAGCCGAAACAGGGCGCTCAGAAGCCGGGATTGCAGAAGGTGTGAGCCATGGTGCCCGTGGTATTCCCCGACAACCACAACATCGACGTCGGCCAGTTGCTGCGCCAGTTCTTCCGGAGTCAGGGCGGTCTTGTTTGCCGGGTTTACCAGCAGGGCATCGTACTGGGTTTGCGGAGCCGTATTCAGCGTGTCGGGGGCTTTCGATGAAGTGCACCCGTTCATAACAGACAGAGTGGCAAACAGCAGGATTGGCGCGATAGGTTTCATCATAGTCTTTACGCAATGAACCCCGTCAGGATTTCTTTTTACGCTCTTCCCGCCAGTCCGATCCCAGTCTTTCTTCCACGTATTCCCGAATAAACTGGCGTACCTTCTGGGATGGCGTCACATCCTCCTGCTTGCACAGTTCTTCAAAGGCGGCCTTTTTCTCGGGATCGATCAGTAACGTCAGGCGGGCAGTGCGGTTTTCCATTGGGTTCTTCTTTACCTCGGGTGGCTTTCGATGATGTTAACCATATTAACATTGAATGTAGATATAATGAGCATATAATTAGTCGTTAAAAGTTGCAATTAACGAGTCACTCATGCCGCATCGTGCCCACCTTTTTTCTCTCCGGATGGCCCACGCATTCCGGGAAGCGTGTATTGATGAGCCCTACCGGGGCCGCCGTTTCCTGCGCGATGTGATGGCCGGTTTGACGGTGGGCATTATTGCCATACCCCTGGCCATGGCATTGGCGATCGCCAGTGGTGTTGCACCCCAGTACGGCCTCTACACCGCCATTATTGCCGGGTTCGTGATCGCATTGACCGGTGGCAGCCGGTTCAGCATCTCCGGCCCTACCGCTGCTTTCGTTGTCATTCTGTACCCCATCGCCCAGAGCTATGGACTGGGTGGTCTGCTTTTGGCGACCCTGATGTCGGGCGTTTTGCTGATTCTGATGGCCCTGATGCGCCTGGGTCGTTTTATCGAGTACATTCCAGAATCGGTAACCCTGGGATTTACCGGGGGGATCGCAGTGGTGATTGCTACCCTGCAGATCCGGGATTTTCTGGGCCTTCAGGTTAGCGATATGCCCGAGCATTACTGGGACAAGCTGGCCATGCTGGCAGGTGGGCTGCCGGAATTTGATGGTATGAGTACCTTGGTGGCCGGTGTCACCCTTGCCTGCATGCTGCTCTGGCCACGCCTGAAAACCCCGGTGCCCCCGCATCTGCCGGCCGTGGTGATCGGAAGCCTGCTTGCACTCTGGTTGAATGCCCAGGGTGCTGCTATCGATACCATTGGTTCAAGATTCAGTTATCTCTTGCCGGACGGCACCAAGGGGGCGGGTATTCCGCCGTTCTTGCCGGAATTCGCCTGGCCGTGGCAGCGGGCCGGGGCATCGGGCGAACCTGTTGGACTGTCATGGTCTCTGGTCCGGGATCTGCTGCCGGCAGCCTTTGCCATCGCCATGCTTGGTGCCATCGAGTCCCTGCTGTGTGCCGTGGTGCTTGATGGCATGACAGGCAAGCGCCACAGCGCCAACAGCGAGCTGATGGGGCAGGGCCTTGGCAACATCATCACGCCGTTTTTCGGCGGTATTACCGCGACGGCCGCCATTGCTCGCTCGGCCGCCAATTACCGCGCCGGCGCCGAGTCGCCGGTCTCCGCAATGGTTCATTCTCTGGTGGTGTTGCTGGCGCTGGTTTCACTGGCGAGCCTTCTGGCGTATCTGCCCATGCCAGCCATGGCGGCTCTTCTGATTATAGTGGCCTGGAATATGAGTGAGGCGCCCAAGTCGCTGCACCTGCTGAAAACGGCTCCACGCAGCGACATTCTGGTTTTTGTCACCTGCTTTTCGCTCACGGTGTTGCTGGACATGGTGATTGCCATCACCACCGGGGTTTTGCTGGCGGCGGTCCTGTTCATGCGGGAAATGGCGCAGATGACCAGGGTCACGGATATTACCCTCAGCAAGCGAATTGCTGGCTCCCCTCTGCCCGAGGGTTGGCAGGTGTTCAAGATCAATGGCCCACTCTTTTTTGCTGCAGCCGACCGGATTTTCGGGGAGCTGGCGGTGCTGTCCCGGAATGCCCGGGGATTCATTCTCTACATGGACGGCGTTACGATTCTCGATGCCGGGGGGCTGTCAGCCCTGAACAAGCTCGTCGCCACCTGTGAACGGGACGGCACGCAGATGGTCATTGCCGATCTCCAGTTCCAGCCGTTGAGAACCCTCGCCCGCGCCGGTGTCAAGCCGGTGCCCGGCGTTAGCCGCTATACTTCTTCACTGGAAGACGCCTTACGCCTGATCAGTCAACCCGCACCTGAATTTGATCAGCCCTCCAGTTAAGACATTGATTCTTAAAATTTCCGGATGGTTTACCCTTAGGCGGTGAGAATACTCCGAAAAAGAGGAATACCATGCTGCCTTTCCGGCTGATCGACCGAGTGAAATTCATACTGGAACGCCAACTCGTAAAGGGAGCGGGGTTTCAGCTTCTTGTGGTCGCTGTGTTTATCGGCCTGATCTCGCTGATCGGCGGCCTTTTGGTGGTTCCTCAGGGCGGGGACTTCGAAGAGCCCGGCTCGGCCATCTGGTGGGCTTTCCTGAGGCTGACCGATCCCGGCTACCTTGGGGACGATGTAGGGACCTGGCAGCGCTTCGTCTCCACCCTGCTGACCATCAGTGGCTATGTGGTGTTCATGGGTACCCTGGTGGCCATCCTGACCCGTTGGTTGATTGCCAAAATGGCGGACCTCGAGCGGGGTCTCACACCGGTGACTCTTAAAAACCATGTGGTGGTGCTGGGCTGGACCAGTCAGACTTTGCCGCTGCTATCCGAGTTGTTGGGCTCCAGTGGCCGGATGAAACGTTTTTTGGAAAAACACGATGCCCAGAAGCTGAACCTTGTCGTGTTGTCGGAAGACGCCTCTGCGGCCCAGGTGCATGAGCTGCGCAGCGAGCCGGGTATCGGGCGCAGAGCCCGCCAGATCATCCTGCGTTCAGGGTCGGCAATCCAGCCGGATGCCCTGCATCGGGTGGCTTGCCTGGAGGCTGCTGCGGTCATCGTTCCCAGCGCAGCCCATGAGGCTGGCAGCCTGGTGACGTCGGATGTGGAAACGGTCAAGGCGCTGCTTTCCATTGCCGCCCAGGCAAGGCATTTTCAGTCTTCATTGCCGTTTGTGGTGGCCGAGATCCAGGATGTCCGCAAGCTCCCGGTGATAGAGCGGGCCTACCCCGGGGCCGTGGAGGTCGTGGCTGGCGATGCCACCATCAGTCGCCTGATGGTGCAGAACATTCTTCATCCTGGCCTGTCGGAAGTGTTCAACGAACTGCTCACCGCCGGTGAGGGGAACGAGATCTATATCCGTGGAGGCGAGTCGCTGGCAGGCATGACGCTGGGCGAGCTGGCAGCCGCCCGGCCCGAGGTTATTGTGCTGGGGCTTTTGAAGCCGGGCAGCTCAGGATGGGACGTCCAGTTGTTGGCGCCCTCAGACTCACCCATTGCATCGGCCGATCGGGTGGTCATCATGGCCCGGGATTACTCCGAGACGGAGCCAAATACCAAAAAGGCAGCCTTGCCAGAGCTCGTGAGAGGACAAGCGGTGCGCGTTGACCGGCCCGCCGCCCAGATGAATCACCGGGTTCTGGTGTTGGGCTGGAACCGACGGGTGCCCAGCCTGATCGCGGAATTCCTGAGCTACGGACACCGTCATTTTGAAGTGGATCTGGTTTCCGTGGTTCCGAAAATCGAGCGGGAACAGGCCATTGCCCAGTACGTTAATAATGCCGAACGCCTGACCTGTCGACATCTCGAGGCGGACTACATGGTGGAGGGGGAGCTGCGCCGGATTGGGCCGGCGGGCTACGATACCGTGATCCTGCTGAGCAGCGACCGACTGGCCTCAGGCGAAGAGGCCGATGCCCGGGCAATGGTGGGTTATCTCCAGCTTGAGGACATCCTGGCCGATTCTGCCCGAAGGCCACAGCTGATTATGGAACTGAGCGATCCTGACAACCGGCACCTGTTGGATGGACACCAGAGTGAGATGATGATCAGCCCCATGATTCTGAGTCATGTTTTGGCCCAGGTGGCGTTGCGGCGGGAGCTCCGCATCGTGCTGGATGAACTGTTCACGGTTGGCGGTGCCGAGATCCAGTTCCGGGATCCGGCGGATTACCCTTTGCCCGCCAGTGCAACGTTTCAGGTGCTGGAAAAGACGGTGGCCTCCGAAGGTGAGCTGGCGCTCGGGATATTTCGGCACCGTGCCAATGAAAGCGGGCGCCACCTGCAACTGAACCCGCCCCGCAAAGACTACCTCGAGTTGCAGCCGGGTGACCGGCTGGTCGTGCTTTGCCTGACCTGATTGCGGGTCAGTCGATGCTGTCGAGCAGGGCCGCCATGATATCGTCCATGACAACGAAGCCTTTCAGGTCATTGTCGGCCAGCACCAGAAGGCGCTTTACCCGGTATTTGCTCATCAGGCTGGCGGCGTGTCGGACGTTCAGATTCTCGCCAACGCTGATGACAGGCTTGGCGCAGGCGTCGTAAACGTTCAAAAGGTCGATGTCGCCGTCTTCCGCGATAACGGTTTTCAGCACGTTGGTATAGGTGATCAGGCCCCAGGCATCGTGCTCGCTCGTTTTCTCCACCACCAGCGATTTTACAGAGTGCTGTTTCATCTGTGACAGCGCCTCACGGATGCTGGCAAACGGAGAGATGGTTATTACGTCCCGCACCATCACATCTTTGACCAGTTTCATGGCTGTTCTCCGGTTACAGTGAATCTTTCAGATGTTGTTCGAATTTTGCGACCTGGGACATGTCGATCCCGCCGAGGTGTTCGAGGGGAAGTGTGAACACCAGTCCCCTGGAATCTTTATGGTCGGGCATGAGAATTTTCTGGATAACTTTCAGGATATCGAGCGAGAGGCCCTTCTCCAGCACCATCAGCAGAACGCTCTGGCTGCCGTCGTAGGTCAGGCCGAAGAAGGTTTTCTTCGCGGTGTTGCTGATGCCGCGGCCGGGGATCACCGTGATACCACCGGCGCCAAGGTCTCTCGCGGCATTAACGCAGTCCTGCTCCTGATCCTCTGGAACAATTGCTACCAGAACCGAAAATTTCATGAGTCTGTTTTCCTCTGCTTGGCAAGCATTTCAACAATGATGGCGTAGCTCATCACCGTCACGATCGGAAAGATGGAGGCGAAGGCAATCAGGCCGAATCCGTCGATCAGCACGTTACGGCCTTCAATGTTGCTGGCCAGACCAATACCCAGTGCGGTTACCAGAGGTACGGTAACCTCGGAGGTGGTAACGCCGCCAAGATCGTACGCCAGCGGGATGATATATCTCGGGGCCAGCGCGGTCAGGATAATGACCAGAATATAGCCGCCAATGATGTAATGGTGAATGGAATCGCCACTGATAATCCGGTGGACGCCAAGGGTGATTCCAACGGCGACTCCGACCGCCACAATAATCCTGATGGCGTTGCCGTTTATGGTGCCGGCCGCCGCCTGTTCCGCCTGATGTCCGATTGCGATCAACGCGGGTTCGGCCATGGTGGTGGCGAACCCGATCATGAAGGCGAAGAGATAGACAAAGACGAAGCCCTCCATGCCCATCAGTTGCCGGGCCATACTGGTGCCGATCGGGAACAGGCCGAGTTTCAGGCCGACCACGAAGGCATAGAGACCCAGCACCACCAGCGCAAACCCGAACAGGATCTTGCGCGGGTTGGTCAGCCCCCGGCGCAACACCAGGTACTGGAAAAAAAGGATAGTGATAATGATGGGGAGTACATCCCGGATCATGCCGGCAAGATCGAGCAGCATCGTCAGCAGAACGGGAGTCTGATCGGCGGTTCCATTGTGTACCAGGGTTGGCACCGTGGTCGGATCGGTTGTCACACCGGAATAGACGAAAATCCCGTAAAGCTGAACGGTAATCATGGGAACCATCACCGCGAGGGCAACCAGTCCGAAGCCGTCCAACAGGGGGTTTCGACCCCGAATGGAAGCCGCGAGACCAATGCCCAGGGCGGCAATCAGGGGAACGGTGACAATGTTGGTGGTCACGCCACCGGAATCGTAGGCAAGACCAACAATCTCGGGTGGCGCGAACCAGGTAATGATCACCACCACGATGTAACCGATGATCATGAACCAGTGCAGCGGGTAACCAAATATGGTTCTGAACACGCCCAGGGCAACGACGAGGCCAACGGAAACGGCCACCAGTATCCTGAGTGTCAGGGCCTTTATCTTGCCCTCGCTGATTTCCTCCGCCTGCTGGGCCACGGCAATCAGTGCCGGCTCTGCCACCACCGCAGAAAAGCCCATTGCGAAGCCGAACGAGAGCAGAACCGGCACAGAGCCCCTGCGGGCAAACTGATTGGACAGACTTTTGCCAACCGGGAAGATGCTCAGCTCAAGGCCCTGGAGGAACAAGGCAACGCCGACAGCCACGATCAGCAGACCCGCTGCCATCGCAAACGTGTTGTCCGGCATTTGCCGGAGAATAACAAGCTGGAAGAAGACAACGACGGCGATGATCGGAAACAGGTTCTTCAGGGCATGCACAAGGGAGTGGCTGAAAGCTCGCAGGTAGAACACTGTTTGCGCCTGATGGGGTCGGGTGATGCTTGCTCACTGGTAACAGTAACAATAGCCACTTTTCCGATGTTGATCCAACTCAAGAATAAGGGGCTCTTACCATTCACCAGGAAAATGCCGAAAATAGATCATATAAATTTCAATTATAAATTTGAAACCACTAAAGTAACCATCAACGTCAGCGCTTCGCTCAAAAAGTGAGCAGGTTGTTGGCTTCGGAAGTGGCTGTACGCTTCTCCGCATCGACTTAGAAAACCAACGTAGAAAGGATTGAGACCATGCCCTACGCACAAGACGTTGACCAGATCGCTTCCCTGTTGAAGCAGCACCCGACCTGGAACGCCATCAACCCGAAGCACGCCGCTCGCATGCGCGCCCAGAACAAGTTCAAGACTGGTCTGGACATCGCCAAGTACACCGCCAAGATCATGCGCGAAGACATGGCGAACTACGACAAGGACACTTCCCAGTACACCCAGTCCCTGGGCTGCTGGCACGGCTTCATCGGTCAGCAGAAGATGCTGTCCATCAAGAAGCACTTCGGCACCACCAAGCGTCGTTACCTGTACCTGTCCGGCTGGATGGTTGCTGCACTGCGCTCCGAGTTCGGTCCGCTGCCTGACCAGTCCATGCACGAGAAGACTGCCGTATCTGGCCTGATCGAAGAGCTTTACACCTTCCTGCGTCAGGCGGATGCCTGGGAACTGAACCACCTGTTCCGTGCCCTGGAAGAAGCCGAGAATGCCGGCGACAACGCCAAGGCTGAAGAGCTGATCAAGCAGATCGACAACCACGAAACTCACGTTGTTCCGATCATCGCTGACATCGACGCTGGTTTCGGTAACGCCGAAGCGACTTACCTGCTGGCCAAGCAGATGATTGAAGCCGGTGCCTGCTGCATCCAGATCGAGAACCAGGTCTCTGACGAGAAGCAGTGTGGTCACCAGGACGGCAAGGTAACTGTTCCCCACGCCGACTTCCTGTCCAAGATCAACGCCGTTCGTCTGGCGTTCCTGGAGCTGGGTGTGGACGACGGTGTTATCGTTGCCCGTACTGACTCCCTGGGCGCTGGCCTGACTCAGAAAATCGCCGTGACCAACGAGCCGGGCGATCTGGGCGACCAGTACAACAGCTTCATCGACGGTGAAGTGATCGAGAAGGCAGAAGACATCAACAACGGCGACGTTGTGATCAAGCAGAATGGTCAGCTGGTTCGTCCGAAGCGTCTGGCGTCTGGCCTGTTCCAGTTCAAGCCGGGTACTGGCGAAGACCGTGTGGTTCTGGATTGCATCACCAGCCTGCAGAACGGCGCTGACCTGCTGTGGATCGAAACCGAGAAGCCGCACGTTGGCCAGATTGCAGCCATGGTTAACCGCATCAAGGAAGTGGTTCCCGACGCCAAGCTGGTTTACAACAACAGCCCGTCTTTCAACTGGACTCTGAACTTCCGTCAGCAGGTATTCGACGCATGGAAGGAAGAAGGCAAGGACGTTTCTGCCTACGACCGCGCCAAGCTGATGAGCGAAGAGTACGACAACACCGAGCTGGGTCAGCTGGCTGACGAGTGGACTGCCAACTTCCAGCGCGACGGCGCTCGTGAAGCGGGTATCTTCCATCACCTGATCACCCTGCCGACCTACCACACTGCGGCCCTGTCTACCGACAACCTGGCCAAGGGCTACTTCGGTGACGAAGGCATGCTGGCCTACGTTGCAGGCGTACAGCGCAAGGAAATCCGTCAGGGTATCGCCACCGTTAAGCACCAGGACATGGCTGGTTCCAACATCGGTGACGACCACAAGGAATTCTTCGCTGGTGAAGCGGCCCTGAAGGCCGGTGGTAAAGACAACACCATGAACCAGTTCGGTTAATAGAACAGTTCAGTTGTCTCTTCTGGAGTAATCCGGAAGCCACAAAAACCCCGCCTCGGCGGGGTTTTTTCGTTGAGGCGAGGATATTTGGTGTATCGCTCGTGATGTGTTCGATACTGTAACCTGAAGAGAAACAAGCTCGGTGCCAACCGGAGGGAAGGTGTTGAACACGGATCAGGCCATTGTTTTTTCGATACTGGGTATCGCTCTGGTGCTGTTCGTCTGGAACCGGATTCGGTTCGATCTGGTCGCCCTGATCGCGCTTCTTGCTGTCTCGATTGCCGGGATCGTGCCTGTGGATCAACTGTTCGACGGCTTTGGCCATCCCGCGGTTGTCACGGTGGCGGCGGTTCTGGTGATCAGCCAGGGGCTGGTCAACGGCGGTGTGGTTGACCGCCTGGCTAGGCTGCTTGGAAAGGTCGGGCACCGGCCCACGCTGCAGGTGCTGATGCTGACTTCGGTGGTGGCCCTTTGCTCGGGGTTTATCAACAACGTTGGTGCACTCGCACTGTTGATGCCGGTGGCGGTCTGGATGTCCAGGGAGGCCGGGCGGTCGCCCTCGCTGCTGCTGATGCCCCTGGCATTTGGTTCCCTGCTCGGGGGAACCATGACACTGATTGGCACGCCTCCGAACATCATCATTGCCAGTTATCGGGAAGCTGGTTCTTTCGGCATGTTTGACTTCGCACCGGTGGGCCTTGCTATTACGTTGGCAGGCATCGGCTTTATCACGCTGGTCGGGTGGCGGCTGACGCCGCGGCGGGGTAAGCGCGACGACGGTGGCAAGCTGTTCAGTGTGGGCGACTATGTTACCGAGCTTCGGGTGCCGGAGGATTCCTCCCACGTCGGGGCAACCCTTCATGGGCTTCTGACGCGCGCGGATGCCGAGAAGGACGTGGTGGTTCTGGCGCTTATCCGGGATGACAAGCGGTCGCTGGCACCCTCAACGTTCTCCGTACTGCGCGGCGACGATCTGCTCCTGGTGGAAGCGGATACCGATGCCTTGCAGGACTTTCTGGACAGCACCGGGCTCGAGTTGGCGAGTGTGGAGGAGGCCTCTTCAGAGGCGTCCGATCAGGACGAAACAGAGTCGGGAAAGCCGGGCGATAAGTCCCTGTCCGAGGGCGACGTGCGTTTGATCGAAGCGGTCATCACGCCGGAATCGGGGCTGATCGGAAAAACCGCCAACAGGCTCAATCTTCGCGAGCAGAACGGTCTCAACATCGTTGCGATTGCGCGTCAGGGTCAACGGTTGCAGCGACGTCTGGGTGATATTCGGTTTCAGGCTGGCGACATCCTTCTGGTCCAGGGCGAGGAGGAAACCTTGCGTGTCACGCTTCAGGGGCTCGGCTGCCTGCCCCTGGCCGAGCGGGGTCTCCGGTTTGGCAGGGAGCGCAACTCCCTTCTGGCTGGCGGCCTTTTTATCGCCGCCATAGCATTGATTGTGGTTGGCTGGTTATCGCCCCCCGTCGCGCTGGTCGCCTGCGCCGTGGTCATGGTTCTCAGCAAGGTTCTCAGCAACCAGGAAGCCTACCGGGCGATTGACTGGCCCGTTATCGTTCTGCTGGCCGCCATGATTCCTGTGGGGCAGGCCCTCGAGACTACCGGTGGGGCAGAATTGATCGCGTCCTGGATGCTGATGCTGGGCTCCGGAGGCGATGCCTGGGTGGTTGTTACCATTGTCCTCACGGGCACAATGCTGCTGTCGAACGTTGTGAACAACGCGGCAGCGGCCATCCTGGTTGCGCCGATTGCCTTGAGTCTTTCCGGGCAGCTTGGCATTGCCGCCGATGCCATGTTGATGGCGGTGGCGGTTGGCGCCTCCTGCGCCTTTCTGACCCCGGTAGGGCATCAATCCAATGCTCTGGTTATGGAGCCCGGAGGTTATCGCTTTGGGGACTACTGGCGGCTGGGGCTGCCGCTGTCTCTCCTCGTGACCGTGGTAGCTGTGCCGGTCATTCTGGCGGTCTGGGCGTGACGCCGTTTAACCGGTGTCTGTACTCTCTGTTATGCTGTTACTCATCTGTTTTGATGGGTGACTGGCACGATGACAGTGATTGAGCAAATCGATCTGGCAAAGTCGGAATTGCTGGAGCAGCTTGAATGGACAAGGAAGCGAACCGAGACTCTCGTGTGTTCTCTTCCCGAGACCGCGCTGGACGTTCCCTACCATCCGGGCGTCAATCCACCGCTCTGGGAAATGGGGCATGCGGCCTTCTTTTACGAAGTCTTCGTCTTCAACCTGCTGGATGGCACACCGAGCCATGATCCTGCCATGGACGACCTGTGGGATTCGTTCCACATCGAACACCGGGATCGATGGAACCGGGAGTTGTTTCCCGGGCGGCAGAAAACCCTCGACTATTTCAATCTCATCTATGATCGCGTGGCCGAGCGGATCGAGAAGCAACCGTTAACCGACCAGGCCCGTTACCTCTACCGCTACGCAATCTACCACCAGAACATGCACATCGAGTCTATGATCTGGTGCCGTCAGACCGTCGGCTACCCGGCTCCGCCGGGTACTGATTTTTACCGACCGGCGCCAGGTGACTCGCATCAGGGAGACGCCTATGTTCCGGCAGGAGAGTGGTTGATCGGGATGCCGGGTGAGTCCGGGCAGTACGCCAGTGACGATTTTGCCTTCGACAATGAAAAGCCCTGGTTTACCGTGAAGCTGGAATCGTTCGCAATTTCAAAATGTCTGGTCAGCAACCGGGAATTTATGCAGTTTGTGGAAGACGGTGGCTATCGGCGGCCAGAGCTCTGGTCTTTTGGCGGGCGGAAATGGCTCCAGACCGAAACCGATGTTGCCCTGGTTCACGGCAGTGACGAGCCTCTTTTACGGGCGCCCCGCCACCCGCTTTACTGGCGCTGGCATGATGAGCAGTGGCAGGAGCGGGTGTTCGATCGCTGGCAGCCGCTCAATCCGGATGCACCGGTCACTCACGTGACGTTCTGGGAGGCGGAGGCCTGGTGCCGTTGGGCCGGGCGTCGGCTGCCAACGGAATACGAGTGGGAAGTGGCGGCTCTGGGCAATCGCCCGGGCGAGCCCTTCCGGCGTTTTCCCTGGGGCAACTCGGCGCCGACCGAACAGCTGGCGGATCTCAACGGGCGCGCCATGGCGCAGAACCCGGTGTTCGACTTTCCTGCGGGTGACAGTCCGTTCGGCTGCCGGCAGATGACTGGCACGGTCTGGGAGTGGACCGGCGATCAGTTCCTGCCCTACGACGGTTTCAAAGTGGATATGTACCCTTTCATGTCCACCCTTCAGTTCGGTGATCACAAAGTCACCAAGGGCGGCAGTTGTGCAACGTCATCCTGCCTTATCCGGGGTACCTATCGGCAGGCCTATCTCCCGCTCCGGAACGACGTATACACTGGTTTTCGAACCTGCGCGCTCGAAAGCCCTGAACGTCGGCTGTAATCGCCGATACAGTTAATTAGGTTTGCCGACAACCAGGGATGGTTTGGCGGGCTTTTTATCGATCAGGTGGCTGGCGAGGGCCACGCCGGTTTCACTCATGGTCAGGTAGGCTTCATCGGCCCCGGCTTCCCGGATCTGTTTCGCCTCATCTTCATACATGGTGTGGGCCACGATAAAACCCTTGAAACCCAGTTTGCGCAGCATTCGGGCGGCGATCAGTTTGCCTTCTATGTCACCCATTGCCAGGATCACCGACTGCACTGCAGGCATGTGCAACCCGTTCCAGAAGGACGCATCCTCGGCATCAGCAAAAACCACGTTGCGACCTTCTTTCTGGTGTTGACTGGCTTTCGCAGGGTCGGAATCCAGCCCCATCAGTTTGGGCTGATCCTCGCAGAGCCAGTCGTAGGCTGCGGTCCCTGTCCGCCCCATGCCCATTATCAGGACGCGGGTATCCCCGAGGGAAATCGGTTGTTCATCGGGATGATGTTTGCTGCCTTCAAAGCGGCTGAGATCCTGGGAGTAGCGTTCATAAAGGCCGTGCGCAAACCGGTTGATCGGGGCCGAAACCAGGAACGACAGCGACACCGAGATCGCCAGAGGCACCAGCCACTCCGGCAAGGCAACGCTTGCCACAATCAGGCCGAATTCGCTGTAGTTGGTCAGCGCCAGGGCGCTCAGGAAGCCGCTGCGGGCCCGTAAACGGAAGGCCAGCAGCAGGAAGAAGAACAGGATGCCCTTCAGCGGCAGCACCAGCCCAGCAATGATCGCGAAAATGAGCGCATCCCCGTCGGGCAGACCGCCAATGCCAATCTGCAGGAAGAAGCCTACCAGGAACACTTCCTTGACGCTCCAGAGCGACTTGGAGAGTTCCTGTGACCGGGGGTGATTTGCCAGCATGGCACCGAAAACCAGCGCGCCGAGCTCCGAGCTGAGGCCGACGGCCTCAAAGCCAAGCCCGCCGACAACGAGTGCCAGAAGCAGTCCCAGGAGCACCAGCAGTTCGTCGTGGCCGCTGGCATCGAGCAACCGGAACAGCAGTGGGCGAAGCAGGGGAAGTCCGAATACAATCAGGGCCCATTCGGAGGGTGTTTTACCAGCGGCCAGGCTCATGACAACCAGGGCGATCAGATCCTGCATGATCAGGATGCCGATTGCGACCCGGCCATGGAACGCCCGCAGTTCCCGTTTGGATTCAAGAACCTTGGCGGCCAGCACCGTGCTCGAGAATGACAAGGCGATGGCCAGCATCAGCGCGGTCGACCAATCGAGGTCCATCAGCAGGTAGACACCGGGGGTGAATACCGCGCAGGTGATGCCAAAGTGCAGCAGGCTGCCGCCAATCACTTCCGGACTGACGATGGATCGGAGCTTCAGCTTGAGCCCCACGGTGAACAGCAAGAGGAGCACGCCAAGGTGCGCGATGTGCTGGAGAACGTCGGTCGCCTCAATCACGACGCCGGTCGCCTCGGCAATGCCACTTAGCACAAAGCCGGCAGCCAGATAGCCAACAAGAGGGGGGAGGCCAACGAGCTTGACCAGCAGGCCAAGACCGAAGGCAAAGGTAATCCAGATCGCTTCAGGCATGGGGTATCAGTTCAGACGTCGAAAGCACAATGGTTGCTAGGCTACCCTGTTTTGCCGTGCCCTTGTAGTCGCTGAAGGTGGAATGCTGGCGTATTCCTTTAACTAAGACTCACCTGACAGGTTGCCCGATAAACGCCCGGAACAGCTCTGCGGATTCTTCCGGAGCCTCCACCATCGGTGCGTGGCCGATGCCCTCCATCAGTTCCAGCTTGGCATCCGGGATTGCTGCGGCGAACACCTCGCCGTTCTTGTAGTTGATCACCCGGTCTTCCTTACCCCAGATGATCAGAACCGGGGCCTGGATACGGGTAATGGCATTGCGGAAGTCCGACTCGAAGCCGGCATCACGAATGGCTGCAAAAATAACCTCGTTGACGTCCCGGTTGGCGATGGCGCGCTCCTCCATCACACCCATGATCGGCCAGGGCACGAAAGGCTTTTTCTCCAGCGCAAAATCCATGAGCCGTTCAAAATCACCAGGCTGCTTCGGGATCAGGGGATTGTCGCCATCCATCACCAGATCCACCAGCTCGCTCTCGTATTCCAGAATGCCGGCCGGATCGAACAGTACCGCTGACTTGACTCTTTCCGGGTAACTGGCCGCGTACAGAGCGGTAATTGCACCACCCATGGAGTTGCCCATGATGTGGGCGTTTTCGACCGACAGCGTCTCCATAATCCGGGCAACGTAGCCGGCCTGGTCTTCCAGGCGGTAGCCGATGTCCAGCGGCTTGCTACTCTCGCCATGCCCCGGCAAATCGATCGCGTAGACGTTGAAGTCGTCGGTCAGGTGCCCGGCCAGGCGGGTCCAGTTGTCCTTGTTGGCCCCGAAGCCATGGATCATCACGATGGTGTCGCCATCAACCGCCTGATGATTTCTCAGATAGGCGATCTCGAGGTCATCAACCATCACGGTATCCGCTTCCAGGCCGGCGGAGGACCGCTCAAGCCCGATGGCTGTCTCGTAAATGCCCTGGCGTGAGCAGGCGCTCAGAAGCAGTGAGGCAGTCAGTATGAAAACAAGGTTCAGTGATAGAGAGCGTTGCATCTGGGGCTCCTGTCGGGCGGCTCATCGGCATCCGTTGCGAGGCGCTTACATTACTCCATAAAAAAGCCCGGTCAATGACCGGGCTGCGTTTTCGAGGACTGGTTCAGGCCAGGCGTCAGGACTGCTCCCGGGCAATGGCACGGAAAGCGATGTCTTTGCGGTAGAACGCGCCATCCCACTGGATCCTGGAGGCCAGCTCGTAGGCCCGTTTCTGGGCTTCGGTAACGGTGTTGCCAAGCGCCGTTGCGCAGAGCACCCGACCGCCGTTGGTAACCACCTGGTCGCCATTGAGACGGGTGCCGGCGTGAAACACTTTCTCGCCTTCGGTCTCGGTGTCTGGCAGGCCGGAAATGGCGTCGCCCTTGTTATAGCTGCCCGGGTAACCACCGGCTGCCAGCACGATACCGACGGAGGCGCGGTCATCCCATTCGGAATCGCACTGGTCGAGCTTGCCGTCGATGGCCGCGTCGCAGAGTTCCACAAGATCCGACTTCATCCGCAGCATGATCGGCTGGGTTTCCGGGTCGCCAAAACGGCAGTTGAACTCGATCACCTTGGGGGTGCCGCTGTTGTCAATCATCAGGCCGGCGTAGAGGAACCCCTTGTAGGGATGGCCCTCGGCCGCCATGCCGCGCACGGTCGGATAGATTACTTCATCCATGATGCGCTGATGAACATCCGCGGTCACCACCGGGGCCGGCGAGTAGGCGCCCATGCCACCGGTATTGAGACCGGTGTCGCCGTCGCCCACCCGTTTGTGATCCTGGGAGGTGGCCATGGCCAGAACGTTTTCGCCGTCCACCATCACGATAAAGCTGGCTTCTTCACCTTCCAGAAACTCTTCGATGACGACACGGCTACCGGCATCACCAAACGCGTTCCCGGCCAGCATGTCGCGGATTGCATCTTCGGCTTCTTCCAGGGTCATCGCAACGATCACGCCTTTGCCGGCAGCCAGGCCATCGGCTTTGACGACGATAGGAGCGCCCTGCTGGCGAACATAGGCCAGGGCTTCTTCCACATCAGTGAAGTTGCTGTAGCCGGCTGTCGGGATTTTGTGGCGCGCCAGAAAATCCTTGGTGAAAGCCTTGGAGCCCTCAAGCTGGGCAGCGCCGGCACTCGGGCCGAAAACCCTCAGGCCACGCTGCTCAAATTTGTCGACGATGCCTGCGACCAGCGGCGCTTCCGGGCCGACGATGGTAAGCCCGACATAGTTGGTGGCGGCGAAGTTGGCGAGGCCGTCCAGGTCCATCACGTCGATGTCGACATTTTCCAGGCCGGTTTCCCGTGCCGTGCCGGCGTTGCCGGGCGCCACAAAAACACGGTCTGCCTTGGGGGATTGCGCGGCTTTCCAGGCCAGGGCATGTTCGCGGCCGCCGGAGCCAATAACGAGAATATTCATGAGCGTATTCCTGTTTTGTCGGATTACGCCGTTGGCTAATCCGACCTACTGTATTCGTGCTTCAGTTCGTAGGTCGGATTAGCCGCAGGCGTAATCCGACACTCCCAAACCTTCCCTTAATGGCGGAAATGACGCATGCCGGTGAAGACCATGGCGATGCCGTGCTCGTTGGCTGCATCGATCACTTCCTGGTCGCGCATGGAGCCACCGGGCTGGATCACGGCGGTGATGCCCGCAGCTGCCGCAGCATCAATGCCGTCTCGGAACGGGAAGAAGGCGTCGGAGGCCATCACTGAGCCTTTCACTTCCAGACCTTCATCAGCAGCCTTGATGCCGGCAATCTTCGCGCTGTAGACACGGCTCATCTGGCCAGCGCCGACGCCGATGGTGCGACCGGCTTTGGCATAGACAATGGCGTTGGATTTGACGTACTTGGCCACTTCCCAGGCAAACAACAGATCGTTGAGCTCCTGCTCGGAGGGCTGGCGCTCAGTGACCACCTTGACGTCCTCCATGGCCACCATGCCCAGGTCGCGGTCCTGAACGAGCAGACCACCGGTCACGCGCTTGTAATCCATGGAGCGGGCACGGTCGCCGTCAAACTCGCCGCACGCAAGCAGACGCACGTTCTTCTTGGCGGCTACCAGTTCCACTGCTTCCGGAGCAACGGTCGGCGCGATGATCACTTCCACAAACTGGCGATCAATGATGGCTTTGGCAGTTTCCGCATCCAGCTCACGGTTGAAGGCGATGATGCCACCAAACGCCGAGGTGGGGTCGGTGGCGAACGCCAGGTCGTAGGCCTGACGGATATCGGCGCCGATCGCCACACCACAGGGATTGGCATGTTTGACGATCACGCAGGCCGGATCCGCGAAAGGCTTCACGCATTCCAGGGCGGCATCGGTATCGGCCACGTTGTTGTAGCTGAGCTCCTTGCCCTGAAGCTGTTTGGCCGTGGCCACGCAGGCTTCCTTGGGGTTGCGCTCGGCGTAGAATGCGGCGCGCTGATGCGGGTTTTCGCCATAACGCATGTCCTGGACCTTCACGTACTGGGCGTTGAAGGTGCGTGGGAAATCAGCGTTGTCGTTATCCGGCGTGCGGCCGCCCAGATAGTTGGCGATGGCGCCATCGTAGCCAGCGGTGTGCTCAAACGCTTTTACGGCCAGATCGAACCGGGTGCTGTAGCTCAGTTGGCCATCATTGGCCTCCAGTTCTTTAAGGACCCGGCTGTAATCACTGGCGTTGACCACGATGGCGACGTCGTTGTGGTTCTTGGCAGCAGCGCGAACCATGGTCGGACCACCGATATCAATGTTCTCGATGGCGGTCGCCAGATCACAGTCCGGCTTTGCAACGGTCTCCTCGAAGGGGTAGAGATTGACCACAACCATATCGATAGGGCTAATGCCATGCTCGGACATCACCGCATCGTCAGTGCCCCGGCGCCCGAGAATCCCGCCATGGATCTTCGGGTGCAGGGTTTTTACCCGGCCATCCATCATCTCGGGAAAGCCGGTGTAGTCGGAGACTTCGGTTACCGGGATGCTGTTTTCTTTCAGGAGACGGTAGGTGCCACCGGTGGAGAGCAGCTCAACGCCGCGTTCGGTCAGGGCACGGCCGAATGCGACGATGCCGGTTTTATCACTCACGCTGATCAGGGCGCGACGGACGGAGGTGTTAGCCTGGTTTGCCATGGGTCACTTTCTTCGCTGGAGATGAACGAATAAGGGCCTCGCGAATGATGTCCGGGAGGCCCTCTTCAAATCAGGGTGTCTGGATTATAGCAGACCGTACTGTTTCAGCTTCTTGCGCAGGGTCCCGCGGTTCAGGCCCAGCATGGTGGAGGCCTTGGTCTGGTTGTTGCGGGTGTATTTCATCACCTGTTCAAGCAGCGGAGCTTCCACTTCGGAAAGCACCAGTTGGTAGACCTCGGTCACCGGAGCGCCGTCCAGTTGGGCGAAGTAGTTTTTCAGGGCGACCTCAACGCTGTCGCGCAGGGTGACGGTGTTGCCGCTGCTGTTCACCGTCTGCAACTGATGGATATCATCGTTGGCCGGGGTGCTCAGGTTGTCGTTTGCCAAAGTCTCAGCGCTCATGCTGCGAATACCTCTCCATTTCGTAAGCCTGCAAAATACCGTTGAATCGTGTCTCTCTGCTCCAGCGCATCGTCGATCGCGTTGAAGCGTTTGCGGAACTGTTTACCCGGATCATGGGACTGCAGGTACCAGCCCACGTGTTTTCTGGCAATACGCACGCCCATGGTCTCACCATAGAAAGCATGCAACGCCTGGAGATGCTCGGTCAGAATTTCCTCGACCTCATCAAGCTCCGGTGCGGCCATGTGGCTACCGGTTTCCAGGAAATGCCGGATTTCCCGGAAAATCCAGGGGCTGCCCTGGGCAGCGCGGCCAATCAGCAGGCCGTCGGCGCCGGTATGGCGAAGGACGTCCCGGGCTTTTTCAGGCGATGTAACATCCCCGTTGGCAAACACCGGAATGCTGATGCGGGATTTCACATCGGCGATGGTGTCGTACTCGGCATTGCCCTCGTATTTGTCCGCACGGGTCCGACCGTGAATGGCCACTGCCTGAATGCCGGCATCCTCCGCCATTCGGGCAATAACCAGTGCGTTGCGGTTGTCCCGGTCCCATCCGGTTCGCATCTTGAGGGTGACTGGGACATCAACCGCCTGAACCACCGACTCCAGAATGTCGCGAACCAGGGCTTCATCTTTCATCAGGGCGGAACCGGCGGCCTTGTTACAGACCTTCTTGGCCGGGCAGCCCATATTAATGTCGATGATCTGGGCGCCGAATTCCGCATTCTGACGGGCGGCATCGGCCAGCATTTGCGGATCGCCGCCGGCAATCTGCACCGAGCGGGGCTCAGGCTCGCCTTCATGGTTCAGGCGGGTCTGTGATTTGCGCGTATGCCAGAGTTTGCTGTCCGCTATGACCATCTCCGACACCGCCAGTCCTGCGCCCAACCTCCGGCACAAAAGACGGAAGGGGCGGTCTGTTACGCCAGCCATGGGCGCAACAATCAAGGGGTTGGGCAAGGTGTACGGCCCGATTTTTGCCGTTGGCAGCATGATCTGAGTCCGTGTCACAGCGGGTTAAGCAAAGGTCGGGCTGAGCGGTTGTTCAATAAGTAACCGATCCAGCATCCGAAGGGCGGTAATGATACCGCCGGGTGGACCATGATTGAAGGGGCTGGGCGGTGAAAAAACTGATTATTTTTCGCCCTTTCTGGTTGACTTTTGTTCTGTACGATGGCCGTCGGGAATGGCTGTCTAGTGAATACTTGCTTACGACATCAGGGTGCGTGGGGGCGGAAAAGGATGTTGTAATTCACCGCGTCACGGCCCGGATCCCGAATGTTGATGGCAATGCGAACGGGGGTATCCGTGGGCATGGCGTCTAGCTCCCGACCTTCGCCTGCCAGGTACTCCTCAGGCGTGAACAGACTCTGTGCCACCACATCGCCATTCAGGTTGGAAAAGGTGAGGGCAATGGCGGGAAAGGGTTGCTCGAAGTCGGCCCGGTTGATGATCACGGCATCGACCACCAGTTGCGAGCGATTATCCGGATCGGTCCGCACCACCAGTTTCCGGCTCTGGATGGCTTCCACATTGATCAGCGGTTTGAGTTCGCAGCCGGCCAGTTCACAGCCTTTCTCATAGAAGGGGCGCAGCTCGGGGATGGCCGACAGTCGATCGAACTGGAACCAGGTTACCTGGGCGATCAGAACACCGATCAGGCCCAGTACAATCACGCTCCACACGATCGTGCGGACGCCACTTCCACCGGAATCGACAGCAACCGGCTCCCGGCGTAGATCCCGGAAGGGCGGGTCGGCATGGAACGCGTCGGCCGGTCGGTCCGGCTCATCAAAATCGAAACCGGATTCGTCCACAAAGTCATCGAACGGATCGGAATCTTTGGCCGGCCCGGTCGCCGCGGAAGAGGGTGTTCCGGTCTGCTCAAACACCGGTTCTTCCTCCAGGCTCAGCTCAGGGCGAGGCTCTGGCCTGGGCTCCGGTTCGGGAGAGGTTTCTTCAGGCTCCGGTTCGGGGGCAGGCTCGGGGCGCTGGGGGGCAGAAGGTTTTCGGGATGCTGGCTCGTCATCCTGAAGAATGGCTTCGGCCCAGCTTTCATCGACTTGCTCATCGGGACTGTCGGTGTCAGCGTCCTTGTAGTCTGCTTCGTCGCGCTCATCAAAGCTGCGGAAACTGTCGCTTAACTCGTCATCGGAGAAGGTCAGCTTGGTGCCGGCGTAACGACCTTCCGCCGCATCCTCTTCCGGGTTATCGGCGAAGACAAAATCCTCCTCGCTGACACCAGAGCCGGAGGTAGAACCGGCAGACGATGATGCGTCTGCGGGTTGCGCCGGGGCAGCCGGGATTCGTGGTTTCTCGCCACCGCCCGGGATAACCTGGTGCTCAATGGCATTGAACACCTTCATGCAGTTCCCGCAGCGCACTTTGCCCTTGGCAATGCCAAGCTGTTCTTCGGTTACCCGGAAGCGGGTCTGGCAATTCGGGCACTGTGTCTGCAGGCTGCTCTGGGTCATGCTTCTTCCTGAAAGCGACTAGGCTACGAGTTTCGGAGTTTAGTCGTTAAGACCGGTTTCGTCATCTGTCGTGGCGCCGTCCTGTGAGGCGTATCCACTCTTCCCGCTGCTCGGGCTCGTCCATGACGAACCATGGCTCATAGGCGGCCATTACTTCCCGGGCCTGGTTAGACAGGATGCCGGACAGCACCAGATCGCCGCCGGGCCTGGTCCGCGATGCAAGATGGGGAGCAAGGCCGATCAGGGGCTGGGCCAGGATGTTGGCAAGCATGATGTCGGCTTTGGTCTCGGGTTCGTTGTCTGGCAGGAACAGGTCCAGCTTGCTGTCTTCGACACCGTTGCGGCGGGCGTTTTCCCGGCTGGCTTCGAGGGCCTGCGGATCGGTATCGACACCAATCACATGGTCTGCGCCAAGGAGCAGGGCAGCAAGGCCGAGAATGCCGGAGCCACAGCCGTAATCGATCACCTGCTTGCCATGGGGATCCTGGCCATCAAGCCATTCCAGGCAGAGGGCCGTCGTTGGATGGGTGCCGGTACCGAAGGCCAGACCGGGGTCCAGCATCAGATTCGCCGCATCCGGGTCAGGTGCGTCATGCCAACTCGGGACGATCCAGAGCCTCTCGCCAAATTTCAGGGGCTGGAAGTCGTCCATCCAGGCCCGTTCCCAATCCTTGTCCTCAACCAGAGTGACGTCGATTTCCGGAAGGGCCTGCTGGGTTTGCTGGTGCCAGGCATCCCGGATATCGGCGCAGAGCTGCTCGATATCCCGGCCGGAATCGAACAGCCCGGTCACCGTTGTCTGGCTCCATAAAGGGGTGGTGCCGGGATCCGGCTCATAGAGGGGCTGGTCGGCGGCATCTTCCATGGAGACGGCGTCAGAGCCCATCTCCATGAGCAGATCCTCCAGCTGATCCGCGTTATCCGGATCAGCCGGGATCTGGAGTTGTATCCAGGGCATGATTAATCCCGCATCAGTTTCTCAAGGTAGTGGATGGTGAAGTCTACCTGTTTAAAGCCACCATCGCGTACCAGTTTCCGATGCAGCGGTTGATTGGTCTTGATGCCCTCGACCACCAGTTCGTCCAGGGCGTTCTTCATGCGCCGTCGTGCGATCTCACGGTCATCGCCCCAGGTGATCAGCTTGGCCACCAGGGAATCGTAGAAGGGTGGAACCGTGTAACCACTGTACAGGTGGGAATCGACGCGGACGCCGTTGCCGCCGGGCGCGTGGTAATGGGAAACCTTGCCCGGGCTGGGAACGAAGGTTTTCGGGTCTTCCGCGTTGATCCGGCATTCCATGGCGTGGCCTGAAATGCGTATATCATCCTGGGTGTACTGCAGTGGCAGGCCGCTGGCGATGCGGAGCTGTTCGCGGACAATATCCACACCGGTAACCATTTCCGATACCGGGTGCTCCACCTGGACCCGGGTGTTCATTTCGATGAAATAGAACTCGCCGTCCTGATACAGGAACTCGAAAGTACCGGCGCCCACATAACCGATTTCCTTGCAGGCATCGGTACAGGCTTTCAGGGTGCGCTCCCGGGATTCCGGATTGATGTTCGGAGCCGGAGCTTCCTCTATGACTTTCTGGTTCCGGCGCTGCATGGAGCAGTCGCGGTCGCCCAGATGAATGCAGTTGCCGTGCATGTCAGCAAGAACCTGGACTTCGACGTGTCGCGGGGTTTCCAGAAATTTTTCCAGGTACACGGTCGGGTCGCCGAAGGCATTCTTGGCTTCACTCTGGGTGATCTGGACACCTTTGAGCAGAGCGGCTTCAGAATGGACCACCTGCATCCCGCGACCGCCGCCACCGGAAGCCGCCTTGATCATGACGGGGTAGCCGATCTCCCGGGCAATCCTCAGGGTCCGCTCCTCATCATCGTCAAGAGGGCCATCGGAGCCCGGCACGGTCGGAACTCCGGCCTTGATCATGGCGTTGATAGCGGACACCTTGTTTCCCATCAGCCGGATGGTTTCGGCCTTGGGGCCGATGAAGCGGAACCCGCTTTTTTCCACCTGTTCGGCAAAATCGGCGTTCTCGGCAAGGAAGCCGTAGCCGGGGTGAATGCCCACGGAATCGGTTACCTCGGCGGCGCTGATGATGGTGGGGATGTTCAGGTAGCTGTCGGTCGCGCTATTAGGGCCAATACAGACAGACTCGTCGGCAAGACGTACGTGCATCAGGTCGCGATCGACCTGGGAATGCACTGCCACGGTCTTGATGCCCAGCTCCTTGCAGGCGCGCAGAATCCGGAGGGCAATTTCACCCCGGTTTGCGATCAGAACTTTTTCTAACATGGCCATGAGTAACTATTACCCCGTTCAGGAAATGGCGACCAGGGGCTGGTCAAACTCAACCGGCTGGCCGTTCTCGACCAGGATCTCCGTGACGGTTCCGCTTTTGTCCGCCTCGATCTGGTTCATCATCTTCATGGCTTCCACGATGCAGACTACATCACCGACATTGACGGTCTGGCCGACTTCCACGAACGCCTTGGCAGTGGGCGATGGGGAGCGATAGAACGTGCCTACCATCGGGGATTTCAGGGTATGGCCGGTCGGGGCGGCAGGTGCGGAGGATTCTTCCGCAGCCGGAGCTGGGGCGGCAGGCGCAGCGGCCTGGGGCGCCGGGGCCGGATAATGGCTCACGTACTGGGTGCCGGCAGCCGGTTCACGCCGGCGGGAGATGCGCACCGAATCGTCGGCTTCGTGAATCTCCAGCTCCTCGACGTCAGATTCCTCGAGCAGCTCGATCAGTTTCTTGATTTTACGAATATCCATAGTCAGTCCAGTCCCGTTTTGTCAGGTCTATCGGTGAATGCGTTTCAGGGCCGCCTGGAGTGCGAGATCGTACCCCTGACTGCCCAGCCCACAGATAACGCCTACGGCGATATCCGAGAAATAGGAGTGATGCCGGAACGGTTCCCGGGCATGCACGTTGGAAAGATGCACTTCAATAAAGGGAATCCCCGAAGCCAGCACAGCATCGCGCAGGGCAACGCTGGTGTGGGTGAAGGCGGCCGGATTGAAGATGATGAAATCCACGCCTTCCGCCCGGGCCTCGTGAACCCGCTCAATCAGTTCGTATTCTGCGTTTGATTGCAGGTGCAGCAGATGATGACCCTGCTCTGCCGCCAGTGAACGCAACCGGTCGTCGATGTCCGCCAGTGTCTCGAAACCATAGACCTCCGGCTCGCGGGTACCGAGCATGTTGAGGTTGGGTCCATGGAGCACGAGAATTGTCGACATGGTTCTGTCTGCCTTGATGTCTTTTTACAGGATCGCCGAATTTAACGGCATGTTCCCCCAATGGTGCGTGCTTGTTTTGTTCAGATCAACACTTTTTGACAATCGTCCCTGTTGTCCATTGGTCGTAAAAAGACGGCAAATGAATCGAAACGGGATCTTTCCGCTGATGACAATCATTGTCGTGAACGGCGGAACGAACTTCCATACGACGTTGGTTTCATAAAAGGTAGCAGCCGGGCAGTGACTGAGCCATGCCCGACCGAAAATTGTCTGAAGAGTCTGGAGAGAAGGGGGGCGGCACGGCCCGGATTCAGGAATCAGCCAGGGTCACGCAGTTGCGGCCAAGCTCCTTGGAGCTGTAGAGCGCTCGGTCGGCCCGCTCGCACAGTGCCTGGGAGGTGTTGTCGTCCCAGGCCGCAATGCCACAACTGAAGGTGACATTGAATTCCCGGTCGCCGGCGGGTTGCTGCAACTCGGAGAACCGTTCCCGGATTTCATTGAGAACGTTCCGGGCATCGCTCGGGCGAGTGTTGGGCAGGATGATGGCAAATTCTTCACCACCGTAGCGGCCGATGTGGTCGGTTTTCCGCAGGCGTTGTTTGAGGAACATCGACAGACTGCGCAGCACCCGGTCGCCGATCGGGTGGCCAAAGGTATCGTTCACTTTCTTGAAATAGTCGATGTCGATCATCGCAAAGCACAGCGGCTGTTCTTTCTGGCGCGCCCGCACAATCTCCTGATCCAGCAGGTGAAGGGTGTGGGTGTGGTTGAACAGGCCTGTCAGGCTGTCACGGATCATCAGGGCCAGCAACGAGCGGGCACGCCGCCCGCGGTTGTGGATCGTGGCAATCAGGTGTTTCGGGTCGATCGGTTTGGTCAGGAAGTCGTCGCCGCCCAGGCTCATGGCATGGAGCTGTTTCGTCACGTCTTCCTCTGCCGAGAGGTAAATGATGGGCACGCTGTGAAAACGGTCCTGCTGGCGGATAACCCGGGCGATTTCCATGCCCGTACAGCCCGGCATATACATGTCGAGGATGATGATCTCCGGCGAGAACTCCTCCAGGGCGTGGATGATCTGCATCGGGTCGGTGATGATGTGGGCGGTCATGCCCGCTTTCTTCAACACCGTTTCCATATATTTAGCCTGGGCCCGGGAATCATCCAGAACCAGAACCTTATAGGGCTCCACTGTGTTGCCGTGAGTGTAGGTCTCGATCTTTTCGATCAGCTGCCCCGGATCGACGGCAGGGTAGAAGAACTCTTCCCCGCCGCAGCGGGAAGCTTGCAGGCGGGTCTCGATGGAGCCGTCCTCGTCACTCATGAAAATAATCGGAATGGGCGTATCGTGTCGTTCCTGTAGGCGTTCGATGGTGGTAATGCCGGCATTGGGCGAGTCGCCGAAATTGACGTCTACCAGGATGGTTTCCGGCTTGTGCAGTGCGCAGGCTTCGGTCAGTTCATCGGCATTGGCAAAGGCCGAGGCCCGGAAGCCGAAGAATTCCAGCTGCCGGATCAGGCGGGCTGCCATCTCCTGGTTGGCCAGGGCAATGTAAACCGGGGTTCGACGAAATTGGTGGGGCGCTTCGGAGCTGTTGAGGTCGGTCCTGCGCAGGGTACTCTGGGACAGGTTCTCGATGGCATCCTGCAGCTGTCGCTCCAGGCTCTCGTTCAGGGCAGATCCCGGTTCCCACTGGTTGATCAGCGCCAGCGTGGTTTGACCGGCCCGGGCGTGGCTGTCCATTTCAAACCGCTGGGCATAGCGCACCAGTTTGTCCGCAGCCGCCGCGAACTCGTTGCGGTGGGCGGCGGCCTTGTCCCGGTCTTCGTGAATTTTCTGCCAGGTATCCAGAACAACCCGGGCCTGGGTTGTCACACGGCGTGCGAAATGCTGCCTGAGTTTTTCTTTCTGGCTTTCGTCGTTCATGTTGCTCGGGCCTGTCTCTTTTTCGTTATTGGTCGTCCTTTCCCGGTGTGGACGATTTTTCAACCTTAGTCCTTTTGCAGAGTCTATAGTGTTTAATGTTGTCGGCGTAGGTTGCGCTATGTAAATGTTTGTCAACTCTGCGGTGCAGGTCACAATCACCTGGACGGCTGGCTCACAGCCAATCCGGAGAAGCTCCCCATGGCACGGAAGCATATCCCCCTGAAGCAGACGCAACAGGGTGCGGTCACATTGCGAACCCTGCTTCTGGTGTTGACCGGAAGTCTGCTGGTTACCCTGCTGGTTGCGGTGTTTATCACCAGCTACGGTTATTTTCGGGACTATGTCTCGGATCAGCTGGCAGGTCATGCCCGTGACGGGGCGACCGCGATCGGGTTGTCCCTGTCCAATGCCATCGACGGCCGCGATCCGGTTGCCTCCGCCTCCCTGATTGATGCGGTGTTTGATAGTGGCCGCTATCTGTCGGTCAGCTACCTGAATCATCAGGGCGAGCAGGTTGCCGGTCGGGCCATGACGCTCAATAAAGTGGCTGTCCCCGCCTGGTTCCGTGACCTCGCGGATCTTCCGCTGCCGGTTGCCGAGGCAGAAGTTGTCCGTGGCTGGAGCCGCCTCGGCACAGTGCAGGTGATCAGTCATCCCGGCCGAGCCTACGAGGATCTCTGGCGAATCACCATTGGGTTGACTGCCAGTACTGCCGTTATCGGGGGCATTGGACTGTTTGCGGTTTTCCTTCTGCTTCGTCGTACCCTGCGCCCGCTTCATGCTCTCGAGGATCAGGCAAAGGCCCTCGGCCAGCGGGATTTCAGGAAGCGGGTCTCTATCAAGTCGACCCGCGAGATCAATCAGGTGACGGGCGCCATGAACCGGATGGCGGATGACCTGGGCCAGCTCTTCGAAGGCCAGGCGAAACTCATTCAGCACCTGCGTCGCGTGAACAACGAGGATTCTGTAACCGGGCTGGCCAGCCGGAGTGCCTTTGACCAGCGCCTGAAAGTGGAGGTGGAGTCCGAGGAAAAGGCGGCACCCGGAATTCTCATGCTGATTCAACTGGCCGACTTTTCGGGATATAACCAGGCCTATGGCCGGAGCGAGGCCGACCGGTTGCTGCTACGGGTAGCAACCTGGATTGGCGAATTCGTCATGCAGCATGCCGGGTCCTTTGCCGGGCGCCGAACAGGAGCCGAGTTTGCCATCTTTCTGCCCGGTGCGATGCCGGCTGATGCCGGTGTCTGGTGCCGTCAGCTGGTCACGGACCTTGATGGGGTATATGCAGATCTTGCCTCGCCGATGGATACCGCCGTTCATGCCGGTCTGGCAAGAACGCTGGAAGGCCGTGGTGCCCGCGACCTGATGGCGGCGGCGGATGAAGCTTTGCGCGCTGCCCAGAGCAGGGCCGAGACTGGCTGCCATCTGGCTGATCCTGAAAAGGATGGTCATCACAACCTCGAAACCTGGCGGGTGATTATCAGCGAGGCAATCCGCCGACAGGCCCTGTCGCTGTGGCTCCAGCCCATGGTGAACGAGGGCCGCCTCATGCCGGTCTATCATCAGGTGTTTTCCCGGATCGATTCCGCCGAAGGGGCCTTGAAGGCAGGCACCTTTGTACCGATGGCTGAGCGTTTCGGGCTGATCTCGGACCTTGATCGTCTGCTGGTCCAGCGGGTGCTTAACCGCCTGAAACAGAGCCCGGATCAGCCGCTGGCGGTCTCGCTTGGCAATGCCTCCGTGGCCAGCGAGGCATTTCGCACGGATTTGCTGGACCAGCTGCGGCAGGCCGGTTCGCCGGCACGGAATCTCTGGATCGGTATTTCAGAGCAGGCCATTCACCACCACCGGACCGCGGTGGGCCTACTGGTCAGGGCGTTGGGGCGACTCGGTGTTCCGGTACTGGTCGACCGCTTCGGAGTGGGAGGCGTACCGTTCAGTTACCTGAGAAATCTGAGGTTTCAGGCCCTGCGTATCGACAACAGCTTCATCCACAATATCGACACCCATGAAGATAACCGCTTCTACCTTGAGTCTGTGGTGGCCATCGCTCACAGTCGTGGCGTGAAAGTGTTCGCCACAGGAGTGGAAACTGCCGCGGAATACTCGGTACTCTGTAAACTGGGTATCGACGGGGCCATGGGTTACCATCTGGGCAGGCCGTTTGCCGCTGACAATCAACAGACAGGGGATTAAAAGTCATATGCCAGGCAAAATCAGACAGTACTTCAAGGACAAGAAAGACGATGTTCAGGATTATGCCGGTGGCAGCGGCGTAATTGGCAAACTGATTCTGGCGTTGGTTGTAATCTACCTGCTGGTGGCGCTGGTGCTGGGCATGATCTGGAGCAGCGAGCCCGAAACCTTCTCGGTGCGCGAGCACACGAGGTCTGTGGCCAACACGATGGAAAGGGAACCTATTACCGGCTTTGCCACCACAGTCACTATGATTCGTATCGGAGAAACCCTGCTGGATAAGCCTGGTGGCTATATTTCCAACGACATTTTCCCGCCAGGACTGTGGCTGGATAACATGCCGAACTGGGAATACGGCGTTCTGGTTCAGCTGCGGGACCTGTCGCGCGCCATGCGCAAGGACATCAGCCGCTCGCAGAGCCAGTCTGCGGAAGATCGGGATCTGACGATCGCCGAGCCGCAGTTCCATTTCGACAGCGAGAGCTGGGCGATCCCGTCTACCGAGGCTGAATACCGTCGGGGTATCACCGCTCTGAAACGTTACCTTGACCGGCTGTCGAGCCCGGAACAGGCCGACGCCCAGTTTTTCGCTAGAGCGGATAACCTGAGCAACTGGCTGGCGGACCTGGAGACTCGCCTGGGGAGTCTGTCGCGTACGCTTGGTGAAAGTGTTGGCAAGGCATCTGTATCAGACTCGGTGATCACAATGAACTCCGGTGATCCTCTTGCTGAGGAAGCGACCGGAGAAGATGTGAAGACACCCTGGACCAAAATTGATGACGTTTTCTATGAAGCCCGCGGCAGCTCCTGGGCGCTTCTGCACATCTTCCGGGCAATTGAAGTGGATTTCCGGAAAGTGCTGCAGGACAAGAATGCCATGGCGAGCGTGCGGCAGGTGATCATCGAGCTTGAGGGTGCCCAGGGCGAAATGTGGAGCCCGGTGATTCTCAATGGCAGCGGCTTTGGCGTACTGGCCAACCACTCGCTGACCATGGCCGCCTACCTTTCCCGGGCCAACTCGGCGATCAGTGACATGCGGGACCTGCTGTCCCGGGGTTGATGACAGGAGAGCTTGATCCAGAAACAAAAAAACCGGGCTTAGCGCCCGGTTTTTTTATGCCATCAAGCAACGAAGAGCCCGGCTCAGCCTTTGTAGGCGTTCACGGAATCCACGATGGCTTTTTTGGCGGCGTCGGCGTTGTCCCAGCCTTGCACTTTCACCCACTTGCCGGGCTCGAGCGTCTTGTAGTTCTCGAAGAAATGCTTGATCTGGTCGCGCAGCAGCTCGGGCAGATCGTCAATTTCCTTCACGTCATGGTAGGTGGTGGTCAGCTTGTCATGGGGAACTGCAACCAGCTTGGCGTCGCCACCGGCTTCGTCTTCCATGTTCAGCACACCCACCGGGCGGCAGCGAATCACGGAACCGGCCTGGATCGGGTAGGGGGTCACAACCAGAACGTCCAGGGGGTCACCGTCGTCGGCCAGGGTGTGCGGGATGAAACCGTAGTTGGCCGGGTAGAACATGGGGGTCGCCATGAAGCGGTCTACCAGCAGGGCGCCCATGTCTTTGTCCAGTTCGTACTTCACCGGGGAGCTGTTGGCCGGGATTTCGATAGCAACGTAGATGTCTTCAGGCGGGTTCTTGCCTGCGGGGATGTTGTCGAATTGCATGTGCGATCCTTCCTGGTACGTTAAAGGTACGTTTAACTGCGGTTAAAAAGTGGGCGCAATTATACGGGAGTATCCTGCAGTTCGAAACTAAACCTTGGTCGTTGGTTATTGGCTTGGTTGCCGGTCTTGGTAGGTCTTTCATTCTGGTGCAAGCAGCTATCTGGAAGGGCCTTCCGAAAAACGCCCGTGAATACGTCCATGTAGGGCTCGGTCGCGCCATCCTTGGCGCTCCACGTTTTCGGAAGGCCCTTCCAGATAGCCGCCCGAGCCATTGAGCAACCCTCAAAAGCGGACCCTGATGAGAGAGGCCAACAAAAGGCGGATTGCACATTGCTTGAACGGGGGCCTGTCGGTGGCCTTTCCAAAACTGTAGAGGGCCAAGGATGGCCCGAAACAAGCGCACAGGGATGTGCTCGTAGCGTGTTTTGGAAAGGCTACCGACAGGACGCCGCCCCCAATCTGGCAGGCTGGGTCAGGGCCGGAGAGCACGATCGAAGCCAACGGGTTAGAGCTTGATCTGCTTGGCAATGAGCTCCTTCATGATCTCGGTGGTGCCGCCGCCGATGGAAAGGATTTTGGCGTCACGATAGAGGCGCTCGACGACGGTTTCCCGCATGTACCCCATGCCACCGAACAGCTGCACCGCTTCCCGGGTGACCTTTTCGCAGACATCCACCGAGAAATTCTTGGCCATCGCCACTTCCTTGATGGGGTTCTTGCCCGCCTGCATCAGGGCGGCGCATCGGTAGGTGTATTCCCGGGCCACGTCGATCTGGGTCGCCATATCCACAAGCTTGTGGCGGGTCACCTGGAAGCCCGTGATATTGCGGCCGAAAGCCTTGCGTTGTTGGGTGTATTCCAGCGCCGCTTCGTAGGCCAGTTGGGCGGTCATGTACGCCATGATAGCCAGGCTCAGGCGCTCAAACAGGAAGTTGCTCATGATGGCGATGAAACCGGCGTTTTCGGCGCCGATCAGGCGGTCGGCCGGCACGCGGCAGTCCTCGAAAAACAGCTCGGCGGTATCGCTGGCCCACCAGCCCATTTTTCGCAGTTTCTTGCCGGTGGAGAATCCGGGCATGTCCCTGTCGATCACCAACAGGCTGATTCCACCATGGCCCTCGCCGCCGGTACGCACGGCCACGGTATAGTGGTCGGCGCGCATGCCGCTGGTGATGAAGGTTTTGCTGCCATTTACAATGTAATGGTCGCCGTCGCGGACGGCCCGGGTTTTGAGGTTGGCGACATCGGAACCTCCGCCGGGTTCGGTCACTGCCAGGGCGGCAATTTTTTCACCCCGCAGTACCGGCGGCACGATCTGTTCGCGGATGTCCTTTTTTGCCCATCTGGCGACTGGCGGCAGCCCGATATCCAGAGACCCTAGACCAGCGACAAGGCCGCCTGATGTGGATCGCATAAGCTCTTCAGAAACGGCTACTTTCAGGAAAATGTCGCCTTCTCCGATGCCCCCCAATGCTTCCGGAAAGCCAATGCCCAACAGCCCGGCATCCCCGGCTTTTTTGTAGAGATCCCGGGGAAATTCACCGGCTTCTTCCCAGTCGTCGATGTGCGGCAATACGTGGGTTTCGATGAACTTGCGGGCGGTCGCGCGGACCTGCTGATGGGTTTCGTTGAAGTATTCGGACACGGTCTGGCTCCCCTGATCGGAATCAATGGGAAGCAGTGTCGCCTAAATATGATTACCAAGCAAGCGCTTGGTTGTTCGCCCATCCAGGCAATAAAAAAGCTGGCCCGAAAGGCCAGCTTCGACATCGAGGAGCGACAGAAGCCGGTCAGGCGCCTTCGCTGGAGATGCTTTTCACGCCGTCTTTGGTTCCCAGCAGCAGGAGATCAGCGCGGCGGCGGGCGAACAGACCATTGGTGACCACGCCGACGATGTTGTTAAGCTTTTCTTCGACCCGGATCGGTTGGGAAATGTCCATGTTGTGCACGTCGATGATAATGTTGCCGTTGTCGGTCACTACCCCTTCCCGATAGACCGGGTCACCGCCCAGTTTCACGATTTCCCGGCCAACATGGCTCCGGGCCATGGGAATGACTTCCACCGGAAGCGGGAATTTGCCCAATATACCGACCATCTTGGAGTCATCGGCAATGCAGATGAAGGTTTTGGCAACCGCGGCCACGATTTTCTCCCGGGTCAGCGCGGCGCCGCCGCCTTTGATCAGTTCCAGGCGGTCGTTGGTTTCGTCAGCGCCGTCCACGTAGAACTCCAGCTCTCCGGCACTGTTGAGGTCGTAAACCGGGATGCCGTGGCTTTTCAGACGTTCGGCAGTGGCCTCAGAGCTGGCAACGGCGCCGTCGAACTCGGTCTTGAGTTCCGCGAGCATGTCGATGAAGAAATTGGCCGTGCTACCAGTGCCCACACCGATCACGCTCTCGCTATCAAGACGAGGAGCAATGTAATCAATGGCGGCTTTGGCGACGGCTTTTTTCAGTTCGTCCTGGTTCATCACTGGCTCCGGCTTCAAATCAGTTTGGCTTTGCCGGCATTATAGCGCCTAAGAGGCCTCTGCTTATAGACGGCTGCCGTGCAAACTTTCTACACTGTGGGTTTTTCTCAGCCAGTCATCACTCACTCATCGACCAAAAGCCGGAACTGCTATGCCGCAACGCTACATCAAGAAGATTCTCGATGCGCGCGTCTATGACGTGGCCATCGAAACACCCCTGACTGAAGCCCGCAGTCTGTCCAAGCGCTTTGGCAACAATATTCTGCTCAAGCGTGAAGATCTTCAGCCGGTGTTCTCCTTCAAGATTCGTGGTGCCTATAACCGGATTGCACAGCTTTCCGAGGAGCAGAAGGCCAAGGGTGTCATCTGTGCGTCCGCCGGTAATCATGCCCAGGGTGTGGCGCTGGCTGCCAAGAATCTCGGGATCAAGGCGGTGATTGTGATGCCGCAGACCACGCCAGAGATCAAGGTGCGTTCGGTGCGGGATCACGGTGCCAAGGTGGTCCTCAAGGGCGATGCCTTCGACGAGGCGGCCGCCCACGCTCAGGAGTTGATCGCAAAGCACGGCTACACCTACATTCCGCCGTACGATGATCCCGATGTGATCGCCGGCCAGGGCACGGTGGCCATGGAAATTATGTGGCAGTTCAGCAAGCCGATCCACGCCATCTTCATCTGTGTTGGTGGCGGCGGGCTGATTGCCGGCATGGCCGCTTACATCAAGTATTTGCGCCCCGAAATCAAGGTTATTGGCGTCGAACCGGAGGACTCCAACTGCCTCCAGGCCGCCATGAAAGCAGGCAAACGTGTGGTGCTCGATGAAGTGGGCATCTTTGCTGACGGGGTGGCAGTCAAGCAGATTGGCAAGTACCCCTGGGAGATCTGCAAGGACCACGTGGACGAGGTGATCACCGTATCCACCGACGAAATCTGCGCGGCCATCAAGGATGTGTTCGAGGATACCCGCTCCATTGCCGAGCCGGCCGGTGCCCTGGGTGTGGCGGGCATCAAGAAATACATTGAGCGTGAGAAAGTCGAGGGCGAAAACCTGATTGCCACCCTGAGCGGTGCCAACATGAACTTCGACCGCCTGCGCTACATCTCCGAACGCACGGAAGTGGGCGAGAAACGCGAGGCGATCCTGGCCGTGACCATTCCGGAGAAACCGGGTGCCTTCAAGACCTTCATCAACGCCCTGCACAAACGCAGTATCACCGAGTTCAATTACCGCTACGCCGATGCTGCCAATGCCACGATTTTCGTTGGCATCCAGATTGCCGCGGGTGGTCACGGCCGCGAGGATCTGGTTCAGGATCTTCGGGAGAGCGGATACTCGGTGGTCGATTTAACTGACAGCGATCTGGCCAAGCAGCACATCCGTCACATGGTGGGCGGTCACGCGCCGACCATCACCAATGAGAAAGTCTTCCAGTTCGAGTTCCCGGAGCGCCCGGGGGCGTTGCTGAAGTTCCTGATGTCTCTGGGTACCCGCTGGAATATCTCCATGTTCCATTACCGAAACCATGGTGCGGCCTACAGCCGTGTTCTGCTGGGCGCCCAGGTGGACGACGATGAGGTGCAGGATTTCGAGAAAATGCTCGATAAGGTCGGTTTCCGCTATGAAAACATGACGGATAATGAGGCCTACCAGTTGTTTCTCGGGCAGGGTAACGCCCGGTCCTCCTAGCTCGTGAGTTCAGTGCGGGAACCGGTTGTGGACACCCTTTCAGAAACACGCTCCTGGCGGCACATCCCTGTGTCGCTTGGGCTCCGCCCCTCAGCGCTTATTGCTCCTGCGTCGCGCTGAGGGTCCTGGGCAGGCCGTCCATGGCCTGCCCGTGAAGCACTGGCGCGCTCCACCCCTGGCTCCGCACAGTTTCAGAAAGGGTGTCCCCAGCCGTTTCGTAAGCTCTGAGAAAGCTTACGGAAGTTTAATCTGTGAAAAATTGTAAAACCAAAGATAGGTGTTAGTCTTTGTTCTGATTCTTGAAGTCAAGAATAGCTCACTGATTTCCCGACATTTTCAAAACTGCATCTTGAGGAACTGAAGCCATGGGCGGCAAGCCTGACATCATCAAAGCCATTGTGCTGATTTTTGCCATCGGCCTTGTGATTACTGGTTTCACATCCATCCACGCCTCCGAAGATAAAGACGCACGAGCGGCCAATCTGGTTGGCTCCGTTCAGGTCATGAATCAGCCGCTGAACCGGTAACGTCGCTTATCGGTCACTACGCTGTGAAGGGGCACGTCCCAGGGCTCGATTGGCAGCTTCTTAACTTTCTGGAAATCGTGGGCCAGGCCAATCAGCTTCGGCGCCAGTCTGGGCCTTATCCGGCTGAAGGCAAACGTTCTGTCGTAAAAGCCTCCCCCCATCCCCAGTCTTCCGCCCTGTTCGTCAAAACCCACTAACGGAAAAAGTACCGCATCCAGTGCCCAGGCGGGGCGACGCAGGCCTTTGCTGAACCCTGGCTCGGGGATGCCAAAACGGTTGGCGGTGAGTTCCACGCCGTCGTAGTAGGGGCTGAAAACCAGCCTGCCGTCATGGATCGGATGCAGTACCGGCAGGTAGAAGCGGATGCCCTTACGCCGGGCGATGTCCAGATAAACGTGGGGATCAATTTCGCCGTCGTTGGGCAGATAGATTGCGATGTGCCGGGCCCGGTGCAGGTCTGGATTCTTCAGCAGATTGAGGGCCAGGTGCTCGGCGGCCTGCTGCTGTTTTTCAACGCTCAGGTCGCGACGATATTGCCGCAGGCGTTTGCGAAGTTCACTGCGTGAAAGGGTATCAGGATGGGATTGGAACGGTTGAGGCTCGATAAACTGGCTCAAAATAAAGCTTCCCGGGCTGCCGTTATCGGATGTGGCCCTTGAACCCAAAGTTCAAGGTCGGTGGCCGCTGTGACATATTAGGCTTTCCCCTGTCGGGGACGTGCTCACAATGCCCTGAAGTAGCCACCTGGGTAGTGCGCATCGGCTCGAGGACGTATCCGACTATCCCGAACAGCCCAGGAAGTTGTTCTCATTATACGGGCAGTGTCGGGGCCGATTGCAACACCTGTCTGAGATTCTCTGGAGATTTAACGACCCGAGCCATCACCGAGCGCGCCGTCCAGTTTGTTGTCCATGGCTCGCAGCAAGGTGCTGGTAGCATCGGACATGGTGTCGCGCTCGAGCAGTTCGTGGGTAATGTTCAAAGCTGCCATTACAGCAATGCGCTCGGTACCAAAAACCTTGCCGCCGGCGCGGATTTCCCGCATTTTGCTGTCCAGATGCCGGGCGGCACGCAGCAGTGCCTCCTGTTCTTCCTCGGGGCAGGCGACCAGATATTCCTTGTCGAGGATTTTCACCTCAACCGTGGTGGATTGCTGTGCCATCAGTGATGCTCCAGGGCCCTAAGGCGGCTGATCATGGCTTCGATCTTGTGCTTCGCGTGATCGTTCTTCTGCACCAGCTGGGCCCGTTCCCGGTTCCAGTCGTCTTGCAGCTCCCGCAATGTGGCGTTGTCCCGCTCAAGTTTCTGACAGCGTTCAATCAGCCTGTCCAGCTTGTCCGCTAATGCCTGTACTTCGGACTGTTCCATGACGTGCCCAGCAGTGGTTTTATGATATTAAGCTCAACTATAAGTGTGGACGCTAAGTCGGTCAATTTACAGGCTTGTCATTGCGTTCCCTGCGTGATGCCGATCACTGATCCGCGGCCTCGCCAAAGCCCAGCCGGCGGCTCTGGCGCCATGTGTTGAAGGCCGGGATCAGCGCCACGGTGAAGGCGGCAACCGGAACCAGGGCCAGTAACGTCCATTCCTCGGGCGTCAATGGGCGAAGCTCGATTTGCAGGCCATAGTTGGCCAGTAACCATGGGCTCGCCAGTGCAAGGCCCGCCATACCAAGGGCCAGGGCGAGCACGCAGGCTGCCAGGGCAAGAGCCACGCACTCGAGGATGTACAGTGAGGCAATTAGCGCCGGAGAGGCACCGGTTGCCCGCAGTACGGCGATTTCGTGGGCTCTCTGGGCCTGGAGGGTCAGAAGTACGGCGATTAGTCCGATCAGGCTGGTTACCACGACAAAACCGGTTATGCCCAGTAGTGCTCGCTCAAACTGGCCCATCAGCCGCCAGAGTTCACTGAGGGCGACTCCCGGAAGTATGGCCGAGAGCGGCTCGCCGGCAAACTGGTTGATTTCCCGCTGTATGCGGAAGGTCAAGATTTGCCGGTCGATACCAACGAACACGGCGGTAATGGCATCGGGTGTGAAATCTCGGCCCTTTGCCTGCTCCGGTGTGATTGTCCGTCCGGGGATGGCGACCCCGGATTCCCAGCCTACGTGCATGGCCTCCATGCCATTCAGGCTGATATACACGGCCTGGTCCACCGGCGTTCCGGTAGGTGCCAATATGCCGGTGACGGTAAACGGCGTGTCTTTGTGGTTGGAGAAACTGGTGCGTCCACCGCCATGGGATAGCACAATCTGTTCGCCCACCTGATGCGCCAGCGAGCGGGCAACGCCGGCGCCCAACACCACATCAAAGACCCCTTCAAACCACTGGCCTTCATCCAGTTCGAGGGGCAGGTCGCGGCCGTAACGGAAGTGTTTGAAAAAGTTCTCATCTGTGGCGACCACACGATTACCCCGGTAGCTGTCTCCCAGGGAAATCGGAATCAGCCAAGCCAGGCGGTTATCCTGTTTCAGGCCCTGATAAGTCGACCAGCGAATGTTGTTGGTGGCATCGCCAATATGAAACACGGTGTACAACAGTAGATTCAGCTGGCCACTTCGGGCGCCGATGATCAGGTCTGTACCGCTGATGGTGCTGGTGAAGGACTGTTTGACCTCCGTGCGCAGGTACTGGATGCCAAGGAGCAGCGAAACACTGAGCGTCAGTGTAAGGCACACCAGGGCCAGTACTTTTTTCCGGTGCCAGAGGCTGGCCAGGGCGAGTGTCAGGGCCAGGCGTGCTTTCATGTCCGGTCACCCTGCAGTTCCAGCTGATTATCGAAATGGCGGGCCAGGGCCTGGTCGTGACTGACGAACAGAACCGAGGTGTTGTGCCGGTGCGCAAGAGTCAGAAGCAGTTCCAGGAACCGGTCCCGGTTGTCGGCATCCAGGGCTGATGTAGGTTCGTCCGCGAGAATCAGGCCGGGCGCGCCAATTAGCGCCCGGGCGGCTGCGATACGTTGCTGCTGGCCAATACTCAGCCTGGTGACTTTCCTCTGCCAGTGGTCCTCGGGGATGGACAGGGCGGCAAGCAATCTTTCCGCCTCGTCTTCGACGGTCGGTTCGGTGCGCTCTCTGCGCAGTTCAGAAAGTCCGCAGGGCAGGGTGACGTTGGCTCGTGTGCTCAGGTAGGGCACCAGATTGAACTGCTGGAAGATCACGCCCATGTGGTCGGCCCGGAACTGGTCGCGGGCGCCGGCACCCAGCCGGTGGATATCGGTTCCGAGTACCCTGACAGTGCCAGAGGCCGGTCGAAGCATGCCTGCCAGCAGGCTGAGCAGCGTGCTTTTGCCACTGCCGCTCGGGCCGTGCAGAAAAAGGTGTTCGCCGCGTTTCAGTTTGATATCCGGAAAGCTGAGGCGGGGCTGAACAGGGCCCCAGGAAAAGCCGAGCCCGCTGACTTCCATCGCAGTTTCTGTGCTTCGGGAACTGTTGCTGGCTGAGTCTGTCTTGCTGGTCATGTTGGTTGCCGTCGCCCCGGTGTATGATGGCGGTTTCCGGATAGTAATCTCAGGAGTCTTTGGTCCAATGATGTCTGCCCCGGCACGTTCGCGCTTTGCGCTGCCTTTTTTCATCGCGCTTACCCTGGTGTCTGTGCTTCCATCAACAGGTCGGACTGAAACCCGGGAGATCGACTGGCTTGAACTGATGCCCGCCGAGGATCTGGCGCTGCTGGAGAATATGCCAGAGATTGAGCACGAGGGCGATGGCCCGCCGCTGCTGCCGGATGAGATCATGACCGGTCGGGTTGTGCCGGAAATGGGCAATGTTGAAGGCCGCATTCCTGGCTTCGTGGTCCCCCTCAAGACAACCGAGGACATGCGCATCCTGGAGTTCTTCCTGGTGCCCTACTACGGCGCCTGTATTCATGTGCCGCCACCGCCCCCCAATCAGATCATTCACGTCAAGTACAAGGAAGGTTTCACGCTCGAAGCCCTGTACGATCCGGTGTGGATCGAAGGCAAGCTGGTCATTGACCGCACCGAAAACGACATCGGCACGTCTTCCTATTCTATGGTCGCAACCGGGGTTGAGCCGTACGAAGAATAGATGCTGTCATCGGCTGCGGAGTTCAAACGTGCTTTCTCCGTGGCCCAGCCGGGCTGATCCCTGACCTTCTGGCCATACCCACTGAACGCCGAGATGCTCTATTCCGGAAAACCGGGTTGTAATGGGCGTTGCAAGCGCCTGGGATGAACCCAGGCCCGGACAGCTCAGGGTCTGGGTGACTTCGAAATCCGAGTGAGATGATTCGTCCGGATGATCATGGTCATGCCCATGACTGTTTCCGTGATCATCGCCACCTGTCTGATGATGCACTACCGCATTCATGACGGTGCAGCCCCCCTCACTGGTATCCGCCAGGGGTGTCTGTCCAAGCCAGTTGGCTACCTGGTTAACCAGTGCTTTCTGGTCGTCCGAACGGGCACGATGTTCGAACCCCAGCAGGTTGTAGGCCGGCGATGTGAACAGGAGATCAATCTGCTCTCCCTCGATGGCCAGTTGTAGTTCGGCATGACCGTGCTGGTGAGCACCTGGATTGTCGCTGGCAAACACAGGGCCAGCGTTTGCAATAGCGGCGCCAGCCAGGAAGAAGTAGGTTGTGTCTCGTAAGGACATGGCTTTAGCTCTCGGCATAAATGATACGTTATAACATATTGTTCGCTTGCCGGATAAAAATCAACAGGCAGTGCCTTGGCACCGCCTGAATGCTAGGATAGACCTCTAATCCATTAACACAGGATCCGCCTGTTTCATGTCAGAAACCGACACTTCCGGTGCTGCCCGCGCCGCAGAATTCGAGCGCTGGGCCAACGTTTTTACAGCTCACAAGGCATTCAGCCACCCATCCGAACTGCACGGCGCGCTCTGTGGTCGCCTGGCGGCCGGATCCCGTATCGAAGAGCCGGAGTGGCTGGCAATGGTGTGTGAACACATGGGGCTGGCCGAGAACGCGGCCGAAGAGTCCGATGATCTCGCTCCGTTCATGAACAAAGCCTATGAACAGACCCTGGAGCTCTTGAAATCAGCAGACATGAGTTTCCATCCTTTACTGCCGGATGACGACTATGCCATTGAGCAGAGGCTGGAAGCCTTGGTTTCCTGGGTGCGGGGATTTCTCGAGGGTATGGCACTGTCGGCCGGCGAGTCACTCGGCCAGGCGCCGGACGAGATCCGCGAACTGATCGAGGATATGGTGGCCATCAGCCAGCTATCCGAAGAGGAAGAAGCGGACGACGAAAGCGAGCAGCAGTTGCTGGAGATTACCGAATACATCCGGCTGGGGGCGCTCGCCGTGTTCACTGAATTCAACGCCCCTGAACCACCGAAGTCTGATTCGCCGACCCTGCACTGAGCCGGGTCCTGATTGCAGGAGAGACTATGAACTCCATGATTCCCGTAAAGGAGTTTGCCGAGCGCCGTCGCAAGCTGATGGAGCGTATGGCGCCAGACAGCATTGCGATTATTCCGGCCGCCCCGGAGCGCGTTCGTAATCGGGACGTGCTGCATCCGTTCCGCCAGGACAGCGATTTTCATTACCTGTCCGGTTTTGGTGAGCCGGAGGCCGTTCTGGCGCTGATTCCGGGCCGTGAACACGGGGAATCGGTACTGTTCTGCAAAGAGCGCAATCCGCAGAAGGAGCTCTGGGACGGTTTCCTGGTTGGCCCGGAAGGCGCCATCGAACGCTACGGCCTGGACGATGCGTTTCCGATTGCAGACATCGACGACATCCTGCCGGGCATGATCGAGGGTCGAAGCCGGGTCTATTATCCCCTTGGCAAGGACGATCATTTTGACGCCCGGGTCATGGACTGGGTGAAGATGATTCGCAGCAAGGTTCGCAGCGGCGCCCATCCGCCGGGCGAATTCGTAGCCCTGGAGCACCTGCTTCATGACCTGCGGCTGTACAAGAGCACCCATGAGATCAAGATCATGGCCAAGGCCGGCCAGATCAGTGCCGAGGCCCACTGCCGGGCCATGAAACGGGCCCGCAAGGGCGGCTTCGAGTACAACCTCGAGGCTGAGCTTATCCACACCTTCATGGAGCATGGCGCACGGTCTACGGCCTATCCATCCATCGTGGGCGGGGGCGCCAATGGCTGCATCCTGCATTACATCGAGAACAGTGCGCCGCTAAAGGACGGCGATCTGGTGCTGATCGATGCCGGCTGTGAATACCAGTGCTACGCCTCCGACATCACGCGCACCTTCCCGGTCAGTGGAAAGTTCAGCAATGAGCAGCGGGCCCTCTACGAGGTGGTGCTGGCGGCGCAGTATCGGGCCATCGAGGCGGTCTCGCCGGACAACCACTGGAACCGGCCTCATGAGGCTGCGCTGGAAGTACTGACCCAGGGCCTGATCGATCTGGGGCTGTTGTCCGGCACCCTGGAAGACGCCATCGCCAACGAAGCCTACAAACCCTTTTTCATGCACCGAACCGGCCACTGGCTGGGGCTGGATGTACACGACGTGGGCGATTACAAGGTCGGTGACGCCTGGCGCCAGCTGGAACCCGGAATGGCCCTGACCGTCGAGCCTGGCCTGTACATTGCGCCGGATAACACCGACGTGGATGAGAAATGGCGCGGCATCGGTATACGCATCGAAGACGATGTGGTGGTGACCAAAGACGGCTGCCGGGTCCTGACCGAAGCGGTGCCGAAAACCATTGCCGAAATCGAAGCCCTGATGGCGGACTGACAGCCTGTGACCAAGCCTGATACCGATCTGATCATTGCCGGTGGTGGCCTCGCCGGAGCAACTCTGGCCCTGGCGCTGGCACGGATGGTGCCGTCGCTGCGCGTGACCGTGGTCGAGGCCTTCCCGCTCTCGCCCGATGCCCTGCCGGAGAGTTACCAGCCCAGTTACGATGCCCGTTCAACCGCACTGGCGTGGGGCTCCCGGTTAATCTTCGAGGAGCTCGGGCTGTGGCAAAGGCTGGCCGAACATGCCACACCCATCGAGCATATCCATGTTTCAGATCGGGGCCATTTCGGCGCCACACGGTTGCATGCTGCCGAGCATGGCCAGGCGGCGCTCGGGTACGTGGCTGACAATCGCTGGATGGGGCTGTGTCTGATGCGTGAGCTTCTGGAGACCAACGTCCAGTGGCGGGCGCCGGCAGAAGTAACGGACATGACGCCGATTCCCGGCGGCGTCCGTGTGCAGCTCTCAGAAGAAGGTGATGAGGCCGCGGAACTGACGGCCCGTTGCCTTGTCGTTGCAGATGGCGGTCGTTCCGGTCTGCGGGAAAGACTCGGGTTCCGGCCGGATCGTCACAGCTATGGCCAGAACGCCCTGATCGCCAATGTCTCCACCAGTGACAGCCACGGATTCAACGCCTTTGAACGATTTACCGATGCCGGTCCAATGGCTCTCTTGCCCCATGGATCATCAACCAGAGCCGGACATCAGTCGGCACTGGTCTGGACGCTATCCGATGAGGTTTTGCAGCAGGTTCTGGCGTTGCCCGACGACGAGAAATGCCGTTGGCTTCAGGACCGGTTTGGCTGGCGTCTGGGCCGGTTTACCCGCATCGGCGCCTGTCACCATTACCCGCTGACCCTGACGACGGTAGACGAGCCGGTGCGCCCCGGGGTTGCCCTGGTGGGCAATGCGGCCCATGCCCTGCATCCGGTCGCCGGGCAGGGCTTCAATCTCGCGCTGAGAGGGCTCATGACGCTGGTCGAACAGTTCCGCCTGGCTGAAGAGCAGGGCAGGTCGATTGGCGATATCGAGGTCCTGAAGCGCTACCAGGCACTGCATCGGGAGGACTGGCAGCAGACGGTGCGCTTCTCCGATTCGCTTGTGCGTTTGTTCGGGCATTCCATGCTGCCGGTTGCGGCGGCCCGCGATGCCGGCCTGGTGGGTCTTGATCTGTTGCCTGGGGCAAAACGCTGGTTTGCCCGCAAGGCAATGGGCCTGGGCGGCCGCCGGGCCGTGATAGAGCGGCCCGGAAACCTGAACCGGGAGGCGCCGGCTAATGAGTGAGGCGCAAACGTTCGATATTCTTGTGGCTGGCGGTGGCATGATCGGTTCCGCCCTGGCTCTCGGGCTGTCACGACAGGGTTGGCATGTGGGGCTGGTGGAAGGTTCCGGCCATGAGTCTCTGGTTGAGGCGCAGGACTCCGCCACCACCGTTGCCGATTTTGAACCACGGGTCAGTGCCATTTCGGTGGCGAGTCAGCAATTGCTGGAGCAACTCGGAGTCTGGTCCGAGGTGACCGCCGGTCGGCACTGTCCTTACCAGACCATGACGGTCTGGGATGGCGACGGCACGGGGCGAATACAGTTTGAGGCAGCCGAGCTGCAGGCGAGAGCCCTCGGAACGATTGTCGAGAACCGCAGCATCGTGCGGGCACTGTTCAGGGCTCTGGAACAAAGTCCGGTCGAACTGATTGATGGCGCGAGGATTACTGGCTGTAAACGGTTATCTGGAACTTATACGGTTGAGCTTGAGGATGGTCGATCCTTGTCGGCGGGGCTACTGGTGGGGTGTGACGGTGCCAACTCCCGTCTGCGCCACTGGATCGGCCTGCCAACACGTGAGTGGGACTACGACCAGCAGGCTATCGTATGCACGGTGAAAACCAGCCAGAGCCACCGTTTCACCGCGTGGCAGCGATTTTCGACGACCGGGCCGCTGGCGTTTTTGCCCTTGCTACCAGAGTCCGGAGATGAGCATTTCTGTTCCATTGTCTGGTCCCAGGATACCGGGGAAGCGCGGCGTCTGATGGCTTTGGACGACACCGACTTTGCTGCTGAACTTGAGCGTGCGATTGAGCGCGAGCTGGGATCGGTGGAGTCCATTTCCGGCCGCTTCGCCTTTCCGCTTCGACAGCGCCACGCGAAGGACTACATTGCCCCCGGCTTTGCCCTCGTCGGCGATGCGGCCCATACCATCCACCCGCTGGCGGGACAGGGTGCCAACCTTGGCTACGGAGATGTACGGGCTATGCTCGATGAGCTTTCGCGAGCTAAAAAGGCGGGCCTGAGCCCAGCCAATGAGCTGGTCCTGGCCCGCTATCAGCGCCGCCGGAAAGGCGAGAATCTCGCCATGATGGCCGCCATGGAGGGCTTCAAGCAGCTGTTCGGCCGTGATGAGCTGCCGGTCCGCTGGCTGCGAAATACCGGCCTGCGCTGGCTCAACCAGATGGGGCCGGTGAAAAATCGTATAGCTGCCGAGGCCATGGGTCTTAACGGCTGAATAAAAAGGAATTGTCCAATGGCAGGAAGCAGCCTTCTGGTACTGATCGATGACATCGCCACTGTGCTGGACGATGTTGCCCTGATGACGAAAGCCGCCACCAAGAAAACCGCGGGTGTTCTGGGGGATGATCTGGCGCTCAACGCCCAGCAGGTGACCGGTGTAAAGCCTGCCCGGGAACTGCCAGTGGTTCTCGCGGTTGCCCGCGGCTCCATGATCAACAAGGCCATCCTGGTGCCGGCGGCCCTTGCGATCAGTTTTTTCATGCCCTGGCTGGTAACGCCTCTGCTGATGCTCGGCGGTGCATTCCTGTGTTTCGAGGGCTTCGAGAAGCTGGTGCACAAGTTTTTGCACCGGGAGCAGGACCAGAAGCGCAAAGGCGAGCTGCGTGAAGCCCTGAAGAGCCCGGACGTCGACTTGCGGGCGATTGAGAAAGACAAGATCAAGGGCGCCATCCGCACCGACTTCATTCTGTCTGCCGAGATCATTGCCATTACCCTTGGAACGGTAACGACCCAGACCATCGGCATGCAGTTCATGGTGCTGGCGGTGGTCGCCATCCTCATCACGGTCTGTGTTTACGGTCTGGTGGCGGGGATCGTGAAGCTGGACGACGGCGGTCTCTACCTCAGCCAGCAAGAGAACCCGGTGCTCCAGCAATTGGGTTCAGGCATTCTCTGGCTGGCTCCCTATCTGATGAAGACACTCTCCATTCTGGGCACTCTGGCAATGTTTCTGGTGGGTGGTGGCATTCTTACCCACGGACTAACGCCGGTATACGATGCTATTCATCACTTTGCCGAGGGTTTCAGTGGTGTGGCTGGTGTGCTCGTGCCAACGGTGGCCAATGGGCTGTTCGGTGTCATGGCAGGCGCGCTACTGGTGGCCATTATCACGCCACTGACGCGATGGTGGCAGGCAAGGAACGCCTGAGAAGACCGGGGCTCTAGAGGCAGGCGTCGAACAGCCGACTCACCAGTACCGGTACTGCGGTTTCGACCCGCAGAATGCGGGGGCCGAGATGCACGCTCTGGCAGCCGGCTTCTTCCAGTTTGCCCACTTCATAAGCCGTGAAGCCACCTTCCGGGCCAATGCAGAGCACGGTCGGCTGGTTAAGGTGCACAGGGCAGGGGGTGCTTGTGCCGGGATGCGCTACCAGGGCCTGTCGGTCTGCCAATAGCGCCGGCAACTCGTCTTCCACGAAGGGTTTGAACAGCTTGCGGATCTGCACCCGTGGGATCAGGGTATCTTTTGCCTGTTCCAGCCCGAGCGTCAGGTTCTCCCGAAGCTGTGCGTCTAAGAGCCACGGCGTCTGCCAGAAGCTTTTCTCCACCTTGTAGCTGTTAATCAGCCAGAGGTCTTTCACGCCCAGAGCAGCGCAGGTTTGCAGGATGCGACGGAACATCTTGGGCCGGGGCATGGCGAGTATCAGGGTGAGCGGCAGAGGCGGCGGCGGAGCCTGATCCAGCGTCACCCGCAGCTCCGCCTCGTTATCGGTAAGCCGGATAACTTCGCCGATTCCCATCTGGCCATCCGCGCGGCCCACCGGCACGGTATCGCCAGCAACGACTTTTATGACGGACTGCAGATGCGCCAGGCGTCGACCGCGAAGAACGGCACGATCAGTTGCCACGAAATCCTCGTCAAACAGTAACGCCAGATTCATTCGCCGGCGGGCTCATCGCTTTCCGGGTCTGCGACTTCCCGTTTCGCCAGCCGCCCGAACAGGATGCCGACCTCGAACAGGATCCACATGGGTACCGCGAGAAGGGTCTGGGAAATAATATCCGGCGGCGTCAGCAGCATGCCGATGATGAAACAGCCCACCACCACGTAAGGGCGCTTGGCCGCGAGATCGGCGGGCGTGGTGGCGCCGGTGAGGATCAACAGCACCGTGGCGATCGGAATTTCGAAGGCCACACCGAAGGCGAAGAACATCTTGAGTACGAAATTGAGGTAGCTGGTGATGTCCGGTAGTTCGACGATGCCTTCGGGGCCTATCGCGGTAAAGAAGCCGAACACCAGCGGGAAAACCACGTAATAGGCAAACGCCGCGCCCGCGTAGAACAGGATGACCGAAGTAAACAGCAGCGGAAAGGCCAGGCGTTTTTCGTGGGCGTAGAGGCCCGGCGCAATAAAGCTCCAGAGCTGGTAGAGAATGATCGGAATGGCAGCGAACACAGCCAGAACCAGGGCCAACTTCAGCGGTGCGAAGAAGGGCGAGGTAACGTCTGTTGCGATCATGGTCTGGCCAACGGGCAACAGGGAGCGGATGGGCTCCGACAGCCACAGGTAAAGTTCGTTGGCAAACGGATAAATGGCAGCGAAGCAGATCAGCACCGCAAGGACCATTTTCAGAAGGCGATTACGCAGTTCGAGCAGGTGCTCGATCAGTGGCATTTCCTGCTGTTCCGGAGGCAGCTGGTTGCCGTCGGGTTTTGCATTCATGAACGATTATCCGGCGGACTTTGCGGGGTTTCGCTTTTGTGTTGTTCGTTTCCGGCAGAACCCGCGTCAGGGTTCTGCGAGGAGTCACTGGTATCAGCGTGATCCTGTGCCGGAGTCTCGGAAGCTTTCGACTGGCTGGATACCCGTCGTGTCGCGGGTGCGGGCCTTGGCTTCTGGGTCTCGTTCTCGGGCAGGATCATGTGCTCATACTTCTTGGCCTCGTCCAGGGCGCCGCGCACGGTTTTCTGAACGTCGTCGAGGCCAACATCTCCTGCCTTGCGAAGCTCGTCGCGGAGTTCGCCGGCTTTCAGTTCCCGGTCCAGTTCCGAGGTGAACTGGCCAACCATGCGCCGTGCACCACCCACCCAGCGGCCAGCCGCACGGGCGGCCGCGGGCAGGCGCTCGGGACCGAGCACCAACAGCGCTATGACGCCGCAGATCAGCAGCTCAAGAAAGCCGATATCGAACATTCAGCCTGGTCTCAGCTGTGGGACTTGTCCCGGGGCTTGTCTTCGGCCGCAGCCTGTTGCTGTGGCTGCTCCTCTTCCTTGCCTTCCAGGGACTCCTGGTTCTCGGCCTTGGAGTCCTCATCGCTCATCGACTTCTTGAAGCCGCGAATGGCACCACCGAGGTCACTGCCGATGTTGCGCAGCTTCTTGGTCCCGAACAACAGAATGACAATGCCGAGTACGATAAGTAATTGCCAGATGCTGATACCCATTACGGGGTCCTCGTTTTAATGTTTCTGTTCAATGACATTGTACGTTACCAGAACCGTTACGCGGAAACCCCTTTAGAGGTATTACCGGTCACTTGTTCCTCGACGCTTTTTCTTCCAGGCCTGACAGATCGAACCGGCTTGCCAGTTCGTCCAGGATGTCTTTCGGGCCAAGGCCCAGGCTCGACAGCATCACCATGCTGTGAAACCAGAGGTCGGCCGTTTCATAAACCACGTCCCGTGTTTCCCCGGAATGCTCTGCGTCCTTGGCGGCCAGCAGGGTTTCCGTGCACTCTTCCCCCACTTTTTCCAGGATCTTGTTCAGACCCTTGGCATGGAGACTGGCTACGTAGGAGGTTTCCGGATCTGCTTCTTTCCGGGCTTCCAGAACCCTTGCCAGGTTTTCCAGTACTTCGCTCACTGTCCGTGCTCCTCAGTTGCTGCCGTAGCCTCAGTTGCTGCCGTAGATAGTGCCGGGGTCCTTGATCACCGGGTCAACGCTGACCCACTGACCGTCTTTCAGGGTCCGGTAGAAGCAGCTGCGTCTGCCAGTATGGCAGGCGATGCCGCCTTTTTGTTCCACTTTCAGCAGGATGACGTCCTCGTCGCAGTCCAGTCGAATGTCCCGGATGACCTGTTGGTGCCCCGAGGTTTCCCCTTTGCGCCAGAGCTTGCCCCGGGAGCGCGACCAGTATACGGCGTGTCCTTCTTCGGCGGTCAGCCTGAGCGACTCGCGGTTCATCCAGGCCATCATCAGGATATCGCCGGTGTCGGCGTCCTGGGCGATGGCTGGCACCAGGCCGTCCTCTGTCCAGCGAATGGCATCCAGCCAGTCAGGGGTCTCGACCTTATCCGAGCTATTTTGCATTTTTGTGAATCCTGAAATCTTTATCGGTTATCGGCTGCCCCGGAGCATGAGCCCGCCGGCGACGGCAAACAGGGCCCAGCTCCAGGTTGGCACGCTTTCAATCCACTGCCGACCCTCGGGCTGAGTGCCCAGAAAGCCGCCTGCGATGAGCAGTACCGCCAATGTCGCCCGCCGCCAACGCCGCTCAGTACGGATCTGCTGCTCCCGGAGCAACGCCAGTGTCGCCCTGTTCTGGGGCTCGGTGGGCCCCGCCTGCCGCAGTTGCAATAGCGCATCGTGCACCAGCTGGGGCATTTCCGGCGACTGTTCCAGCCAGGAGGGAAGGTGCGACTGCAGCGACTTGATCAGCCCCGAGGGGCCAATGCGTTTGCGCATCCAGGTCTCGAGGTAGGGTTGCGCGGTGCTCCATAAATCCAGATCCGGATACAGCTGTCGGCCCAGACCTTCCACGTTCAGGAGGGTTTTCTGCAGTAGAACGAGCTGGGGCTGCACTTCCATGTTGAATCGCCTCGCCGTCTGGAACAGGCGTAACAGGAAATGGCCGAACGAGATGTCCTTTAAAGGCTTCTCGAAAATTGGTTCGCAAACAGTACGTATGGCCGCCTCAAACTGGTTCACCGGGGTATCGGGTGGTACCCAGCCGGACTGAATGTGCAGCTGCGCAACCTGCCGGTAATCCCGGCGGAAAAAAGCGAGCAGGTTGCGGGCAAGGTAGCTCTGGTCGTCCGGCGCCAGGGTGCCGACAATGCCAAAATCGATGGCGATATACCGGGGATCAGCAGGATTGGAGGTATCCACGAAAATGTTGCCGGGGTGCATGTCCGCGTGGAAGAAGCTGTCCCGGAACACCTGGGTAAAGAAAATCTCCACGCCTTTCTCGGCGAGCACCTTCATGTTAACGCCAGCGGCTTTCAGGGCGGCGGTGTCGGCAATGGGGATACCATGGATGCGCTCCATCACCAGCACCGATTTGCGGGTGTAGTCCCAGTCGATAAACGGAATGTAGATCAGCGATGAGTTCTCGAAATTACGGCGTAGCTGGCTGGCATTGGCGGCTTCGCGCTGCAGGTCGAGCTCATCGTGAATGGTGGAATCGTAGTCGGCCACCACTTCCACCGGATGCAGGCGCTTGCCCTCTGACCAGTATTTTTCCAGCAGGCCGGCCATCAGGTACATCAGGGCCAGGTCCTGACGGATTACCTTCTCAATGCCCGGTCGCAGAACTTTCACGACTACCTTCTGGCCGTTGCGCAGGGTGGCTGCATGCACCTGGGCAACCGATGCCGAGGCAAGCGGGTCCGGGCTGAATTCGGCAAACAATTCCGAGACGGGAGCGCCGAGGGAAGTTTCGATGATGCACCGGGCTTCATCGCTCGGAAACGGCGGTACCCGGTCCTGAAGATTTTTCAGGGATTCGGCCATGTCATCCGGCAGCAGGTCCCGTCGGGTAGAGAGAATCTGGCCGAACTTTACGAATACCGGGCCCAACTCTTCCAGTGCCAGCCGCAGGCGATCTCCCCGGTCGAGCTTGGGTTTCGGGAACAGGTGCCAGGGCGCCAGCAGGAAAAACACCTTCAGGGGCGCGGGCAGCTCTGCGATAGGCAGGAACGTGTCCAGTCGATAGCGGCAGAATACCCAGGCAATTCGGAACAGGCGTTGCAGGCGGGTCACAGGTTCTCCGATTCGTCAGTCTTGCCGCGGTTTTCAATCAGATTAAGCCGCGCTTCCAGTCTTTCCGTGCGCAGGTTCAGTTCGTCGATATCCTCGAACGTAGCTTCCAGCTCCCTCCGACCGGGAAGGGCGCGACTTTCCTCGTGCACATACTCCTCGATGTTGGCATTCAGGGACTGAAAGGCCTGTCGACTCCATCGGATAGCGCCGCGAACCCGTTGGCCCAGGAAGTGCGCGGGCACATCACCGATATGCCGGGCCATGGCCGCTTCCCAGTCCGGCTCAAGCTGGTTCAGGGCACGCTGAAGCTGGTGAGCCAGGGCCGTGTCACCGGCCACGTCGAGACGACCGTCGGCGAAGACCCGGTCATCACCGGTGGCCAGCGCCGCAAAGGCAATGGGTTTGCCCGTAATCTCCAGGGCGGGCTGTTCGGCCGGCTGACTGCCCACCCGGACGCGGTTTCCGGTCCGGTCCAGGGTGTAGGTCAGGGCAATCGGGTCGGTGATATTGAACTGAACCGGGCCCGCCAACGCTTCCATCAAGGCTCTATGCCCCGCCGGGTCCAGTTCCAGTGCCCGGTTCAGGGCACTTTCGAGGATGGCGGAGACAGCGGAAAGCAGGGTGGGGCCGGGAAACATCAGGGCTTGATTCCCACATGCAGGGCGACGATGCCACCGGTCATGTTGTAGTACTTGCAGTTCACCAGACCCGCGTTTTCCATCATGCCCTTCAGGGTGTCCTGGTCCGGATGCATGCGGATGGATTCGGCCAGGTATTTGTAGCTTTCACTATCACCGGCAATCAGCTGACCCATGATTGGCAGAGCGGAAAATGAGTAGGTGTCATAGGCCTTGCTCAGCAGCGGATTGGTCGGCTTGGAGAATTCCAGGATCATCAGCTTGCCACCGGGTTTCAGAACCCGGGTCATGTCACGCAGGGCCTGGTCTTTATCGGTGACATTGCGCAGACCGAAGGCGATGGATACGGCGTTGAAGTTGTTGTCCGGAAACGGCAGATGCTCGGCATCCGCCTGTACGTATTCAATGTTGCCGGCATAGCCGCGATCGGTCAGCCGGCTGCGGCCCACCTGCAGCATGGAGGCATTGATGTCGGCCAGCACCACCTTGCCGGACGGACCCACAAGGTCTGAAAACTTCATGGTGAGATCGCCAGTGCCGCCGGCAATGTCCAGCACCTGGTGGCCGGGACGCACGCCCGAAAGCTCAATGGTGAAACGTTTCCAGAGCCGGTGAATTCCCATGGACATCAGGTCATTCATGAGGTCGTACTTGCCCGCCACACTGTGGAACACCTCGGCCACCTGGCTCGCTTTCTGGCTCTTGGGCACATTGCGGAAACCGAAATGGGTTACGTCGTCCTGGCCGTTGCTGTTTGCGGCCTGGTTGGCTGGCGTTTGCTGCTCGCTCATGGGGCATGTCCTGTCAGAATCTGAACCCCGTATTCTAACCGCTGACGGGGTTGCTACAAGGGTGGCGATGAGTTAAATCGCGCCCTAAACTGTAAATCTATCCAAATCCGAGAGAAAACCGCTTCATGTCTGTAATTGATGTACATCGCCCGCACGCCCTGGACAAAGAGCACGCAAGGCAGGCTGCAGAATCCCTTGCCAAAGACCTGTCCAGTCAGTTTGACGTGCATTATGAGTGGGAAGGCGACCACCTGAAGTTCAAGCGCAGTGGCGTCAAGGGGCACCTGAACATCACCCCGACAGACCTGCACATTCACCTCGAGCTGGGCATGATGCTGCGGCCCTTCAAATCCCGGATCGAGCAGGAAATCCACTCCCAGCTGGACCAGATCATCAAGGCCTGAGCCGGCGGCCTATCCTTGGCTCAGAGGTTTTCCGGCAGGCTGAACGGGTCCGGGTGATGGTCGAGGATATTGCGCATCACCTGCTGCTCCCGGGAAACCAGCCGGTCAATCAGTAGCTCCACATCGTCCATCCTCCGGAAGGCGGAATAGCCCCGGTGCAGGAAACTGTGCAGATCCGTCAGATCGGCCATCTCTGCCGGGCCCCGGGTCATCGATAGCAGCCACCCAAGGGTGCGGTTGCGGACATAGCGATCCAGTTGCTGGCCAACGTCTGCCACCAGGGTAATCTGTTTCTCTCTCTGCGCCAGCCTTCGGCTCTCCCGGTAGGCGGCACAATAGTCATCGGTGGTGATTGACCGGGCGGACACACCCTGCTGATGGAACAGTTCGGCGAGCTCCAGGTCCAGCTGCTGGGTGATCAGGTTCAGTTCCACGAGGCCGGCGAAGGTGTCCAGCAGATTATCTGGCAACCACTTCACCATTTTGGGAAACACCCGATCGATATTGTCGTCCCGGCGGGTCATGCCGGCCGGGGCGTAGAGGTCGGTCAGCAGAAATTCGAGGCCGTGGTGATATCCGGGATGGCGATAAAGATCCTCATGGGTCGACTTCAGCCGCTCCGCCTGCCAGTCGGCCACGGAGACGGCGTGTTCCATCAGCGGATGCTCGGCTTTCAGGTGCCGGAAATCATGGTAGTCCAGAAGCAGTTGCTGCAGCTGGCGAGCGCTTTCAGAGCGGGCTTCGGTAGCGACGAGGCGCTCACGGTACATGGGCGATGGCTCCACTAAACCTGAGGAAAAGAGCGTAGTTTAGCGGAGCTGCAGTGGTCTTGCAGCAGGGTACAGACCGGGCGTCAGCCCTGCGCGGCTGTCGGGAGCGTTTCGAACCCCGGAACCCATTCCTTGCTGTCCAGAGTAATGAAGTGGCTCGGCGCCTGGGTTTCCACGATGCGCATAGTGGTCGGGCTCTGGCGGGCGCTGGCCAGCATGGATGAGCGATCCAGAATGCGATCCACCGCAGGGATCAGGAAGGTGCCGTGGCGCACATGGCCGTAGACACTGCTGTCCGTCCGCGCCATCCAGTCCATGATGTTCTCGATGTTACGAACAATCGTCAGGTGATCCTTGGTGGCTGAGAACAGCTTGCTCAACAGCTGCTTCTTGCGCGGGTTCATTTTGCCGAAGAAGGTCTGGCCATAGGCTGACGACGGAGCGCTGTTGATCAGCCGGATCAGCCAGGGCCACATGCCGTGGCTGACCGGTTCCAGAATGGTGGTTACCAGAGCGGAGAGCTTGCCGTCGGGGAGTACCGGTGCCTCCAGAACCACTTCCACGTCATCATAGAGCTCGGGCCATTGTTTGATGGCCTCAAGAATTACCGCTCCGCCACGGGAATGTCCATGAACCCGGATGTTCTGAGTAGTCGGCAGGCTGGAGAGCGCCTGGTTAAGAATGCAGGCGTCGTACTCAATCGTGCCTTCCAGCTGCTTGATCGGCACTTCCCATTCCGGAGTCTCCGGCGTAACGCCATTTACCGGGATGTGGTAGTTGCTGCAGGTGAGCAGGATCAGTTCAGTGGTCGGCGCTTCATAGGCCTGGGTGAAGTAGCAGTGATTTTCCAGAAAGCCGTGCACGCCAATAACGGTCTGCTCCGCTTTGCCGCTGTGGTTGCGAACGGAAACAGCGCCCTTGCCGACGCGATACACGTGCCCGGAAAACATTTCCGAGTAAGCGCTTTCAATCGGTTTGATCAGCTTGCGAACATGGCTCGCTTTCATAACTGTTCTCCCACCCAGCACGGCAATGGCCTGTTGTTGGAATTTGGTTGTGCTGGTAAGCCTTTTGTACTCCGATCATCTGGTTATGTTACTGGCTCTGAGTACGGATTTTTTGATCTCTCAGGGCCAATCGGTCACGGATCGGCAGCGTTTAATAACCATTGCACCAAGGCTTATAACCAGTATAGGACTGAACAGTTACTCACGTGTAATTTTTTGTAACAGCGTGCGCTGGTGCCGCATATGGAGACGGCGCGGCTTGTCTGGCACAATGCGGAGTTCGGTTTTTACTTAGGGCGCCTCCTGCTTGGCATTGGATCCAAGGCCCCTTTCTTCATTACTTCTCCAGGGACGTTCGGGTTTGAGTCACGAGCAATCGCATCTCCTGCTACCTGCTGATTCGGCCTGGCTGGCCCTGGAGCGCCCGGAAAACCCCATGACCATCACCGTGATGCTGCGGGTTGATGGGCTCACTGCGCCCCGTTTCAGGGAGTTTCTGCGGGTGTACTGGATGGCCTGGGAGCGTTTCCGGTACATGCCCGTCAAACGCTCACCGGCCTGGTGGTGGGAGCAGGATCCGACGTTTGATGTCCGCCACCACCTTGATGTGGTTGTGGACCGTTTCACGCCCGACAGCCTTCAGGAATGGGTGTCCGCGCGGCTGAACCAGCCTCTGCCCATGTATCGTCCGCGTTGGAAATTCTGGCTTGCGCCCAATGCCGAGGGTGGGGCGGTGCTGCTGCTGCGCATTCACCACTGTTACGCCGACGGCCTGTCTCTGCTGGGCATCTTTGACCGACTGTGCCCATCCTCTCCCCAGCAGCATCCCGCCATTTACGGCGCCCCCGAAATCGCGGAGCTGTCACGCTGGACGGCTGCGGCAAAGGCCTGGTTCGGGCAGCTGATGGCATCCGAAGAGCCTTCTGAAGAATCCCACGGTGCTGGCAATGCAGACCGGTCCGCCGGTAATCAATGGCAGGACGCGGGGCGCTTGCTGGAGCGGGTCGCCAAGAAGAGCCTGAAGCTGGTCAATGAATTTTCGGAGTTCCTGGTGGAGCCGGAAGACACGGCGACGGATCTCAGGCAGCCGCTGCTGGGGAGGCGACATTGTCGCTGGTCCGAGCCGGTGCCCCTCGACCGCTTCAGAAACATTGCCCGAGCTACCAATGTAACCATCAACGATGTGTTGCTGAGCTGTGTGGCGGCGGCTGTGCGCACCCGCCTGGGCATTGAAGGCGAGGACCTCGATGAAGCCGTGCTGCATGCCGCCGTGCCGGTGGACATTCGCAGTCGCCTGCCGGAGGAGCTCAAGCCGGCACCCGGCGCGCTGGGCAACTATTTTGGCACCGTGTTTGTCCCCTTGCCGGTGGATGGTGAAAGTCCCCTCGAGCGACTTTTCCGCATCAAGCACGAAACCCGACGTCTGAAGAAGAGCTGGCAGCCGGGTATTGCCTGGGGCCTCGCGGCCAGCGCCACGATTGTGCCGGAGCCCTGGCGAGAACCTCTGGCGGAGGTGTTTTATCGCAAGGCCAGTGCCGTGGTGTCCAACGTGCCCGGCACTCCGGAGGCCCGGTATATTGCCGGCTGCCGCATAACCGAACAGATGTTCTGGGTGCCCCAGGCCGGCGATATCGGTCTTGGGATCAGCATTGTCAGCTACGCCGACCAGGTGCAGTTTGGCGTGGTTGCGGATGAGGCCGTCATGGCCGACCCCGAAGACTTTCTCAATGACTGCCTGCAGGAACTGGCCCAGTTCCCCGGCGACTGATCCGCCGGGTCGTACTCCCAAAGTTTCAATTCAAGTGCCTCCCAAATGAGCAGAAAACCTGCTCCGTCGAAGCATTTTCCCCCTCCCTCGCATCACCGACCATGGAATTCAGGCGACAGACCGCGCCTGGGGCGTCCGGATGATCCGGGCCTCCGATCCCAGATTTCCAAAAACAACCGGGGGAACTATGAAAAACAATAACGTCAGAAAGTCAGGGTTAGCGATTGCCATGGCAGCGGCCATGGGTGCCAGCGCAGGGGCCAATGCCGCTGTTGAGCTGTATAACCAGGACGGCACCAGCTTTTCCGTGGATGGCTACTTCAACGCATTCTACGTAAACCGTGACGATAAGCAGAACGACGTTCGGGATTCCCGCATCAAGATGGGCTTCCTGCCGAACACCATCGGCTTCAATTTCAGCAAGGATATGGGTGATCTGACCCTGGGCGGACGTTCCTCGTTCTGGACCACCATCAATGACAGTCTTGATTCACCCACAGACACCGCCATCGATGTGCGTCAGTTCTATGCCACGGTAGACGGCGATTTTGGTCAGGTGCTGATTGGTAAGGACTTCGGTCTTTACGCCCGCTCCAACATTTTCCTCGACGAAATCCTGATGGGATTCGGTTCCCCGGGCGTTGCCGGTGGCGTTTCCTTCGGCAATATCCGTGCAGGCTATCCGTACCCGACACCCTCCGCCCAGATTACCTATCGCTCGCCGGATATGGGCGGCCTCAAAGTCGCGGCCGGTGTGCTGGATCCCGCCGATACGGTGACCGGCGCCAACGATGAAAACGCCGCACCCCGCTTTGAGTCCGAGGTAACCTATAACGCCAACCTGAACGACGTAGCCCTGACCGGCTGGGTGAACGGCCGCTACCAGTCTGCCGAGAACGGCACCACGACCGTTGACAGCACAGGCCTCGGGTACGGTATCAAGGCGTCGGTCGCGGGACTGACCCTGGCCGCCTCCGGTTTTACTTCCAAGGGTGACAACCCGGTTCTGATCGGCAACGGTGCGGTGACCGAAGACGATGCCGACGGCTTCCTGGTTCAGGGCTCCTATGCCTTCGGTGCCAATCGCGTTGTGCTTTCCTACGGCGAGACGGACGCTGAAATCCTGAATCTGGAAACCGAGAGCACAACGCTCGGGTTCTTCCACGATGTAAACAGCAACTTCAAGCTGGTTGCCGAGTACAACATGTACGAAGACAACAACCGCACCACCGGTGCAACCACCACTGAGGCGGACACCATCGCCCTTGGCGCCATCGTGATGTTCTAAGCCCTAGCTGGCGTTGCGGGTGGCAGGAGGCCTCTCGCTGCGCTGGTTTGTCTAAGACTAAAGTGCCGGTTTGCCTTGAGGCAAACCGGCAGCGCCACCAGGCATTGATTCAGGAGGCAGTTTAATCAATGGCTTACGATCATTTTGGCGCGCCGATTAAAAGCACTGAAGTCGCATTGGCTGCGTTTGCGGATGCCGTAGAATCGGTGAAAAGTCATCCGTTTTCGGGAACCGCGTTTATGAAGCCAGCGACGACCCTACCTGCGGTCCGGGTAGCGAGCTCCAGCGTTCGCGATCCCATGTTGGCCGCCACCAATCTCGCCAGCCAGCTCAGCCACGAGCATCTTGGCTGTGTACTCTTCTTCTGTTCTGCGGAATACGATCTGGGTCGACTTGGTAGTGCCCTTGAGCACAGTTTTCAGGGTGTGCGTGTCTGCGGCTGCACTTCGGCCGGGGAGATCACTCCGGACGGCTACGGACGTGGATGCATCACCGCCATCGGGTTTGACAGCCGCTATTTCGCCATCGATTGCGCACTGATCCGGGAGCTGGACCGATTCACCCTGCAGGATGCCCAGGGGGTAATCGACGGTCTGCTTTCGACCTGTCGGGATGCCAGACTCGCGCCGGTCAAAGGCAACACCTTTGCCATCACGCTGCTGGACGGCCTGTCGAGCCGTGAAGAGCTGGTGCTGGCAACGCTCAACTCGGCCCTTGGCACCATTCCCCAGTTTGGCGGTTCTGCCGGCGACGATGAGCGCCTGGCCAACACCCATGTGTTCTACGACGGCCAGTTCCATACCGGAGCCGCCACGGTGTTGCTGGTAAATACACCGCTGGATTTCCGGGTGTTTTCCACGCACCACATGGTCGAACGCAGTGAAAAGCTGGTGGTGACCGACGCCTGCGCGGAAAGTCGCACGGTATACGAGCTCAACGCCGAGCCGGCGGCCGATGCCTATGCCCGAGCCGTTGGCGTGGATGTCGAAGCACTGGATCGCAAGGTGTTTGCGCTACGGCCCATGGGGGTGAAAATCGGCGGCCACTATTTTGTCCGCTCGGTGCAGCGGGTGAACCCGGACAAGAGTCTGACTTTCTATTGCGCCGTGGAAACCGGAATCGTGATGACGGCCATGGAGCCGGAATCCCTGCTGGACAGCGTTCGTACCCAGATAGAAGCCGCAGAACGGGTTGTGGGGCCACCTCTGGTGACCATCGGCTGCGATTGTTTTCTGCGCAGGCTGGAGGCTGAACTGACCGGGGAGGTGGAAGCGGTCTCGCAGTTCCTCCGCCACCACAATGTGATTGGCTTTAACACGTACGGCGAGCAGTTCGACGGTATGCACATCAACCAGACGTTTACGGGGGTGGTCATTGGCCAGCCTGATGTCCGTTCCGGACAAGATTGAAGCACCCGTTGAAGACAGGCGGGATCTCCGGATTGCCGAACTTGAGGCGGAGAACGAGCGCCTGCGGCGGATTCGCGATGCCCTGATTGTCCGGGTGGAGTCCGGCTCTGCCCACAAGCCGGAGCCCTACGCCGCCTTCGAGCACTCGGTGGTGCTTGCCGAGCAGGTTCGGGAGCGGACCGAGGCACTGAACCAGGCCATGGAGCAGCTCAAGGGCAGCAACAAGGCCCTGAACCGGGCCCGGGAAGAAGCCGAGACAACCCGCCAGAGACTGAGCGATGCCATCGAAAGCATTGCCGACGGGTTTGTGCTGTTTGATAACCGGCATTGCCTGATCCAGAGCAACAGCCGGTTCCGGAGCTACTGGCGCCATGCCGGTGTTGACGCGCCGGGCCAGGGTACCCGGATTTCAGATGTAAAGCGGCAGGCGGTGGCCTGCGGTCTGGTCCTGGAGGAACACAGCCATCCGGATTCGGAAGGCGTGGTGTTTCTGCTGGCCAACGGCCGCTGGGTTCAGGTTACCGAGAGACCGACCCGGGAAGGTGGGTTGGTGGTGCTCTATTCCGACATCACCGATGTGAAGAACAGCGAAATGGCCCGCCGGATCAAGGCGCTCGAAGAGAGCGAGCGCTGGATCCGGGTGGTGACCGACCATGTTCCCGCGCTGATTGCCTATATCGGGGCCGACATGACCATCCAGTTCTGCAACAAGGTCTATGAGTCCTGGTACGGGCGCAAAGGCGAGTCGCCCCTTGGCAAACGTCTTAACGAGGTGCATTCGCCAGAGTTCTACCAGCGCCTGCTTCCCCAGATTCTCGATGTCATGGACGGCCACAACGTGACGTTCGAATTCGAGGAGACCGGTGAGCAGGGTGAGGTACGCCACATGCTGCGTTCCTACGTGCCGAATTTTGATGAGCAGGGCGATATCATCGGTTTCTTCGTGCTGATACGGGACATCACCGACCGCCGCAAGACCGCCCTGGCCCTGGAGCAGGCCTATGACAACCTCGAGCGACGGGTGAAGGAACGCACCGCAGCCCTGACCGGTCTGAACAACCAGCTGCGCCAGGAAATCACCGAGCGTGCGGCTGTGGAAGCGCGCCTTCGGGATGCCAAACTGGAGGCCGAACGGGCCAATCTTTCTAAAACCAAGTTCCTGGCGGCCGTCAGCCACGACTTGCTGCAACCTCTGAATGCCGCACGGTTATTCACCAGTGCATTGCTGGAACAGTCGTTCGGGCCCAAGGCTGAAGGCCTGGTTCGATCGGTGAGCACCTCTCTGGATGACGTTGAAAACCTGCTGGGCACCCTGGTTGATATTTCCAAGCTCGATGCCGGCGTGATCAAACCGGATGTCACCGCCTTTGACCTTCGGGACCTGCTCAACAATATCGCACGGGAATTCCGCCAGATGGCCATGGCCGAGGGGCTGCAACTGGACTTTATTGCCAGCTCCGCGATTGTGGAGTCCGATTCCCAGTTGCTGGCGCGGATTCTCCGGAATTTCCTCACCAACGCCATTCGCTACACCGGCAACGGCCGGATCCTGCTTGGCGTTCGCCGACAAAAGGATCATGTGCTGTTGCAGGTGTGGGATACCGGCCCGGGTATTCCCGAAGACAAACTCACCGAGATCTTCCAGGAATTCAAGCGTATTCGCCCCGCCGGCTCACAGCCCGATAAAGGCCTGGGACTTGGTCTGGCCATTGTCGACAAAATATCCCGAATGCTCGGGCACGAGGTGACGGTGAATTCCATCGAGGGCAGGGGATCTGTTTTCAGCGTCCGCGTTCCCATTGGCAAGCTGAAGCCACGGCAACCGTCGGTCGACCAGAACCGCGCCGTGTCTTTCGATAGCGGTCTTGGCGGCGCCCGAATCTGGGTGATCGACAACGACCAGTCTATTTGCCAGGGCATGCAAACCCTGCTCGAGGGTTGGGACTGTCAGGTCGTGACGGCGGTGTCCCTGGAGGATCTCGAACGCCAGCTGGATCCGGCCAGCAGTGCGGTGGACCTGATCCTGGCGGACTATCATCTGGATAATGATGAAAACGGTGTGGATGTAGTAGCGGAGATCAATGGCCGCCGGAGATGTCCGGCGCCAGTGGTGATGATTACGGCTAACTACACCAACGAACTCAAGCAGCATATCCGCGAACTTGGACACCTGCTGATGAACAAGCCGGTGAAGCCCCTGAAGTTGCGCAGTGCGCTGAGTCATTTGCTTAGAAGTTGAGATTGACGATAGGTGTCGGATTACGGCTTCGCCTAACCCGACCTACACTCCGCTCAAAACGTAGGTCGGATTAGCCAAAGGCGTAATCCGACAAACAAGCCTTAGTTATCTTACCGCTTCAGATACTGACTGAAATCCACATCACTGGCGGACAGAATCGCCTGCACCCGGTTGTGAACCCCCAGCTTACGAAGAATCGCCGAAACATGGGCCTTCACCGTGGTCTCGGCGATATTCAGGTTGTAGGCAATCTGCTTGTTGGATTCGCCCTTGGACATGCGCTCGAGCACCAGCAGCTGACGGCGGGTAAGGGAGTTGAGCAGCTCCGGTGAAATCGGATTGTCTTCATTGCGACTACGGCGGGTGTTGCTTTCCTTGCCGGTACGGATGATGTCCGAGGGCAGATACACATTGCCGTTCAGGATTTGCTGGATGGCCTCGGTCATCTGGGCCCGAGGCGAGGACTTGGTAATAAAGCCGCAGGCGCCGTAAGTAATGGCCTGCAATACCACCTGTTTGTCTTCCTCGGCAGAGACAATCACCACAGGAATGGTCGGGGCCTCATTGCGCAAAGTGATCAGGCCGTTCAGACCGTGCATGCCGGGCATGTTCAAATCCAGCAGAATCAGGTCCAGATCATCATTCTCGCGAGTGATGTCCACGGCACTGTCCAGATCGTCGGTTTCGATGATCTCGCTGCCCTCAAAGCCAGAGGCGATAACGCTGCTGATGGCTTCCCTGAACAGTGGGTGGTCGTCGGCAATCAGAATCTTGTAAGCCGGCTCCATGGAGGGGGCTACCTGTTTGTTTTCAGTATCTGGGATGGCTTCCGAATCATGATAGCGGTTTTCGGACGCATGATGGCAGTTTTCGGAAGGGGAATTCTCGGTAGAGAGTGCGGCTTCGAGCTCGTTCAGCATGGCGGCCTCCTGTGCAGAGAATCACCGATGGCGGTTTCGATCCTCTGTTTATTATTGTGATGGTTTCATTACACGCCATCCTGGTCTCGGGGTGAATGCGACCATCGCACCAAAAAACAGGCACCAAAGTACTATTCTTGCCGGGCTTTGGGCTTCGTATCGTGGAGCAATGAGCCTACAACCAACAATAACTCCAGTCTCCCAACCCTCTTTTGCCGATCGCTGGATCAAAAAGGGAGTGAGCGCCCTGGTGTGTCTTATCTTCAGCCTTGCAGGTGGTGCCAAGGCGGAGGACGCAGCCTCTGAGCTGCCCGTACTGTCCGTCAGCGTGTTGCAGTTCGGCACGGCCCATTGGGAGCTTGCCCATATCCTGCATCGGGGACTGGATCGGGACAATGGCTACCGGCTGAACCTGAAACCGGTGGCCAACTTGCCGGCCTCCAGGCTCGCTGTGACCAGCGGGTCGGTGAATGGCGCAGTGGCCGACCTGCTGTGGGCGCAGTCCAGGTTCCAGGCAGGAGCGCCCTACCTTTATGTGCCTTTTTCATCCCAGATCGGCGATATCGTTGTCGCCGAGACCTCCCCGATCCGCTCGGTGGCGGATCTGGCGGACAAGCGCATCGGCGTAGCCGGCGGGCCGGACAGCAAGGGCTGGATACTGCTCCAGAAAGTCGCAGAGCGACAGGGTATCAATCTGGACGAATCCGCAGAGATCCAGTTCGCTGCTCCGCCGCTGCTCAGCCAGGCTCTCAAGCGGGGACAGGTAGACGTGATCGTCACCTACTGGCATTTCGCGGCCCGTCTCCGGGGTGAGGGCGGCTGGCGGTCGGCCTTCAGCATGGCCGACCTGCTCACTGAGCTGGACCTGGATCGCAACCTGCCGGTGCTCGGGTATGTGTTTCCAGAACGTTGGGTGCAAGAGCATGGCTCCCTGATTGATCGTTTCGCAGCCTCCCTGCAACAGGCCAAAGCCGAGCTGGCGGACAGTGAATCAGCCTGGCAACGCCTGCGTCCCCTGATGGGTAATCCTGAAGAGGGCGTCTTCACGGCATTGCGCGAGGGCTTCGTCGCCGGCACGCCTGCTCCACAAACAGACCAGCGTATTGCAGACCTGCAGCATTTGATGACCCTCACAGGTGCCGATCCGGACCGCCTGATGCCCGCCAATCTGTTTTACCGGAGCCAACCGTGAAAGGCCCTCCCGGCCGCCCGCCGCTCTGGTGCTACTGGATAGTTTTGCCCTCGTTTGTCGTGCTCTGGGCGCTGACGGCCTGGCTGCTTCAGTCGCCCCTGTTACCAACGCCGGCGAACGTACTGGACACCCTGGTTCGGGAGTCGGCGTCCGGCGAACTCTGGCATCACCTGGGAGCGACCCTGGCCCGCGTGGTGGTCGCATTCATTCTGGCGATGGCGATTGGCACCGCCATCGGCATTGTGATGGGCCGTTCACAAACCACCAATGCCCTGTTCGATCCCCTGCTGGTGTTGTTACTCAACCTGCCGGCGCTGGTCACCATCATCCTTATGTACGTCTGGTTCGGCCTGGTGGAAGTGGCTGCCGTGATGGCGGTGGTGATCAATAAAGTGCCCAACGTTGCGGTGACGGTTCGCGAAGGCGCCCGCAGCCTCGACTACCGGCTTGAGGAAATGGCCACCGTATACGAGTTCACCCGCTGGCAACGGTTGCGTGAGGTGTGGGTGCCGCAGCTGTTTCCCTACCTCATGGCCGCCACCCGGGGTGGTCTCGCCCTGATCTGGAAGATTGTCCTTGTAGTGGAACTGCTGGGCCGCTCCAGCGGCGTCGGCTTCCAGCTGCATATGGCGTTTCAGGTATTCGACGTGGCCGCCATTCTGGCCTACAGCCTGGCCTTTATAGCCGTGGTCCAGCTGATCGAGCTGGCCATCCTGCAGCCCCTCGAGCGTCGATGCAGCCGCTGGCGTCAGCCGGAGGCCGCCCATGCTTGAACTCAGAATCGCGGGCCGTGATTTCGGCCAGCCGGTGCTCGGAGAGGTCTTCGCAACCATAAAGCGAGGCGATCGCATCTGCCTGCTGGGCCCCTCGGGGATCGGCAAGACTACATTGCTGAACGCCATTGCCGGTCTCGATACATCAGTTTCGGAAGAAGCGGTGATCGGGCGTGACAAACTTCGCGTGGGCTATCTGTTCCAGGAGCATCGGCTGCTGCCATGGCGGACCTTGAACGCGAATCTTAGACTCGTTGGTGCTAACGGTAAGGAAGCTGAGGCATTGCTGGGCCAGGTTGGCTTGTCAGGGTACGGTCATTATTTGCCGGACCAGCTTTCACTTGGCATGGCCAGAAGAGCCGCCTTGGCCCGTTGCTTGGCGGTAAAACCCGATCTGTTGTTGTTGGACGAGCCGTTTGCGTCATTGGATCCTGTGATGGCGGATGAACTCAAAGGGCTGATAGCCGGGATATTGGATACGCATTCGGATATGGCGATGATCTGCGTTACTCATGATGGTGGGGATGCAGAAATACTTGCAAACCGTCTGTGGTACCTGGATGGAAAGCCCGCCCGATTGCAGTGGGATGATCCGATTGGTGAACCCGGAGTGGTTGATGGGTTGCTTGGAAGGCTTCGCGGTTTGGATTTGACGGGCTGTTAGGTTGATCGAGGGGGCCCGCAGTCTGTCGGATTACGCTTTGCTAATCCGACCTACGAGGTCTGCACGGTGCCCGTGGCAGGCAGCGGGATAGGCTTCCCAAAAATGTGCGGAGCCATGGATGGCGGAGCCCAAGCGCCACATGGATGTGCCGCAAGGAGCGTTTTTTGGGAAGCCTATCCTGCTGACTGCCTTACCCCGGATCAGGCAGGCTTGGAGGTCCCAAGTATCCTGGTACGCTGTGGCCGGAACCCAGCTGTAGCAAACAATGCAAGAACCACCGTTACTCCAGCAGTAATCCCGTAAGCCATCGGATTCCACTCCAGGTACAGCGAAAACCGGATTGCCTCCACCGCATGGGTGAACGGATTGAACTGGCAGATCCAGTACAGCCAGGGACTGGCCTCGTTCATACGCCAGAGGGGATAGAGCGCCGAGGACATGAAGAACATCGGGAAGATGACAAAGTTCATCACCCCGGCGAAGTTCTCCAACTGTTTGATCCAGGTGGCGATCAGCAGCCCCAGAGCACCCAGCATCAGGCTGGTCAGAATCAACGCCGGCAACACCGCAAGGTAGCCCCACAGCGGTGGTTCCACATCCACCAGCAGCGCCAGCAGCAGGAACACATACACCTGACCGATGGACACCACGCCCATGGCCAGCAGTTTGGTGACCAGCAGGAACGGCCGGGGCAGGGGGCTCATCAGCAACACACGCATGCTGCCCAGCTCCCGGTCATACACCATCGACAGGGCACCCTGCATGCTGTTGAACAGGATGATCATGCCGCACAGACCCGGGGCGATGTAGGTCTCATAGGTGATGTAGGTCTGGTAGGGCGGGATGATGGAAATACCCAGCACCGCCCGGAAGCCGGCGGCGAACACTACCAGCCAGAGCAATGGCCGCACCAGCGCGCTGGCAAAGCGGGTGCGCTGCTGCCAGAACCGCAGCCACTCCCGGGTCTGGATGCCCACAAAACAGTGCCAGTAGTGTGCTGCCTTCATATCAGCCGGCTCCGGTCAGGGAATGGAAAGTTTCGGCCAGATCCCGGGTGCCTTCGGCCTCGCAGATGGCCTGGCCGTTGCCGTCGGCCAGTAACTGGCCCTGATGCAGGATCAGTACCCGGTCGTCTTCACGGACTTCTTCGATCAGGTGAGTCGCCCAGAGTACGGTCAGGCCGTCTTCTTCACACAGGGTACGCACGTGCTCGTTGAGCGCCTTGCGGCTTGCAACGTCCAGGCCCACCGTGGGTTCATCGAGCAACAGCAGAGAGGGTTCATGCAGCAGAGCACGGGCAATTTCCACGCGCCGGCGGTGACCGCCGTTGAGCTGGCGGACGGCATCGTTGGCCCTGTCCAGTAGCCCGAAGCGTTCCAGTTCCCGGTCACCGCGGGTGCGGGCTTCTTTGCGGGACAACCCGTGTAACGCCGCGTGGTATTGCAGGTTCTGGCGAACGGTCAGGTCCAGGTCCAGGGCATTCTGCTGGAACACCACGCCGATCTTGCGCATGGCCTCCGCCGGCTGTTTTTTCAGTGATTGGCCGCCCAATCGAATATCACCCTGCTGCAGGGCCAACAGCCGGGTGAGCAAACCAAAAAGGGTGGATTTACCCGCCCCGTTTGGCCCGAGCAGGGCATTTAAACGGCCAGAGGTCAGCACAAAGCTGACCTCCCGGAGCACCGGCTTGTCGCCGTAACGAAAGCTGAGGTTGCTCGCTTCGATGGTCATGAAGTCGGATCGATGACCACACCCCAGGGGTAGCGGCCCACCTTGATGGATTTAATGACCTTCATGTCCTCCAGATTGATCACGGACACGTCCCCGGAAACGCCGTTGGTGGTGTACAGATGCGTCTCGTCCTTGTCGAGATCCAGCTGCCAGACGCGTGCACCCACCAGAAGGTAATCCAGAACCTCATAGGTTTTTGCGTCGACTACCGCCACATGATTTGAGGGGCCAAGCGCCACAAACGCGTACTTGCCGTCAGACGTCAGCTCAATACCTACCGGCTGGACCCGATCCTGATTCACACCGGGCACTTTGAAGGACATCTCGTGGATCTGCTCCAGGTTGTCGACATCAATGATGTGCACGGTGCCGCCAATTTCCGCGGAGGCCCAGGCAATCTTGCTGTCCTTGCTGAACTCCACGTGGCGCGGACGCTGGCCCACTACGATGTTCTTCTCGATCTCGAAGGTCTCGGTGTTGATCCAGTGCAGCATGCTTGTGGTTTCGGAGGTGTTCACGGCCCATTTTCCGTTCGGGCTCACCGCCATGCCTTCCGGCTCGATGCCCACATCAATCTGGGCGAGCACCTCTTTGCTGTCGACATCCACCACGGTCACGATGGCGTCGTCCTCGTTGGCGATGTACAAATGCTTGTTATTCGGGTGCAGCGCGAATTGTTCCGGATCTTCACCGGAAGGCAGGGTGTCGACAATCTTGCGGGTAGCCAGATCCAGCACCTGAACCGTGTCATCGTCGCTGGCGCAGATGTAGAGCTTGGTGTAATCCCTTGAGAGCAGGATGCCCCGGGGCCGCTGGCCGACGTCGATGGTTTCAATCACTTTCTGCGTTTCGGTATCGATTACCGACAGGGTGTTGTCCTTCTCGTTGGATACATAGGCCACGCTGGCCAGGGTCGGTGTCGACAGACCAATCATCGTGGCCAGGGCAGCGCGCTTGATCAGGGGTTTCATGGTATCGCTCCTTTTTGTTGTAACCGGTAAGGCGGTATCGGGTTAGCCGTTGATCCGGCACTCACTTTCTGGCCGGTCGAAACCGAGGGTGTCCATCTGGCTGTTGGGATGGAGAAAGCCTTCGAAGGGTGCGCGCGCCACCAATCCCCGGGGATGAACCAGCGGAATTGGTTGTCTCAGCTGGCCATTCCAGTCGCGGAAGGTGAGCTTACGGCCCTTGAACGCAGCCAGTTGGAACTTGTCACTGAACAGGTAATTCCGGATCTCGGCGGGACTGGCGGAGTTCAGGTCGGTGATGGCGGTACCGATGGAGCGAACGGCTGTCCAGGCGGCGTAGTCCTCGCTGTTCATGTCCCTGCCGGCCAGCTCGCGAAAACGATTCTGGAGCTGGGCAGCCCCCCAGCTCTCCACCACCCGGTGCCAGGTAACGGGTGACATGCCCTGGGTACCCACCACTGGTCGTGGCAGCCAGGTGTTGAACGGCACGTACTCGCCAAAATCGCCCCGCACATCGGCGACCACCACCGCGTCGTAATCGCTGGCTTGGGTGAACAGCGGCAGCTCTTTCGAGGCGGTGCGGCGCAGGTCGGCATCAAAGGTCCAGGGCTTGTCTTCGACGATCTCCAGCCCGAAGCGCTTGGCCGAACGGCGGAAGGCATCGGCCCAGCCTTTGTCGGCTTCGGTTGGACCGGTAATCAGGAACACCTCATCCCAACGTCGCTGGTTCAGCCACTGGCCGAGGGCATCGGTGAGCATCGAATAGCTGGGGATGGTGTGCAGCAGGTTCACGTGGCACTGGCCGGTGCGCAGGGCGTCGTCTTTGGCGCCGGCATTGAAGATCAGGGTGTTGTCGCCGGCTTTTTCCGTGAGGGTTTTCAGGGTCGAGGCCGGCGCGTTCACCACGAACAGGTCGAGACCACTCTCGCGCATGGTCTCAAAGGCCGCGATAGCCGCTTCTTCGGTATCGGCAACGTCGCTCTCGAGTGAGTAGGTCTGGCCCAGAAATTTGCCGGTGGTGCTGTTGTCGTTCATGGCCAGTTCGGCACCCCGAAGGCCGGCGTCTTCCGGCTCCGGGATCACGTTGGAGAGCACCGGTCCCTGGTCCGGAACCCACTGTAGATAGCCAATCCGCACGTCCAGGGATCCCGCCTGCAGCGGGCATGCTGCTGCCATGGTGATTAATGAAGTGGCCGCTGTCCGGGACAGAAAAGACATGGGGTTCTCCGGTTTGTTGTTGTGGTTCCAGCTTATGGAAGGTGGCAACGCCCGGAAATATTCAGAAAGTAGGAATCAGGCAGTACCAAAGGATGAGATTTCTTCTCGCAGACCAAAAATCTACTACCAAGGAACTAAACCAAAACCCCCAAAGTGGCATTCGGATTGGACAGCGGGATTCCTAGACTGGTGATCAGTAAGTTGGCAACTGACAAATCCAATAGCCAACCACGGGGAATCCAATAACAGAGGTAAGACCAATGGCACTGTCCTTTTCACTCAAAACATTCGTGGCCGCGGCCATGTTTGGCCTGGCCGGCTTCGCTATCGCGCACGGCAATGTCACACCACAGGAAGTGGATACGGGCAATCTGCCGGAGCTGGGCGATGAGGTGCGCATCGAGAATCCCTTCCGCGAGGGCAATGAATTCGGCGAGTTCAACACCCAGGCCGCGAAAATCGGCGAGAGTGCATACGCTGGCAACTGCGCCGCGTGCCATGGCATTCGGGCGATGTCCGGCGGTCTCACGCCGGATCTTCGCGAACTGACCGAGTGGGATGACGAGTACTACATCGGACGCGTGATGAACGGTACCGATCGCGGCATGCCGTCTTGGAAAAAGAGCATGGACCAGAACGCCATGTGGGCAATCCGCACCTATGTGGAATCCCTGCCCAAGCCAGAGTGATGAGCGCGGCTTCTGTCAAAACGAGCGCCTGAATTCGGGTCGGCCATGTGCCGGCCCTTCGTCGTTGAGAGAAAAGGTGGGAGAAAACAATGAAAAGTCTACTTGGAATACTTGCCCTGTTGCTGTTCGCCCAGGTGGTGCTGGCCCAGGAGGTTAACGACGGGAACGAATTGCTCAACCGGCCTGCGGAGCGCACCTACGACATCATCCTGGATTCCGGCTACCTGAAAGTCGGCGTTTACGAGAACTTCCCGCCTTATTCCTACCAGGTCGATGGTGAACCCAGGGGTATCGACATCGAACTCGGGCGACGGATTGCCGAGGAAATGGGCGTCGAATTCAAAGTGCACTGGATAATTCCGGATGAAAACCTCGGCGACGACTTGCGTAACAACGTCTGGAAAGGGCACTACCTGGCCAAACAACGGCTTGCCGACGTGATGCTGCGGGTGCCCTACGACAAGACCTATGCCTACATGCAGGATTCCACCGGCGAGTACATCAACGAGCAGGTTGTTCTGTTCGGCCCCTATCAGCAGGAGACCTGGCAGATTGCCTTTAACCCTGCAGAGCTCGATTCCGTCGAGACCGTAGCAGTTTTTCAATACAACCGTATTGGCGTCGAGATCGATACCTTGCCGGATTTTTATCTGACCTCCGCGTTCGGCGGACGCATGCGGGAACAGGTACGCCATTACACCAACGTGTCGGATGCATTCGAGGCAATGCGCAAGGGTGAGGTCAGTGCCGTCATGGGTATGCGGTCGGAAATTGATCACGAGCTGGCCAAACCCGAGAACGCATCGTTTACCGCCGCCGGTAATGGGTTTCCGGGCATCGGCAAGCAGGTATGGGATGTGGGTATGGCGATCAAACACACCCATCGCCAGCTGGGCTATGCCCTTGAAGCCATCATCGACAGGCTGGTGAAGACCGGCGAGATGAACGAGCTGATGGCTAGCCAGAAACTCCGATACAGCGTGCCGGGTTATTACCGGGAATTTCTGGATGAGCAGGCTATCGCCAGGGCTGAAGGGGATCTCTGAGGGGGTGCCCCGAACGCCGGGGCCGGAAGATCCGGTGTAGTCGTACTACCAAGTGATGAGAAAACCTGTTCCGGCGAGCAATTGTTGGTTTTTTCCACAAAGCGAAGAATCGTATCAGAGGCGGGAAAAGTTCCCGGTTCGGCCTGAAACGAACTCAAGAGAACTGAAAACAAGAGACTTGGAGAGCGCAACCATGAGAACCAACAAGTTCGGGATTCGCATTGCGGCCAGCGCCCTGGCCATGGCAGTTTCCTACGGGGCCCATGCGGTAACCGACGAAGACATCATCAACGATCACAAGACCCCTGAAGACATTGTCAGCTATGGCATGGGTACCCAGGGACAGCGCTACAGCATTCTGGAAGACCTGAACACCAGCAACGTTCAGTATCTGCAGCCGGCCTGGGCTTTCTCCTTCGGCAGCGAAAAAATGCGCGGCCAGGAATCCCAGCCACTGATCAAGGACGGCGTCATGTACGTGACCGCCTCCTACTCCCGAATCTATGCCATCGATGCCAGAACCGGCGAAGAAATCTGGCAGTACGATGCCCGTCTGCCCGATGGCATCATGCCCTGCTGTGACGTGGTTAACCGCGGTGCCGCCATCTACGGCGACAAGGTGATCTTCGGTACCCTGGACGCCAAACTGGTTGCCCTGAACAAGGACACCGGTAAGCCGATGTGGATCAAGAAGGTGGCCGATTACCAGGCCGGTTATGCAATCACCGCCGCGCCCATGGTCATCAAGGGCAAGGTCATTACCGGTGTTTCCGGTGGTGAATTCGGTATTGTCGGCAAGGTGGAAGCCTACGATGCCAATACCGGTGATCTGGTATGGACCCGTCCGACGGTAGAAGGCCATATGGGCTATGTCTACAAGGACGGCAAAAAGATCGAAAATGGCATTTCCGGTGGCAAGGCAGGCGTGACCTGGCCCGGCGAAATGTGGAAGAACGGCGGCGCGGCTACCTGGCTGGGCGGTACCTACGATCCGGACACCGACTCCCTGTTCTTTGGCACCGGTAACCCGGCGCCCTGGAACTCGCACCTGCGCCCCGGCGACAACCTGTTCTCTTCAAGCCGCCTGGCGATCGACCCGGACGATGGCAGCATTAAATGGCACTTCCAGACCACTCCGAACGATGGCTGGGATTATGACGGTGTCAACGAGCTGATCTCCTTCGACTACGAAGAAAACGGCAAAACCGTCAAAGCGGCGGCCACGGCCGACCGTAACGGTTTCTTCTATGTTCTGAACCGTGAGAATGGCGACTTCATCCGTGGCTTCCCGTTCGTGGACAAGATCACCTGGGCTGAGGGTCTGGATCCTGACACTGGTCGTCCGATCTATGCCGACGGCGGTCGTCCCGGCAACCCTGCTGATATGGACGGCAGCAAAGGTGAAACCGTTCTTGCACAGCCGGCTTTCCTGGGTGGCAAAAACTGGATGCCTATGGCCTTCAGCCAGCAGACCGGTCTGTTCTATGTTCCCTCGAATGAGTGGTCCATGGATATCTGGAACGAGCCTGTTTCCTACAAAAAGGGTGCTGCGTTCCTGGGTGCAGGTTTCACCATCAAGCCGGCCAACGATGACTACATCGGCGTACTTCGGGCCATGGATCCGAAAACCGGTGAGGAAGTCTGGCGCTACGAGAACACCGCACCGCTGTGGGGTGGCGTGATGACAACGGCTGGTGGCCTGGTATTCACCGGTACTCCCGAGGGTCACCTGAAGGCGTTTGATGCCAAGACCGGCGAAGAGCTGTATCGCTTCAACACCGGTTCCGGTGTGGTGGGCACGCCCATTACCTGGACCATGGACGGCGAGCAGTACGTCTCTGTGGCGTCCGGCTGGGGCGGCGCAGTTCCGCTCTGGGGTGGCGAAGTGGCCAAGGTAGTGAAGGACTTCAACCAGGGCGGTATGGTCTGGACCTTCAAGCTGCCGAAGGATCGGGTTGCCAGCAACTGATCCAAGCGAAAGTGAAAAAAAGGTCGCCCTAGGGCGACCTTTTTTATTGAGCTGTCCGTTAGATCAGGCGGCCTGATTACGGGCTGTCTCGCTGACCGACTGGTGAATGTCTTCGAACAGTTTTCGATCCGTTTGCCCGATCGGCAAGTCGTAGGTGATGGTGGCACCGAATGCCTGTGGGTCATGGGGATCATTGCGCACCTTGTCGAACACCAGCAGTCGGGTGCCCAGGTAAAAACCCTCCTTCAGATCGTGGGTCACCATGAAAATGGTGGTGCCGGTTTCCTGCCAGAGTTTCAGCAGCAGGTCGTGCATGTCACCGCGAATACCCGGGTCCAATGCGCCGAAGGGCTCATCCAGCAGCAGAACCCGTGGGCGCATGATCAGTGACTGGGCAATGGCCAGCCGCTGCTGCATGCCGCCGGAAAGTTCATGGGGCCATTTGTTGGCCGATGGGCTCAGGCCCACCGACTCCAGCATGGCATCCACTTTCTCGAGGGCTACCTTGCGGGCGCCGCCGAACAGCTTGCCCAGCCAGGGTTTCTGTTCCAGTTCCAGGCCCATTAGCACGTTCTGGCGCACCGTCAGGTGTGGGAACACCGAGTAGCGCTGGAATACGATACCCCGGTTCCGGTCCGGCTCGCCGGGGAAGGCCTCTCCCTCCAGTAGCAGTTCGCCGCGGGTCTGGGTTTCCTGGCCCAAAAGCATTTTCAGGAAGGTGGACTTGCCGCAACCGGAGGCGCCCACGAGGGTGCAGAACTCGCCCTGTTTCACGCTCAGGTTCAGGTTCTCCAGGATCACCTGATCGCCGTATTCCTTCCAGAGATTGTTAACCGTAATAAAGCTCATCAGTGGCCTCCTGCGTTGTACCAGGGAAACAGCCTGCGGTTCGCCAGACGCAGGCACTGGTCGATAACAATGGCGAGAATGGTGATCCAGATGACATAGGGCAGGATCACGTCCATGGCCAGGTAGCGCCGCACCAGGAAGATCCGGTAGCCGAGGCCTTCGGTGGAGGCAATCGCCTCGGCAGCAATCAGGAACAGCCAGGCGGGGCCAAGGCTCAGGCGCACGGCGTCGATCAGGCGGGGCAGCACCTGGGGCAGGGCCATGCGGGTGATTACCTGCCAGGAATTCGCGCCCAGGGTCTGGATCTTGATCAGTTGCTCGCCGGGAAGTTCGCGGACCCGCTGGGCCACATCCCGCATCATGATGGGCGCAGTGCCGATCACGATCAGCATGACTTTGGAAAGCTCACCCAGCCCGAATACGATGAAGAGGATGGGTAGTATGGCCAGCGGCGGCACCATGGAGAGCGCGGAGACCAGAGGCGCCAGGTTGGCCCTGACCAGTGGCAGCACCCCATTGAGAATACCCACCACCAGCGCCAGCGACGCGGCGATGCCAACGCCCATGCCGAGGCGTGCCAGGCTGGCAGTGGTGTCCTGCCACATCAGGTAGTCGCCGCTGCGGCGGTCCTCCTGAAAAGCCATGCGATCCACGGCGGCGGTCATCTGCTCCAGACCTGGAAGAAGTTTGTCGTTGGGGTTTTCTGCCAGGCGCTCCTGGGAGGCCAGGCTGTATACAAGCATGATCAACAGGAAGGGCAGCAGGCCCAGCAGGGTGGCTGAAACGCGCCCGGGGTGATGGTTGATCATTCGCATGAATCGTCTCCTCTGGTTACACAACACGGCAAGGTCATCGCGGGTAACAGCGTCCCTTGCGATTCAGTCTCCCGGGCTTTTGTCCCGCCGTGTAACCTCCCCAGAGGTCGGTAACTCTCGGACCAGCCATCCGGGAATCATGCCTGCCCGGACCGGAACCCTAGTCACCCATTGTGTCCGTTGTGTTCGCCGCTCTGTCTGCGGTGTTGTGAACAGTGCTGTAAACGGATCGGGGTTTTGAAAACCGTCAGTCGGAAACAGTGCAGATGGCATGCCAGATCCGAAGAGCGGGCGAAAACGGGTCATCCCGGCAAAAGCATCGGCAAAAATATGCACCGGGTTGGTGCGGCATAGGTTCGGGTGCTCGATCATGACGCCTTTCCCGAGAGCAAAGCGCGGGCGGCCGCAAGGGTGCGATTGTGGCTTGCAGCATCCCGGCCCGCACCACCGGCTACGTGGCCCCAGTCCGATTCCAGCGATTCCACGGTTGCGCCGGGCATCCGGCGGCCATCCTCACTGGCGTCCTCTTCGGTAAAGTAGAGATCGGTGCTGCCGGGCATCATTCGGGTAGGCATGGCAATGGCAGAGAGCGCCGCTTCGTAATCCATGCCAAATACGGGGTTGTCGCTGATATCGCCGTTCTGCCAGGTGTTCAATACGGTGAGCAGATCATTGGCGTCCTGGCCCAGATGATCCTGCTCCCAGAATCGCAGCAGCTCTTCAATGGAGCCAAAACCCTGTTCGCGCCAGAGCTCGTGACGGAAAAACGCCTGGGAATAAGCCCAGCCCGCATAAACCCGGCCGAAGGCCCGGAGTCCGCGTTCGGGTGGAGTTCGGTAGCGGCCATTCTCGAAGGCGTGGTCACAGGTCAGTGCCGCCTTTACGCCCTCAAGAAATACCCGGTTGTGGGGATAGCACCGTGCGGTGCAGCAGGTGGCCAGCACCGCGCGCACCTGCGTCGGAAACAAACAGCCCCACTGCAGTGCCTGCATCCCGCCCATGGACCAGCCCATCACCAGCGCGATCCGGGCGTCTCCGAAGATGTCCTCCACCAACCGCTTTTGTAGCATCACGTTGTCACACAGGGACACGGCAGGAAAGCCCGGGCCGCCCTGTGCTCCGGCGGTGTTCGAGGGTGAGGATGATTCGCCTGCGCCTATCAAAGCGGGAATAACGATGCAGTAACGGTCCGGATCGAGGGGGCTGTTGCCTCCAACCCAGGGGTAATTACCCGCCGCTGCACCACCGTAGTACGTGGGCAGCATAATAAGGTTGTCTTTTGGTGCGTTCAGCTCGCCGATGCGGTGGTACCGCAATTTCGCGGAGTGCAACGTTTCGCCGGAAGTCAGAGGCAGGTCACCCGCTTCGTAATCCTCTACAAGCCATTGCTTCGACGCCATTTTCCCCTCTCTTTCAGGCTGACTGTTTGCCTGAAGTCTCTCGCCTTCGCTCTTATATATACACGCTGGCATGTATGTTGAATGGCAAATACAAAGAAAGAAACGTGCCAGAACCCAAACTGATTGCCCGCATGACGGGCCGGAGAAAAACAGGATGACGGAATTGACTAACACCCAGGCCCTGAAAGAGAAGCTCACAGAGGAAGGTGTGAAATACGCCATTGCCAGCTACGTGGACATCCACGGTGTGACCAAAGGCAAGTTCGTGCCCGTGGCTCACCTGGGGCAAATGATGGAAGGCTCGGAGCTTTACACAGGCGCCGCCCTGGATGGCGTGCCCCAGGATATCTCCGACGACGAGGTAGCCTCCATGCCGGATGCCGATGGGCTGGCTATCTGCCCCTGGAATCGCCAGCTGGCCTGGTTTCCGGGCAATCTGTTCCTGAACGGCGCGCCTTTCGAAGCCTGTTCCCGGAATATTCTACGGCGTCAGCTGAGTGCGGCGGCGGATATGGGATATCGCTTCAATCTCGGTATTGAAACCGAGTTCTTCCTGTTCCGGGATACCGAGGATGGCGGCTTTGCCCCGCTGAGTGATCGCGACAACCTGGGCAAGCCCTGTTACGACCCCCGCACGCTTATGGATAACCTGCCCATCATGGATGAGCTGGTAGACGCCATGAACGAGCTGGGCTGGGATGTGTACTCGTTTGATCACGAAGACGCCAACGGCCAGTTCGAAACCGACTTCAAATACGCCGACGCACTGACCATGTCCGACCGCCTGGTGTTCTTCCGGATGATGGCCAATGAGATTGCCCGCAAACATGGCGCTTTCGCCAGCTTCATGCCCAAGCCCTTTGCCGACCGCACCGGCAGTGGCGCCCACTACAACATGTCGCTGGCGAATCTGAAAACCGGCGAAAACCTGTTCGAGCCCAAGGGCGACGATCTGCACAACTGCGGCATCAGCAAGATCGCCTATCACTTCACCGCAGGTGTGCTGAAACACGGCGCCGCCATCAGTGCCGTGATTGCGCCGACAGTCAACAGCTACAAACGGCTCGTTCGCCAGGGCAGCATGTCCGGTTCCACCTGGGCACCGGTATTCATGTGTTATGGCTCCAACAACCGCACGAATATGATCCGGATCCCCGGCATGGGCGGGCGCATCGAATGCCGTGCCGCAGACATTGCCTGCAATCCGTACCTTGGCAGTGCCCTGATACTGGCCGCGGGCCTGGAAGGCATCCGTGAAGGTCTGGACGCGGGCGCACCCCACCACGAGAACATGTACAACTACAGCGATGCTGAAATCGCCGAGCAGGGCATCGAGTATCTGCCCCGGAACCTGGGCGAGGCCGTGGAGGCCTTTGAGGCCGATCCGCTGGCGAAAGAAGTCTTCGGTGACGCCATGTTCAACAGCTTCATCGACTTCAAGAAAGGCGAGTGGGAGAGCTATCAGAACCACGTATCTTCCTGGGAAGTGGATCGTTACCTGAAGATGTTCTGATAGCTCGGTTGGCTTTAACTCCGGAAGCCGGGATCAATGCGATCCAGTTTGCGTAGCATTCCCGGCCAGGCGAGGTTGCCGCCCATACCCCTGGTGACCTGCCTGGCCTGTTCACGGATCGAACTGAGAATGCTGTCCGGAATCTGCACCAGCGGCTGGCCCCCGGACATGGCCTGGATCTGGACTTCGCAGGCACGCTGGAGGATGTACATTCCCAGAAAGGCTTCGGCGACGCTGGGCCCGGTGGTCAGCAGGCCGTGGTTGCGCAGGATCATGAAACGGGCGTGGCCCAGATCCGCCTGCAGGCGCGCTTTTTCGTCTTCCCTCAGAGCCACGCCTTCGTAGTCGTGGTAGGCAAGACCCGAGAGCGGGAACAGGCTCTGCTGGGACAACGGCAGCAGTCCTTCCTTCTGCGCTGACACGGCTACACCAGCGGTGGTGTGGGTATGCATTACGCAGGCGGCATCCTCACGAATCGCATGGATGGCACTGTGGATGGTGAACCCGGCCGGGTTGATGTCGAAATCGTCAGGGTTGACCTTGTTCCCTTCCTGGTCGATGCGTACCAGGCTGGAGGCCGTGATTTCCTCGAACATCATGCCGTAGGGATTGATCAGGAAATGGTGCTCGTCACCGGGGATCCGCAGGGAAATATGTGTGAAGATCAGATCGTCCCAGCCGTAGAGGGCGATCAGGCGGTAGGCGGCGGCAAGATCAACGCGCAGCTGCCACTCATCCTCACTGACTTCGCCTTTCTTTGATGGAATTGCCATTTGTTCAGACATGGTATTGGCCTCGCGGAATCTCTTGGTTTTGTTGTTGATTGACGGCCAATGTAGCGCCCGCAAGAATCGGATGGAAGGGGGCGAGGCAAACGCGCATCATAGGAACGATTGGTCATGTGAACACCAAGGAGCCAAAGCATGGCAAGTTCCCGAACCCCGATGCTTGATGATAGAGATAGTGAGGCGGAATCATCCATCCCTGTTGCTGATCGAATGGTCGCACTGGCCAGATTCATCGAGAGCAGGCCAGATGAAGCGTTGAGCCTTGCTGACCTCGGCGCTGTCGTTGGGTTATCGCCATCCCGCGTACAGCGGGTGTTCAAGGAAGCTTTCGGTGTCTCACCAAAGGCTTATCAGGACGCACTGCGCCTGGCCCATTACAAGAAGGGTCTAAGAAAGGGTCAGACCGTGACCGATGCAATCTACGAGGCCGGCTTTGGTTCGGTCAGTCGGGTCTATGGCAAAGCCGATCGACAGGTCGGGATGCCTCCGTCACGCTACGGCAAGGGTGGGGAAGGTGAAACCATTACCTATGCCTGCCGGCAGACCGCACTCGGCCTGTTGATGATGGCCGCCACCGATCAGGGTGTGTGTTTTGCCGAATTCGGGGATGACGAAGCGGCGCTTCAGGAACAATTGCAGAGAGAGTTTCCGAAGGCCCGACTGGTTCCATCTGAGGCAAAGGCATCGCCGGATCTGGATGCCTGGATTGCCGCTCTGGACGAACACCTCAGCCAGAACACGCCTCGCCCGGATGTGCCTCTTGATATCCGCGGCACCGCGTTCCAGACACGCGTCTGGAAACTCCTGCTGAGCGTCCGCGAAGGTGAGGTGGTGAGTTACACAGAGTTGGCAAAGCGACTGGGTGAGCCCAGAGCCGTTCGGGCGGTGGCCTCCGCTTGCGGGCGAAACCGCATCGCCGTGCTGATTCCCTGCCACCGTGTCTTGCGCAGTGACGGCTCCCTGGGCGGTTACCGCTGGGGGCTCGACCGAAAGCAGCAGTTGCTCGAAAAGGAACGCTCAGCTTCGGCCGAGTAACACCCAGAACTGTCGCCGGAAAAACGCCGTCTCCTGTTTCAGTGAAAACAGCTTCGGCGCAAACAGCCATGTCTGGGTAATCCCCATCAGATAGGTGTAACTCAGCAGCCCCAGCTCCTCAGGATCTTCCTGCGTACTGATCAGACCCCGCTCAGCGGCCTGGCCCACCAGATCCCGGAACATCGTAATAATCGACTTGGTCAACGCGCGCTCCCGCTTCAGAGTCCGGCTCATGGCATCGGTCAGCTCGGTCTTGTTCAGCAGAATCTCGAACGACTGGCGATATTTACGATCATTGGCCAGCAGGCCCAGCCAGCGCTCGATGAAATGATCCATGGCCTCAATTGGCGTTTCCCGCATGCCTGAACACTCCGCAACCAGGGCGTCCAGGGGTTCCTGAGAATAGGCGAGTACGGCCTCGTAAAGATCATCCTTGTTCTCGAAATGCCAGTAGATCGGCCCCCGGCTGCAGCCCGCTTCTTTGGCGATACGGCTCAAGGTTGTCAGTGAGTAACCGTCCCGGCTGAAGAGCTTCAGAGCAGCTTCCAGGACCGTTTGGCGTGTCTTTTCGGCATCTTCCTTGGTACGGCGCATAGGTCTTTTTCTCAACGCTTCACTGAGGGTATGGGGGGGTGGGCTGATGGCTTCTCCAAAACTGTGCGGAGCCATGGATGGCGGAGCCCAAGCGCCCCAGGGATGGGCCGAAGGAGCGTGTTTTGGAGAAGCCATCAGCCCACACCCATGCTCCGAAGCCCACAAAAAAAGGGCACGATTAATCGTGCCCGATCCTAGCAGAGTTTTAGAGGAAAATTGCTCAGATCTCCCCGTCTGCCGCCATCTGCATGTGGCTGTCGTTAAACCGAAGCTTCACATTTCCGGTGTCGCCCATGATTGACCCATCCGGGAATTCGATGCCCACAAAGTCCGGGCTCATCGCACCTTGCCCAAGCAGCCCCTTCTCGAAAGAGAACTGGCGAACGCTGTCCATGGCCTCCAGGGCTTCATTGCTGTTAATGAAATCCACTGACATCTGCGGTTCCCAGAACATCTTCATACCGGCCAGTTGAGCCTCATAACCGGCCTGGTCGGTGCCGGAGAGCTCGCCGAGAAATGCTCGCGCTTCCTGACCTTCTTTACTATCGGAGGCGAGGATGCTCATGGTTTCGTACCAGGCACCCACAAGCGCCTTGCCCAGCTTCGGGTTGTCGGCCAGGGTTTCCGTGTTCACCAGCGTCAGATCCTTGATATGACCCGGAATCTGGCTGGAATCGAACAGTTTGGTCGCGCCCGGGTAGGCTTCCACTTCCGCCAGCAGCGGATTCCAGGTAGCCACGTGGCGGACATCGTCGGTCTGGAACGCGGAAACCAGATCGGCATCGGAAATGTTCACCACGCTCAGATCACGCTCTTCGAGACCGACGCTTGCCAGTGCCCGTGCCAGCAGGTAGTGCGATACGGAGAGCTCAACCAGGTGAACGGTTTCACCCTCCAGCTCTTCGATGGTCTTGGCATCTTTGGATACGAGGCCGTCGTTACCATTGGAGTAGTCGCCCACGATAAGCGCAGTCGTGTCCACGCCGGAGGCGGCCGGAATCGACAGGCCATCCATGCTGGTGGCTACCACGCCGTCAAACTGGCCGGCGGTGTACTGGTTGATGGACTCGATGTAGTCGTTCACCTGCACGATATCCACCTCGATATCGTACTTGTCCGCCCACTTTTTCATGATTCCGTAGTCCTCGGCATACTGCCAGGGCACCCAGCCGGCATAGATGGTCCAGGCGATGCTGAAGGAGTCCTTTTCCTGGGCCATTGCACCCATAGACAGGGAGGCCGTGAACAGACCGGCCGCCAGACGTTTGGTGATGTCGCGTGTATTCATGGTGTCTCTCCTCGGGCCTTGCCCGTGTTTTCAGGTTTGGTCTTTCTTCAGTTTTTTTGGGGTTGCTGGCATTACTCGGTAATCTCTTCGACAATCACGACCGGCGTTCCGGGCGAGACCGCCTGTCCCGCTTCCCGACGCACGTCCACCACGCGTCCGGTTACGGGGCTCAGTAATTCGATTTCCATCTTCATGGATTCAATGACCGCCACCGGCCGCTGGGCATCGATGGTGTCGCCTGGCTTGACCAGGCACTCCCAGAGGTTGCCGGCTACGTGGCTTTCCACCGCGTGCTGGCCTGCCGGCAGGTTGGCAATGTCATCCTCGCCGGTCTCCTCAATGGGCGCCTCGGAGCTGAAGTTGATCTGGCCAGACTCGATCCAGCGCTGCAGCTCCTCGTCGAAGGCTTGCTTGCGCTTGGCTGTGAAGGTCTGGATTTCGTCGTCGTTGTTTTCCAGAAACTGCTCGTAGTCCTTCAGGTTGAAGCGGGTTTCCTCGACCTTTATCGGGTAGTCGCCGTTGGGAAAGTCCCGCCGGATCTGCTGCAGTTCTTCGGCACTGACCTCGTAGAAGCGCACCTGGTCAAAGAACCGGAGCAGCCAGGGCTTGCCAGCCTCGAACAGGTCGGTCGTGCGGTAGCGGTTCCACATCTGCAGGGTGCGACCAACAAACTGGTAGCCGCCCGGGCCTTCCATGCCGTAGATGCACAGGTAGGCGCCGCCGATGCCTACGGAATTTTCCGCGGTCCAGGTGCGGGCCGGGTTGTATTTGGTGGTCACCAGCCGGTGCCGGGGATCCAGCGGGGTAGCGACCGGCGCGCCCAGATAGACGTCGCCCAGGCCCATCACCAGATAGGTTGCCTCGAAAAGCGTCTTTTTTACCTCATCGATGCTGTCCAGTCCGTTGATGCGGCGGATGAACTCCAGGTTGCTCGGGCACCAGGGAGCGTCCTTACGCACCGACTGCATGTATTTCGCGATGGCGGTCTGGCAGGCTTCGTCATCCCAGGACAGGGGCAAATGAACGATGCGCGCGGGCACATCCCACTCGGGCTGTTTTTCCAGTTCCTTTTCGGCGCCGATCAGCAGATCCAGCAGCGTGCGCTGGTTCAGTTTCTGGCTGTCGTAATGCACCTGCAGGGAGCGGATGCCGGGGGTCAGTTCCAGAATGGCATCGTGATTCTGCTCGCGCAGCCACAGCATCAGCGCGTGGGCGCGGAAGCGCAGGCGGATATCCAGCTCCATGGGGCCGTATTCCACCAGCACGTAGTTGTCGCCGGCGGCCCGATAGACCATGCCGGTTTCGTGTTCTTCGTCACTGAGTGACGCCAGAATCGGGGAGGTTGGCGTGATCGGTTTGATATGGGCGGTCGCTGAGGTCAGGGTGGCGATGGACTCGTCGAGGGCTTCCCGCAGGGCCACGGCCTGGTCCTGACTGACCGGAACAAATTGGACCTTGTCACCGGCTTTCAGCTGGCCCAGTTTCCACAGGTCAGCGCTGATGACCGTCACCGGGCAGACAAAGCCGCCCAGGCTGGGGCCATCGGGACCGAGAATCACCGGCATATCGCCGGTGAAATCCACGGTGCCCACGGCGTAAGCGTTGTCGTGAATGTTGGACGGATGCATGCCGGCCTCTCCGCCGTCACTGCGCGCCCACTGCGGCTTCGGGCCAATAAGTCGTACGCCGGTGCGGCTCGAGTTGTAGTGAATCTCCCAATCGCTGGCGAAGAAGGTGTCGATGTCTTCGTCAGTAAAATAATCCGGCGCGCCATGAGGCCCATAGGTAACGTGCAGTTTCCAGGTCTTGCCGATGGTCGGTTTGAGGTCGGCAGGGAGAGTGGTCAGGCCAGTTGGCTCAGACTCCGCCAGGGCCAGCACATCGCCGGCCCGCAAGGCGCGACCACAGTGGCCGCCAAACTGGCCAAGGGTAAAGGTGCTGCAGGAGGTCAGATACTCGGGGCAGTCCAGCCCACCGCGGAACAGCACGTAGGCCCGGGCGCCGTCCGCCGTGGTGGCGCCCAGCTTCAGGGTAGCGCCGGCGGGCACGTCGATCACCTGCCAGGAAGCCACGGGCTGATCATCCAGTGTGGCGTCCAGCTGGGCGCCCGTCAGCGCAATCTGGGTGGCGCGGTTGAAAGTGAGCACCGGCCCCTTAAGGGTGATTTCCAGGCCTGGAGCCCCTTCCGGATTGCCCAGCAGTCGATTGCCAAGCCGGAACGAATAACTGTCGAAAGGACCCGACGGTGGTACGCCAATTTCCCAGTAGCCGATGCGCCCGGGGTAGTCCTGGATGGTGGTCAGGGTGCCGCCACTGAGCACATCCACGGTGGCCGGCTGGTAATCGAATTCGTTGAGGGTTCGAGTAAACAGTTTGCCCTCGGCAAAGCGCGGGTCGTCCAGTACCTGGCGTACATACTTGAGATTGGTCTCGATGCCATAGAGCTGGCTGTCGTCGAGTGCCAGCATCAACCGCTGGCGGGCCGATTCGCGATCGGCCTCATGCACAATCAACTTGGCGAGCATGGGATCATAAAGCGGCGACACCTCTGTGCCCGGCTGAATCCAGGTATCGATTCGCAGTGCCTCGTCCTCGGGCCAGGCCACGTTGGTGAGCAGGCCGGCTCCGGGCTGGAAATCCTTGTTGGGGTCTTCCGCATAGATCCGGGCCTGGATGGCGTGGCCGGAAGGCACAAGGTTGCTGTCCAGTTTTGCCAGGTCGGGCAGGGTGCCTGCGCCCAGTTCCACCATCCATCGGACCAGATCCACGCCATACACCTGCTCGGTCACACCGTGCTCCACCTGTAAGCGGGTATTCACTTCCAGGAAGTAGAATTGGGTAGTGTCCGGGTCGTAGATAAATTCCACTGTGCCGGCGCTCCGATAGCCAATGCTTTCACCCAGCTGACGGGCTGTGGCGTGCATGCGGGAGCGGATGTCGTCGGATAGCCCCGGCGCCGGAGCTTCCTCTATCACTTTTTGGTTGCGACGCTGGGCCGAGCAGTCACGCTCGCCCAGGGCCAACACCTGGCCCTGGCCGTCGCCGAAAAGCTGTACTTCGACATGGCGGGCGTGTTCCACGAATTTTTCCAGGAATACGCCGCTGTTGCTGAAGTTGTTCTGGCTAAGGCGCTGGACCGACTCGAAGCTTTTGCCCAGATCGTCCGGGCCGTAGCAGCGGGACATGCCAATGCCGCCACCGCCGGCGGTGCTTTTCAGCATCACCGGGTAGCCGATGGTGTCGGCGGCTTTAAGCGCTTCCTCCAGATTGGTCAGCAAGCCGGTGCCTGGTAGCAGTGGTACGCCGGCGTTTTCAGCCAGTGACCGTGCCGTATGCTTGAGACCGAATTGCTCCATCTGCTCGGGTGTCGGGCCCAGGAAGACCACGCCTTCGGCGTCACAGCGTCGGGCAAAATCGGCGTTTTCGCTCAGGAAGCCGTAGCCGGGGTGGATGGCGCCGGCACCGCTCTTGCGGATTACCTCGAACAGTTTGTCCTGATCCAGGTAAGTGGTCGCTGCCGGGCCCTCTCCCAGGGAATACGCCTCGTCCGCTTGGCGTACGTGAAGTGAATCGGAATCCGCTTCGGCATAGACGGCAACCGAGGTCAGCCCCATGTCACGCAACGTGCGAATAACCCGGCAGGCGATGGCGCCGCGGTTGGCGATCAGGACCTTTGAGAATCTGCCGCTCAGCTCCATACCAGCACCTCGATCGGTGTCGGGTTCCAGCCGTTGCACGGATTGTTGAGCTGCGGGCAGTTGGAGATCATCACCAGAACGTCCATCTTCGCTTCCAGTTCCACGTATTTGCCGGCATCGGAAATCCCGTCGGCGAAGGTGAGTCCGCCGTCGGCCGTGACCGGGACATTCATGAAAAAGTTGATGTTGTGGGTGATGTCCCGTTTGCTCATGCCCAGTTCTTCATGTTCGGTGACGGCCACCAGCCAGCTGTCCCGGCAGGCGTGCATGCACTTTTTCTCAAGGGCATAACGCGTGGTGTTGCTCTCCGCCGCACAGGCACCGCCCAGGGTGTCGTGACGGCCGCAGGTGTCTGCGGTGATTTCCAGCATCACGTTGTTTTCTGAAGACATCAGTTTGGAGCCGGCGGTCAGGTACACGTTGCCCTGCTCGCGGATGGTGTCGACGGCGCTGTACCGCTCGGTGGGATTGTGAGCGTTGTAGAACAGGGTGTCGGCGGCCTGGTTGCCTTCCAGATCCAGGATCCGGACGGTCTCGCCGGCTTTCACCACTCTCAGGAAATATTCGCCCGCCGGCACGGTTTCACGGAAGGCGGCGTTTTCAGGCTTCAATACGCTTTGCTTGATCATTTCCGGCCTCCGTTACTGGAACAGGTGGTACAGGGCGTTATTGGCGAAGGCCCGGGTGGCCTCGGGGGACGACGTCTTGCAGGGATCGGCATCGGTTACCGGGGCCGCCTTGAACAACTGGTACCGCAGCGGATGGCTGGGATACTCGCTGGCCGGGTTCATCGGATGCGGGCAGGTGTGCAGCACCACGATGGTGTCCATTTCAAAGCGCAGGTCGACGGTGGCGCCGGCGTGGGAGTGACCCTCGGAGAAGGCCATGTTGCCGTCGTCATCTGTTTTTACTTTGCTGAACCAGTTCAGGTTGGCGGTCAGGTCTTTCTTGCCGAGGCCGTATTTAGCCAGTTCGTTCAGGAAGCTGGTGAAGCCGTTGCGGTGGTAATGGTTGTGAGCTTGCTGATAGGTCTTTTTGCCCCAGCGCTTTTCCACCAGATCGGCATTGCAGGTGCCAGCGACGGTATCGTGCCAGCCAAGATCATCGCGGATGATGGAGGCAAACACCCGGCCCATGTCCGAGAGCAGCACGTGGCCTTTGGTGAGCAGGAAGGTGTGCTGGTTTTTCAGGGTGTCCGGCATGTTGTAACGCTCGAGCGGGTTCTCGGGGTTGTACATCAACATGCCGACGTTGGTCCCGCCGGTTTCGTCAATCAGGCGCAGCACATGGCCACGGCGCACGATAAAGGACCAGTGGGATCCGCCGGGAATCAGATCGTCGTAGAGGGGGGCTGCGGTTTGCAACATGGCCTTTTCCTCCTGGTTAGGGCATCCAAAAAAGCGAGAGGCGTCAGTAACTGAGCGATCCTCCCGGGCTTTTGTCCCGCCGTGTAACCTTGGAAAAGGTCGTCAACTCTCGGACCAGTCGTCTGCGTTTGTGGTTGCAGACCGGAACCCTAGTTGACCATTGGTCAGATTGTGGCGCTTTGATTGTGGTTTCAGTAACCGACGTCTCGCTGCGTGCTGAACATACTGCAGAGTCCATGCCAATCGGCAAGTCACTGATTTTATTGCGGCGGAGGTTCAGGGGTGGGGGTGGGCTGCTTCCTGCCTGGGCGGACGCACCGTTTTTGTGCATCGGTCAGTGCGCTTCCAGTGCATTTATTTTCGGAGTTTGATTCCAGAGCCAGACCACTGATGGCATGGCCTTCAAGCCATCTACTACCAAGGGAGGAGTTTTTCGCCTCCATCGCATCATTCAAACCTTGGGAATTGGGGTCTACATTGAATGGGTAAACGCGAAAGGCCGCGTTGCCCTGCGACAAACACAACAAGAGGTCGAGATCATGATCTACGCACAACCAGGAAAGGATGGCTCCGTCGTTTCTTTCAAATCCCGTTACGAGAACTACATCGGTGGCGAGTGGGTTGCCCCGGTAAAAGGCCAGTATTTCGAAAACATCACACCGGTCACTGGCAATGTGATCTGTGAAATTCCGCGCTCCAGTGCCGAAGATATTGATCTGGCTCTGGATGCAGCGCACAAGGCGGCACCCGCGTGGGGCAAGACGTCGCCCACCGAGCGTTCAAACATCCTTCTGAAAATTGCGGATCGTATCGAAGCCAACCTCGAGAAGCTCGCAGTTGCAGAAACATGGGACAACGGCAAGGCGGTGCGCGAAACCCTGAACGCCGACATTCCTCTCGCGGCTGATCACTTCCGCTACTTCGCGGGTTGTCTGCGTGCCCAGGAAGGCCATATGGGCGAGATCGACCACAACACCGTGGCGTACCATTTCCATGAGCCGCTGGGTGTCGTTGGCCAGATCATTCCATGGAACTTCCCGATTCTGATGGCGGCCTGGAAACTGGGCCCCTGTCTGGCTGCGGGTAACTGCACCGTGCTGAAGCCCGCCGAGCAGACGCCAGCCAGCATCCTGGTACTGATGGAAATCATTGGTGACCTGCTGCCGCCGGGCGTGCTGAACATTGTAAACGGCTACGGCATCGAGGCCGGCCAGGCCCTGGCCACCAGCAAGCGTATTGCCAAGATTGCCTTCACCGGCTCCACCCCGGTTGGCTCCCACATCCTCAAGTGCGCGGCTGAAAACATCATCCCGTCCACAGTGGAGCTGGGTGGTAAATCCCCGAACATCTACTTCTCCGACGTGATGAAGGCCGAGCCGGAATTCATCGACAAGTGCGTGGAAGGTCTGGTTCTGGCGTTCTTCAACCAGGGCGAAGTCTGCACCTGTCCGTCGCGGGCGCTGGTTCAGGAAGACATGTTCGAAGAGTTTATGCAGAAGGTGGTTCAGCGCACCAAGTCGATCAAGCGCGGCAACCCGCTGGACACCGATGTTCAGGTAGGTGCCCAGGCGTCGAAAGAACAGTTCGACAAGATCATGTCCTACCTGGCCATTGGTAAGGAAGAGGGCGCTGTGGTGCTGACTGGCGGCGACCGCGAGCATCTGGATGAAGAGTTCAACAATGGCTTCTACATCCAGCCGACCCTGTTCAAGGGTGACAACAAGATGCGCGTGTTCCAGGAAGAAATCTTCGGACCGGTCGTCGGTGTTACCACCTTCAAGACCGAGGAAGAGGCCCTGGCCATCGCCAACGACACCGAGTTTGGTCTGGGTGCCGGCGTATGGACCCGCGACACCAACCTTGCCTACCGAATGGGCCGCAACATCCAGGCTGGTCGGGTGTGGATGAACTGTTACCACGCCTACCCGGCTCACGCAGCCTTCGGTGGTTACAAGAAGTCTGGCGTCGGCCGTGAAACCCACAAGATGGCGCTCGAGCACTATCAGCAGACCAAGTGCATGCTGACCAGCTACGACACCAACCCGCTGGGTTTCTTCTGAATCTATGAGCGGTAAGCGGGCCTCCCACACGGGCCCGCCTGTGAGTCAGCACAGCGGATGTGCACCTTCATTCCCCGGTGTCTGGCCGGGGCGACTCTCTTACGGGAGTTCGGGTTTTTCTGTCACTCTCTTTGGCCCTTCCCAGGGCCTTTTTTCGTTTCAGGACAGGGCGCCTGTCTGCTCCTGGTTTCTGCGACCTAGGGAGGCACCAAAACAGTTCCAAAGTACCATATTGGCCCCTTGCCCCGGCCGATAGGATGGGAACTGGGTTATCGGCAATGTCGTTGATTCACCCTCAATGCGCTAACAATCATGACAATAGAGGTGAGCATTATGTGGACCAAACCAGCCTACGAAGATCTCCGCATCGGTTTCGAAGTCACCATGTACTTCGCCAATCGCTGAGTGCTGAAGCGGCCAGCCTCGAGCTGGCCGTTTTGCTTGTGGAGTGACCCACTATGTTGATTCACGTTCTGGGCTCCGCCGCCGGCGGTGGCTTTCCTCAGTGGAACTGTAACTGCGCCAACTGCGACGGCTTCCGCAAGGGCACCCTGAACGCCCGGGCCCGTACCCAGTCTTCCATCGCCATCAGTGAAGACGGCGAGCACTGGGTCCTGTTTAACGCCTCCCCCGACATTCGCGCCCAGTTGGCTTCCTTCGAAGCGATGCAGCCGGCACGTGCTCTGAGGGATACCGGCATTGATGCCATTGTGCTGATGGACAGCCAGGTGGACCACACCACCGGCCTGCTGTCCCTGCGCGAGGGTCTTCCGATGGACGTCTGGTGTACCGAACAGGTGCATGAAGACCTCAGCGGTGGTTTTCCGCTGTTCACGATGCTCACGCACTGGAACGGTGGCCTGAACTGGCAGCGCATCGAGGCATCCGAGCAGACGCCTTTTACCATTCCCTGCGCACCGTCCATCGAGCTGACCGCCATTCCGCTGCTGAGCAACGCACCACCGTATTCACCGCGCCGGGACAACCCGCACCCGGGCGATAACATTGGCCTGTTCCTGAAAGACACCCGCACCGGTCAGACCGTGCTTTATGCCCCGGGCCTGGGCGAACCGGACGACCGTATTCTCGGCTGGATGCGCCGGGCCGACGTGCTGATGGTGGACGGGACCGTCTGGCACGACGACGAGATGATCCGCCAGGAAGTAGGCACCAAGACCGGCCAGGCCATGGGTCATCTGGCCCAGAGTGGCCACGGTGGCATGATCGAGGTGCTCGACGCCATGCCGGCCCAGCGTAAGATCCTGATACACATCAACAACACCAATCCGATCCTGAACGAGGACTCCCCGGAGCGGGCGGAGCTGACCCGCCACGGCATCGAGGTGTCCTGGGACGGAATGCACATCGACCTGTCGGGGCAGCCATGAACGCCAAAGCCAACACCGCCATGAACCGGACGGATTTCGAGCAGGCCCTGCGCGCCAAGGGCCATTACTACCACATCCACCACCCGTACCATAAAGCCATGTACGGCGGACAGTGCACGCCCGAACAGATCCGCGGCTGGGTGGCCAACCGGTACTACTACCAGATCAAGATTCCCCAGAAAGACTCCGCCATCATGACCAACTGCCCGGACGCTGGTGTGCGCCGGCTCTGGCTGCAGCGGATTCTGGACCACGATGGCCACGACGGGGATGTCGGCGGCATCGAAGCCTGGTTGTCCCTGGCCGAGGCGGTTGGCCTGAGCCGGGAAGAGGTGATTGATCAACGCCACGTGCTGCCCGGGGTACGCTTTGCCGTGGACGCCTACCTGAACTTCGCCCGCCGGGCGACCTGGCAGGAGGCGGCCTGTTCGTCACTGACCGAGCTGTTTGCCCCGGAAATCCACCAGTCCCGACTGGACAGCTGGCCCGCCCACTATCCGTGGATTGAAGAGAGCGGCTACAGCTACTTCCGCAAGCGTCTGTCCGAAGCCAGAAGAGACGTGGAACATGGCCTGACCATTACCATCGACCACTTCACCACAGAGGCACAGCAGGCCCGGGCCCTGGAGATTCTTCAGTTCAAGCTGGACATCCTCTGGACCATGCTGGATGCCATGACCATGGCCTACAGCCACCGCACCCCGCCGTACCACACCGTGACCGACGAACAGGTCTGGCACCGGGGACTGTAATGGAGGTGGGTATGCACGAAGTACCGCGTTTTCGGCGAGGATTCCGGTTCCAGTGGGAGCCGGCCCAGGAAAGTTATGTGCTGCTGTATCCGGAAGGGATGGTGAAGCTCAACGGCAGTGCCGGCGCCATTCTCAACGAGGTGGACGGTCAGCGTACCGTGGCCGACATCGTCGCCAGTCTGGAGCAGCAGTTCCCCGACGCCGGCCCGCTTGGCAAGGACGTCAGCGAATTTTTGCAGGACGCCCGGCACCAACACTGGATTGAACTGTCATGAGCACGACCAACCCCCACAACGCCGGGCCACCCCTGTGGCTGCTGGCAGAGCTGACCTATCGCTGCCCGCTGCAATGCCCTTATTGCTCCAATCCGCTGGACTTTGCGCAAACCCAACAGGAGCTGACCACCGAGGAGTGGGTGAGTGTGCTTCGACAGGGCCGCAAGATGGGGGCGGCGCAACTGGGTTTTTCCGGCGGCGAGCCCCTGGTCCGCCAGGACCTGGCGGAGCTAATCGCCGAGGCGCGGCACCTGGGGTATTACACCAACCTGATTACTTCAGGGCTGGGCCTGACGGAGGCCAAGGTGGATGCCTTTGCCGAGGCGGGGCTGGATCATATCCAGGTGAGCTTTCAGGCGTCCGATCCGGAACTGAACAACGCCGTGGCCGGCTCCCGAAAGGCCTTTGACCAGAAGCTAGCCATGGCCCGGGCGGTGAAGGAAGCCGGCTATCCCATGGTGCTCAACTTCGTGATCCACCGCCACAACATCCACCAGATGAACGACATCATGGATTTGTGCGAGCGCCTGGGGGCGGACTACGTCGAGCTGGCCACCTGCCAGTATTACGGCTGGGCCTTCGAAAACCGGGAAGGGTTGATGCCTTCCAAAGCACAGCTGGTGAAGGCAGAGCAGGAAGTGAACCGGTACCGGGAACGGCTGCAGCAATCCGGTTCGGCCATGAAGCTGATCTTTGTGACACCGGACTATTACGAAGAGCGCCCGAAAGCCTGTATGAACGGCTGGGGGAATCTGTTCCTGACTGTGGCCCCGGATGGCACCGCACTGCCGTGCCACAGCGCACGGCTCCTGCCGATCGATTTTCCGAATGTCCGAGACATGGATCTGCAAAACATCTGGTACGACAGCCCGGGGTTCAACCACTACCGCGGCGACAGCTGGATGCCGGAGCCTTGTCGTTCCTGCGATGAGAAGGAGAAAGACTTCGGTGGCTGTCGCTGTCAGGCCTATCTTTTGACGGGCAACGCGGATAACGCAGATCCAGTATGCAGCAAATCGTCGTATCATGATCGAATACTGGCAGCGAGGAAAGCTGCCGATCATGCCACGGCCGGCCTGACTGAACTGGTATATCGAAATGCGGATAATTCACGGCTTTTCTTCCGGGGTTAACAACTCCGCCAGCAATCCTGCACTGGTCGGCCATCACCACGACAAAACGGTACTGAGTGCCTACGAGGCCTGCTCGGCGCATGTCCAGCGTGGGGAACTTGCGGTGTCCCCGGCGGGTGTGTGCTGGCTGGAGACGGATCCGGCACGCGGCTGCAATACGCTCTGGCACCTTTCCGATCAGGGGCCTGTTCGCCTTGGACCTGATGATCTTGGCATCCGCAGCCGGGTAAATGGCTACGGTGGTGGCGCCCTGGCGGCTGCCGACAGCGGTGTGTTCGTGGTTGGCGAGGATCAACAGATTCGGTTTGTCAGTCTGGCCGACGGCCAGTGCCACAGCCTGACCGATGACCCCGGGGCGGCCTATGGTGGGCTGGTCGCTGACCAGTCCCGTCAACGGGTGCTCGCGGTACGGGAAGCAGAGGGCAAGCAGCAACTGGTTGCTGTCTCCATGCTGGGCGAGCGTTCGGTGCTTCATTCCGGCCTGGATTTTTACAGCGCGCCGGCGGTCTCGGGCGATGGCAATCAGGTTGCCTGGACCAGCTGGCAGTTGCCGGATATGCCCTGGCTGCGTTCACGGCTGTGGACCGCAAATTGCTCTGAAGATGGATTGCTGGATCAAGGCCGGGAATGGCCCACTCCGTCTGAAGCGTCGGTACAGCAGCCGGTGTTCGATAGCAACCAACTCTGGGTTTTGTCCGACCACGAGGGTTGGTGGCAACCCTGGCGTATTGATACGTCGGGCGAGGGCAACTGGCACGCCAGCGATTCACCCGCCCGGGATCATGCCAATGCCCCCTGGCAGTTGGGCGAATCCCACCACTGCCCAACAGGCAGGGGCGGTTGGGCCCGGGTTCGTTATTGTAATGGCACGGGTGAACTCTGGCTCAGCTCCGGCCAAACCGGTGACGCAATCCGGGTTGCCCGGGATTTTGGCGACTTCCGTTGTCTGCAGTCGGCTGGTGAGCATCTCTACTGCATCGGCCGTGCATCCAGCCGCCTCGACGCCGTCCTCCAAATTGATCTCCAGACCGGACAGGCCCGCACCATTGCCGGGGGCGAGGAGGCCATGCCAGAGGCGAGGGCGGCACTGCCGCTGGATATCGAAATTCCAACCCTGAACCCGGGCGAAGCCTCTATCCATGGGTTTTTCTACACGCCCAAACTGGCCACGCCAGACGTTCCTCCACTGATTCTGATTGCTCATGGAGGGCCGACGTCGGCGGCCTATCCGGTGTTCAATCCCCAGGTTCAGTACTGGTGTCAGAGGGGATTCGCCGTCGCTGAAATCAACTATCGAGGCAGCACCGGCTTCGGTCGTGAGTTCCGCCTGGCCCTGGAAGGTCGGTGGGGTGAAGTGGATGTCGCGGATATGGAACGGGCGGCAGACCACCTGGCCTCCTTTGGTCTGGCTGATGGCAGCAGGGTGTTTATCCAGGGACGTAGTTCCGGGGGTTACACGGCCCTGATGGCGATGATCCGAAGCCAGCGTTTTACCGCCGGTGCCAGCATGTTCGGCGTGACGGATCCCATGCGCTTACGGGCCATGACCCATCGCTTTGAATCCGGTTATCTGGATTGGCTGCTGGGCTCGCCAGAAAAATACCCCGAGCGGTGGAAGGAGAGAACGCCCCTGTTACACGCCGATCGCATAACCGCGCCCATGATCTTTTTCCAGGGCGGGCAGGATCGTGTGGTGGTGCCGGAGCAGACTCGTGCGATGACAGAGGCCATGAAAGCGGCTGGCAGGGCTCCGGAGCTGCACTGGTTTGAAGACGAGGGTCACGGTTTCCGACGCCAGGCCAACCAGGCCGGTATGCTCGAATGGATGTTCAGTTTCTACCGAAAGCATAGCCAAAAGGCCAATGAACAGGCGGAGAACTTGAGTTAAACTCTCGGCTATTCCTATAACAACAAACGGTCGAGTGCAGTCTGATGAGTCACGATATCTCTTCCTTGCGAAAGTTTGTCTCACCGGAAATTGTGTTTGGTGCCGGCTCCCGGAAGTCCGTGGCCAACTTCGCCAGTAATTTCGGTGCTCGTCATGTCTTCCTGGTGTCGGATCCGGGAGTGGCAGCCGCCGGCTGGGTCAATGAAATCGTGACGCTGCTGACCGATGCAGGTATCCGCTCGACCGTTTATACCGGTGTTTCACCGAACCCCAAGGTGGATGAGGTAATGACCGGGGCCGAGCTCTACAAATCCAGCGAATGTGATGTCATTGTCGCCATCGGTGGCGGCAGCCCCATGGACTGCGCCAAAGGCATCGGTATCGTCGCCACTCATGGCCGCAGCATCCTGGAGTTCGAGGGCGTCGACACCATCACCAACCCGTCACCGCCCCTGATACTGATTCCGACCACCGCAGGCACTTCGGCGGATGTGTCCCAGTTCGCGATCATTTCCGACCCCAACCGCCGGTTCAAGTTCTCGATCATCAGCAAGGCCGTAGTGCCGGACGTGTCCCTGATTGATCCGGAAGTCACTGAAACCATGGATGCCTACCTCACCGCCTGCACCGGCGTAGATGCCCTGGTGCACGCCATCGAGGCCTATGTGTCCACGGGCAGCGGCCCGCTGACGGATACCCATGCGCTTGAAGCCATCCGGCTGATCAACCGGAATCTGGAGCCGCTGGTGGACAACACCGCTGATCCCTATCTCCGGGAGCAGATCATGCTGGCGTCCATGCAGGCGGGGCTGGCCTTCTCCAATGCGATTCTTGGGGCGGTACACGCCATGTCCCACAGTCTTGGCGGATTCCTGGATTTGCCTCATGGTCTGTGTAATGCGCTGCTGCTGGAGCACGTGGTGGCTTACAACTTCCAGTCTGCGGAAGACCGTTTCCGCCGCGTTGCCGAAGCCATGGATATCGATACCCGGGGTATGAACAAAGCGGAAATCAAGAAGCGGCTGATGAACCGTATTGTGGAGCTCAAGCGGCGGGTCGGTCTGGAGGCGCGTCTTGCCCAGCTGGGTGTTTCGGTGTCCGATATTCCCCACCTGTCCGGCTTTGCGTTGCAGGATCCCTGCATTCTCACCAATCCCCGGAAGTCGTCGCTGCGGGATGTCCAGGTCGTCTATGAAGAAGCCCTCTGACATCAAGGATGGCGAACAGGACAGTAGCTACGGAATTGGCGATCTTCTCGGGCTGGGCAGCCAGTCCGTCCGCAAGAACTATTACCCGGCTCTGCAGGAACGCATTGACGAGCTGGAGCAGGAACGCAACCGCTACAAATGGCTGTTCGAGAACGCGCTGCACGGTATCTTCCAGGCCAACCTGCGGGGCGGCTTTCTGGCCTGCAACCCGGCGATGGCGAGAATCTGCGGTTATGACAGCCCCGAGGCGCTCACGGAAAAGGTCATCCGGCTCCGTGAACAGTTGTTCTGCAGTTCCAGTGAATTCGATGCCATACGTCAGGAGCTTCTCGACGAGGGCAGTCTGAGTGCCCGGGAAACCCGTTTCCAGCGTGCTGATCGCACGCCGGTCCACGTTGCTGTCACCCTGCTGCGACGCCCGGACCTCGGACCGGAAGTAGTGGAAGCCTTCGTTGCCGACATAACCGAGCGAGTGTTGGCCCGGCAGAAACTGGAGCAGTTGAACGCCACCCTTGAGCGGCGCGTGGAAGAGCGGACCGAAGCACTGCAGAATGCCAATGTGGGCCTGCGCTACCAGATCGAGGAGCGCGAGAAGGTTGAGCGCGAGCTCTTTGTTGCCATGGAGGCCGCCAAAGAGGCCAACCGCAGCAAGGATAAATATCTCGCGGCGGCCAGCCATGACCTGCTTCAGCCCCTGAATGCAGCCCGGCTGATGATATCCGCGCTCCAGGACAGCACGCTGCCGGAACAGGAAACCCGCATGGTGCACCAGGTGCATCGGGCTCTGGAGGGCGCCGAAGACCTGCTGGCGGACCTGCTGGATATCTCCAAGCTCGACCAGCAGGCAATGAAGCCTGATCTGGTTTACACCGATGTGGCCGCCCTGGCCAGATCCCTCGGGGAGGAGTTCGAGGCCGTTGCCAGCAATGCCGGCCTCGGGTTCCGGGTACGCACCATTCCGGCGATGGTGCGGACAGATCAGCGCATGCTGACCCGTATCCTCCGAAATCTGCTCAGCAACGCCTTCCGGTACACCCGCAAGGGCGGTGTTGTCATGGCGTTGAGATCCCGCGGCGACCGTCTGCGGATTGAAGTCTGGGACACCGGTGTTGGCATCGAGGAAGACAAGCTCCGGGACATTTTCACCGAGTTTCACCAGCTGTTGCCCCAGGGCACCGGCGGCCGGCAGGGTGTGGGCCTGGGGCTGGCCATCGTGGAACGGATGGTTCGGGTGCTGGGGTACGACATTGATGTGTCATCACGGCCCGGTCGTGGCTCCCGCTTCGTGCTGAGCCTGCCGCTTGAACCCGCTCAGGCCAGACCGGATATGGCCCGTACAGATTCGCTCCAGAATTTCGCCGATGGCTTTGACGGTGTGCCGGTGCTGGTGATCGACAACGAGCCGGCGGTGTTGGAGAGCATGCAGTTGCTGCTGGAGCGTTGGGGCTGTGATGTGCTCACAGCCGCCAGCAAGGCAGAGGCCGTGGAGGCTCTCGAGCAAACCGGCCAGATACCGGCCCTTATCCTTGCGGACTATCACCTGAACAATGAGCGAACCGGTTACGATGCAGTTCACGGGGTTCGCCGCCACCTTGGTCGGGATATTCCCGCCGCCATCATTACCGCAGATCGTAGCGACGACACCCGCAAGATACTGCGCGCACAGTACCTGCCAATACTGAACAAGCCGGTGAAACCGAACCGGCTCAGGGCCCTGATGACCAGCCTGCTGACCTCTGCTTCGGCCTGACCCCTTCTCGCCCGTCATGTAAGACTTTCTTACATACACTCTGAAGCGCTTCGCGAAATACTCCCTCAACCGGTCTCCGATACCGGCAGGTTTCAAAACATCTGAGGGAGTAACAGATGAAAACAACAACGATTGGCCGGAAAGCCGGCAGTGGATTTGGGCATTGGTGGCTGGCAATGATCGGCGCTGTGCTATTGGCCGGTTGCGGCGGTGGGGGCGGCGAGACGGAGGTGTCCAGCCCCTCGGATTTCGAACCCCCGGCGGAGCCCGTGAATATCGGGGGTGATGCCGAGCTCTATGATCCCGAACGGCTGATTGATGTGTCGGTCACCATGAGCTCCGCCGATTTCAGCAAACTGAAATCGGAAGCCCGAACCCTGGCCAGCACTGACCGGGAATGTGTGCCCGAGTTCGAATACACGGAATTCACGGCCAGCGTCACCATCGACGGTGACCGCATGGACCGGGTGATCGTGCGCAAGAAGGGCTACATGGGCTCCCTGAGCCCCAGTATCCCCTCTCTCAAGCTGGACTTTAACGATCTCTGGCCTGGTCGCACTTATCAGAACATGACCCGGATGACCCTGAACAATAACCGCCAGGACCCCTCCAATGCCCGCCAGTGCATGGCCTATGACCAGTTTCGGCAGGCCGGGCTCGCGGCGCCGAAATGCAATTACGCCAGAGTGTCTGTCAATGGCGAGGATCTGGGTGTGTTTACCAATGTCGAGCCGATCAAGAAGCCCTTTCTGGCACGGGTATTCGGGGACGACGACGGTAACCAGTACGAAGCCCAAACGGCGGACTTCGGTACCTGGCTGAGCGAGCGTTTCGAGAAAAAGACCAACGAAAAAGAAAACGACCGGACTGACCTGCAGACCGTTACCGATGCTCTGGCGTTACCCGATGAGCAGATGATGAATGTATTGCCGCAGCTGGTGGATGTGGATGAATTTATCCGGTTCTGGGCGCTGGAAACATTGTTAGGAGCCTGGGATTCCGCTACTGGCAACGCCAACAATTTTCACATCTATCGGGACCCCGGAGACGGCCTGTTCCATTTTATTCCCTGGGGCGCTGATACGGCGTTTCGTGGGGCGCATCCCCTGAAGCCGCTCACGGGGGTGCTGTACCGCAACTTCTCGCTGGCCGACCGGCTTTTCAACATTCCCGAGTACAGGACGCGCTATGAGGCCGAGCTTGAAGACCTGCTGGCCACCCAGTGGGATGAGGCCGATTTGCTGGCGGAAGTGGAGCGGATACGTGAGCTCACCAGCACCAGCGCGGAGGCGACTGCCAGCCTGAAAGCCTTCATTGGTGGCCGTGGCGTGGCCGGTGATGACGATTTCCGGCCTGCCCGCCGAGCTGTTATTGAACAGGCCATCGCCGAGGAAACGCCCTTCGGGGAAGTGTACCGGCTTGCGGACACGCAACCGGATTGCAGCGTGCCGGCGACAACCAGCCTGACCGGCACCATCAAGTCCGAGGACGGTGCCGACACAGGTGCCTTCCGCTTCACGCTGCCCGGAGGTCGGGCGGTGAACGCGAGCCTGACTTTTGCCGCCTTCGAGGTGGACAGCCTGGTTTACTCGGTTGATCGCGAATCAAACCCGGCGGTGATCAGCCTCCTGCTGATTGGCGCGGATATCAACGACAACTTCACGCCCTATGTGCTGCAACTGTTTATCGAGGCATCCGATTACGTGCCGGGCACACACGAGTTCCATGGCTTTGCCACCAACGCTCTGTTGATTGAGGTGGATGAAAGCCAGCCCGGGGATGTGCGCACCCTGGCCCTTGGCGCAGAGGGCAGTATTACTGTCATCGGGGCGGGATCCGGGGCCAGTGAGGGCGACGTGGAACTGACCCTGAACGCCACCCTGGAATACGATTCGGCGATTCGATGAACATGGCTGTCGCCAGCCCGCTGGAAGGATTCCGCGGGCACTGTCTGGCCGAACAGATGCAGGCCCGTTTGATGAATCGGGTCGACACCAAGTTTCTGGTGCCCGCATACCTGCTGGATGCCTGTCTGCGTGGATTGGAGCACCATTACTCCATCCTGGAGATCGACGGGCGCCGGCGGTTCACCTACGACACCCTGTATTTCGATACACCGGAACGCCAGCTTTACCTGGATCACCACAACGGCAAGTTGAACCGGTTCAAGCTCCGTATCCGGCACTACCGCGAAACCGGGGACAGCTTCCTGGAGGTCAAGAAAAAGAACAACCGGGACAGAACCATCAAGAACCGTTTGCCGCTGACAGCGCAAACCGTTGCAGACAGCCGGGTGGTTCCTTTCCTTGAAGAGCAATTGGGCCGACCGGTGGCAGGGATGCTGCCGGCTCTTTTTGTCGGCTACCGCCGGATGACCTTCATGAGCGCACAGGGGACCGAGCGCATTACGGTGGATACAGGGCTGGGTTTTTACTCGGCCGACCGCCGCAGCGGTCTGTGCCTGCCTGATATTGCCGTTTTCGAGGTCAAGTACGATCGCAAAGTCCCGTATTCCCCTTTCCTGGAACGTCTTGGTCAGCTCGGCTGCCGCCCCGTGCAGTTCAGCAAATACTGCATCGGCACAAGCCTGTTGTTCGGCCACGAATGCAAAACCAATCGCTTCAAACCGCTGTTAAGGAGACTTCATGGAATCTGCTGTTGATGTCCATTTTGCGATCCGGCTTTTGATCAATACCGCCTCCGTGTTTGTGCTGATTCGCTGCTACTACGCGTTTTCCCGTCACCGGGAGAATGCCGCCTCGTTCATTCTGTTTGGTGTCGGCGTTTTCCTGGTGACCGCATTGCTGCATTCGGTCACCGTCACCATGGGCTTTGCCTTCGGTCTGTTCGCCGTTTTCTCGATGCTCCGGTACCGAACCGAGGCCCTGGGCATAAAAGAGATGACCTATCTGTTTCTGGTGATCGCCATGGCCCTGCTGGCAGCAGTTGGCAACATGCACCACCTGGAACTGGTGTTCCTGAATCTGCTGGTCATTGCTCTGGCGCTGGTGCTCGAAACCCGTGTGCTTTTGCCACGCCACAGCGAGAGAGAGGTGGAGTACGAAAAGATCGAGAACGTCCACCGGGATCGCCGGGAGCTGCTCATTGCGGACCTTCGTGAGCGCACCGGTCTGGATGTGTTTCGGGTGGATGTGGTGTCTGTCAGCTATCTGAGGGACACCGCCATGCTGCGTATGCACTTCCGTCAGGAGGCCGATCATGCTCGCTGAGCTGAAATGGGCGTGGCTGGTGATCGGTCTGACACTGGCGTTCATGGTACAGCCTCTGCTCGCTGTGGCTTCTCCTGTCGAAGCAGAAGTGGGCGGTTACGTCGCCGCCGGTGTCGACCATTACGAGTCATTTTATGATGAAGACGGTGAGCGCAGCACAACCCGGGGCGTCCTGAGAAATGCGAAACTTGAACTGGAACTGGCCTTGGGAAAGCGCTGGGAGGTAGAGCTGGATGGCAGCTATAAGATTGAAGGTGACAAGAAAGAGCTGGATCTGGGCGATGCCTATCTCCTGTATGACGGGGAGAGCCGTTTCGAGGCTCAAATTGGGCGCTTCAAGGAGCCTTTTGGCCTGGAACGCCTCGCCAGCTACACCAGCCTGAACACCAGCGAACGTTCGCTGGTGACCTCGGCGTTCGCACCGGGGCGTTCCATCGGTGTTATGGCGGGGCAGTACCGCAAACGCGGCACCTGGTCCCTGGGTCTGTTCACCGATGAGCCCGATGGTGGCTCCACTCACGCCATAACCGCGAGACTGACCCGTGCCCCCATTCGTTCAGAAAGCCAGACCCTGCATCTGGGAGCCGCCGCCTCTTATCGTGATCTCGGCGACAGCCGCTTTCAGATCAAGGATGAGGGGGAGGTGTTCAGTGCCGACAATGTCATCCGCAGCCCACGATTCGAGGCCGGTGATGCCTGGCTGGCAGGTCTCGAGGTCGCCTGGCTTTATCATCGTCTGACCCTCGTGGCGGAAGCCATGGCACAGAACGTACGGCGAACCGACGGGTCACGCTGGCAGTTCGGTGGCACTTACCTCCAGGCCGGTGTGTTCCTGACCGATGATCGGCGCTATTACAACCGGGGTGAGTTTGACCGGATAGAGCCCCGGCACCGGGCGGGCGCCCTGGAACTGGTCGCACGACACAGTGCTGTGGACCTGAGAGACCGTAACCTGGGAGCCGAGGCGAGTGTGACGCTGCTGGGTCTTGCCTGGTATCTGGGCGAGTTGTTCCAGCTGCGCCTGAATTACCTGATGCCGGATATTCGCGGCAATACCCTGATGGCCGTGCCGGACGGAGACGCTGTTACCCTGCGTGCTGTGCTGCGGTTCTAGGCAGCGTGAGGGTCACCTGCGTCCATTGGCCGGGTTCGCTGGTAATCGACATGTTGCCCTTGTGATGGCGCATGATGGTCTGACAGATACTGAGGCCCAGCCCCAGGTTGTCCGGTGTATCACTGGTGGAATAGAACGGATCAGTGAGCCGCTTGATATCGTCTGGCGCGATGCCCTGGCCGTTGTCCCGAATTACGATTCGATGGGCACTGTCAGCGCTTTCGGCCGTTATCTCGATTTTGCCGGGCTGCCGGTTTTTGCTGACGGCAGAGACGCCATTGAGCAGCAGGTTTACGAACACCTGGGTCAGGGCAGATGGATAGCAGGGAACGGTCGTCCCGGCCGGGATGTCAGTCTGAAGCTCGACACCTCGTAGCTGATGCTGGCAGAAGCGGGTGGCGGTGGTCACCAGTTTGCTGAGGTCTGCCGTTTCCAGGTTGTGTTCAGGGACGGGGCGGGAAAACTCGATCAGGTCAGACACAATATCGGCAATGCGTTTCTGGTGGGTGCTGGCGTCGGTCAGCGCGTCTGCGACCTCGAAATTCCGGTTCACCGAGTTGGCAAAATCCACGGCCTGGCTGGCGCAGTTCAACGGGTTCATGATCTCGTGCAGCAGCCCCTTGGCCATATGGCTCAGGGCCTGATGTTTCTGTTCCTGGGCCAGTCTTTCTTCCGTTGATTTCAGGGTTTCCAGAGTGCGGGAAAGTTGTCGATTCCGGTCCCGGAGCAGGAATTGAAGCGCCAGCAAATTGCGCAGGAACTGCGACAGGAACCAGGCCGACAGCGGCGCCACCACCAGACACATCAGAATCAGCCAGTTGGTCAGAATGCCGATCAGGGTGTCGCTTACCTGAGTGCTGTCGACCGCCACGAACGTGGCGAGTACCAGCAGTGTCAGGTTGATCAGGATAATCACGCTGGTGTGGAACAGGGACAGGGTAATGATGCCAACGGAGCTGATGAAAAAGAACAAGCCCACGATGGGAGCGAGCGTCGCGCCCGTTGTCATGTATCCCAGGTAGCTGAACGCCGCCATGTTGAAAAACACCAGGTAGACAATCATCGGCGCTGACCGGCGCAGGCGCGTGAACCGGTGAGCGGCGATCAGACCGGTCAGAATCGCGGTGTAGATGAGGTAGATGCCGAATACGTCCGGTGCATCCGGGTTCAGGGCCAGGCCCCCGAGAAACAGCAGGGTACCGATAAAGGCAATCACCAGGTAAACGTCGGCGAACAGTGGCAGCACCCGGTACCGATACTGGGTGTGGTAGAAGCGTTCGAAGCGTCGCTGTCGGTAGGCGGGCAGCTGGCGGATCTGATCCATCCCGGAAAGCAGTTTCACTCGGCGGCTCCGTGTTGGTGTCGTTGCATAAAGAGAATGAGCTCGGGCAGGCGCTCGAAGCCCAATTTCACGAAAATCCGGTCCTTGTAGGAATGCACCGTCTTGCAGGAAACGCCAAGCCTGCCTGCAATATCGCGTACCGGCAGCCGGCTGGCCATCAGCTGTGCCACTTCCCGCTCCCGTCCGGACAAGGCCTGGTAGGCGAGCATGGCGGCCGGTGCTGGTTCCTGCTGCCAGTTACCGACATAAACCTGCCCGTTTCGAATGTAGAACAGCGTCTTGATCAACTCCTGTACTGGCTGGTCTTTGGATACCACGGCCTTGATGCCTGCTTCCAGATAGATCGCCATCCGCCCGTTGCTGACCGGCGTGTCCGATATCAGCAGCACGGACAATGACGGATTCACCGCCAATGCATGCTCGGCGATGGTGAGCCCGTCGTTGTCCTGCAGGTTTTCCTCAATCAGCAGTACCGAAGGGGTGGCCGTCTTCAGCCGATTGAGCGTTGCCACTCCGGTCTCCGATTCGCCAACCAGTTCGACCTCATCGTGCAAGAGGATCTGGAATAGCAGGCTGTCACGGAGCAGTCGCTGCCCCATGGTGACGTACAACCTGAGCCTGCGCTGACCTGACGCCATCAGTCTGCCCTGGCCGGCAGATGGAGACTCAATCGAAGACACTGGTCGCCTCCGGTCACGTCGATATCCCCAGCAAGCAGTCGGGTGCTTACGAAGAGCATCAGAAGAGCGCTCTGCTGCTCCAGCAGGGGGCGGGAGAGACGGGTGATTGGCGCCAGCAGATGGCTGTACATGTGAAGCGGGCTGGCGCTGGTGACCATGAGACCGCTCTCGGCCCGGGTCAATTCCAGAGCAGAGCGCTCCAGCCCGGAGGCCTTCATCAGGGTTGCCAGTGCCTGGCAAAGGGCCATCAATGGTGTTGGTGTTTCGCTCGTGCCTGCCGGGTTCTCCAAGGCGTCCGCGAGTGCCTGGTCAAAGGCTTGCCGGTTCTGGATGCCGTGCACGTGGCCTGGCTGCAGGGTGCTGAGCTGTCTGCCCACCATTCCGGCAAAGTCTCTTACAAGATCATGCTCAAGCGCGGTTTCCCGGCTTGCGCGCAGATGGGGTGGCTGGGCAGGAAGTGTGCGGACAGTTGCCAGGGCGTCCAGAAAGTCGGCAGTGATCGGTTCGCCGGTAAAACCGTCGACTCGCTCGGATAGATGTTCAAGCAGTCTGGCTCGTCGTTGCTGGCGAAGCTCCGCGAACTGTTGTTCTGCGATTGAGCGTGAGCGGTCTCTTGCAGAGACCAGGGTGCGATGCTGGACAAGAGCCTTGCGGAAGAGAGACAGCAATTCGGCTGCGTTCCATGGCTTCTTCTGATAGCGGAAGATCCGGCCCTCGTTAACCGCATCCATGGCCACATCAACCTCACCCCAGGCTGACGTGAGAATTCGGACAATGGTCGGGTGCGACTGGCGTAGTTCGTCCAGCAGCTCTTTGCCATGCATCCCGGGCATTCTCTGGTCTGTCATCACCACCGCGACATCGCTGTCTTTCTGCAGTACGAGCCGAGCCTCTTCTGCACTGATGGCGCTCAGCACGCGGAATTCGTCCTGCATGCGCTCCAACTGCCTCGACAGATAACGGGTGGCAGTCGGTTCGTCATCCACAATCAGAATCGCCGGTTTGGGGCCCTCGTGGGCCTCGCTGGTATCCGGAGAGAAGGTTTGTCCTTCGCGGGTAAGCGCGGCTGTGAGCACGTGCGACCGGATAACATCGGGATTGACCGGCTGTTCGAAGCAGCGATCGACCAGCTGATGGTCCAGCAGTTTCACGAGAAGGTTCAGCGCAATGGCATCTCCTATGAGGATCTTCAGAATCCGGGGGTGGTGGTCCCTGGCCTGTGCCAGTAGCGACGACTCAAGATAGTCATCAGCGCGGTTCGGAAGCAGAACGATCGCGGTGGGTATGGTGGCAGCCGAGGGCAGGTAGTCGAGTGCCCCCTGGTCAGTGGCGAACGCGTGAATAACGAAATCGCTGGCAAACAAGGTTTCGAAGTGCTGTCGGTCCTCGTCGTCGTCATACCGGAGAAGGATCTCCGCCGCTCCGCTGGTCGCCATGATTACTCTGTATCCTGTTGATGGGGTAGGGAAGAGATTAGCAACAACAGTGGCTTAGCGGTGTAGGAACTTCCTACAGGAGTGCCTTTGCCGGCAATGAAAACCTGGTTCTGTGACAGCCTTGGCACTATGGACTGTCCTGGCGTCAGGAGCGACTACACTTACCAGAGGCTCATCGAAAGGGAGATAACCATGACAGTTCCTGAGAATGGTCTGACGAATCACGAAGTAACCATCTGTCTGGCTGGCGGCGCCGTGCTGGGTCCGTTCAATGCGACCTGGAGCAAGGATTCCGGTGGGGATGTGCGTGAACTGGTCCGCGAGTACGATGCGTTTCTGCAGGGTGAAAAGCAGCACCGTTACAAGTTTCACCTGCACGACACCTACACCAACACCGTTCATACCCTGATCCTCAATTTTGAACAGGTTACGGGCATCTGCGACCATGTCCGGCTCAGATCCCAGGGCGGCGGCTGAGCCATGGCCGGGCCCCTGGCGTACACGCCAAGAAGCCCACAGTGCAAATGCACGGACAGGAGGGAATATGAGCGAATTCAGAACGGAAACCGACAGCCTCGGGGACGTCCAGGTACCTGCGGATGCGCTCTGGGGCGCTCAAACCCAGCGCGCGGTGGAAAACTTCCCGGTCAGTGGCCAGCCGATGCCTCAGCCGTTTATTGCCGCCGTTGCCCAGATCAAGCGCGCGGCCGCCGAGGCCAACACCAGCCTGGGGCTGCTCGACAACGATCTGCGGGATGCGATCTCCCAGGCTTGCGAAGATCTGGTGAAGGGCGAGTACGCGGATCAGTTTCCGGTAGACCGCTACCAGACCGGCTCCGGCACCAGCACCAATATGAATGTCAACGAGGTGATCGCCAGTATCGCCCGCAACGCAGGCTTCGAGGTGCACCCGAACGATCATGTGAACATGAGCCAGAGCTCGAACGACGTGATTCCAACGGCGATCCACGTGAGTGCCGTGATTGCAGCCAAGGAGAAGCTGCTGCCGGCGCTGTCGCATCTCTGCGGTGTGATCTACGAGCAGGAAGCGGCGTTTTCCAGCCAGGTAAAAACCGGCCGCACCCACCTGATGGATGCCATGCCGGTGACCCTCGGCCAGGAGTTGAAAACCTGGCGCGAACAGCTTCTGGCCGTAGAAAAACGCGTAGAAGCCGCAGCTGATGAGCTGTTGGCCGTTCCCCAGGGCGGCACGGCGGTGGGTACCGGAATCAATGCGCTACCGGAATTTTCGGGCCAGTTCGTCAAGTTCCTGCGGGCCAATACCGGCTATCCTTTTACGTCGCTTGATCACAAATTCACCGGCCAGAGCGCGGTGGATGCCCCGGTGGCCCTCTCCGCACAATTGCGCGGTGCAGCTATCGTGCTTACCAAGATCGCCAACGATCTGCGCTGGATGAACAGCGGCCCTATTCACGGCCTGGCTGAAATCAGTCTTCCGGCATTGCAACCGGGCAGCAGTATCATGCCGGGCAAGGTCAATCCGGTCATCCCGGAGTCCGTGGCCATGGTCGGCGCCCAGGTGATGGGGCTGGACAGCGCCGTGGCCATTGCCGGTCAGTCGGGTAATTTCCAGCTCAACGTCATGCTCCCGCTGGTGGGCGGTAACCTGCTGGACATGACCGATTTGCTCGCCAATGCGGCCATCATGCTGGCGGACAAGGCGATCAAGGATTTCACGGTCAATGCCGACAACCTGAATGCAGGTGTGGGCAAGAATCCCGTATTGGTGACAGCGCTTAATCCCGAGATCGGCTACAGCCTGGCGGCAGACATCGCCAAGGAGGCGTATAAGACGGGCCGGCCAGTCATCGATGTGGCGGAAGAACGCAGCGGCCTGAGCCGGGAGCGGCTTGAGGAGTTGATGGATCCGCTCAAGCTGACCCGGGGCGGTATCGCCTGATCGGTCGTTTCAGAGGGGCGCAAACGCTTGCTGATCATCCTGGAGCTGTTTGTGATGCTGGTGCTGGCGAACGGTACGCCGGTGGTTGCCGCCGGGCTGCTGAAAAACCGCTGGTCGGCCCCGGTGGACGGCGGTCGACTGCTGTCCGATGGCCGCCCCTTATTTGGTGAAAGCAAAACCTGGCGGGGTGTTGTATCCGGTGCACTGGCTTGCGGGCTTTTTGCGCTGTTTACCGGGCTGGGATTCTTTTTCGGGCTTCTGTTCGGCCTGCTGGGGCTGGGAGGAGATCTTCTGAGCAGCTTCATCAAGCGTCGAATGGGGTTGGCATCGAGTGCCCGGGCTGTCGGGCTGGATCAGATCCCGGAAGCCCTCCTGCCCATGCTGCTGGCAATGTGGTGGCTACCGGTGAGCCTGTGGGTGGTGTTGGTTGTGGTGGTGGTTTTTACCCTGTCCAACATTTTTGGTTCACCGCTGCTCTACCGTCTCGGGATCCGGCGGCAGCCCCATTAATCCGGCCCGCGGGTCAGCGTGTGAAGGGTTACTTCCGGCGGACAGTTCAGGCGAACGTTTACCACGGACGTTCCGGAACCCGGTGAGGTGTAGCCCTGCATCCCGTTCATCCGCCAGTGGCCTCGACCGAGTGTTCGCGGGCAGTCAGAGTCGAGAGTCACCGGTACACCGCCTGGCAGGCAGATCTGGCCGCCGTGAGTGTGGCCGCAGAGAAAGACGTCGTAGCCGGCATGGGCAGCCTCGCGCCAGATCTCCGGCGTATGGCTGAGCAGGATGCTGGTTCCTCCCGCAGGGATGTTGTCCCCCGCCTGGTGCAGGTTGTGGGCCTTGAAGAAGTGGGCGTCGTCCACACCCGCGAGGTACAGGGTCTGGCCTCCCCGTTCAATGGGCGCCATTTCGTTCATCAGCAGCTGGTAACCCATGTCTTCCAACGCCGGTACCATGCGAACGCTGTCGTGGTTACCCAGAACCGCATAGGGCTTGCTTTTTATACCGTCCCTCAGCCGCGCCATGCCGTCCAGGGCGTCCTCAATCGGGCCCCACGTGAGTTTCCGGTAGTCGCCGGTCAACACGCACAGATCGTAGTCTAATGGTTCGATCTGGCGCAGGACTGCCTGCAGGTTGGCTTCATCCATGTCCACGTGCAGGTCGGTCAGGTGCAGAATACGAAAGCCCTCGAAGGCTTCCGGCAGGCCGGGAAGCTGGAAATGGTTGTGCACGGTGTTCATGCGCCGGCTGTTGCTCTGGCCGCGGCCCCAAAGGCCAACCATGCGCAAACAGGTACGGATAAAACCGGGCGCCGTGGCCCAGTTTTCCAAATGGAATGAGCTGTGATCCTGCCCGAATACCTTCGCTTCAGCTTCCCGTTCAATGCCGAGCCTCTGGCGGGCGTGAACAGGGCCGAGCCTCAGGCTCAGGCGGTATTCCAGGAGTTCATCCTGGTTCTCCGGTGTACGAGCCCTTGCCGTCATTTTTCTTCCCTTATATGCCGAGCCGGGCATGGCCGATGTACTAAGTGGCAAACCCTGTCTGTCATTATGGATGGCCCTCGAAGGTATGCAACCAAAACGACACAATGTTCATGTTTGATGACACACTGACGGTTAAGCCAGCGGAGCAACAGACTCAGGAGTTTTATGACGGAACCATCGAGTGATGACAGGCTGTCGTTCAGCCAGATTTTCCTGCTGTTCCTTCGGCTGGGGCTGACGTCGTTTGGTGGTCCGGCAGCGCATCTCGGATTCTTTCACGATGAATTTGTCAAACGTCGGCGGTGGCTCTCAGACAGTGCCTACGCAGAAGTTGTGGCCCTCTGCCAGTTGCTGCCGGGACCGGCTTCCAGCCAGGTCGGTTTAACCATAGGGTTCCTGCGCGGCCATTACCGCGGCGCACTCGCAGCGTGGTTGGGCTTCACCCTGCCATCGGCGGTGATCATGATTGGTTTTGCGCTGGGGTTGAACGCCTGGCCACAGGCCAGCAGTGGCGGCTGGATACAGGGTCTCAAGCTGTTTGTGGTGGCGGTTGTGGCCCAGGTGGTCTGGCAGATGGGAAAAAGCCTGTGCCCGGACCGTCCCCGAATCGCTATGGCTTTGCTGGTGGCGGTGAGCCTTCTGGTGATGGGCGAAACCTGGATGCAGATACTGGCGCTGGTCATTGCCGGGGCTGTTGGTTCCTTTCTGGGGTTGGGGAGTGGTGAGGCATCTGAGCCGCTGCATGTGCCGCTGAAATCCCGGAAACCTGCGCTTTTTGCAGGGGCCTTTTTGATTCTGTTGTTGGTTTCGTTCCTGCCTCAGGCCACCGGCAGTCTTGGCTGGATAGGCGCTGAAATGTACCGGGCCGGTGCCCTGGTGTTTGGCGGCGGACATGTTGTGCTGCCCTGGCTGCAGGAGGGCTTCGTGGCCTCCGCTGCCATGCCGGCGGACACTTTCCTGGCGGGGTATGGCGTAGCCCAGGCTATGCCGGGACCGCTGTTTTCCTTTTCAGGATTTCTGGGTGGTTCACAGGCCGGTGTTCTCGGTGGTGTGATCGCCGTAATGGCCGTATTCCTGCCGGGAACCCTGCTGGTATTCGCCGGTCTTCCCCTATGGAGTTGGCTTCGGGAGCATCGTTGCGCCCGGTCAGCACTGGCCGGCGTGAATGCAGGCGTGGTGGGGTTGTTGCTGGCGGCTCTCTACGATCCGGTCTGGGTCTCCGCCGTCCATGGTGCGCATGATCTGGCACTCGTGCTCGCCATTTGGGTCTGTCTCGCTGTCTGGCGGGTTCCGGTCTGGGTACTGGCGCCGCTGAGTGCGCTGGCTGGAGTGATCCTGCTGTCCTGATCAACGTACATATAGTCCTTTCTTCCTGAGCCGGCACGCGGGTTGGCAAATCAGCAGGTTTCCAGCCACAATCGAGCGGTTAAAGGCAGATAATTCGAACGCAGAGGTTACCATGACGACATCCTGCAGTATCCCGGGTCTCAACGTACCCCGTAGCCGTTTTCCCGATCCTGAACAGGACCTGCCGGCGGCCGAGGGCGAACAGCGTGTCGTGCTGGCTGGCGGCTGTTTCTGGTGTGTGGAAGCCGTTTTCCTGGCCATCGATGGCGTAACCAGTGTTGAGTCCGGTTACGCTGGCGGTCACGCCAGCTCTGCCAATTATGAGGCCGTATGCTCAGGTACTACCGGCCACGCAGAAGTGGTGGATGTTCACTATGATCCGGCCAGGGTCAGTTTTGGCGAACTGCTAAAGGTGTTCTTCTCGGTTGCTCACGATCCCACCCAGTTGAACCGCCAGGGCAACGACCGGGGCACCCAGTACCGCTCGGCTGTGTTCTACGAGACTGCCGAACAGCGGCGGGTAGCCGAGGCCTACATCCATCAGCTCAATCAGGCCGAAGTGTACCCGGATCCGATAGTGACCACGCTGGAGCCGCTGGAGGCATTTTACCCGGCAGAAGAGTACCACCAGAATTTTGCTGCCCGGAATCCCTACCAGCCATACATCATGGCCGTGGCCGCCCCGAAAATGGAAAAGCTTGTAGACAGTTATCCTGATCGCCTGAAGCCGGAATTTACAGACAACGACGCAGGCAGCACCGCCTGAGGAGGCAGACTATGGGAGTTTCCGCTGCAGGTTATGACCTGACACCACTAAACGAAGCACAGGTTGAGGAGAAAGCTGCGGATCTGACATCGGAAGAGCGGCGCGTACTGCTCGACCATGGCACCGAGCATCCGTTTTGCGGAACCTTGCTCGATAACAAAAAAGCCGGTGTTTACCACTGCCGGCTCTGTGATTTGCCTTTGTTCAGCTCGGACTCGAAGTTTGACTCGGGAACCGGCTGGCCAAGCTTTTTCCAGCCCTTTGATCCGGAGCATATCCGCTACATTGAGGACACGAGTCTCGGGATGACCCGCACCGAAATCCGCTGTCCCCGTTGTGACAGCCATCTCGGCCATGTCTTTCCTGATGGCCCGCCGCCAAGCGGGCAGCGCTATTGCCTGAACTCTGTCGCGATGGTGTTTCAGGAAAACGCCTGAGACGAACATTGGGGGCGCGCAATGCCCCCAACTTTATTTACTGCCGCCTGTCACAGTCGCCACGTAGTGTGCCACCGCCTGAATCTGTTCCTCAGACAATGACTCGTTGAACGCCGGCATGATACCGACCCCGCTGGTTACGGCATTGACCACCCGTTCCCTGGTGGGTTTGAGTTCATCCAGGTTTGGGCCGACGGCACCTGCAGAACCGGCGTCTGCCAATGTATGGCATATCGTGCAGGCGGGTTGTGCGTCCTGAGTGAATACCTGTTTCCCTTCTTCAAGGTCGCTGGCCATTGTCAGGGGCGACAGTCCGAACAGGGCGATGATGCCCAGTACTGCAGTTTTTCTCATATCATTGCTTTCCGGATAGGTCGGAGCCGCCGTACTCCCGGGTCGGCTCCGCCAATGATCAACTGATGGCAACCGTGACTCCGTGGTCGCTCCAGCCATTGTGGCCGTAGCCGCGTTCATTCTCGATCCGGCCCTCAGGCTGGGTGTTGCCCTGCACGTCGGTCGCCCGGCTGACAATCCGGTGCTCTCCGGCCGCTAGATCCGCTGCCAGGACAAACGGCCTCCAGGCATAGGGACCAAGGTCCGGTCCCAGGAAACGAGCCTGTTTCCAGGTTTTACCACCATCCACTGAAACGTCGACTTTTTCGAGCGGAACAGTGCCACCGAAAGCGACGCCATAGATCATGTTGCGACCGCTATGACCGCTTTCCAGGGGCGATGTTACCCAGGATTTGACGTTCATTTCCCACATGGAAGGCTGATCCGGGGCGCCTTTCACGCCGACATCACGAACCCGGTAGCCTGAAGCCTGGATCTTGGCGTCAGTCTGGTTTTCGGTGAAGGCAAGGTTCTTGACGTACTTCACGTTGTTCACGCCGTAGTAACCCGGCACAACCATTCTTAACGGGCCACCGTGAGTGTGGGTCAGAGGCTCGTCATTCATTTCCCAGGCCAGCAATGCGGTTTCCATGGCGCGGGTGGGAACGGAACGCTCCACGATAATCGTTTTCGGGTCCAGGCCGTCGGGAAGTGTCTCGCCGCCGGTACTGGTGATGTACCGTGCACCGTCAACAGGGCCGCCAAGAGCCTCCACAACATCTTTCAGAGGTACACCTGTCCACATGATGCAGCCCGCGGCGCCAACAGACCATTGGGTACCACTCGCGCCATGGGGGAAGAAGGCGCGACCGTTACCGGAACACTGCAATACGGAGGCAACGGTGGTGACCCCCATCTGTTTCAGGTCGCCGACCGTCAGGGTTCGGGGATTTTTCACGCCCTCGATCCGCACCTCCCAGGCATCCGGGTTATCGGTTACCGAGGCTGGTGGCGCGGGCAGGTTATTACGAACGAACAAGCGGTCACTTGAGGTAATGACGCCATTGCCGATTGCCCCACGTTGGGTTTCCATCGTGTTTGCACTGTGAACAATCAGGGCGTTTCGTTCTTTCCAGGCGGCGTAATCAGGAAGTGATTTTGGTTCATCGGCTTTGGCAAGGGGCGTAAATCCCAGCACGCTTACCGCGGCCATGGCGCCGGCACTGCCAAGTAGCAAAGTGCGGCGGGAGGGGTTCTGAAGGCCCGGGTCATTCGGGCCGCGCATCAGCGCTGATTCCTGCTTCATTATCCGTCTCCTTTTTAGGGTTGTCGTCGGACGGTGGGACTGCTCTTTCAATTCTTCGTGGTTATATCCTTATACCTTATAGGTAATGGTCAAAAATTAATCAATACTTTTGTGCGTTATCCAGCGGGTTTTTCAGTCGCTATAATTTGCCCCTTATTAAATGCGCAGCAGCAAGGCCGCGAACAAACCCGGGAAACAGAGCAGGGTAGCCGAGATGATTCGATTGAAGATGAATCCGCTAACGGAGTCAGCGACGCTTCTTCGGCGGGCGGGTGTGGTTCTGGGCAGTGTCGGTTTGACAGCACTCTTTTCCCTGTTGGTTTTGCTGAGGGCGCTGTTCGGGAGGTTGAACCGGCCCATCGTCGACAAATACTGTCGCGAGTGGTCGGCCTCGCTGTTACGACTGGTTCGTGCCAGCCTGACAGTGCGCGGGCAAGTGCCTGATTTCGGCGACGGGCGCCGGTACATCATCATGTGCACCCATGCCAGCCACTATGATATTCCGGTCACCTTCGTATCGTTGCCGGGGTCCATCCGCATGCTGGCGAAAAAGGAGCTGTTCAGTATTCCCTTGCTGGGCCAGGCCATGAGGGCGGCGGAGTTTCCTTCAGTGGACCGATCCCATCGGCAACGTGCGGTCAGGGATCTGGAAAAGGCCCGGGCGATGATGGAAAGCGGAATCGTGCTGTGGGCCGCGCCTGAGGGCACCCGTTCACCAGACGGAAAGCTGCTGCCATTCAAAAAGGGCTGCTTTCATCTGGCGCTGGATACTGAGGCGGTGATTGTTCCAGTGGCCGTGCGTGGTATTCATCGGGTATTGCCTGCCCGAACCTGGCAGATCAATCTGGGGCAGCCGGTGGATGTGCGGGTTGGCGAGCCGCTGGAGACGGCCGGCAAGACCAAGGCCGACCTGGATGAGGTGATGACCGAAGTGCGTTCAAGGCTGACTGAGCTATTGGGAGACGGTGAAGCCGGTTAGCACCGGCCTCACACAGATTCGGCAGATCAGGCTGTGCTGGCGGCTACCACTGTAGACAGCAGGTAACCGGTATAGGCCACGTAAACCAGCACCAGAATTCCGCCATCTACCCGGCTTACCAGCTTGCGCCAACCGGTGAGACCAAAGCCCATCAGGAACAGGCCCACCGTTAATGCCAGCATCAGGGCCCAGTCCCGATAAAGCACTTCCGGGTCTACCGCCAGAGGCTCGATAACGGCTGCAAGGCCCACCACCGCGAGGGTATTGAAGATGCCCGAGCCCAGAATGTTGCCCAGAATCAGATCGTGCTCGTTCTTTTTGACGGCGGCGAGGGCGGAAGCCAGCTCCGGCAGGGAGGTGCCGATGGCAACGATGGTCAGACCGATGACCAGGTCGCTGACACCGAGGCTTTGGGCAATGGTTACGGCGCCCCACACCAGCAGTCGGGAACTGACAATCAGCAGCACCAGGCCAATAACCAGCCAGATAACGGCGGTTTTCAGGGGCATGGGGTGAGCGATGATTTCAGCATCCGCGTCGCCGGCGAGCGGGTCCGCCTTACCTTTCAGTCCCTGGAAGATGGACCACCCCATTACCGCTGCAAAAACCGCCAGCAATACCCAGCCGTCCAAACGAGACAGCTCGCCATCGATCAACTGAGCGCCAGCAATCAGCGTCAGTACAATGAGTAGCGGCAACTCTTTGCGGATAACCTGGGAATGCACGGCGATGGGTGCAATGATGGCTGTCAGACCAACAATCAGCGCAATATTGGTAATGTTCGAACCGTACCCGTTACCAAGGGCCAGTCCGGGATTACCGTCTGAAGCGGCCATGGCAGACACCGCCAGTTCCGGGGCTGACGTGCCGAAACCGATGATTACCATGCCGATCAGGAGGGTGGGCATGCCCAGATGTTTGGCGGTCGCCGCGGCGCCCTCCACAAACTTGTCGGCACTCCAGACCAGCAGGACCAGGCCGGCGATGATTGCGCCAAATGCCATTAGCATAGATAGACCTCAGTTGATGAAACGTCCGAGCATGAAAACCCCGGCATAGCCAAGGGTGTAGGCTGCCAGAAGGTGTGCAAGATACCGCATATAGGCGGCGAAGGTCAGCCCCGGAATCTTGCTCATTGCCACTATACCGGCGGCTGAGCCAATCACCAGAAGCGATCCACCTACACCCACGGCATAGGTCAGGCCCATCCACTCGCCGGGGCTCATGTCGATGCCGGATTTCAGCAGGGCCGCCGTCAGAGGCACGTTATCGATAACGGCCGAGAAAATGCCCATCAGGTAATTGGCATACAACGGCGGCAGGATGTCGTAAATCGCCACCAGCGAATCCAGCGCATGGATCTCCTTGAGCATGCCCACCAGAAGAAGGATGCCGAGAAAGAACAGCAGCGTTTCAAACTCAATGATGCGGATGTACTCGAGAATCGGGTCCAGATCGGAGTCGTCACTCATGAATCGAGACACCAGGAACATGATGGACAAGCCGAACAGAAAGGTCAGTACCGGTGGAATACCGAACAGGGCATTACCGGCAATGGTGCTCAGGATTGTTAACAAAAAGAGCCCGCTGATGATCGCATCCACCCGTCGAACAGGGGTATTGTTGGAGCGCATTGTCACGGTCCCTGTAAGCCCTCGCGACAGGAAAACCGCAAGGATGAAGACGGTGATCGAGGCCGGAATGGCCAGGGTCAGCAGTGTCAGTATTTCAACCTTTTTCGCCAGGAAAATCATCAATGTAGTGACGTCGCCGGTGATCAGCGAAACGCCCCCCGAGTTGACCGCAAACACAACCAGGGTGACGAACTGGATACGCTTTTTCAGCTCCAGATCCAGAGACAGAATCAGCGAACATGAGACTAAAGTGGCGGTGATATTGTCTGCTAAAGAGGAGAAAATGAAACAAAAAAGACCGGTCAGGAATAGTAGCCGTCGCTCGCTTACCTGCTTCGGCATGATCAGGTAAATCACGTTTTCGATCATACCCTTCTTGTTCAGGTAGGCGACAAACGTCATGGCTGCGACCAGAAACAGCCATAGCCCGGCGATTTCGGCGATGCTCTCGGACAAGCCGTCGGAAATGGCGGACGTTTCACCAGCGTTATCACTGAACAGGAACAGCAGCATCCAGCTCATGGTGCCAAAGAACAGCGTTACCTTGGCCTTGTTGATGTGGATGACCTCTTCAAATATGACGCCGAGCAGCGCCAGAACCGCGAGAATAATCAGAAACGCATCAAGGGCAGACATTGGGGAAATCCCGTCCTGGTTTGTCAAAGTGGAGGCCTGAGCCGGCCAGACAGATCACGCGGGCGGATTTTAGACCTTTGACCCGTAGCAAACCACTGTTCGTAAGTGCACGTATCGGCATCTGAGCCAAATAGATGCCGAAGAAAGACGCAACGATTGACAATCGCAATTTATTCTCCCGGCAAAAATCGGGATAATTGCGCGCACATTCAGACCGGAAGCAGACGGCGGCGCCGTTTACCTCGCGCCCGACCGGCTTCCGACAGGCTTTCTTGCTGATCGTGAGAGGGCAAAAGGCTCAACACTAGCTAGGGTGAAAACCAATGGCCGTTAGACAGGCAGACGTAGTGCTGGTCGGCGGTGGCGTCATGAGCGCCACTCTCGGCATGATGCTCAGGCAGCTTGATCCGTCCCTGGACATCGTCATGGTGGAGCGTCTCGACCACGTTGCCCATGAAAGCACAGACGGATGGAACAACGCAGGTACCGGGCACGCCGGGTACTGTGAGCTTAACTACACTCCCGAGACCGGTGATGGCGATGTAACCATCGATCGGGCTCTGCAGATCAACGCCCAGTTCGAGGTGTCACTGCAGCTGTGGTCCTACCTTGTGGAGCAGGGCATCCTGCCCGAACCCTCCAGCTTTATTAACCGTACACCGCACCAGAGCTTTGTCTGGGGCGAGAAAGATGTGGCTTTCCTCAAGCGTCGTTATGAGCGCCTGAGTGCCCATCACCTGTTCCGCGACATGGAATACAGCGAGTCCCCGAAGGATCTCGAGGAGTGGATGCCGCTGATCGTTAATAACCGGGACCCCATGCAGCGGGTTGCCGCGACCCGGATCAAGCACGGTTCCGATGTGGATTTCGGCTCGCTCACCCGCAGCATGGTGAGCTGGCTGGAAACCCAGCCGAATTTCGAGCTGATGCTCAGCTCTCCGGTGCACTACATCGACCAGCGGGACAACGGCCGATGGAAGATCCGCGTCAAGAACCAGAAGACCGGCGAGCTGACCAAGCTCGAGACCGGCTTCGTGTTCCTGGGCGCCGGCGGTGGCGCGTTGCCGCTGCTGCAGAAATCCGGTATCGAGGAAGCCCGGGGCTACGGCGGCTTCCCGGTGAGCGGTCAGTGGCTGGTGTGTGGCAAGCCCGACATCGTCAAGCAGCATAACTCCAAGGTATACGGCAAGGCGCCGATCGGGGCGCCGCCCATGTCGGTACCGCACCTCGATACCCGCATCATTAATGGCGAGCCGGCGCTTCTGTTTGGCCCGTTCGCAGGTTTCACCACCCGCTTCCTGAAGCAGGGCTCCATCTTTGACCTCCTGGGTTCGGTGAAACCCACCAACCTTAAGCCCATGCTCTCGGTGAGCAAGAGCAACATGGACCTGACACGCTACCTGATCGGGGAAGTGTTCCAGTCCCACAGTGACCGGGTGGCCTCGCTGCGCAACTTCTTCCCGGACGCCATGGAAGAGGATTGGCAATTGCGCATGGCCGGCCAGCGCGTTCAGATCATCAAACAGGTCGATGGTGGCGGTGGCAAACTCGAGTTCGGCACTGAAATTGTGGCGGCAAAAGATGGAACGCTGGCGGCGCTGCTGGGTGCTTCTCCCGGAGCCTCCACCGCAGCCAATGCGATGATCAACGTGATCGAGCGCTGTTTCCCCGAGAAGATCAAGACTCCGGAGTGGCAGGAACGGATGAAAGTGCTTGTTCCGTCCTATGGACAGTCCCTGGTAGAAGATGAAGCACTGCTTACCAAAGTTCGCGAGAGGACCCTGTCGACCCTGAAACTGGGCTGATATTCCCAATCGATCTAAGAAAGCCTAAGGCACTGCGATTGCTGGATTCACTCCCGGCTGTCGTAGTGCTTTTTCCGTTTCGAACGGGGGCGAAATTTGCGATTTCACAGCTAATGCGTAGGGTTATAAGTCAACCCTTATGAAAGGAGAGAGCCTGTGAGTGAGCAAAAGTACAATCCTGAGAAAGGGTATATTGCGTTACTGGGCTGGAGCCTGAATGCGGTTGAAGCGGCCGACAAATTCGATCGTCGGTATGTTGTCGTGGCACCGGACTGGGCCGAAGCCTATTGCGAAGAGCATGACATTCCCTACGTGCCCTGGAATTTTGAGCGCCTGAATGATCGTTCGGTAGAAATTGCGCAGACCCTCAAGGAGATGGGCGTAGACGTTGCCATCCCGTTGTTTGAGGAGACTGTGGAGTGGGCAGGTGCCATTAACTCAGTGTTGATGGATAAGCCTCGTTTGTTCGGCCAGGCCATGCTGCTGCGTGACAAGGCCCTGATGAAACGCCGTGCCCAGCTCGGTGGTATCCGGGTGGGTATCTTCGAGGAAGCGCACGACAAGGGTGATGTTATCCGGTTCCTCAAGCGGGTTAACCAGACTCTGCTGAAACTGGATGGTGACCCCAACGATCCGATTCACCTCAAGGCCTTTGATAAGGCCGGCTGCCTTGGCCACCGGGTGATCCGTACGCCGGATGAAGTCGATACCATCCCGGAAGAAGAATTCCCGGTTTTGATGGAGTCGCACCTGGATGGCTGGGAGTTTGCGGTCGAGGCCTGGATTCACAACGGCAAGATCGCCTTCCTGAACATTTCCGAGTACGTGACGCTGGGCTATTCAGTATTTGTGCCCGCAACACCGGACCTGGAGAAGTATCGCGACCAGATTCGCGGCGAAATCGAGAAGCTGATCAAGACCTTCGATATCGAATTCGGGTTTATTCACCCGGAGTACTTCGTAACCAGCGACCGGACCATGTACTTTGGCGAGGTGGCCTATCGCCCACCGGGCTTCAAGGTATTCGAGCTGCTTGAGCGTGCATACGGCTTCAACGCGTACCAGGGAATGATCCTGACGTTTGACCCGAAAACCACGGAAGATGAAATCAAAGCCTTCTTCCCGAAGGAAGTAGTAGATGCGAAGGGGTATGCCGGTTGTTTCGGTGTGTATCCGCGCCGTCGGGTTGTCAGCAAGCTGGAAATTCCGGACGAGACCGAAAATCACGAGTATTTCGAGTCTCACGAGCTGACTGCGCCGCTTGAAGAAACGGTCACCAAGCGTACCGCTTTCGGTACCCACTGGGGGCTGGTGTATTTCTTCGGTGAAGACCCCTATGTCATGCGGGACCTCCTGAAACATCAGGAAGACCTCGATTTCTATGTATAATCAGGAGAAGCATTAACAACAACCGGGTTTGGTGCCAGGCCCTGAGGATTATCGTTTGAACGATCACCAATCGGGCAGCGCAGCGCCAGCTGTAAACATTGACAAGCTGGCTCAACGCCTGGATGACGCCATTCAGGCTTTGGAAGAAAGCCGGTCTTTTACCAAGGCCGGCAAACTGCCGCGTGTGCTGGATATTGCCCGCCGGATCCTGCTGCAGCCGGATGGCTGCCGGATCATCGAGGAGCGCGCTGAGCGCCTTGAACTGGCGGGCGTCTTTGCAGGCACCGACTGGGCCGAACCCGGTATTCTCCTTCCCACGCTGACAACCTATTCGCTGCAGAGCCAGAATGCCGATACCGTCGTCATCGAGGCCTTCAGCGAATTGCGGCTGCTTTCCGTCGCCCGTGGCAGCTATCTGCACCCCTCCGTGTCGGCTGAACAGGCCCACCACTATCTGACCCAGGTTCTTGCCATCAACCTGGGCCTGCTGTTTGGCATGACCGGCGAGGCCGAGCGGGAGCAGGGCAAGCTCGCGCTGATCAGTCAGAACCTTGTGCAGTATGTGGCCCACCATATTGGCTACGAACATGTCATTGATAGTCTGATCGAGGAGATCTGGCGGATCCTTGAACAGCGGCCGATCCAGGTATCGGACGTGCGCAAGATGATTACCCAGATTGCCCTTTGCCGAGCCGATCCGCAGGCCGATCTGGGCAGTGCCGGGCGCGGAGCCGACCGGTTGATCTCCAGCCTCTATGGCCCCACCCGGGCCTGCAGTGAAGACCCCGGAACCGTGGTCTACGAGCAGCGGCTGGAAACCATGGACGCCCAGGCCCTGCAGAACGAGGCCACCGGGTTTGCGCGTTCCATGCACGATACCGGCCTGGTCTCGCCTTACCATGCCTCGTTCATACGTTTCATTCTGTTGGACCAGGACACCTTGCTGAGCGAAGCGCTGGGTCTGTCCAGTACCGGCCGGGATTGCCTGATGTGTTATCGGGAGCTGGTCCACACCCTGATTAAAGAAGGTATCTATCCGGAAACGGCACAGGGCATCTACGGCCTGGCGCTGCTTCTGGAACGGGGTATTCTTTATCAGCCTCCTGTTGCGCCGGGCCTGTGGCGCCAGGCACGGCTGTCTCTCTGTCCTCATGCGCGGGAGCGACTTGAGCTGGCCTATGGCTATCAACCGCAACCGAATGCCTGGCTGATTCAGGGCGTGTTGAATATGTTGGGCCAGCCTTTGGGGGTGGGGCAGGGCAACAATCCTACCTGCCAATCGGCCCGTGCTCTCTCGATGTGGGCGTATAACGATCCGGACTATCTCTTGCAGATGGTGGCCTGGGCTGCCAGAGACAATGAAATCGTCATTCACTTTGAAGGCGAGCCGGTGTCGTCGGCACGAAGTGTCGGCGGTGTCGCTTCCGAGGTAACCCTCGATCTGGATCCTGTCTCCCTGGTTGTAGTGCCGCATCTGGACCGCATTTATGTGGAGATGGGCCGGTTGTGCGTCGGCCGCCAGGGCGATCCCCACAAATGGGTGAACCCGGAGTTCCACGGCTGGTCTGCCGGGCGCGGATTTGCCATCAATGTGGATGTGGCCACTGGCAAGCTGCATGATCTGGAAGGCTTTATCCGGCATTTCTATGCCAGTTATCACCCCTACTACAACGGCAATCAGCCGCTGATCCACCCGCAGCCTGCGGGTATTGCGGTGACCGACAGTGCCGCCAGGTTTATCGGCTGGCACGCCATTACCATTCTCCGGGCTGCGCTCGACCCGGAAGGTGAGATGCGGATTTATTTCTTCAATCCCAATAACGACAGCGGCCAGAACTGGGGCGATGGAGTCAAAGTCAGTACCTCTGGCAACGGAGAGCGTTTTGGCGAGTCGTCGCTGCCTTTCGAACAGTTCACATCGCGACTGTACATCTTCCATTACGATCCCCTGGAGCGGGGGGAACCTGCGGAAGTGAACGAGGACGCCCTTCGGCGCGTAACAGAGGGTGTGTATCGCAGTTGGGGTCTGGATCGCGTGCCGGCGGATGCTTTGCAGGCGGAGCCGCCCATAACCGATTGATCCCGGAACCTGCCGATCACCCGGAATCCACAGATCAAGAGGAAGGCCATGGCCAACGAACAGACCCCGGCCCGTAATGGGGCCGAGTTGTTTATTCGGGCGCTGGAGAACGAAGGCGTTGAATACATTTTCGCGGTGCCCGGCGAGGAGAATCTTGCCTTCCTGGAGGCTTTGAGGACCTCCAGTATTCAGCTGGTCCTCAACCGCCATGAACAGGCTGCCGGCTTCATGGCCGCCACCTACGGCCGCCTGACGGGGCGCGTGGGAGTGTGCCTTTCCACGCTCGGGCCCGGCGCCACCAACTTCGTGACTGCCGCCGCCTACGCTCAGCTGGGCGGTATGCCCATGATGATGATCTCGGGCCAGAAACCCATCAAGTCCTCCAAGCAGGGGCTATTCCAGATTCTGGATGTGGTGGACCTGATGCGTCCGCTCACCAAGTACACCCGGCAAATCAGCAATGCCAACACCATTCCTGCCAAGGTTCGGGAAGCTTTCCGCCTGGCCTCTGAAGAGCGCCCGGGTGCCGTGCATCTGGAGCTGCCGGAGGACATCGCCGATGAGGCGCCCGAATCCGATACCCACATCTTCAAACCCAGTGATGCCCGGCGGCCCTCGGCCAGCCCGAAAAGCCTGGAGATGGCGTGCGAAATGCTGCGCGAGGCCAGGCATCCGCTGATCATGATCGGTGCCGGCGCCAACCGGAAACGGGTTTCCCAGGCGTTGCTGCATCTTGTGAATGTTACCGGCATCCCGTTCTTCACCACCCAGATGGGCAAGGGCGTGGTGGATGAGCGACATCCGCGCTACCTGGGCAACGCTGCCCTGTCGGCCGGCGACTTTGTCCACTGTGCAATCGACCGCGCCGACCTGGTGATCAACGTGGGCCATGATGTGGTGGAGAAGCCCCCCTTCTTCATGACCCCCGGCGGCAAGAAGGTCATTCATGTCAACTTCAGTGCGGCCGACGTGGACCCGGTGTATTTCCCCCAGCACGAGGTTGTCGGGGATATCGCCAACAGCGTGGAATACATGGCCGAGAACTGTGGCCAGTGCGCCAACCACGATTTCACCCGCCTGATGGAGGTGAAGGAGGCGGTGGATGCGCACCTGCAGGAGCGGGCTGAAGACGATCGCTTCCCGGTGATCCCCCAACGCATTGTTCACGATGTGCGCCAGGTAATGCCCGATGACGGGATCATCACGCTCGACAATGGCATGTACAAACTCTGGTTTGCCCGCAATTACCGCGCCTACGACAACAATACGGTACTGCTCGACAACGCCCTGGCTTCCATGGGCGCCGGCTTGCCCAGCGGCATGATGGCTTCCATGCTGTATCCGGATCTGAAAGTGATGGCGATCTGTGGCGATGGTGGCTTCATGATGAACAGCCAGGAGCTGGAAACTGCGGTGCGACTGAATCTCAACCTGGTGGTGCTGATTATCAACGACAGTGCCTACGGCATGATCAAGTGGAAGCAGGGCCAGGAAGGCTACAGCGATTTCGGCCTGGATTATCGCAACCCGGATTTTGTCACCTATGCCCAATCCTATGGTGCCAAGGGTCACCGCGTGGCCCGCACGGAAGACCTCCGGCCAACCCTGGAAGGCGCCCTGGCTGAAGGCGGTGTTCATGTGGTGGACGTGCCCGTGGATTACAGTGAAAACCGCCGGGTGTTTGATGAGGAGCTGGCGGAACTGACCTGCAAACTCTGAGGGGTGTATTATGCATCCATGGATGATGAGCCCAAGGTAGCACGGCAATGATGCGTTCTTTTTTTCGCGGCCTGGTGGCCGTCGCGACACTGACTTTGCTCGCCGCGTGCAGCAACCCGGAGACGCCCCAGGAAGTGGCGGCGGCCTTCTGGCAGGCCATGGCCGAGAATGACGCCGGCGATGTGATGGAATACTCGACCCTGGCCGAATCCGCCGCGTTCGACGGTTACAAGCGCAGCTGGACCGACGCCGTGCCATCCTTCGGCCGGGTCGTCATTGAAGATCTCGAAGCCACCATCGTAACCCGCCTGCCGGCCGAAGCCGGAACCGAAGGCGAGCGGCTGGAGCTGGTCACCTATCTCGTGCGGTTCCAGGATCAGTGGCTGGTGGATTACGACCGTACTGGCGAGGCCATCCTTAACCCTTCCCCGTTCAGCAGCATCATGGGCGAGCTCAGCCGGCTTGGTGAAGAGCTCAGCGCCCGTTTCTCATCGTCTTCGGATGACTTTGAGCAGCAGATGGAACAGCTGGCGCGGGATCTGGAAGCCTACTCAGACGAAATCGGCCGTGAGGCAGAGGGCGCCATGGAGGCGTTCGGCAAGAAGTTGCAGGAAGCCATGCGGGAGCTTGAGCGCTCGGTGGAAGATGCCCTGAAAGACAGTGAGCCGACACCGGAGGAGGACCGGGTGATTCTGGAGCAGGCCGCCCGGGATCTGGACCGCCAGGCCGATGAGCTGAACGATCCCACCATGGAATCCATCGCCAATGCCAGCCGCACCGTGGCCGAAACCGGCGAACGATTCACTCGCCTGAGTGAGGAAACGCTGAATCGTCACCGGGAAGAGTGGCAGCAGAGGCTGGCGGAGATGCGCGCTGACGCGGACGAATTTATCGAGCAGCTCAGGCTTTAGCGGGCCTGCTCGGCGCCTCGCAGCATGGCCTGAAGCAGCTCCTCGGCATCGAATTTCGTCAGCGCTTCGTTGGCGCCCACCTGATTGGCATAGCTCAGGCTCATCTCACTGTTCAGTGATGTATGCAGGATGATGTAAGGCTGCTTCAGTGCTGAATTGTCCCGCACATTGAACGCCAGCTCGTACCCATCGAGCCCCGGCATCTCGATATCGCTGACCAGAATGTCCGTGGGTCGGCCCAGTTCATGGTCGCGCAGCAGAATCTGCAGCGCGTCATCACCGTTGGACGTCACCTGATAGGGGATGTCCTTGCTGTCCAGCACGTCCGAGAGTTGCTTACGGGCCACCTGGGAATCGTCGACCATCAGAATGTTCAGGGACTTGAGCGTCTCACTCTGCACATCCGTGAGAACCACCTCCTGGGTGTCCAGTGATTCCGGATACACCTTCGCCAACAGCAATTCCACATCCAGCAGCTGGATGATATCGCCATCCACGTCCAGCAGACCTGTGATAAACGCCTTGCTGCCCAGGGCCTTCGGTGGCGGCATCACAGATTTCCAGTCAGTCTCGATGATCTGTTGCACGCTGCGCACCAGAAAACCGATCTCCTGGCGCTGGATATCCGTGACAATAATCGAGGCTTTTTCCCGTTCTTCCTGCGTCAGCGGCGGATAGCCGACCGCGGCAGCCATATCGATCACCGGAACGGCGGAACCCCGGAAGGTGGCCGTGCCGATGACGGCGTGATGGCTGTGGGGCAGTTTGGTCAGCCGCATGAAAGGCAGGATTTCCCGGATCTTCAAGGTTCCGATCCCGAACAGACGCTCGCCGGAAAGCCGGAACAGCAGAAGTTTCTGGGTCTGCTTCGCTTTGCTGGACATACAACCGGGTCCTTTCAAACGCAAAAGCCCCTGACGCAGGAGCTTTTCAAGAATTGGATTCAGCAGGCTGTCTGGCGGGTGCTGCCAAGCCCATAAGCCTGAAGTATGTAGCAATAGTAGCAGCTTTACCGTGAATCGGGATTCAGAAGGATTGTTTCAAATGGTGACAGAAACACTCCGCGCGAGGCCTTGCGCTGCCATGCCAGCGCGCCCTCAGAACGCCATGTCCTTGCCGTCCCAGGCCTTGAAGCAGCCGGTTTCGGCGAGGGTGAGGCTATCAATCTGCCGCCTGAGGCCATCAACGGATTGTTCAACCGATACCTCGGCGTCGCTGCCGCCCATGTCCGTGGCCACCCAGCCCGGGTGGTAGATGCCCACGGCAATGCCCTGCTCACGCAGGTCAACGGCGAGATTTCGCCCGAGATTGAGCGCCGCCGCTTTCGAGGCTCGATAAATGTACCGGCCGCCACCCGCAGAAGCCTGGGATCCAAGTTTGCTGGATATGATGGCGATTTTCGGGGTGCCGCCCCCGGCCACTGCCAGTCTGAGATTGGGTAGCAGCGCCTGTATGGTGAGGAATACGCCGGTCACATTGACCTGGAAGTGCTCCGCCCAGAGTTCGGGCGGGTAGCCGTCGTCCAGCTGTTCATGGCGATCGAGCAGAATGCCGGCGTTACAGACCAGGGTTGAGATCGGTTGGCTTTCGAGGCGCTCGCCCAGCGCGGTCACGCTGGCGGGGTCGGCGACATCCAGCACCTCCATGCCCGGTTCGCTGCGGGCCGTGCCGATGACATGCTCGCCCGCCTCTCTCCACTCATCGGCCAGGCCCTTGCCGATGCCGCGATTGGCGCCCGTGATAAGAATGGTCATGTTTGTATTCCTTGTAGCTGAAGCTCAACAGTAGCACAGGTCTCTGGCGACCCCTGCCGGAAGTGCTGCCTACCAGGGGAGGTTATTCAGGATGAACCAGGCGGTGCCCCCGGTCGCCAGGATCGCCACCAGGGCAAGCAGACCATCTCGCGCCACGATGGCCAGGCCAAACGCCATCAGGGCGATTCCGGCACCGTTGGCGCTGAATGGAATCACCTCCATCAGTGGCATGGCTGCAGCCACGGCCATACAGATGATGGCGATAACGTATTGCCCCGGCCCGCGAACCAGAAATGGCAGCCGTTGTTGCGTCCAGCGATCCAGAAAACGGGCCGGCTTCGCCATCCAGTCGAGGCCTTTGGCAAGCTTTTCTCTTTCAATGTTCCGGCGCGCCAGCTTTGAGGGAATCCAGATCGAGTGGCGCTGGAACACGAGTTGCCCAAGGGTAAGTAACACCATCAGGCCGAGCAGGGTGGGTACCCCGGGAATGTCACCGATCAGCGGCGCCAGGGTAATAACACCGGCGATCAGAACCATCGGCCCGAAGGAACGTTCACCAACAGCTGCCAGTACATCGCCCACAGACACCTGAACCTGTCCCTCGGTGTTTGCGCGAAGGCGCTCCAGAAGTTCTGTCAGGCTGGCCGGATCGTCTGGCTGGTTCATGGTGGTGCTCGTGGTCTCCTATTGAACAGGTTTTGCAGACACTACCTTGATTGCGCAACGAGTGCATGAACACAAGATGACAGGGAGTTAGCCCGGGCGTTGCTACTCAGAATATTGAGTGCCTGACTAATTAGTCTATATTAATTAGACTTCCCTTCCTCGGCGGCATCAAAGATGTATCCAGGCAAGAGCAACGGGTTGCCGTTCTCAAAGTCGTTGCTTTCCCGTTTTTTGGCGCCCGCGCTGTGCAGATCTGCTTTGGTGCTAGTGTCCGTTCTCTTTTTTTCGGCCCCAAGCTTTGGGGACTGCGACATCTCCCTGCGCTGGGACGATGATCCGCCCTATTTCATGGTTCAGGAGGGTAAGGTGGTCGGCATTGATGCCGACCTGGTCCGTGAGGCCTTGGGGCGCCTGGATTGCGGGCTTTCCTTTCAGAAGATGCCGTGGGCCAGGGCGCTTCGGGAGTTGCGTGACGGGCATGTGGATATGCTCTCCGGCGCCTACCGGACTCCGGAGCGAGAGGAGTATGCCCATTACTCCGAAGTGGTCGGTCTGGTATCACCCAATATCCTGTTTATTCGGCAATCTGACGAGTCAAGGTTCGAGCTGAATGGCCTGAGGCAGCTGCTGGAATCGGGTTTCAGGCTTGGTGCCCAGATTCATGTGTCTTACAGCGATGAGTACAGCGCCCTTGTCCAGAATCCGGATTACGAAAAAAACATCGAGTACCTCTCCCGCCGGGAGCCGCTATGGCTCATGCTGGCCCGCGATCGGGTCGATGGCGTGGTGGCGAGTCAGTTAACCGGGCTCTACGAGATTCAGGAACTGGGGCTTACCGGAACGGTTATTCCCAGCTCCTTGGTCGTGTCCAATAAGCCCGCGTACTTTGTTTTTTCCAAAGCAACCGTTGGCTCCACGTTTGTGGAAGACTTTGATCGCGCACTGCAGTCGATGCTGGATGATGGCACTTTCACGGCTATCGTAAATCGGTACGTCTGCGTGGCTGCAGGCGCTGGATTTTCAGAGGTTGCGGATGACCCCGGGGCTTGTTCCCCGGCAGAGCAATAGCGTTGAAAAGAGCGGGGAATCAGCAAAATGAAAAAAGCCGGAGGGTTGCTCCGGCTTCTTCGTCCTCAGGAATGAGTCATCATTCGCCAGTTTCAGTAGCGCCGACACCACCCTGGTAGTTGGCAGGAATGAATTCGTAGCCCTGGTCTGCGCTTTTCAGGTGCCCCAGGCCCGGAAAAGAGAGGTGGGCGGAACCTACCCAGTAACCGGTTTCCTGGGCGTCGGCAAAGGCCTGTGCGCGGGACTCCACTGCCTGTTCACTGTTTACATCGAACTGGATGGCAATGTCCGGCTGCGGGAACTGAACCGCTGCCACGTGAATCAGGTCGCCCCAAAGCATCAGCGTGTTGTCCCCGCTTTCAACCTTGTAAAGGCTGTGGCCCGGGGTGTGCCCGCTGGCGGACACTGCAGAAATACCCGGCACCAACTCCTGGTCTTTGTCGAAAGGCTTGAACTGGCCGGATTCGACATACGGATTGAGAGAGGCCATCGCGCCCTTGAAAAAGCCCTTCGAACCTTCATCAGCGGCCTTCAGGTTGTCTTCGTTCAGCCAGAAATTCTGGTCTTCCACGCTGGCGCGAACAATGGCATTGGGGAACACAATCTCACCGTCCGACACCAACCCGCCAACATGGTCCGGATGCATATGCGTGATGTAGATCTCGTCGACATCTGCCGGCTCGTAACCGGACGCCTTCAGATGCTCAACGAGTTTTCCGAGTGTTGGCCCGAACAGACTGCCGGCGCCTGTATCCACCAGCACCAGATGGTTGCCGGTGTTAATCAGATAGCCGTTAACGGACGTGTCGAGCGGGGCAGACAGGAAGTTATCCGCCAGGGTGTTATGCACGTGTTCTTCGGTGGTGTTCAGCAACAGTTTGCCCACCGGCAGCTTGACTGTGCCATCGGACAGGGCGGTGATTTCGAAGTTGCCGAGCATGGTGCGGTAATAACCCGGGGCCTGCTCTTTTACCATCGGGGCCTCCGCCTGGGCGGCGGCCGCAAACAGAACACCGGCGGTCAGGCCGGTAATGCGAGTCAGCATAGTAGGCATACGTAATCCCTCTTCCGTCTTGTAAACAGAATGAATGTTTGGGTGTGGGGGTAATCTTCGTTGAGGGAACCAGTTTAGACCACTCTGGCCGGGCACAAAAAAGGCCTCGTCGTGGGACGAGGCCTTTTGGTTGTTTGGTGGAGACGGCGGGAATTGAACCCGCGTCCGCCAGTACTCAGCCTTGAGGTCTACATGTTTAGCGTCTCTCTATTGATTTAAGTTCAAGCGACCCGAGAGCCAGGGTGCAAGAACCGAGTTCTTTAAATCTTAGCCGTTAACCAGTGAACTCTGGGTAACGGAGCATCCCGTAAGCGATGACGTCCTGAGATGTTGCTTCCGGGCTACGGGCGACCCGGTCAGGACGACTAGCAGCTTACGCTGCTAGTGCGTAGTTTTCGTCGTTTGCGACTATTGCGTTGCAGCTTTGGATTAACGAGATTGGCTGCCATCTCGACATGCACTCAAGGGTTCGCCACCGGCGTCGAAGCCATGTCGTCCCCTTACCTTCAGTATATGTGTCCGGTTTGCCGGACTTCAAGGTTTCTTTGTTGCAGTTTTGTGCTTTCGGGGCTGTAGATGTACCTAGAACCCTAGCTGGCCTTGCGCTCAATGGCGTCATGTCGGCCTGCCAGGGCCGCGTGGCTCAGGGCCTCGAAGCTTTCCCGGAAGTAGCCCATCACGGCGTCCGGGTCCGCGTGAATCGCCTTGTCCACGGTGATGCCGAATTGCACGGTGCCGGCATAACTGAGAATACTCATGCCGATACCGATGCTGCCGCTCTGGGGAACCCAGAACATGGGCTGGGTCAGCTTGCTGCCCGCCAGATACAGGGGCTCTTTCGGGCCGGGTACGTTGGTCAGTACCGCCGAGGCCTTGTTGCTGAGCAGATCCAGGGCTCTTCGTTCAATAACATCGGGGCCGCGCCCGAAGATATCAAGCAGGCTGTAGGTAACCTGGGCCTGATAGGACCGTTTGAGCCGGTTCATGTTCTCCTGCACCTGGCGGAAGCACATGAGCGGGTCTCTCACTTCCACCGGCAGGGTAACCAGAACGAGCCCGAACTTGTTGCCCAGGGTTTCGATTGGCTGATCAAGAGGGCGCAGATTGAACGGCACGGCAACCCGAATGCCGCACTCGGGGATGGTTTCCTTGTGGGCGGCAAAATGTCTCTGCAAGGCGCCGGTGACGGTGCAAAGGAGGGCATCGTTGATGGTGCCCCCCAGAGCCTTGGCACAGGCCTTTACCTCGGCAAGGTCGAGGGGATCGGCCCAGGCCACTTGCTTGCGCCCGGATAACGGTTCTTTCAAGCCGGTTTTGGGTTCGCCAGGCGCCAGGCCAAGTTTCAGGAGGTCAAGGGCGACACCGCTGGCGGTGGTGGCCAATTTTAACGGGTAGTTGGGCTCTTCACGGACGGACTGGATAAACAGTTTGGCCTGGTTGGTAGCTGTCTGCGCGCTGTCCACGGCACGGTGCAGGAAGTTCTGGATGGCCGATTTCCTGCCGGGTTTGGAGCGGCGCTTGCGGGCGACTTTGCCCAGCCGGGGTTCCGGCGTTTTATCGGTGAGTGACAGCATTACACGAACCAGCGAGATGCCATCGGCAATGCAGTGGTGAATGCGGATGAGTAGCGCGCCGCCGTCCCCATAATTGTCGATGTAGTGCATTTGCCAGAGCGGTTGCCGGAAATCCAGCGACGTGCTGTTCATGTCACTGACCAGCTTCTGGAGCTCCGCTTTGTCGGCCTTGCCCGGGAGGGCGATGCGGTGGAGATGGTTGTCCAGATCGAACAGGGGATCGTCCTGCCAGTACGCCCGGTCGCCAGTGTCGATCACCCGTTGCCGGAACCGGTTGAAGCAGAGAAACCGCTCCTCGAGCGTGTGCCTGAGGCGGTTCATCGATACGGGGCGTTCCAGTGTCCATACCCCGCAGATCATCATGGGGTTCTGGGGCGAGTCCATGCGTAGCCAGGCGCGGTCTACGGCGGACATTGGTATCTGTTTGGGTGACATAAGCGGCTCCCTTTGCCATGCACCAGAGTTCCCGAGTATAGGCCCGATGGAATTCTGAACAAAGAGAGTGAGTATGCGACACACCCGTTCACGCCGGCCATGACCGGCGTCAGGTATTTGTTAATTGGTGGCGGGCAGGATCAAACGTTGGTTTCGCGCAGGATGCGTTGCTTCTGGCGGTTCCAGTCGCGTTCTTTCTCGGTGGCGCGCTTGTCGAACAGCTTCTTGCCTTTTACCAGGGCGATTTCGCATTTGACCTTGTTGTTTTTCCAGTACAACGCCAGCGGAATGCAGGTGTAGCCGGCCTGGTTGACCTTGCCCACGATCTTGGCAATTTCCTTGGCGTGAAGCAGCAGCTTGCGCGTGCGCGTGGGGTCTGCGATCACGTGGGTGGACGCCGCAATCAACGGGGTAATGTGAGAGCCGAGCAACCAGGCTTCGCCGTCCTTGAGCAGCACATAGGCGTCCACCAGCTGGGCCTTGCCCGCACGCAGGGACTTCACTTCCCAGCCCAGCAGGGAGAGACCCGCTTCAAAGCGTTCCTCAATGTGATACTCGTGCTTCGCCTTTTTGTTCAGCGCAATGGTATTGCTCGGCGTTCCGGGTTTTTTCTTGCTCATGAATCAATGAATCCGGGGTCGGACGAATGAACGGGCCGGCGTTGCTGCAGCCGGAAAAAGGCGCATTGTAGCCCAACAGTGGCGGACCGGTCACGAATTCGGCGTTGTGACGGTGTCCGGTTCGTGCGCGACGGGATCCTTCAGCTACAATACTGGCCCAGACTTTCTCCCCCGACCTGTTGAGTGGCCTCAGGGACGCGAATGCCTACGCCGTATCAGACACATATCGGGTCCTTTACCCGAAAATCAACCTTCTTCTGGGCCGCGGTGGGCGCTACCGTGGGCCTTGCCAACCTGTGGCAGTTCCCGTATCTGGCCAGTCTGCATGGTGGTGGCCTGTTCATCCTGCTTTACCTCGCCTGTCTGTTGCTGGTGACCCTGCCACTGATGGTGACTGAAGCGGCTGTTGGTCGGTATTCCCGTCACGGCATTGTGCTGGCCATGGACGGGCTGATTCGCAGTGCCAGGCAGTCTCGGGCCTGGATGGCGGTTGGCCGGCTCAGCATACTGGCCGCTTTTCTGGTGCTCTCTTTTACGGCAGTCTTCGGATCCATTGCTCTGGCTTACGTGTTCTTCGGCGCACTTGGCCGTTTCTCCGGCGCCGGTGAGGCAGAGGCAACCGGGATTCTGGCGGGGCTGGTGTCCGACCCCAGGCAGTACCGGGTATTCATGGGCTGGCATATCTTCTTTTTGCTGCTGGTGCTCTGGGTCTCGGCGCAGGGCGTAGTGAGAGGGCTGGAAAGGGCCCTGAGGGTGGTTGTGCCGGGCGCCCTGGTACTGATGCTCGTGCTGTTCGCCCTGGCTGCCTGGCATGGTCGGATCGACGGGGCCATCAACCACATTCTGGCCATGCATCCGGAGGACCTTTCCTGGGAAAGCCTGAAAGCCGCGTTGTTTCATGCCTTTTTTACGCTCGGGCTGGGCATGGGCGTCTGGGCGATACTGGGCTCGTATACCACGCCTCAAACCCGTTTGAAGCGTTCGATTCTGGCGGTGGTGTTGATGGATACCCTGGTGGCGATCCTGGCTGGCCTGATGATCTTCGCGATTGCAACAGACGGCAACAGCTTTGACGGTGAACGGGGCTTCAGCCTGCTCTTTGTTTCCATGCCGGTCACGCTGGCCCAGTTGCCCGCGAGCCAGTTCGTGATCGCCGCTGTTTTTCTGCTGGTGGTGCTGATTGTCTGGACCACATCCCTGAATCTGCTGGAGCCCATCGTGGGCTGGTTCCGTGAGTGGACCGGGGCGCCCAGGGCACTGTCGGTGCTGCTGATCGGCCTGTCTGTGTGGCTGGCGGGGCTCGCGTCTCTGCTGTCGTTTAATGTCTGGGCCGAGGAGCGGATGGGCGGCGCCACCATGTTCCGCTGGCTGGAGCTGATCACCGGTGGCCTGCTGATCCCGCTCGTGGCCATTCTGATTGCGCTGTTTACCGGCTGGTGCCTGACCCGACACCTTTCGGGTACCATGCTCGGCGCAGCGCCAAAACTGTTCGCCAGCATCTGGTTCTGGGTGATGCGCCTGGTGCTGCCCATCGTTGTTGCCTGGATAGGGATCCAGTACACGGCCTTTTCATTGGCTAACCTGTGCAGCAACGGCAACGTTGCTGCCTGGTGCGATCAGCCCGCTGCCATGGTCTCGGAAGACGGAGAAGTGCCAACGAAAGATCGTCCTTTTGCCGCTACGCCGGCCGAGCCGGAGGAGAAAACCGCCGAGGCTGAGAAGACAGCGCCCGCGTCAGACCAGAAGCCGACGGGGGTGGAGGAAAGTGGTGGTAAGTCAGGCGAAAAAGCCCCAAAACAGGATGATATCCTTTATGATAGCGTGTGATTGAGGCTGTCTTCCTTCCCAGAAGTCTGCAACCTTTTCACAGCGTGTTTGCAAGCAGGACAACCGGTTCCAATGCCCCATCAGATTGATAAAACAGCTTTGGTTATGCACTCCGCCGAGCGCATGTTTCATCTGGTTAACGACATCGCCCGTTACCCGGAGTTTCTCCCCTGGTGCGCCGGCGCGGAGATTCATGAGCGCCAGCCGGAGCAGGTGACGGCGTCGCTTGAAATTGCCAAGGGTGGGGTGCGGCACACGCTCACGACCCGGAATCAGCTTCTGATGCCGGAGGCGATCGAGATGAACCTGGTGGATGGCCCTTTTCGCAACCTGACCGGTCGCTGGCATTTTAAATCCCTGGATGAGAACGCCTGCAAGGTGATCCTGACCCTGGAGTTCGAATTCTCCGGATCGCTTTCAAGGATGACCTTCGGGCCGGTATTCAGCCAGGCGGCCAATACGATGGTGGATGCCTTTTGCCGGCGCGCTGATGAGCTCTACCGGAAGGAGGGTGCATGATTCAGGTGGAAGTGGCCTATGCCCGGCCTGACCGACAGGAAATTGTGCCGGTAAATGTGCCCGAGGGCACGACCGCCCTGGAAGCGGCCAAGCTGTCCGGGATCAGCGATATTTTTCCGGAGATCGATCCGGATACGATTGATATGGGCGTGTTCGGGAAGGTGATCAAGGACCCGGCCGCCCATGAACTGCGTGAAGGTGACCGGGTGGAACTGTATCGCCCGCTGAAGATCGATCCGAAGCAGGCGCGACTGAATCGGGCGAAAAAGAAAGATCAGGCTCAGTAGGCCGGCGTTTCTTCCAGCAGTTGTGCCTCGTAATAGGCGTACTGGTCTTCTTCGTAGTACACGATGATTCGCTGTTCCTGGATGTCCCCGCCTTCTCTCTGGAAGGTATACACGTAGTATTCGCGGGAGGGGTCAACCGGGTTGAGCATGAGCGGTGTTCCCATCACGGCGTGCACCTGGCTGCGAGGCATGCCCTCGGTCAGCTGTGTCAGCTCCTCATCGGTAACGATGTTTCCCTGCTGGACGTTGATTTTGTAGACGCCCGGGAAAACGCAACCGGATAGAACGAAAGTGAGAATGAGAGCTGTGAGCTTTTGCATCGCCGGGGGAAATCCTCTATCTTGAAATCGCCTGCCAGAGGCAGGTGTGACACGGTTTAACCGTTCAATGGCGGCTTCATCATACCGGAAGCCGTGAGGCACACCAAAGAGTGAATAGTAACATGTCATCCGAAAACGCCGAATTACGAAAAGTCGGTCTGAAAGTGACTCTTCCGCGGGTCAAAATCTTCAATATTCTGGAGACCGCGGAGGAGCATCACCTCAGTGCCGAAGATGTTTACAAGAAGCTTCTGGAGCAAGGCGATGACGTGGGGCTGGCAACAGTCTACCGGGTGCTGACGCAGTTTGAAGCAGCAGGGCTGGTACTGCGCCATAATTTTGAGGGCGGCCATGCCGTGTTCGAGATGGCCGGCGACGACCACCACGACCATATGGTGTGCACCCAGACGGGTGAGGTAATCGAGTTTGTCGACGAGGTCATTGAAGAGCGACAGAAGAAGATTGCCGAAGAACACGGTTACGAAATCGTCGACCACAGCCTGATCCTGTACGTAAAGCCGATCAAGTCCTGAGCCTGGCTCGGGCCGTTGGCTGAAGGAACGAAAAAAGGGGCGGGTTTATGGCCCGCCCCAACAGCTCTCAGGATCGAGAGGGGTAGTGGATAGTTGCTCGCGGCTCAGTGATGGGTTGCCTGCCCCTTTGAAAACATTTCCCTGGCATGAGCGATCGTATGTTCGGTCATGTCCACGCCTCCCAGCATTCGCGCCACTTCACTGATTCTGCCCTGATCGTCCAGCGTCTCGATTTTCGAGAAGGTGGCATCCTGCTCGGTGAATTTGCTGACAAACAGGTGCTGATGGCACTGGGCGGCCACTTGCGGCAGGTGGGTGACGCAGAGCACCTGCCCGTTGCCGCCAAGAGTCCGTAATAGTCGGCCAACCACCTCGGCCGTGCCGCCGCCAATGCCGACATCCACTTCATCGAAGACCAGTGTGGGTGTGGTTGATGTCTGGGCAACCACCACCTGGATGGCAAGGCTGATCCGCGACAGTTCGCCGCCGGAGGCTACTTTGGCCAGTGGCCGCGCAGGCTGCCCAGGGTTGGCGCTGACCAGGAATTCAATCTCTTCCAGTCCGTGGGGTGCCGGCTCCCCACCATTGCTGCGGTTCAGGTGAGTAATGAACTGCATGTTGGGCATGCTTAACTGGGCAAGCTCCGCTGCGACCCGCTGATCCAGTTCGGCGGCGGCCCTGGCACGGGCCTCTGACAGCTCCCCGGCCAGTTCATCGAAGCGTCCGCGCTGGCTGTCCAGCTCTGCGGCCAGCTGCTCCAGGCTGCCTTCTCCACCGTCCAGCTCGGCCAGCTCGGCACTCAGGCGCTGATGCAGTTCCGGTAATTCTTCCGGTGTAATCCGGTGTTTGCGGGCCATCTGGTAGATGGCGCTCAGCCGTTCTTCCACTTCCGCCAATCGAGCCGGATCGGCCTCGTAGTCCTCGACGAAGTGGCGAAGGTTGTCGCCGGCCTCACTGATCTGGATCTGGGCTTCGTTCAGCATCTGGATCGTGTCTGCCAGTGCGGGAACATCCACAGGAAGCTGCTCCAGCTGCTGTAACGCCTGACGCACCAGATCCACTGCGCTGGTTTCATCTTCGGTGCAAAGCAGGGCGGCCTGATGGCTGTTGTGCAGAACCGTATCCGCCTGGCTAAGCTGCGCCTGCTCCTGTTCCAGGTTTTCCTGCTCGCCCTCTTCCAGGGCCAGACGATCCAGCTCTTCCACCTGATACCGCAAAAGCTGGAGTTTGGCCTCTGCTTCATCGGCATTCTGCTGGCGTTCGGTCAGCCGCTGGCGGATCTGGTTCCAGAATTTCCAGGCTTCCCGGGTTTCAGCGGCCAGGGACTCAACGCCGGCGAACTCGTCCACCAGCTTGCGGTGGGTTTCCTTGCGCAAGAGGGACTGATGCTGGTGCTGGCTGTGAATATCCATCAACACGCCGCCGAGTTCCTTCAGATGATTCAGGGGGCAGGGTTGGCCATTGATGTAGGCGCGGGAGCGACCATCCTTGCTGATGACCCGGCGCAGGATGCAGTCGTTCTCGTCATCCAGTTCATGCTCTGCCAGCCAGTTGCTGGCCTCGGGAATGTCGGTTACATCAAAGGTGGCTGTGATGTCTGCACGCTTGGCGCCATGGCGGACGGCGCCGGCATCTGCGCGACCGCCCATGGCCAGGCCCAGGGCGTCCAGCACAATGGATTTTCCGGCGCCGGTCTCGCCGGTCAGTGCGGTCATGCCCTTGCTGAACTGGAGTTCCACCCGTTCGGCGATGGCGTAATTGGAAACCGTAAGTTGAGTCAGCATGCAGATAACCTCCGCGTTTTTCCTGAGACCGGCTAATACTGTTGATGTATACAGTGACTGTGAATATATACAGGGTTTTTATCGTTTGCAAACCTGCTTGAGGGATTTTCTTCAGGATTGCAGGCATTGGTGGTTGAAACCTGAAGAGCGGGCCCCATATCCGTTCGCAACGACATTTTCCGGCTCGCCGGGGCCGGATCCCATGTTTAACCGGCCACTGACAGCGGGCCGCTTTCGATCAAGCAGGAGTAGCCATGAGCACTGACGAGAACCGGAATGAGCACGAGGAACTGAATGAAGCCCTCGAGGCTGCGAAAGAGGAAGCCCAGTCCGCAGAAGGCGAAGCTGGCGACAACGAAACCTCCGACGTGGAAGCGCTCCAGGCTCAGGTTCAGGAATTTCAGGAGCAGATGTTGCGCTCCCAGGCGGAGATGCAGAATGTGCGCCGTCGAGCGGAGATTGATGTGGAGAAGGCCCACAAGTTTGCCCTGGAAAAGTTCGTTAAAGAGCTTCTGCCGGTTGCCGACAGCCTGGAAAAGGCCGTCGAGAGCACTGAGGGGCATGAGGACTCGGGCGATGCGGTTGCCTCCATCCGTGAAGGCGTTGAAATGACCCTGAGCCTGTTCATGTCCAGTCTCAAGAAATTCAACGTTGAGCAGATCAACCCGGTGGGCGAACCGTTCGATCCCCAGCATCACGAAGCCATGTCCATGGTGCCGGCTCCGGATGCAGAGCCGAACAGTGTGGTCGCCGTGGTGCAGAAAGGGTATCTGCTGAATGGCCGCGTTGTGAGGCCGGCCATGGTAGTGGTCGCCAAGGCGGAAGATGCACCAAAAATTGATGAGCAGGCTTGAAAAGCCGATTAAAGCGCCAATATAGCCAGTAAATAGCGAAAGCGGAGGCAAATGCCCTCCGGGAAAGCATTCAGAAGAATTGGAGTGATTCAATGAGCAAGATTATCGGTATCGATCTGGGAACCACCAACTCTTGTGTAGCCATCATGGATGGCGACAAGGTCAAGGTAATTGAAAACGCAGAGGGTGATCGCACCACCCCGTCTATCATCGCGTACACCGACGATGGTGAGACCCTGGTTGGCCAGTCAGCCAAGCGCCAGGCGGTCACTAACCCGAACAACACCCTGTACGCCATCAAGCGTCTGATTGGTCGTCGTTTTGAAGACGACGTCGTTCAGAAAGACATCAAGATGGTGCCGTACAAGATTGCCAAGGCAGATAACGGCGACGCCTGGGTGGAAGTGAAGGGTGAGAAAATGGCTCCCCCGCAGGTTTCTGCGGAAATCATCAAGAAGATGAAAAAGACGGCCGAAGATTATCTTGGCGAGAAAGTGACCGAGGCGGTTATCACCGTGCCGGCCTACTTCAACGACAGCCAGCGTCAGGCAACCAAGGACGCTGGCAAGATTGCCGGTCTTGATGTGAAACGCATCATTAACGAGCCGACTGCAGCTGCTCTGGCCTATGGTCTGGACAAGAAGAGCGGTGATCGCACTGTTGCAGTTTATGACCTCGGCGGTGGTACCTTTGACCTGTCCATCATTGAGATTGCTGATGTGGATGGCGAGCATCAGTTTGAAGTGCTGGCGACCAACGGCGACACCTTCCTCGGTGGTGAAGACTTCGATATGAAGATCATCGAGTTCCTGGCAGACCAGTTCAAGAAAGACAGCGGTATTGATCTGCGCGGCGACTCTCTGGCCATGCAGCGTCTGAAAGAAGCCGGTGAGAAGGCCAAGATCGAGCTTTCCAGCAGCCAGCAGACCGATGTGAACTTGCCGTACATCACGGCCGATGCCAGTGGTCCGAAGCACATGAACGTCAAGCTCACTCGCGCAAAGCTTGAGTCGCTGGTGGAAGATCTGGTTCAGCGCAGCCTTGAGCCTTGTAAAGTGGCTCTGCAGGATGCCGGCATGAAAGCGGATGGTATCGACGAGGTAATTCTGGTCGGTGGTCAGACCCGTATGCCGCTGGTGCAGGAAAAAGTGAAAGAGTTCTTCGGCAAAGAAGCCCGCAAGGACGTCAACCCGGACGAAGCTGTGGCGATGGGTGCTGCGATTCAGGCGGCCGTTCTCTCCGGTGATGTGAAGGACGTTCTGCTGCTGGACGTCACCCCGCTGACCCTGGGTATCGAAACCATGGGCGGTGTGGCAACTCCGCTGATCGACAAGAACACCACGATTCCGACCAAGAAGTCGCAGACGTTCTCCACAGCGGATGACAATCAGACTGCGGTAACCATCCACGTGGTTCAGGGCGAGCGTAAACAGGCTGCCCAGAACAAATCGCTGGGCCGTTTCGATCTGGCTGATATTCCGCCGGCAGCGCGTGGTGTGCCGCAGATCGAAGTTACCTTCGATATCGACGCCAACGGTATCCTGAACGTGTCCGCCAAGGACAAGGCGACCGGTAAAGAGCAGTCGATCGTGATCAAGGCCTCTTCTGGTCTGAACGATGACGAAATCGAGAAGATGGTTCAGGACGCCGAGGCCAACGCCGAGGAAGATCGCAAGTTCGAGGAGCTTGTCCAGGTCCGTAACCAGGGCGACGCAATGGTTCACGCTGTTCGCAAGACCCTGAAGGATGCCGGTGACAAGGTCAGCGACAGCGAGAAAGAGTCTATCGAAGCTTCCATCAAGGAGCTTGAAGAAGCTCTGGAAGGTTCGGACAAGGAAGACATCGAAGCCAAGACTCAGAAGCTGACCGAAGTCTCTTCCGAGCTGGCCCAGAAGATGTATGCAGATCAGGCGGATCAGACCCAGCAGGCCGGTGGACAGGAAGAAGCCCAGGGCCAGAAGTCTGACGACGCGGTCGACGCTGAGTTTGAAGAAGTCAAAGACGACGACAAGCGATAAATCTGACGTACATCAGGCAGTTGGAAAACGCGGGGAGCTCCCCGCGTTTTCCGCGTTTAAAAACAGGGTTTTAAAAGCATGGCCAAGCGCGATTATTACGAGATTCTCGGGATTTCCCGGGACGCGGACGAGAAGGAAGTTAAGCGAGCCTACCGAAAGCTCGCCATGAAGTATCACCCCGACCGTAACCCGGACGACGCCGAAGCCGAGAATAAGTTCAAAGAGGCCAGCGAAGCCTACGAAGTATTGGCAGAGCCGTCCAAGCGGGCTGCATACGACCAGTTCGGTCACGCCGGCGTAGACGGTCAGGCTGGTGGCGGCGGATTCGGAGGCGGCGGTGCCAGCTTCTCCGACATCTTCGGCGATGTATTTGGTGACATTTTTGGTGGTGGCGGCGGTCGTGGCCGCAATACCCGTGGTGCCGACCTGCGTTACACCCTGGAGCTTGATCTGGAAGAGGCCGTAAAGGGCAAGACTGTCCAGATTCAGATCCCGGGTCATCGCGAGTGTGAAGTGTGCGATGGCAGCGGCGCTGAAAAAGGCTCTCGCCCGGAAACCTGTGGTACCTGTAAAGGTATGGGGCAGGTGCGCATGCAGCAGGGCTTCTTTACCGTGCAGCAGGCGTGTCCGACTTGCCGGGGCTCCGGCCAGATCATCAAGAACCCCTGTAAGGCCTGTCATGGCCAGGGTAGGGTTCAGGAAGAGAAAACACTGTCGGTCAAAGTGCCGCCGGGTGTGGACACCGGCGACCGCATTCGCCTCTCAGGTGAAGGTGAAATGGGCATCGATGGCGGGCCCTCTGGAGATCTGTATGTACAGATCGCCGTGCGCGAGCACTCCATCTTCACCCGTGATGGTCGCAATCTCTATTGTGAAGTGCCCATCAGCATCGTTGATGCCTCCCTGGGTGGAGAGCTCGAGGTGCCGACTCTGGATGGCCGGGTGAAACTGAAGATTCCACCGGAAACCCAGACCGGAAAACTCTTCCGGTTGCGCAACAAGGGCGTTAGCCCGGTTCGTGGCGGTCCTGCTGGTGACTTGCTTTGCCGCGTGATTGTGGAAACGCCTGTAAATCTGACCAAGCGCCAGAAAGAGCTGTTGGAAGAGTTCCAGAAAACGCTGGATGCCAGTAACGGCACAGAGCACGGTCCGAAGAAGACCTCCTGGTTTGAGGGTGTAAAAGGCTTCTTCGACGAAATGAAATTCTGATCGGCGCGACAAGAAGGAACGCGAGCATGAGGGTAGCAATCATCGGCGCCGCCGGGCGCATGGGAAAGGTCCTGATCGAAGCCGTTGAGGGCACCGAGGGTCTTGAGCTGGGTGCCGCCGTTGTCGAGCCGGGCAGTAGCCTGATCGGCGCCGATGCCGGCGAGATGACCGGGATCGGCAAAACGGGCGTCAAAATGGCCGGCAGCCTGGCCGATGTGAAGGATGATTTCGATGTGCTTATCGATTTCACCTTCCCGGACCTGACTCTGGAAAATGCCGAGTTCTGCAAGGCCAACGGCAAGATGCTCGTGATCGGTACCACCGGCATGTCCGACGCCGAAAAGCAGCAGCTGGCCCTGGCCGCTGAATCCACGCCGGTAGTGTTCGCGCCCAACATGAGCGTGGGCGTTAACGTTGTCCTCAACCTGCTGCGCACGGCCGCCGCAACCCTGGGTGACGACTACGACGTGGAAATCATCGAAGCCCATCATCGCCACAAGAAAGATGCTCCTTCAGGTACGGCGCTGCGCATGGGAGAAGTGGTTGCTGATGCCCTCGGTCGTGATCTGAAAGAGTGCGCCGTCTATGGCCGTGAGGGTTTTACAGGCGAGCGCACCCGCAAGGAAATCGGCTTCGAAACCATTCGTGCGGGTGACGTGGTCGGTGATCACACCGTTTTGTTCGCCACCGAGGGTGAGCGCATCGAGGTGACCCATAAGGCAAGTAGCCGGATGACCTTTGCCAAGGGTGCGATGCGCGCCGCCTTGTGGCTGAAGGATAAGTCGGCAGGGCTTTACGATATGCAGGATGTGCTGGACCTCAAGTGAGGCCATTTCTCGTGGACACAAAGCGCCATATTTTTTACAATAAGGCGGTTTGACTGCACCAAGCGTACCTTTGCACCAAGTTTCTGAAAAAGCGGGACCGAGTTAAGACTCCGTCTCGCTTTTTTGCAACCTGAATTTGCGCTTGCGTTCCTGTTCGTGACGAACCGATACGCCACTCGATGAGGATACAAGCCTTGAGCACACCAGCAATCCTTGCACTCGCAGACGGAAGCCTGTTCTACGGCACAGCCATCGGCGCTGATGGAGAAACCAGCGGCGAAGTGGTGTTCAACACCGCCATGACCGGCTACCAGGAAATCCTGACCGACCCGTCCTACTCCCGCCAGATCGTTACCCTGACTTACCCGCATATCGGTAACACCGGTGTGAACGAAGAAGACGTCGAGTCAGACCGCATCCAGGCCGCCGGCCTGATCATCCGCGATCTGCCTCTGCTGGCCAGCAGCTGGCGTAGCAAGGGAACTCTGGACGATTACCTGCGAAGCAACAACATTGTTGGGATCGCCGACATTGATACCCGCCGTCTGACCCGCATCCTCCGGGACAAGGGCTCTCAGAACGGTGCCATCGTTGCCGGTGAAAACGCCACTGCCGAGCGGGCTCTGGAACTGGCGAAAGCCTTCCCGGGCCTCAAGGGCATGGATCTGGCAAAAGAGGTTACCTCCGACAAGATCTGGTCCTGGAACGAGACCGAGTGGACCCTGGGCGAGGGTTACGGTGAGCGTGAGGAATCACGGTTCAAGGTGGTTGCCTGGGATTACGGCGTCAAGCTGAACATCCTGCGCATGCTCGCCTCCCGCGGCTGCGACATCACCGTGGTGCCGGCGCAGACTCCGGCCTCGGAGGTTCTGGCGATGAACCCGGACGGTGTGTTCCTGTCCAATGGTCCCGGGGACCCCGAGCCCTGTGATTACGCCATCACCGCCATCAAGGAAGTGCTGGAAACCGAGATTCCGGTGTTTGGTATCTGTCTGGGGCACCAGTTGCTGGCCCTGGCCAGCGGTGCCAAGACCATGAAGATGGGGCATGGCCACCACGGAGCCAACCATCCGGTTCAGGACATCGCCACCGGCACCGTGATGATCACCAGCCAGAACCACGGGTTTGCCGTGGATGAGGCAACTCTGCCGGCCAATGTCGAGGCGACTCACAAGTCCCTGTTTGACGGCACCCTGCAGGGCATTCGCCGGACCGACAAGCCGGCCTACAGCTTCCAGGGTCACCCGGAAGCCAGCCCCGGCCCCCATGATGTGGCCCCGCTGTTTGACGAGTTTATCCGCCTGATGGAGGCGCGATCGGCCTGAGACCGATCGCCACGGAAAACTCACGGGCGCCGCGTGTTGCGCTGCCAGAATTCAAAAGTTGCTGACAGGTTTACCAAGACATGCCAAAACGTACCGACATCCAAAGCATCCTGATCCTGGGCGCCGGCCCCATCGTGATCGGGCAGGCGTGCGAGTTTGATTACTCCGGAGCCCAGGCCTGCAAGGCGCTGCGCGAAGAGGGTTACCGGGTTATTCTGGTTAACTCCAACCCGGCAACCATCATGACCGACCCGGTCATGGCCGATGCCACCTACATCGAGCCGATTACCTGGAAGACCGTCGAGAAGATCATCGAGAAAGAGCAGCCGGATGCGCTGCTGCCCACCATGGGCGGCCAGACCGCACTGAACTGCGCGCTCGAGCTGGAAAAGCAGGGTGTGCTGGAAAAGCACGGTGTGGAAATGATCGGCGCCAACGCCGATACCATCGATAAAGCTGAGGATCGGGACCGCTTTGACAAGGCGATGAGGAAGATTGGTCTGGAATGCCCCAAGGCCAACTTCGCCCATTCCATGGAAGAAGCCCGGAAAGTCGCTGACGAGATCGGCTTTCCCTGCATCATCCGTCCGTCCTTCACCATGGGCGGCTCCGGCGGCGGGATTGCCTATAATCGCGATGAATTCGAGGAAATCTGTACCCGCGGCCTGGATCTGTCTCCGACCAACGAGCTGCTGATCGACGAGTCCCTGATCGGCTGGAAAGAGTACGAGATGGAAGTTGTCCGCGACAAGAACGACAACTGCATCATCGTCTGCGCCATCGAGAACTTCGATGCCATGGGTGTCCACACCGGTGACTCCATCACCGTGGCCCCGGCCCAGACCCTCACCGACAAGGAATACCAGATCATGCGGAACGCCTCCCTGGCGGTTCTGCGTGAGATCGGTGTGGAAACCGGCGGCTCCAACGTCCAGTTCGGCATCAACCCGGACACCGGTCGCATGGTGGTGATCGAGATGAACCCGCGGGTGTCCCGCTCCTCGGCGCTGGCGTCCAAGGCCACCGGCTTTCCGATCGCCAAGGTCGCGGCCAAACTGGCGGTAGGCTACACCCTGGACGAGCTGCGCAACGAAATCACCGGTGGTGTCACCCCGGCTTCGTTCGAGCCGTCCATTGATTACGTGGTCACCAAGATCCCCCGGTTTACTTTCGAGAAATTCCCCCAGGCCGACGCCCGCCTGACCACCCAGATGAAATCCGTGGGTGAGGTCATGGCCATCGGCCGAACCTTCCAGGAATCCCTGCAGAAAGCCCTGCGCGGCCTGGAAGTTGGCTCCGAGGGCTTCGATGAGAAGCTGGAAAGCCTCACTTCCGAGGACTCGCAGGAAACCCTGATCACCGAGCTGAACGTGCCCGGTGCCGAGCGCGTCTGGTACATAGGTGACGCCTTCCGTTGCGGAATGTCCGTGGAGGATGTGTTCGCCCATACTCACGTGGATCCCTGGTACCTGGTCCAGATCGAGGATCTGATCAGGGAAGAGCAGGCGCTGAAGAGTGCCGGCAAGGCCGACATTGACCAGGCCACCCTGTTCCGTCTCAAGCGCAAGGGCTTCTCCGACGCCCGCCTGGCCAAACTGCTGGGTATCTCCGAGGTGAGCCTGCGCAAGCTGCGCCACGACCTGGGCATCCGCCCGGTGTATAAGCGCGTGGACACCTGTGCCGCCGAGTTTGCCTCCGATACCGCCTACATGTACTCCACCTATGAGGAAGAGTGCGAGGCGGATGCCAGTGATCGCGAAAAGATTGTTGTCATCGGTGGCGGCCCCAACCGGATCGGCCAGGGCATCGAATTTGATTACTGCTGTGTGCACGCGGCCCTGGCCATGCGTGAAGACGGCTACGAAACCATCATGATCAACTGCAACCCGGAGACCGTGTCCACCGACTACGACACCTCCGACCGGTTGTACTTCGAGCCGATCACCCTGGAAGACGTGCTGGAAATCATCCACGTCGAGAAGCCCAAGGGCGTCATCGTCCAGTACGGCGGCCAGACCCCGCTGAAACTGGCCCGTGGCCTGGAAGCGGCCGGCGTGCCCATCATCGGCACCAGCCCGGACGCCATCGACCGCGCCGAGGACCGGGAACGGTTCCAGCAGATGATCACACGCCTGGGCCTGAAGCAGCCGGAAAACGCCACTGTGCGCAGTCACGAGGAAGGCATCCTGGCGGCCCGGGAAATTGGCTACCCGTTGGTGGTGCGTCCGTCTTACGTGCTGGGCGGCCGGGCCATGGAAATCGTCTATGACGAGGAAGAGCTGGTTCGCTACATGCGCAATGCGGTGCTGGTCTCCAACGACAGCCCGGTGTTGCTGGACCACTTCCTGAATGCTGCCATCGAAGTAGACATCGACGCCATTTCCGACGGCAAAGACGTGGTGATCGGCGGTATCATGCAGCACATTGAGCAGGCCGGCGTGCACTCCGGTGACTCCGCCTGTTCACTGCCGCCGTACACCCTGTCCCAGCAGGTTCAGGACGAAATGCGCGATGCGGTCAAGAAAATGGCCATCGAGCTGGACGTGATCGGCCTGATGAACGTGCAGCTGGCGTGGCAGGACGGCGAGATCTACGTGATCGAAGTAAACCCGCGGGCCTCCCGGACCGTGCCGTTCGTCTCCAAGGCCATCGGCGTGTCCCTGGCCAAGGTGGCGGCCCGGGTAATGGCTGGCAAGACCCTTAAAGAACTGGAGTTCACCCAGGAAATCATCCCCCGTTACTACGCGGTGAAAGAGTCGGTGTTCCCGTTCAACAAATTCCCGGCGGTGGATCCCATCCTCGGGCCGGAAATGAAGTCGACCGGTGAGGTCATGGGCCTGGGTGACAGCTTTGACGAGGCTTTTGCCAAAGCCGCTCTGGCTGTTGGCGAGCGACTGCCGGCCAAGGGCACTGCGTTCATGTCGGTGCGGGATGTTGACAAGCCCGGCGCCGCAAAAGTGGCCCGTGATCTGGTCGAGGCTGGCTTCAAGCTTGTGGCTACCACCGGCACCGCCAAGGCCCTGAAAGAGGCCGGAATCGAGGTTGATCGGGTGAACAAGGTCCGTGAAGGCCGTCCGCATATTGTGGACGCCATCAAGAACGGACAGGTTCAGCTGATTATCAATACCACTGAAGGTCGCAAGGCCATTTCCGACTCGGCCCAGATCCGCCAGTCGGCGTTGCAGACCAAGGTAACCTACACAACAACACTGGCGGGCGGCGAAGCCTTCTGCCGGGCCATCAAGTTCGGCCCGGAGCGCACTGTACGCCGCCTCCAGGATCTTCACGCAGGAAAGTGAGACTATGGCTGACAGAGTACCGATGACAAAGGCGGGCGAGACCCGCCTCCGCGAGGAGCTTCAGAAGCTGAAGTCCGAGGATCGTCCCCGGGTTATTGCGGCGATTGCCGACGCCCGGGAGCACGGCGACCTGAAAGAGAACGCTGAATATCATGCTGCCCGTGAGCAGCAGAGCTTTATTGAAGGGCGCATTCAGGAAATCGAGGGCAAACTTTCAGCCGCTCAGGTAATCGATGTGACCACCATGGAGAATACCGGCAGGGTAATCTTCGGTACCACGGTGCACCTGCTCAACATGGATACGGACGAACAGGTGACCTACAAGATCGTTGGTGAGGACGAGGCGGATATCAAGGCAGGCAAGCTGTCGATTTCCTCACCGATTGCGCGGGCGCTGGTTGGCAAGAGCGAGGGCGATGTGGTGGCAATTCGCGTGCCTTCCGGTACTGTGGAATACGAGATCGAGCAAGTCGAATACGTCTGATTTCGTCTCTTGCAAACAAAAAGCCGGCTCGGGTTTCCCGCAGCCGGCTTTTTGTTTCTGGATTCCGGGCGACCGGATCAGTGCTTGTGGCGCAACAGGTTGGAGAGCTTGGGGTTGGGCTTCTTGGCCCGACGCAGTATCACGGCGATCTTACCGATGGTCTGGACCAGTTCAGCGCCAGACGATTCGCACAGCGCAGTAATCGCTTCGTGCCTGGTTTCCCGATCCTGGCTCGCCACCTTGATCTTGATCAGCTCATGATCATTCAGTGCGCGCTCAAGTTCTTCCTGCAGCCCCTCGGAAAGGCCTTTGTCGCCAACAATGATGACGGGCTTGAGGTTGTGGGCAATCGCCCGGTATTCCCGGCGCTGTTCCGGTGAAAGACTCATGATGTAATCTCTTTATTGGTGCAATTAACAAAAGGTCAGCGGCGGAAAGGCTGACTTGAACGTATAATCGCCAAATTGTAACAGATCGTTCCGCTGTAAGAATGGCCGTTAACACGTATCGACGTGGGGTCGGCAACCAGAAGGAACCAACCCGGGTGGCAAGGGTCAAAAGGTTCGCGGAAATGGGGGCGTATTGAGGGTTGCTGTTGTAATTTCAGATATGGCGCCCAATATGAATGTTAAGGCGACTTTTCATTAAAAAACTGTGTGCTGCGTGTGGCCGATACGGATGGGCCGTTTCTGGTGGACGGGCGTACAATTGGTGTAAGGTGTCAGAAAAGGGTGCTTTGCGAAAGGTTAACCCTACAATTCACAGGTGATGATCCTTGAACGATATGGCAAAAAATCTGGTTCTCTGGCTAATTATAGCCGCCGTGCTGCTGATGGTGTTTCAGAACTTTTCTCCCACCACCACCGGCCAACAAGTCAACTATTCCCAGTTTGTGGAGATGGTCCAGGAAGGCCAGGTCCGTCAGGTCACAATCGATGGGTTGCAGGTTCAGGGTACCCGTGGTGACGGCTCCCAGTTCCAGACAATCCGTCCTCAGGTGTCTGACAACAAGCTGATGGACGATCTGCTCGCGAACAACGTTGAGGTTATCGGTAAGGAGCCTGAGCGCCAGAGCCTGTGGACACAGCTTCTGGTAGCCGCGTTCCCGATACTGATCATCATCGCACTGTTTGTGTTCTTCATGCGCCAGATGCAGGGCGGCGGTGGCGGCAAAGGCCCCATGTCGTTCGGCAAAAGTAAAGCGCGTCTGATGAGCGAAGACCAGATTAAGACCACCTTCGCGGACGTGGCCGGTGTTGATGAAGCCAAGGAAGATGTTAAGGAGCTGGTGGATTTCCTGCGGGATCCCAGCAAATTCCAGCGTCTTGGCGGCAGCATCCCCAAGGGTGTCCTGATGGTTGGTCAGCCGGGTACTGGTAAGACCCTTCTCGCCAAGGCCATTGCCGGCGAAGCCAAGGTGCCGTTCTTCTCCATCTCCGGTTCTGACTTTGTCGAAATGTTCGTGGGCGTGGGTGCTTCCCGGGTTCGTGACATGTTCGAACAGGCCAAGAAACAAAGCCCCTGTATTATTTTCATCGACGAGATCGATGCTGTTGGTCGCCACCGTGGCGCCGGCATGGGTGGCGGTCATGACGAGCGTGAACAGACTCTCAACCAGCTGCTCGTTGAGATGGACGGTTTTGAGGGTAATGAAGGCGTTATCGTAATTGCCGCTACTAACCGTCCCGACGTTCTCGACCCGGCACTGTTGCGCCCGGGCCGTTTCGACCGTCAGGTTGTTGTTGGCCTGCCAGACATCATTGGTCGTGAGCAGATCCTCAAGGTGCACATGAAGAAAGTGCCTCTGGCGGATGGTGTCGAGCCGGTTCTGATTGCCCGTGGCACGCCCGGATTTTCCGGTGCGGACCTCGCCAACCTGGTCAACGAGGCGGCGCTCTTCGCGGCCCGGCGCAACCAGCGCCTGGTGTCCATGGAAGAGTTCGAACTTGCCAAAGACAAGATCATGATGGGCGCCGAGCGCAAGTCCATGGTGATGAGCGAGAAAGAAAAGCGGAATACGGCTTATCACGAGTCGGGCCACGCTATTGTGGGTCGTCTGATGCCGGAGCATGATCCGGTGTACAAGGTGAGCATCATTCCGCGCGGCCGCGCTCTGGGTGTTACCATGTTCCTCCCTGAGGAAGACAAGTACAGCCATAGCAAGCGCTTCCTGATCAGCTCGATCTGCAGTCTGTTCGGTGGTCGCATCGCGGAAGAGCTGACGCTGGGCTTTGATGGTGTGACGACCGGTGCTTCGAACGACATCGAGCGCGCGACCAGTCTGGCCCGCAACATGGTTACCCGCTGGGGTCTGTCCGAGAAGCTGGGCCCGCTGCAGTATGATACCGACAGCGAAGAGCCGTTCCTTGGCCGGTCTGCCGGTCAGTCCCAGACGGTGTACTCACCGGAGACGGCCCAGCGCATCGATGAGGAAGTTCGCAACATCATCGACAGCTGCTACGAAAAAGCCAAGCAGATTCTGGTCGATAACCGGGACAAGCTCGACATGATGGCCGACGCGTTGATGAAGTACGAAACCATCGACCGTCACCAGATTGATGACATCATGGAAGGCCGCACACCTCGCCCGCCGAAAGGTTGGGGGGACAGTGGTCCCGCTGGTGGCGTCAAGGCCGACGAGCCTGAGACGTCGCCGGAGCCAAAGGCTTCCGATGACGGTCGTCATCCCGGCGTTGGCCGGCCGGCCGGAGAACACTGACGGCTAGCAGCTTTTGGTTATAAAAAGAGTGTAGTTCCCTGCGCCGCCCGGATTCCGGGCGGCGTTTGTTTTTGTCATTGTGAAAAAGGTTTGCCATGAAAATGAATTTTGCCGGGCGGGAACTGGATATGTCCCGCTGCCACGTGATGGGCGTTCTGAATGTAACACCGGATTCGTTTTCCGATGGTGGCCAATTTAACCGGCCGGATGCGGCTTTGGTACGGGCCAGGCAGATGGTTGCCAATGGCGCCACGTTTATCGACATCGGTGGCGAATCCACGCGGCCGGGCGCCACGCCCGTGTCGTTGCAGGAAGAGTTGGACCGCGTCTGCCCGGTGGTTGAGGCGGCAGCCCGGGAGCTCGATGCGGTTATCTCGGTAGACACCAGTGCGCCGGAAGTGATGGCTGAGACGGCAAAACTCGGGGCCGGCCTGATCAATGATGTGCGGGCCCTGCAACGTGACGGTGCTCCGGAAGTGGCTGCAAAAGCGGGCATACCGGTTTGCATCATGCATATCCAGGGGGAGCCGGATACCATGCAGGATCGCCCCGAGTACCGGAATGTGCGTCGGGAAGTCAGTGCTTTTCTGACCGAGCGCATCCGCGTTGCGGAGCACGCCGGGGTTCGCCCTGAAAACATCCTGCTTGATCCCGGCTTCGGTTTTGGGAAAAGCCTCGAACATAACCTGCAGTTGCTGGCCTCCCTTGAGCAGATGCATATCCTGGGGCATCCCCTGCTGGTTGGCGTTTCCCGGAAGTCCATGTTGGGTCATATCACTGGGCGTGAGGTGAATGAAAGGTTGCCTGCGAGCCTTGCGGCCGCGACAATAGCGGCCATGAAGGGTGCCAGTATTATTCGTGTGCACGATGTCAGGGAAACAGTGGACGCTATCCGCGTGGTGGCGGCAGTGAAGGAGGCAGGTTAATGTCCGAGAGAAAGTACTTTGGTACCGACGGTATTCGCGGGCACGTGGGTGAATTTCCGATAACGCCGGAGTTCATGCTGAAACTTGGCTGGGCTGCGGGCCAGGCCTTCAAGCGCGATGGTCAGCGCAACAGCGTACTGATCGGCAAGGATACCCGGCTGTCCGGTTACATGTTCGAATCCGCCCTGGAGGCCGGCCTTGCGGCGGCGGGTGTCGATGTAAAACTGCTCGGTCCGATGCCAACGCCGGCGATCGCCTACCTGACTCGCACCTTTCGCGCTTCGGCCGGCATTGTGATCAGCGCCTCCCACAATCCCCACCACGACAACGGTATCAAGTTCTTCTCGGCGGCCGGCACCAAGCTGGACGATGCTCTTGAAGCCGAGATTGAGCGCTGGCTGGACAAGCCCATTGAGGTTTGTGGCCCGACTGAGCTGGGCAAGGCCTCCCGCGTTGACGACGCGCCGGGCCGGTATGTGGAATTCTGCAAGAGCACTGTGCCCAATGAGTTTACGCTCGACGGCATGAATATCGTATTGGACTGTGCCCATGGCGCCACCTATCACGTGGCCCCCAAGGTATTTCGGGAGCTTGGGGCCAAGGTTTCGGTTATCGGTGGCGATCCCGATGGGCTCAATATCAACCTTAACGTTGGCTCCACTCATCTGCAGGCGCTCAAGGCAGCAGTGATCGAAAAAAACGCTGATCTGGGGATCGCATTCGATGGGGATGGCGATCGGGTTCTGATGGTGGATCGGGACGGATCCGAGGTGGACGGCGATGAGCTGCTCTACGTCATCGCGTCCCAACGCTTTGCCGAGGATCGCCTGAAAGGCGGTGTGGTAGGTACGCTGATGACCAATTTGGGTGTCGAGCTTGCTTTGAATGAAATCGGAATCGAGTTCGAGCGTGCAAAAGTCGGCGACCGGTACGTGATGGAGCGGCTGCTCGCCAACAACTGGGTGCTCGGTGGCGAAGGTTCTGGCCACATGGTTATCCGCGACTGCACCAGTACCGGTGATGGTATTGTTTCGGCGCTGCAGGTCCTTCTTTCAGTGTGGAAGTCCGGGAAAACCCTTGCGGATCTGCGGAAGGGGATGAGCAAGCTCCCTCAGAAAATGATCAACGTTCGGGTGGCGCAACGTTTCGATCCGTTCAGTCGTGATGATATCGTGGCTGCGGTGCGCAAGGCCGAAACCGAGCTGGGCAGTTCAGGAAGGATTCTGTTGAGAGCCTCTGGCACAGAGCCGCTGATTCGTGTGATGGCGGAGGGGCAGGACGCCAGCGAGATTCTTCGGGTAGTCGAGGAACTGGCAAAAGTTGTGGAGAAATCCACCGCTTAATTTTGTGTTTTCAGGCGGTTGTCTGCCGGGAGGGAGTACTGTATAGTTCGCCCTCCCTAACGTTCGGGAACTGTTATGCGTCGTAAGATTGTAGCCGGAAACTGGAAAATGAACGGGTCGAAAGACCTTGCACAAACGCTGGTCAGCGATGTGCGATCCCAGGCGGCCTCTCTTGATAATGGCGTCGAGGTTGTTATTATTCCTCCCGCAATTTACGTCGGAGAAGTAGCCGCCAATGCAGGCGATCTCCTCTCAGTCGGCGTTCAGAACGTGGGGCAGTGGGCTTCCGGAGCCTATACCGGAGAGATCTCTGCCGAGATGGCGAGGGATCAGGGTTGCCAGTACGCGCTGGTCGGGCATTCCGAGCGTCGTCAGATCTTCGGTGAAACCGATGAGATGGTGGCCGAAAAAGTCGGTCGCATCGTTGCCGGCGGACTGTATGCCGTAGTTTGTGTCGGCGAGACTCTGGAAGAGCGTGAGGCTGGCAAGGCTGAATCGGTGGTCGCGGCCCAGGTCAGAAACGGTCTGGCAGCGGTGTCGGCGGATCAGTGGCGGCAAGTGGTCGTGGCCTACGAACCCGTCTGGGCCATTGGTACCGGCAAGACTGCGACCGCGCAGGATGCCCAGGCAATGCATGCCTCGATCCGGAAGGTGCTGTCAGAGATAGGCGCGCCAGCCGATGAGATATCCCTGCTTTACGGGGGGAGTGTAAAAGCGGATAATGCAGCCGCTCTTTTCGCCGAGCCGGATATTGACGGCGGTTTGATCGGCGGAGCGTCGCTCATTGCACAGGATTTTATAAGTATTTGCCGGAGTGTTCCGGCGGGTACCTGAATTTAAAGGTTCGCGAGAGTCGTTATGGATTGGGTAGAAACACTGGTAGTCGTTGTGCACGTGGTGATCGCGGTGGCGCTGGTGGGTCTGGTGCTGATCCAGCAGGGCAAGGGCGCTGATGCTGGTGCCGCCTTTGGTGGTGGTGCTTCCCAGACTGTGTTTGGCAGCCAGGGCAGCGGCAGTTTCCTGACCCGCTTTACGACCCTGCTCGCCGTGGTATTTTTTGTAACAAGTTTCTCGCTGGCAATCTTTGCCAAGCAGCGCGCCGAAGTGGCGGGTGAGGCCGGTATTCCTGTTGTTCAGGAATCCAGCAGCCCGGCCCCTGCAGACAGTGCTGCTGACAATGGTGAAGCCGCAGCCAGCGAAACCGAGGGTGGGGAGTCTGATCTTCCCGAACTCGAGTAAGAATGTTGCCCGGGTGGTGAAACTGGTAGACACGCTATCTTGAGGGGGTAGTAGCGAAAGCTGTGCCGGTTCGAGTCCGGCCCCGGGCACCATATTAGAAGAAAAGCGGCTTGGAGTTTCCAGGCCGTTTTTTTTGGTCAGTCCTTGACCAGTCTGCCTGGCGTCTCTATACTCCGGCGGATATTGGGACCTGCCGCGTGTTACTGGCGGGTTTCTGGCAGGCCAGGTGTCTGTCAGCAGGAAGCGGTACACCGTTTTGCTTCCTGCGAGTTCTTGCAACAAAAGGCCCCATTGTAAGGGGCTTTTTGATTAAGGGGCCTGGCGCAAAGGGCCCTGGTGCATAAAAAGGGCTGATAAAACAGCCCTTTTTTTGTTTTTGGGGCCGGTAAATCTGATAACGGAGAAGGCACAACTTGTCAGCCAAGCTTAAGCAACTGGAAGACATTCTTCAGCCTGTAGTGGAAGGTCTGGGGTATGAGTTCTGGGGCATTGAATTCCGCTCGCAGGGCCATCATTCCCTGTTACGGGTGTTTATTGACGATGCTGAAAACGGCATCGGCATCGAAGACTGTGAAAAAGTCAGTCGTCAGATCAGCGGTGTGATGGATGTGGAAGATCCCATCCAGACCGAATACACACTCGAGGTCTCATCCCCGGGGATGGATCGCCCGCTGTTTCGTCTTGAGCAATACGAGGCCTTTGTTGGTCACCAGGTTCAGATTCGTCTCCGGATGGCATTTGAGGGCCGCCGGAAGTTTCAGGGGCTGATCAAAGGCGTAGAGGGTGATGATGTGGTTGTGGTCGTTGATGACCACGAGTATCTGCTGCCATTCGACAGCATTGAAAAAGCCCACATCGTGCCGGTATTTGAGTGAACGATTTGAATAAAGTCCGTGGACGCACAGTTGATTTTAAGGGCAGGGCAATCCAATGAGTAAAGAGATCTTGCTGGTGGTTGAATCCGTCTCGAACGAGAAAGGTGTCGAGAAGGATGTGATCTTTGAGGCGATCGAGCTGGCACTGGCCACCGCTGCCAAAAAGCGCTTTGAAGACGAAGAGGCGGATATCCGCGTATCAATCGACCGGAAAACCGGCGAATACGAAACCTTCCGCCGCTGGCTGGTGGTGGATAATGACGCCGTTCCTGCGCTGGGCACCGAGCTCACCCTGCAGGAAGCCGAGGAAATCGACACGGCCCTGAAGCCTGGCGATATCCACGAGGAGAAAATCGAATCCGAAGCCTTTGGTCGCATCGGCGCCCAGGCTGCCAAGCAGATTATCTTCCAGAAGGTTCGTGAAGCTGAACGTACCAAGATTGTGGACAGCTACCGCGACCGCGTTGGTGAGCTGGTGTCAGGTACCGTTAAGAAGGTTACCCGTGACAACGTGATTGTTGATCTCGGCGCCAATGCAGAAGCGTTGTTGCCGAGGGAATTCCTGATCCCCCGTGAGACGTTCCGAATGGGTGACCGGGTGCGTTCCCTGCTGCTGGAGATCCGTACGGATCACCGCGGTCCCCAGTTGATTCTCAGCCGTACCTCTTCGCAGATGCTCATTGAGCTGTTCCGCATTGAGGTGCCGGAGATTGCTGAAGATCTGATCGAGATCCGCGGTGCTGCCCGCGACCCGGGTTCCAGGGCCAAGATCGCGGTGAAGACCAACGATCGCCGTATTGATCCCGTTGGCGCCTGTGTTGGTATGCGTGGCTCCAGGGTTCAGGCGGTGTCCAATGAGCTGGGCGGTGAGCGTGTCGATATTGTGCTGTGGGACGACAACCCTGCGCAGTTGGTCATCAACGCGATGGCGCCTGCGGAAGTGGCCTCTATCGTGATGGACGAAGACGGGCACACCATGGAAGTGGCAGTGGCGGAAGACAACCTGGCTCAGGCAATCGGCCGTAACGGCCAGAACGTTCGCCTCGCCACCGACCTGACAGGTTGGACCCTGAACGTGATGACCGAGGAAGAAGCCGGTGAGCGTCAGGAACAGGAATACAGCCGGCTCGTCGAGCATTTCATCGGCAACTTGGATGTTGATGAAGAGTTTGCCGGTGTGCTGATCGAAGAAGGCTTTACCTCTATCGAAGAGGTGGCCTATGTGCCGATGGAAGAGATGTTGGCGATCGAAGGCTTTGACGAAGAGACCGTCACCGAGCTGCGCCGTCGTGCCAAGGACGTCCTGCTGAACCAGGCCCTGGCAAGCGAGGAAGCGCTCGAAGGTGCTGAGCCGGCAGAGGATCTTCTGGGAATGGACGGCATGGACCGTAGCCTGGCCTTCAAACTGGCCGGGATGGGTGTGCGCACCATGGAAGATCTGGCAGAGCAGTCGGTTGGCGACCTGCTCGAGATTGAAGGTATGGATGAAGAGCGTGCCGGTCAGCTTATCATGACTGCACGTGCCCCCTGGTTTGAAGACCAGGCTTAATTCGGGAGGAGGACCAGTATGGCTGAAGTAACGGTAAAACAACTGGCCGAAGATGTAGGCGCTCCCGTGGATCGTTTGCTGAAGCAGATTGTGGAGGCTGGCCTGAAAGCCCGCTCCGAGAATGATTCTGTCTCCAGCGATGAGAAGCAGCAGTTGCTGGCCTATTTGAGAAAGACTCACGGTGAGGCTGATGCCGAACCGCGGAAGATTACCCTGAAGCGTAAAACTACCACCACGCTCAAGGCCGGCAAGGCAAAGACCGTCAATGTTGAGGTTCGCAAGCGCCGTACCTATATCAAACGGGCTGAGTTGCAGCCTGAGGCGGAAGCGCCGAAACCGGAAGAGGCGCCAGCACAGCAGCAGCCTGAGCAAGCGCCGGTAGAGGAAGCGCCAAAGGTAGCGGCTGAGCAGGCGCCGCAGCCGGAAGCAGAGAAGCCGGCCGAGGCAGCAACATCAGAGCAGCCGGAACAAACAGAGAAGGCCGAGCCGAAGAAAGAGCCCGAGCCGGTTCCTGCTCCGGAAGATATGCCGATGCCTCCGCCCGAGGGCGATGGCAAGGATCGCAAGCCGAAGAAAAAGAAAGAGAAAGTTCGCGAGCGCGGCGACGAGATCGAAGAGGGCAAGCCGAAGAAGAAGCAGGCTGGCCATCGTGGTCCTCGCAGTCGTCCGGTGGAAGAGCCGCTGGTTATCTCCGAGGATGAGGAAGAGACCACGCTGCGCAAGCCGCTGCGTGCGAAAAAGAAACCCAAAGAGAAGCGTCATGCTTTCGAGAGGCCGACCAAGCCAATGGTCAGAGAAGTAGAGATTCCGGAAACGATTTCTGTCGGCGACCTTGCCCAGCGTATGGCGGTCAAGTCGGCTGATGTTATCAAGACCCTGATGGGCATGGGCGTCATGGCCACCATCAACCAGGCACTGGACCAGGAAACGGCGGTTCTGGTGACCGAGGAACTGGGTCATAAAGCCAAGACCGTCAGCGAAGATGCGTTCGAAGAAGAGGTTCTGAGCGAATTCTCCTTCGAGGGTGGCGAGAAAACCAAGCGGGCGCCGGTTGTGAGCGTGATGGGTCACGTTGACCATGGTAAGACCTCTTTGCTGGACTACATCCGCCGTACCAAGGTGGCCTCCGGTGAATCCGGTGGTATTACCCAGCATATTGGTGCCTACCACGTAGAAACCGATCACGGCATGGTCTCCTTCCTGGATACCCCGGGCCACGCGGCCTTTACCGCCATGCGTGCCCGTGGTGCCCAGTGTACCGATATCGTTATCCTGGTCGTCGCCGCCGATGATGGCGTGATGCCACAGACCAAGGAAGCGGTGCAGCACGCCCGTTCCGCCGGTGTGCCGATCGTTGTTGCCATCAACAAGATGGACAAGGAAGGTGCGGACCCTGATCGAATCAAGAGCGAGCTGGCTGCTCTGGAAGTTGTGCCGGAAGACTGGGGCGGGGACGTTCAGTTCGTCCCTGTTTCCGCTCACACCGGTGACGGCATTGACGCACTGCTTGAGGCCGTCTTGCTGCAGTCCGAAATCCTCGAACTTGAGGCCTCTACGGATGCACCGGCCAAAGGTGTGGTCGTGGAATCCAGCCTTGAACGTGGCCGCGGTTCCGTCGCGACTGTACTGGTACAGAACGGTACCCTGCGTCAGGGCGACATGGTTGTTGCAGGTGCCTATTTTGGTAAGGTCCGGGCGATGACTGACGAAGCCGGCAAGCAAACGAAAGAAGCTGGCCCGTCGATTCCGGTTGAGATCCTCGGCCTGAACGGCACGCCGGACGCCGGTGACGAGTTCTTCGCGGTGGCCGACGAGAAGAAGGCCAAAGAACTGGCCGAGTTCCGCCAGACCCGTGAGCGGGAGCAGCGTCTCCAGCGCCAGCAGGCGGCAAAACTCGAGAACCTGTTCGAGAACATGGGCAAGGACGAGGTCAAAACCCTCAATGTTGTGCTCAAGACCGACGTTCGCGGTTCGCTGGAAGCCATCACCAAGGCCTTGCAAGATCTCGGTAACGATGAGGTACAGGTCAAGATCGTGTCGTCCGGTGTTGGCGGTATTGCCGAGACCGACGTCAGTCTGGCCATGGCAACCAATGCGGTTATCTTCGGTTTCAACGTCCGTGCGGACACGGCGTCCAAGCGCCTGGTTGAGCAGGAAGGTCTGGATCTGCGCTACTACAGCATCATCTACAACCTGATTGATGATGTGAAAGCAGCCCTGACTGGCATGCTGGCACCGGAATTCCGCGAAGATATCGTTGGCATCGCAGACGTGCGTGATGTGTTCCGTTCGCCGAAGTTTGGTCAGGTGGCAGGTTGTATGGTCACCGAAGGCACGGTTTACCGTAACAAGCCGATCCGGGTTCTGCGGGACAACGTGGTTATTTTTGAAGGCGAGCTGGAATCCCTGCGTCGCTTCAAGGACGACGTGCCTGAAGTCCGTAACGGCATGGAGTGCGGTATTGGCGTTAAGGGTTACGACGTAAAAGTCGGCGACCAGATCGAGGTCTTCGATCGCGTCCGGGTCGAGCGCAAGCTTGAGTCCACCGGCGCGTGATGCGCCCGATTTTGAAGGAAGCCTAATGCCAAGAGAGTTCAGTCGTATTGATCGCATCGGCGATCAGATGCAACGGGAACTGGCCCAGCTCATCCAGCGGGAGGTCAAAGACCCGCGGGTGGGCATGGTCACGGTAAACGCAGTCAAGGTCAGTCGTGACCTTGGCTACGCCGATATCTATGTGTCCCTGCTTTCCACCGAAGAGCTGACGGAGGAATCTCCGGAAGTTAAAGAATCGATTTCGGTGCTCAACAAGGCCTCGGGTTTTCTGCGTGGCCAGGTAGGGCGTGCGATGAAGCTGAGGGTTGTGCCCCAGCTGCGGTTCCACTTCGATACCCTGCAGGGCTACAGCCGCAAGATGGACAGCCTGATTCGTGAAGCGGTTGGCGACAAGCCGGCGGTAGACCGGAATGGAGACGAAGACCAGGACGATCCGGAGCGTAACGATTGAGCCGCAGACGCAAGGGCCGTGACGTCAACGGTATTCTGGTCATCGACAAGCCGCTGGGTGTTACCTCCAATGGTATCCTGCAGCAGGTGAAACGCCTGTTCGGGGCAGCCAAGGCGGGCCATACTGGTGCTCTTGATCCCCTGGCCACAGGCGTGTTGCCTCTGTGTTTTGGTGAGGCCACCAAGTTCTCACAGATGATGCTCGATAGCGACAAGGCCTACATTGCCACCGCCCGGCTCGGAATCAAGACCGAGACCGGTGACAGTGAAGGGGCAATCGTTGCCGAGAAACCGGTACCCAGAGGCCTCACTGCCGATGTACTGGAGCCCGTTCTGGACGGTTTCCGGGGTGATATCCAGCAGGTTCCTTCCATGTACTCGGCGCTCAAGCACAAGGGACGTCCGCTTTACGAATACGCCCGCGAAGGTATTGAGGTGGAGCGTCCGGCAAGACCCGTCACCATCTACGAGCTGACGCTCCTGGATATTCGTGAGAATGAGCTCGATATCGCAGTCAGTTGCACCAAGGGTACGTACATTCGCTCACTGGTTGAGGATATTGGCGAAGCCTTGGGTTGCGGAGCGCATGTAACGGCATTGCGCCGTACCATGGCCTCGGGTTTCACCCTGGCTAATGCCCATGCAGTGAGTGATCTCGAGGCGATGCGTGAACGGGATGAGAGCCTCGATGGTCTCCTCGTGGCGCCGGATGCCGCGCTGTCTATGTTCCCCGAGCATCGTCTGGCGGGGCAAGCGCTGGTATCGATCTTGAACGGACAACCGGTTAGAATACCGGGTCAGGCCTATGAAGGCTTCGTGCGTCTCTATGCGAATGAGAGCGCTAACGAAAGTTTCGTGGGGCTGGCAGAAGCATTCCCGGAAGGCGAGCAGACCAATCTGGTCCCGCGCCGACTGGTGAAAAGCAGCGGAAAGCGTTAGGCGCGCCGCTGTCTAGCCGGGCTGTAGAGATGCGCGGTTCGGCCGTATTCGAAAGCATCGCAAACAATGAGGTGAGTTATGGCACTTTCTGCCAACGAGAAAGCACAGATCGTTCAGGATTTTCAGCAAGGTGATGGCGATACCGGTTCCCCTGAAGTTCAGGTGGCACTGCTGAGCGCGAACATCAACAAGCTGCAGGATCACTTCAAGGCCAACAAGCAGGATCACCACTCCCGCCGCGGCCTGATCCGGATGGTTAACCAGCGTCGTAAGCTGCTGGACTACCTCAAGCGCAAGAACGCTGACCGTTACCTGGAGCTCATCCAGCGTCTGGGTCTGCGTCGCTAATCCGGGTCTTTACGACCTGAGGGCTGTGCCGGTGTTTCCGGTGGCAGCCGTCAACCAGCAGGCTCCTCACGGGGTCTGCTGGTTGTGTTTTTCTCCCACTGCAGTTGGATTGTCTGTGTGTTCGAAGGATTCCCTGTCGTAATGGAAAGCCGAAATTGATAGCAGGTTGTTGAAAAGCCCGGGCCTGGCGGCCTCTGGAACCGCCGCCTCCGAGACCGGGGTTTTGCAACAGCCTGTTAGCTTTCAGACGGGTTGCTCTTCAGACCACAGCGCATCATCTGCAGACCTATGGTTTCGAGCGCAGGGGCGCCCGGAACGAATCAATCTGGAACAGATAGACCAGGAGTTTTTTGTGGATCTGAAACCTTTCAAGAAATCATTTGAGCTTGGCGGCAAAACCGTCACTCTGGAAACCGGCCGTATTGCCCGTCAGGCAACCGGTTCCGTACTGGTAACCGTCGACGACATTTCCGTTCTCGGTACCGTTGTTGGCGCGAAAGAAGCCAAGCCCGGCCAGCCGTTCTTCCCGCTGACCGTGAATTACTTCGAGAAGACCTACGCCGTGGGTAAAATCCCCGGTGGTTTCTTCAAGCGTGAAGGTCGTCCTTCCGAAAAGGAAACCCTGACCTCCCGCCTGATCGACCGTCCGATTCGTCCGCTGTTCCCGAACGGCTTCATGAACGAAGTTCAGGTCATCACCACGGTCATGTCCTCCAGCAAGAACCAGGATCCGGATATTGCCGCGATGCTGGCCGCTTCTGCTGCGCTGTCCATCTCCGGTATTCCGTTTGATGGCCCCATCGGTGCGTCCCGCGTGGGTTACACCAACGAGCGCGGTTATTTCCTGAACCCGACCTTCGAAGAGCTGCAGACCTCCCTGCTGGACATGGTTGTTGCCGGCACCGAAGACGCGGTTCTGATGGTGGAATCCGAAGCCAAGGGCCTGACAGAAGACCAGATGCTGGGCGGCGTGCTTTACGGCCACCAGGAAATGCAGACGGCGGTTGCCGCTATCAAGGAATTTGCCGCTGAAATTGGCAAGCCCCGTTGGGACTGGCAGCCGGCGGTCGAGAACACCGAGCTGCTCAATGCCATCAAGGCCGACTTTGCCGGCGCTATCGAGGAAGCCTACGGCATTCGCGACAAGATGGCCCGTTACGAGCGTCTGGGCGAAGTGAAGGCCGCTGCCGTTGAGAAACTGGCCGGTGAAGAGGAAGGCCAGCCTTCCGAAGACGAAGTCAAAAAGTACTTCGGCAAGATCGAGAAGAGTGTGGTTCGCCAGCAGGTCATTGATGGCAAGCCCCGGATCGATGGTCGTGATAACAAGACTGTCCGCCCGATCGAAATTGAAGTGGGCGTTCTGCCCAGCGTTCACGGTTCCGCCCTGTTTACCCGTGGCGAGACCCAGGCCATCGTGACCACCACTCTGGGTACTTCCCGTGATGTGCAGATCATTGATGCGCTGGAAGGTGAGCGCAAGGATCCGTTCCTGTTCCACTACAACTTCCCTCCGTACTCTGTAGGTGAAGCTGGTCGTGTAGGAACCCCGGGCCGCCGCGAGGTTGGTCACGGTCGTCTGGCCAAGCGTGGTGTTCTGGCTGTTATGCCGACACTGGAAGAATTCCCCTACGCTATCCGTGCGGTTTCCGAGATCACCGAGTCCAACGGTTCCAGCTCCATGGCATCCGTCTGTGGTTCCAGCCTGGCGCTGATGGACGCGGGTGTACCCATCAAGGCGCCGGTTGCCGGTATTGCCATGGGTCTGGTCAAGGAAGGCGACAAGTTCGCGGTTCTGACTGACATCCTGGGTGACGAAGATCACCTGGGCGACATGGACTTCAAGGTGGCCGGTACCCAGGAGGGCGTAACCGCCCTGCAGATGGATATCAAGATCAACGGCATCACCGACGAGATCATGGAGCTTGCTCTCGAGCAGGCTCACGCCGCGCGTCTGCACATCCTGGGCGAGATGAACAAGGTTATCTCTACCCCCCGTGCCGAGCTGTCTGCACGCGCCCCGAGCATCACCACCATCAAGATCAATCCGGAGAAGATTCGCGACGTTATCGGTAAGGGCGGTTCTGTGATCCGTTCCATCTGTGACGAGACCGGTGCTTCCATCGATCTGGATGATGACGGCAATGTGAAGATCTATGCGGATAACCAGGAAGCTGCCCAGGCGGCGGTGAACCGGGTTAAGGAAATCACCGCTGAGATCGAAGTGGGTGCCATCTACAAGGGCCGCGTTGAGCGCATTGTGGACTTCGGTGCCTTCGTTAACATCCTGCCTGGCAAGGATGGTCTGGTGCACATTTCCCAGATCTCTGACCGCCGCATCGAGAACGTGACTGACGAGCTGAGCGAAGGTCAGGAAGTTCTGGTGAAGGTATTGGATGTCGACAACCGTGGTCGCGTGAAGCTGTCCATGAAGGAAATCAAGGAAGGCGACCAGCCGACCGATTTCTCTGCCTGAGGGACCCCGTCCTGAAAGGTAGGTCGGATTAGCCAAAGGCGTAATTCGACAAACAAAAACCCGCCTTTCCTCTGGATTGGCGGGTTTTTTATTGCGACATAAACCGAATCACTTCCCTCCGATATCCCGGTATAACAAACGTCGCCCCATGGGGCGTATCCGTCTGCAAAAACTCCTTGGGCTCCTCGGCAGCCTCGTAAAGCGCCTCCCCATGATGAAACGGAATAATGCCGTCCCGCACGCTGTGAATGACCATCACAGGAACCGGGCTGATCCGCGAAATATGATCCACACCCTCGTAATCGTCGGGGATAGTCCAGCTCAGCGGAATCTGTAACGGCCAGGTAAGCCAGAACCCATCCAACTTCTCCCGGGCGATTCTACGGAAGCCGGAGAATGTGCCGTCCAGAATGACACCATTCAGGCCTGGCTGTTCCTGCCGTTGGGTCCATTCACTTGCGAGGGCTATTCCCAGTCCACCGCCAAGGCTCTGGCCAAGGATGTACAGTGGCCGCTCACTCACTTCTGGCTTTTCCACCAGCCATCTCAGGCCGGTTTCAACATCATGCAGAGCACCCTCGATGTCCGGATCCCCGGTGGATTTTCCAAAACCCCGGTAGTCGATTGTAAAGACGTTGTAGCCTTTCTCAGGCAGCCAGGCCACGTTGAGGATGTGGCTGCTGACGTTCTGGGCATTGCCGTGGAGGAAATAGACTGTGCCTCTGACGTTATTCTCAGGGACTTCTGCGGGTAGCCACCAGCCATGGAGGGTTTCGCCGTCGGCGGTGTCGAGGTAGATGTCTTCGTATTCGAGATTCAGCCGGTCCGGGGTGATGTAAGTCACTCGATCCGGGAAGAAGAATACACTGCTGCAACCTGATAACAGGAGGAGAGCAACCAGAAGCACGGTCGTCCGCGCCACGGTGGTCAGAAGTAGGCGTGAATTCCGGCGTGCCATGTGCTCTGGTACCTGTCGTAGTGATCTTCGCGGGTGAATTCGGCAAACAGACTGAACTCGCGGCCGATGTGCCAGTTGGCCTTGGCGTAAAGCTGGTCCTGACGGTGCTGGCTGCTGACGATCCAGGCCTTGGTCTTGGCACCGGCAAGCAGGCTGAAGTGGTCGTTCTGGTGCAGCAGGCCGATATCGGCGCCGGGGGCGGCATCGTAGCCCCGGCGCAGGTCGTCATCGATTTCCAGGTCTGCAGTGGCGATGGCGAAGGCCTGAGTCTGGTGGCCCAGGCGCCAACTGCCCCCGGCGCCCCCTTCAAGGTAGGGCGTCAGGACCCGGTCGTTGCCGGTGTCGGTGCGGCGCCCACCAAATCCCACCTGCCAGGACAGCGGCGAGAAAAAAGCGTTCCTCGGGCTTAATGAGCGGATCTCCACGCCAGTCAGCTGTTCCAGTTGAAGCTCGTTATTGTCGGTGTACAGGCGCGCGTCGAGTCGGAGGAACTGAAGCTGGGCACCCGTGCGGTAGCCCGCCGGCGGGTCCAGGACGTCGTGGTAGGCCGGGCGCAGGGTCAACTGGGTGAATTCCCTGTGCGCCTGCTGGCCTGCCCCGAGACTCAGGCGGAAGGTGTCGTGGCCCTGGTCGTCTCTGACAACTGGCGCGGGTGGATCCTCCGGCGGAGCGACGTTATTGATCTGGCTGCGTTCTCTCAACAGGTTATGGGAGAGAGGCGCGGCGATTTCACGGGGCCAGCCGTCGGCCTCGCTTTTGTAGCGAACATAATCGTAGGTGGCGTCCAGAACATGGGCCCTCTGCTCGGGTGGCAGCGAGGTTATTTCACCGCCGTCCGCGTCGACATAACCGTTGGCGATCGCCGCCGCGAGGGTCTGGTGATCGTCGGGCAGGGTCGAGAGACTGTAAGCCACGGAGGTGGCGGCCGAAGGCCGGTAATACACGTCGCTGACCAGATCTTTGTCCACCACCCAGCGAACCGTGTCAGAGGGGATAGCGTGAGTGCTTACTTCGCCCAGAAGGTCGGTGCCGGGTCGAGCGATGTCTATCAGCGCCAGCAGGCGATAGGCGCAATTCTCGTCAAAGAAGTAGTAATCAAAATTGCGGTCCCGTATTTCCCAGGCGTGGGCAATCATCAGGTCCACTTCATCCTGTGTGAGGTTCAGTTTGTATTCCCACAGGTCGCGATGTTCGATGTCCGAATACAACCGGATTTTTTCATAGTAGGGCTGAACCGAGGTGATGCCGGGGTAGCCGCCGAAAATTCCCTTGTAGGCAAACAGCAGTTCACTGTCGTGGGCAGCAGCATCGGCAGCATAGGAAATCGTGTTGGCCAACAGCAGGTTCGTTTCGTCGTCGTCCTGGGGCGGGTCCAGGCGCAGAAACGTATGACCGAACATAGACGACGGGCTGTTCAGGTACGAGGCGGCGAACACCAGGGTCACCGTCTCGGTGTTCAGGGTTTCCGACCATTCCTGATAGCCAGGACACTCAATTTCCGGTAGCGACAGGTCCAGTTGCTGACGAAGCCAGGTCTCCCGGGCGGGGAAACGGCAGCGGGCATGGTCATCGCCTTCGCCGGGCCGTTTGATGGCTTCGAGGGTTGCCTTCAGCTCCGCTTTCGGTGAGTGCTTGCCGTCCTCGCTCAGGAAAAAGGCCGGGTCGTCGGCCTGGCTGGTGTAGCCGTCGCCAAAAGATTCGGGCTGATAGTGGATCAGGGTGAGCCAGGCGGGATCAAGATGAAGGTCGGGCTGGCTCTCAGGCGGTTTCGCCTGGATTGGCAGGCTGACTGCGAGCCAGATCAGAGCTGGCCCAATGCGAAGCATGTTGCCCATGGGTGAGTGCTGCATCCGGGGTTAAACAGGGTAGAGGGTGGAACAATGCGCCGTCCCTGGCGCATGAGAGTCCCTTCAATGAGTCAGTATCAGGCTGCTACGTACTTGCTGAGTGACTCGTTTTTCTCCAGCAGCGCGACGATGGCGTCCACGGCTTCGCCGGAGGTGGTGTCAGAGCTCGGGAAAATGGTGGCAAAGTTGTCTTGCAGCACCTTGCGGAAGGCTCCACGGTCAGCTTCGTCAACGCCCAGAAGTACTGCCAGGGTGTCCAGGTTCTCGCCGGAACCGCGGGACATATCCCGAGCTACCTTGTCGATGTTGCTGTCCATATACATGGCCATGGACTGAACAGACTGATTGGTCTGGCAGCCAAGCGTGCCTGTCGTCATACCAAAGGTCTGGTTACCAAAGGTTCCGTTGGTGGTTGCAGCCAAAACGTGGGGAGCAATGCCGGACTGTCCTTTCCAGATCATGGCACCTACACCACAACCCGGTTGGGCAAAGGCCAGGGAGGAAGCACCCAGAAGAATTGCACCTGCGATCAGTTTTTTCATTATCCACTCCTTTCTGTGGTTTAAAGCTGTCGTCGCAATACACAGTACTGCCCCTGACTTGGCGCAGTACTGCGAAAACGGCCCTGACTGGTCTTGTGGAGACAGGTTGACCGTTGGCTTGAGTATAGATCATTCGTTGATCGGGCAAGGTATTTTGTATGTTTTTTGTTCAAGTCATTGATAAGGTTAAAAATGCTAATATTTTTAAATAACAAATAGTTCTAAAAAAAGGAACGCGCGGTTTTCTTGTTATAAAAATGGAGCATGCGTATAGTGACGCCGGCCACGAAGGCCATGAAACAACACATGGAGACATCATTTTGAAAAAAGTTCTTATCGCATCCTCGCTTGTTCTGGTTGGCGCGCTGTCCGGCTGCAGCTCCCTGAATGTAAGCTCAAACGCTATGCCTATCACTGCTCCCCTGGAAACTAATATTAAGGCTGACATTGAAGTTGGTGAGAAGATCAGTGGTAAAGCATCTGTAACAAAGATTCTGTTCTTCACCATCGCTAACGACAAAGAATTTGCTGATGGCGTAGCATACGGAGCCGGTGCCTCTGCCGGTGGCGCGCTGCCGTTTGAAAATCCGGTCTCTAAGGCTAAGTCTGCTGCTGCCTATAAGGCTATCAAGCAGTCAGGTGCAGATATTATCGTAGCACCGCGTTACACAGTTGAGGCCGAGGACTTCCTCATTTTCGGTACCATCAATGTAACCGTCGAAGGCTACAAGGGCACTATCAAGAGCATTAAGTAATACGCTCTTTGCCCAAAGAAAAAGCCGGAGCATGGCAACATGCTCCGGCTTTTCTGTTTTCAGCAAGTGTCTGCAATCAGCCTCCCAAATAGGCGTTCTGAACGTCCGGGTTTTCCAGCAGATTCTTGCCCGTATCATGCAGCCGAATCTTGCCTGTTTCCAGGACGTAGCCCCGGTCGGCCAGATTAAGTGCCTGGTGAGCGTTCTGCTCCACCAGGAAGACAGTAATGCCTTCTTCGCGAAGCTGACCGATGATCTCGAAGATCTGCTTGATGATCAGCGGAGCCAGACCCAGCGATGGTTCATCAAGGATGATCATCTCTGGCCTGCTCATCAGGGCCCGCCCGATAGCCAGCATTTGCTGCTCGCCGCCGGACATGGTGCCGGCACGCTGATGTTCGCGTTCCTTGAGGCGCGGGAAGAGCTCGTAGACGTGCTGCTGGCTCTTGCGGATTTCGGCCTTGGTGTTGAAGAAACCACCCATGTGGAGGTTTTCCTCCACGGTCAGGCCCGAGAATACCCGACGCCCCTCCGGAACAATGGCGATGCCGGAGCGCATGATCTGCGCGGTGGATTCGTTGGTGATTTCCCGGCCCTCCAGGAAAATGCGTCCTGAACTGGCCCGGGGGTTACCGCAGACGGTCATCAGCAGGGTGGTCTTGCCGGCGCCGTTGGCGCCGATCAGCGAGACGATCTCACCCTTTTTGACTTCGACAGACACCCCGTGCAAGGCCTCGATCTTGCCGTAATGGGTATGGACATCTTCTAGTACTAGCATGTGTTTACCTCAGGCCTCGCCCAGATAGGCTTTGATCACGTCGTCGTTCTGGCGGATTTCTTCCGGCGTGCCACTGGCCAGGGGGCGGCCCTGGTTGATGACGTTGATGCGGTCGGAAATATCCATTACCAGGCTCATGTCGTGCTCAATCAGCACTACGGAAACGTTGTAGTCCTCTTTCAGGCTGATGATCAGCTGGTTGAGTTCCTTGGTTTCCGCCGGGTTGAGGCCGGCTGCCGGCTCGTCGAGCATTAGCAGCTTGGGCTCGGTGACCATGCAGCGGGCAATCTCCAGGCGCCGTTGCTGGCCATAGGCCAGGTTGCCGGCCTCCCGGTTGGCCATGTCGAGCAGGCCTACCCGGTCCAGCCAGTAGGCGGCCCGGTCCAGGGACTTCTGCTCTTTCTTCCGGTAACTGGGTGTCTGGATGAGGCCGGAAATCAGGTTGGTGTTCAGGTGGCGATGTTGTGCCACCAGCAGGTTTTCCACCACCGTCATCTGGCTGAACAGCCGGACATGCTGGAAGGTGCGAACCATCCCCAGACGGGAGATCTTGTAGTCAGGCTTGCCCTGTACTTCCTTGCCCTCGAACAGGATCTTGCCGCCCGTGGGCTTGTAAAAACCGCTCATGCAGTTGAAAACAGTGGTTTTTCCAGCCCCGTTGGGGCCGATGATGGACACAATCTCGTGTTCCTGAACGTCCAGAGACACTTCGTCTACCGCCAGCAGGCCGCCAAAGCGCATGGACAGATTCTGTACTTCAAGCATCGTCTGTCACTCCTGCCTTTTCAGTTCAATATGAATGCGGCGCATGGGCATCAGGCCCTGCGGACGCCAGACCATCATCAGCACCATGGCGGCACCGAAGATCAGCATGCGGTACTCGGAGAACTCACGGGCCAGTTCCGGCAGGATGGTGACAGCGATAGCCGCCAGTACCACACCGATCTGGGACCCCATGCCCCCGAGAACCACGATCGCCAGGATGATGGCAGACTCCAGGAAGACAAACGATTCCGGGCTGATAAAGCCCTGCTTGGAGGCGAATACAGTGCCGGCGAAACCGGCAAAGAAGGCGCCAATGGTAAAGGCGGACAGCTTCACGGCGGTGCGGCTGAGACCCAGTGAACGGGCAGCGATCTCGTCTTCCCGCAGTGCTTCCCAGGCTCGACCTACGGGCATCCGCATGAATCGACGGATCACGAGCGCGGTGAATACCGCCAGAACCAAAGCAATGAGGTACAGGAAGATGACCTTGTGCTCGCCGCTGTAGGCGATGCCGAAGGTTTCGTGGAAGGATGTGTTGCCTTCTTCCTTCACCCTGCGACCAAATTCCATGCCGAACAGGGTCGGATCCGGAATGCCGCCAATACCATTGGGGCCGCCAGTCAGAGTGGTCCAGTTATTGAGCAATATCCGGATGATCTCGCCGAACCCCAGAGTGACAATAGCCAGATAGTCCCCTCGTAGTCGGAGTACCGGAAAACCGAGAACAAGACCGAACAGAGCGGCGAGCAGGGCACCGATGGGCAGAGCCAACCAGAACGAGATGCCTGTGTACTGGGACAATAAGGCAAAGGTATAGGCACCCACGGCGTAGAATGCCACGTAGCCCAGATCCAGAAGGCCGGCCAGACCGACCACCACGTTCAGGCCAAGGGCCAGCATCACATAGATCAGCACCAGTGTGGCCAGATCCACGGAACCGCGGGACACGAAGAAGGGCCAGAACAGGGCAAGAACCACGATGCCGGTGAGTACCCAGGACTCAATCTTTGCCCGACGGTTTTCCGCCATGGGTTCCTTGCTGGATTGTGGCAGCGGCTTGGGAATGCTCTTCAAGGTCCCCATGATCTGTTCCCGGAACATCTGGAACAGGAATACGATCACCGCCGCGAGCAGTACCAGTACGATGGTGCTGGCATCGGCGCCGGTCAGGGTCACGTTGATGCCCTGGGCTTCAAGATTGAAACCAATGATCGGGTAGGAAATGATCAGTGTAATGAACGCACAGAAGAGCGCGTGTCTGAAATTGTTAGCAGCCATTAGATCTTCTCAACCTCCGGTTTGCCGAGCAGGCCGGTGGGTTTGAACAGCAGAATCAGGATCAGCAGGCTGAACGAGATCACATCCTTATACTCACCGCTGAGGTAGCCGGAGGTCATGCTCTCTGCAACGCCCAGTATCAGTCCGCCCAGCATCGCGCCGGGGATGCTGCCAATGCCGCCAAGTACCGCTGCGGTGAAGGCTTTCAAGCCGGCAATGAAGCCGAACAGAGGGTCAACCGAACCGTAGTACATGCCCAGAAGAAGGCCGGCAACGGCTGCCAGCGCTGCACCGATTACAAAGGTTGCCGAGATGATCCGGTTGGTGTCGATGCCCAGCAGGTTCGCCATGCCCAGATCCTGTGACACCGCTCGGCAGGCGCGGCCAGTCCGTGAACGGGATATGAACAGGGACAGGGCTGTCATACAGACCAGCGTGGTGATGAAGATGGTGATCTGCATGTAGGACAGGGACATCTGGAAACCGTCACCGGAACCGAAGTTGAAGCCACCGTCAATCAGGGCCGGGAAGCCGATGTTGCGGGACCCCTGTGCCAGGTGAACGTAGTTTTGAAGGAAGATGGACATCCCGATAGCCGAGATCAGCGGGATCAGGCGATGACGTCCCCGCACCGGCCGGTAAGCCACCCGTTCCACCGCCCAGCCCATGGAGCTGGAGACTAGCATTGCGCAGAGCAGGGCCACGATCAGTATCAGCGGCAGCCAGGCAACGCCCAGCGAGGCGAGGCCGGTAATGGCAATCAGCGCCGTGTAGGCACCGATCATATAGATTTCACCATGGGCAAAGTTGATCATGCCGATGATGCCGTAAACCATCGTGTAGCCGATGGCGATCAGGGCGTAAGTGCTCCCGATCGTCAGCCCGTTAATGAGCTGCTGTGAGAAATAAAGGAGGTCTTGCATTGTTATGGGACTCCGAAAGCCTGCTCCCTCCGCTACCACACGCCGTGCCCGGGATATCCGGGCAGGAAGTGGGGGAGGATCAACAGGAGCCTAGAAAAACACCTTCTCCCGGATCGCGGTGAGAAGGTGTTCTCATGATTACCGTTTGTTAACGATTTTGGCTTAGTTTACCGGAGTTTTGCTTCCATCTGAATGCCATTCGTACACAACAAACTCGAATGACTTCATGTCGCCGGCCTTGTCGTATTCAACAGTACCGATCGGGGTCTGGAAGGTGCCTTCGCGCAGTGCAGCGGCAACATCGAACGGATCGGTGGAACCGGCGGCTTCAATGCCTTCGGCAACCAGTTGAACAGCGGTGTAGGAAGTCAGAACGAACGGACCGGAAGGATCCTCGCCCTTGTCCTGGAATGCCTTCACGAGCGCCTGGTTTTCAGCTTTCTGGTCGAATGCCGGTGGCAGGGTTACCAGGAGACCTTCGGCCGCTTCGCCGGCGATGGTGTTGATGTCCTTGTTACCGACGCCCTCGGGGCCCATGAAGCGGGCATCCAGGCCAGCGGAGTCAGCCTGGCGCAGGATAAGACCCAGCTCCGGGTGGTAACCGCCGTAGTAGACGTAATCCACATCGGCCTGCTTGAGTTTGGTGACGAGTGAGGAGAAATCCTTGTCACCGGCGGTGATACCTTCGAACATGGCGATTTCAATGCCAGCGTCCTTCAGGGTGTCACGAACGGCGGTGGCAATACCTTCACCGTACTGCTGCTTGTCGTGAACGATAGCTACGCGCTCAGGATTCTGGGAGGCAATGTAATTGGCGGCAACCGGGCCCTGCATGCTGTCCAGGCCGATGGTGCGGAATACCAGCTCATAGCCACGCTCGGTGATTTCCGGGCTGGTGGAAGCCGGAGTCACCATCAGGATGCCTTCATCTTCATAGATGTCGGAAGCGGGCTGGGTGGAGCTGGAGCACAGGTGGCCGATCACGAAGCGTACGCCATCATTGACCAGGCTGTTGGCAACGGTAACGGCCTGCTTCGGGTCACACACATCGTCGTATTCGACGGCAACCAGTTCTTCACCCATGACGCCGCCATTGGCGTTGATCTGCTCGATCGCCATACGGGCACCGGAGAATTGCATGTCACCATACTGGGCAACAGGGCCAGTCATGGGGCCGGCAATACCGATCTGGATTTCTGCAGCGGCGTGGCCGGCGCCCATCAGGGCTACGGAAGTACTTACAGCGGTTACGAGTTTTTTTACTGAAGTTCTCATTGAGTCTGTCCTGTTTTATTTCAGGGTTATTCTTGTGTTCTCAGAGAGTTAAACAAACACCACACCTCACTGCTTGTCAAGCAGATGGCTCTGGAGTTTGCTCCGGAACACGGGCCTGTCTGAAAAGGCAAAACCCGTGCCGCTCTGAGCGGTGTCACGCATCCCTGCCGTCTTCTTCATCCTCTGAGACCAGCACCCGGAAGCTCTCATGTTCGCGGAGCTGGTCAAAACTCACGTCTACGGAAGCATCGTCGCGGTATGCCTCGGAAATTTCAATAGCTTTCTTCAAGGTACTGACTGCGTCGTCCCAGCGGCCGATTTCCGCATAGGCACATGCCAACTGATAGTGCGCGTGGCCATTATCCGGTGCAAGCTTCAGCGCCCGCTGGCAGAGACTGATGGCCCACAAAGGTTCCTGCATTTCCAGGACAGCGTCGGCCTTGTAGCTCAGAGCTTCCACATCATCCGGGCGAAGATCCAGAATCTGGTCGTAGGCAGAGATCTTGTTCTGCTGCGAGGTCTCCTGGCTGGCTTTCAGCCACAGGGAATGCACTTCGTTGGTGCGCTCGATCTCGGCCTGGTTCTGGTGAATGATGTCGGATTTCTGCTTGAGCTGATCCTCGATGAACTCAAGCCGCTGCTCATACTCGATCACCAGCTCGTTGACCCGTTTTTCGGCCAGGCTGGTCAGCTGATTGCGCATATCCCGGATGGAGTTCCAGCCGATAACAACGAGAATAGAGGTGGCGCCAGCGATCAGGTAGAAGAAGTAGGTGACGGTGTCGGTGGCGTAGGACATGGTCTTGTCCGCTACCGACAGCTCCTTGTCGACCACCTTTTCGATCAGCTCTGCCCGGGTGTTTTGCATTTCCTTGCGCAACGCTTTGCTTTCTTCCAGCAGGTACAGCTCCACAAAGGGCGTATACATGGGTTCGTCCAGCGTTTTGATGCTCTCTTCCAGATCCTCTGCGGTGAGCTCTTTCTCTGGCCCCAGTTTATCCTGGGCGAGGAGGGTGCCGGCGAATGTCGTCATCAAAAGAAAAGGCAGGAAATACTTGATCATCGGGCGCATTCCGTCCGTCTGTCGTAAGTTGAACAAGTGAGAAACCTTAGCATAGTGGACGGCCGAAAAAATGCCGGGAATCTCCCTGACTTGCAATCGCGGGTGCAAAGACCTCTAATAGTTAGGGGTATAAAGAAATTCCCATGACCGATTCGGAGTATTGCTGTGAACAGTTATGAAGATGTACTGGTGGCTCTCAGGCGGGTTATCCGGGCGACGGACCTTCATTCGAAGCGCCTCAGCAAGCATGCCGGGCTCACGGGGCCGCAGTTGCTCATCATGAGAACGATTCGGGATCTGGGCGAGGTGACTATCGGCACCATTGCAGAAAAGGTCAGTCTCAGCCAGGCGACGGTAACGACCATCCTGGACCGCCTGGAGCATCGGAAACTGGTTTATCGGGTACGCAGCACCCAGGACAAACGTAAGGTTCACGCGCACCTGACCGAGGAAGGCGCAGATCTTCTGGCCCGGGCGCCCAATCCGTTGCAGGAGGATTTCATTCAGAAATTCCAGAGCCTGGCGGAATGGGAGCAAACCATGATTCTGGCCTCGCTTCAGCGGGTAGCGAATATGATGGATGCCGACGACATTGATGCATCGCCGGTGCTGACCGTCGGGTCGGTGTTGAAGGACGATGGCTGGAAAGAGAAAGCCTGAACAGTGGTGTCGGATTACGACCCTTCGTGTCTAATCCGACCTACAAGTCACATGTCTCAAATTCGTAGGTCGGATTAGCAAAGCGTAATCCGACAAACTCGCTCGATTAATGCACCGAAGACCCCTTCCTGGGCTTGTTCCCAAAGCACACCTGGAAAACATCGCTGTAATGCTTGGCAAAGTTCACCACCAGGCCTTCCTTCAGGTACTCCGGCAACTCCTCGTAATCGCCCCGGTTGGCTTCCGGCAGGATCAGATTGCTGATTTTCTGCCGGCGCGCTGCAATCACTTTCTCGCGAATGCCGCCCACCGGCAGAACCTGTCCGGTCAGGGTTAGTTCTCCGGTCATGGCGATGTTCTGCTGAGGTGCCTCCCGCCGTGCGATCGACAGCAGGGCGGTTGCCATGGTGACGCCGGCGCTGGGGCCATCCTTCGGCGTGGCGCCTTCGGGCACGTGCAAGTGCACGAAGGACTTGTCGAAGAATGTCGGGTCACCTTTATAGCGCTTCAGGTTTGAGGACACATAGCTGTAGGCGATTTCTGCGGACTCCTTCATCACATCCCCCAACTGGCCGGTCAGTTTGAAACCGCGCTGGGAGCTGTGAATCCTGGAGGCCTCGATGCTCAGGGTGGCCCCGCCCATGGCGGTCCAGGCCAGGCCGGTTACAACACCGGTGCCTTTGAGAGATTTCTCTTTCTTGAACGAGGGCTGTCCGAGGTAGCTCTGCAGATCGGAAACGCCCACCTTCACCGGCTGGTCCGGATTGTCCAGCAGCTTCACGATGCCCTTGCGGAGTATCTTGTGCAGCAGCTTTTCCAGGCTTCGAACGCCGGCTTCGCGGGCGTACCCCTCAATAACCTGCTTGATTGCGGCGTCGGTGATGTTTAACTGCTTTTTCAGCAGCCCGGCCCTCTTCAGCAGTCTGGGTAGCAGGAAGTGCTTCGCAATGGCCAGTTTTTCTTCCGCGATGTAGCCGGAAAGACGAATCACGTCCATCCGATCGAGCAGCGGCCGCGGAATCGTGTCCAGCTGGTTGGCGGTGCAGATGAACAGAACCTTGGACAGGTCCATGCGGACGTCCAGATAGTGGTCGAGAAAGTCTCGGTTCTGTTCCGGGTCCAGGGTCTCCAGCAGGGCTGAAGCGGGATCACCCTGGAAAGACGCACCGATCTTGTCGATTTCATCCAGCATGATGACCGGGTTTGCCACCTTTGAGTCTTTCAGTGCCTGGACAAACTTGCCCGGCATGGCGCCGATGTAGGTGCGACGGTGGCCTTTGATTTCAGCTTCATCCCGCATGCCGCCCACGCTGAAGCGGTAGAACTTCCGCCCCAGTGCATCCGCCACGGAATGGCCGATGGATGTCTTGCCAACGCCGGGCGGGCCCACCAGCAGGAGGATTGAGCCGCTGACTTCCCCTTTGAAGGTACCTTCGGCCAGGAACTCGATGATGCGATCTTTCACATCGTCCAGGCCGTCGTGATCCCGGTCCAGAATCCGGCGAGCTTCGGCCAGATCGAAGTGATCTTCTGAATGAACGCCCCAGGGAACCTGCGTCAGCCAATCCAGATAATTACGGGTGACGCCATATTCCGGCGAGCCCTGCTCCAGTACCTGAAGCTTTTCGACTTCATCGTTGAATCGCTCCTGAACCGCCTCAGGCGGGTTGAGCTCCGCCATGCGCTCCTGGAAACGTTCCACATCGGCGGTCTTGTCATCCTTGGCCATGCCCAGCTCGCGCTGAATGACCTTGAGCTGTTCCTTCAGGAAGAACTCGCGCTGATGCTTCTGGACCTTTGCGTTCACCTCTTCGCTGATTTCCGACTGCAGTTTCGCCACTTCCTGTTCCTTGCGCATCAGCAACAGAACCTTCTCCATACGGCGAAGCAGGGGAACGGTGTCCAGCACATCCTGCAGCTCGTTGCCCGGGGCGCTGGTCATCGAGGCGCCGAAATCGGCCAGCGGTGAGCTGTCATCCGGCCCGAATCGGGAAAGGTACTGCTTTACGTCTTCACCATAGAGCGGGTTGGTACGCAGAAGCTCCTTGATCGAGCTGATGATGGCCAGGGTGTAGGCCTTGAGCTCGTCTGCGTCTTCTTCCGGTTCCGCCGGGTACTCAACTTCCACCAGGTAGGGTGGCTTGCGGCGCAGCCACTGGACAATCCGGAAGCGCTGGAGACCCTGGGCGATAAACTGGACCTTTCCACTCTCATTCTGGGCGTGATGCACCCGAACGGCGCAGCCCACGGCCTCCAATTGCTCACTGGCAGGGGTGTCGCCTTCCGCTTCCTGTTCTTCTACAAAGCAGATACCCATGACCTTATGGTCGGTCTCGCCGACCCGCTTCAGGGTTTCCTGCCACGGGTTCTGGTTCACCACGATCGGCTGCACTTGGGCCGGAAAGAAAGGGCGGTTTGAAACCGGCAGCACGTACATGCGCCGGGGCATCATCTGCTGGGGCAGGGCAAGGCTCTTGCTGTGCTCGTCCTTGCCGATGTATTCGGTCACGTCCTCTTCGAATTCCTCAAGTGAATCGTTTTGCGTGTCATCGTTGTTCATGCCGCGAGTATCCGTCCGGAAAGGTTGTGAATCAGTCCGGGACGGGCTGCTGGGCTATTGTCCCGGAGTGTTGCTTACTAGCTATGTAACGGCAGATACGGTGATTTCAAGGAGTTGGCTTTGGCCAGTTGGCGCTTGAATTTGCGGGAGTTGGCCCCATGTCCCTGACAACTCGTAACGATTCATTCGACTTTTCAGGTGCCTTGCATGAGCAACTCTCCGTACATCTTTGATGCCACCATGGAAAACTTTCAGCAGAAGGTCATGGAAGCCTCTGCCAGCACGCCCATTCTGGTGGATGTCTGGGCCGAGTGGTGTGCGCCCTGCAAACAGTTGACCCCTGTGCTGGAAAAACTGGCTGAGGATTACCAGGGCGCGTTCATGTTGGCCAAGGTAAACGCCGACGAGCAGGAGCAGCTTACGTCGAGCCTTGGCGTGCGCAGCCTGCCCACGATTATCCTGGTCAAGAACGGCCAGGCGGTGGATGGTTTTAACGGTGCGCTGCCGGAAAACGAAATCCGCAAGGTTCTGGACAAGCATGTTGAAGCGCCGAAGGAGGATCCGTATGACAAGGCCCATCGGATCTGGGAAGGGGGCGATGTTGAGGGAGCGCTGGCCATCCTGTCGCAGATGAACCAGGAGGATCCCGAGAACCTGAAGGTCCTGATCGATCTCGCCCAGTTGAAGGCCGAGATGGGCGATCTTGAAACGGCTGAACAGGTGCTGGAAAGCCTGCCTCCTGAAGAGAAGATGCAGCACCAGGCCAAGCAGCTGGCGGCCCGTATCAAGTTTCTCAGACAGTCGGCCGAGCTGCCACCGATCAAGGATCTTGAAATGGCGCTGGAGCAGGATCCCAAAGACCCGAACGCTCTGCACCAGTTGGCGCTCCACCACGTATTACAGGAGAACAACGCCGAGGCCATGGATCTTCTGATCCGGTTAATGCAAGTGGACAGTAAGTACAAGGACGAAGTGGCCAAGACAACGCTGATCGAGCTGTTCGACAAGCTGGGCAACAATAACCCGGATGTACGGACCTATCGGCGAAAGCTCTATACCCTGATGCACTGATCGTTTGGCCTTTGCGATCAGCAGCGTAGGTCGGGTAGAGCCGAAGGCGAAACCCGACTGGTATTTCCGCAATGCTCAAACTTCCACCCCAACCCGACAATTGCGAACTCTGCGAACGCCCGGTTGCGAGGCTCACCCGGCACCACCTTATCCCCAAGCACCTGCATCGGAAGAAGCGCTTCCAGAAACTGTTTACCAGGGAGGATCTGATCACCCGAACGCTCTGGGTGTGCCGTCCCTGTCATAACGCCATTCATAAAGCTCGCTCGGAATACGAGCTGGGTCTGCACTTCAACACCCGGGAAAAGTTGCTGGAGCTGGAGGAATTGCGGACGTTTGTTGAATGGCTCAGGGACAAGCCAGAGGGTTTTGTGCCGAAGTTTGTCAGGCAAAAATAGCGAACCTGATCCAATGACAAATAGATGCAGTATTCATAGGCTCATTTATTCGGAGAGGTCGTTATGCGTAGTCGAAAAGATGATCGTCGAATTCAGCGATTCCTGGCTTTGAGCGCCCTTATACTTCTCACTCCATGGCTCCTCATTGCCGGCTTGCTGGGAATAGAGAGCGTCCAGGATGGTGTGCTGGATAATGGTGGCCTACAGATGGCATTGATTGGCATTATCGGGGTTGTGTTCGGAGCCCTGGTGTTTTGGATTATTCCCAACTGGAAAGCGCGCCGGCCCAATCGCTGAAAAGCAAAGCGGCCCCGTTGGAGGGGCCGCAGTATAAGGGTCTGTTTTCAGCCGTTACCCTTCTTCATTTCCTCATACTCATCTTCAAAGAAGAACTTCTCTTCGCCAAAGGCCGGTTCCAGCTCGTGTAGCCAGGTGGCCGTCTCGCTGTACTTGGCGAAGAACGGGCGCTGCACCCAGTCCGGGTTGCGGCCCTGCAGGAAGCGCAGCACGAACACCTTCTCACCGTGGATCTCGCTAATACCCTGAATCTCCACCTTGCCGGGGCCGGCACTCATGGAGGGTCCACGGGCGGTGCGCGCCAGGCCGCTGACCTTTTTCATGGCTTCGCGATAAATGTGGAAAGCCTCGACAAGGGGCACTTCGAAGTAGTTCTTGGCGCCGGTGTCCCGCTCTACAAACATGTAGTAGGGAATGATGCCCAGCTGCACTTCCTTCTTCCACAGCTTGGCCCAGGCTTCGGCATCGTCGTTGACGTGCTTGATCAGCGGGCCCTGAGCGCGGATTTCGGCACCGGTGGCGCGAATGCGGCGGATGGCCTCTTCGGCAATCTCGGTGGTGATTTCCTGCCAGTGGTTGTAGTGGGCCATGATGGCCACATGCTTGCCCGCGTCGACCAGTTTCGCGAACAGGTCGATCAACTCATCGGCATCCTTGTCGGTCACGAACCGGTATGGCCAGAAGGTGAGGGCCTTGGTACCGATGCGGATGGTCTGGATGTGGTCGAACTCGGGCTCCAGCAGCGGCTCGAGGTACTGCACCAGGTTCTTTGTTTTCATGACCATTGGATCACCACCGGTCACCAGCAGGTCGGTTACCTCGGTGTGCTCCTGCAGGTAGCCGTGGAGTTTCTCGGCTTCGGTGCTGGCCATTTTCAGGTCCTTGTCACCGACAAACTGTGCCCAGCGGAAACAGAAGGTGCAGTAAGAGTGGCAGGTCTGACCCTGGGCCGGGAAAAACAGCACTGTCTCGCGGTACTTGTGCTGAACACCGTCCAGCACTTCACCGTCCAGCTCGGGCATGTTCATTTCCATCTGGCCTGCCGGGTGCGGGTTCAGTTCATCCCGGATTTCCTTGGCAACCGCCTGGATCTCTTTTTTGTCGGCACCTTCACGGTGCATTGTTGCCATGCGCTCGTAATGCTCGTCTTTCAACATGCCTTTCTGGGGGAAGACAAGCTGATAGATCGGGTCGTTGGGAACCTTGTCCCAGTTGATCAGTTCATTGATTACATATTCGTTGACCCGGAAAGGTAGCACGCTGGCTACCACCTTCATTTCAAACAGCGTCTCCTCAGGGAGATTCTGAATGACTTCAATCTTGTCGAGCTGGCGGTCTGTGTAGACCTTGAAACGCCGTTCCTCGAACTCCGTGGTAGGAATCCGGTTCGGAAAGGTGACTATGGAGTTCATAGATCGCCCTCTGTTGGTGCCAATGGCAGAAAAGTGGTCCGACCACTTTCTCGGTGGTTAAAAATCAGGCAGGCGAGTATACATAAACGGGAGATTATTTTCAGGTCTAATTAAAAAGTTCCGTTAAATTAGATGAGTAGCAGAGATAAAGGCTCAGAATACTCAGCAAAAATCACTAAATGCGGCGAATGTGTGGCGAATTGCGGCGAGGATATCGTTTAGCGTGGTAATCAATTTCCCGGTTGATAAGAATGCTACGACATTGGTCGCAGTCTGGTTGTCTGCTGGTCCAAAAACGGTCATTCTTCCGTAAGTAACCGCAAAGAGCGCCCCTGAAATGGATTTAGATAGGGTGTAAATTGAATTTAGCGTTAAAAATGTAGTAAAAAGACGACAAAATGGGTTGGCTGATCCGCGCGCTTCATCGGCACACCGATCATTCGTGGGGCCAAAAGCCCGTAAATCGGAGGCGATCGGGCAGGAAAAGTGTGAAAGCTGTTCTATGCTTTGTACAGGTTCTGTGTACTGGGAGCCGGTACACCTGTCAGGCTGATATACCCACAACAAAACACTGCATTTCATCGCAGCTTTTCGATACCGCAACGCGCCCGGCTGCTGATCGTGGCGGCGCTGCACTTTTTGATGCCAAGGGGAGGGTTTGATGTACCAGGACGATGATCCCATTGAAACCAGTGAATGGCTGGACGCGCTGGAATCTCTGATCGAGAACGAAGGCGTAGACCGGGCCAAATACATTCTTGAGAGGCTCTCCGAACGGGCGAGCCGTGACGGAACCGAGCTGCCATATTCCATTACCACGCCATTCAGGAACAGTATTCCTGTGTCCCAGCAGGCGCCGATGCCCGGCGACCTCTTCATGGAGCGCCGTATTCGCTCTCTGATCCGCTGGAATGCCATGGCTATGGTTATGCGCGCCAATCAGCGTCCCGGAGATCTTGGCGGCCATGTTTCCTCGTTCTCGTCGGCTGCAACCCTCTACGATGTTGGCTTTAACTACTTCTTCCACGGTGGCGACGAAAAGCGCGAATCCGATCTGGTTTATTTCCAGGGGCACTCATCTCCGGGCATCTATGCACGCTCCTTCCTTGAAGGCCGGTTCGATGAAAAAGATCTCGACAAGTATCGCGAAGAGGTAGATGGCACCGGCCTTTCGTCCTACCCGCACCCCTGGTTGATGCCGGATTACTGGCAGTTCCCCACGGTTTCCATGGGGCTGGGCCCGATTCAGGCCATTTATCAGGCCCACGTAATGAAGTATCTGGACAGTCGGGAGCTCATCGAGATGGGCGATCGCAAGGTCTGGTGCTTTGTCGGTGACGGCGAGTGCGACGAGCCGGAAACCCTGGGTTCCATTTCCATGGCCGGCCGTGAAAACCTCAGCAACCTTATCTTTGTGGTCAACTGCAACCTTCAGCGTCTGGATGGTCCAGTCCGTGGTAATGGCAAGATTATCCAGGAGCTTGAGGGCGTCTTCCGCGGTGCCGGTTGGAACGTGCTGAAAGTTGTCTGGGGTCGCCACTGGGATCCCCTGTTCGAGAGGGACAAGGAAGGAAAGATGCAGCACGTCATGGACGAGGTCTGCGACGGCGACCTGCAGAACTTCAAGAGTAATGGCCCGGCCTATACCCGTAAGAATTTCTTCGGCAAATACCCCGAAACCGCCAAGCTGGTTGAGGATCTGTCGGATGAGGAGATCAACAAGCTCAACCGGGGTGGTCATGATCCTTACAAGATCTATGCAGCCTTCCACCATGCTATTAACAAGAACGGTGGGCGTCCGACCGTCATACTGGCCCATACCATCAAGGGCTATGGCTTTGGCGAGGCAGGCGAGGCTCAGAATACCGCCCACTCTCTGAAAAAGCTCGATATCGAGCAGCTGAAATCGTTCCGCGACCGCTTTGCGGTGCCGCTGAAGGACGATGAGCTCAAGGACGTTCCCTACTATCGGCCAGCGCCGGATAGCCCGGAAATCGTCTACATGAAGAAGCGCCGGCAGGAATTGGGTGGTTTCTATCCCAAGCGCCGTAAAGATTGCCAGCCGCTGCAGATTCCTGATCTGGACATCTTCAAAGCGGTACTGGACGGCTCCGGCGACCGGAAGATCTCCACCACCATGGCCTTCGTCCGTATCCTGACAGCCCTGACCAAGGACAAGCGAATCGGCAAGCGTGTGGTACCGATCGTGCCGGACGAAGCCCGGACCTTTGGTATGGAAGGCATGTTCCGTCAGCTCGGCATCTACACCGCCGAAGGGCAGAAATACGTGCCCGAAGACCGTGACCAGATCATGTACTACCGGGAAGACAAGAAGGGCCAGATCCTCGAGGAAGGTATCAACGAGGATGGCTCCATGGCCGCGTGGATGGCAGCAGCAACGTCATACAGCACCAACAACTTCCCGTTGATTCCGTTCTACATCTTCTACTCCATGTTTGGCTTCCAACGGGTCGGCGATCTGGCGTGGGCCTCCGGTGATATCCAGGCTCGTGGCTTCCTGATCGGTGGCACCGCCGGCCGGACCACCCTGAACGGCGAAGGTCTGCAGCACCAGGACGGTCACAGTCATGTGCTGGCCAATACCATTCCGAACTGTAAGGCCTACGATCCGGCCTACGGCTACGAAATGGCCGTGGTGCTTCGCAAGGGTATGAAAGAGATGTTCGAGGACAACCAGAACGTCTTCTACTACCTGACCATCGAGAACGAGAACTACGAACAGCCGGCCATGCCCAAGGATTGCGAAGACGGCATTATCAAGGGCATGTACAAGTTCGAGTCTGTTGAAACCAAGGGCAACAAGAAGACTCCTCGGGTTCAGTTGCTTGGTGCTGGCGCTATCCTCAACGAGGTGCGCGCTGCCGCCCAGATGCTGAAGGACGACTGGGGTGTTGCCTCCGATGTGTGGAGTGTTACCAGCTTCAACGAGCTTGCCCGTGAAGGCCTGCACGTAGAGCGCTGGAACCGCCTGCACCCGGATGACAAGCCGAAGAAGGCGTATGTTACCCAGTGTCTGGAGAAGCAGAGCGGGCCAGTGGTGTCTTCCACCGATTACATCAAGCTGCACTCCGAGCAGCTCCGGGCGTTCATTCCCAAAACGTACCTGACCCTGGGCACCGACGGCTTTGGCCGCAGTGACACCCGGGAAAAGCTGCGCAGCTTCTTTGAAGTGGACCGTTACTACGTAACAGTCACGGCGCTGTCAGCTCTGGCCAAGGACGGTGAGGTGAAGAACGATGTGGTTCTCGAAGCCATGCGCAAGTACGGAATCGATCGCAACAAAACGAACCCGGTGCTGAGCTAAGGAGACCGCCATGAGTGAACAGGAAATCAAGGTTCCGGATCTCGGCGGTGCGGATGAGGTCGAGGTTATCGAAATCACCGTCAGCGCAGGGGATTCGGTTGAGGCAGAAGATCCGATTCTGACCGTAGAGTCAGACAAAGCCTCGGTTGAGCTACCGTCGCCCGGCGCCGGCAAGATCACCAAGATCACCGTCAAGGTGGGTGACAAGGTCAAGGAAGGTGATGTTGTCGGGATGATGGAAGCCAGCGCCGATGGCGGTGGCTCTGACGATGCCGGCAGTGATGACTCCGAAGAAAAGCCGGAAGAGAAAGCCGCGGAAAAGGGCGAGGCCAAGCAGGAAGAGAAATCTGAAGAGAGCAAGCCGACGCCCAAGAAAGCTTCCGGTGGCTCCCGCAAGGAGACCGTCAAGGTTCCCGCGCTGGATGGCTTTGACAATGTCCCGGTCATCGAAATCAACGTGTCGGAAGGCGATACCATTGAAGCCGACGATCCGCTGGTAACGGTGGAATCCGACAAGGCCACCATGGAGATTCCCTCGCCCTACTCGGGTAAGGTGGGCAAGATCCTGGTGTCCGAGGGTGACAAGCTCTCCGAGGGCGATGAGCTGCTGGAGATGACCGTTCAGGAAGACGGTGGCGAAGAGGAAGAAGCCTCTGAGCCGGCTTCAGAAGAGCCGGCCAAGGAAGAAAAGGCCGAATCGAAGTCCGAAGAGAAGCCAAAGCAGCAAGCGGAGTCTGCCCCTGAGCCCCAAGGTGCCACCTATGAGCCGCCGACGCCGGGCGCCAAGGTTCACGCTGGCCCGGCCGTGCGCAAGCTGGCCCGGGAGCTGGGTGCCGATCTGGCCCGCATCAAGGGCTCTGGTCCGAAGAGCCGGATTATCAAGGACGATGTCCATGCCTATGTGAAGAGCCAGCTCAAGCAGGCTCAGCAGGGCGGTGGTGTTGCCACCGGATCCGGTATTCCTGGGGTCAAGTTGCCGGACTTCAGCCAGTTTGGTGAGGTGAAGCGTGAGGCCATGTCGCGGATGATGTTCGCCACGGCGAACAACATGCAGCGCAGCTGGTTGAACGTGCCCCACGTGACCCAGTTCGAGGATGCGGATATCACCGACATGGAGGATTTCCGCAAGGCCCAGAAAACAGCCGGCGAGAAGAAGGGCGTGAAGATGACGCCGCTGCCGTTCCTGCTGAAGGCCTGTGCCACGGCACTTGCGGAACTGCCCCAGTTCAACGTGTCCCTGGACATGGAGCGCAAGGAGGTGGTTCGCAAGAAGTACATTCACATCGGGATTGCGGTGGATACGCCCCATGGGCTGATGGTGCCGGTGATCAGGGATGTGGACAAGAAGGGTCTTTGGGAGCTGGCGGCGGAAAGCGCCGAGCTTGCCCAGAAGGCCCGGGACAAGCAGCTGAAGCCGGCAGAGATGCAGGGTGCCTGTTTTACCATAACCAGTCTTGGTGGTATTGGCGGCACGGCATTTACGCCGATTGTGAATACGCCGGAGGTGGCGATTCTTGGAGTGTCCAAGGCGGCGATGAAGCCGGTTTGGGATGGCAAGGAGTTCCAGCCCCGGTTAATGCTGCCGTTGTCGCTGTCTTACGATCACCGGGCGGTGAATGGGGCCGATGCGGCCCGGTTTACCACGGTGCTCAGTCAGCTCCTTGGGGACATTCGTACCCTTCTGCTTTGATGTGAAGCCTGCTGCCACCTAGCCTGTGGGTTGGGTGGCTCGACAAAGGCCGGTACGGCTTTTCAGAACCCGTCTCCCGGCTGGGGAGTAGCTTTACCGACTTAGTTGCAGAGAGAATTCAAGACTCTGTTCTGACCAATGAAAAGGGGTGCCAAAGGCACCCCTTTTCATTTCCTAAGCTCTTCTTGATTCCGGAGATCTGATTGAGACCTGACGAATGAAGACGCTCTCGATCTGTTGGAAATTTATTGCATACCCTTGATCACTGATTTAGCTGGAAGACCTCTGTTTTCCAGAGGCTCAGCCCATTGGTCGTAAACGTCTTGCAGCTTTGCTCTAGCCTCTGTGAGCTCGTTGTCGGAAAGCGGGGTTTGTTCGATCCCATGTTCGTTCTTCAATACTGCGATTACTTCGGGTTCTGAATTGTCTACATAATCGCAGTACGTTTTCATCGCATATTGGCCTGCTTCTACGAGAATCTCCTGCTGCTGATCCGAGAGACTATTCCATACTCGATCACTGATCGAGTATGTCAGGCCAAAGCTACCGACGGTGAGGTTCGGAATAATCTGGTCGAGAGCCGGCGCAAGGCCGTAATCGAGAATTCCTCGAACAGGGAAATACACGCCATCCAAAGTTCCGCGACTTAGCGATGTCAGAACATCAGAACCCTGCATACGTACAGGGCTGGAACCCAGTGCCGTCGCTGTCAATGCCATAGGGCCGCCAGCAGTCCGAATACGGAGCCCCTCAAGATCCTCAAGTGAAGATACTTCCTTGTCACTGGTCAGAATTCGGTATTTGCCCATGTTTCCCACCCATAGTGGGCGGATTTTGTGCTTCTTGAACTCAGCCTCGTAGATAGCTCCGCCCGGTTGGGCGAGTTCATAAAAGCTATCAGCGGCTGAGCAGGATCCTTGAACGATCTCCGGGAGTTCGACTACGCCGGACAGAGGGAATTTTTCAGGGATGTAAGCGGGGGAGACGTTGGCGATATCTGCAACGCCAGTTTGCAGCAGAGTCAAAGACTCTGAGCCTCTGCCCAGCTGCTCAGCTGGGTAGAATTCAAATGTTATTTTGCCGCCAGAGAGTTCTTCGACCTTCTCCATAAAAGGTGCCGCGCCGTACTCAGTTGCAAATGAAGTGGTGGGAAGCCACTCAGCGAACTTCAGTGTCAGGGGCTCTACCTCGGCTGCTGCTGCGGTGAGAGGTGAAACCATTATTGCTGCAAGAGCCAGGCTGTATTTGGTTGAGCATTTCATACCGGTATTCCTTTTGTAGTTGAGTCAGTATTGTTTTATTTGTGTATATCACTACGGTTGAATAGCCATTGATGCACGATAATGCATAATGCATTCCTCGATCTGTTACAGTGATGCTCGTTTTGATCCCTCCCCTTGTCAAGTGAATTTAATCAGTAAAACATTCGTCGACGGTTATGCATTCCATTGCGGCCGTAGGAACTCGTCCTGAGAAATTTATTTAGTTCATCGCTGTCGATGGAAGCCAAAGAACAATCTCCGGAAACGCGATGAGCAGGGCAATCAAACCGAGAAGCATGGCAATGTAGGGTATGACCCCTGCGAATAGATCCCGGACAGGAATGTCTGCAACCTTTGCCACTACAAATACGTTCATCCCTACAGGTGGAGTTACGATCCCAATTTCCGAGAGCAAAATGACAATGACGCCAAACCATATGGGGTCGAATCCAAGGGCGGTCACCACGGGAAGAACGACTGGAATGGTGAGTATTAGTATTGAAATGAGGTCCAGAAACAGCCCGAGGACCAGATACAGAATCACCAGGAAAAACAGGATAAAGTAAGGAGAAACATCGAGCGCACCAACGTAACCAACGAGGTTGCGAGTGACCCCGGTCATGGTAATGAAATACCCAAAAATATGCGCGCAGACGATGATGAGTCCGATCATGGCGGAGATACAGCAGGTGTTTACCAGAGCCTGCCTTAGCTCGCTTGCTCCCAGTCGTCCTGACTTAAGTGCGAGAATGAAGGCTCCCAGAGCGCCAAGGGCTGAGGACTCGACAGGAGTTGCTATCCCGGTATAAATCAAACCAGTCACAATGCCAAACAGCAGTATGAAGGGACCGGCAACTTTCAGAGCTGCAATCTTCTCTATCAGTGTGTAATCGTCTCCGGAACTCTTAATAGGCGTTTTTAACAGTAGCAATTTGATGGTGATAGCAATGGTAAGGGTAACCAGGATCCCCGGCACAATGCCGGCTATCAGTAGATCACCGATGCTGACGCCGCTCAGGAGGCCATAGAATATCAAAGCCACACTTGGAGGAATCAACATGGCAATCGTTCCTGATATGGCCGCAATGCTGCCTGCCATTTTCGGTGAGTAACCTTCAGCAAGCATGGCCGGCGTGCTTATTTTGCCCAGTGTTGCGGCAGCGGCTGTGCTCGACCCTGAAATAGCGCCGAATGCTGCCCCTGTGATCACTGCAGCAATGCCCACGCCACCGTTGATCTTTTGAGTCCATTTTGAAACTGCGCTGAACAGGGAGTTGGTAATCCCACTGACGCCCATAAACTCCGCCATAAGAATGAACATTGGAACGGTGAGCAATTCGTAGGTTGTCAGAGCGGAGCCTGGTGAAGCTGAGAGGATTCCAAGCAGCACGTCAAAACCGTTTGAAAGGATGATCCCTATGGCGCCGGAGATCGCGAGACTGAGTGCAACGGGAATCCCGATCATCAAAAGGAAAAACAGGATGAAGAAAGGCAATACGATAACCATCAGATTTCACTCCCCTCTGAGAAGAACTGATCGAGCGTTTTGAGGAACAGTCGGAACGAAAAGGTAAAAGAGCTTATGGCAATGATGAATTCGGAAGGCCACACCAGCCAGTTGACCGCGCCATATATCACTTCGTTTTCTTCCCACGCGGAATAGGTGCGGACTGCGTAGGTGTAGGTGACATAGACAAAGAGTGCTGTAGCAAGTAGCCCTGAAACGGTCACACAGAATTTGGTAAACCGAGGCGGAAACTTACCCTTGAAGTAGTCAACTTTGAGGTGATTCCCCGTCCGTAACGCGTAAGAAAATGCAAGGAAGTAGCAGCCTGGAAGCAGGTACATGGTAATGAAATCGAAAACCCAACTCATTGGTGAGTTGAGCGCATAGCGCATGATTACATCGATGAACGTGATGATCATGGCTGCAATGGTCATGTAGCCCGCAGTGAAGATCAGCACATTTTCCAGAAACCGACATACCAGCTCCAGCCAGAAAGAAAGGCCGGTCTTACCGGTTGTATTCGGGATAACTGTTTGTTGTTGTATTGATGCCATAGAAAACCTCGGTGCCAAGATTTAGGGGCGAAATAACAGCGCCGCTGGGCTGTGTCTCGTTAATCAGCGACCGTCCCGATTGATTTTCTGCTGTTCGCAACGCCTTCGGTGATTTTGTTCTTATTCATGATGTCCTCGAGTTTCTTAATTCTGACCCGTTTTCAATGCCCGGCCGGACGTACTGTCGGACCGGGCCAGAAACCTCAGCCATTTTCTTTGGCGAACTGAAAATCCGCTAGTATACGTTCCGCTTGCACCACAACGGGCTTGTCCACCATTTTTCCGTCCACCGTAGTTGCGCCGCCGCTGCTGCTCTGCATTGCAGCCACTACGCGTCTCGCCCAGTCAACCTCTTCAGCTCCCGGGGTGAATGCGTCATTCACTGCGGCCACTTGTTTGGGGTGGATGCAGAGCTTGCCGCCAAAGCCGAGTTGACGGGAGCGTCTTGCATCGTTGTTCATTTGATCCGGGTTTGCGAAACCCACGCTTACACCGTCAACAGGAGGCTCCAGGCCGGCAAAGCAGGACTCGATTATGATCTGTGTCCTTATGGCGGTCATGGCATCACCTTCGTCCGTAATACCTGTTTCAGTTCCGAAATCGACACTGCCAAACGCGAGTCGCGTAACACCGCTTGATTCGGCAACGCTCCGAAGCTCCTTGAAGCCTTTAACTGTCTCAATCAACGCAATCAGCTTATGGCCAGGAAGTGCCTGTGCGGTCTCCCTAACTGATCTGAAATCAGCTTTCGGAAGCATGACTGTCGCCTGAGGGGCGCCAGCCATCATTTCCAGGTCGCCCTTGAACCATTCGGTGTCGGCAGCATTGATGCGAACGGTAGCCACGTTCCCCTTTCCAAGCCAGGCCGCTGTAGCGGCTCTGGCCTCGTTTTTTTCTGCAGGAGATACGGCATCTTCGAGATCAATCGCAATTTGGTGTGCTCCGCTGTTGCGGGCTTTTTCAAATCGATCGGGACGACTACCGGGTACGAACAAGATGCTACGGGCTGTGCGCTCCATACTTCCTCACTTGAACTCGACGTTGGATGAAGATGTTTGTGCACAGAACCGCTCAAGGCTCTTGATGGCAATTTCGTGCTCTTCTTTGCTCGTACCGCAGCAACAGTCCTCCAGCACAACCATCTCAAAATCGCGGTCATGTCCATCCCTGACAGTGGCCTGAACAACCGCGTTCGTGGAAATGCCTGAACAGTAGATTCGGGTTATACCTTTTGCGCTGAGCACCGCTTCAAGAGTTGTTGAGTAAAAAGGACTGACACGGTGTTTAACGACATCGATGTCCTCGGAAGTCTGGCCCAAGGCAGGATGGGTCTCAGTACCCCATTCGCCAAGTTTGAAAATGTTGTTGTCCCTTGCCTTATTGAAGATCGGTGAGTTTGGCGGGCACTCGCGGTAATCAGGCGAAAAGCCAACACGAACAAACCCCACCGGAATGCCAGCGGCACGGGCCTTTTCAATCGCGATTCGAGTGTTCTCGACAATGTTTCTGGAGCGCACCTGTTCCCCATAGGGACCTTTACTGCTCACGCCGTCTTCATGAACCAGGTCGTTCATCATGTCGAGTACGAGATAGATTGAGTTGCTCATTTTTCTCTTCCTTTTAACGCTTTAGTGGTTTGTGAGAATTCAGAATATAATTTCGCGTTGTTCCAGATCTTGTCTCTGTGCGGAGTTCAGCCCAAGCAATTCTCCGAAGACATAATCCTCATCCTGCCCCAGGTCCGGGGTGCCTCTGCGAATTCCGACATCCGGGGTTCCACTGAAGCGTGCGGGGGTCCCGACCGCAAGCCTCTCAGGATTACTCGGGTCGTTAACCGTTGTAAGCGCCCCTCGCTGGAGCAGGTGAGGACACTCTGCGATCTCCTGAGTGTTCCAGGAGACATGGGCACATATGCCCGCATTCTGTAATTGCTCAGCGGTGGGCTCTGCACCTTTCCCCCTGAGCCAGTCGGTGACCAGTTCGTTGACCAGTTTCCGGTTTTTCAGGCGCGCCTCGGCCCTGGCAAAACGTGGATCGTCGGCCGCTGACGGCGTGCCAATCACACCCACCAGCGCTCGCCATTCCCGGTCGTCCCGAACCGCAATGGTGAGCCAGCGATCGGTAGTTGACGTGGGGTAGACTCCGTGGGGCGACATCATCAGATCATCGTTGCCGGGGCGAACCGGCTCCTGCCCCAGGCTGGCCATCAACAGGGCATCGCCAATCATCGCGGAGGCAACGTCACGGGCGGCCAGGTCGATGTACTGGCCTTCCCCGCTCCGGCGCTTTTGATGCAGTGCGGCCAGCAGGGCGACCACTGCGTGATAACCGGCGGAATGATCCATCACGT